>NZ_JBFUDV010000001.1:0-1422587 GCF_056404535.1 Mesorhizobium sp. P2_C5_2 | reverse complement strand
TGCCGGTGGCGTGGCGGAAGCGTCAGGCGCCGGCGTGGCAGGCGCCGCCGTGGCTGCGGTGTCGCCGGCCGGCGGGGTCGCAGCCGCTGGCGCCGCAGCAGGGGCTGGGGCTGGAGCCGCAGCTGGAGCCGGAGGCGGTGGCGTGGTCAGCGCGGCGACGGATTCGCCCTCGCCAATGCCGCTTTGACCGGCCGCGGGACCAGGGTCGGTCTCACTGCCTTCGGGCGTCAGCCGCTGCGTGAATTTCGTTCCCTCGCCGGCAGCAGCCGGTGCCGGGGCATCGGCAGCAGGCGCAGCAGGCTTAGCGGGCGCCGGCTTCACCAGCGGTTCGGTCGAGACTGTCTTGGTGTCGCCGACGCCGAACAACGAGCCAAACGCATCCTTGTTCAGCCAGATGCCGTAGCCGCCGCCAGCGACCACCAGCAGCGCGACAACAGCGGCGATCAGCCCACTATAGCTGCGCTTGCGCTCGGCCGGGCGCAGGCGTTGGAATGTGTCAGCGGCCTGCTGCTCGTCATTAGCAAACACATCGGCGCTATCGTCGTCGGCGTCCAGCTCCGCGGCCTGCTCGTTGACGGTTTCGGCACGCGCCGCAGGCGGCGGCGGTGTCGGCGCAGGCCGCTGCCAGCTCGGCTCCGTCCGGGCAACCGGCGCTGACTGCGCGGGTTTCGACGGCTGCCATGCCGGCGCGAGTGCCGATGCAGGCGTGGTGGACGGCTTTACATGACTGGGCTGGTTCTTGTTACGGTCGATGGAGGAAAAAATGTGTTCCAATTCCGCCAGCGGATCGGAGGCGGGCATCGCTTTGGCATAGTCCCGCTCGACACTTGCGATAGCGTCTTCCAGGGATCGCTTCTGCGTGGTTATGGCTTCGGTGGCCAGCGGCGGCGAATACTCCGCAAGCTTCTTCGCCAGCATGGTACGAACGCTGTCATAGATGCGCGTACGCTTTTCGGGCGTCTCGTCGCCGTGCTTGTCGAGCGCCTTTTTTAGAATAGCAACGAAATCTGCCATGCTTCAGTCGACCTGTATTTTGTTCCCCCGGGCCGGCCCCCGCAAATCGGCCGCGATGCCCCGGAAAGGCTTCAGAAACTAGTCTTGAAACGGATCGGTCACAAGTATTGTGTCGTCCCGCTCCGGGCTGGTGGAAAGGAGCGCGACGGGTGCGCCGATGAGCTCCTCGATGTAACGGACATATTTGACGGCCTGCGCCGGAAGGTCGTTCCAGCTGCGCGCGCCGGCGGTGGTGCCTTTCCAGCCTTCGAGCGTCTCGTAGACCGGTTCGACGCGCGCCTGCGCGCCCTGGCTGGCCGGCAGATAGTCGATCATCTCGCCGTCGAGTCGGTAACCCGTGCAGACCTTGATCTCATCCAGCCCGTCGAGCACGTCGAGTTTGGTCAGCGCGATGCCCTTGATGCCGTTGACGGCGACGGCTTGGCGCACAAGCACGGCGTCGAACCAGCCGCAGCGGCGCTTGCGCCCGGTGACGACTCCGAATTCGTGGCCGCGCGTGCCAAGGAATTCGCCGATTTCGTTCTTCTGCTCGGTCGGGAACGGGCCTTCGCCGACACGTGTCGTATAAGCCTTGGTGATGCCCAGCACATAGCCGATGGCGCCGGGGCCGACGCCCGAGCCGGCAGCGGCCTGGCCGGCGACTGTGTTGGACGAGGTGACGAACGGGTAGGTGCCATGGTCGATATCGAGCAGCGTGCCTTGCGCACCCTCGAACAGGATGCGCTCGCCGGCGCGGCGCTTGTCATCGAGGATTTTCCAGACGCGGTCCATATAGGGCAGGATCTCATCGGCAACCGAGGTCAGCTCGGTCATGATCGCCTCATGCGTAACCTCGCCATGGCCAAGCCCGCGACGCAGCGCATTGTGATGCGTCAGCAGCCTGTCGACCTTGAGGGGAAGCGTTTCCAAATCCGCCAGATCCATCACCCTGACCGCACGCCGGCCCACCTTGTCCTCATAGGCAGGGCCGATGCCACGACGGGTCGTGCCAATTTTCGTCCCGGAATTGGAGGCGGCATCCTCGCGGAATCCGTCCAGCTCCCGGTGCAGCGACAGGATAAGCGCGGTGTTTTCGGCTATTTTCAGGCGGTCCGGCGTCACCTCGACGCCTTGCGCCTTGAGTTTTGCCACTTCGGCGACAAAGGCGTGCGGGTCGAAGACGACGCCATTGCCGATGATCGACAATTTACCTTGCCGCACCACGCCCGACGGCAGCAGCGACAGTTTGTAGACCTTGCCGTCGACGACCAGCGTGTGGCCGGCATTGTGGCCGCCCTGAAAGCGCACGACCACGTCGGCGCGCTCCGACAACCAGTCGACGATCTTGCCCTTGCCTTCGTCGCCCCATTGCGAGCCGACGACCACCACATTGGCCATGTTTCATTTCCCTTGAGATGCCGCCATGGCGGCCTGGATATGGTTCGAAACGACAGGCCTCTATAGCGTCAAGACCTCGCAAGTGCGACCTTTCTTTGCCGCCGAAAACGCCCTGAGGCACAACAATTTTCGGCTTTGACATCATTTACTTGGCCCGGCGGGGGCCATAGGCCGGCAAACACCGCACCTCCGGCGGCCGGAATCCTGCAATGCATCGACGCGCCTATCTGTTCCTGCTGTTTACCACCTTGCTGTGGGGCGGCAATTCCGTCGCCGGCAAGCTGGCGGTCGACCATGTCTCGCCGATGACGCTGGTCTTCCTGCGCTGGGTGCTGGCGGTTGCGATCCTGCTGCCGATCGGCTGGCGCACGATCAAGGAGGACTGGCCGGTGGTGCGCAAACACTGGCTCGTCCTAGCTGCGCTGGGGGCCAGCGGCTTCACCCTGTTCAACACCATTTTCTACACAGCGCTCAACTATACGACGGCAATCAATGTCTCGATCGAACAGGCGGCGATGCCGGTCCTGATCATCGTTGCCAACTTCATCTTCTTCCGCCTGCGCGTGAGTTGGGCGCAGATTGCGGGCGTGGTGCTGACCATAGCGGGTGTGATCTTGACCGCCTGCCATGGCGACCCGCTCCGGCTGCTGACGCTGGAGCTTAATTTCGGCGACGCCATCATGCTGGTCGCCGTCATCCTCTACAGCGGTTATTCGGTCGGGCTGCGGCTGAAACCGGTGATGCGCTGGCAGAGCCTGATGTTGTCTCTGGCGGTCGCGGCACTCATTACGTCGCTGCCCTTCTTCCTGTGGGAGGTCGCGGCCGGCAAGGTCATCGTCCCCGATATCAGCGGCTGGGTGGTCATCGTCTACACCGCAATCGGCGCCTCGGTCATCTCGCAGATCCTCTACATCAAGGCCAACGAAATGATCGGCGCCAACCGCGCCGGCCTGTTCATCAACCTGGTGCCGATCTTCGGCACTCTGCTTTCAGTGCTGATTGTCGGCGAGACATTCCAGCTCTACCAGGCACTGGCACTCGTCCTAGTGATGGGCGGCATTTCGCTCGCCGAATACAGCGGGCGCAAGATGGCGGACTTGCTGCCGGTCTGAACGAAAGAAGGCGCGGACCTAGAGCATGATGCCGAAAAGTGTGAAGCGGTTTTCGGACGACATCATGCTCTATTTATTTTGTTTAGAGGCGGATTCAGATTTCAGGTCGAACAGACCTGAAATCATCCGACTCTAGGCCGCGCCTTCGATTCTCACTGCAAGGCCAAGATCACATCGCGTTGACGTCGAACTGCAGCCGTTTGGCCGAGTCGATCGACTTGTGCGCCTTGACCTGTTCCAGCACCGTCTCGGGGAACGGCGCGTCGAGATAGAGCAGCGCAATCGCATCGCCGCCCGGCCGGTTACGTCCCAGCTGGAAGTTGGCGATGTTGACGCCGTTCTCGCCGCACACCGTGCCGAGCAGGCCGATAATACCGGGCGCATCGGCGTTGGTCGTATAGAGCATGTGCTGGCCGACCTCGGCGTCGAGATTGATGCCCTTGATCTGGATGAAACGCGGCTTGCCGTCGGAGAAGCAGGTGCCGGCGATCGAGCGCGTCATGTGCTCGGTCTTGACGGTGAGCTTGATGTAACCGTCGAAGACGCCCGACTTGTCGCGCTTGACCTCGGCAACGATGATGCCGCGCTCCTTCACCATGATCGGCGCCGACACCATGTTGACGTCGGAGACCTGCGGCCGGATCAGTCCGGCAAGCGTCGCACTGATCAGCGCCCGTGTGTTCATGGTCGCGGTCGAGCCATCGAACAGGATCTCGACCTCCTTGATCGGATCCTCGGTGACCTGGCCGACAAAGGCGCCGAGCACTTCGGCGAGCTTGACGAAGGGTTTGAGGCGCGGTGCTTCTTCAGCCGTGATCGAGGGCATGTTGATGGCGTTCGAAACCGCGCCCTTGATCAGATAGTCGGCCATCTGCTCGGCGACCTGCAGCGCGACATTTTCCTGCGCTTCCGCAGTCGAGGCGCCGAGATGCGGCGTCGCCACCACATTCTCCATGCCGAACAGCGCATTGTTCTCCGCCGGTTCCACCTCGAACACATCGACGCCGGCGCCGGCCACCTTGCCGCTCTTCAGCGCCGCGACCAGATCGGCCTCGACGATGAGCCCGCCACGCGCGCAATTGATGATGCGCACGCCGTTCTTCATCTTGGCGATCGCAGCCGCGTCGATGATGTTGCGCGTCTTGTCGGTCAGCGGCGTGTGCAAGGTTATGAAGTCGGCGCGGGCGAAGAGCTCATCCAGCTCGACCTTGTCGACGCCGAGCTCCTCGGCGCGCTTGTCCGACAGGAACGGGTCGAAGGCGACGACATGCATCTTTAAGCCCACGCCGCGTGTGGCGACGATCGAGCCGATATTGCCGCAGCCGATGACGCCCAGTGTCTTGCCGGTGATCTCGACACCCATGAAGCGGTTCTTTTCCCACTTGCCGGCATGGGTCGAGGCGTTGGCCTCCGGGATTTGGCGGGCGAGCGCGAAGATCATCGCCACCGCATGCTCGGCGGTGGTGATCGAATTGCCGAAGGGCGTGTTCATCACGATGATGCCCTTGCGGCTTGCCGCCGGGATGTCGACATTGTCGACCCCGATGCCGGCGCGGCCGACGACCTTGAGTTTTGTCGCGGCGTTGATCAGCTTTTCCGTGACCTTGGTGGCCGAACGGATGGCAAGACCATCATACTGGTCGATCACTTCGAGCAGCTTTTCCTTGTCCTTGCCGAGATCGGGCAGATAGTCGACCTCGATGCCGCGGTCTTTGAAGATCTGCACGGCGGTGGTGGAAAGTTTATCCGAGACGAGTACGCGGGGCGCCATTGCGGCCTCCTTCAATTGAATTGTCGGGGAAATGGCGGCCCGCAGGCCGCCATGCAATCTCAGGCCGCCGCTTTCAGCGACGCCTTCTGCGTGGCGAAGGCCCAGTCGAGCCATGGCAGCAGCGCTTCGAGATCGGAGGTCTCGACGGTAGCGCCGCACCAGATGCGCAGGCCGGACGGTGCGTCGCGGTAGGAGCCGATGTCGTAGGCGACGCCTTCCTTGTCGAGCACCGAGACGATCGCTTTCGCAAAAGCCGCCTGTCCGTCGGCATCGAGCGCCGCAACTTGCTGGTCGGTGAAGGACAGACACACGGACGTGTTGGACCGTGTCGCCGCATCGACTGCGAGATGGCCGAGCCATGAGGATCTGTCGACAAAGCCGTCAAGCACAGCGGCATTGGCATCGGCCCTGGCAATCAATGCATCGAGACCGCCGATCGACTTCGCCCAGTTGAGCGCATCGAGATAATCCTCGACGCACAGCATCGACGGCGTGTTGATGGTCTCGCCCTTGAAGATGCCTTCGATCAGCTTGCCGCCCGAGGTCAGGCGGAAGATCTTTGGCAGCGGCCAAGCCGGCTTGTAGGTTTCAAGCCGCTCGACGGCGCGCGGGCTGAGGATCAGCATGCCGTGTGCGCCCTCGCCGCCCAGCACTTTCTGCCAGGAGAAGGTGACGACATCCAGCTTCTGGAAATCGAGCCTCTGCGCGAAGGCGGCCGACGTCGCATCGCAGATGGTCAGACCCTTGCGATCGGCCGGAATGAAATCGCCATTCGGCACGCGCACGCCTGAGGTCGTGCCGTTCCAAGTGAAGACCACGTCGCGGTCGAAATCGATCTTGGTGAGATCGGGCAGTTCGCCGTAGCCGGCTTCGATCCTGCGCACGTCGGCGAGCTTCAGCTGCTTGACGACATCGGTGACCCAGCCGGAGCCAAAGCTTTCCCAGGCGACCATGTCGACACCGCGCTCGCCGAGCAGCGACCACAGCGCCATCTCGACAGCGCCTGTGTCAGACGCCGGCACGATGCCGATGCGGTAATCCGCAGGCACCTGGAGAATTTCCCGCGTCAAATCGATCGCCTGTTCGAGCTTGGTCTTGCCAATCTTGGCGCGGTGGGAACGGCCGAGCGCAGCATTCTTCAGCGCCTCGACCGACCAGCCGGGGCGTTTTGCGCAGGGACCTGAGGAAAAATTGGGATTTGCCGGACGGAGTCCGGGCTTCGTATGCGTCGTCATCGTGGTCTATCCTTCCAGATAGTGGCCCCTCGTTGGGGAGGGGTGGCCCACGGACGGCGATATGCGTTCAGCCATCAGGCGTCAAGAGGAAAGTTTTTGTCGCTGACAAGATACAAGCAATCCGCGATCAGGATGTCGTGAGTTCAAACGCAAACGGCGGATCGAAGAGATCCGCCGTCAGGATTCGTGTCTGTAACCAGCCTACCAGAGGTCGTAGCGCAGCCCGAGCTTGACCTGATGATTGCTGATGCCCTTGCGGATCGGATAGGACGTCAGGCTCGCGGCCGTGACATATTCGGCATCCGGCGCTGAGAAGTACTGGTAGCCGAGGTCGACGGAAACATTCTTGGTCACCTGATAGGCAAGGCCCGCATCCAGCGTGTAGGCGAAGGAATACTGGGTCTTGTTGTCGTTCCGGACGAAATCATCCGTAGGGTCGACATTGTCGGTGAAGTAACTCGCCGACAGCTTGTATTTGCTCCGGACCAGCCCGATGCCGGCGCCGAAATAGGGTGTGATCCCGACATAGGTGCCAAGATCGACGTAGCCATTGACCATTCCTGACAGGGAATAATTCTCCAGGGATGCCGACGCTACCGTTGCCGTGGCCGGCGGAATCACGATCGCGGTATCGTCGTAGTGGATGCCAATCTTGTTACCCGGCAGATAACCGAGATTGAGATCGGCGCGCAGATAGTCGTTGAAATGGTAGCCGAAGCCGATGCTGGCAAAGGCGGGATCCTGCTTTTCGCTGAAGCTCGCCGGCGCGAAGGTGAAATCTTGATCCTGGTAGCTCTTCTGCGCCAAATAAGAGACGTCGCCGCGCAGATACCAGCCAGAGCCGACCTCGACCGGTTGATAGTCCGGCGCCTGATCGACATAGACCGGCGGATCGTAGTCTGCGGCCTGTGCCGGCGTCAGCGGAGCAAGCACGAGTGCGGCGAGCGCAGGCGCTGTCAGCGATTTGAAATTCATGGGTCCCCGGCTCCTGAAATTGGCGCGCGTCATTTGATTGCAAGCGCCGTTTCAGTAGGCATTGTTAACCATAGTGGTTAAGTGCGGGTTAAGGATAACGCGGCGTTACCGAATTGATTTCGATAGGCTTTCTTCAGCGCACGCGGCCGATGAAATCCACCGCAACCGGAAAACGAAAACCGCCCGGCATGACCGGGCGGTTCGCGAATTCCTGGATTTAGAAGCGACTACTTGGTGTAGATCGGCTCCGGCTCGGGAACGTAGGGCTCCGGCGGCGGAGCGCAGTCCGACCGGCCGAACTGATAGCGCAGGCCGCCACGCACTTCGTGGACATTGATGCCATGGTCGTAGCCCGGGCCGACATTGCTGTCGGAGGCGTAGTTGAACATCTTGCCTCCGTTGATGTGGCTGTAGCGGTAGCCGAGATCGAGCTTGACCCGGTCGGTCAGGCAGTAGGAGGCGCCGGCCATGAGGGCGTAGGCAAAGCGCCAACCCTTGCCGCCGGAGTGCTCGAAGGAGCCGTCGAGATCGGTGTTGTGCAGCGTATCCCACTTGACCCAGGCACCGCCGATGCCGGCGCCGACATAGGGCGTCACACCGTGCCAGGTGCCGATATCGACATAGGCGTTGGCCAGAAGCAGCATCGCCGAATAGGACGATGTGTCGACCGAGGTACAAGCTATGCCGCCGGCGCAGAAACCGTTGGTCGAGCCGCGGAAATTGGACTTGCCCATCCAGTCGAAGGTCAGATCCGTGCGGAAGTACCGGTTGACCTGGTAACCGACACCGGCGCCAGCCGAAAACGAACTCTTCAACGTGCCGGAGGCGAAAGACCCGGGAAGCTGGGGCGGCGCAGGGCTGTAGGTGGTGTAGTCGCCACCGCGGAATTTCGACCAGTGATAGTCGATGTCGCCGCGGATGTACCAGCCGCCGAAATCGGCCGGCTGCTCATAGGCAACCGGCGGTGGCGCTTCCTCGACCACCGGCGGCTCCGCCAGATCGGCGGCGAATGCCGACCCGGCCACGCCTGCGAACAGCGCGGCAAGGAGAGCCATTTTTGCTGTATTGAACATGCTTATCACCCCTGAGAACCGTCGGGAAAGTCCAACCCGCCCGAATATGATTGACCTCAGTTGTGGATAATGAATTGGAAAAGTTAAAAGGCGTTTAACCCTATTGATTAACCACGAATTCTCGACATTTTAGCAAACAGTTTCTGCCGGCATGACGCCGAGACCACCCTGGCCGAAACGAAAAAGCCCGCCTGGAGGCGGGCCTTGAGGTCTTGAGACGGCGGCAGTTCGCGCAGGAAGCGCCCCGATCAGGCGGCGCTGCGTGTTTCCGAAATGACGTCGACGATGTCGTTGACCACGGCTTCGACCAGTTGCGGGTCGTCGCCCTCGGCCATAACGCGGATCAGCGGCTCGGTGCCGGAGGGCCGGATGACCAGTCGCCCGGCCTTGCCGAGACGGTTGCGCGCATCTTCGATCGCGGCCTTGACCGGGGCTTCCTCGAGCGGCTTGCCGCCGGCGATGCGGACATTCTTCAACAGCTGCGGTACCGGCTCGAACTTCTTCGACAATTCGCTGACCGGGCGGTTCTGCCGCTTGATGCAGGCCAGCACCTGCAGCGCCGAGACAAGCCCGTCGCCCGTGGTCGAGAAATCGGACAGCACGATGTGGCCCGATTGCTCGCCGCCGACATTCAACCCATGCGCGCGCATGTGCTCGACGACATAGCGGTCGCCGACCTTGGTGCGGTGCAGTTGCAGCTTGATGTCGCCGAGGAAGCGTTCGAGGCCGAGATTGGACATCACCGTCGAGACGACGCCGCCGCCGGCAAGCCGCCCGCTCTGATGCCAGGACTCGGCAATCAGGGCCATGATCTGGTCGCCGTCGACGATCGTGCCATTCTCGTCGACAATGACGACGCGGTCGGCATCGCCATCGAGCGCGATGCCGATGTCGGCACGCACTTCATGCACCTTCTTCTGCAGGCCGGCCGGATGGGTCGAGCCGCATTCCTTGTTGATGTTGAAGCCGTTCGGCTCGACATTGATGGCAATGACCTCGGCGCCCAGTTCCCAAAGGGCGGCCGGCGCCACCTTGTAGGCGGCGCCATTGGCGCAATCGACGACGATCCTGAGACCCGACAGCGACATTGAGCGCGGCAGCGTGCGCTTGGCGAATTCGATGTAGCGGTCATGCACGCCGTCGACGCGCTTGGCGCGGCCGAGTCCGTCGGAATCGGCAAGCGCCAGTTCGATGTCCTTGTCGAGCATGCTCTCGATGCGCTCCTCGATCTCGTCGGAGAGCTTGTAGCCATCGGGGCCGAACAGCTTGATGCCATTGTCGTAATAGGGATTGTGCGAGGCCGAGATCATGACGCCGATATCTGCGCGCAGCGAGCGTACCAGCATGGCGACCGCCGGCGTCGGGATCGGGCCGAGCAGGAACACATCCATACCGGCAGCGCACAGGCCGGCCACCATCGCATTCTCGATCATGTAGCCGGACAGCCGCGTGTCCTTGCCGAGCACGACGCGGTGGCGGTGGTTGCCGCGCTGAAACGACAGACCGGCGGCCATGCCGACCCGCATCGCGATCTCAGCCGTCATCGGAAATTTGTTGGCGCGCCCGCGAATGCCGTCGGTGCCGAAATAGCGTCCTGCCATGTTAGCCAGAATCCCCGTCGGTTTTTCAGCCGGCTTCTAATGCCACAATTGGGCCGAGCCTTACGATCACATTGTGTGATTGTATATTACGAATTCTTAGAAAATCATTGTAGCAGGCTGTTTAGGTCCGTTCGCTACGTATCACGATGACACGGTCTTGCCGCAATATACCGCTCACACTGGCCGCGCGACGCAGGTTGGGCCGGTAACCTTTGCTGTTGGAGGCGGCAGATAGCAGGGATTCCATCACCTTATCGGGAGAACGTGCTTTCCGGCGATACCGGCACCATTTAGCATCTGGCGCAGCCTAGCGTTGAGAGCTATTGATTCACACGGGTACAACCTATGGGCGCAGCAACGGGAGAAACGCCATGCTCATCCACCGACTTGCAACTTTGACGGGTCTTGCCGTCGCAACCTTGTTCATGGCGGCGCCCGCCAACGCGCTGACCATGGCCGAGTGCAGTACCAAGTATAATGCCGCCAAGGACGGCGGCACGCTGAACGGACAGACCTGGAACCAGTTCCGCAAGGCGGAATGCGGCACCGACGCGGCGGCCACCACCGAGACCGCCAAGCCGGCCAAGAAGGCTGCTGCTGCCAAGGCAGACACCAAGGCGGCCACCGCCGATGAGGCAAAGGGCCTGACGGCCAAGGAATGCAGCGCCAAATACCAGGCTGCCAAGGCTGCCGGCACGCTCAACGGCGCGAAGTGGAACGACTTCCGCAAGACCGAATGCGCCGCCGGCGCATCCGCAGCGGCGGAACCCGCCAAGGCCACGACCAAGGCTGCGGCGGCAACCGACGATGGCGCCAAGGGCCTGACGGCCAAGGAATGCAGCGCCAAATATCAGGCGGCAAAGGCTGCCGGCACGCTCAACGGCGTCAAGTGGAACGACTTCCGCAAGACCGAATGCGCCGCCGGCGCATCCGCGGCAGTAGTACCGGCCAAGGCAACGACGACCAAGGCAGCCGCCGACAGCAGCGGCAAGGGCCTAAGCATGGCCGATTGCAGCGCCAAGTATCAGGCGGCCAAATCTGCCAATACGCTGGGCGGCAAGAAGTGGAACGACTTCCGCAAGGCCGAATGCGGCGCCGGCGCCGATGACGACGACACCGTGCCGGCCCCGAGCGAGGCGACCTATACCAGCGAGCCTGAAAAGCCCTCGGTCACCGCCCCCAAAGGTGTGAAGTTCCCGACTGCGATCTCGAAGAAATTCGCCAGCGAAACGCCGGCCAAGGGCCGCATGCACACCTGCCTCGAGCTCTACTACGCCAACAAGGATGCCAACACGCTGAATGGCCTGCGCTGGATCCAGAAGGGCGGCGGCTTCTACAGCCTTTGCAATACCAAGCTGAAGAGCTGATTTCGCAAGCTTCGCTGCTGATCAAGAACCCCGCGGGCCTGTTCAGGTCCGCGGGGTTTTTATTTGCGCTAGAGCATGATCCCGAAAAGTGGGAACCGGTTTTCGGAAAAGATCATGCTCAAACAAAGATGATAGAGCCCCATCCCGATTTCATCGGGATGGAATAGGCTCTAGAACAATCAGTAGACGGTTGGCACCCAGTGCTGGCTGGTCTTGGGCGGCCGGACATAACCGTCGTCCTTCTGACGCGGGCTGAGCTTTATCTTCGCCGGACGGATTTCCTTGTACGGAATCCGCGTCAGCAGATGGCTGATGCAATTGAGCCGCGCCTTCTTCTTGTTGTCGGCATCGACAATGTTCCAGGGCGACTGATCGGTGTCGGTGAATTTCTGCATCATGTCCTTGGCCCGCGAATACTCGACCCAGTGTTCGCGCGACTTCAGGTCCATGGGCGACAGCTTCCAGCGCTTGATTGGATTGTCGATACGCTCCTTGAACCGGCGTTCCTGTTCGTCGTCACCAACCGAGAACCAGTATTTGACCAGGATGATACCGGACTTGATCAGCATCTCCTCGAACAGCGGGCAAGAGCGCAGGAATTCGCTGTACTCCGCGTCGGTGCAGAAGCCCATGACGCGCTCGACACCGGCACGGTTGTACCAGGAGCGGTCGAACAGCACGATCTCGCCCCTGCCGGGCAGGTGAGACACGTAGCGCTGGAAATACCACTGGCTGCGTTCGCGTTCGGTCGGCGTGCCCAGTGCCACGACCCGGCACACGCGCGGATTGAGGCTTTCGGTGATGCGCTTGATGACACCGCCCTTGCCGGCCGCGTCGCGGCCTTCGAAGATCACGACGACCTTCAGCCCTTCCTTCTGCACCCAATCCTGCAGCTTGATCAGTTCGAACTGCAGCCGGACCAGTTCGTCGACATAACGGTAGGGTTTCTCGGCCTTGGCCTGCTTGGCCTTCTTCTTCTTTTTCTTGCCCCGCCCGCCGGCATCGCCGTTCGGCAATTTCCAGGCTGCTTCCATTGCCTCGCCCTCGACCGCATCGAGATGGATATCGCCTCCGACCGGCGCAGTTCTGGCCTGCTTGTCCCTCTTGCCCATGATCACACCTCCCACACAGCCGCGCCGGTTGATCCGACGGCAGCCGGCTAATCGATTCAATACCGACCGCGAGGGGAGTCAAGCTAATGGCTGCAACGTCTGCCCGAACGAAATGTCTTGCCCAAAAAAGAAAACGCCGCGGTTTGAGCCGCGGCGTTTTTTAGAACCTGTCCTGGTCGGATCCTAGCTCGATGGCTGAGGCTCCATGCCGCCTTCGGGCTCCGGGCCCTTCTTGCGACGACCGGACTTCGGCACGGCTGAGCCACGGCTCGTGGGGGTATCATCCCCCAAATCGCGCGCGGGCTTGTGCCCGGCGATCAACTGCTTGATCTCTTCGCCCGAAAGCGTCTCGTATTCGAGCAGGCCCTGCGCCAGCGCGATCCATTCCTTCTTCTTCTTGGTCAGGATGGACTTGGCCGAGACATAGGCCTCGTCGATCAGCCGGCGCACTTCGGCATCGATGATCTGCGCGGTCTCTTCCGAGATATTCTGCGTGCGCGCCACCGAATGGCCGAGGAAGACCTCTTCCTGGTTGTCGCCATAGGCGACATGGCCGAGCTTGTCCGAGAAGCCCCAGCGCGTAACCATGGCGCGCGCCAGCTTGGTCGCCTGCTCGATGTCGGAGGAAGCGCCCGAAGTGATGTTCTCCTTGCCGAACTTGAACTCCTCGGCGACGCGGCCGCCCATCATGATGGCAAGCCGCGAGACCATGTATTTGTAGCTCATCGAATAGCGGTCGCCTTCCGGCAGCTGCATGACCATGCCGAGCGCACGGCCGCGCGGGATGATGGTCGCCTTGTGCAGCGGATCGGCGGACGGCACGTTGAGCGCCATGATGGCGTGGCCGGCCTCGTGGTAAGCGGTGAGCTCCTTCTCGGCCTGGGTCATTGCCGACGAGCGGCGCTCGGCGCCCATCATGATCTTGTCCTTGGCGTCCTCGAATTCGGCCATGGTGACGAGGCGCTTGTTGCGGCGCGCCGCCATCAGGGCGGATTCGTTGACCAGGTTCATCAGGTCGGCGCCGGAGAAGCCCGGCGTGCCACGCGCGACCACCTTGAGGTCGACATTGGGCGCCAGCGGCACGTTGCGCACATGCACCTTGAGGATCTTCTCGCGGCCGACGATGTCGGGGTTCGGCACCACCACCTGGCGGTCGAAGCGGCCCGGACGCAACAGCGCCGGATCGAGCACGTCGGGACGGTTGGTGGCGGCGATCAGGATGATGCTCTCATTGGACTCGAAGCCGTCCATCTCGACCAGCAGCTGGTTCAGCGTCTGCTCGCGCTCGTCATTGCCGCCACCGAGACCGGCGCCGCGATGGCGGCCGACGGCATCGATTTCGTCGATGAAGATGATGCAGGGCGCGTTCTTCTTGGCCTGGTCGAACATGTCGCGGACACGGCTTGCGCCGACGCCGACGAACATTTCGACGAAGTCAGAACCCGAAATGGTGAAGAAGGGCACATTGGCTTCGCCGGCGACCGAGCGGGCGAGCAGCGTCTTGCCGGTGCCGGGAGGGCCGACGAGCAGCACGCCGCGCGGGATCTTGCCGCCGAGGCGCTGGAACTTCTGCGGATCGCGCAGGAACTCGACGATCTCTTCCAGATCTTCCTTGGCCTCGTCGACGCCGGCGACATCCTGGAAGGTGACGCGGCCATGCGCCTCGGTCAGAAGCTTGGCCTTCGACTTGCCGAAGCCCATGGCGCGCCCGGAGCCGGACTGCATCTGGCGCATGAAGAATATCCATACGCCGAGGATCAAGATCATCGGCAGGTAGGAGATGAGATAGCTGAAAAGCGAGGTGGAACCGTCCGATTCAGGACGCGCATTGATGACGACATTCTTGTCCTGAAGCCGCGAGACCAGCTGCGGATCACCAGGCGAATAGGTCTGAAAGCCATTCGCGTTGTCGGTGTAGGTGCCCATGATGCGGTCGCCGGCAATGGTCACCGTCTTGACCCGGCCGGCCGCAACCTCCTGCAGGAATTGCGAGTAGGGAACGTCGGTCGAGGCTCCGCGCGTCTGCGGCGTCTGGAACAGATTGAAGAGAGCGATGAGGAGGACCGCTATGATCGCCCAGAGCGCGAGGTTGCGATAATTCGGATTCATCAATTGTCCCGTTGGTACCTGGTGGGGCACACGTATGAGAGGAAACTTGAGCCTAACATAGGGAGAGCGCCTCCCCTTGCCAAGCATAACAGCACGTCTGGGTTAAGCTTTCGCGCCACCATCAACCGGCACTGTGGCGGCTGGAAGGCAAGGCCGGGACCGGCGGCGCACCGGTCAGTTCGGCGACGGCCCCGGCCAGCACCAGATCGAAGCAAGGCAGGAAGCGCGCAAAAGGCGCGACGGCCGGGCTGACGGCGATTGCCGCTGCCGTCGTTGCATCGCCTGCAAAGCCAAGGCATTCGCTACCGCGCCACAGCGCCGGTTCCGCAGCCAAAGCGGCGCGCACAAGGCCTGCTGGCGCGCCATTCCCGGCACTCCGTTTGGCGGCTGCAGCCGCGCCGAGCGGCGCGATCAACAATGCACCAGAACTGTCGCCTAATGTGATCGCCTCTGCTTCGGTAACCCACCTGCGGCCGTCCCAAATCCCGGCAGCCAATGGTGCGGCAGGCGGCAGGTCGCGTGACTCACGGTACAGGAAGATGCCGGTGCGCCTGATATCGACGACCGTCCGCGACAATGTGGCGCAAAGCGGCCCGGCCCGCATTTGCGCGAACAGCGCTTCACTACGCGTCTGGTCCGGCAACAAGGCGACGCCGCCCGTCGCCGCCAGCAGAACACGCAGCGCATAGACCGCGGCTTGCGTGTCGTCGGCTTTGACAAAACCGGGATCGAGACGGATGAGACCCGGTGCCGGCTGGCTGGCAAATTCCCGGATCAACGCCGCGGCGCGGCGGCCGAGTTGCTCTCGCTCGCCGGCCGCCTGTCCAGCCAGGCCGATCGCCTCGGCAAAACGCTGACCGCTCCGGTCTTCGCCGAGCACGGCTCGAATGCGCGGCCGTTCGAAATGCGCATCGGTGTTGGTCGGGTCCTCCGCCCAACCGACGTTTTCGCGCCGCAGGAAGGCGCGCAATGCCGCGCGCCGTACGCCGAGCAGCGGCCGCGCGATCCAGATCCGCCAGTCATAGAGCGTGGCCGGCGCCATGCCGGCGAGGCCTCGGCCTGCAAGCTCTCGCCCATCGCCCCGCGCCTGCCGCATCAGCACGGTCTCGGCCTGGTCGTCCGCGGTGTGGCCGGTCACGATCACGCCGATGCCCTGCGCCTGCGCGGCCTCGGCCAGCAGCCGGTAGCGCGCCTCGCGCGCTGCGGCGGGCAGGCCGGTCGACGGCTTGGCGCCGGACCAGCTAATTGTGCGGTGCTCGATGCCGCGCTCGGCGCAGAGCTTTGCCACGGCGCGTGCTTCCACTGCTGCTTCCGGACGCAGGCCGTGGTCGATCGTCACCGCCAGCAGCTTGGCTGTCGGGGCGGTGCGGTCAAGATGAGCTTTGAGGAGAAGAAGGAGGGCGGTCGAGTCGCTGCCGCCGGACACGGCCGCAACAGCGCCGTTGGTAAAGTCGATCGTTGAAAATTCCGAAAGGTCAGGCTCGGTATCGAGCATCAATGCATGTCGCCCAAAAGTGGTCCCCGGACACCGACATGCGAGGGGAAGACTAGCACGCCGCCAGCGCCCGTTCCTGCTTGACGCGCTCCTTGAGCGCCGCCGAAATATCGGGATAGCGCTTGCCGATCTCGCCGAAGGTGGCGCAGGCGACATCCTTCTGCTTGAGGCCGACCAGCGATACACCGAGCTTCAAGAGCATGTCAGGCGCCTTCTTGGCCTTCGGATAGTCCTTGCTGGCGGAGAGGAAAACCTCGGCCGCGTCATGATACTTCTGCTGGCCAAGCAGCGACTCACCCAGCCAGTAATGCGCATCCGCCGCCTTGGCATCCTTGGGGAAGCGGGCGATGTGGTCGCGAAAACCCTGCTCAGCGGTGCTGTAATCGCCCGACAGGATGAACTGGTAGGAGTTGCGGTAGATCTCTTCCGGATTGTTGGTGGCAGGCAACGCCGCCACCACTGTGCCGTCGGACTTGCCGGTCTTGGGTCCGGTCGCCGGCGCCTCGACGGCAGGAGCTGCACCTTCCGCCGGCGCGGTCGCCTGCGTGTTGCCGCCGGCATCAATCACATTGCCGTTCTTGTCGACGGTGATGGTGCCGAAGGTCTTCGGCGGTGTGCCGGTGATCACCTTGCCGGGATCACCGGTCTGCGATTCGACGATGACTTCGCCAACGCTCTGGCCGCCATCCGATTGTGCACCCGAATCGGCCGGCGCCTGCGTTGCCGGGGCCTCGGCGACGCTGTTGTCGGTATCGCCATCCTGCGGCGTGGCCTCCGATTTCTTCTGCGCCGGCGGCTGCCCGCTGGAGCCACCTTCCAGCTGCTGGAAGCGGAACTCGTTGTCTTCCTGCTGCTTGCGCATCTGTTCCTGCATCTGCAGGACCTGGAAATTGAGTTCCTCGATCTTGCCGTTCATCTGCCGCAGCTGTTCTTCGAGGCTGGCGGCGGTGGTGCCGTCCTGCTGCTGCTGCGCGATCTGTTGCTGCTCCGGCTTCTCCTTCTTGCCGAAGATGCCGAGCGTCGGAAGGTGGAAGGAAAAGCCGCTATCCGCGGGTTGTCCGGTGTCGCTCGCAGTAGCCGCGAAGCCTGATACGAGCAGCAGCGCAAGCGTGCCGCTCAAGACCGATCTGAAATGCATGTGCCTCTCGCCGTGTAATTCGTGAGCCTGTTCGCGCCTTCCAATCACAGTGGGACCAGCCAGGCGCCCTCGGCTCTTAGCAGGAGGCGAGACTTCGGCCAAATTTTGTTTCCCAATTTTGTTTCCGGGACTGGAACTGAAAAAGGCGGCCATTGGCCGCCTTTCGCATGGAGGTGTTGCAATTATGCGACTAAGGCGCCGCCGTCTTGCCTATCAGGAGCCGGCGCCGGAGAGCGTGGTGACGGCGCGACGATTCTGCGACCAGCAGGAGATGTCATCACAGACGGCAACCGGACGTTCCTTGCCGTAGGAAATCGTCTTCAGGCGGCTTGCCGAAACGCCCTTGGCGACGAGGAAGTCGCGGGTGGCGGCGGCGCGGCGGGCGCCGAGCGCCAGATTGTATTCACGCGTGCCGCGTTCGTCGGCATGGCCTTCGACGACGATGGCGTACTGCTTGTACTGGTTGAGCCACTGCGCCTGACGCGAAAGCGTGGTCTGCGCGTCGGCACGGATCGAGGTCGAGTCGGTGTCGAAGAAGATGCGGTCGCCGATGTTGACGGTGAAGTCCTGCGCCGAGCCGGGCGTTGCGGCACCCGCGCCATTGAGGCCGAGATCGGCAGCGTTGTTCGGGGTTTTCTTCGAGGCGCAACCGGTGATGGCGAGCATCGCGATCAGGGCGATCATCGCCGGGTTTCTGGTAAGTGCTGCGATACGGCCCATGCCGCCTCTCCTTCGTATTTCGAGTGATTTCGTTGATCACCCAGTAACCACGTTTGGGTTAACCGGCATTCAAGAAACACGGTTAAAATTTGGTTTCGGTGCCCGTCCGCAGCCGAAATAACCTGATGCCACAATGGTCGCGGACCGTAGGCGGAAATGCGGCCAAAAGGCGACTTTGGCGTGAAAAAAGCCCCAAAATAGGGCTTTTAGGGCACTGTTGCCAAGTTGCAACGAGGCAGGCCACGTCGAAAGCAAACTTGGTTTATTCCAGCAACGGCGACCACGCCGGGTCGGAGGCAAAGTTTGCGGTCGGGATCGGCTGCTCGTTGCGGCCGGTGAGGTCGACGGAAACCAGTTTTGGGCCACCGGCGGAGTCGCGGAAGAACATCAGCACGCGGCCATTGGGCGCCCATGTCGGTCCCTCCTGCTGGAAGCCTGAAGACAGGATGCGCTCGCCCGAACCGTCGGTCTTCATGACGCCGATCTGGAATTCGCCGCCGGTCTGCTTGGTGAAGGCGACCAGGTCGCCGCGCGGCGACCACACCGGCGTCGAATAGACGCCGTCGCCGAAGGAAATGCGGGTCTGGCCCGAACCGTCGGCGCCCATCACATAGATCTGCGCGCGACCGCCGCGGTCGGAGGTGAACACCACCTTGCTGCCGTCAGGCGAATAGGAGGGCGAGGTATCGATGGCCGTCGAGTTGGTGAGCCTGGTCGTCGAGCGGCTCCTCAGATCCATGGCGAAGATGTTGGAATTACCGTCGTCGCGCAGCAGGCTCATGATTACCTTCTGGCCGTCCGGCGAGAAACGCGGAGCAAAGGTCATGCCGGGAAAATTGCCGACCAGTTCGCGCTGCCCGGTCTCGATCTGCAGCAGATACACCCGCGGCTGGCCGCTCTCATACGACATGTAAGTGATTTCCTGCCGGTTTGGCGAGAAACGCGGCGTCAGCACGATCGACTTGCCGTCCGAGAGATAGCGGACGTTGGCGCCGTCCTGGTCCATGATGGCGAGCCGCTTCTTGCGCGCATTCTTGGCGCCGGATTCGTCGATGAAGACGACGCGGGTGTCGAAATAGCCTTTCTCGCCCGTCAGCCGCTCATAGATGGCGTCGGCGATGATGTGGGCGACGCGGCGCTGATTGGCATCATTGGCGAAGAACTGTTCGCCAGCCATCTGCTGGCCGGCAAAGGTGTCCCACAGCCGGTACTGCGCGCGGATACGCCCGTCTGCTTCCTTGCCGACGCTGCCGGTGACCAGCGCCTGCGCGTTGATTACCTTCCAGTCGTCGAAGCGCGGCTGCGCATCCGGATTGGCGATCTTTTCGATGAAGGCGCTCTTGTCTATCGGTGCAAACAGGCCGGAGCGTTTCAGATCCGCGCTGACGATATCGGATATCTGGGCGCCAAGCTCACCTTGAAAATCGGTGATCGCGATCGGCAACGGCTCGACATTGCCCTTGTTGACGTTGATCTCGACGAGTGCTCGCGCCGGCAAGGTGGCAACGGCAGTCATGCCCAGCGCCATGGCTGCAATCGTCAGGAGCGGCTTGAGGATGGATTTCATGTCTTCTCGCTTCTCTTAACTGATTTTGTCGACGCCAAGCTTAAAGCCCAAGCATCTCTCTGGGATCGAAAGTGACCCGAACCTGGGCCCAGATATCCTGCTTGCCGGCAGGAACTTGCAGACCAGCCATGTTTGCTTTCTGGACGGCACGCACCGCGCTCTCGTCGAACTGTTGGTTTCCGCTCGATTTTTCGACGGTCGGACGGCCGTCGAGCTTGCCGGAGGCATCGAGATTGAACACGATTACGGCGACGAAGTTTTCCGAGCCCTCGAGCCCTGCCGGAAGGGTCCAAGCATTGCCAAGCTGATCCGACAAGGCGCCCATTTCGGCCTGCGACAGTTTCTGGCCCTGGGTCTTGTCGGCGCCGAGCGAGACCTGCTGGGTCGAGCGCTTGGCACCGCCGCCAGAAGGCTTCTGCTTGTCGAGCAGAGCCTTGATCTTACCTTCATCGAACTGGTTGTCGTCGGACTTTGGCTTGGACGAAGCTTCCTTGACCGGCTTGTCGGCGTCCTTGCGGTCCGGTGCCTTGGCCATTTCAGCCGGCGCCGGCTGCGGCTTCGGCCGCGCTTCGGGCGCGGGAGCTGAATTCGGGAGCTGCGCCTCCTCCGGAGGCTGTTGTTCCGATATGGCCTCGGCGACCGCGTCGGGCTTGACCTCTGGCTTCGGCTCGATGGCGGCGGTCGTGTCCGGTTGTGACGCTGGCGCCGGCTCCTTCGCCGGGGTGGGTTTTGGCTCCGTCTGCTTGACCGGCTCGGGCTTGACCTCTTCCTTCGGCTGCGGCACCGGCGCCACTTCCGTTGCCGGTGTCGGCTTCGGCTCTTCCTTCGGCTTCGGCGCGTCCTCGGTCTTAGGCTTCTCCTTCGGTGTCGGCGCCGGGGCCGGGGCCGACGCCAGCTCGACCGGCTTCGGCTTGGCCTCGTCCGTCACCGGCTTGTCGGTGTCGGCGCTGTTCTCACCAATTTTCTGTGCTTCGGGCACGATATCGGGGCGCTTGGTCGGGGTCGGCGCCGGCTTTTCGTGCATCACTGCTTTCTTGTCGCCCTGCAGCGTCTGCGCGACGGCCTCTATCGGCACGATAGCGACCGAGACCGATTCAGCATCGGACGCGGGCATGGCAGGCGGCGACGACAGCGTGAACAGCCCGAAGGCTAACGCTACCGTGTGCAAGATCACCGATGTGGTGAGGCCGGTCCGCATCTTGGTGCTACTGTTCCTGTTCCTGCAATGAAACCAGGCCGATATTCTTGTAACCAGCGGCCGAAATGCGGGCCATCACCTTCATGGCGGTGCCATAGTCGGTCGACTTGTCGCCGCGGATGAAGATGCGTTCCTCATAGCCGGTCTTGGAAATCGCCTGCAGCTTGGCCACCAGTTCCTCGATCGGGATTTCGGTTTCCTGCAGGTAGATCTGGCCGGCGGCATTGATCGAGACGGTGATCGGCTGCGTGTCGGCATTCATCGCCTTGGCCTGCGTATCCGGCAGGTCGATCGGCACGCCGACCGTCAACAAGGGTGCGGCGACCATGAAGATGATCAACAGCACCAGCATCACGTCGACCATCGGCGTGACGTTGATTTCGGATATCAGCGCGTGATGGCGGCCGCGCCGCCTGTGGCCGCGCCCGCCGCGTCCCGAGATGCCTACGGACATACCCATCTTGCTGCTCCTCAGGCCTTCGGCGCTACTTTTTCATCGATTTGGCGCGAGAGTATGGCGGAGAACTCGTCCGAGAACCCTTCCATCCGCACCGCTATCTTGTTCGCGTCCGATGACAGCTTGTTGTAGGCGATAACAGCCGGGATGGCGGCGAGCAGGCCGATGGCCGTTGCCAGCAGCGCCTCGGCGATGCCGGGGGCAACCACCGAAAGGCTGGTGTTCTTGGAAGCGGCGATGGCCTGGAACGAGGTCATGATACCGATGACGGTGCCGAACAGCCCGATGAATGGTGCCGCCGAACCGGTGGTGGCGAGGAAGCCGAGCCGCCCTTCCAGCCGCTCCATCTCGCGTGTCAGCGCCAGGTCCATGGCCTTGTCGATGCGGGTCTGCAGGCCGAGCGGCGATTTTGCACCCTTCTCGAAGCTCTTCTTCCATTCGCGCATGGCGGCAACGAAGATCGCGCCCATGCCTGATGTCTTGCGGTCGGCCAGCGTCCGGTAGAGCTCCTCCAGCGACTGTCCCGACCAGAACACCTGCTCGAAGCGGTTGAGCGCCAACCGCATGCGGGCATAGCTGACCAGCTTGTCGACGATGATTGCCCAGGTCCAGATCGAAGCGCAGAGCAGCCCGATCATCACCAGCTTGACCACCCAGCCGGCCTGCATGAACAGCGCCCAAATCGACAAATGCGCTGCCGGGTCGGCGAGTGCGATATTTTCCATCGTTCAAGTCCTTAAGATTTTCCGGGCATCGCTGGCGGCTGGCCCATGGGCATCCTCGTGGTCCGTTCGCGCTAGGCTTGCGGATTAACCCCAAAATGCACCGTTAGCGGCCTTTTCAGGGCAAATATTGGTGAAAGGAAGGCGCGCGGATTCTTCCAATCTTCACCGATCTCTTCATGAACCGTTATGGTTAAGGATGGGTTAGGAAATAAGGCGCGGCGCATTGCCGCGCCTCGGCACGCCGGCAGGCTGTCCATTGCAATCGAACACGCTGCCGATCAGCAGCTCGTTGCAGGCCGCAGGCCCGGATATCAGCTTGCCCTTGGTATGAAAGCAGCGATCCATTCTTTTGGAAAGCGCTTCGGCCGGCCGTTCTCGCCGATGATCGCCGCCTCGACCTTTGCCTCGACCAGCACCTCGTCGCCGCGCTTCAATTGCTGCGCCATGACGATCCGGGCGCCGGAAATGTCTTCGGTGCGAGTGTCGATGGTCAGGATATCGTCCATGCGGGCGGGCGAACGAAAAACGATCTCCATGCGCCGCACCACCCAGACAATGCGTTCGCCATGCTTGCCTTCGTGAAGTTCGGTGTGGTGGACGCCGGCGAGCCTGAGATAGTCTGAGCGGCCGCGCTCGAAGAATTCGAGATAACGCGCATGGTAGACGACGCCGGAGAAGTCGGTGTCGGCATAGTAGACCCGCGCCATCAGCCGATGGCCGAACTCCGTCAGCTCACCGGAAAGCCCGGCAGCGAGTGCCGCCGATTCACCATGATCGTCCATCGCGCTTTCCTTTTTGCCCCCGGCGGGGCACCTGTCCTGCCAATATCACCAGCGCAGCAAACCGGATGGCACTGTTGACGGCGATGATCAAGACCTTGATGGCGGCGTTACTGGTGCTGGCGGCGTCTGCGCTGCCCGGCCATGCCGCGAGTTTTTCGATGAAGCGCGGCCTCAACCTCGACCAATGGACGACCTGGGTCGGAGAAGACAAGTGGAACGATCCCAAAGCCATCCTGCCCTATCCGGAATGGCGCAAGTTCCTCAACGAGGATGATCTCAAGGCATTGAAGGCCGCCGGTTTCGACTTCCTGCGCATGCCCGTCGATCCCTCACCGTTCCTTTCCGACCAGACGCTGGCGCTGCGCGACGACCTTTATGCCAGCGTGCGGGACTCGGCCCGCATGATCAACCGGGCCGGGCTGAAAGTGATCGTCGACATGCACCTCATCCCGGCCGGTGGCGGCCGCGAGCCCGGGATGGGCCAGGTGATGGACGATCCCGCCACCTTCGACGCCTATGTCGAGGTCATCCGCAAAATGGCGCGTACGCTTGCCACGGAGGACCCGACGCAGGTCGCTTTCGAGCCGATGAACGAGCCGATCGTCGACTGCGACAGCGACGGCACCAACCTTTGGCCGGAGCGACAGCAGAAGCTGTTCGCGGCCGCGCGCGCCTCGGCCACCAGGCTGACGCTTATCCTGACCGGCGCCTGCTATTCCAATGCGGCCTCGCTGGTCAGGATCGATCCGAAGACAATCCCCGACGACAACATCATCTGGACCTTCCACTCTTACGACCCGTTCCTGCTCACCCATCAGGGCGCGACCTGGGCCGGCGATTTCATTCCTTATGTCACCGGCCTGCCCTACCCGCTGACCGCGGTGCCGCGTGCCGAACTCGATGCGAAGCTGGATGCGATCCGCGCCAAGATGAAGGCCGAGGCGCCGTGGACCAGACGGAACGGTTTGCTCTCCTATCTCGATGAGCAGGTGGCCAGCATGGACACGGACGAGAAGCTGCTCGGCGTCATGGATGCGCCGTTCGAAAAGGTCGACGCCTGGGCCAAGACCAACGGCATCAAGCCGGAAAACATCACGCTCGGTGAATTCGGCATGATCCGCCAGGAATACGGCAACCCCTATGTGATGCCGCCGCAATACCGCGCCGCCTATGTCAAGGACATGATCGCGCGTGCCGAGGCGCATGGCTTCTCATGGTCGGTGTGGAGTTTTGGCGGCGCCTTCGGCATCGTCGACGCTTTCAACGGCGACAAGGCCGAACCTGCTGTAATGGATGCGATCCGGTCGCTTCACTGAGGGCAAGCCCTAGGCTGAGCCCAGATCAATCTGTAGTATCTCCGGCCGCATACCGAACCGCACCGGCGCGATGCTGAAGCCGAGCCCGCCTGAGACAATCAAATTGCGGTCATTCTCGACGACATGGCCATAGGCGAAACGATTGCCGAAGCGGGACGGCACCACAGGTGAATAGCCGAACAGCCGGACCTGCCCGCCATGGGTGTGGCCCGACAGCGTCAGCGAAACCCGCCCCGGCACTTTCGGAAAAATGTCGGGCTCGTGGGCGAGCAGGATGATAGGCGCCTGGTCGCTGATCTTGGCCAGCGTGCCGTCGAGATCGTCCAGCCCCTTGGGGTGACTGCGGCCCCAGGCCCGGCCGGGGAGCAACGCCAATTGATCCGCGAGGCCGGCAAGCCAGAAGCCGTGGCCGTCCTTTTCCAGGCGCACGACATCGTTTTCCAGCACCGGAATGCCGACGGCCTCCAGCGCCTTGCGCGAAATCGTCGGGCCGGCGCCAGCCCTTTGCGCGGTACGGTCCTCCCACCAGTCATGGTTGCCGAGGACCGACCAGACGCCGAGCGGCGCCTTGAGGCCGGACAGCGCCGGCGCCCATTCCGACGCATCCACCCAACCCGTCACCATGCGCGTGCCGGCAGGAAAGTCTCCAAGCATGAGGATCACATCGGGCCGGAGCGCATTCGCCTCAGCAGCGAGCGAAGCGATCCGCTCAGGTGTCATCCAGGGGTGGCAGGCATGGATGTCGGAAAGCACCGCAACCCGCAGCTTCAGACCCGCCGGCCAATGCGGCGGCGTCAGTTGATAGCGCTTCACATGCGTCAACAGCATCGGCTCGATGCCAACCGCATAGGCACTGAGCGAAGCCAGCGAGAGGAACGAACCCCCGACGAATTTCAGGAACCCGCGTCTGGTGATCACTTTCTTCGCTCCGATACTTGATCGGAGCAGTCCGCGCCGACACTACGACGCTCGATAAAATCCAGGAATGCGCCTTCACGCTGGCAGGCTTGAGGAGATTCTGCGCAGACAACCCGTTCCGGAGGACAAATCTCCGTTACTCTTCCTGGAACAGGTTGATCTGCTGCTGCGCCAGATCCTTCGGCGCGTCGAGGCCGAGATGACGCCAGGCATTGGCGGTCAGCACGCGGCCGCGCGGCGTACGCTGGATGAAACCCTGCTGGATCAGATAGGGCTCGATAATGTCCTCGATAGCGTCGCGCGGCTCGGACAGGCCGGCGGCGATGGTCTCGATGCCGACGGGACCGCCGCCGAAATTGCGGGCGATCATCGAGAGATAGCGGCGGTCGAGCGCGTCGAGGCCGAGCCCGTCGACCTCCAGCCGCGTCAAAGCTTCGTCGGCAATCTGCTTGTCGACGTGACCGTCCCCGGCAACGGAGGCGAAATCGCGCACCCGGCGCAGCAGCCGGCCGGCGATGCGCGGCGTGCCGCGGGCGCGGCGCGCGATCTCCAGTGCGCCATCGTCGCCGAGCGGCATTTGCAGGATGCGGGCACCGCGGCGCACGATCTGTTCCAACTCCTCGACCGAATAGAAATTGAGCCGCACCGGAATGCCGAAACGGTCACGCAGCGGATTGGTCAAAAGGCCGAGCCGGGTGGTGGCGGCGACCAATGTGAAGCGGGCGAGGTCGATCTTGACCGAGCGCGCCGCCGGCCCCTCGCCGATGATCAGGTCGAGTTGAAAATCCTCCATCGCCGGATAGAGGATTTCCTCGACCGCCGGATTGAGTCGGTGGATCTCGTCGATGAACAGCACGTCGCGGTCCTCGAGATTGGTGAGCAGTGCCGCCAGATCGCCGGCCTTGGCGATCACCGGGCCCGAGGTCGAGCGGAAATTGACGCCGAGCTCGCGCGCCATGATCTGCGCCAGCGTCGTCTTGCCAAGCCCCGGCGGCCCGACGAACAGCACATGGTCGAGCGCCTCGCTGCGGCCCTTGGCGGCCTCGATGAAGACCTTGAGATTGGCCCGCACCGCCGCCTGACCGATGAAATCGGCGAGCGTCTGCGGCCGCAAGGTCTGCTCGGCATCCTCGCCGTGCTTTTCCGGGGTAATGAGGCGGGGAGAAAGGCTCATGCCGCCTTCCTCGCACGGGGCAAAGGACGGGACAAGCAACCGCTCACCGCGCCAGTTCCTTCAGCCCGAAACGAATGAGCTTCGAGGCATCCGCGTCCTCGCCGGCAGTCTTCAGAGCCGCCGCCACCGCATTGGCTGCCGTGTCACGCGAATAGCCGAGATTGACCAGCGCCGAAACGGCGTCGGTGATCGGCGCCGGCGCGACCCCTTCGCCGAGCTCTTGCTTGAGACCGATGGTGCCGGAGGCAGTTCCGGCATAGGCCGGCGCCTTGTTCTTCAGTTCGGTGACGATGCGCTCGGCCACCTTCTTGCCGACGCCGGGCGCGCGGCTGACCATGGCGATGTCGCGCAGCGCGATCGCATTGGCGAGGTCGGCCGGCGCCAATGTCGACAGGATCGCCAACGCCACCTTGGCGCCGACGCCCTGCACATTGGTCATCAACAGTCGGAACCATTCGCGCTCCAGCACCGATTGAAAGCCGTAAAGCCGGATCATGTCCTCGCGTACATAGGTTTCGATAAACAGCACCACCGCTTCGCCCGGCGACGGCAGCGACGCCAGCGTGCGCGCCGAACAGTAGGCGACATAGCCGACGCCATGTACGTCGACGAGGCAGAAATCCTCGTCGATCTCGTCGAGTGTGCCCTTGAGCTTGCCTATCATGCTCAATAGCCTTTCATGATGCCAACGCCGCCATCCGGTAGGCGACGCTTTGCCGGTGATGCGCGTGGCAGATGGCGATGGCCAGTGCGTCGGCGGCATGTTCGGTGTCGAAAGTGGCTTTCGGCAACAGCACCTTGACCATCATGTGGATCTGCTTCTTGTCGCCATGGCCGACGCCGATCACCGCCTTTTTGACGGCATTGGGGGCATATTCGGCGACGACAAGGCCGGCGCGCGCCGGCACCAGCATGGCTATGCCGCGCGCCTGGCCGAGCTTCAGCGTCGCCACCGCATCCTTGTTGACGAAGGTTTGCTCGACGGCCGCTTCGTGCGGCATGGCCGCGTGCAGGATCTCGGCCAGCCCGTCATGCAATTGGCAGAGCCGTGTCGCCAGCGCCGCCTTGTCGTCGGAGCGCACGGTGCCCGACGCTACGAAGCGAAGCGAGTTGCCTAGGCTTTCGACGATGCCCCAGCCGGTGCGCCTCAGCCCCGGGTCGATACCGATGATGCGAATCGCTTCCCCCATCCGCCAAGTCTACCTCCGGCGGACAGCGATGCCAGCGAAATGTGAACAAACCGGAAACGGGAGCTACAGGCTGTTTGAGAATTCGCTCTGACGAGACAGCTGGGGTGGTTTTCGAGAACCGGAGCGGAGCGTACTTGAGTACGTGAGCACCGGAAGCGCAGAAAACCGCTTCAGATGCCCGTCGGAGTAGAATTATCAAGCAGTCTGTTAGCCCCGGGCGAAAGCCGTGTTCAGCAGCGTGATCTGGTCGGAAACCGGATTGACGCGGCGGACGGCGGACGGCGTCTCGGTAAACGCGCCGCCATAGATCTCCTCGTCCATGCGGCGCACCAGTGCCTGCAGGCGCAGCGAACGGGTGACGAGGTCGAGGAAATCCTTCGGCAGTTCGTTCCAACCGACCGCCTCGTCATGCGCCGACGCGGTGTCGAGGCGCACCTTGGATTTCTCCGAAGCGACCTGGTCGCGGGTCATCTCGCCGGAGTTTGCCGCTCGCTGCAAAAGCAGCCAGGAGGCAACCTGCATCAGCCTTGTGGTCAGCCGCATCGATTCGGCCGCATAGAGCGTCGCTGCCAGCCTGGACAGCTTTTTCGCCTCGGCCCGGCCCTTGCCGTCGAGATATTCGGCTGCCTGCTCGACCAGGCCCATGCCCTCCTGGTAAAGCGGTTTGAAGGATTGGGAGAAAACCCGGCGTTCCGCCAGTTTGATGGTTTTCGCGATGCCCTTCGAAGGCTCGTTCATCGTACGCCCCTGCACTGCCCCGTCGGCTGATTCGGCTCTTCGCCGTCACGCCGGCACCCTAGATGACTGAGGCTTGAAAATGCGCTTCGCCGCCGGTGAAGGCAAGCACATGTTTAACAAACGGTTAACGCCGGCGGATGGGCGCTAGAGCCGGATGATTTCAGGTCGGATCCACCTGAAATCTGAATCCGCCTCTAAGTCAAAACGCAGAGCATAATGCCTGGACAAACGGTTCTCGTTTGTCCGAGAAAACCGCTTCACACTTTTCGGCATCATGCTCTAACGGCCCAAAATGCGGACAAAAAAAGAGCCGCGGATAAGGCGGCTCTCAGGAGTTTAACAGGGAGGCGTCAAACGAAGTGGCTCCAACCACTCGGTAAGAATCCAGATAACTGGATGGACATAGTAAACACCTGTAAAGCTTAATGAACCCTTAACGGCGCGGATATTTCTTGATCGACCGCTGCCCTTCTGTGCCGTATCAGCACAACGGCCCGCGGGACCTGATCGTCAGCTTGCTCAAGCCTTCTTCCAGGCCGCCCGCAGGGAAATGAAGGCGAACAGCAGCATTCCCGCACAAAAGCCTAGCGCGATGCCGCTGATTGCCGTCAGCCAGAAATGGACGACAGCAATGGTCTTTTGCCCGACGACACGGCGGTAACAGGCTGGAGCGTCGACGCGACATCGTTCCGAAACATGCGTTGCGCTAAACGCCCGCTCCTCTGAAACGGTCGGCGCAAACCGCTCGGCCGCAGATCATCGGAACACCTAGGAGCAAACCATGGACTGGTATTCGATCGTCAAATTCTTCCACATCGTTACGGCCACCTTGTGGGTCGGAGGTGGGTTCGTGCTGTTCCTGCTCGGCATGCTTGCCGAGCGTGCCGGCAACATCGAGGAAAAGTTGCAGACGATACGTGCCAGCGGACAGCTGGGCGGCAAATTTTTCGCACCGATGTCGATGCTGACCCTGATCTTCGGCGTCATCATGTGCAGCTTCTGGGTGGGGTTCACCGATCTGTGGATTGTCATCGGCCTCGTCGGCTACGCCACGACCTTTTCGATCGGCATGTTCGTCTTCAAACCGATCGGCGAGCGCATGGGCGCCGTAATCGCCAAGGAGGGCATGTCACCTGCTGTCCTTGCCATGGGCCAGCGTATGACGAGCGTGGCACGCTTCGACTATGCAGTGATGCTGGTCGTCATCGCGGACATGGTGCTCAAGCCGACTGAGCACGACATCGGTATTCTCGCCGGCATGATTTTGGTTGTCATCGCCGGCGCCGCACTGGCCTTTGACGGCAGTCGCCGCCTCGTGCCGAGCGCCGTCTAAGACCGAGGCGGCGGCGGTACGGTCGCCTCGCGCGCATCTACATCAGGCCGGCGATCCCGTCCCACAGCAGCTTGACCGCGACCACGGCCACGGTCGCATAGGTGAAGGGATAGAAGATCTCCGGCCGCATGCGCCGCACCAGCCAGGCGCCGGCAATGGTGGCCAGCGGCGCCAGCGGCATCAGCACGGCGGACGCCGTCAGATTGGCGGTGTCGAACTGGCCGAGGGCGAAATAGGGGATCAGCTTCAGCGCATTGGTGGCGGCAAAAAAGATCGCCGATGTCCCCGACAGCACCTTCGGATCGAGCCTGATCGGCAGCGCATAGACCTGGAAGGGTGGGCCGCCGACATGAGCAACGAAGCTGGTGAAGCCGGCGACCGTGCCCCAGAAGGCGGCGGCGATGCGGTTGGGCGCCGCCGCATGGTCGGAACCGTGGCGGAATTGCAGGTAAAGCCACCGCAGCACGAAGATCAGCGCGACCGCGCCGACGATCAGCCGCACCATCTCTTCAGTCACGAGCGCCGCCGTCAGCCAGCCCAGGCCAATGCCGATCACCGCGCCCGGCATCATGTCGACCAGCATCTTGCGGTCATAGACGCCCCACCACGTCCACACCGAAACGATGTCCATCAGGCACAGGATCGGCAGCAGGATGGCCGCCGCCTGCACCGGCGGCATGGCCAGCGCCATCAGCGGCACGCCGACAAAGCCGACAGCGCCGCCGAAGCCGCCTTTCGACAGGCCGACGAGAATAACCGCCGGAATGGCGGCGGCATAGAACCACGGATCGGCGAGCAGACCTGACATGAGGAGAATGAGGCTGGAGGGAAGATGGTGACCTGCAATAACCCAGAAATCCGTGCGCCGCGACAGCGAAAATTCCGGCAGGACGATGTCGGTCATCAACTGTCTGTAACCTGACCGTTCGGGATTTGCGGCAAGATTGCCGGCGATGCATAAGGGCGCCATCCCGATGCATCAGGTTTTGACCCCAGGTTTTTGACAATGAGCGAACTCCACATCCGCCGCGCCGACGCAGCCGACCTGCCTGCCATTGTCGCCATGCTCGCCGACGATCCGCTCGGCAGCAGCCGCGAGGACGCCACCGAGCCACTCGCCAAGGCCTATCGCGACGCCTTTGCCGCCATCGACGCGGACCCAAAACAGTTTCTTGCCGTCATGACGGACGACGGTACGGTGATCGGCACGCTGCAGATCACTTACCTTGCCGGCCTATCGCTGCAAGGCGCCTTGCGCGGCCAGATCGAGGCTGTCCGCGTCGCTGCTGACCGGCGCGGCGAAAGGCTGGGGCAACGCCTGCTGGCATGGGCGGTCGAACAGTGCCGCGAACGCGGCTGCAAAATTGTCCAGCTGACCACCAACAAGAGCCGCCACGACGCGCACCGCTTCTATGACCGGCTCGGCTTCAAGGCCAGCCACATCGGTTACAAGCTGGAGCTTTAGCTAAAACGACGCTTACCCAAGTGGAGGCGGGCGGCGCCGGATCGGCTGCGCCTTGATAATGGCGGTGCTGGTTTCCGCCTTGTCGGCGATGCGGTCGAGAAGCTTGTCGAGCTCGCCCATCGAACGCACATAAAGCCGGGCCACGAAACAGTCGTCGCCGGTGACCTTGTCGCACTCGCCGAATTCCGGGATTTCCTCGATCAGCTTCTGCACGATATGCAGCTTGCCCGGCAGCGGCCGCACCCGCACGATCGCCTGCAGCGGATAGCCCAACGCCTCCGGATCGATCTCGACGGTGAAGGCGCGAATGACACCGCGTTCCTCCAGCCGCCGCAGCCGCTCGGAGACGCTCGGCGACGACAACCCGACCTGTTGCGCCAGATCCTTCAACGAGGTTCTGGAATCCCGGATCAGGATGTCGAGAAGCTTTCTGTCCAACTCGTCCAGCATTTTCATTCCCTCACAAAAGGCAGAGTTAGCCTTATTAAATTAGGCTATCACCGTATATCACCTTTCATAAGGCATATAAACCCTCAGGACCGCATGAGATTATCATACCTCAACGGATATCAGAGGTATTGTCATGGACAGCACGGTGCGCGGCACGATCGAGATGACGGCGGCGATGACGATCATCGGCACGATCGGCTGGTTCGTCGTCATGTCGGGCCAGCCCGTCATGGACGTGGTGTTCTGGCGCTGCGCCTTCGGCGCTGTGGCGCTGCTGGTCACCTGTGCAGCCCTCGGGCTGCTGCGCGGCAGGCTGACGCTTCGCATTGTTGCCATTGCCGCTCTCGGCGGCGCGGCCATCGTGATCAACTGGCTGTTGCTGTTCAGCGCGTTTTCCCGCGCCTCGATCTCGATCGCCACAGCGGTCTACAACACCCAGCCCTTCATGCTGGTCGGCTTCGGCGCGCTGTTCTTCGGCGAGCGGCTGACCCTGACCAAGCTGACCTGGCTCGGCATCGCCTTCGCCGGCATGCTGCTGATCGTGCAGACAGGGCCTGACGCGGGCATCACCGGCACCGATTATGTCACCGGCATCGGCATGGCACTTGGCGCGGCCTTCTTCTGGGCTGTCGCGGCAATCGTCGCCAAGAAGCTGAAAGGCACCCCGCCGCATCTGATCGCGCTGATCCAGGTCTGCGTCGGCGTCGTCATGCTGGCGCCCTTTGCCAACCTCGCCCATTTGCCAGCCGACAGCTGGAGCTGGGCCATGCTGGTCACCCTTGGCGTCGTCCACACCGGGCTGGTCTACATATTGATGTATGGCGCCATCCAGAAACTGCCGACGCATCTGCAGGGGTCGCTGTCCTTCATCTACCCTGTCGTGGCGATCCTGGTCGATGTCGTTGCCTTCGGCCACCGGCTGCATCCGGCCCAGCTTGTCGGCGCCGCCGCCATCTTGATTGCCGCCGCCGGCATGAACCTCGGCTGGGCGCTGTGGAAGTCAAAAACGCCGGCGCAAAACGCCCACGTCAGCTGATAATGCGCCGGGGATTTGCACCGCCAGCAGAAGTCATGCGATGAAAGCCTAGGCGCATGCGATGGGTGGTGGCGTGGACGTCGGAATCTTTCAGAGACGGCTGTTGCCCCACGAACGCATCTTGTGGAGCGGCCTTCCCGCGCAGGGCATATTGTTCACCAGCAGCGATATGTTTCTCATACCGTTCAGCCTGCTGTGGTGCGGGTTTGCAATTTTCTGGACCTACATGGCGGCAAGCCAAGGCACCCCGGTTTTCTTCTATGCGTGGGGAGGCATGTTCGTCTGCATTGGTCTCTTCTTCGTCTTTGGCAGGTTTGCCGTCGACGCATGGGTGAGACGACGCATCGCTTACGCAGTCACCGACAAGCGCATTCTCATCATGCGAACCGCCCCTTTCTCCAACTTCATATCGATCGATCTTGAGCGTCTTCCCGATATCCAAATGACGGGCGCGGAAGCAAGGCGTGGCAATTTGCGTTTCGGACCCGCAGCATCTTTCTTCGGAAATTCAAGGACGGGCGCCTGGTCTCCAGCTTTTGACCCCGTCCCGCAATTTCTTGGCATCGAAGCGCCTTCGAAGGTGTTTGACCTCATCATGAAAGCCAGCAACGCTCTTCGTTCCGAACAGCGATTGTCGCCTGACAGCTAGCGCCTGTTCAATCCTGGCGCTTTGCTCTATGCCGCAATCCAACCATCTTCGCCCGGCATAGGCGAAATCCGAGATCGAAAGCCAATGAACGACGCAACACCCCCCAACCGCTGCCGCATCGTGCTGATCGCGCCCAAGGACGCGCCGGCCGAACGCATTGCCGCGGCCTTCGAGGGCGGTGACGTCGCTTCGCTGATCCTGCCTGAGAACGGCATGGACGAGGCTGCTTTCCAGGCCTTCGCCGAACAGATCGTGCCGGCGGCGCAGGCGGCCGGCATCGCCGTCATCATCGCCGGCGACACCCGCATTGCCGGCCGCGTCCAGGCCGACGGCATCCATGTCGAGGTTTCCAAGGACGCACTCGCCGAGACCATCGAGCACTTCCAAGGCAAGATGATGGTCGGCGCCGGCGGCGCCAAGACCCGCGACGACGCGCTGGAACTCGGCGAAACCAGGCCCGATTACATCTTCTTCGGCCGCTTCGGCTACGACAACAAGCCGGAGCCGCATCCACGCAACCTGTCGCTCGGCCGCTGGTGGGCCGACATGATCCAGATCCCTTGCATCGTCATGGCCGGATCGGACCTCGCCTCTATCGAGGCGGTAGCAGACACCGGCGCCGAATTCGTGGCGATGTCCAGCGCCGTCTTCGCCGATGGCACCGATCCCGCAGCGGCGATTGTTGCCGCCAATGCACTGCTCGATCAAACCGCGCCGCGCTTCGAGGACTGACGTGCGCCGTCCCGGACTTCCTCTCGCGGTTCTCGTTGCGGCATTGATGAGCGGGGCAGCGATGGCGGCGGAGACCGTGCCGCTGCCGCAGCCGAGGCCCGACACCAGCGCACCCGCCATCAGCGCGCCGGATCCGGGCGCCCCAAAGGCCGGCACCACGGATTCCGGCGTTCATGTCGACAAGCCGATCGAGACTCCGCTGCCGCAGCCCGCGACGACCGCGCCGCTGCCGTCGGCCGACGCCATCAACCCCGAGCGTTTCGGCGCCAAGCCGGCGGACCCCGCCTATGGCGCTTTCCAGCGCGGCCTCTACAAGACCGCCTACAATCTGGCGCTGGTGCGGGCCAAGAATGGCGACCCGGCGGCGCAAACGCTGGTCGCCGAGATCCTGTCGCGCGGGCTGGGCGTACCGCTCAACCCTGCCGAGGCCGCCAAATGGTACGCGCAGGCCGCCGAACAGGGGATACCTGAATCGCAGTTCCAGTATGCGCTGATGCTGCTCGATGGCCGCTACGTCAAGAAGGACGAGAAGGGCGCCTACGCCCTGATGCAGGCAGCCGCCGAGGCCGGCAACCGCCTGGCGCAGTTCAACTTCGCGCAGCTGCTGGTGCAGCAGGATCCTGGCGATGCCGGCATCGCCAGGGCGGTGCCCTATTATGAGCGCGCCGCGGCGACCGGGCTTGCCGACGCCCAGTATGCGATGGCGCAGGTCTATGCCAATGGCGTCGGCGGCAAGACGCGCGACGATGCCCTCGCGCGCAGCCTGCTGGCGCAAGCCGCCAGGCAGAACTACGACACCGCGCAGATCGATCTTGCCGCCTGGATGATCGAGGGCCGCGGCGGTGTTCGCGACCTGAAATCCGGCTTCAACTGGATGAAGCAGGCTGCCGAAGGCGGCAACGTCGCCGCCCAGAACCGGCTGGCAAAGCTCTATATGGGCGGCATCGGCACCGATCCAGATCTGATCCTGGCCGGAGCCTGGTATGTGGTCGCCCGCCGCGCCGGCCTCATCGATCCGCAGATGGACGATTTCCTGCAAGGGCTGACCGACGATCAGACCAAGCAGGCCTTGCAGAAGGCCAACCGCTTGCCCTGACCGCGAATTCACCTGACATGATCGAGCACGACCTTGCCGAAAGGTGAGCCATGTTCGAGATGGCGAAAGGCCTTTGCTGCCTCTGCCCAGGGAAAGACCCGGTCGATCACCGGCCGCAGCCGGTTGACGGCAAGTGCCCGGTTCATGGCCTCGAAGGATTCGCGCGAGCCGACCGGAATGCCGCGTGCTTTCACCTGGCGGCGGAAGATGTCGAGCGGATTGATCGCCCCTTCGCTGCCGCCGAGATAGCCGATGACATTGATCTGGGCGCCGCGCGCCGACGCCTTGAGTGACTGCGCGAAACTTTGTGGACCACCGACTTCGATGATGTGATCGGCGCCGCGGCCATCGGTCAGCGCCAGCACGGCCGATGACCAGTCCGGAGTGTCGCGGTAGTTGACGCCGTCATGCGCGCCGAGCTCTTTCGCCCGGGCAAGTTTCTCATCGCTGCTCGACGTCACGATGACGCGTGCGCCGCCTGCCTTTGCGAATTGCACGGCAAACAACGACACACCGCCAGTGCCGAGGCTGAGCACGGTTTCGCCTGGCTTGAGGTTGCCTTCCGTGAACAACGCATGCCAGGCGGTGACGGCGGCGCAAGGCAATGTCGCCGCCTCGACATCGCTGAGATGTGCCGGGACAATGACAGCCGCCTGTTCGTCCAGCCGGGCGAACTCGCTGAGCAAGCCATCGATCGGACCGCCGCGTTGATATGAGGGTTCGGCCATGGCGAAGCTGCCGCCGGCCCAACGTTGCCAGAACGTGCCGCAGACCCGGTCGCCGATCTTGAAGCGGCTGACCTCGGAGCCAACGGCAACGACTTCGCCGACGCCGTCGGAAAGCGGCACCAGCGGCAACGGGAATGTGGTGTGATAGCTGCCGCGCGCGATCTCGACATCGCGGTAATTGAGCGCCGTGGCCTTGACCCTGATGATCATCTCCTGGCGGCCCGGTTCCGGCATTGGCCGCTCGACCATCTTGAGACTGTCGATGCCGCCCGGACCCTGGAGTTCGATTGCCTTCATTTTCGTCGTCCTTTCGTTTGAAAGGAAAATCGCTTGCCAGGCGGCGGATTTCAAATTCATAATATTTAGAATGATTATGCCTACAAGACATGGACACGGTGATGCTTGAGGAACTGCGCACGCTTGCCTTGTTTGCCGAGGAGGGCTCGATCCAGAAAGTCGCCCGGCGCCTGCCGCTGACGCAGCCCGCCGTCACAAGGCAGATCCAGCGGCTGGAGGACATGCTGGCCGTCACGCTGCTCGACCGCCGGCAAAAGCCGCCTCAACTGACCCCTGCTGGGTTGGAAGTTCTGGCGCGCGGCCGCGATATTCTCGCTTCAGTGGAGGCGCTGAAATCCTTTGCCCGAAAGGCCGAGCCGGAAGGCCTGCTTCGCCTTGGCCTCGCCCATGGCCTCTCCGACCGGGACGTGGCGGAGGCCATCGCCAACGCTACGGCGATGTTCCCGAAAGTGTCGCTGCGGCTCAAGACCGGCTGGAGCGCCGAGCTGGTCGATCAGTTCGACCGCGGGCAGATCGACCTCGCCATCGTGCTGCGCGCGGGCGGCAGCGAGCACGGCGATGCCTGTATCGGCATCGAACGTCTCGGCGTCGTGACTAGCGAGCAGGCGGGGCAGATATCCGACCTCAAAAATGCAGCCTGGATTTTGAGCCCGGCGCCATGCGATGCGCGCCAGCTTTTGCTTGTCGCTCTTGGCGATGACCGCCGCAGACTATCCATTGCCGCCGAAATCCAGGACCCGGCCATGCAGCTGGAATGGGTGCGCCGCGGCCTTGGTGTTGGCCTGATGCCAATGCGCCTTTTCGGCAGACAGCTGCCGCAGGGCGTGACACTTGTCGAAACGGAGACACTTGACCTCTCCATGCAGGTCGTCGTCCTGCGATCGCCGCACATCCATCGGCTGACGAAGGTCGCCGAGGCCATCGCCGAGGCGGTCGGCTCAGTTGTCAATCAGCACGGCTGATCGAGCCTGCGTCGGCGCCGCATCCGGTGCCCGACTTGCGCGTATCGATGCCTTCCGACCGGCGCCAACCTGCCCGCTCCCTTGCCTCTTCGGGTGATTTGTGGTCTTGGGAGCCCAAAATCGCTTGTCCAGCGACCATCTCATTCCCGGATCAACATCATCATGGCCAAGATCAATGGCAACGAAATCCGTCCCGGCTATGTCATCGAGCACGATGGCGGCCTCTGGGTGGCGGTCAAGACCAACACCGTCAAGCCCGGCAAGGGCGGCGCTTACAACCAGGTCGAACTGAAGAACCTGATCAGCGGCACCAAGCTCAACGAGCGCTTCCGTTCGGCCGAGACTGTCGAGCAGATCAGGCTCGATCTGAAGGATTTTTCCTTCCTCTACGCACAAGACGACGCGCTGGTGTTCATGGACACGCAGAGTTACGAGCAGCTCGAACTGGCGAAGGATTTTGTCGGCGACCGCGCCGCCTTCCTGCAGGACGGCATGATGGTGACCGTCCAGCTCTATGAGGACAGGCCGATCGGCATTTCGCTGCCCGACCAGGTGACGCTGACCATCACCGAAGCTGACCCGGTGGTGAAGGGCCAGACGGCCGCGTCTTCCTACAAGCCGGCGGTGCTGGAAAACGGCATCCGCGTGCTGGTACCGCCATTCATCGGCGCCGGCGAACGCATCGTCGTCGACACCAACGAACTCACCTACATGCGCCGCGCAGACTGATGCATGTCGCCCAAAAGTGGCCCCGGTTTTGGGTCACCGACATGCATCAAGACTAATGTACGTAGGCAGGAACAGATACGATGGCACGCTCCGCACTTCTCAATGTCATGGTCCAGGCCGCCATGAAGGCCGGCCGCTCGCTGTCGCGCGACTTCGGCGAGGTGCAGAACCTGCAGGTGTCGATGAAGGGGCCGGGCGACTATGTCAGCCAAGCCGACCGCAAGGCCGAGGACATCCTGTTTGCCGAACTATCGAAGGCGCGGCCGGGCTATGCTTTCCTGATGGAGGAGCGCGGCGTGGTCGAGGGCGATGACGACCAGCACCGCTGGATCGTCGACCCGCTCGACGGCACCACCAATTTCCTGCACGGCATCCCGATCTTTTCCATCTCGATCGCGCTCGAGCGCCAGGGCCAGCTCGTCGCCGCCGTGATCTACAATCCGGCAATGGATGAGCTCTACACCGCCGAGCGCGGCGGCGGCGCCTTCATGAACGACCGCCGGCTGCGCGTTGCCGGCCGCAGCAAGCTCACCGACTGCGTCATCGGCTGCGGCGTGCCGCATCTCGGACGCGGCCAGCACGGCAATTTCCTGGTCGAATTGCGCAATGTGATGGCCGAAGTCTCGGGCGTGCGCCGCCTGGGTTCGGCCGCACTCGATCTCGCCTATGTCGCCGCCGGGCGCATGGATGGCTTCTGGGAAACCGGCCTGTCGGCCTGGGATATCGCCGCCGGCCTGCTCCTGATCCGCGAAGCCGGCGGCTTCGTCTCCGACGTGGATGGCGGCCAGGACATGCTGGAGGCAGGCTCGGTCGTTGCCGGCAACGAAGTCATTCAGCGCGCGCTGCTCAAGGCTGTGAAGAAGCCGCTTTCTGCACGCTGATCACTGTGCATGCTGGGGCAGCGCGCTGAAGCGCCGCAGTCGTAAAACCGCAACCAAAGCTTGAAATACTGCGTGACGACCGCCCAGATATGGGCTGATGCAGGATTTTCGATGACACCGCTTTCCCCGCCTGAATCGCCAATTGAAATCCCCTTTGTCGGGCGCTGGCACTATTCGCGCGCGGAGATGATCGCCGACGGCATTGTGCACGCGGTCGGCATCGTGCTGGCGATAGCGGCGGGCTCGGCCTTGCTGGCACTGGCCGCTTTCCATGCAGGTCCCGGCGAATACGTCGCCGCTGTCTTCTTTGTGGTGTCGCTGCTGACCGTGCTGTCGGTTTCGCTCACCTACAATCTGTGGCCGGTGACATCGCCGGCGAAATGGATCTTGCGGCGCTTCGACCATGCGGCGATCTATCTCCTGATCGCGGCGACCTACACGCCCTTTCTGGCCCAGCTCGACGGCTCGCCGCTGGCGCTGCCGATGATTGTCCTTGTCTGGACCGCGGCCGTGACCGGCATCGCCATAAAAGTATTTCTGCCTGGCCGCTTCGACCGCCTGGCCATCGTCTTCTATCTCGCCATCGGGTGGAGCGGCATCGTTCTGGTCAAGCCGCTGGTCGCGACATTGCCGACGACGTCGATCGCGCTGATCGTCGCCGGCGGCATCGTCTATTCCTGCGGCGTCATTTTCTTCGCGTGGAAGGGGCTGCGCTTCCACAATGCCGTCTGGCACGGCTTTGTCATCACCGGCGCCGGGCTGCATCTTGCCGCCATGGTCGACTGCCTGGTCATCAACCGCCTCTAAACGGCGGAGCGCCGCCCGATCTGTCGGGCAATATTGCCAAGCGCCATTCAATTTGGTCACAATTCCGTTTAGAGTCGCGAATTACGTGATCGGCGGCACTGGAGCAGTTCCAGGGAAAGTGTGAGCGGTTTCCCGTTCGGAATTGCGTCAAGGCAAATAAAGAGCATCGGAAACGGGGCACGGATGGCTTTTCTCAGATCCTTCGGCGTGGGCAGACGCTCTGATGTCCTGATGTACGATCCGCACAAACTGTCGAGCCCGCAGGTTTTCCTCCTGACCATGGTCATCTTCCTGGTCATCGTCGCCTTCATCGCCGCCATCCTCACCCGCCAGATTTCCACCGCTTTCGGCAGCAATCCTGGTCTTAACGGCCTGATCGTCGGCGTGCTGGTGGTCGGCATCCTGCTTGCCTTCACCCAGGTCGGACGGCTGTTTCGCGAGGTGCGCTGGGTCAATTCCTTCCGCGCCGGTTCCGAAACCACCGAACCGGTGCTGCTGGCGCCGATGAAGGCGATGATCGGCCGTTCCTCGACAGTGGCCTTCTCGACCTCCTCGATGCGCACCATGCTGGATTCGATCGCCACCCGCCTTGACGAAAGCCGCGACACCTCGCGCTACCTCGTCGGCCTGCTGGTGTTCCTCGGCCTGCTCGGCACCTTCTGGGGCCTGTTGAACACCATCGGTTCGATCCGCGAGACCATCGAATCGCTCGATCCCGGCACCGGTGACGCCGCCGCCGTGCTCGATTCGCTGAAACAGGGGCTGTCGGCACCGTTGGCCGGCATGGGCACCGCCTTCTCGTCCTCGCTCTTCGGCCTGTCCGGTTCGCTGGTGCTCGGCTTCCTCGACCTGCAGGCCGGCCGCGCCCAGACCCGTTTCTACACCGAGCTTGAAAACTGGCTGTCTTCGGTCACCGATCTCTCCTCCGACATCGTCGTTGCCGATCCGGCCAAGAGCGAACCTTCCGACGAGATCCGCCTTTTGTCGGAACGGCTGCGCAGCATGCAGGAAAACGGCGGCGGCTCCAATCCGCGCGTCGCCACCGCCATGGCCAATCTCGCCGACGGCATTTCCGGCCTGGTCAAGAACATGCGCTCCGAGCAGCAGATCATGCGCGACTGGGTCGAAGCCCAGTCGGACGAGCAGAAGGCGATGCGCAACACGCTGGAAAAGATCGCCGACGCCCTGAAGAAGCCCGGGGTCCATTAACATGGCGCTCGCCAAGCGGCGCACCGACCGCCGCATCGACTATTGGCCGGGCTTCGTCGACGCGCTGTCGACACTGCTGCTCGCCATCATGTTTCTGCTCACCGTCTTCGTGCTGGCGCAATTCCTGCTCGGCCGCGAACTCTCGGGCAAGGATACCGCGCTCACACGCCTCAACTCGCAGATCAACGAACTGACCCAGCTTCTGGCGCTGGAGCGTTCAAGCACGCAGGACAAGGATGATTCGCTGGCCAATCTGCAGGCGTCGCTGTCGGCGGCGGAAGCAGAAAAGAGCCGGCTGGAACAATTGCTGGCGCAAGGTGCAGGCGCCGGCGACGCCGCCAATCAGCGTGCGGCTCAACTGGGCGGCGAACTCGACAACCAGCGCCAGATCAGCCAGCAGGCGCTGAGCCAGGTCGAGATCCTCAACCAGCAGATCGCAGCACTTCGCAAGCAGATCGGTTCGCTCGAGGATGCCCTTAATGTGTCTGAAACCCGCGACCGCGATTCCAACACCAAGATCGCCGATCTCGGCCGTCGGCTGAACGTCGCGCTGGCGCAGCGCGTGCAGGAACTAAATCGCTACCGTTCCGACTTTTTCGGCCGCCTGCGCGAAATACTCGCCGACCGCGAGAACATCCGCATCGTCGGCGACCGTTTCGTCTTCCAGTCGGAAGTGCTGTTCCCGACCGGTTCCGAAGTGATCAACGATGCCGGCAAGGTCGAGATGAAGAAGCTCGCCGACGCCATCATCGAACTGCAGAAGGAAATCCCCCCGGAGATCAACTGGGTGCTGCGCGTCGACGGCCACACCGACAACAAGCCGCTGTCCGGCACCGGCCGCTACCGCGACAATTGGGAACTGTCGACGGCGCGTTCGACCTCGGTGGTCAAGTTCCTGATTGAAAACGGCGTGCCCGCCAACCGGCTGGTCGCCGCCGGCTTCGGCGAATTCCAGCCGCTCGACCCCGCCGACACCGAAGACGCCCGCAACAAGAATCGCCGCATTGAACTGAAGCTCACCGAACGGTGATTTTTAGTCACGCGAATTTGTTCGCCGGCTCAACTCTAGGGCGCAAGGCAGCCTCGGCAAGGCCTGAAAACATTATCTTTTTTTAATTACACTTCGCGTTTCCGGGCTCCTAATTTGCCGCGCAGGGCCGAGACCCGCCGGCGATGCCTCCCATCGCGACGCGACGGAACCCGACGGCCCGCCCCGGAAGGCTGAGCGAAAGCGCTTGCCCCTTCCACAGCAGGAGGAGACGCACATCATGCGTACTTTGAAGACTCTCAGGACTGCAGCCCTCACCACACTACTGATCGCCGTTCCGCTCGCCGGCGCCTATGCCGCCGGACATCACAAGGGCGCCCTCGACGCCAGCGACCCGACCGACATGACCGGTCCGCGCGTGACCGGCCTCATTGAGCAGGTGCAGGGCGTCGAACAGGGCATCACCGACGCGCGCGAGGCAAAGACCATCTCGACTTCAGAAGCGCAGCGGCTTCATCAGCGCGCGGCGCATATCAGCCAGGCCGCCGAACGGGTCGCCGGATCGGATCATGGCAGGATCCCGGCCACGCAGTATCACGACCTGCTGCGCCGCCTCGATAACGTCAACCAGAAGCTGATGGTCGATACCGGCAGCGGCTTCCTGATGGGCGATGGCTCCGACGGCGGCCACTATCCGAACGGCTGAGGTCCGCTCCGATATCCCAAGAGTGAGCAAGGGACTGTCTGACGCCCTTGGCTCCAAGGGCGTCTTTTTTTGTCACCAGCCGAGCCAGAGCGCGACGAGCGCAACCACCGCCGGCACGGTCTGGATATACAGGATTTTCCTGCTGGCGGTCGCCGCGCCATAGAGCCCGGCGATGGCGACGCAAAGCAGGAAGAACACCTTGATCTGGAATCCCGCCGCGCCGAGATAGAGGCCCCAGATCAGCCCGGCGGCAAGGAAGCCGTTGTAGAGCCCCTGATTGGCGGCCAGCACCTTCGAGGCGCTCGCGAAATCCGGCTTGAGGTTGAACGCCTTGTGGCCACGCGGCGTGTCCCACAACACCATCTCCAGGTAGACGATATAGAGGTGGATCAAGGCCACCAGCCCGACCAGAATATTGCCGATCATCCTACGCTCCCCTCATGGCGGTGTTGCGCCGCCGGCAAGCATTCCACGCACGCCCTTACCTGTGCAAGCTGCATCGGCGAGAGCAACCTTTGAGGGTTGCCAAGCCTGGCGCATTGGTATCTTTTCCCGCCGTCCAAAACGCGGAACCTGCCATGTCCTTCCAAAAACTCGATGACCTCGGCCACAAGCTCGAAGCGCTGGAACATGCGCTCGCCATCCTCGGCGCCGACGAGGCGACCCACATGGCCGTCGGTGGCGGCGAGAAACGCGCCGAAGCCATGTCTTCCCTGGCCGGCATGTTGCATGCCCGGGCAACCGCGCCGGAGATCGCCGACTGGCTCGCGGCCGCTGAACAGGAGGCGTTGAACGAGGAGCAGCAGGCGGCGGTCCGCGAATTGCGCCGGCAATACACCAACCTGACCTGCCTGCCGGTCGAGTTCGTCGAGCGCCAGACGGTGGCGCGCATGCGCTCCGAGCAGCTCTGGCGTGACCTGCGCGCCAAGAACGACTGGGCCGGCTTTCTGCCGGCGCTCGAAGGTGTCGTGGCACTGGTGCGCGAGGAGGCAGCGCTGCGCGCCGACGCGCTCGGCCTCGCCCCCTACGACGCGCTGATGGAACAGTACGACCCCGGCAACCGCGCGGCCGACATCACGCCGGTCTTCACTGAGCTGAAGACGTTTCTGAAAGGCTTCGTGCCGCAAGCGCTGGCCGTGCAGGAGGAACGGCTGGCCAAGCACCCGCTGAAGCCGCTTTCCGGCAGCTATGCGATCGATAAACAGCGCGAGCTTGGTCTTGCCATGATGGCGGCAGTCGGCTTCGACCTTACCCACGGCTCGCTGTCGGTGTCGCATCACCCTTTCTGCGGCGGCGTGCCGAGCGACGTGCGCATCACCACGCGCTACAAGACCTCCGATTTCCTGTCGGCGCTGATGGGCGTGCTGCACGAAACCGGCCACGCGCTCTACGAGCAGAACCTGCCGAAGGCCTGGGCGCACTGGCCGCTCGGCAAGGCGCGCGGCATGGCGGTGCATGAAAGCCAGAGCCTGTTCGTCGAAAAGCAGATCGGCCGCAACCCCGAATTCTGGCGTTGGGCGCTGCCGGTGGTCGAAAAGCATCTCGGCGAGGCCTGGTCGCTCGACGACATCCTGCCGCATGTGCACCGGGTCGAACGCGGCCTGATCCGCGTCGACGCCGACGAGGTCACCTATCCGCTGCATGTCATCCTGCGCTACGAGCTGGAGCAGGAGCTTGTCTCGGGACGGCTGCAGGCGGCCGACCTGCCCGAGGCATGGGACGCCAAGATGCGGGAGTATCTTGGCCTGTCGACCATCGACAACCCGGCCGACGGACCGATGCAGGACGTGCATTGGCCAGGTGCCGCCTTCGGCTATTTCCCGTCCTATACGCTGGGCGCGATGATGGCGGCGCAACAATGGGCAGCGCTGACACGCGAGCATCCTTCCGCCGATGGCGACCTGGCCAAGGGCAATTTCGCCGCCATCAACGGCTGGCGTCGCGGCAAGATCTGGTCGCAGGGCTCGCGCTGGTCGACGCCCGACCTGCTCGAACGCGCCACCGGCGAGAAGCTCAACGCCGCGCATTTCACCCGTCACCTGAAACAGCGCTACGGGGCCGACTAGTTCCGGCCGCCGCAGGCTCCAAAAACATCGGCCGATGAGCTTTACTTCTGCTGGAAAGCCTCTGAAAAAGAGTTGTTTTTGGAATTGCGTCAAAACAAAGGGGCGGAGCGGTTCAGCGTTTTCCGTGAAACGATGAACCGGTCTAGAGTTGGCGAAGCTGGATGTCGGCCTGTATTGGTTTTCGTGTGATCAAGTCTTGCTGGCGGCTCATCGGCTTCGCCCTCTTTCTGATCAGCTTGAGTTCTCCGGCCCTGTCCGACGAGGTGGTTCTTATCGGACCAGCGCCGTCCTGGACCAGGCTGATCGATGTTCCCTCGGCCGACGCCACCCGATCCGACCAGATCAGGAACGGCATCTCGTGGCTGCTCTCGGACGACCAGATCGTCCACCGCACCGGCGGTTACGACCAATACTCGCGCACGGTCTACAAGATCGTCGACCGGCCAGGCCTCGAGCAGGGCGCCGGAATCAACCTGCAGTTCGATCCGTCGCGGCACAGAGTCACCTTGAACCATCTGCGCATCATCCGCGATGGCGCCGTGATCGACCGGCTGGCAAGCACGAAATTCGATATTTTCAGGCAGGAAAAGGACGCCGAGAAAGGCCTGTACGACGGCTGGCTGACGGCCCATGTCAACGTCGAAGACGTGCGTGTCGGCGACATTGTCGACTATGCGACGACCTACGAAGTCACGCCGCTTGTCGGCAAGGATCTTTTCTTCTTCAGCTTTGCGACGGAGTGGGAAGAGCCGGTGGCGCTCATCCGTGCAAACATCGTCTGGCCTGCCAGTCAGCCGCTTCAAATCAAGGCAAGGGGAACGGAACTCAAGCCGGCGATCTCGTCGTCGGAATCGGACACTGTCTACTTGTGGGAGATCCGCAATCCGAAGCCGGTGAAGGTCGAGGACAACCTGCCGGCGCAGTATCCGGCCTGGGGCTCCGTCGACGTGGCCTCGACCGCGAACTGGCAAAGCGTCGTCGACGCCATTGCGTCCCACTACAGGCCGGTGACCGATTTTCCCGCCGACTTCGCAGCCAAGCTAGACGACATCGCCGTCAAGCATCCCGTGGCCGAAGACCGGTTGATCCAGGCGACGCGGCTGGTGCAGGACCAGATCCGTTATGTCAGCCTGTCGATCGGTGCGGGATCCTACGTTCCGCGCGATCCAGCGACTGTCCTGCAAAGCGGGTTTGGCGACTGCAAGGACAAGGCATTGCTGCTTGCCTCGTCGCTTGTTCGACTTGGCATTTCTGCCGAGGTCGCCCTGGCCGATCTCGATCATGGGCGGGCCTTGGACCAGCACCTGCCGGCGCTGCGCGATTTCGACCATGCCATCGTCAAGGCGAAGATCGGAACCCAGACATACTGGCTGGATGCCACCAACGATCTTCAGGGCGGCAAGGCATACAATCTTGCGCAGGCCGATTATGGGTTCGCGCTGCCGCTTTCCAGCACCGGCGGATTGGAGAAGATGCCAACCCCGGAACTGACCAGCCCATCGATCCAGGTCGCCGAAGAATTCGACTTTCCGGAGAAGCCGGGCGATCCTTTGTCGCTGACGGTCTTTTCCATGTACGAAGGCGCCGACGCCGATTCGGTGCGCAACAGGCTGGCTGGCCAGTCGCTGACCGAACTGTCGGACAACTACCTTAAATATTACAGCAAGCAGTATTCGGGCATTCAAAGCGTCGCAAAGCTGGAAATCCTGGATCGACGCGACGGCAACGTCGTCAGCGTGAAAGAAAGCTACTCACTGCCGACGCAGGCGCTGGCGGCCAACGATCTTGCCAAGAATTTCCCCATCCAGGCGGCGGATCTCGGCAATTATCTCCCGGCCCCGACCATCGTCGGCCGCCGCGGCCCCATATTCCTCGGCTCTCCGTATTACCGTCGCCACAGTGTGACCGTGCGCAACCTCAAGGCGAGGTTCTCCGGCGATGAAATAAAAAACATCGTGACACCCTATGTGTCGCTGAAGACGTCGTGGAGCAACACACCAACCGAATTCCGGGTGGAATGGAATTTGCAGACGCTGGCGAGGGAAGTTCCTGCCACGGCCATTGCGGATTATCTGAAATCCGTCGAGGACATCTCAAAGGACGTTCAGTGGGAGTATGACTTCACCTACATCGATCCGCCGACCGCCGAAGTGAAGGTCAGCGATCCGGACACGCAACAGCGACAGATCATCGCCAGCATGTTCCTTTTGACCTTGTTCGTCGGTGTGCCGGTATTCATCGCTGTCCGGCGCGGGCGGCGCCAGCCTGCCCGCAGCTGAACTCTATCTGCGTAGCAACGATTACTCCGCCGCACCTCTGAAGGCGCTGGCGCCGGTTTCGAACTGCAGCTTGGCCAGCCGCGCATAGATGCCGCCCTTGGCGACCAGGCTCTGATGTGTGCCTTCCTCGACGATGCGGCCGCCATCCATGACCAGGATGCGGTCGGCCTTCAACACCGTTGCCAGCCGGTGCGCGATGACGATGGTGGTGCGGCCCTGCATCAGCCGCTCCAGCGCCGTCTGCACCAGCGTTTCGCTTTCGGCGTCGAGCGCCGAGGTCGCTTCGTCGAGCAACAGGATCGGCGCATCGCGCAGGATGGCGCGGGCGATCGCCACGCGCTGGCGCTGGCCACCGGACAAGGTCACGCCGCGCTCGCCGACCTGGCTGTCATAGCCCTTGTCGAGCCTCAGGATGAACTCGTCGGCCAGCGCATCCCTGGCGGCTGCCTCGATCTCGGCATTCGAGGCGCCCGGCCGGCCAAAGCCGATATTGTCGCGCGCGCTCGCCGCAAAAATGGTGACATCCTGCGGCACGATGGCGATGCGCTCGCGGACATCGGCCGGATCGGCCTCGCGCACGTCGACGCCGTCAATGGCGATACGGCCGGTCTCGGGATCGTAAAAGCGCAGGATCAGCGAAAACACCGTGCTTTTCCCCGCGCCCGAGGGACCGACGATCGCCACCGTCTCGCCCGGCTTGACCTGGAAACTCAAGCCATGGACGGCGGCGCGGTCGGGCCTTGCCGGATAGGAGAAGGAAACGTCGTCGAAGCTGATCGCGCCTTTCGCCTTGGCCGGCAGCGGCAGCGGATTGGCGGGCGACTGAATCGCTGGCGTCTCGTCGAGGATCTCGGTCAGCCGTTCGGCAGCACCCGCCGCCTGGGCAAGCTCGCCCCAGACTTCCGACAACGCGCCGAGCGCTCCGGCGGCAAACACCGAATAGAGCAGGAACTGGCCGAGCGTGCCGGGCGACATCGTGCCGGCAAGCACATCGCGCGAGCCGAACCACAGCACCGCCACGACGGAGGAAAAGATCATGAAAATGGCAAAGAAGGTGAGCAGCGAGCGGGAGAAGATCGATGAGCGCGCCGCCTGGAAGGCGGCTTCCACCGCAGCCGAAAACCGCCCGGTGACCAGCGTCTCGTTGGTGAAAGCCTGCAGCGTGCGCACCGCGCCGATCTGCTCGCTGGCATAGGCGGTCGCCTGCGCCAAAGTGTCCTGCGCCTGCCGCGACCGGCGCCGGACCGAACGGCCGAAGGCGACCAGCGGCAGCACGATCAGCGGAATGGCCGCGATCACCAGGCTGCACAGTTTCGGACTGGTGACGACCATCATCGCCACCGCGCCGAGGCCGAGGATGACGTTGCGCAACGCCACCGAGGCAGTAGCGCCGACGGCGGATTTGACCTGCGTCGTGTCGGCGGCAAGCCGCGAGACGATCTCGCCTGACTGGGCGGTGTCGAAAAAGGAAGGCGACAGCGTCGTGACATGCGAAAACACATCGCTGCGGATGTCGGCAACGACCCGCTCGCCGAGCGTGATGACGAAATAGTAGCGGCCGGCCGATGCCGCCGCCAGAAGGGCAGCCATCGCCACCAAAGCGGCGAAATATTCGGCGATGAAAGTGGTGCTGGAAGCGCTGAAACCGTGGTCGATCATACGCCGCACGGCGAGCGGCAGCGTCAGCGTCGTGGCCGCCGCGATGGCCAGCGAAATGACGGCGCCGATGACCAGTTTGCGGTAGCGGGCAATGTAGGGAGAAAGGCGCCTGAGCGGCCCGAGCGAGCGTCTGCGCTCGTCTTGCTCGCCGCTGATATCCGCCATGACCGTTTCCTCTGGCCGCTTCCAGGTGAGCGCTTTCAATATGCGCCCGCCGCGGCCTTGTGATTCAATTCCGGCTGATGTATAGGCTCGCCGACCGTTTTAGAAGCCGTGGCTTTTCAATAGCTGCGGCTTCGAGTTTTAAAAAGGGGCGCATCGACGCAGGCCACGGGCCCGTCGGCAGGTGCCATAAGCCAGGAAGCACGACAATGAAGGCCGACATCCATCCCGACTACCACACCATCAAGGTCGTCATGACCGATGGCACCGAATACTCGACCCGTTCGACCTGGGGCAAGGAAGGCGATACGATGAACCTCGATATCGACCCGACCACGCACCCGGCCTGGACCGGCGGCCAGCAGACCCTGCTCGACCGCGGCGGCCGCCTGTCGAAGTTCAAGAAGCGCTTCGAAGGCTTCGGCCTCTAAGCCTTATCGGCTCCTCACAGATCAAAAACCCGCCCTTGTGGCGGGTTTTTTGTTGGCCACAGCTCCCTTCTCCCCGTCTCTCTACGGGGAGAAGGTGCCGGCAGGCGGATGAGGGGCAGCGCCAGCGTCGGCAAATTAGCCATCAGCAGATAGCCCGCTTGAGAATTCGGTGGTGGTTCGCGACGTCAAATGTCATAGGCCAGTGCTGCCCCTCACCTGCCTGCCGGCATCCTCTCCCCGTATAGTGACGGGGAGAGGGGCGCTCTCGCCAATGGCTTCGCTAATCGCCAGCGCTGCCGTACAAGCCCCAAGCACGGGTGGTCTCTACCCTTCCAACAACTCCCTCAGCGCCATACGCTTGTAGGCGGCGACCAGTCTGTCGCCTTCCTCCCGATCGACCGAGATCGCCAGCCGCACAGCGGCTTCGCCCATTTGCCAGACCAGAAACGCTGCCGTCTCAAGCGCCACCGGATCGGCACCGGGTTGCAGGCGCTTCAGCACGGCGGTCAGGAATTCCGCATTGGTGCGGCTGTCGGCGAGCTCGAGCTGGCGCAGCGCCTTGTCGGCCTGGGTGCCCGACCATATGTCGCGCATCACCGGCTCGGCCAGGAACAGCCGGTAGTAGATATCGACCAGCTCCGAAAACGCCTGCCGCAGGCCTTCGGCGTCGCCGACATCCTTTAGTGCCGAGGAGATGCAGGCCTGGCTCTCGGCGGTGTAGCGCTCGGCCAGCGCCCAGACGATCGCCCGCTTGTCGGGAAAGAACTGGTAGAGCGAACCGATCGACACCTCTGCCCGTTCCGCCACCTCCCCCATGCGCATGGCGTCGCTGCCTTGCTCGGCAATCAGCGCCGAGGCGGCGGCCAGCATCCGCTCGACCCGCTCGCGGCTGCGTTGCTGGCTGGGTGCCCGCCGCGGTGATCCGACCTGCCCATCCTGCTCAACGGTCCTGCCTTCCATGGTCCCTCCAAGAATTTTTCAGCGAACGCGCTTGACTTGAAGAATACGAGGGTTTATCACGTTTTGCAAATATGAGGATTACTCATGTTTGAAACAGAGAGGAAACCAAAAATGACTGACACGACTTCAAAACCAATCCTGATCCTCGGCGGCACCGGCAAGACCGGCCGTCGCCTCGCCGAGCGCCTGACCGCAAAGGACGTTCCCGTGCGTATCGGCTCGCGCTCGGGCAGCCCACGCTTCGACTGGGAAGTTCCGGCGACCTGGGGTCCGGCCATGCAAGGCGTCAGCGCCATCTACATCAGTTACTATCCCGACATCGCCGTGCCGGGTGCCGCCGAGACTGTCGGCGCCTTCGCCAGGCTTGCAGTGGCCAATGGCGTCACCCGCCTGGTGCTGCTCTCCGGGCGCGGCGAGACCGAGGCCCAGCGCGCCGAAGAGATGGTCAAAGCCTCGGGCGCCGACTGGACGATCCTGCGCTGCGCCTGGTTTTCGCAGAACTTCAGCGAAGGCTTTCTCGTCGAGTCCCTGCTGCAAGGCGAAGTAGCCTTGCCAGTCGGCAATGTGGGTGAGCCCTTTATCGATGCCGACGACATTGCCGACGCGGCCTTCGTTGCGCTGACCGAGCCAGGCCATTTGGGCCAGCTCTATGAGCTGACCGGGCCGCGGCTGCTAAGCTTCGCCGAGGCGGTCGCCGAGATCGCCAAGGCGGCCGGCCGCGACATCCGCTATATCAAGGTCTCGCATGACGAATTCACCGTCGCGATGGCCGCATATGAACTGCCGCCCGAAATCTCCTGGCTGCTCAACGAGCTGTTCACCGAAGTGCTTGACGGCCGCAACGAGACGCTGACTGACGGCGTCCAGCGTGTACTTGGCCGTGCGCCGAAAGACTTTTCCGCCTACGCAAATGAAACCGCCGCAACCGGCATCTGGAGCAACTGAGATGATCAAGCTTCTTCCCACCCTCACCATCATTGCCGCAATCGGCTCGGGCGTCGTCGGCGGCGTGTTCTTCGCCTTTTCCAACTTCGTCATGGCGGCGCTTGCCCGACTGCCCGTCCCTCAAGGCATTGCGGCGATGAATTCGATCAACATCACGGTGATCACCCCGACCTTCATGACGGCGCTGTTCGGCACCGGCCTGCTCTGTCTGGTGCTTATCGCCGCCGTCATCATGGGCTGGAGCCAGTCGGGCTCCTACTGGCTGCTTGCCGGCGCGGTGATCTACCTGATCGGCAACCCGATCGTGACCATGGTCTTCAATGTGCCGCTCAACGATGCGCTCGCCGCTGTCGATCCGGCCAGCGCCAATGGCGCCGCCGTGTGGGCGAACCATCTGAACCAATGGGTGATGTGGAACCACGTCCGCACCATCACCGCCATCGTGTCGATGGCCTGCTTCATCTTCGCATTGCTGTGAAACGGTACGTCGCAAATGCAAAAGACCTCGCCTTAGGCAGGGTCTTTTTGCGTGTGACCTTTGCGGTCGGAATGGCCTAGATCGCGCTCGGGATCGATGACGTCGCGCACCAGCTGCTTGAGCTTGGCGGCGTCGGGAAAGCCGCCGTCGCGCTTACGGTCCCAGATGAGCCGATCGTTGGAGGAAATGGTGAAGATGCCGCCCGTGCCGGGCACCAGCGTCACTTCGCCGAGATCCGTGCCGAAAGTGGAGAGCAGTTCCTGCGCCATCCAGCCGGCGCGCAGCAGCCACTGGCATTGCGTGCAATAGGTGATGCGGATGGTGGGTAGCTCGCTCATGTTCGAGTTTCGATCACGCCGCGCTGAGCTTGGCCATGGTCTCGTCGTCGACCTCGAAATTGGCGTAGACGCTCTGCACGTCGTCGTCATCCTCGAGCGTTGCGACCAGCTTCATCAGCGACTGTGCGCGCTCCTCGTCGACCGGGACATTGTTCTGCGGCTGCCAGATCGGCTTCACCGATTCGGCCTCGCCGAGCGAGGCTTCCAGCGCCTTCGACACTTCGCCCATGCTCTCGAAGGCACAGTAGATGGTGTGGCCTTCCTCGTCGGACTCGACGTCATCGGCACCGGCCTCGATCGCCGCGTCCATCACCTTGTCGGCGCTCCCGGCGGAAGCCGGATAGTAGATCTCGCCGGCGCGGTTCCACATGAACGACACCGAGCCGGTTTCGCCGAGTGCCCCGCCGGCCTTGGTGAAGGCGGCGCGCACGTTCGAAGCCGAACGGTTGCGGTTGTCGGTCAGCGCCTCAACGATCAGCGCCACGCCGCCCGGGCCGTAGCCTTCATAGCGCACCGCTTCGTAATTCTCGGCATCGCCCATCGACGCCTTGTTGATGGCGCGCTGGATGTTGTCCTTGGGCATCGACACAGCCTTGGCGTTCTGGATCGCCAGGCGCAGGCGCGGGTTCATCGATGGATCGGGCGTCCCGCTCTTGGCGGCGACGGTGATTTCGCGCGCCAGCTTGGAAAACATTTTCGACCGCACCGCGTCCTGGCGGCCCTTGCGGTGCATGATGTTCTTGAACTGTGAATGGCCAGCCATGGCACCCCTGTCGTCTTCGGCTAGAGCATTGCGAAGCGAGGCGACGATGCCCAGCCTTCCCGCAAATGCTCGAATTTAAATCTCAGAACGTCTCTCGCATGCCTGCGAAGGCATACGGCGCTCTTTCTCGGAATGGCCGGCTTATAGATAAATCGGCTCAATTCGTCCAGACACGGCGTAGGGCGGATGCTGCAGCGGCCACGGACGATCTCCTATAGCCAGTGCACCGTCAGCTTCGGCGCTTTTCCTGTTCGACAACATGATGGCGGAGCACACGATTGATTTCGGTTTGGTAGCCGCCACCCCGGACATGTTCCTTGAACCATGATAGCACGTCAGCATCGAGACGAATGGTCACCGGCTGCTTGAGCGGTCGATAGAGATGCCCGCGGCGGGCATGAAGCCAGCTTTCGGCCGGAGCCTCCGGAATATCCGACGTATCGATTTCGCTGTCAGGCAACTCGGCCAGCTTGGCGAGTTGGCTGCGCTGATCTTGGCTAAGGTCCTTCTTGCTCATAGCGCTTCCTTTCATGCGGCGTCGCCTTTCGGGCACCAACAATCCGAACCCGCTCTTCATCTTCGCTATCGGGATAAGTGTGGACAACCAACAGCACCACTACGGTTCCGATCATCCCGATCGCGTGCCATCGTTGCTCACCATCCTCAAACCGGTCAGGCACGATTAGATGAAGCGGATCATCAAATACCTTCTGGGCGAGATCGAATGCGATACCGTGCTTGGCGAGATTGCGCCTGGCTTTTTCAGGATCCCACTCGAACCGCAAAGCAGCACCATTGCTAGTTACAATAATGTACGTACAATTTTGTAAGAGTCAACCCAAAATCTCCGCGCCCCGACCGCCCAGCCTCAGTGCCCGCCGCCGGATTTCCTGCGTCGTCGCGCCAGCATGTTGAGCCCTTCGACCAAGGCGGAAAAGCCCATGGCGGCGTAGATGTAGCCCTTCGGCACATGGTAGCCCATGCCGTCGGCGATCAGCGTCATGCCGATCATCAGCAGGAAGCCCAGCGCCAGCATGACGATGCTCGGGTTCTTGGCGATGAAATTGGCGAGTGGCCCGGCCGCCAGCATCATCGCGCTCACCGCCACGATGACGGCGATGTACATGATGGCGATCTCGTCGGTCATGCCGACGGCGGTGATGATGGAATCGATCGAGAAGACGAGGTCGAGCAGCAGGATCTGGAAGATGGCGCCAGCAAGCGAGATCTGCAGCGTTTCGCCCATCATCGTGTCCTTGTGATCCTCCGGATCGACCGTGTGATGGATTTCCTTGGTCGCCTTCCACACCAGGAACAGGCCACCGGCGATCAGGATCAGGTCGCGCCAGGAAAAACCATGGCCGAAGGCGGTGAACACCGGCGTCGTCAGCTGCACGATGATGGAAATGGTGGCGAGCAGCACCAGCCGCATGATCAGCGCCGCCGAGATGCCGAGACGGCGGGCGCGGGCGCGCTGCGCTTCCGGCAATTTGTTGGTCAGGATCGAGATGAAGATCAGATTGTCGATGCCGAGCACGACCTCGAGCACTATCAGCGTCAGCAACGCGACCCAGGCGGTGGGGTCGGAAACAAATTGAAAATGCGGCGCAAAGAATTCGATCAGCTGCATGGAGGTCGTCCCCTCTTTAACGATCTAGAGCAGTTTCGTCGCCAGTTAGGTACTGTACTCGACTATATCAATGTCACGACCAGAAGGATGGCGCGGTTTCTTCGAGCCGCGGCCCGCGACGAAACGGCGCGATCTTCTCGGTCAGGCCGGTGCGGTCGGAAATATCGACGCCGATGCCACACAATGTCGCCGGTCCGGTCGCCGCCTCGAACCGGCCTTTCGGCACTTTCGACAGGAACCGGTTGAGCGGCTCTTCCTTGTCCATGCCGAGCGAGGAATCATAATCGCCGCACATGCCGGCGTCGGACATGTAGCCGGTGCCGCCATTGAGAATCTGGTGGTCGGCGGTCGGCTGGTGCGTATGGGTGCCGATGACCAGGCTGGCGCGGCCGTCGACGAAATGCGCGAAGCACATTTTCTCCGAAGTCGCCTCGGCGTGGAAATCGATGACCACGGCGTCGGCCTGCTCGCCCAGCGGACAGGCCGCCAGCTCGCGCTCACCGGCCTGGAACGGATCGTCGAGCTCGGGATGCATGAACACCCGGCCCATAATGTTGGCGACCAGCACGCGCGCGCCGTTTTTGGCGATATAGACGCCGGAGCCGCGCCCCGGCGTGCCCTTGGGGAAATTGGAGGGGCGCAGGAAGCGCTCCTCGCGCGGCGCAAAGATCAGCGCGTCTCGCTGGTCCCAGACATGGTTGCCGGTGGTGACGACATCGGCACCGGCGGCGATGGTGTCGCGAAAAATATCTTCGGTGATGCCGAAGCCGCCGGCGGCGTTCTCACCGTTGACGATGACGAAATCGAGTTTGAAATCGGAGATCAGGCCCGGCAGTTGTTCCCACACTGCCGTACGTCCCGATTTGCCCACCATGTCGCCGAGGAAGAGAAGTCTCATGCCCACTTCTATCCAGAGGCACGGACGCTAGGCAAGCGCTACCGGGGCGATTGGCGCTAACGCCGGCCGAAAGTATCACGCTGCTGAGGCGGCTTGGCGTCCGCGCCTGCAACGCGAACAGGCGGAGGCATCATCGGCGGCGCGTTGCGTCCGCGCAGCCAGAAGAACCAGATGTAGAACGCGGTGAACCCGCCGGTAACGGCAAGGAGCAGCAACCCGCCGCGCCAGCCCTTCATTGCGGCGGTATCGAGGGACGATGGATCGGCAGGGTCGTAGTAAAATTCCACCTGATCGCCTTTGGACGCCGTGTCGAGACCGATGATCTTCCCCTTGCCGGACCAGGTCATCGGTGCATCGTTGGCGACATAGGTGACGGCAACATTGATGCCTTCGGTGGTCAGGCCATTCCTCTGCATTTCGCCGTAGGGACTGACATCCGTCACAGTGGCAACCGTCTGATGCCAGGCGAACTGGTGATGCAGGGCGGTTCCGACGATGTGCAAGCCCATCGCGAACAGCGTCACCGCAACGAGGACGAACGGCATCAGCAGGAAGCGTGCTAGGACAAACATGATGGCCGCCATCGGCTCGGACTGTATTGCAGGAATACTATCCGGCATGTCTTGGAAACGCGTTAAACGGATCACGATTTTTTAAGCGATATCGAAGCGGCGCAACCCGCTCTCAGTGAGTATTTCCGGGATGACCACGTCATGGTTCTCGTCCGGCACTTGCGCCACCTCCTGGCAATCGAAGGCGATGCCGATCAGCCGTGGCGGCTGGCCCTTGTCGATCAGCCTGGCGATGGCGCGGTCGTAGTAGCCGGCGCCGTAGCCGATGCGATGGCCGCGCGCGTCGAAGGCGGCTAGCGGCACCAGCATCACCGAGGGGTCGAGCTCCTCGGCTTCCTCATGCGGACCGACCGTGCCAAAACCCATCTCGACCATCGGCGCGCCGCGCACCAGTTCGCGAAAGACGATTGTGCTCTTGTCGAGGATGGCCGGCAGGCAAAGCCTGGCTCCCTTCTCGCGCAAGGCAAACATCAGCGGCCTGACGTCGACTTCCGATCGCATCGGCCAGAAAGCTGAAACGATCTGGCCAGGCTCGATAGCGAGGTGATCGCGCGCCGTCTCGGCCATCTCAAGTGCGATCTCCACCCGCCACATCGGATCGAGCGCATCGCGGCGGCCGAGGGCTTCGCGGCGCAGCTGTTTTTTCAGGTCTTTGGGAGATGTCATGTGGCCAAGGTAGAAAGGGTCACGGCAGGGCGGAGTTTTAAGAGCGACGTTTTCTACCGCATCACCCACCAAATGCGTGGATGCAGGCAAGAAATGACGATCCACACAACCGGTGGAGAGAGCGATCCCGGGAACCTACAAAGTAGGTGGGCGCCGTATGAGAAAACCCACGGGTCTTCCCAGGGACAGCTCCCTAAGGATCGTTAAGGCCCCGGGGAAAATGTTCTCCTGCCGGGAAGCGCAGATCGCCAAGCCCAATATAGGCGGCTCACCACCTAAGCGCCAGAGAGTTGGGCATTCTCGGCGGCTTTATTCGCAACGCGGCTTTGCCACCAGACCAGCGCAGGCACCGCGAGCAGTTCGATCGTCAGTCCGGCGATGTGCCCGCGTGACGGCAAACCGGCCGCGAACAGCGAGACAAGCCGCGCCAGCCCGCCGGCGAAAGTGCAGGCGGCAAGCAGCCGAAACCGCTCGGTCTTTGTCTCGATGTCGGGAATGCAACTGTACCAGGCGATGCCGATGGCCAGAAAGAACCCGGACAGGAAGCGGAAATGGCTGTCGAGATCGATCGGCCAGGGTGCGACGACATCAAGGAAGTCCTGCCCCGACAACACGCCTTCCAGGCCGACCAGCACCGGCGTCGCCGCCAGCACGGCGACGACGATTTGCAGTGCTGTCTTGCCTGATATCGTTTCGGTCACGCCACCACCCCTTCAGCCCACCGCGCGGCCTTGCGATAGCAACGGATGTTTTCTTCAAGGGTTTCAAGCCCATTCGTCACAGTCGGCTCGCCCTTGCACAGGCCGGGCGGCGTCCTTACGGTCGCGATGACCAATCGAGGAGCAAGAATGCGTTTTGAAGGCACGGCGGACTATGTCGCCGACAAGGATCTGATGGTGGCGGTCAACGCGGCGATCGCGCTGGAGCGGCCCTTGCTGGTCAAGGGCGAGCCCGGCACCGGCAAGACCGAACTTGCCCGCCAGGTGGCATCGGCGCTTGGCCTCGACCTGATCGAATGGCACGTCAAGTCGACGACGCGGGCGCAGCAGGGGCTCTATGAGTATGACGCGGTCTCGCGGCTGCGCGACAGCCAGCTCGGCGACGAGCGCTTCAATGACATCAGGAACTACATCAAGCGCGGTAAGCTTTGGGAGGCCTTCGCGGCCGGCAAGAAGGTCGTGCTGTTGATCGACGAGATCGACAAGGCCGATATCGAGTTCCCCAACGATCTGCTGCAGGAGCTCGATCGGATGGAGTTCTTCGTCTACGAGACCGGCGAGACGATCCGCGCCGCTGTGCGCCCGATTGTCATCATCACCTCCAACAATGAGAAGGAACTGCCCGACGCCTTCCTGCGCCGCTGCTTCTTCCACTACATCCGCTTTCCCGATGTCGAGACGCTGCACAAGATCGTCGACGTGCACTATCCCGGCATCAAGCAGAATTTGGTGCGCGCGGCACTCACCCAGTTCTACGAGATCCGCGACGTGCCCGGCCTAAAGAAGAAGCCCTCGACATCGGAAGCGCTCGACTGGATCCGGCTGTTGGTCGCCGACGATATCGCGCCGGAGGATCTCCGCACCGACCCGAAGAACGCGCTGCCCAAACTGCATGGCGCGCTGTTGAAGAACGAGCAGGACGTGCATCTGTTCGAACGCCTGGCCTTCATGGCCAGGCGGCAGGGATGAGGATCGGTCGGCCGAGCTGACAGCTGTGAGCGGGCTTCCGCCGCTTACTCGGCGGGAGCAAACCCTCTCTCCTGCGGCGTGACGCGCTTTGGTCCGAAGATGGCGAAACCGATGACCGACAGGGCAAGAACGCCGATCCCACAATAGAGCATGACCCAGCCGAAGCCGTTGACCAGAGCGGCGTGCACGATAGCGCCGGAGGGGTCGAGGGTTGCGAGTTCAGGCATCTCCTGTGCGAGGCCATGGAGATTCCCGGTGGCGACCCTTTCCGCCAGCGCGCGCACTTCGCCTGAGCTCAAGGCCACGCCAAATGCACTGCTGAGATAAGAGACGATGCCCTGCGTCAGCAACAGGCCGAGCACCGCTATGTTGATGGCGAGTGTGATCAGGCGTGCGCTGATATCGATGCCGGACGCCATGCCGGCGCGATCCGGCGACACCGCGCCGGTCGTGGTGTTGGTGGTCGGCGAGTTGGTGAGGCCGATGCCGATGCCGGCGATCAGCGTGCCAGGCAGCATGGTCAGCCAGGTCGCCCCTTCAAGCCCGGAGCCGATCCACATGGCGATGAAACCGATCCCCAATGTCAGCAGGCCGAGCGGGATGGCAATCCGTGCCTGATAGCGGGCGCGAATGCGCTCGGCGATAGGCGGCATCACCATGAAGGGCAGCGTGTAGACGAGCAGCAGCAGGCCGGTCGTCGTGCTGTCGTAGCCAAGCACGCCGGAGTAATAGATCGGCAGATAGATGATGAACGGCCAGTAGCTGAAATTCATGCCGATCGCGCCCATGATCGCGCCCGAAAACTGGCGGATGCGAAACACCGAAAAATCGAACATCGGATAGGGATTGACCCACTCGGCGACAAGGAAAGCGATGAAGGCCGCCACCGCCGCCGCAATCACGCCGATGCGGGCACTGGCTCCGAGATCCGCGCCTTGGGTGATCAGATAGGAGAAGCCGAAGACAGCGGCTGACAGCGTCAGCATGCCAGCCCAGTCGAGCCTCTGGGCGTTGTGATCGCGCGATTGCGTAACACCGGCGCCGATGAAGGCGAGCGCTAGGATCGCCAGCGGCACGTGGATGAGGAAGACCCACTGCCAGTTCGACAGCGCCACGATCAGACCGCCGATGGCGGGACCGAACCCAAGCCCGATGCCCGCGACGACGCTCCAGGCGACAAAAGCCTTGCCGCGCGCCTTTCCGTCCTGGAACTGGTGCGACAGCACCGCCACGCTGCAGGTCAGCATCGCGCCGCCGGCAAGGCCTTGCAGGAAGCGGGCGGCGATCAGCAGCGGCGCGCTGGGGGCGAGGCCGCACAGCAGCGAAGCGAGGCCGAAGGCGACGGTGGTGATCACCATCACGCTCTTGCGGCCGAAGCGGTCGGCCAATGTCCCCGTGGCCATCAGCACCGTCGTGCAAGCAATGGTGTAGGCATTCATGATCCACTGCAGATCCCTGAAATCGGCGGCGAGCACGCTTTCCAGTTTCGGCAGGATCACCGGCACGCTGGAGATCTCGAGCCCGAACAGCAGCGACGCCAGGCAGACGCCGGTAAGCGCAATGGTGTTTCGTTGAATGGGCAACGGCATATCGATCTCTCTCCATCGGAACAGGGACGGCGGCGCGCTTCAAACCGCGATCAGGTTGAAATAGAGGAGACTTGATCATGAAAAAAGGCTATGATTGGCTATATCAGAAATAACAAATTGGCATGCTGCCCAAGGGAAGCTCGTAAATGACCAGCCTTGATGTCGATGCCGTTCGCACCTTCGTGATGGTAGCCGACCTGCAGAGCTTCACCCGTGCCGCCGCAGCGCTCGGCAGCACCCAGGCGACGATCAGCGTCAAGCTGCGCCGTCTCGAGGAAAAGCTCGGCGCGCGATTGATCGAAAGAACGCCGCGCCGCGTGAGCCTGTCGGCACGAGGCGCCGTTTTCCTCCCCGCCGCGCGCGACTTCCTTGCCGCGCATGAGCGCGCCATGGCGGAGTTTGCGTCAGCACCGTGCCGGCTTGCGCTCGGCTTTGTCGATCATGCCGCAGGCGCCGAGCTTTCCGTCCTGATTGCCCAGCTGCATGCGCACGATCCGTCGCTCACGCTCAGTTTGAGGATCGACACCAGCACCGTCCTGAAGGAAGCATTCGATCACGGCGAGCTTGATGCAGTCATCGTGCACCGCGAAGGCGACAGCCGCCCGGGCCGGACCTTGTCGCGCAACCATTATGGCTGGTTCGCAGCGCCCTCATTCGAGTGGCAGCGCGGAACGCCGCTGCGCCTCGCGCTTCTAAGCACCATATGCAGTTGTCCGGACCGTGTGCGAGCGGTCGAAGCGCTGGACAAAGCAGGCATCGCCTGGGAGGAGGCCTTCGTCGGCGGCGGCGGCGCGGCCGTCAACATTGCGGTATCGGCGGGGTTCGCCGTTTCGGCGCTGGCCCACCGCGTCGCTCCGCCCGGCCTGATCGACGTTGGCCGCAAGCTTGACCTGCCGCCTCTTGAGGCTTCCGAAGTGGTGCTGCATTCGCACACACTGGCGCCACGAGCCCGCGAGGCGCTGCATGTGCTGGCGACCGCATTTCGCGAGTACAATTCGGCGGTGGTATAGGCTGTACCTGATCTGATTCCGCCGGAACGGATCAAGCTTTGGAGGAACCGAAATGACCGAGATCACCGTCCGCCCGCTGGCGCAGTCCGACCATGCCGACTGGCGTCGGCTATGGACTGCCTACCTCACCTTCTACGAGACCAAGCTGCCGGACGAGGTCTACGACATCACCTGGAAGCGGCTGTTCACGGAAGGCGAATTCGAGCCGAAGGGATTTATCGCCACCCTCGACGGCAAAGCGGTGGGCCTGACCCACTATCTCTACCACCGCTCCGGCTGGTCGGAGAAAAACAACTGCTACCTGCAGGACCTGTTCGCCGACCCTGATGTGCGCGGCAAGGGCATCGGTGCGGCCCTGATCGAAGCGGTCAAGCAGGAAGCCGGCAAGATCGGCGTCAAGAACGTCTACTGGATGACCCACGAAACCAACGCCACCGCCCGCAAGCTCTACGACCATGTCGCGCGGCGGACGGGTTTCATCGAGTACGATCTGCTGTAGATAGACACCCAGTTGAAGTAACAGCTATTGCGCAATATATTGCGCATAAGTGGGTGAGCGATGCCGCTGATCGAGACCAATACGCGCAAGATCATCGCGAGGCTTTTGCGCGAGGGTTGGGTAGGTGTCGGCGGCGGCAAGCACGACAAGTATGAGCATCCGGACAAGCCTGAGGTGATACTCATCGTACCTCGGCACCGTGAGCAATCTCCTGGCGTTGCCCGGTCGATCGCTCGGCTGGCAGGATGGATTTGAGGACCAAGCACATGGCGCACTATGTCGGAATTCTCGATGGAGCGGACGATGTCTGGGGTGTCCGAGTCCCTGACCTTCCGGGTTGCCATGGCGGCGGCGCAAGCCCTGAAGAGGCCATCGCAGATGTGACGTCGGCCGTACGTGAATGGGTCGAAGCGCACTTGGCGAAACACTTGCCCTTGCCGGGACCGAATACCGTTGCCGAGCTGCTCGGACAAGGTGAAATTGACAGCACGGTGGGTGAGTCTGCCGTCATGATCCCCGTATTGATCGATTCCGGCCGGCCGGTTCGAGCCAATCTGTCGCTCGACGCTGGCCTCTTGGCTGCGATCGACGAAGAAGCCGGTCGGCGCGGCCTCACGCGTTCCGCTTTCATCGCTAGTGCAGCACGAGAGAAGATCGAAGGACATCGATAGGCCATGTTCCTCCCCTTCTTCCTCGAACTGAAGGCCGCGCGGGTTCCCGTCTCGCTCAGGGAATATCTGTCGCTGCTGGAGGGACTGGAAGCCGGGCTGGTCGACTATGACGTCGAGGGTTTTTACTACCTCGCCCGCGCCGCTTTGGTGAAGGACGAACGCCATATCGACCGCTTCGATCAGGTGTTTGCGCATATCTTCAAAGGCGTCGAGGCTCTCACCGGACCGGACGCCATTGATGTCGCCAACATCCCTGAGGAATGGCTGCGCCGGCTCGCCGAAAAGCACCTGACCGAGGAAGAGAAAAAACTGGTCGAGGCGCTCGGTGGCTTCGAAAAGCTGATGGAGACGCTGAAGCAGCGGCTCGAGGAACAGAAAGGCCGCCACCAGGGCGGCTCGAAATGGATCGGCACCGGCGGCACCTCGCCCTTCGGCGCCTATGGCTACAATCCCGAAGGCGTGCGCATCGGCCAGCATGAAAGCCGCAACCGTCGCGCGGTCAAAGTCTGGGACAAGCGCGAATTCAGGAATTTCGACGACGCCATCGAGCTCGGCACCCGCAACATCAAGGTGGCGCTGAAGCGCCTGCGCCGCTGGGTGCGCGAAGGTGCGGAGGAAGAGTTCGACCTGCCAGGCACCATCCACGCCACCGCCGAGCACGGCTATCTCGATGTGCAGACGCGCCCCGAACGGCGCAACGCAGTGAAGCTTTTGATGTTCTTCGATGTCGGCGGCTCGATGGACGACCACATCAAAAGCGTCGAGGAGCTGTTTTCGGCCGCTCGCGCCGAATTCCGCCAGCTCGAATATTTCTACTTCCACAACTGCCTTTATGAGGGCGTGTGGAAGGACAATCGCCGCCGGCATGCCGAGACCATCCCGACCTTCGACCTCCTCCACAAATACGGCCCAGACTACAAGGTGATCGTCGTCGGCGACGCCTCGATGAGCCCTTACGAGATTGCCCATCCCGGCGGCTCGGTCGAACACTGGAACCCGGAAGCCGGCAGCGTCTGGCTCGGCCGGCTGCTGCAGCAATGGCCCAACGCGGTCTGGCTGAACCCGGAAAACCAGAAGAATTGGGGCTTCACCCATTCGATCGCGATGATCCGCGACCTCTTCGGCGGCCGCATGTTCCCACTGACGCTGGCCGGGCTCGAAGCCGCGACGAAGCAGCTTTCACGCAAGCATTGAGGCTCAGGCACATCGCGGCGCTGGCCGAACCTGTAACAAACCCCTATCTTGGAGCGAATATAGCTTGCAACCAACAACAAGCCGCCAAGGCTGAGGAGATCGAATGGACACCCACACCTATCCCGTTACCCGCACCGACGCTGAATGGCGTGCCCGGCTGACGCCGGAGCAATATGCCGTCATGCGCGGCCACGGCACCGAACGTCCCGGAAGCTGCGCCCTGCTCTACGAGAAGCGCGCTGGCACCTTTTCCTGCGTCGGCTGCGACCAGCCGCTGTTCGAATCCAAGCTGAAGTTCGAGAGCGGCACCGGCTGGCCGAGCTTCAACGACCCGGTGCCTGGTTCGGTCGAAAACACTGTCGACCGCAGCTACGGCATGGTCCGCACCGAATGCCACTGCGCCCGCTGCGGCAGCCATCTCGGCCATGTCTTCGACGACGGCCCGCCGCCAACCGGCCTGCGCTATTGCATCAACGGCGTGGCGCTGAAATTCGAGCCGGCGGCTTAAACCGCAACCCGGTCATCATCTCCTGCAAAGGGCGGCTCCGGCCGCCCTTTTTCGTGCCCAGCCGGCGTCTCAGACAACGACCACCAGGATCAACCATAGCGCGGAACCGAGCATCATCAGCGAGGCCTTGCCGCCGCCGGCCTTTTCCGCAATGCGCCAGACAGCCAGGGTCAGGAAGATGTTGTAGGGCACCGGCGCGAAATGCACGGCCAGCACCACTGCCAGCGGCAGCTTCAGCCCGAGCAGGATGAGTGCAACCACCGACGACGCGACGTTGATCGCGGTGCCGACAACGATCATGTCGCGCCAGAACAGACGATCTAGCGACACGGCACCGTGCCAGCGTGAGCGGAAGAAGCCGGCGGCTCCGCCCGTCTTGCCGTCTTCACTGCCCGCTGGTCCCTGCATCAAACTATCCCATCCGGAACCCGCAACGATCCCGAGAGCGGCAGGTCTGTCAATGCCGCATAATGATCAGGCGCGTTGAAGCATATGTCTTGCCGATCGCCAAACAATCGTGAAATCTTTTCGAGCCCGCCCCTTGCCGGCATCCGCCGCAAAGCTAATTTGCAGACCGTGCCGTTCCTTCATCCCGGTCGCCTGCCAGGGAGGTCTTTGATGAGCGACAAAAGCTACAATGTGCTGTTCTTGTGCAACGCCAATTCGGCGCGCTCGATCATGGGCGAGGCCATCCTCAATCGGATCGGCGCCGAGAAATTCAAGGCCTTCTCCGCCGGGTCCGAGCCGAAGGGCACCGTCAATCCCTACGCGCTGCAGCTGCTCGAGAGCCTCAACTACGACACCGGCTTCGCCCGCTCGAAAGGCTGGGATGAGTTTGCCGAACCTGACGCCCCTGAAATGGATTTCGTCTTCACCGTCTGCGACAGCACCGCCAACGAATCCTGCCCGGTCTGGCCCGGTCATCCGATGACCGCGCTGTGGGCGATACCGGACCCGGCCAAGGCACAAGGCACCGACGCCGAGATGCATCTTGCCTTCGCCGATGCCTATCGCATGCTCAACAACCGCATCTCGCTGTTCAGCAACCTGCCGATGGACGCGCTCGATCACATGGCGCTGCAGCAGCATCTGGACGAGATCGGCCGCGACGCGCCGAAACCGAACTAGGCGGCCGGGTTCACGAACCGCCTTCGACCTGTCCCAGCACCTCGGTGACGGCGCGCTCGAAGCGTGAGCATTCCGTCACCAGCCAGTCGGCCATGGCCGGCCAATTGTCCTCGGCATAGCAATTCACCCGCCACATCGAGTTGATGCCGAGCCCCTCGCAGCTCTGTTCCGGCCTGAGTTTCAACCTGTCTTCGATCGCCGGCTGGAACGGCTTCAGCCGCGACCAGGCTTCAGTGGCGCCGAACTTCTCGTTGCGGCCGAAGAAGACGCCGACATGGTTTTGCGCCGGCGCGACATACATGGACAGGACCAGGGCGAAATCGGGCAGCCCGCGCTGCCAGAACCACGGCCCGCGCCGCGCCATGGATGCGCGTTCCTCCGGATGCCGTTCGGCGAACAGCGCCCAGAAGCTGCGCTGGCGGAATTCTGAGGCGCGGCGGGCGCCAAAGTCGAATTCGCTCATGGTTCGATGCCCGCTCCAGCATCATGCCCGGCCGAGACTTGTTTCGAAATCCGCTCCGGCAATATCAGCCGGGTAGAATTTCCATACAGTCTCTTACACCATGCCGAGGGCCGCCATATACAGATCGAGGATGGCGTCTTCTTCCTGCCGCTCGGCCTGATCCTTCTTGCGCAGCCGGATGATCGACCGCATCGCCTTGGTGTCGAAACCGGTGCCCTTGGCCTCGGCGAACACTTCCTTGATGTCGTCGGCGATGGTCTTCTTTTCTTCCTCGAGCCGCTCGATGCGCTCGATGAAGGCGCGCAACTGGCCGGCGGCAACAGTCTGGCTGGTATCTGTGATGTCGTCGGCCATGTTTTTTCTCCGCTTCTTTTTTTAAGCACCGCGATTCTGGCGCGGCAAAATTGGAGCGGGTTCGATGCCCGAGCGGGCGCGGCGGGTCAAGCCATTATCGATGCTTCGTGGAAGGCTGCTGCCAGCCGTCCCCAAGGCGATCGATCAGCGCGTCACCCAAAAGCGATCAACAAATCCTTGGCGTCGATCTGGTCGCCCGCTTTGACGAGCACTTCGACGATCGTTCCGTCGCGCTCGGCATGCAGCGCCGTCTCCATCTTCATGGCTTCGATCGACAACAGCACGTCGCCGGCTTTGACCGCCTGGCCGGCGGCAACCGCAAGCGCCGAGACGACCCCGGGCATCGGAGCGCCGACATGCGCCTCGTTGCCGGGCTCAGCCTTGCGCCGCGCCTTGGCGGCGGACGCGCCATGCGCGCGGTCGGGAACCTTCACCCTTCGCGGCTGGCCGTTGAGCTCGAAGAACACCGTGACCATGCCCTTCTCGTCGACATCGCCGATCGCAAGGCAGCGTACCACCAGGGTCTTGCCTTTTTCGATGTCGACGAAGATCTCGTCTTCCGACTTCATGCCGTAGAAATAGGTCGGCGTCGGCAGCACGCTGACCGGGCCATAGGTCTCCTGCGCCGCGGCGAAGTCGGAAAACACCTTTGGATACATCAGCCACGAGGCGAATTCGTACTCGCTAAGCTTGCGCTCCAGCTTCTGCTCGATCTCCTTGCGGTTGGCCTTGAGATCGGCGGGCTTCAACAGCGAGCCCGGCCGCACCGTGATCGGCTTGTCGCCTTTCAGCACCTTCTTCTGCAAGGCTTCCGGCCAACCGCCCGGTGACTGGCCGAGATCGCCGCGCAGCATCGACACCACCGAGTCCGGGAAGGCGATGTCCTTGTTGGGGTTCTCGACATCGGTGACAGTCAGGTCCTGGCTGACCATCATCAGCGCCATGTCGCCGACGACCTTGGACGACGGCGTCACCTTGACGATGTCGCCGAACATCAGGTTGACGTCGTGATAGGTCTGCGCCACCTCGTGCCAGCGCGTTTCCAGCCCGAGCGAACGCGCCTGCTCCTTGAGGTTGGTGAACTGGCCGCCCGGCATCTCGTGCAGATAGACCTCCGACGCTGGCCCTTTCAGGTCGCTTTCGAAAGCGGCGTACTGGTTGCGCACCGCCTCCCAATAGAACGAGATGTGGCGGATCCATTGCGGGTCGAGGCCCGGGTCGCGCTCGGTGCCCTTAAGCGCCTCGACGATCGAGCCCAGGCACGGCTGCGAGGTGTTGCCGGAGAGAGAGTCCATCGCCGCGTCGATGGCGTCGACGCCGCTCTCCACCGCCGCCAGCACCGTCGCCGCCGACAGGCCCGACGTGTCGTGGGTGTGGAAGTGGATCGGCAGGTCGGTTGCCTCGCGCAACGCCTTGAACAGCACGCGTGCGGCGGCCGGCTTCAGCAGGCCGGCCATGTCCTTGACGGCGATGATGTGGGCGCCGGCGGCCTGCAATTCCTTCGCCAGCCCGACATAATATTTGAGGTCGTATTTGGCGCGCGCCGGATCGAGGATGTCGCCGGTGTAGCAGATCGCCGCTTCGACCAGCTTGCCCTCGGCGCCGACCGCGTCCATGGCGACGCGCATGTTATCGACCCAGTTCAGGCAGTCGAAAACACGGAACAGATCGACGCCGCCGCTTGCTGCCTGTTTGACGAAATGCTGCACGACATTGTCGGGGTAGTTGGTGTAGCCGACGCCGTTGGCGCCGCGCAGAAGCATCTGCAGCAGAAGGTTGGGGGCTGCTTCGCGCACCAGCGACAGCCTCTCCCACGGATCCTCGGTTAGGAAGCGCATGGCGACGTCGAAGGTGGCGCCGCCCCAGCATTCAAGCGACAGGAGTTGCGGCAAGGCCCGAGCGTATGTGCCGGCGATATTGGCGATGTCATGCGTGCGCATGCGGGTGGCGAGCAGCGACTGATGGCCGTCGCGCATCGTCGTGTCGGTGACCAGCACCTCTTTTTGCTCGCGCATCCAGGCAGCGAATTTCTGCGGGCCGAGCACGTCCAGTTTCTGCTTGCTGCCGCCCGGCACATTGCCGTTGAGATAGGGCACGACGGGCGCGGCCGCATCGGCTTTCGGCATGGGCCGACCGCGGGTTTCCGGATGACCGTTGACGCTGACATCGGCCAGGTAGTTGAGCAGCTTGGTGGCGCGGTCCTGGCGCTTGACCTGCTGGAACAATTCCGGCGTCGTGTCGATGAACTTGGTCGTATAGGAATTGTCGGCGAAGCTAGGGTGGTTGATGATCGCTTCGAGGAAGGTGAGGTTGGTGGCGACGCCACGAATGCGGAACTCGCGCAGCGCCCGGTTCATGCGGGCGATCGTCTCGGCCGGTGTCGGCGCCCACGCCGTCACCTTCTCCAGCAGCGGATCGTAGAAGCGGGTGATGACCGCGCCCGAATAGGCGGTGCCGCCGTCGAGCCGGATGCCGAAGCCGGTGGCGCCGCGATAGGCGGTGATGCGGCCGTAATCCGGAATGAAATTGTGCTCGGGATCTTCGGTGGTGATGCGGCACTGCAGCGCGTGGCCGTTGAGCCTGATGTCCTTCTGCGCCGGTACGCCCGATTCCGGCGTGCCGATGGCGAAGCCGTCCAGGATGTGGATCTGCGCCTTGACGATGTCGATGCCGGTCACCTGCTCGGTGACGGTGTGCTCGACCTGGATGCGCGGATTGACCTCGATGAAGTAGAATTTGCCGGTGTCGGCGTCCTGCAGGAATTCCACCGTGCCGGCGCCGATATAGCTTGTCTCGCGAGCGATCCTCAACGCGTAGCCGCAAAGCTCCTCGCGCTGCGACATTTCAAGGTATGGCGCCGGCGCCCGTTCGACGACCTTCTGGTTGCGGCGCTGGATCGAGCAGTCGCGCTCGAACAGATGCACTGCGTTGCCATGCGTGTCGCCAAGCACCTGGACCTCGACATGGCGCGCGCGCTCGATCAGCTTTTCGAGATAGACCTCGTCCTTGCCGAAGGCGGCTTTCGCCTCGCGCTTGCCTTCCGTGACTTCACGGGCAAGATCGGTCTCGGCGCGGATGGCGCGCATGCCGCGCCCACCACCGCCCCACGAGGCCTTCAGCATCACCGGATAGCCGATCTCCTTGGCCAGTTTCTTGACCGTCTCCATATCGTCCGGCAACGGGTCTGTGGCGGGGATCACCGGCACGCCGACCTCAATGGCGAGATTGCGCGCGGCAACCTTGTTGCCGAGCCGGCGCATCGTGTCCGGCTTCGGGCCAATAAACGTGATGCCGGCCTCAGCGCAGGCATCGGCGAATTCGGGGCTCTCCGACAAAAGGCCGTAGCCCGGGTGGATGGCGTCGGCGCCTGAAAGCCTGGCGACGCGGATCACTTCCTCGATCGACAGATAGCTTTCGATCGGCCCCATATCCCTAAGCAGATGCTGCCCGCGCCCGACCTGGTAGCTTTCATCGGCCTTGAAGCGATGCAGCGAATATTTGTCCTCCTCGGCCCAGATCGCCACGGTTTTGAGGCCGAGCTCGTTGGCCGCGCGAAAAACGCGAATGGCAATTTCGGACCGGTTGGCGACGAGGATCTTCGTGATGGCCAAGGAAGAAGGCTCCGGACAGGGAGGGATGGGGGTTCAGCAATGATTAACGCGAAAATGCTGCAGTGCAACCAAAATCGGGAGGCGATTAAACCGATTTAAATGGATTCTAGCACTGCAAAGCGAAAGACTGCGTGCGAATGGCGTCGCGGAGTGACGCGAATTGTCATCCCGCGCACAATCCAGCTCCGGCTAAAGGTTCTTTTTAGCCAACGTCACCGCCCCTGCTCGGACCCAGGCGACGGGTCAAAGAAAAATGCCCGGCGCAAGCGCCGGGCATTTCGTAGGGATTGCGTTATCCGATCAGGACTTCGGCAGCCAGGTGATCTTGCCGTCCGGACCCTTCTTCCACTCGTACATGATGTAGCCCGGGAGCTTCGGATCGCCCTTCTCGTCATAGGCGAGGTCGCCCAGAACGGTCTTGAACGGACCCTTCTCATGCAAGGCCTTGGCCACTTCCACCGGGTCGTTCGTCTTGGCCACGGCAGCGGCTTCGGCGATGACCTGCATGGCGGCATAGGCGTAGAGCGTGTAGGCTTCCGGCTCAAAGCCCTGGGCGCGGAACTTCTCGACCAGTGCCTTGTTCTCGGGGATCAGGCGCGGATCCGGACCGAAGGTGTTGAGCGTACCGATAACCGCGTCGCCGGCGATCGCAGCCAGCTCGTCAGTGACGATGCCATCGCCCGACATCAGGGTAGCCTTGAGGCCCTGGTCAGCCGACTGGCGGATGATCAGGCCAGCTTCCGTGTGCAGGCCGCCCCAATAGATCAGGGTGACGCCGGCGTCCTTCATCTTGGCGATCAGCGCCGAGAAGTCCTTGTCGCCGACATTGACGCCTTCGTACATGACTTCCGTCAGGCCGGCTGCGTTCATCGCCTTCTTGGTTTCATCGGCAAGGCCCTGACCGTAGGGGGTCTTGTCGTGGATGACGGCAACCTTGGCGTCTTTGAAGTTGGCCGCAATATAGGCGCCGGCAATGCCGCCCTGCTGGTCGTCGCGTCCGCAGGTGCGGAACACGTTCCACAGGCCGCGCTCGGTGAATTTCGGGTTGGTCGCCGCCGGGGTCACTTCGACGATATTGTTGTCGACATAGACTTCCTGCGACACCGGAATCGAGACGCCCGAGTTGAAGTGGCCGACCACGAACTTGACGCCATCGCCGACGAACTTGTTGGCGACCGAGATGCCTTGCTTCGGATCGGAGACGTCGTCACCGACTTCAAGCTTGATCTGCTCGCCATTCATGCCGCCTGCTGCGTTGATGTCGGCAACAGCCGCTTCCGCACCCTTCTGCAGCTGCGCACCGAAGGCCGCATTCGGCCCGGTGATCGGACCGGCGACGCCGACGAGGACATCAGCCCATGCGTTACCGCCGAACGCGACAAGCGCGGTCAGCGCAACGGCGGACAAAAGTGATTTCTTCATTGAAACGCTCCCATTTACGAGGTGGGCGTGGATGATACTTTCATGCGATGCCCACCCTTATCGCAGAAAGCGTACTTTGCCGATTTTCAGGCCCTTGTCACGCCGATTCATCCCCGAAACGGCGTTAATGGTGAACGTCAAGCTTTCGGCTTCCAGCTTAAGATCGAAGCCCGTTCGTAAAGCCAATTATACTGCGTCACCATCTGGTTGGTGCGCGTGTATTGATAGCCGACAAACCCCAATATCATGAGCACGATTGTGTCCACGACATAGTATTGCAGCGAAAACATCGTGCCGCCGAACAGGGCATGATGGATGAACCTGATGCCGATGCCGAGCCCCAGCAGATAGGCGAACAGCGCCGGCAGGCTGCGCCATGTCTGGGCGCTGGCCTTGCCGGTCATCCATGCCGCCCAGCCGCCGAGCAGACAGGTGACGAAGAAGAACTGCCAGATGGAAGGTTCTTCGTAGAGAATGCCTTGCATGGTGAAGACTCCCTAGCATGACCCCGAAAAGTTGCAGACTTTTCGGACAAAGGTCATGCGACAAACAAACAACTTGGAGCGGAATACCGTATGCATACATTTCGCTCCAAACTCAGTGATGGCCGCCTTCGAGATAGGCCGCGCGCACTTCGGGATTGGCGAGCAATTCCTTGCCCGTGCCGCTCATGGTCACGTTGCCGTTGACCATGACATAGCCGCGCGTGGCGAGCTTGAGCGCGCCAAAGGCGTTCTGCTCGACCAGGAACACGGTCAGCCCTTGCGTGCGGTTCAGCTCGCGGATGGCGTCGAAAATCTGCTTGACGATCAGCGGCGCCAGGCCCAGCGACGGCTCGTCGAGCAGAAGCAGCTTCGGCCGCGCCATCAGCGCGCGTCCGATCGACAGCATCTGCTGCTCGCCGCCCGACAGCGTGCCGCCGCGCTGGGCGATGCGCTCCTTGAGGCGCGGGAACAGCGTGAACACCTTCTCGGCATCCTCGTCATAGTGCTTGAGGTTGTCGAGACCGGCGCCCATCTGCAGGTTTTCCATTACCGTCATGCGCGGGAAAATACGCCTGCCTTCGGGCGACTGTGCGATGCGCATGCGCGCGATCTCGTGCGTCGGCATCTGGGTGATGTCGGTGCCGGCGAAAGTGATGGTACCGGAACGGGCCCGCGGCGCACCGAAGATGGTCATCATCAGCGTCGACTTGCCGGCGCCGTTGGCGCCGATCAGCGCGACGATCTCGCCCTGGTTGACGTGGACATCGACGCCGTTCAGCGCCTTGATGTTGCCGTAGTAGGTCTCGACGCCCTTGATGTCGAGCAGCGTTGTCTCGGCCATCATTTACGCCCTCCGCGCGGCTTGGATGTCGGGGATTTCCCGGCGGGCTTGGCCGTGGCCCGCTCGGTCGGTTTTCTCGGCGCGACGTTGGTCCTTGCATCGAATTGGGCTGCCTTCGAGGCGCCCTTCGATACCGTGACCCGCTCGCCCTCGCTATGGCCGATCGTGTCGCTCACCGGGCCGGCGAGATAAGACGACGACGTGCCTGGCCCGTGTGCCGAGTCCGGCCCGATGTCCAACTGTTCGATGACGTCTTCATCGCCGACCTCGGTCAGCACCGTCTCGACCTCCTCGTCGTCGACGCCGAGATAGGCGGCGATGACGCGCGGGTCGGTGCGCACCGATTGCGGGCTACCATCGGAAATCTTGCGGCCATATTCGAGCACCACGACATGGTCGGAAATCTGCATGACCACCGACATGTCATGCTCGATCAAAAGGATCGACGTGCTGCTCTTGATGTCCATCAGCAACGAATTGAGCGCTGCCGATTCCTTCGGATTGAGACCGGCCGCAGGCTCGTCGAGGCACAGGAGCTCGGGCCCCGTGCACATGGCGCGCGCGATCTCGAGCCGTCGCTGCGCGCCATAGGGCAGGTCGCCGGCCGGATCGTCGGCGCGGTCGACAAGATCCGCCTTCTCCAGCCAGTGCTTGGCAAGCTCAACCGATTCGGCCGAGGCCCGGCGGTAGCCACCGATCCCGAACAGGCCGAGGATCGTATAGCCCGATGCCTTCATCAACTTGTTGTGCTGGGCAACCAGCAGGTTCTCCAACAGCGTCATGCCGGAGAACAGCCGGATGTTCTGGAAGGTACGCGCCACCTTGGCGCGCGCCGGGATCTCATGATTGGGCAGCCGTTCGAGCAGGAAGCTCGAGCCGTCGGCACCGTTGAGCGTGATCATGCCTTCCGACGGTTTGTAGAAGCCGGTGATGCAGTTGAAGACGGTGGTCTTGCCGGCGCCGTTGGGTCCGATCAGCGCGGTGATCTCGCCGCGCTTGGCCTGGAAGGACAGGTCGCCGATAGCGACCAGGCCGCCGAACTTCATCGACAGATGCTCGACCTGGAGAATGGCGTCTTTCATCGAATTCGCACTCATCAGCCGTGCCCTTCCTTGGTGAAGGAACCGGAGACGGCTTTTCGTTCTCTGAGGAAGGCTGTCGGTTCACGACTGCCGACGAAGCCGCGCGGCTTCCACAGCATGACGATGACCATGGCCATGCCGAACAGAAGCATGCGGTAGAGCTCCGGTGTGAAGTCCTTGCCGAAGATGCTCTTCAGGAAATCGAGTTCGCGCAACGCCTCGGTGCCGCCGATCATCACCAGCGCGGCGACCGCGATACCGACCAGCGAGCCCATGCCGCCAAGCACGACGATGGCAAGGATGATGGCCGATTCCAGGAAGACGAAGGATTCAGGGCTGACGAAACCTTGCCGCGCGGCGAAGAATGCGCCGGCAAAACCGCCGAACATGGCGCCGGTGGCAAAGGCGGTGAGCTTGGTGGTGGTGGTGTTGATGCCGAGCGAGCGGCAGGCGATCTCGTCCTCGCGCAGTGCTTCCCAGGCGCGGCCGACAGGCATGCGCCTCAACCGAGTGGTGACGAAGGCGGTGAGCAACGCCAGCGCCAGGATCAGGTAATAGAGGAAGATCTTGTAGTAGGCGCTCGACTGGGCGATATCCAGCACCTTGCCGATATAGTTCGGATCCGATGAATTGAATGTCATCAGGCCGAAGAAGGTGACCTTCGGGATGCCGGAGACGCCGGCCGAGCCGTTGGTCACGTCGCGCCAGTTGATCAGCACCAGCCGGATGATCTCACCGAAGGCCAGCGTGACGATCGCGAGATAGTCGCCACGCAGCCTGAGCACCGGAAAGCCGAGCAGCACGCCCCAGAAGGCGGCCATGGCGCCGGCTGCCGGCAGCAGGATCCAGAACGACAGGCCATAATGGGAGCCGAGCAGCGCATAGGCATAGGCGCCGACCGCATAGAAGGCGACGTAGCCAAGGTCGAGCAGACCGGCGAGGCCGACGACGATGTTCAGCCCCCAGGCCAGCATCACATAGATCAGGATCTGGATGCCGTAATTGTCGACCCATTTCAACGACCCCTGCAGGCCGCCCATGATCGACCACGCATAGACCGACAGCACTACGACGACAAGGATCGGGTATAGCACCAGCGCCGCAATGCCGAGCTTGGTGAAATTGGCGTGGATGAATGCGCGGAAATAAAAGATCACGCAGGCGAGCGCATAGATGACGGCCAGCGCGCGCAGGAACTGGAGATAGCCGGCCAGATCGGGTCCCACCAACGCCGGCAGGGCGCTGCTGAACGCAACCAGGATAACCGCTAGCACGACCGCCACAATGAAGGCCGGAAGCAGGAAGAAGCGCGACGCCACGCTTGCCGGCAACAGGCCGGTTGCGACATTGGTGATCTTCTGATTGGCCATGAACGGCTGGCCATAGGCAATATAGAGAAAGCGCCCAAGCATGGTCAGCACGACCACGGTGATGAGCAGCCCCCAGCGCTGTAGCAGGATCAGCTGGTTGCTGATGTTCTGGTCGGTCTTCAGGCCGATGAAGAGAATGAACAGCCCCAGCGAGATGGCGCCGGCATAGAGCGCTTCACGCAATGCGCGCTGCACGGGGGAGGCGACGGTGTCGCGCTCCGAGGATACGGAAACCGCCATTGTCTCAGACCTTTTCGACTTCTGGCCGGCCCAAAATGCCGGAAGGCAGGAAGATCAGCACGATCGCCAGGATGGAGAACGCTGCGACGTCCTTGTAGTCGATCGAGAAATATGCCGACCACATGCTCTCGATGAAGCCGATCAAAAGCCCGCCAAGCACCGCGCCCGGCAGAGACCCGATGCCGCCGAGAACGGCAGCCGTGAAGGCCTTGACCCCCGGCACGAAGCCGTCGGAGAAGGCGATGACGCCGTAGTACATCAGGAACAGCGTGCCGGCGACAGCCGCCAGGGCCGCGCCCATGATGAAGGTGATCGAGATCGTACGATCGACATCGACGCCCAGCAGTGCCGCCATCTTGCGGTCCTGCTCGCAGGCCCTTTGCGCTCGGCCGAGCGAAGTCCTGTTGACCAGGTACCAGAACAGCGCCAGCAGCAGCGCCGTGACGATGACGATGATGATCTGCTTCAGCGACACGCTGATGCCGTAGATGTCGTAGACTTTGCTGACCATTGGCGGGATCGGCTTGTTGCGCGGACCCTGCGTCACCTGGATGAAGTTCGACAGCGCGATCGACATGCCGATGGCGGTGATCAGCGGCGCCAGCCGGAACGAACCGCGCAGCGGCCGGTAGGCCACCTTCTCGATCGTCCAGTTGTAGAGGCTGGTGAGCAGCATCGCCACGATCATCATGATCAGCAGCGCCAGGACGACCGGCACCGAATAGAACAAGGAGCCGAGGATGAGGAAGACGACGAGGGCGGCGAAGGCCCCAACCATGAAAATGTCGCCATGGGCGAAGTTGATCATGCCGATGATGCCGTAGACCATCGTGTAGCCGATTGCGATCAGCCCATAGATCGATCCCAGCGTCAGCCCATTGATAAGCTGCTGGACAAAATACTGCATGTGTACATGGCTCCCCTGGAATGTCGCCCATGCAGACGCATTCCTTTTCGTATTTCCCCTAGTCGTAAAGTTTCGAGCCCGGATTGCAACGTGATTTTTCAAACGTCGTGCGTGTTTTGCCGGCACGCCTTCCGATTGCCCGTTTTTTTGCTCCCGACCCCTGGACTATCGCGGACCCTATCATTGGCATAACGCAATGTCTCTGACGATTCAGCCGGACAATGCACCCCATTTCGAAGAAATCACCGTCAAAATTAGGTGATGAGACGAATCGTTGCGTTGCTGACAGGCTTCGTTTTTTAGCCACATTCCTTTCCTCGGGGGCAAGATTCTTGCTACTTCGCCACAAAGCCTCGAGCGAGTGGCCCGCGATGGTCGATAAAAGACTATGTGTATCCGAGCGTCCAGGCCCGGCCGCCGGACTGGAAGCGGCTGCCCGTCTGTGATCAGTAGGCGGACCCACCGTCCTCGCTCAACGCATGCCGCTCCGTACCTTTCAAGGGCGGATTGAAGACGCTGACCAGGATCATATCGCCCGCGGCGTCGGCCCGCAGATAGTGCTCGTCATGCTCATTGAGCACATAGATCGTGCCCGGCTCGATGCGGTGCACCGCACCGGACATGTCCTCGACCTCGCCAGCGCCGGCGATGCAATAGCAGGCCTCGAAATGCCGCCGATAATGGAGGCGCGATTCGCTGCCGGCGCGCACGACAGTGTGGCAGACGGTGAAGCCCATGCCGTCCTGCTGGGTCAGCAGCCGGTGGCTGGTGCCATTGCCCCAATTCACGAAGAAGTCAGATTTTTCTACATCAGCCAATTGTCTGGTGAACATGACGATTTCCCTGCGGATACCGGCCGTTGGCCGGAAAGTTATGGGTGGATTGGTGGTGCACGGCAGAGATGCCGCATGCCAGACGGACTTTCAAATGATTGCTTCTCACCCATCATGTTAGTAAATCTTACAGATGGACTACATCCCGCTGAATGCCATCCGGGCCTTTGAGGCTGCCTCCCGCCGCCTGAGCTTTTCCGCTGCCGCCGAGGAGCTGCATGTGACCCATCCGGCGATCAGCCACCAGATAAGGCGCCTGGAGGAGTGGCTGGGCGTGCCGCTCTTCCACCGCGACGCACGCAAGGTGCGGCTGACCGACGCCGGCGTGATCCTGCAAGCGTCGGCGAGTGCTGCCCTTGCCGAACTCGGCGCCACCTGCCGGCGCATCCGGCGCAATGCCGCTGCGGCGACCATTTCCGTCGGCTGCATTCCGTCCATCGCCAGCCGCTGGCTGGTGCCCCGCCTGCCCGCCTTCACCGCCAGCCATCCCGACATCGGCATGCGCGTCGCCTATGCCAAGGCGGAGGACAGGCTTGGCGATGGCGACAATGACGTGCTGATCACGCTCGGCGCCGATCCGACGCCCGGCGTCACCAGCCTGAAGCTGTTTTCGCGCCTCAACCGGCCGGTGTGCAGCCCCTATTACCTGGCCGGCAGGGAGCATCTGCGAACCCCTGCCGGGATAGCCGGCGCCGACCTGCTGCATGACGAGAACCGTCAGGGCTGGGACGAGTGGTTTGCCGAGGCCGGACTGGCCAAGGTCGATGTCGGCAACGGGCCGGTCTTTGCCGACTTCAACATTCTGGCGACTGCGGTCATTGCCGGCCACGGCGTGGCGCTTTGTCCGGTCGATGTCTTTCGCGACGAGTTGAAACACGGCGACCTCGTGGTCCTGTCGGACATCTCGACCAACCGCGACAAGGCCTACTTCCTGACCATGTCGGCGAATGCCTCACCCGCCGCACTCACCTTTGCCGACTGGTTCCGTCGGGAAGTCTCGGTCGATGCCGGCGGCAACCAGCCCACTACTTGACGACGAACCCATGCGCGAACGGATCGCGGTCGTCGATGAAGATGGTGTTCAGGCCGGTCATCCGCGCCCAGCCGCCGATCGAGGGAATGATGGCCGGCTTGCCGGCGACGGTGACGTCCTTTTCGACCTTGCCCCTGAACAGCGAACCGATGATCGATTCATGGACAAAGCTGTCGCCCGCCTTGAGCTTGCCCTTGGCATGGAGCTGCGCCATGCGCGCCGAAGTGCCTGTGCCGCAAGGTGAGCGGTCGATCGCCTTGTCGCCATAGAAGACAGCGTTGCGCGCATCCGCACCTTCGACCGTTGGCTTGCCTGTCCACAGCATGTGCGACAGCCGGTTGATGCCGGGGTTTTCCGGATGCACGAACGAATACTTCTCGTTGAGCCGCTGCCGCACCACCGGGCTCCAGGCGATGAAGTCGCCGGCGGAATAATCGGCCATGTCGCGGTAGTTCGGCTGCGGCTCAACGATGGCGTAGAAATTGCCGCCATAGGCGACATCGACGGTGATTTCGCCAAGCTGCGGGCAGTCGACCGTCAGCCCTTCGGCATAGAGGAAGGACGGCACATTGGTGATGCGCACCTCCTCGACATAGTCGCCCACCTGTTTGTACTCGGCGATGACCAGCCCGGCCGGCGTGTCGAGCCTGAGCACACCCGGCGTCTTTGGCTTGATCAGCCCATGCTCGATGGCCATCGTCACCGTGCCGATGGTGCCGTGGCCGCACATCGGCAGGCAGCCCGAGGTTTCGATGAACAGGATGGCAATGTCGCAATCGTCTCGCGTCGGCGGATAGAGGATCGAGCCCGACATCACGTCATGGCCGCGCGGCTCGAACATCAGCCCGGTACGGATCCAGTCATATTCCGCAAGGAAATGCGCCCGCCGCTCCATCATCGTCGACCCCTCGAGCAACGGGCCGCCGCCGGCGACCAGCCGCACCGGATTGCCGCAGGTATGGCCATCGATGCAGAAGAAGGATTTTTTGGCCATGATTTCCTCGAACTCAAAATCGTTGCGGGCTGAAGGGAGCAAGATCGATCGGCGAAGTGTGCCCGAGAACGAGATCGCGGATCAAGCGGCCGCTGGCCGCCGCCTGGGTCAGGCCGAGATGGCCATGGCCAAAGGCGTAGACAACATTGGGCGACGCGCGCGAGGCGCCGATAACCGGCAGCGAATCCGGCAGCGACGGGCGATAGCCCATCCACTCGCGGCCACCTGATGAGTCCAGCCCCGGAAGGAATTGTCCAGCTTTTTCCAGCATGGCCTTCGAGCGCGCAAAATTCGGCGGCCGGTCGAGTCCGCCCAACTCGACGGCGCCGCCGACGCGCAGTCCAGTGTCGAGCGGCGTGATGACGAAGCCGTGGCCGGAGAAGATCAGCATCCTCCGCACATCGAAGGCGGTCTTCGGCAAGGTCGTGTTGTAGCCGCGCTCGGTCTCAAGCGGGATAATGTCGCCGAGGTTCTTGGCCAGCAGATGCGACCATGCGCCGGCCGCGACGACGAGGTTCCTTGCCTGCCTGGTCGTGCCGTCAGCCAGCGTCAGTGTTGCACCAGCATGATCGGCCGCGACGCGCTCGACGCGTGCTTTCTCGAAACGCGCGCCGAGCCTTTCGGCATAGGCCCAGACCGCTTTGCCGAGCAGTTTCGGGTCGGCGACAGTCTTCCATCCCGGCACGAACGTGCCCTTGATGAAGCGCGGCGACAGGCCCGGCTGCAGCCGCGCCAGTTCGTCGCCTTCGACATGGCGAAAGCCGATGCCGAAACGCGCGCGCGCCGCCCAGCCGGGGAGCCCGCTCTGAAACTCGGCCTCGCTTTCGTAGAGTTCCAGCGAGCCGTCCTCGTGCAGCATCGGCCGCGCGCCGGAACGATCGAGCAGTCCCATCCATTCTGCCTCGGCGAGCTTCATCATGCCGGCCTGCGCGGCAAGGCTCGCCTCGTAATGCCTCGGCGCGCCGGCGCGCCAAAATCGGAACAGCCATGGCAGGAGTTTTGGCAGGTAGGCCGGTGGGATGCTGAGCGGTCCGAGCGGGTCGGCAAGCCATTTCGGCAACTGCCGCATCATCCCCTTATGCGCCATCGGCAGCACGTCAGAGAAGGCGAAGGCGGCGGCATTGCCGGAGCTGGTTTCCTCGCAAATGCCGGTGCGGTCGAAGACTGTGACGCTGCGCCCGGCCTCAGCCAGCATGGCTGCCGCGCAGATGCCGACAATGCCGCCACCGACAATGGCGACGTCCAAAATTGGCGCAGTCACGATGGAATGCCTCCAGCTTTCAGGGCTTTCGTCATCAGCGGGTTCTTCCGGTCAGAATGCACAGTCTCCCAGCCGAGCCTTTGATAGAACCCTTCGGCATCTTTGGCGGCATTGACTTCCAGCCGAACGAGACCGAGGCCACGGGCATGGTTCTCGACCTGCGTCATAAGAGTGCGACCAAGGCCACGCCGTTGCAGCCCGGATTCGATCGCAACAAGCCTGACAATGCCGAGGCGCTGCCCGACAACATCCAGCCTGGCAGTCCCCACCGGCGCGCCTTCATGCATGAGGAGCAGCGGATGATTGCCGACTAGGCGGTCATCGGGATGCCGTTCGTCGTAGCTGCCCAAGCCCCGATCCTCCCAAAGAACCCGCCTGCGTATGCTGTGATATGCCGCCCAGTCTCCATCGCTTTCGACGCGCTTGAGACGGGACGGCATGTAACCTTCCTCAGAACGTCGGCAGCTTCGGCCGTACCGCCAGCGCATCCCTAACGATCTTCTCGACCGCCTTGCGGCGCTCGCCCGACAGCGGCTGGCGCGGCATGCGCACGCGATCATTTGTGTTGATCGCGAACACTTCGGCAAGCTTGATGTTTTGTACCAGATAGGTCGAGACATCGAGATCGAGCAGCGGCCGAAACCAGCGGTAGATCGAAAGCGCCTCTTCGCGGCGGCCCTGCTTCATCAGCTGATAAATGGCAACCGTCTCGCGCGGGAAGGCGACAACCAGACCTGCCACCCAGCCGATGGCGCCGACCGACAGCGCCTCGAAGGCGAGATTGTCGACGCCGGTGAACAGGTCGTAGCGGTCGCCGAAGCGGTTGATGATCTCGGTCGAGCGGCGGATATCGTCGGACGATTCCTTGATGGCGACGAAGCGCTTGTCGGCGGCCAGCTCCTCCATCTGGTCGACGGTGACGTCGACGCGGTAGGCGAGCCGGTTGGAGTAGATCATCACCGGCAGGTCGCCGGCCGCGGCGACGGCGCGCAAGGCGGCAACCGTCTCTTCCGGATTGGTGTGGTAGATCGGGCTCGGCACCACCATCAGGCCGTGGGCACCTTCCCTGGCGGCGCGCTTGGCAATGCTCGCCGCCTCGCGGGTGCCGGCCTCGTTGACCGTCAGCAGCACCGGCTTCTTCCCGGCGACTTTCTGCGCCGTCTTCAGCACCTCGATCTTCTCGTCATGCGACAGCATCGGGCCTTCGCCGAGCGAACCGCACACGATGATGCCGTCGCAGCCGGCCTCCATCTGCAAGGCAAAGCAGCGCTCCATCTCGGCATGGTCGAGGCGGTCGTCGGCAGTGAATTTGGTCGTGACGGCGGGGAAAACTCCGGTCCACATGGTCATCTCTCCATCTGATATATCAGCCGTATATCTGGTAGAAAACCCGCTGTCAATGCGGAATCTGTTATGATATATCCAAAATATATCAGGAGACCGCCTTTGATGTCCATCGAACCAGGCACGACATCCGAACCGGCTGCCGCCAAGGCGTACCGCGTGCTCGAGCACATGATCGTGACATTGGAATTGGCGCCGTCGAGTTTTGTCACTGAGGGCGCCCTGATCGAAAGGCTCGGCCTTGGCCGCACGCCGGTACGCGAGGCGATCCAGCGCCTGGCCTGGGAAGGACTTCTGGATGTCAGGCCGCGGGCCGGCATCGCCATTGCGCCACTGCATCCGGGCGACTGGCTGCGGGTGATCGATGCAAGGCGCGGCGTCGAGGTTGTGCTGGCCCGCTCGGCCGCCCGCTTCGTCACCCGCGAGGCCGCCGACATGTTTCACGACGCAGCTTTGTCCATGCAGAAGGCGGTCATCTCCGGCAATGTGCTGGCCTTCATCCAGGCCGACAAGGCGCTGGACGAGGCCCTGGCGCTGGCCGCCGACAACCCGTTCGCAGCGCGCCTTGCCGCACCCTTGCAGACCCACAGCCGCCGCTTCTGGTTCCGCTACAAAGCCGACACCGGCCTTGCCGAATCCGCCGAGCACCATGTCGCGCTGGTCCGCTCGATCCTGGCCGGCGACGAGGAAGCCGCCGCCAAGGACGCCAAACGCCTGATGGCGCTGCTGCGCGGCCATGCCGAGGCAGCCGCCACCCGCTGATCAGGCAACTCAGTTCCCGTGCGCCATCGCGGTCACGGTGAGGGTATCCTCCCATCCCTCACCGATCGCGAGGATGCAGCTTTGGCTGTTTACGTCGGTTATCAGCAAGGTCCATGTCCCACTTGCCGAGACATAGATTTCGACAATGGCAGCTTGCCCGACAACTCCGTAGCCGATCTGCCTTTGTTGAAAGGCCTGCGCCAGTCCGGCGATAACATCACTGTGGTCGCCGCAGACGAGTTGCGCCTGTACGGGCAGCGTCGACAGCGCCAGCGCAGCGCCGATCGCAGCTACCCTGATCCATCGAAACGAAAATTTGTGTGCCATTTGGCACCTCCTTCGCCTTCACGTTCCGGCAAAGGGAGGCACATAGGCAGCCTCAATGTGCCGGAGCGTTCCAGGCCGGGTCCGACGTCTTCATCACGTCACTCCTTCTGGTTTCCGGTCTGTCGTCTGGGAATTTTATCACATTCCCTGGATTCGATATGGTGCGGCCCCGATCTGAAAACAAGCACCTTTGCAGGCCTTGCGGCGCGTTGCAGGCACGGTCGGCGTCAGACTTCCGCAGGTTCGCGAAGTGCTGCCCATTTCAGCAAGGCGTCGAGGGCCGGGCACAGCGACTGACCCCAGTCGGTCAGGCAATACTCGACCTTCGGCGGCACCTGGTGATGCACGATACGGCTCACGATGCCGTCGGCCTCCATCTGCCGCAGCTGTTGGATCAACATCTTCTGCGAGACCGCCGGGATCGCCCGTTCGAGGTCGGAAAAGCGCAGCACTTTGCCGCCGAACAGATGAAACAGGATCACCAGCTTCCAGCGGCCTTCGAGGATGCGCAGGACGTTTTCGACGCCGCTCGCCGCGGATGAGGGCGTCAGCGGCGCGACTTTGCTTTCAGCCCCAATCTTGCGTTCGGGCTCGGCCTTACTTTCAGGTAAGTACCGTACCTTTTCGTCGGTTCTTGTCATTTCCGCAGCATACCTCACTTTAGGGACCGAACAAAGCACCGCCGACGTCAAGCCGGCGGGCGACAACCGGAACCGGAGACGAGACCATGACCGTAAAACTTCCCCAGCCGCTGGCGGATTATTTTGCTGCCAAGAACCGGCACGACATCGACGCAATGCTCACCCCCTTCGCACCGGACGCGACGGTTCGCGACGAAGGCGAAATCCATCAGGGGTCGGCCGCCATCCGCGACTGGATGGACGCAACGACACGCAAATACAGGGTTACGGTAGAGGTCGCCGGCGCGAAGGTCGATGGCGATGCGTGGCGGATCGCCGGCATCGTCTCGGGGAACTTTCCGGGCAGTCCCGCGACGCTCCACTACAATTTCACCCTGGCCAGCGAGCGGATTAAACGGCTGGACATCGGTGCATGACGCAAAAAGGGCGCGACAAAAGCCGCGCCCTTTTTTCTGAAGTTTTCTGTCGAGATCAGTTCATCGTCGGGATCACGAACTCCGCGCCGTCCTTGATACCGGACGGCCAGCGCGAGGTCACCGTCTTGGTCTTGGTGTAGAAGCGGAACGCGTCCGGGCCATGCTGGTTGAGGTCGCCGAACGACGACGCCTTCCAACCGCCGAAGGTGTAGTAGGCGATCGGAACCGGGATCGGCACGTTGATGCCGACCATGCCGACCTGAACTCGGCTTGCGAAGTCGCGCGCTGCATCGCCATCGCGGGTGAAGATGGCGACGCCATTGCCCATTTCGTGGTCATTGGCGAACTTGATGGCGTTCTCATAGGTCGGCGCGCGCACCACCGAGAGCACCGGGCCAAAGATCTCCTCCTTGTAGATGCGCATGTCGGCGGTGACGTTGTCGAACAGACAGCCGCCCATATAGTAGCCGTCTTCGTAGCCCTGCATCTTGAAGCCGCGGCCGTCGACGACCAGCTTGGCGCCTTCCTTGACGCCAATGTCGACATAGCCCTTGACCCGCTCCAGGGCCTGCGCCGTTACCAGCGGGCCGAAATCGGCGGACGAATCCGTCGACGGGCCGACTTTGAGGCTTTCGACACGCGGGATCAGCTTTTCCATCAGCCGGTTGGCGGTGTCGTTGCCGACGGGCACCGCCACCGAAATTGCCATGCAGCGTTCGCCGGCCGAGCCGTAGCCGGCGCCAATCAGCGCATCGACCGTCTGGTCCATGTCGGCGTCGGGCATGATGATCATGTGGTTCTTGGCGCCGCCGAAGCACTGCACCCGCTTGCCGGCCGCCGTGCCGCGCGAATAGATGTAATGCGCGATCGGCGTCGAGCCGACAAAGCCGATGGCCTTGATGTCGGCATCGTCGAGGATGGCGTCGACGACATCCTTGTCGCCATTGACGACGTTGAGGATGCCGGCAGGCAGGCCGGCCTCGATGAACAGTTCGGCGATGCGCATCGGCAGGCCCGGGTCACGCTCCGAGGGCTTGAGGATGAACGCGTTGCCGCAGGCGATTGCCGGCGCGATCTTCCACAGCGGGATCATCGCCGGGAAATTGAATGGGGTGATGCCGGCAACGACGCCGAGCGGCTGGCGCATCGAATAGACGTCGATGCCGGGGCCGGCGCCGTCGGTGAATTCGCCTTTCATCATGTGCGGCGCACCGATACAGACTTCGACCACTTCGAGGCCGCGCTGGATGTCGCCCTTGGCGTCGGCGATGGTCTTGCCATGTTCGCGCGCCAGAATGTCGGCCAGTTCGTCATAGTCGCGAGCGACCAGTTCAAGGAATTTCATCAAGACGCGCACGCGGCGCTGCGGGTTGGTCGCAGCCCATTTGAGCTGTGCTTCCTTGGCGTTGAGAACAGCCGCGCGCAGTTCCGCCGGCGAAGCCAGCGCCACCGTGCCGCGCACCGTGCCGTCCATCGGCTGCATGACGTCCTGCTTGCGCCCGCTGGTCCCGGCGACATGCTTGCCGCCGATGAAATGACCGTATTCGATCATGGTTTCTCTCCCTGAGTTTGTGATGCTGCAGTGAACGCCTTTGCGGGGGCGAAAGCAACGCGAGGGAGAACGCAACCGTTGTGCAGGAAATAGACAACGGCGAGCGAGTGTGCATTAATTGCCGCAAATAGCGATGTCACAAGATATCTGCTTGAGGACAACCGGTTGAGTTCCTTCGCGCCCCCCTCTGTCCTGCCGGACATCTCCCCCACAAGGGGGGAGATCAGCAGCGTCAGCGACGGTGCCTTTCTTTCAGCGGTCAAGATTGGCGAAAGCCGGAGTGATATCCAATCTCCCCCCTTGCGGGGGAGATGGCCTGCAGGCCAGAGGGGGGCGGGCGGAAACGCAGCGCTCGCCATTAGATCGGACCACCCCCATGAACTGGGATGACGTCCGCATCTTCCTCGCTGTCGCCCGCGCTGGCCAGATCCTCGGTGCCGCCAAGCGCCTCGAGCTCAACCACGCCACCGTCTCGCGCCGCATCGCGGCGCTTGAGGATGCACTGCGCACAAAACTGTTTCGCCGGCTTACCACCGGCAGCGAGCTGACGCCGGCCGGCGAGCGCTTCCTCGACATTGCCGAGCGCATGGAGGGCGACATGATTGCCGCGCGCTCGACCGTGTCGGGCGAAGGCGACGATATTTCCGGCACGGTGCGCATCGGCGCGCCCGACGGGTTCGGCGTCGCATTCCTGGCCACGCGCCTCGGCGCGCTGACGGCGCTGCACCGCGAACTGACCATCCAGCTGGTACCGGTGCCACGCTCCTTCTCGCTGTCGCGGCGCGAGGCCGACATCGCCATCACCGTCGAGCGGCCGAGCGAAGGCAGGCTGGTGGCGGGAAAGCTGGTCGACTACACGCTCGGCCTGTTTGCCTCGCGCGGCTATGTCGAGGCGCATGGCCTGCCGCGGACATCAGCGGAACTTAGCCAGCATACATTGATCGGCTATGTGCCGGACCTCATCGTCAGCCCGTCACTCGACTACGCCGCCGAGTTCAGCCCGGACTGGCGCACCAGTTTTGCCATTTCCTCAGCCCTCGGCCAGGCCGAAGCGGTGCGTTCGGGCGCCGGCATCGGCATCCTGCATACCTTCGTCGCCCGCTCGATGCCGGAGCTGATCCCCGTCGACATCGTCGCGCCGATCCGCCGCGCCTATTGGTTGGTCTATCACGAATCGGTCCGCCCGCTGCGCCGCGTGCAGATCGTCGCCAACTTCATCACCAGGGCGGTGGAACGCGAACGCGGGCTGTTCGTGTAAGTGCCGCCTTTCCCCTGCCATAAAATCCCCTTCCCTTGCCACGGAATCAATGAGTGTGGCATCAGGCGCAGGATTTTGCCGCTGATACGGTGGAGCGCCAGGGTGGCACATTTTTCGGAAAGCTGGCGCGGATAACAATGCGAGCCGTTCTTGCCATCCTCCTGCTGGCCTGGCTTTCGGCCTGCGCCAATCCATGGACCGACGTTCCGGAAGCCGAGTTGCCCAAGCCGGTCCGCACCGCGATGGCCCGCCCCTCGCCTTTCGTCTTCGGCAATTATTGCGGTCCCGGCACCCGCACCGGCAACCTTTCGGCCCGCCCTGTCAATCGCCTCGACAGCGCCTGCCAGACCCATGACGCCTGCTACATCGCACGCCGCAATCATTGCGACTGCGACGGCGCGCTCGTCGCCTCGGCAAAGGCGATACGTGATGACAGGACGGCGCCGAAAAAGATGCGCGGCGAGGCCGATCTTTTGATCGCCACCTTCGCGCTTCCCGTCTGCAAGGTCTTTCCGCAAGGCTTCCTGCCACCGCGCGATCCGGCTGAGCTGAAGACGATGAACGGGGCGACGGGATGAACCGTGCCTGCTGCCTGGCCCTTGCCGGGCTGGCGCTCGCAGCCCTTGCCGCTTGCGCCGGTCCGCTCAGACACAGCTGCGATTTTTTCCCTAGTGCGACGGATTGCGAGCGACCGTCGCTATCGGCCGCCACACCCGGGCCGCGGACCGCGGCCGCCGCGTTTTTCGGCGATGCCGGCACCGGCGACTACGAAAGGCAGTTTCTGGCACTGCTTGCCCACAACCAGATCGGCGCCATGGACAGGGCAAACGGCACCGGTCCGTTTGGCCATGACCGCCATGCCATCGCCAACCGCGATTTCCAGGCGACCTACCGGACGCTGGAACAACTGGCGAGGCCGGTTACGGCCGAACAGATGCCGGCGGCGAGAGGCAAGGCCGGCGAAGGCCATTTCAACGGCCGCTGGCGGGTGTCGCGGCAGACACTCTATATCGACGCCGCCGCTCGCCCCTCCGTGCCAAAGACGTTCAGCTTTTCCGGCCTGCAGGCGCGCTCGGTCGAGATCGTGCTGCGCCAGTCGGGAAAGCAGCCGGTCGACCTGTCGGGCGCCTGCGACGGCACGCTGGCGATCCACGCCGGTAGCAGCTCGCGTACCATCACCGCTGGCGCGCCATTTCGCTTTCACCTGTCGGGGGAAGAAGCCGCCACCGCTAGCCTGTTTCCAGGTGACAGTCTGAACCGCTGCGATCTCAAGCTCAGCTCCAGCCTAGCCCCAGCGGGGACGCCGCTCACCATCCTGCGCGAAGAGGTTGCATACCCTGCGATTGCCGCGCTCGACAGCCGCTACGAGCGCTGTCCGGTGCCCGATCCATCCGGGTTGGAAGAGCTTGACCGCGTCTTCTACGCCGGCCGCTGGCTGTCGCAGACCTGCTCGCTGCCGCTCGGCCAACCACGCCTGCTGCGCAAGTCGCGTGACGGCTTCAACGCCAAGGTCGAGGCGCTGCTCGGCGCGCCGCTGCCCGACAGCGCTTTCGACAAGGCCGATCCCGAACTGCCGCTCGACTTCTCGCACGCGCCGAAACTCAAGCTGATCTATCTGTCCTCGCTGGAGTTCAAGGCCGACTTTTCCGGCCGCGTCATCGAGCGGCTGATCCGCCATCACGCAGCCCTCGGCACCAAGGTGCGCATCATGGTCACCGACGTGCTGGAGCGCGACAAGGACGACGCGCTGCTGCACCGGCTGGCGGCCGAATACCCCAATGTCGAGGTACAGGAATATCGCTGGCGGGCCGACCAGGGCGCGCCGATCGACGAACAGCTGTCGCAGCTGCACAAGACCCATCACGTCAAGATGTTGGCGACGCTGGCTGAGGACCCCGCGCGCTCGCGCGTCATCATCGGCGGCCGCAACATCCATGACGGCTTCCTGTTCCACAAGCCGATCGACCTGTCGCGCTATCCCGATCTGGAGCAATACGGCAAGACCGACGGCTTCTCGCTGAACTACTATTCGAACTGGAGCGATTTCGACATCGAGTTCGCCGACCCGGCAACCGTCGAGATGCTGGCCGCGCATCTCTCGACATTGTGGCTGCGCGACGCCGACACCAACATTATCAGGCCCTTCTCCATTCCGGTGCTCACCGATGGCCGGCGCCCGCCAGGCTCGGTGCGCCATTTCATCTCCGTGCCCTACGAGGACAACCACGCGTTGGAGACCTATTTCGTCGAGCTGATCGACACCGCCGAGCATCATATCGAGATCGTCAATCCCTACCTCAATCTGCCGCCGAAGCTCAGCCTGGCCATCGAGCGGGCGCTGGCGCGCGGCGTCAGGATCGACATTGTCGGCCGCATCGACCTCAGGGGCGACATTGGCGGCAGGTTGCTGACCGCGCTCAACAAGCTGTTCGTCGAGAAATATGGCGACCGCATCAACATCCGCGAATTCAAGGCGCCCGATATCGTGCTGCATTCCAAGATCATGATGATCGACGAAAGGCTGGTGACGATCTCGTCGGTCAACCTCAACAACCGCAGCTTCTTCCACGACCTGGAGAACGGCATGATGGTGCTCGACCCTGCCTTCTACGCCAGGATGCAGCCCGTCTATGACGACTATGTCGCCCATTCGAACCCGGTCTCGACCAAGGTGACGATACCCTGGGCCTACCGGTGGCTGTTCTCGAAGGGCTGGGTGAAGGAGGCGTTCTGAGGCATTGCAGCGCGTAATAGAAAAAATTGCTGTGCTCCTTTACGCCCCCTCTATAGCTTTAAAAAGTGCGCGCCCCCTCAGAGATACCGCTCCGGCCCCAGCTCCCTCACATCGATATCAGGCACTTTGCTGGAGATGATATCGGACAGCACCTTGGCCGAGCCGCAGGCCATGGTCCAGCCCAGTGTGCCGTGGCCGGTGTTGAGATAGAGGTTGGAGAACTCGGTGCGGCCGATCAGCGGTGGCCCGTCGGGCGTCATCGGCCGCAGCCCGCACCAGAACGACGCTGCCTTGAGGTCGCCGCCATCCGGGAACAGATCGCCGACCGAATGTTCGAGCGTGCGTCGCCGCGATTCGTGCAGCCTGAGATCGAAACCGGAAATCTCCGCCGTGCCGCCGACGCGGATGCGGTCGCCGAGCCGGGTGATCGCCACCTTGTAGGTTTCGTCCATCACCGTCGATTCCGGTGCTGCCGCCGCATCCTTGATCGGCACGGTGATCGAATAACCCTTGACCGGATAGACGGGGATCGGACGCCTGAGCAGCCGCATGAAACGCGCCGAATAGCTGCCCAGCGCCAGCACATAGGCGTCGGCCGCGCGCGAGCGCTGGTCGGTACCGAAGCTGACGATACGATTGCGGTTCTTGGTGAAGCGCCTGATCTGCGTGCCGTATTCGAACGTGACGCCACGCGCCACGCAGAGCTCGGCCAATCTGTCGGTGAACATCTTGCAATCACCGGTTTCGTCGCCGGGCAACCTGAGCCCACCGACAAATTTTTCCCGCACGCCGGCCAAAGCCGGCTCGGCCCCGATGCAGCCATCGGGATCGAGCAGCTCGTAAGGCACGCCATATTTCTTCAGCACCTCGACATCGCCGCCGGTGCCGTCGAGCTGCTTTTGCGTGCGAAACAGCTGTAGCGTGCCTTTGGTCCGCTCGTCATAGGCGATGCCGGTCGCCTCGCGCAGCGCCTTCAGCGTATCGCGGCTGTATTCGGCGAGCGGCACCATGCGCGCCTTGTTGATGGCGTAGCGATCGGCTGTGCAATTGCGCAGCATCTTGAGAAGCCACGTCCACATATGCGGATCGAAGGCCGGGCGCACGACCAGCGGACCATGCTTCATCAGCAGCCATTTGATTGCCTTCAGCGGAATGCCGGGACCGGCCCAGGGCGAGGCATAGCCCGGGGAGACCTCGCCGGCATTGGCGAAGCTGGTTTCCAGCGCCGGCCCTTTCTGGCGGTCGAACACGGTGACCTCGTGGCCGGCCTCGGCGAGATAATAGGCAGTGGTAACCCCGATAACGCCGCCGCCCAACACGAAGATCTTCATCGCATCACTCTCCACGAACGACTTCCGTCAGAAGGCCGCCGCCTCCTGTCTGCCGGATTTTGCGGCGTCCGCCAAGGGGGCGCGTCTCGTCCTATGCGTTCACATAGCGGCGGTGGAAGCGGGGGCCGAGGCTGGTCAGGATTTCATAGCCGATGGTGCCGGCATGGCCGGCGGCGTCATCGACGCTCTGCGAGGGACCCAGCAGTTCGACAAGGTCGCCTTCGCGCAGCCGCCCGGCGGGCAGCGACGATATGTCGAGGATGATCGAATCCATCGACACCCGCCCGACAAAGGGCAGCCGCACGCCGTCGAACCAGGCAGCCGACGCGGCACGTCGATGCCAGCCATCAGCATAGCCGAGCGAGATCGTCGCTGCGCGCAACGGACCGCTGGCCAGAAACGCATGGCCGTAGCCGACGCCAGCGCCCTTTTCGATGCTGCGCGTCTGGATGATCTTTGCCTCGAGCCGCACCACCGGCAGCATCGGGTTCGCCTCATCAGGCGTCGGATTGATGCCGTAGAGCGCAGCGCCTGGGCGGGCGAGGTCGAAACGATAGGGCAAACCCAGAAAGATGCCGGAGGAATTGTCGAGCGACGCCGGCGCCTTGGGCAGCATAGTGCGCAGCCGTTCGAATTCGCTGAGCTGTGCGGCATTGGCTGGATTGCCCGGTTCGTCGGCACGCGCCAGGTGGCTCATGACAAGGACGACATCGACGCCGGAGAAAGCATCGGCCGCAAGGGCTTCGACCTCGGCAGGAGCCATGCCCAGCCGCGACATGCCGCTATCGACCTGGATGGCCGCCTTGAGCTTGCGGCCTGCCGTTTGGCCCGCCTCGCTCCACGCCTTCAGTTGCCCGGCGCTGTTGATGACGGGCGCAAGATCCGCCGCAACCGCTTCCAGCTCGGAGCCCGGCGGCAGGCCGTTCAGCACATGGATCTCCGGTAGCGGCCCAATTGCGTCGCGTAGCGCGACACCCTCAGTGAGATGCGCGACAAAGAAGATATCGCAGCCTTCGGCAGCCAAGGCCGCCGCGACTTGCGCCGCGCCGAGCCCGTAGCCGTCGGCCTTGACGACGCCGGCGCAGCGCACGCCGCCGAGCTTCGCCTTGAGCCGTCGATAATTCTCTCTGACAGCGCCGAGATCGATGGTCAGGATCGCACCGGCTGCCGCTTCGCTGATCGGCTGCAAGCCGACTTCCGGCGCTGAATGCGATGACTTTCCCGAGGCGCTGCTCATCCCGGCTCCTGACCAGAGCACCAAACAAACCCTATCAGTAAGGACAGATCATGGACGTCGCAACAGCCGAGCCTTCAGCCCGCTACGCCAGATGCCGGAACACCGCCACCACATCCTCATAGACCTTGCGTTTGAACGGCACGATCAGATCAGGCAGGTCCTGCATCGGCCGCCAGGCCCATTCATCGAATTCGGCGGTATGGCCGCCGGGCGGCGGATTGATCTGGATTTCGCTGGTCTCGCCGTGAAAGCGGTAGGCGAACCATTTCTGCGTCTGGCCGCGATAACGCCCCTTAAAGGCGATGCCGACCAGATCGGCCGGCAGATCGTAGTTGATCCAGTGCGGCGCTTCGGCCAGGAGCGTGACCGAGCGCATGCCGGTCTCTTCGTATAGCTCGCGCCCGGCCGCCTGCAGCGGCTCCTCGCCCTTGTCGATGCCGCCTTGCGGCATCTGCCAGAGCTGCGCGGTGCCGGCGAATTCGCTATCCGGCTCGGCGATACGATGCCCGACCCAGACCAGCCCGTCGCCATTGAGGATCATCAATCCGACGCAGGGGCGGTACGGCAACGTCTCGCGATCGATCTTTCTAGCCATCTGTCAGGTCCAGCCGTTTCGAGAGTTCACGTCGGTCCGGCAGATAGCGCTAATTCTTTTGCGGGTCGATGGCCACCGCCGAGATCGGCACAATTTCGATGCCGCGCTTCTTCGCCTCCACGATCCAGGAGGTGACAGTGTCGACGGTGAGATCGAAGGCCGAGCCGATGCCGACGGCGGAGCCTTTGGCGCGCGCGGTCGCTTCCAGCGCGTCGAGCTTTTTCAGGATGGCACCGCGGTCCTGCACGGCGTCGATTGCCGTGTCGCCGGCGACGAACGGCACGCCGTCCTTCAAGGCGAGGTCGGGCGCCAGGCTTCGCGCGGACGAGCCGTCATCGATATAAGCAAGGCCACGCTTGCCGAGCTCGGCCATGAACGGTTCCATCGCCGTCGCGTCGGCCGAAAACCGCGCCCCCATATAGTTCATGACACCGGTATAGTTGGTCGTTCGCGACAGCGCCCAGCGCAGGTTCTTCAGGTTGTCGTCCGGGCTCGCCGCCACCGTCAGCGTGTTGCGGCCGGGATTGACGTTGGGATAGTCGAACGGTTCGAGCGGCACCTGCATGACCACCTCATGCCCGCCCTGCCGCGCCGCCTGCATCCAGCGGCCGATGCTGTTGCCTTGCGGCGCAAAGGCCAAAGTCACTTCCGCTGGCAGCTTGGCGATCGCCGCCTGCGTTCCGGTCTGCGACACCGCAAGCCCACCGATGACGATCGCCACCCGCGCGCCGCGCGAGCCCGACCATGGCCTGGCATAAACATCGAACGGCCGCCTGCCGTCGGCGGCGCGGACCGGCAGTGGGCCGGTGTCGCTGGCCTCGATCAGCGCCTTGTCGGGGATATGCGCGATCTTCAGATTCTGACCGATCGTCGACGGGTCATGGATGACGATGGCTGCATTGGGCGGACCATCGCCCTCCTGGGTCTGCACATGGATGATCTGCGGCCCGCCTGCTTTGGGTGGCGTTTCCGCCTTCGGCGCAGCAGGCGCGGCAGTTGGTGCCGCCGCGGCCGGTTCCGCCGCCGCCGTCACCTTCGGCGTCGAGACCACCGCCTGTTCGGGCTTGCGGAACGGCTTTTCGCGAAGCGCGATCGCGCCGGAGATGCCGACAGCCGCAAGCACGACCAGCGTCGTCGCGACAGCACGGGCGCTCAACCCGCGCGACGCAGCGCGCGGCCGGGCGGTCTGTCCGAGCGGGCGTTCTATGTCTTTGCCGATGTCAGCCAAGCCGCATCCCCGGGCGCATGATTCCGAAAGGCTTTCGGAAAGCGCAAAGTCAAAAAGTGGCGTGTCCCTTGCGCCTCCAAGGAGACGAGGCGTTCAGCCCGCAGCTTCCCCCGAATCAAACTGCCGGAACCTCACGGTCCCGGCAGCATTGCATCGCTTCTATCGAGCGGCCAGAGCCGCCGGTCGACTTACTGGTTGAGCACGGCCTTCTCCGGATTCGGCGGGAACGCCGGATCCGTCTTCTGGCCGCGCAGCAGCTGTTCGGCATAGATGAGCTGCAGATCGTCCTTCGGATCCGGCGGCACATAGGCAGCCGAGCCCGAACCGGTATCGCTCTCGTCGGCGCCCTTGATGTGGCCCTTGAGGTCCGATTCGCCGCGCGTCAGGTCCCTGCCCTGCAGTTCGGGCGGCAGCGGCTGGTCGACCTTGATGTCGGGCGTGATGCCCTTGCCCTGGATCGACTTGCCGGACGGCGTGTAATAGAGCGCCGTCGTCAGGCGCAGCGCGCCGTTCTCGCCAAGCGGGATGATGGTCTGCACCGAGCCCTTGCCGAAGGACTGCGTGCCGACCACGGTGGCGCGGCGCAGGTCCTGCAGCGCGCCGGCGACGATCTCCGAGGCGCTGGCCGAACCGCCATTGACCAGCACGATCAGCGGCTTGGCGCCGATGTCGTCGCCCGCCTTGGCGTCGAAGCGGGTGACGTCCTTCGGATCGCGGCCGCGGGTCGAGACGATCTCGCCACGGTCGAGGAAGGCGTCGGACACGCTCACCGCCTGGTCGAGCAGGCCGCCCGGGTTGAGGCGCAGGTCGAGCACATAGCCCTTGAGCTTGTCGTTCGGCACCTGCTTCTTGATGGTGTCGATCGCGTTCTCGAGGTCGTCATAGGTCTTTTCGGTGAAGGACGTGATCTTCATGTAGCCGATGTCGTTCTCGACCCGGAACTTGACCGCCTTGACCTTGATGATGTCGCGCACCACCGTCAGCTCGATCGGCTTGTCGGCGCCCTGGCGCAGGATGGTGAGCTTGATCGGCGTGTTGACCAGGCCGCGCATCTTCTCGACCGCGTCGTTGAGCGTCAGGCCGCGAACCTCTTCGCCGTCGATCTTGGCGATATAGTCGCCGGCCAGCACGCCTGCCTTGGCGGCCGGGGTGTCGTCGATCGGCGTGATCACCTTGACCAGGTCGTTCTCCATGGTGACCTCGATGCCGAGGCCGCCGAATTCACCCTTGGTCTGCACGCGCATGTCCTGCGCCTGCTCGGCATTCATGTAGGACGAGTGCGGATCGAGCGAGGCAAGCATGCCGTTGATGGCGTTTTCGACCAGCGACTTGTCGTCCGGCGGCGTCACATACTGCGCCCGCACGCGCTCGAAAATGTCGCCGAAGATCGCCAGTTGCTTGTAGGTCTCGGAGCCTGCAGCGTTCGCCGTCGAGCCGGGCGCGCCATAGACCAGGCTCATCGCTGACGCGCCCATCAGCGCACCGGCAATAAGAAGCGACAGTTTCCGCATCATTTCACGTCCTTCCAGAGAAGCGGTCCGCCCACCATGGGGTCGGATCGACGGGTTTTCCATCCTTGCGGAACTCGACGTAGAGTTCCGGCGTGGCATTTCCATTCTTCGAGGCCGAGGTGCTTGCCACCCGGGCCTCTCCCATCGCGCCGACCGGCTCTCCTGCGAGCACCGACTGGCCAGACGCGACGCTGATTCTGCTCATCCCCGCCAGGACGACATGATAGCCGTCTCCCGCATTGAGGATCAAGAGTTGACCATAAGAGCGAAAAGGCCCCGCATAAAGCACATTTCCGTCCGCCGGTGCGGTGACGATGGCTCCCGATTGTGTCGCAACCATGTCGCCAAGCATCACCGCGCCGTTACCGTCATCGGCCCCGAAACGGCGCTTGATCTTGCCGGTGACCGGCAGCGCGACCTGGCCCTGAAGCGCCGAAAACGGCGCCGAGGCGGTGAGGCGGTTGCCTTCCGGCACCGGCAATGACGCCAGTTCCGTCGACGCGGTCGTCGTATCGGCGTCGGTTTTGTCTGCGTCGACCGCCTTCTGCTCGCCGGCCTTCGCAGTATCCGCCGCCTTGCGGCTCTTGTCGGCCTCCAGCGAGGCGATCAGCTCCTTCAGGCTGCCGGCCTTGGCCGCAAGGGCCTGGGATCGTTGCTTTTCCGCCACCATCGCGGTCCAGGTGTCCGCCTCGAGCTTCTGCTTGGCTTCGAGCAGCATAGAGAGGCGTTTCTTTTCCGCCGTCTGCTCGCCGACCGCCGCCGTCAGCCGGGTTCGCTCGGCCTCGATCGAGGCCGTTACCCGCGACTGTTCCCTAAGGTCGGCCAGCAATTTTTCGGTCTGTTGGCGCAGTTCCGGCACCACGGCGCCGAGCAGGATGGCGCTGCGCACCGATGACAGCGCATCTTCCGGCTTGACCAGGATCGCCGGCGGTGGATTGAGCCCCATGCGCTGCAACGCGCCCAGCACTTCGGCCAGCACGTCGCGCCGCGCCGCTAGCGAGACGCGGATCTTCTGTTCCTCGCCCTTCAGCCCTTCGAGCCTGGCGCCGATATCCTCGATGTCCTGGCCGAGCTTCTGCTCGGTCATCGCCGACTGGATCAACGCCGCGGTGATCGAGGCATGGTCCTTCTTGACCGCCGCTATATCTGCGGCAAGCTTGGCCAGCCGTTCGGACGACAGCGTGATCTCGGCCGAAACTTTCTCATATTCAGCGCGGCTCTGGTCCGGGTCGGGCGCCACGTCGAGCGTGTTTTCGGCCCGCGCAAGCCCGAGCGACAGCAAAACCACTGCTGCAGCGATGCCGCAGCGTGCGCGCCGGAAGCCCGTTCCTGATTTCCCGTTGTCAGCCATTGAAGCCCGACTCTATGCGTGGCTTCGTTAACGAACCATCAACCATGATCGAAAACGAAGCCGAATGCATGTCGCCCAAAAGTGACCCGGCTTTGGGAAAACGACATGCATAAAACCAAAAGACCTAAAGCGCGTCGCATGACGCGCTTTAGCATAAAACAGCCGTGCATTGGGGCGGAAATCCGTACGATTGACCTCAACCCACTGCTTTAAGAACGATGATAGGGATGGCCTGAGAGAATCGTCGCCGCCCGGTATAGCTGTTCGCCCAGCATGACGCGCACCAGTTGGTGCGGCCAGGTCGCCGCGCCGAACGACAGCACCAGATCGGCCTGGTCGCGCAGCGGTTGGTCATGCCCGTCGGCGCCGCCAATGGCGATGACCAGCGCCTTGCGGCCGCCGTCGCGCAGCTGGCCGATGCGGGTGGCAAAATCGTCCGAGGTCAGGTTTTTGCCGCGTTCGTCGAGCAGGAACAGCGCCGTGCCCGGCTGTAGCTGCGCCTGCAGCTTCTGGCCTTCCTCGCGGCGGCGCTCATTGGCGTTTTGGGCGCGGCCTTCGGGAATCTCGGCGACACCGGAGAATTCGAGCCCGATCGCCGGGCCACTTTTGGCGAAACGCTCGAAATAGCGGTCGGCCAACTCTCTCTCGGGGCCGGTCTTCATCCGGCCCACGGCATGAACTGATATCTTCATCCCTGCCTCGCCGAGCTTTCACATGTCGCACCGACGACGGTTACGACATGAGACGGAGCTCAGTGCAAGGTCTCTTCCTCGAGGTCCGGCGCCTGCCACATCTTTTCAAGATTGTAGAATTCGCGGACTTCGGGGCGGAAGACATGGACGATAATGTCGCCCGAATCGATCAGGACCCAGTCGGCACCGGACAATCCCTCGACGCGCGCCGTGCCGAGACCGGCATCCTTGAGCGCCTTGAGGAGATGGTCGGCGACAGCCGAGACATGACGGTGCGATCGGCCCGACGCGATGACCATATAGTCGCCGAGGCTCGATTTCCGCTGAATGTCGATTGAGACAATGTTTTCGGCCTTGGAGTCTTCCAGACTGGCAAGGACTGTCCTGATGGCGCGGGACACGGCGTCGTTTACGCTAATCCCGGCCGGCGAAGGCACGATGTCGGCCTTCTTCCGCAGTGCTGTTCTCAGTGTATTTCCTTTCGCAGCAAGAACAACCAAATCACCCATGAAATCAGGTGACACCCCATAGATAGGCAGAGTTCCGTTGCAGTTTCAAGACGCAGGCCCTGCCAGCGCGAACGCAACACCCACCTTGCGGTTCCGCCAGCCTGCAAAAAAATCGGAACCCATTGCGTCCGCAGGGGTTATCGACACATCCCCCAACCGGATTTTCCTGATGCCTATCGACCCTCAAAACACGCTCCTCACCGTGCAGGCAGGGCTTGCGCAACTCAGCACGCTGATCGTCTCCTATTCCTTCTCTGCCATCGGCGCCATCATCCTGCTGGTCGTCGGCTATATCGTGGCCGGGCTCGCTGAACGCTCGATCTCGGCCGGCCTCGGCCATATCCATGGCTTCGACGCGACGCTGCGGCATTTCTTCTCGAAGATCGTGCGCTACGCCATCCTGATCCTGGTCGTCATCATGGTGCTCGGCCAGTTCGGCGTGCAGACGGCCTCGATCATCGCCGCCATCGGCGCCATCGGCCTCGCCATCGGCCTGGCGCTGCAAGGCACGCTGCAGAACATCGCCGCCGGCATCATGCTTCTGGCGCTCAGGCCATTCCGCATCGGCGAATATGTCGAGGTCGGCGCCATTGCCGGCACCATCGAGGAGATCGGCCTGTTCGCCACCAAGCTTCGGACGACAGACGGCGTCTACGTGCTGGCGCCCAATTCAACGCTGTGGAACCAGCCGGTTCGCAATTTCACCCGCAACGGCGTGCGCCGCTGCGACATCACGCTGACCATCGGCTCGTGGAACGACATCGACCTGGCGCAGAAGACCATGCTGGGCGTCGCCGGTGGCGAGCGCCGCATCAAACGCGAGCCGGCGCCGATCGCCTTTGTCGCCACTGTCGGCGATGCCAGTGTCGCCATCACCTTGCGCTACTGGACGTCAGCGGCGGATTTCTTCGCCACCCAGATTGATCTCACCAAGCGCGTCAAGCAGGCCTTCGACGCCGAGGCCATCTCGGTTCCGGCGCCACCGCCGGAAGCCCGGCAGCAGGCTTCCGCTACCAGGCAATAGGTCTGTGGAATGCTCCTTTGTTTCAGCAATTCCCAAGGGAAAGCGCTACGCGCTTTTCCCGGGAAAACCGCTTCACACTTTTCCTGGAATTGCTTTAGCGCTGCTCTTCCGGGGCGTAAGCGAGCTCTACCGGCAACGGCGCCTGCGCCGACATCGGCGCGAAACTGCCGGTCTCCGTGGCAGGGACGGCGCGCGTCGTCGCCACCCGCCACAGCACGAACAGGCAGAAGACGGTGGCGATGACGATGGCCACATAGATGAAAGCCTGCGTTCCATAGACAGCCGACAGGGCCGTCACGATGCCCGGCACGATGAAACCCGACAGCGACCAGGCAAACAGCAGCGAACTCGACAACGCCACCATGTCGTCCTTCCCCGCCCGATCGGCCGCATGCGCGCTCGCCAGCGAATAGATCGATTCCGAGGCGCCGTCCCAGATCACATAGATCACCACCAGAGCCATCAGCGCGCCGCCATCGAAGCCGATGGCGAGCAGGCCGGCGACGGTGGCGAGTGCCGCGGCACCTGCCAGCACGTAGCGGCGGTCGGTGCGGTCCGAAATCCAGCCGAGTGGGATCTGCAGGATCAGCGTGCCGACCGGCATGGCTGAGAGCAGCAGCGCCACGTCGGCCTGGCTGTAGCCCTTGGCCGTGGCATGGATTGGCGCAAAGCCGGCGATCGCCATCGACAGGCCACCGACGGCCAGCATGCCGGCCACACCCACCGGTGAGATCCGCCAGGCGCGGCGGAGCGCCACCGAAGCCGCGCGGGGCGGTGGCGGTTGGGCGAGCCGCGTCATCCCGACGGGCAGGATCGACACTGCGGTAAAGGCGATGCCGATCAGCGGCGCTTCAGCTGTCGCAATGTCGACCGCCGCCAACAGCGCATAGCCGACGCCGAGGCCGGCGACATAGGCGACATAGAACACCGCCATCACCCGGCCTCTGATAGCATTGGCGACGGCGTCGTTGAGCCAGCTCTGGGCAACGATGAACAGGCCGCATATGGCAAAGCCGTACAGCGCCCGCGCCGCGATCCACAGCAACGGATAAGTGCCTGCGCCGATGGCGGCGTTGGACAGTGCAATCAGCGCCGACAGCACCATGAACGCGCGGGCGTGCCCGACCCTTCTGACGAGAGGTCCGGTTAGGATGCAGCCGGCAAGGCCGCCGGCCGAAAGCCCTGTGATGATCAGCCCGGCCCATGTCGGATCGAACTTCTCAACCCCGAGCCGGACCGGGATATAGGCAAACATCAACCCATTGCCGACCGCAATCAGCGCCATCGAAACGACGACGCTGGCAATGGCGATCACCGGCGCCGGCGGGGCGCCATGATCGTCAGAGTCGGTCTTGGTATTAGCGAGAGTGGCCATATTCCGGAGAGCATCGCCTACCCGCCTGCGAAAGGCCGCTGCAAAAGCGACATGTGCAGGTCTTCCCTTCTCCCCCTGTGGGAGAAGGTGGATCGGCGCGTAGCGCCGAGACGGATGAGGGGTGCTCCAGCGGAGTGAGACGGGGAAAGATCGAGGGATTCTAAGTGCTTAATTCGTCAACGTGGCGATCCTTCCAACACCCCTCATCCGACCGAGCTTCGCTCGGCTACCTTCTCCCACAAGGGGAGAAGGGGAAGTCTGCGCCCTACCCCTTCGCAGCGCTGCGAATAGCGCTCGACGACAGCGAGGAGCGCGGGCCGTGGATGAAGGTCCAGGCCGGCGCCTTCATGCGGGCGAGCCTGGGCGCATCGCCTTCGTCGACGCGGGCATAGTCGAAGGTCTTGGCGACGACCGAAGACAGGAAGGACAGCGTCGCGCCCGGGCGGTCGATGACGGCGATCGGGAAAGTCATGACGATCTGGCGCCAGCGCTGCCAGCGGTGGAAATCACGAAGTGAGTCGGCGCCCATGATCCAGACGAAATCGACGCCGGGATTGCGCGCCTTGACCAGCGCCAGCGTGTCGGCGGTGAAGCGGATATGGTGCGCCGCCTCGAAGGCGGTGACCTTGATCTTCGGGTTCTTGGCGATCTGCTCCGACTGAAGCAGCCGGTCGCTGAGCGGCGCCAATTCCCGAGTGCTCTTCAGCGGATTGCCGGGGGTTACCATCCACCACAGCTGGTCGAGCGCTAGCCGCCGCAATGCAATTTCAGCGACCAGCGCATGGCCGGCATGCGGCGGGTTGAACGATCCGCCGAACAGGCCAACGGCCAAGCCTTTTTCGGCATGCGGCATGCGGAGGTAGCGCGAGGGGATGGCGGGCTGAAGGGACGAAAGCATGGTGCTAGGCACCCCCCTCTGCCCTGCCGGGCATCTCCCCCTCAAGGGGGGAGATTGGCAGTTCGACCGTAGGAGCAAATCTTGCAGCGCTGGTGACTAGCGAAACCAGAAATTCCAGCCAATCTCCCCCCTTGAGGGGGAGATGTCCGGCAGGACAGAGGGGGGTGCCTTGGCGCAACGGCTCACGCTCTAATGGCAAAAAAATTCAAGGCCTCACCTGTCCCGACCCGCGCACGCGGTATTTGAACGAGGTCAGCTGTTCGACGCCGACCGGGCCGCGCGCGTGCATCTTGCCGGTGGCGATGCCGATCTCGGCGCCCATGCCGAACTCGCCGCCATCGGCGAACTGGGTCGAGGCATTGTGCAGCAGGATCGCAGAATCGATCTCGTTGAAGAAGCGCTCCACCGCCTTTGCGTCCTCGGCGATGATCGCCTCGGTATGGTGCGACGAAAACGTCTCGATATGCTCGATGGCGCCGGCAATGCCGTCGACCAGTTTTACCGCAATGATGGCGTCGAGATATTCGGTCACCCAGTCGGCGTCGGTCGCCGGCTTGGCATCGAAGAACAACTTCATCACTTCGAGATCGGCATGGATCTCGCAGCCTGCCGCGCGCAGCGCGTCGAGGATCGGCACCAGATGGGTAGATGCTACCGCACGGTCGACCAGCAAAGTCTCTGCAGCGCCGCAGACGCCGGTGCGGCGCATCTTGGCGTTGACCGCGATCCTGACCGCCATGTCGAGATCGGCCGAGCGGTCGATGTAGAGGTGGCAGATGCCTTCGAGATGGGCAAAGACGGGCACTCGCGCCTCGCTCTGCACCCGCCCGACCAGGCTTTTGCCGCCGCGCGGAATGATCACGTCGAGATTGCCGGAAAGCCCCTTCAGCATCTCGCCGACAGCGGCGCGGTCGGTGGTCGGCACCAGCTGGATGGCGTCTTCCGGCAGGCCGGCAGCCTTCAGGCCCTCCACCAGGCAGGCATGAATGGCGGCGGATGAATTGAGCGAGTCCGAACCGCCGCGCAGGATCACCGGATTGCCGGCCTTGAGGCAGAGCGCGCCGGCATCCGCTGTCACATTCGGCCGGCTCTCATAGATGACGCCGACAACGCCCAGCGGCGTGCGCACGCGCTCGATGTGCAGGCCGTTGGGCCGCTCCCAGGCGGCGATGACGTCGCCGACCGGGTCCCGGAGTTCGGCGATTTCCCTGATACCGTCGGCCATGGCGCGGATGCGCGCCGGATCGAGCTTCAACCGATCCATGAAGGAGCCGGACAAGCCCGATTCGTGTCCGTTCGAGACATCGATGGCGTTGGCGTCGAGAATCTCCTGCTCACGGGAAACGATTGCGTCGGCCATGGCAACGAGCGCGGCATTCTTGGCGGCGGTGGTGGCGATGGCCAGCGGTCGGGCGGCGGCGCGGGCCTTACGGCCTGTCCGTGCCATCAAACTGGCTACATCTTCGCCTTGGTGTTTGTTCAACATCTGACCGTTCCGGTTAGGCCTGGTGGATTTACACGTGGCCGGCTCTCGCGGCAATGGCCGCGAATTTGGGAGACAGCATGAAGACCGCCGCAGTTCTCTTTGCCTTCGCCACGATGCTGGCGCCCACCGGCCTTCGCGCTGCCGATTATTGCGACGACAAGATCGAACCCGGCGAAAGCATCGATGCGAAGGCCATGGCCATGGTAAGTTCGATGATGTCCGTCGTACTCGCCGAGCGCTATTGCGACGCGCCATCCACGCCGCTTTCCCAAGTCTACATCGTCGTTGAGGAGGTTTACGGATGTGGGCCGCGTTCAAGGCTTGAAGCAGAACTCAAGAAAAGGATGGAAGAGGAGAAAGCGACAGACGCAATGATGGCCGACTCCGCCATACACGAGCTTATCGCAGATGGTACGAACCTCCCCAAAGCCGAACTGGATAAGCGTGTCAAAGCTGTCATTGACGGGCGGTTTGGAGGTTGTGGCGAACTTCTAAAGGTGCAGCAGGACCTTGAGGATCGCTACCGCAACCCACCCAAATGACCGCCTGAACACAAGGACTAGCGCCTATGGGCGCGAGACCGCGTCTCAGTCGGCCGCGCCACTCACCACCAGATCATCGCGGTGAACCATCGCCGAGCGCGCCTCGTAGCCGAGCACGGTTTCGATCTCGGCGGTCTTCAGGCCGGCGATCCTGACGGCATCGGCGGCATCGTAGGCAACCAGCCCACGCGCGATCTCGCGGCCCTCGGGCGACAGGATCGCCACCGTGTCGCCGCGCGAGAAATTGCCGCTGACCAGCCGGACGCCCGCCGGCAGCAGCGACTTGCCCGACAGCAGCGCGCCGATGGCGCCGGCGTCGACGGTGAGCCGCCCGGCCGGTTCGAGCTGGCCGGCGATCCAGGTCTTGTAGCCTTTGACCGGATTGGCGCTCGGCCGGAAGAAAGTAGCGCGCTCGCCGCGTTCGATCGCCATCAGCGGCGACAGCCTGGTGCCCGAGGTGATGATCATGGCGGTGCCGGCGGCGGTGGCGATCTTGCCGGCGTCGAGTTTGGTGCGCATGCCGCCGCGCGACAGTTCGGACGCGGCAGCACCCGCCATCGCCTCGATATCCGGCGTGATGCGGTCGACCACTGGGATGAACTTCGCCTGCGGGTCGCGCGCCGGCGGCGCGGTGTAGAGCCCGTCAATATCGGAGAGCAGCACCAGCAGGTCGGCGCCCATCATCGTGGCGACGCGCGCGGCCAGCCGGTCATTGTCGCCATAGCGGATTTCGGAGGTCGCAACCGTGTCGTTCTCGTTGATGACCGGCACCGCCTTCATCTTGAGCAGCGTCGAGATCGTGGCGCGGGCATTGAGGTAGCGGCGGCGCTCCTCTGTGTCGCCGAGCGTCAGCAGGATCTGGCCCGATTTCAGCGCGCCCTTGCCGAGCGCATCCGACCACGCGCCGGCCAGCGCGATCTGTCCGACGGCGGCCGCCGCCTGGCTCTCCTCGAGCTTCAGCGCCCTCTTGCCAAGGCCCAGAATGGTGCGGCCGAGCGCAATGGCGCCGGACGACACGACCAGGATCTCTGCTCCGCCATTGGCCAGCACCGCAATGTCGTCGGCCAGCGAGGCCAGCCAGTCGCGCTTCAGGCCGCTGGTGCGGTCGACCAGCAAGGCCGAGCCGATCTTGACCGTAATGCGCCGGTATTTTTTCAGCGATTGTGCCGTCATCGCTATTGATTCCAGCGGGTCTCGATGGGAGCCGTAGCCCTGTCGCGAGCTTCGCCCACCACCGCCATTAGCGCACGCAGCACCGCCTCGACGCCTTCGCCGGTGACCGCCGACAACAGCATGGGCGCGCGGCCGGCGGCGCGTTTCAGCGACGCGGCCTTCTTCTTGCGCTCATCGGCGTCGAGGATGTCGACCTGGCTGAGCGCCACGATCTCGACCTTGTCGGTCAGCCCGTTGCCATAGGCATCGAGCTCGGTGCGCACCGTCTTGTAGGCTTTGCCCGGATTTTCCTCCTGCGCCGAGACCAGATGCAAAAGCACTCGCGTGCGCTCGACATGGCCGAGAAAACGGTCACCGATGCCGACACCCTCATGCGCGCCTTCGATGAGGCCCGGAATATCGGCAATGACGAATTCGCGCGCGTCGATGCGAGCGACGCCGAGGCCGGGATGCAGTGTGGTGAAAGGATAGTCGGCGATCTTCGGCTTGGCTGCGGTCACCGCGGCCAGGAAGGTCGACTTGCCGGCATTGGGCAGCCCGACCAGGCCGGCATCGGCAATCAGCTTCAGCCGCAGCCAGACGTTCATCTCTTCGCCGGGCAGGCCGGGATTGGCGCGGCGCGGCGCCTGGTTGGTCGAGGTCTTGAAATGTTGGTTGCCGAAGCCGCCATTGCCGCCCTTGGCTAGCAAGAAGCGCTGGCCGACCACGGTCAGGTCGCAGATCAGCGTCTCATTGTCCTCGGCAAACACCTGGGTTCCGGCCGGCACCTTCAGCGTCACGTCGGCGCCCTTGGCCCCGGTCATGTTGCGGCCCATGCCGTGGACGCCGGTCTTGGCCTTGAAATGCTGTTGGTAGCGATAGTCGATCAGCGTGTTGAGACCGTTGACAGCTTCCAGCCAGACATCGCCGCCACGGCCGCCATCGCCGCCATCCGGGCCGCCGAACTCGATGAATTTTTCGCGCCGGAACGACACCGAACCGGCGCCGCCGTCGCCGGAGCGGATATAGACCTTGGCCTGATCGAGAAATTTCATTGGATTACGCAGTTTCTACTGTTGGCCTTGCGGCTTTGCTCTAACTTTGCGCCTTGCTCTAAACCAAGGCGCGGCGAAGGGCGAGGCCGATTTGCGACTAAAGCGCCGGATGCCCTTTTGCCGGGGAAGCGGTAGCAGTGTTCGCGGGACGCGAGCGTGGGGGGCGTGGGAATGAAAATTGTCACCTATAATATCCAGTACGGCATTGGTCTCGATGGCCGCTACGATCTCGGCCGCATCACAGATGCGGTGCGCGGCGCCGACGTGATCGCCCTGCAGGAAGTGACCCGCAACAATCCGAGGAACGGCAACCGCGACATGGTGGCCGAGATTGGCGAGGCGCTGCCCGAGTATTTTGCCGCCTACGGCAGCAATTTCGAGGTCAATGTCGGCTCGCGCCTGGAGGCCGGCCGCGCCATCAACACCACCTTCCAGCTCGGCAACATGGTGCTGTCGAAGACGCCCATCCATCTGTCGCGTAATTTGCTTTTGCCGCGCAGCCGCAGCCTGGAGGCGATGAATTTCCAGCGTGGCGCGCTCGAGGCGCTGATCGAGACCCCGCTCGGCTTCGTGCGCTTCTATTCCACCCATCTCGACCATCGCAGTCCGGTTGAACGCGCCAGCCAGATCCGTTTTCTGCGCCAGCGCCTGTTGAACTATGCCTTGGAGGGCGGCGGTCTCTCCGGCATTCCCGAAATCGGCCTGCCTGACCTGCCCTATCCCGAAGCCTTCATCGTCATGGGCGACTTCAACATGCTGTCCGGCTCCTCGGAGTATGTCGAACTCGTCGGCCGCCCGGACCACGAATTCGGCATGCCGCTGACCGCCGATCTCGCTGTCGATGTCGCCCAGCGCCTCGATGCATCGGATCTCGTCACCTGGGTCGACCCCAACCGGCCCGAAGACACAAGCCGCCACAAACGCATCGACTACATCTTCACCTCGGCCTCGCTCGCCGGATCGCTGAAGCGCCTGTGGGTCGACGAGAAAGCCGTCGGCTCGGATCACCTTCCGGTCTGGGTCGAGATGGGCTGAGCTAGAGTCTGGTTCCCAATCTTTGGCCACGCGCCGAGGTGTGTTGAGTTTCAGGTCAGGCCGAGTCGAGAATAGTGGCTTCCGAGAACCGGAGCGGGGCGTACTCAAGTACGTGAGCACCGGAAGCGCAGGAAGCCGCCATTCGCAGGCCGGCCTCACCTGAATATCAATACACCTAGAAGTGCACCCAGTTTCGCAGGCTTATCCAAGTCTTGCGATCCAGCCTATACCGCTCGACCGGCACCTGGCCGGCAACGATAGAGTTCAGCATGCCCTGGCCGGCATACTGGAAGCCGCACTTGTGGATGACCCGGCGCGAGGCAGGATTGATGACCCTGGTCGAGGCCTGCAGCACCTGCGTCGAGGTCCTCTGGAAGGCGAGGTCGACCAGCGCATGCGCGGCCTCCGTCGCATAGCCGCGCTTCCAGTAGGGCTCGCCGATCCAGTAGCCGAGTTCCAGCCCGCGATCGGTCATGTTGAGGCCGGCGCAGCCGACGAAAATGTCGGTACCGGCGAGCGTCAGCGCATAGGCAATACCTGCCCGGCGCGACCGGGTCATGGCCAGGAAGGCGCGCGCCTCGGCCTCGCCGTAGGGGTGCGGCATGCGGGCCAGCATTTCGGCGACATGACGGTTGTCGGCAAGCTCGACCAGTTGCGCGATGTCGGCTTCGCAGGGAGCGCGCATCACCAGCCGCTCGGTGGCCAGTACCGGGCAGTCTATGGCGTAACTTTCGTCTTCGGTGTCTTCCGCTTCGGCAACCATTTGACGTCCTCCAGGCAAGAAAAAAGGGGAGATGGAAAACCCATCTCCCCTGATCCTTTTCCTGGCTCCATTCACTGGTTTGGCCAGACACCGGTTCCCGAGATGGGCGCCGGTTTTGTAGTGCGGAACCGGCTACTCCGCGGCTTTGGTAATCGGATTGACCGATACGTAGGTTCGGCCGTTGGCTTTTTTGTTGAAGGTGACTGCGCCGGTCTCGAGCGCAAAAAGGGTGTGGTCCGTGCCCATGCCGACATTGACGCCGGGATGCCAGGTGGTGCCGCGTTGACGGATGATGATGTTGCCCGGGATGACGGCTTCGCCGCCGAACTTCTTCACGCCCAGACGCTTGGAATGCGAGTCGCGACCGTTGCGCGACGAGCCGCCAGCTTTCTTGTGTGCCATCTAACTAACTCCGATGCGCCCTGGGGGCGCTTGAATGGTCTTATGAACGCGTTCGCGTTCCGTTTCAAGTCCGATCCGGCGACCGTGTCGCCGGTTCGTTTTTACTTCTTCGCCAGTTCCTTGGCCTGCTCGCGCCAGTCCTTGATCTGGTCGGCGCTGAAGGGCATGTGCTCGTCGATCTTGGCGACATCCTTGTCGGTCAGCTTGGCCAGCTGCGCGAAGGTGATGATGCCCTGCTCGGCCAGATCCTTGGCAGCGACCGGGCCGATGCCCTTGATCACGGTCAAATCGTCCGGCTCGCCCTTCGGCGCCTTGAACAGCGGCGCGGCGACGGCGGTCTCTTCCTTGGCGTCTGCCTTCGGGGCAGCTTCAGCCTTGGCTTCCTTCTTGGCCTTGGCTTCCTTCGGCGCGGCCTCGGCCTTCGCCTCGGGCGCTACGTCAGCCTTGGCTTCCACCTTGGCGGCGGCCTTCTTGGAAGGCTTGGCGCCACCCAGCAGGATCTCGGCGATCCGCACGGTGGTCAGAAGCTGGCGGTGGCCGATCTTGCGGCGCGAATTCTGCCGGCGGCGCTTCTTGAAAGCGATGACGGTGCGGTTCTTGCCCTGCTCGACGACTTCCGCCGTGACCAGAGCACCATCGACGAACGGTGCGCCGAAGGTGACATTTTCGCCCTCGCCATGGGCGAGAACGCTGCCGATTTCGACGATATCGCCGACATTGGCTTCGAGTTTTTCGATCTTCAGGAGATCGTTGGCGGCGACGCGATACTGCTTACCGCCCGTTTTAATGACTGCGAACATTTTTTGCCTTTCGCTGTTCGGTCGGCCTTGATGAACCGCGTCACACGGTTCGGCCGTCTTTTTGTCAGTCTGCGGGTTCAAAAAACAAGCGGCGTGGAAGAACCCTCCACGCCGATTGCGCGCTTCCCCTAACCGAAGGTTCGGGTGAAGTCAAGGCAAACGGCCCGTTTCCCTGCTGTTTCGGTCCTTGCTCCAGAACGCGGGCCGACGCCGCCTGTCGATGCCGCCAATGCTCGATCAGGCAAGGCCCGCACAGGAAGCTGAATTTCCCCGCGGATTTGGCCTTGTAACCTGCCCGCCCAGCCGTTATCTAGTGCGCCGCGCCGGCAACGGCCGACCATGACCGCGGAGAGGTGGCAGAGTGGTCGAATGCACCGCACTCGAAATGCGGCATGGGTGCAAGCCCATCGGGGGTTCGAATCCCTCCCTCTCCGCCATCCTGCTTCGCTCTCCGAGCTTCGCAGGATCGGTGCAGTCAGCGGGGCGAAGCGGGATGCCCTCCGAAGCTTCAGCGTAGGAGGGCGGCTTCGAATTTCTCCCGTTGTCCCCGCCATCCGAGATTGCGTCAAATCAAAGAGATAGCATTTCGCCGTTTCCGTGAAACGGTGAAACGCTCTAGGCGACGAGGCCTTGTCTGATTTGGTTTACTTCTTCGATCGGGACCGGATGCCCGGTGAGGAAGCCCTGCATCAAATCTACCCCCAGGCGCTGCAGCAATACGTACTGCTCTTCGGTTTCAACGCCCTCGGCGAGCACGACATGGCCGAGATTGCGAAGCAGTCCGACCATATCCCGCAACAGGCTAAGGCCACGAGACGTCTGGCAATCGTGGAGGAAGCTGCGGTCGATCTTGACCACGTCGAATTTGAAACGGCGGAGCCATGTAAGGCCGGCAAATCCCGTTCCGAAGTCGTCCAGCCAGATCTGAACGCCCAATTTTCGCAACCGCTCCACGTTCCTTACCGCTTGCGCCTCCAGAAAGATGTCACTCCCTTCGGTGATTTCGATGGCCAGTTTCTGTGGCGCGAGGCCGTGCCGACCAAGGATTTCGGTGATCCGCAGTGAAAAGTTAGGAGCCTTGAGCTGAAAAACAGATACGTTCACTGTTACGACCGAGCCCAATCCGTATTCAGCCATGTCACCGCAGGCTCGATCGACCAGCCACGTACCCAGTTCCACTATCGCTCCAGTTTGCTCTGCAACGGGTATGAATACGGACGGACCGATCATGGTGCCGTCGAAGTCGCATAGCCGCATCAGAGTCTCGTGGCCCAGCACTCGTCCAGACGCCAGGTCGAAAATTGGCTGGTAAGCGACAGAAACGAGTTGGTTGGAAATTGCCAGCTTCAGCAGTTCTGAAAGATTTTCGCTGGAGCGATCCCGGCCGGTGGCGTGCGGGTCGTAAATTGTGAACGTAGCCCGACCAGCAAACTTAGACGCATAGAGTGCGCGGTCAGCTTCCTGCAGCAGGTTTCTAAGTTCTATGCTCTGATCGGCGCGCGTCAACGAGGCTCCGGCACTGATCGTGACAATGTTGAGCTTGTCACCCCGATCAGGGTGATAAATGTCCAAGTCCTCCACAGCGCGACAAAATTGCTGCGTTATTTCATGAAGGTGAGCCCGCCCGGTGACCTTGCAGAGAATGACGAATTCTTCTCCGCCATAGCGTGCCGCAACGGCGTTGTTCGAAGCCGCCATCTCGGAAAGGACGTGGGCGAGTTTGATCAGACAATCGTCGCCGGCCTGATGACCAAGTCCGTCATTGAACCTTTTGAAGTAGTCGACGTCGATCAGAATGAGGCCGATCTCATCGTCGTCCGCGGCCCAGTCTTCGCGCAGCTCCGAGAATTCTCGAATGATCGCCCTCCGGTTTTTCATTCCCGTGAGCGGATCGGTATCCGCGATTTCGGTTAGCTTCTGCCCCTTCCTGATAGCAGCCTGCTCCTGAATCTGTGCCCGAAGTGCGTGCAGGAACGTCTGGTAGCGCTCCAGGCTCAGTCGCCAGGAAAGATAAAGCGATAACACCAGGCAGTTCACGAAATAGGCCGACAGCACGACCCGGCCCGCGATGTCGGCCTGAAGGGAGAACATCGCGGCGCACACAAAGCCTGCGGCGACCGTCGCGGAGGCCATGGCCGAAAGCCAAAACCGGAAGTTGAAGAACAAATTCGCACCCAGGATAAATACGGTGCCAAAAACCATGAAATGGGAGAGGGCATCCTGATGCTCTGTTCCAAGAGCGGAGACAAGCCATCCAAGGGCACCGGATACAATCGCCAGCGCTGCTACAAGGTGCAAGGTGGGAAGGGCGAAACCCCGTCGGGCGACAAATTCGACAAGCACCAGGGAAGTGATCCCTAGCGTAACGCGGGTCAAAACAAGCCGATCGGCGATGTCCGGAAAAAGAAACCAATCGAACAGGCCATAGGCCACATAGCTGACTACAGCAGCCGCAATACCCCATCGCACGAGACTGCGATTTTCATCGGCATCTTTCTGCAGGAACAGTGCCAGGAGTTCCGGATCGGCCGAATGCCACCGCGGGCGTCCAATCGCAACCGCCACCTTCTGGGCAACATCCTCGCTCAGTTGCATTGCACCGCTCCTCCGCGATCTGCAGTAGCGAATGCAATAGCCGAGGTCGCCTGCCGTCGGAGAATGAAGGCACCACTGTCCGCAGGAAAAGTCGGATGTCGCTAACCGACGGTAAACAGGCGGTTCGGATTTAGCCGGTTCAGGAGGCTGGATGACCGCCCAATTGGCTAAAGTTTTATTAAAATTTTACTAAAATAGTTCGCATCATGCAGCGACACACCTATGCTGTTTGCCGTGGACCGGGCGGGGTAAACCGGAGAAACGGCATGCCTATCGACCCAAAATTGCAGCTCGACGAATACAGCCTCGTCACCACCAGACTGATGAAAAAACATGCCGCTACCTCTGAAGAGACGGCCGACTCCGACGAGTTGAGGAACAGCGCGGTCCAGCTCGCCCTGATACTGGATCTTGCCTATCAAGCCTTCGCGCGGCACAAACCGGCCGCCCTCACCGTCGACCGCCTGGCAGGCAGACTCCATAAGCTCCGCCGGCAGGTGGCTCCCGCGGTCTGGCAGAAGCTCGTCCCTTTGGCTCAGCAGCACCGTGTCGCGGAATACTTGATCCAGGACCCGTTCACACGTTGGTCGGTCGAAAAACCGCGCGGGTATTCTGGGGATGCAGGCCTGCTGGACATTTACTACAAGCATCCCACTGCCGACGATATCGTGGCTTCGTCGACCTTACTTGGTCGGCAAATTTACGCGTACACCAGTGAAGCCGCCAGTTCGGTGGCGGGGCGCGAACGGCGGGACATTCTGGCCAGGACGGTGGACGAGACGGCCAGGAGGGCGGAAAAGGCGGAGGTGCTGGCGATTGCCTGCGGCCACCTCAGGGAAGCCGAACGCTCCGACGCGTTGGCCAAGCGCAAATTGCAGCGTTGGGTCGGCCTGGACCAGGACCCTGTCAGCGTTGCCACGGTGAACCGCGACTTTTCCGGTACGGCAGTCGAAGCAATCCACGGCTCCGTACGCGGCATTCTTCGCCGCGCCTACGCTCTCGGCACATTCGATCTCGTCTACGCATCAGGGCTTTACGATTACCTGCCGCGTGCCATCGGCGTCCGCCTGATGCAAAGGGCCATGGAACTCGTCAAGCCTGGTGGCGAATTCCTGTTCGCCAATTTCAGCGACGAGATCACGACGGATGGTTACATGGAGACCTTTATGGATTGGCCGCTCATCCTACGTTCGGCTGACGACATGTGGGACATCATCAATGCCGCCCTCGGCGGGAGTTCATTCAAAGCGCACGTATATTATGGCTCGAACCGAAATATCGTTTACGGCAAAGTCAGGAAGGGCGACCTCTAAGAGCCTAAGCGCGCTCCGAAGGACTTTCTCACATCGCACCCGGCGGGCATGATTTGCACAAAGGCAGCGCAATCCGGCCTGATCGGCGCGAACAGATTTCTAAGCCTTTGCTGCTAGTCGGTCGTCAGTGGGCGGAGTTTTCCCGGCAGTGTCGCAGCGCGCATTCATCATCCTGCTCATCCTGCTGGCGGTGGTCGTCGCGCTGTCGGCGGCGTCGTTTCCCGGCGCGATGATCGGCTTCCTGTTCGGCATCACGGTCGCCTTCTTCATCGCGATGCCAGGAGCCGCCATCGGCGATGCGCTGCACAGGGCAGGTATTCCAGTGACGGGCGAGCAACTCGTCTGGGCGTTCGGCGGCCTCTACGCATTGTTTGTTCTTGCCGCAGCCGTGCAGGCCTGGCTGCGGCTGCGGCGAGGCGACATGGACGGAGCGCGATCAGCGGCGTTGCGGACAGCCCTTCTCCTCGCCCTGCCGCTGATCGCCTGGCTTTCGCTCAATGCCATGCAACGCAGCTGGCCCTGACCCCATTCAGCTCTCGAAATAGCGGGGACGGTCGAGATCGGCGATGAGCCCCGGCCCGGTCGGCAGCCATCCCAGCGCACTGCGGGTCTGCTCGCTGGAAGCAGACAAGTCCCTGCCGATGAAATGGCCGAGGAAGCCGAAGTGCGCGGCCGCAGCCTCAGGGCTTTTGGAGACGACCGGCAGGTTGAGGCGGCGGCCGATGATTTCGGCAATCTCCCTGGTCGCCACGCCCTGTTCGGCAACCGCGTGATAGCTGACGCCGCCGGTCCCCTTCTCGAGCGCCAGCCTGTACAGCGTGGCGGCGTCGAACCGGTGCACCGCCGGCCAGCGATTCATGCCGGCGCCGATATAGGCCGAGACACCTTTTTCACGCGCAATGGCAATCAGCATCGGCACGAAACCGTGGTCGCCGTCGCCATGAACGGTCGGCGCCAGCCGCACCGTCGATGCGCGCACCCCGCATGCGGCGAGCGCCATGGCCGCCGCTTCCGAAGCACGCGGCATGGCGGCGGATGGTGACGCGGGTTTGTCGTATTCGGTCGCTACCCTTCCCAGCGCGAACCCGGCCAGTCCGGAGGTGACAAGCAGCGGCCGCTCCGAACCTTCGAGCGCCGCGCCGAGCGCTTCGATGGCGCGCTGGTCCGCCGCGCAACTGGCGGCGAATTTCGAGAAGTCGTGGTTGAAGCCGGTATGGATGACGCCGTCCGCCTGGGCGGCGGCGCTACGCAGGCTGTCCAGATCCTCGATATCGCCGCGATGCGCCTCGGCGCCCACGGCGATGATCGACTTAGCACCCGCTTCCGAGCGCGCGAGACCGAGCACCTGATGGCCCGCCCCAAGCAACTCCTGCACAACCGCCGAACCGACAAAACCGGTGGCGCCGGTCACGAACACACGCATGATGATGTCTCCTTGGTTTTTGCCAAGCCGCGCGAGGCGGTCCTGTTGCTGAAGGAGATAGACGGTTGAGATCATACGATCTATGCTGTAAAATCCGAGATATCTTCGCAATCGTCCGGGAAGCCTCATGGATCCGCTGTCAGACGTGCTGTCGCTGCTGAAGCCGCGCAATTACCTGTCGGCCGGGCTGGAAGCCGGTGGCGACTGGGCGATCCAGTTTCCCGACCAGCAGGCCGCCATCAAATGCGGCGCCGTGGTGTCCGGCCAGTGCTGGCTGTCGGTCGAAGGCGTCACCGACGCGGTGCGGCTGGACGCCGGCGACTGCTTCCTGCTGCCGCGCGGCCGGCCTTTCCGTCTTGCCAGCGATCTCGGCCTGCCGACGGTCGATGCCAGAACGATCTTTTCACCGGCGCGCACCGGCGGCATCACCACTTACAATGGCGGCGGCGATTTCCTCCTGGTCAGCAGCCGCTTCGCGCTGTCCGGCGATCACGCCGGCATCCTGTTGCGGATGCTGCCGCCCGTCGTTCACATTCGCGCGGAGAGCGACCATTCGGCGCTGCGTTGGCCGGTGGAACGGATGATGCAGGAGTTGCGCCAGCGGCGGCCGGGCGGCTTCCTCATCGTCGAGCATCTCGCCCACATGATCCTGATCGAGGCCTTGCGCCTGCATATGGGAACTCGGGACAACGTCGGCTGGCTGTTCGCGCTGACCGACAGGCAGATCGGCGCGGCGATCAGCGCCATGCACGAGGATCCGGCGCATGGCTGGACGCTGCAGAAGCTGGCCGAACGCGCCGGCATGTCGCGATCGACCTTCGCGCTGAAGTTCAAGCAGACGGTCGGGGCCTCACCCCTGGATTATCTGACGCGCTGGCGCATGATGCTGGCCGGCGACAGGCTGATGCATTCCGGCGATCCGGTGTCAGTCATTGCGCTGGCGCTCGGCTATGAATCCGAAAGCGCCTTCAGCACCGCGTTCAAGCGCGTCATGGGCTGCTCGCCGCGCCAATATAGCCGGCGCCCAGAGACGGACCCTGAAGCGAGCGAACGCGAAGCCGCCTGAGGCCATATGTAGGTTTTACTATTGTTACGGCAGCGCCGGAAAAGGCGATCCGAGTTCTGCAGCCGCTTCGGCGAACCACGAGTTTGCCCAGCCGCCTGCTTTCAGCACCGAGCCGCCCGCTCCCAGATCTTCGCGAAACCGGCACGGTGACTGGCGTTTTGTCGTTGGATTGCCGCGTGCAGCGGCGCAAGCCGGCTGCGACGGGTGGCAGGCCACGAGATAGCGTGTGTCGGCGCTCTTCGAGGGGTCATATTCCTGATAGCACCAGGCAAATTGCGGCCTCTGATCGCCCCAAAGAGCCAGCGGCGTCGAGATATAGATGTCGAGCTGGTTGTCGCCTATCGAGGTATTGCGCTCTGGCGTGACGTCGAGAAGGCCCTGCGCAATAAGATCTGCCGACAACGCCGCCGCATCCGAGGCCGTATTAGCGTGCTTCCCATAGCGAACTTCGTTGAGTCCCGCAGCAGACTCATAGTCCACACCGCTGAGTTGCCAGCCGAATGACACTAGCCTGTCCATAATTATTTGCGCATTGCCGCCTTGGAAATTCCCGCCGAACTGAAGCGTTACGGGGTTGGCCGGCCGTGATCCAAGCCCCAGATTGCGCTTGAGCAAGTCAAGAGCCTGACGATCCGCGATATGCTTTTCAGCGAATTCGACGTCGAGGTCGGCCACGGCCAAACGAACCGTTTTTACTTCCTCGGCAAACGCCGGGTTCGTCCAGAGCATAGCTGGCAACACTGCCAGTATGGATACAAGCCGTTCCTCGCTGCTTACTTCGAGGCTGGCGCAGACGAACGTCCGCCCAGTATCGCTGGGGCGCTGCGGAGTTGGTGCGCGACAATTGTCTGGCACAGGATCGTAGAGATTGCTCTTCAAGATATGAAACTGCGCCATCGCCACCAGCGTGTGAATGACATTGCGCTTGAGACCATCTGGTGCTGCGCCGACAAGGAACTGTCCAACGTCATTTTGCAGACCGCGGTCCCAACCGTCCGGCGCATCGATACGTGCGACAATACCTTGCGAAAGCTCGGCATAATTTGGCGGTGGCGGCGCCAGATGCAGTTTGGACAACAGCGCCCCCAACTGAACAGGGAATCCGAACGCGAGCACGGACGCCACGACCACGACCGCCCAGGTCGCCCACAGCACGGTACCGATGCGCTTCGCGCCCCACGCCCTGGTCGGATGATCAACCAGCGCCGGAGGTTCCGGTTCAATCATTTCTGCGGCATCCCCCGTAGCCCATGCTGTGGAATCTTGCGGATCAGGCGCCGGCGGCGTCTCGAGAGGCGGATTGGTCGCGGAAGGATTGAAACTGAACCTTCTGCTTAGCGATGAATTGTACCACGGAACCTGCTGGTTATCCGTCGCCGCCAAAACCGCTGATGTGACGTCGGTCATAACGTCGCTGATCGACATTCCGGGCGAACCGATGTGATCGAGAAGTGCTGCCGTGAAGGGGCTGTGCCCGCCCTCACCGTCGAGTGCGACGGTGCCGGGTGCGGTCGCGAAGGCAATGAAAGACCCTTGCGTGATTTCCATCCTGGCAAGGCCGCGGGTAACGCCGAGACTCTTTGTCTTGCCGGCCTGACCCCGGTAGAGCGACCGTACGAACGGATTGTCCCGGCAGCAATCGAGCAGAAGAATGCTGATCTTCGCCCGTTGGTCCATCATGTCGAGCTGGTCCTGGAGCTTGATCGTCTGCCGGTTGAGCTGACCCTCATTGTCCAGCTCCGCGTCCACCGGCACCAGATAGTTCTCGCCGTTCACCTGCAGCCCATGGCCGGCGTAGAAGAGAAGTGCTGCATCCGCGTCTTTGATCCGCTCCGCGAAGACGCTGATCTTCTCGTCCATGCCGCTGACGGTCAGATCCAGCCCTTCGATCACCTCGAAGTGCAGGTCGGTCAGTACCTCGACAATGGCGCGCGCATCTTTGGGCGGGTTGGTCAGCGTGGAAGCATTCTGGTAGACGCCGTTGCCGATCACCAGCGCGACGCGCCGCTCTCCCGGTGCGCCAGCCTTGGCTCTCCCTGCTTCCTGGATGGGCACCCGCGTTCGCCCCCTCAGATGTCGAATTCTATGCCAGTTTTCCCTGCCTCGGGGAACAGGCACTCATAGTTCCAGCGCTTCTTCAGGTCGGCGTCATCCCACTGGTTCGTGCTGTTTTGCCGGAAATTGAAGATCAGCGTCTTCTTGCGTTTGGGGTCGGTCGTCAGGATGCGGGCAATGGTCTCGGCGTGCGGATGACCATGCCGCGAACCATCCGTGGAAAAGGCGAACCGCGTGCAGTCGATGATCTTCAGGAGCGACGGCGAGGTGTTGGCCCTGCTGCCATGATGGGAGACCTTAAGGCAGTCGAGCTTGTAACGGTCCGTTTCGCTGGCGCCGAGTTTTCGTAGCGAGGCTTCGACGATGTCGGGATGGGAATCTGCCCCCATCAGCACGCGCTTGCCGCCAAACTCTGCGATGAAGGTGATGCTGCTGCCGTTCGGCTTCGTGCTGTCGATAGCGAATGGCAGGGCCGCGAGTGTATCGACATTGAGACCGCCAAGCTGTTCGCGCCCCTCAGCCAGCTCGGCGGCGACCTCGTCCGGATCGACGGTTCGCAGGCCGGCTTTTTTTAGTTCGTCGTCCCAGACCGGCAGCAGTTGCGACAACTTCAGATCGGATGGCGACAATAAGGTCAGCTTAAGACTGCCGGCGAACGCCAACGGGGCACGCGCTTCAGGACTGTCGAGCGAAACAATGCCGCTTTTGAACTGCACGTTCCACGGCCATTTGCTTTTCACGATACCAGCCGTCACTTTCTCTGCCTGGGCGGCGCCCAGAGCTTCGCGGTTCTGCGGTGCGATTCGGACCTTGGCATCGACCAACTGCGCATGTGCGTTGAACCAGACATTGCTGGCCTTGATGGGCAGCGTGCCTTCCTTGAACAGAGGCACCACACCCTCGATGTGGTCGGCATCGATGTGGCTGATCGTGAAGAGGTCGAAACTGCTGATGTCCTCAAGTAGCCGCTTGAGCGCCCGGTAGTCGCCGGTACGCCCGAGATCGACCAGCGCGTGATGCAAAGTATCACCGCCCCATGTCAGTATTAGCGCATCGCCTTCGGAGGCCGGATGCATGGCGAGCTTGAACGTCGGCATGGTCTTCTCCTCAATCGTCAAGACGGATTACCGTGAAGGCGCGCGTTGGGTCGACGCGATTGGCAAGTTGGCGGGCGGCGAGCCGCCCCTCGACAAGTTTTGCATCCTTGCCGGGCAAGCTTTCGAGCCCACGCGCCAGCCAGTCGACCGAAAGCGAATAGACCGGCACACCCCGGTCAAAACCCTCGAACAGCCATTTCCTTGCCTCGGCGATCTCGTTAGCGTTCCTCGCGCGCATCAGCAGTCGGCGGCCAAGGATGATCGGGCCATCCGGAATGCCCGGGAACCAGTTGGCCAGATTCCTCAACCACGGATCCCAGCGCTTCTCGATGTCCGAACTGGAGGCCGCCACCGCTACCAGCCCGCCTGCCAGTGCCGCCAGTGGGTTCTGTCGCTTGTCCGACATCGCCGCCACTGCCTTGTCGGTCAGTCCGCTGTCGAGCAGTTTGTCGGCGGTGATCATGTCACGCGAGGCAATGAAGCCGAGCAGACCGGTCCAGATACGATCCTCGACGATGACCGTGCTCAGCATCGCCTCTGACGGCGCCGCCCTGTCCACGAGCACGTAAGGCCTCCAGCCACCGTCGGGATCGGCGCCGTCAAATCCTTCTGACCCCAGGCTCGGCAGCACCACAAGCTCCTTGCGCTCTGAGACCTCGATCTGCGCAAACAGCGGACGACCTTCAGGCCCGCTTGCGTCGGGCCTGAACCGCACTTGGGCATGATCGCGGATGCCGAGTCGCATCAACCGCCCATCATCGCCGTCAGTGGCCATTTCCAGCTGCGGGTTCTGCACCGGTCGCTGGCGGAGGCTGATCTCGATGTAACCGACGATTTTCACCGTGACGGAGCCAAGATCCTGCTCTGTTGACGGGGCAGTTCGAACTGGAAGATCAACCTTAACATCTATGTCGCGATCCAGGGTTTCCCGGAAGATTGCCTTGCCAAGCACATAGCCGAACAAGTCCTTGACGCCCTTGAACAAGCCGTTCCGAGCCCGCCTGCGCGGTGGCGAGGGATGCATCGACGGTGGTGGCGGCGGTGGCACTTCGGTTATCTCAGTAGTAGGCGGAGGCGGGGCCGCGTCACCTATTGACCCAGTGACTGCGGCAGTCGCCAGCCATTCGTGCGGCGAGTTCTGCGTTGAAAACGCGACCCTGAGGACGTCGTCCTTGGCCAGCGTTACATCCTTCGTCTGCGCGCGGCCATCCGGCGTGCGCAGCACGATCGTATAGTCTCCGTCCTGAACTTCCAGCGAGGCTTCCCCACCCATCGGGACGATGAGCTTCTTGATCGGCTTCTTTGTTTCGCCTCGCCAAATGATATCGGCGACGGCCCCGGCTCCGATCGTCACCGCGCTGTCCAGCGCGATGACGAGCTTTCCCCGGCCCATCATGCCGCGCCCGGTGTCCAGCTGGCCGACGACGGTGCCGGCTGCCTGCGGTGCGTTCTTCAGCTCAAGAAATATAGCCGGCGCATAGGCTTTCTTCTTGGCGCTCCCGACAGGCTGGCCGTCCCTGACCGCAGTTGCCTGAACGTCCGCCAGCATCGGCACCGCCATCATCCGGTACGGCGCTTCATTCTCCGCGCCTTCGATGGTGGCGCCTTTTCCGGGATTGGCGGTAACGGTGATTACGCTGTCCGGCCACTCGGCCGGATCGCTGAAGGAGACGAAGACCGGCACCTCCGGCCTTTCGCCGGGAAAGGTGATGTCGAACGACCCGGCCATTTTGCCGCCGGGCGTCTGTGCCCGCTCGCTCGGCAACCGGTGCAGGGCGAGCAGGCTGTCGATCTTGTCGACAAGCGTTCCGGGCCGGACTGGCCAGCCATCCTCGGTTGGATCGCTCGCCACGCCATTGAGTGCATTGATCAAGGCATCGGCGAATAGCGTGGTCTTGTTGGTGCGCCCTATGGCCACCTCGCCAAGCGACGTCGCAGCGATCGTCCACTGCTTCCTCGGTTCGCCATGATCGTCATCGGCCCGGGTCAGGGAAATGAGTTCGGTGCCGAAATTTGCGGTCGGCGGCAATTTTAGTTCGGTGGGAACGCGGCAACAGTCGAACAGCAGAAGCTGTGCTATGGGTTTAGCGTTTTCCAGGGCGCCGGCTAGTTGCTCGATCTTTGGCATGGCGGCAGTTACGTGCATGTCGTTTAGTCGACAATCTTCCAGCATGAATGCCGTCTGGTTCCAAAGGCTCTCGCCATGGCTGGCCACGTAGAGAATGGCGAGATTGTCCTTGTTGGTATTGATGCGACCCACCCATGCCTCGACCGCTTCGATAACATCCTTGAGCGTCGCTCTCGGAACCTCGCCGCCGGCATAGGATGAGAAATTGCCGGCGCCAGCAACGACTGGCTCCGACAGAAGCAGCGCAACGCTTCCGAGCGGATAGGTCTCGTTTCTGAACCCGGCCTCGGCGCCGTCGACAAACCAGTCGGCAATGGCTCGGGCGGAGGTCGTGGTGCTGGTCAACGGCGCCTTGAACTTCGGCGACTGATAGGCGCCGACACCGATGATCAGCACATGGGCAGCCGGACCCGCCGCCTTCGCGACGTCGAGATAGACAAGGCCATTTTTGCGGAGCGGATCGCCGGCGGTAAGCAGCATCAGGCTTCACCAAAGCCCCTTCGTGGCCTTCAAATTGCTGTCGATGTGCTCGCCATAGAAGACGCCCTGATCGTCCTTGTAGCCTTGCTTGAATTTCCTGGTAGCCATGTTGTTTTTGGTTTTCTTCGCGCCCTGATTATAGGCGATGGCGACATAGACGCTTTCGTCATGCGTCAGGCTTTTCTTGCCGGCGCCATAGAGCGCCTTGGTCTGCGCCGACAATTCCGACATGCCGCGGCTGAGCGTGCCTTTCCAGGTCGCCCACTTCTCATTGATGAAGTAGTCCTTGTCCCCGTCGAAGAACTGGATGTCGTACTGGAACATGCCGAAGCCGTGGCAGAATTTGTCTGCCTTCTTCACGGCCGTCTTGTAGCCCGAATTGATCGCGGCAATCCGCACCAAAGCGGCACGCGCCACCTTGAACATCTCCTTGCCCCTGGCGTGGCTTTCGAGGTCTGCCCGGTTTTTTGGCCAGGCGGACGCGCGCTTGGGAAAATCGATCGTGTCGCCGACGCACACCGCCAGCACCTCTTCCGGCTTCGCCGTCTTGTACATCTTCGCCCAGATGTAGAAGGTTTCCTGGATACCGATCGAGATCAGCAAATTCTTGGTGATCGGCGTGCCGGCGACCGCGGCGTCGATATCCGCACCGAAATTCTTGTTCATCCAGATCATCGCATCCTGCATGGCGCTGGTCATGGCTGTCTCCCCAAATGAGTGGCGTTAAACGGTGACGCTGAAGTCGACGATGGCCTGCGAGGCAAAGCTGCCGGTGTAAACGGGGACGGAGAAATCCTCTTTCTGACTGACACCGTTGACCGGCACCAGCCGCGTCCCCACGGCGAGGATCTCATAGGTTTTCCCTGATTTGACCGTGCGCCCGCCATAGCTCGGGAACCGCATCGCATCGGCCATGAACGCCTCCCGCACCGTTTCCCAGAAAGTCCGTTCAACGAGGGTGCCGGCCAGCGCGGGCGTCGCCGGCGCCTTGGCGTCATCGGCCAGTTCGCGCACGGCGATCTGTACCGGTCCGACCGCCGTGTTCCGCGTTACCCGGATGGAGATCCAGGCCTGATCCTTGTTGAGCACGGGCCGCTCGGGTTCGGCCTGCACGGGGCTGCGTATGCCGAGCCGCTGCAGCAACGTGTTCACACCGGCACTGCCGCCGGCGATGATGAGCGCCGACAGGCCGGTCGAGACCTTGCCGCTCCAGGTGGCCGGCGTGCTGCCGGACGTGACCAGTGCGACCAGCCGAGCGAAGATGTCGTAGTGGAAGCCGAGCACGACGGTCAGTCCCACCGCGACCATCACCAGGGTCTTCACGGCGCGGTTGTTGAACAGCATCCGGTACAGCCGCCATTGAAAGATGGTGGCGAGCGCGCTTTCCACCACCAGCACGATCACGGCGAGCGCGGCAAGCTCGGTGCCCAATTGACCGACATTGGGAACGGCGGCGTCTTCGGCAAAAGCCGGTCCGGCGGTTGCAGCGAAGGCAAGCGCAAAACCAAAGATACGAAACATAGCCACGGCCCCCGACAGTTGACGTCCCCCAGTGATCCCGCCGGATCGCCGTCCCTTACAGGCTGTAACGCGAGCGAAACTCGGCGAACGACATCGCCAGGTGGTTCTCGTCCACCTTGCCGGTGATCCCGTCGACACTGCCCGAGTCGCTGAATTGCCAGATCGCATAGTTGGTGAAGCCCGACGGTATCGGCGGCGGGCTCGAGCTGTAACGGGCGAGCCAGAGCGGACAATTGCCGAAGCCGCTTGGGTTGCCCAGCGCCCGCCAGATGTTGGCGCGGGTGTAGATGAACGGCCAGCGGCCGCCATGGGCGGACCGCACCGCTGCGACCCAGTCCTTCGCCTTCTGGACATAGGCGGCCCGCGCCGCCGGCGTTGCGGGAATGAGTTCGATGTCGAGCGAGGGAATGAGATCGCCGCTGCCGAACGACACGGTGTTGAGGAAGGCATGCGCCTGGTCCGCACCTGAAGCGGTGTTGCGCAGGAAATGGTAGCCGCCCACCAGCAATCCCGCCGCCTTGGCATCGGTGACATTGCGGACCGCGAAAGCATCCTTGCCGGTCTTGTCGGATATTTTTACGAACGCGAATTTGGCCCCGGCGTTGCGCACCCGCACCCATTTGATGGCGCTGGCCCCGCCGCCCCCGGCCTCGTTCTGATAGTGTGAAACGTCGATCCCCTCGCGCGTCGGCATGCCCTGCTCCCATAGCCAGACGGGCGCCGAAAAATTCGGCGCGCCCTGTTGGTCATCATGCAAGCTGTAAGAAACGCCCCTAAGCTCAGCGAACACAGATGCGGACTGGAGAACTCTTGCCTTCGCTGAGTTCAGGCATATTAGCCCTATCTAAGGCCGCCTCTGTGAACCCCTTCACACAGAGCTGACTTGGAGGAAGCTGACGATCCGAACGGCTTCGGGCTTTGCGTCCTTTGTACAAACGGACGGCCAATGGCCGCCCGTTTCATTTTCCAGGATCAATATCCGTCGACGTCGATGACGGCCTGGGCGAAAGCCTGCGGCGCTTCCTGCGGCAGATTGTGGCCGATGCCGCCCTCGATCGTCCGATGCTCGTATTTGCCCGAGAACTTGTTGCGATAGGCAGTCGGGTTGAGATGCGGCGCGCCATTGGCGTCGCCCTCGAGCGTGATTGTCGGCAGGCCGATCACCGGGCCGGCGGCTAGCCGGTTTTCCAGATCGTCATATTGCGGATCGCCCGCCGCCAACCCGCCGCGCCAGCGATAATTGTGAATGACGATGGCGACGTGGTCCGGATTGTCGAAGGCAGTGGCGCTGCGATCGAAAGTGGCGTCGTCAAAATTCCATTTCGGCGACGCCGTCTGCCAGATCAGTTTCGCGAAATCATGCCGGTATTTGTCGTAGCCGGCCGCACCGCGCTCGGTGGCGAAATAGAACTGGTACCACCAGTCATGCTCGGCGCTCGGCGGCAGCGGCACCTTGCCGGTCTTGATGTTGCTGACGAGATAGCCGCTCACCGAGACCAGCGCCTTTGCGCGCTCCGGCCACAGCGCCGAGATGATGCAGGCGCAGCGCGCACCCCAGTCGAAACCGGCAAGGATAGCCTTCGGGATGTTGAGCGCATCCATCAGCGCGACGATGTCCTGGGCGACCACCGATTGCTGACCGTTCCGCATCGTCTCGGCGGACAGGAAGCGCGTCGTGCCATAGCCGCGAAGATAGGGCACGATCACCCGGTAGCCCGCCGACGCGAGCAGCGGCGCGACATCGACAAAGGCGTGGATATCGTAAGGCCAGCCATGCAGGAGAATGACCGGCGGGCCATCGGCCGGACCGGCCTCGGCATAGCCGATGTCGAGAAGGCCTGCCTTGACCTGCTTCAGCGCGGCGAAGGACGTGTTGGCGCCCGGCTTGACCGTAGGCAGGGTCGCCGCCTTTGCCGTGCCGGCCATCGCGCCAGTCGAGCCGACCAGGCCGGCGGCAGCGAGGGTCAAGGCGGCCGCACCAAAGAAGCGGCGACGGTCGTGGTTGATTTCGTCGGTCATGGGTTTCTCCTACTGATTTGACACCTGCTGGAAAAGATAGCCCCGGTGTATCTCCCATGTGTCCCCATCCGCCGAAATTGAAAGCGGATGTAGCAAGGCGGCACCCGGACACACTGAGATACATTTCCGGCCGATCAGCACACATTCGGGATACGTCGCGTGCCTCTTATGCGGATGTCGCTGGCCTCCGGGTCATTGCGGCTCAACGCTATCCTCCGCTCAAGGAAATTGTCCCCATGACGACGATCGAAAAAGTCCTCTACACCGGCAAGACCCACACCACGGGCGGCCGCGACGGCGCATCCCGCAGCTCGGACAGCCATCTCGACATCACGCTTTCACCGCCCGGTACCGGCGCCGGCACCAATCCGGAGCAGCTGTTCGCCGCCGGCTGGTCGGCCTGCTTCATCGGCGCCATGGGCCTGGCAGCACGCAAGATGAATGTCGCTCTGCCGTCCGATGTCGCCGTCGATGCCGAAGTCGACCTGGCTACGGGAGAGGGCGGCTATCTGCTGCAGGCCCGTCTCAATGTCAGCCTTCCCGGTGTGGATCGGGAAGCTGCCCGCGCCGTGGTCGACGCCGCGCATCAGACCTGCCCCTACTCCAAGGCGACGCGTGGTAACATCGGCGTCACGATCGAGCTGGTGTAGGCGGCTGGAAGAGCAACATAACCGCTGGCAGCGCATTTCGTTTCGCGATGCGTTGACCGGCGGCGCCAGATGCGCTTTCCCCGGGGAAAATGTACTGGTGGCGTCAGGCAAGGAAAGACAGGAAGCATCCACGATGGATCATGTCGATCACATCCTGATCGTCGACGACGATCACGAAATCCGCGAGCTGGTCTCCGGCTATCTCAAGAAGAACGGCCTGCGCGCCACGGCGGTGCCGGACGGCCGGCAGATGCGCGCCTTCCTTGATACGGATTCAGTCGATCTCATCATCCTCGATGTGATGATGCCCGGCGACGACGGCCTCGTTCTGTGCCGGCAACTGCGCGCCGGCAAGCACAAGGCAACGCCGATCCTGATGCTGACCGCCCGCAACGACGAAACCGATCGGATCATCGGTCTGGAGCTGGGCGCGGACGACTATCTGGTGAAACCCTTCGCCGCGCGCGAGCTTCTGGCCCGCATCAACGCCGTGCTGAGGCGCACCCGCATGCTGCCGCCGAATCTCCAGGTGACCGAGACCGGCCGCCTGCTGAAATTCGGGACGTGGCGACTCGACACGGTTGCGCGCCATCTTCTTGACGAGGATGGCACCGCGATTGCACTCAGCGGCGCCGAATACCGGCTGCTGTGCGTCTTCGTCGACCATCCGCAGCGTGTCCTGAACCGCGACCAGTTGCTGAACCTGACGCAAGGGCGAGAAGCCGAGATCTTCGACCGCTCCATCGACCTGCTTGTCAGCCGCCTGCGCCAGCGCCTGCGCGACGACGCCCGCGAGCCCGCCTACATCAAGACGGTACGCAGCGAAGGCTACGTGCTGTCCATGCCTGTCGAAATCAGCGAGCCGGGTTGAGCCTGATGGCAACATCCCGGCGCTTCCTGCCCTGGCCGCGCACCTTACGCTCGCGGCTGTTCCTGCTTCTGCTGGCCGGCCTGATCGTGGCGCAGGGTCTGTCCTTTGTGCTCTTGATCGCCGAGCGCTTCGCCTCGGCGCAGACGATCATGTCCGATACGCTGGACAGGGACGTGAGGTCGGCGATCGCCATCCTCGATCGCGTTCCCGCGGCGGAACGGGTGCAATGGCTGCCGCTGCTCGACCGGAACACCTATCGCTATGTGTTGGGGCCAGGGTTGCCGGGCGTGCCCGAACTGACCGGCCCCGGCCCCTTGATCGCCACGACCATAAGCGCAGCAGCCGGCCCGCGTTTCCCGGTGAGGGTCGAAGCCATTCCCGCCGACGGAGAGCGCCTTCAGGCGCATTTGACGCTGAGTGACGGGGCGCCGCTGACCATCGATGTCCACCCTTCGCTGATGCCGCTGGCACGCTGGCTGCCTTATGTGCTGGTGGCACAGCTGCTTTTGCTTGTGTTGTGCAGTTGGTTCGCCGTCCGGCTGGTGATCCGTCCGCTGGTCAATCTGGCCAACGCCGCCGACAAGCTCGATCCGGGCAAGCCAACGCCGCGTTTGAGCGAATCGGGACCTCTGGAAGTCGCGCATGCCGCAACCGCCTTCAATTCGATGCGCGAGCGCATTGCCGAGCATCTCGAAGAGCGCATGCAGATCCTTGCCGCCATCTCCCACGATCTGCAGACGCCGATCACCCGCATGAAGCTGCGCGCCGAACTGTCGGACGAGACGCCCGGTAAGGAAAAGCTGATGCACGATCTGGCCGAGATCGAGAACCTCGTGCATGAGGGCGTGGCCTATGCCCGCAGCGCCCGCGGCAGCCTCGAAAAGCCATCGCGAATCGACCTCGGCTCCTTCGTCGAAAGCCTGGTCTATGACTACCAGGACACCGGCAAGGCCGTCTCATCAGGTGCGGAAATCGATGCCGCCGTGGTGACGCGCCCCCAGGCGTTGCGGCGCATCCTCACCAACCTCGTCGACAATGCGCTGAAGTTTGCCGGCGAGGCGGAAGTCTCGGCGGAAAAAGGGACTGGCGACCACGTCGTCATAAAGGTGCTGGATCGCGGCCCCGGCATTCCGCACGACCAGCTCGAGGCCGTCCTGCAGCCGTTTTTCCGCCTTGAGCAATCGCGAAACCGCGGCAGTGGCGGCGCCGGCCTTGGCCTGGCAATCGCCTACCAATTGTCGCTTGCGATCGAGGGCAGGCTCGAGCTGAAAAACCGGCCCGGCGGCGGATTGATCGCCGAGATACACTTGCCCGATCGGATGCAAGCGAGCCGCACCCCGTAGTCTAAAAACCGGCTGGGGTGACCAGTCTCTCGGTCCTCACACTGATCCATCGGCTTGATGCGCGGCGATCGCGCTCAGGAACACCTTGCCGAACTCCTTGAGCTTGGCGGCGCCGACACCGTTGACCTCGGCGAAATCGTCGAGGTCTTGCGGGCGGCGCTCGGCCATGTCGATCAGCGTGCGGTCGGAAAACACCACATAGGCCGGCACCTGGCGCTCCTTGGCCAGACGCAGTCGCAGCGTCTTGAGCGCGGCAAGCAGCGACGCATCGACATTTTCGCCCTGGGGACTCTGACCGGCACGAGCCGCGCGGCGCGCGGCGCGCGTGCGCGTCTCGACACGATACTGGAAGGCAACTTCGCCGCGCCCGAGTGCGTGGCCCTTGTCGGCGATGGCCAAGCCGCCATGGCCGGCCGGGTCCGGCATCAGGAAGCCGTTCGCGACCAGCTGACGGATCAGGGACTGCCAAAAGTCCTTCTTGTGCGCGGCGCCGCTGCCGAAACCGGCAAGCCTGTGATGGCCCCTGGCCGTCACCTTTTCGGTCTCATGGCCAATCAGGATGTCGATGACATGGCCCGCGCCAAAACGCTCGCCGCTCTGCGCCACCGCCGCCAAGATAATGCCGGCCTCTGCGGTGCCGTCGGCGCGCGGCGCCTGCTCCAGGCAATTGTCGCAATTGCCGCAAGGGGCTGCCTCTTCGCCAAAATAGCCAAGCAGCACCTGGCGGCGGCACTCGGCTGTCTCGCAATAGCCGATCAGCGTGTCGAGCCGGCCATGCGAACGGCGCTTGTGTTCGACAGCAGCGTCCTCGTCGTCGATGAACATGCGGCGCATGCGGATATCGCCAAGGCCGTAAAGCATATGCGCCTCCGCCGCCCGGCCGTCGCGGCCGGCGCGGCCGATTTCCTGGTAATAGGCCTCGAGGCTGCCCGGCAGGTCGGTGTGGAAGACATAGGCGACGTCGGGCTTGTCGATGCCCATGCCGAAGGCGATGGTCGCCACCATGACGACGCCCGACAGCGTCATGAAAGCGTTCTGGTTGGCGTCTCGCGCCTCCTTGCTCATCCCGGCGTGATAGGCGAGCGCGGTGACGCCGTTCTTCTCGAGGAAGGCCGCCATCTCTTCTGTCTTCTTGCGCGACAGGCAGTAGACGATGCCGCTGCGGCCCTGATGGCGCTCGATGAAATTGAGCAGCTGCCGCTTGCTGTCCTGTTTGGGCTCGATGGCAAGCTTGATGTTGGGCCTGTCGAAGCCAAGCACCTGCGTTTCCACGCGCCCGCCAAACAGCCGCGTCTCGATGTCTGCCCGCGTTGTCTCGTCCGCCGTCGCCGTCACCGCAATGATCGGCACGTCTGGAAAGATGCCACGCAACTGCGACAGATCTTCATATTCGCGCCGGAACGCCGGCCCCCATTGCGAGATACAATGCGCCTCGTCGACGGCGATCAGGCTGACATCGAGCCTGGCCAACGCGTCCAGCATGCGCTCGGTCATCAGCCGTTCCGGCGCCAGATAGAGAAGCCGCGTCTGGCCCGACGCGACACGGCGCCATGCAGCGATATTGGCGTCGCGGTCGATCGAGGAATTGATCGTGTCGGCGGCAACGCCGGCAAGGCGCAGTGCCGCGACTTGATCCTGCATCAGCGCCACCAGCGGCGACACGACGATGGTGAGCCCGCCCTTGACCAGCGCCGGGACCTGGTAGCACAGCGACTTGCCCGCACCCGTCGGCATGACGGCCAGCACATGACGGCCGCCAAGCAGCGCCTCCATCACCGAGGCTTGCCCCGGACGAAAATCGTCGAAACCGAACACGTCCTTGAGGACACGCCGTTTGGGATCCTCGGGCCGCATGCTCGCTGCTTGCGCCGACATCAGTCGGCCATCGCGTCGGAAGCGATTGCTCGCGGAGTGGAAGGGATATGGAAAATGGTCAAGCGACTCTCCGGGTGAGGCCCTGGAGTAGCGCAGCCGTGATGTCGCGACAACGCCTTGCGGCAACAGACGGGCTTGAGCAATTCTTATCAGTGAAGCTGGATCAACCAATCCACCGAATGCGGATTTCCTTCGGCTTGTCTCCCGATGCTATGATTCCGACCAGCCCGCTGCCGGGCGACTGCCAACGCAGAGGAACCTTCGCATGATCGACCCCGCCACGCTCATCACCTACATCGCAGTGGTGTTCGGTTTCGTCTTCATCCCGGGACCGGCGACGCTGCTCACGGTTGCGCGCGCAACGAGCTCGGGCACGAAAGTCGGTATCGCCACCGGCGCTGGCGTGGCAGCGGGCGACGTCGTCCACACGATCATGGCGATTGTCGGCATCTCGGCCGTCATCGCCGCCTCGGCCGTGCTGTTCAGCATCATCAAATATATCGGCGCGGCCTATCTCGTTTATCTCGGCATCCGCGCCATTCTCGAAAAAACGCCAACCGAACTGGTGGGCCGTTCACTGCCCATCATGGCCGGCAAAGCCTTTCGCCAAGCCATTTTCGCCGAAGTGCTGAACCCGAAGACCGCGCTGTTCTTCCTCGCCTTCCTGCCGCAATTCGTGCACCCGCAAAACGGTTTTGTATCGCTGCAGATGATGATCCTGGGCATCATCTTTGTCCTGCTCGGCCTGTTCAGCACCGTCGTCTTCGCCGTCAGCGCGGGTGGCCTGGGCTCATTCCTGCGTCGCAATCCGGCGGTGCTGAAATGGCAGGGTAAGGTGGTCGGCGGCATCTACTGCGCGCTTGGCGTGCGGCTTGCGCTACAGCAGCGGTAAACTTCCGCCGGCTTGCGGTAGCCAGCCACCGTTAAACCTATCTTCACCATGTTGCGGCACCGTCCAAACCCTGCGGCGATGTTTCGAGTACCGCTGCGCCATGAGCGCACAGGCAACAAACCCGCGCCTCCGAGGAGGCGCGGGTTTTCCGCTTCTGGAACAGGCAAAAGCAATTCCAGGAAAAGCGCGTAGCGCTTTCCCTGAGGAATTGCGTCAATACAAGATAGGCAATCAGGCTAGGAAGTCTGCCCGGTGCGGGGTAAAGCTGTCGACCAGGCGGCCGGCCTCCAGCGCCTTGACGCCGTGCACCAGATTGGACGGCACGATGAAGCTGCCGCCGGCCTCGATGGTTTCGGTCCGGCCGTCTATCGTCACCTCGAAGCGACCTTCGGCGACATAGCTTGCCTGGACATGCGGGTGCGAATGCAGGGCGCCGACGCCACCCTTGTCGAAGCCGAACTCGACCATCATCAGCTCATCGGTGTGGAGGAGAACGCGCCGCCTGTTGCCGTCCGGCGTCGGCGTCCATGCGCCCTCGCCGGCTTGAGCGAAAATCTTGGCTTCCGTCATGACCGTCTCCTCATCGCGCCAGCCAGCCGCCGTCGACCGGAACCACCGCGCCGTGCATATAGTCGGACGCCGGCGCCAGCAGGAACACGGCGGCGTCGCCAATATCCTCCGGCCCGCCCCAACGTCCCGCCGGGATGCGTGCCAGTATGGCCGCACTGCGGTCGGGGTCGGCGCGCAGCGCTTCGGTGTTGTTGGTCTCGATATAGCCGGGCGCAATGGCGTTGACGTTGATGCCCTTTGCCGCCCATTCGCAGGCGAGCAGCCGGGTGACGCCGAGCGCGCCATGCTTCGACGCGGTGTAGGAGGCGACACGAATGCCGCCCTGGAAACTCAGCACCGAGGCGATGTTGACGATCTTGCCGCGCCGTCCCGCATCGGCCAGCACGCGCCTGGCGAAGCTCTGGCTGAGGAAGAACAGCGTCTTGAGATTGACGTCGATGACGTCGTCCCAGTCGGCTTCTGTGAAATCGACCGCATCCGCACGCCGGATGATGCCGGCATTGTTGACCAGCCCGTCGAGCGGTCCGGTCTGTTCCCAGACATGGTCGAGCATCGCCTTGGCGGCGGCGTGATCGGCGAGATCGCACCGTACAGCCTCGAACTGGCCGCCGGCCTCCAAGACCTTCTGTTGCGTGTCATCCATCGCCGAGCGACCCACGCCGATGACAGTGCCGCCCGCGCGCGCGATCGAGATGGCGATGCCCTGGCCGATGCCGGTGTTGGCGCCGGTGACCAGGATGCGCCTGCCGGCCAGGCTGAAAGCGGACAGGCCGCTCACCGCAGTTCGCCCAGCGGCACCGGGTCGACATCGGTGTAGTCGACATTGTCGCCGGCCATCGCCCAGATGAAGGCGTAGTTGGAGGTGCCGGCGCCCGAATGGATCGACCAGCCCGGCGATAGCACCGCCTCTTCATTGGCCATGACAAGATGCCGGGTCTCGTCCGGCTCGCCCATGAAATGGAAGACGCGCGCCGTCTCCGGCAGGTCGAAATAGAGATAGGCCTCCATGCGGCGGTCATGCACATGGCAAGGGATGGTGTTCCACACCGAGCCCGGCGCCAGCTGCGTCATGCCGACCACCAGCTGGCAGGTCTTGACGCCATCGGCATGGATGAACTGGAAGATCGAGCGTTCGTTGCAGGTCTCCTTGCTGCCGAGGTCGAGACGCTTGGCGTCACCGATGTGGATAAGCCGGTTCGGATAGGTGTGATGCGCCGGCGCGCTGAGTAGATAGAATTTGGCCGGCGCGCTTGCGTCGGCAGACGCGAACGACACATCGGTGCTGCCCATGCCGAGATAGAGCATGTCGCGCGCCTGCAATGGGTGGGTCTCGCCATTTGCCGTCACCAAGCCGTTGCCGCCGATGTTGACGATGATCAGCTCGCGGCGATCGAGGAAATTCTTGGTCCCCGTCGGTTTGATCGCTTCCAGCGGCAGCGCTTCCGCCACCGGCGCGGCGCCGCCGACGATCATGCGGTCGTAATGGGTGTAGGTCAGGCTGACGCGTCCCGGCTGGAACAGGTCGTCAATATGGAAATTGTGCCGCAGTTCGTCGGTGCCCATGGACGCCGCGGCGACGGGATCGATGGCGAAACGCGAGGTAAAATCGGTATGCGGGTGACTTTGAGACATTACTGCTCCAGCTGAATGGTTATTCGGTTTCCGCCGCCTTGACCGAGTCGGCATAAAACACCTGCCGGGCGTGCAGGCGCTCGCGGTAGCGCTGCTGGCTGGCGGTGAGGTGAGCGCGCATCGCCTCGCGCGCGGCTTCCGCGTCACCTGACGTGATCGCATTCAGGATCACCAGATGCTCGCGCTGCAGCCCGCGCTGGTAGCTGTCGGACTGCACCAGTTCGGTCGACCAGGGCGAGGTGACGTCGCAGGGAATGGCGCGGCGCCCGAGCACATCGAGCATCTCGACATAGAACGGGTTGTTGGTAGCGCTGGCGATCGCCCGGTGGAAGGCGAGATCGGCCGGGCCGGTCGGCTCGCTGTTCAAAAGCAGCCGTTCGAACTCGAAGAAGGCTTCCTGGATCGCCGCCTCCTGGGCGGCATTGCGGCGGATGGCGGCGAGCCCGGCCGATTCGATTTCGACCGCCAGGCGCACTTCGAGCACGTTGAGCGCGATCGAATCCTTGCTGCCCATGTCGGCGGCGAGCGCCCCGAACATGGTCGAGATGTGTTCGGTGACGAAGACGCCGGCGCCTTGGCGCGCCTCGACCAGGCCGTCGGCGGCAAGCTTGGCCAGCGCCTCGCGGATGACGGTGCGGCTGACGCCGAAGGTCTCGGTCAACTGGCCCTCGGTCGGCAATTTGTGCCCGGGCAGGATGTCGCCTGCCTGCAACTGCTTGCGAATGGCCGCGACCACGGTCTCCGACAGTTTGGGTTTTCTCTCGACCCTGAGATCAACAGCGCTATCCGATGCCATGTCGCACCCCTGTTTGAAGACGCCCTATTTGAAGACGCCCCTATTTGAAGACACTGGGCAGCCAGAGCGAGATCGCCGGAATATACGTTACCAGGCCGAGAACCACGATGCCCGCGCCATAGAACGGCCAGATCGAGCGCATCGCTTCCCACACTGTGATCTTGCCGACCGCGCAGGCGACGAACTGCACCGTGCCGACCGGCGGCGTGTTGAGGCCAATGCCGAGATTGAGGATGGTGATGACGCCGAAATGCACGGGGTCGACGCCGTAATGCGTCACCAGCGGCAGGAAGATCGGCGTGCAGATGATGATCATCGGCCCCATGTCCATGAAGGTGCCGAGCAGCAGCATCAGGACGTTGAGCAAAAGCAACACCACCAGCGGGTCGGTGGAGATGGCGTTCATGCCCGCGATCAGGAGCACCGGCACTTTGAGATAGGCCATCAGCCAGCTGAACGAGGCCGCCGTGCCGATGATCAGCAGCACCATCGAGGTCGTGCGCACCGCGCCCCTGGTGGCGTGGACGAAATCGCTCCACGCCATCGACCGGTAAACGAAGACAGTGACCAGCAAGGCGTAGATGATGGCGATGCAGGAGCTTTCCGTCGCCGTGAAAATGCCCGAACGAACGCCGCCGAAGATGATGCCGATGAGCAGCAGTCCGGGAACGGCGATCACCGCCAGCTGGCCGACCCGAGAGAAGCCGGGGAAGGCCTCAACCGGATAGCCGCGGCTGCGGGCGACGAAATAGGCGGTGACCATCAGCGACGCTGCGAACAGCAGCCCCGGCAGGATGCCGGCGGTGAACAGGTCGGCGATCGAAATCTTGCCGCCGCCGGCGATCGAATAGATGATCATGTTCTGCGACGGCGGCAAAAGCAGCGCGATCAGCGCCGCCATTGAGGTGACGTTGACGGCGTAATCGGCGCCGTAGCCGCGCGCTTTCATCTGCGGGATCATCAGCCCGCCGACAGCAGCGGCTTCAGCCACCGCCGAACCGGAAATACCGCCGAACAGCGTCGCGGCGATGATGTTGACCTGACCGAGCCCACCCCGGACATGGCCGACCAGTGAGCCGGCAAAAGAAACGATGCGTTGCGCGATGCCGCCGCGCACCATCAGATCGCCGGCGAAGATGAAGAACGGGATCGCCATCAGCGAGAAGGCCGACATGCCCGACTTCAATTGCTGGAACACCACCAGCGGCGGCAGGCCGAGATAGAGGACGGTGGCGAAAGATGCGGCACCCAGGCAAAACGCGATCGGCGTGCCGGCAAACATCAGCAGCGTGAAGACGCCGAACAGGATCCAGAGTTCCATCTAGGCCTCCTGCACGGCCGGCATTTCCGGCACCTCTTCGAGATTGATATCCTTGTCGATGTCGACGCCCGACCAGCGCAGCACGATGCGTTCGGCCGAGAACAGGCAGATCAGAACGCCGCCGGCGACCAGCGGCAGATAGTCGAAACCGCCGGGCAGCTCGAGCGCCGGAATGACGGTGTGCCAGGTCAGCCCGACCAGCTTGCAGCCGTACCAGACCATGCCAAAGCCGAAGCCGAGCGCGATCAGGTCGGACAATGTGCGCAGTGCCCATTTGCTGCCTTTCGGCAGGATGTAGAGCAGCACATCGAAGCCCATATGATAGTTCTCGCGCACACCGACGGCGGCGCCGAGGAAGATGAACCAGTTCATCAGCATGATGGCAGTGACTTCGGTCCAGCTCGGCGACGAGTTGAGCACGAAGCGGGAAAACACCTGATAAGCGACGAATGCGGTCATGACGACCATCCCGATGCAGGCGAGATAAAGCGCGCTGTCGCAAATCTTCGAGAGCACCACGCTGAAGCGCGGCGGCGCTCCGCTCCTTGCCGTTCCCGCTGTCATCCCGTCCTCCCGGTCTTCTATCCTGAACTATTGGCGGGGCGGCGCTGCGCCGCCCCGCCAAGGAATTACTTGGTCGCCTGGATGCGCGCGGCGAGGTCCTTGAGTTCCGGCGTCGACAGATACTTGTCGTAGACCGGCTTCATCGCGTCGATCAGCGGCTGCTTGTCGATCTCGCTGACCTTGACGCCGGCCTTCTCGACGATGTCGCGCGACTTCTTCTCCTGTGCGTCCCACAGCTCGCGCATCTTGACGACGCTGTCCTTGGCCGCCTGCTTGACGATCGCCTGGTCTTCCGGCGACAGCTTGTCCCAGCTCGGCTTGGCCATCACCAGCACTTCCGGCACGATCTGATGCTGGTCGACGGTGTAGTGCTTGGCGACCTCATAGTGCTTGGCGGATTCGAAGCTCGGCCAGTTGTTTTCGGCGCCGTCGATGACGCCGGTTTCGAGCGCCGAATAGACTTCGCCATAGGCCATCGGCGTGGCGTTGGCGCCGAGCGCATTGACCATGTCGACAAACACGTCGGACTGGATGACGCGGAACTTCATGCCCTTGAGATCGGCGATCGAGGTGATGTCCTTCTTGGTGTTGTAGAAGGAGCGCGCGCCGGAATCGTAGAAGGCAAGGCCGACCAGATCATGCGTCTCGAAGGCCTTCAGGATCTCGTCGCCGATCGGCCCGTCCATGACGTGACGCATCTGGTCGACCGAGCGGAACATGTAGGGCAGCGACGGCACAGCGGTTTCCGGTACGATGCCGTTGAACGGGCCCATCGAGACGCGGTTCAGATCGATGACGCCGGTCTGCGTCTGTTCGATCGTGTCCTTCTCCTCACCGAGCTGCGCCGAATGATAGACCTCGACCGAATAGCGGCCGGCGGTGCGTTCCTTGATCAGCTCCCCCATATATTTCACCGCCTCGACGGTCGGATACCCGTCGGGATGGGTGTCGGCCGAGCGCAGCACGGTCTGGGCGTTTGCCGCGCCGATCATCAGCGAGCCGAAGGCGAATGTGGCCGCCGTCAGTTTTGAAAAATGCAACATGACTGTCTTCCTCCCTTTGTAAAAATCAAGGCGCCCGGCTCAGAGCCGGTACGCCTTCTTGGCAAGCGTGTAGGCAAGCTCCCGCGCGAGCTCGTGCGCCTCGTCCTCGCGTAGCCGGTGCTCGGCGACGAGGCGGGCGAGAAAGGCGCAGTCGACCCGCCGCGCCACATCGTGGCGGGCAGGGATCGATGGAAAGGCGCGGGTGTCGTCGTTGAAGCCGACCGTGTTGTAGAAGCCGGCGGTTTCGGTGGTCATCTCGCGGAAGCGGCGCATGCCTTCCGGGCTGTCGTGGAACCACCAGGCCGGCCCGAGCTTCAGCGCCGGATAGACGCCGGCGAGCGGCGCGAGTTCGCGCGCATAACTGGTCTCGTCGAGGGTGAACAGGATGACGGTGAGGTCGCGCTCCAGCCCGACACAGTCGAGCAAGGGTTTGAGCGCCGCCGCATAGTCGGTGCGGGTCGGGATATCGAAGCCCTTGTCGCGGCCGAACTTCTGGAAAATTCCAGGCGAATGATTGCGCCACGAGCCGGGATGGATCTGCATCACCAGCCCGTCGTCGCGGCTCATCTTGGCCATTTCGGTCAGCATCTGGGCGCGAAACAGTTTGCGCTCACGCTCGTCGTCGGAGCCGCGGCGGATGCGGTTGAACAGCTCTTCAGCCGCCGCATCCGAAAGATTGGCGGTCTCGGCCGTCGGATGGCCGTGGTCCGACGAGGTGGCGCCGAAGCTTTTGAAGAAAGCGCGGCGCTGACGGTGCGCGTCGAGATAGCCGGACCATGTGCCGGTGTCGCAGCCGCTGATCTCGCCGAGACGGTCGAGATTGCCCAAGAATCCCTCGAAGTCGGGATCGACCACGGCATCCGGCCTGTAGGCGGTGACGACGCGGCCCTGCCAGCCGCTGTCACGGATCATCTTGTGCCACTGGAGATCGTCGATCGCGCCCTCGGTCGTGGCGATGACTTCGATGTTGAAGCGCTCGAACAGCGCGCGCGGGCGATAGTCGTCACGCTGCAGCAGCTCGGCGATGGTGTCGTAATGACGGTCGGCGGTGGCGGCGGTCAGCGGCTCGGCGATGCCGAATAGATGCTCGAGCACATGGTCGAGCCACAGCAGCGTCGGCGTGCCACGGAAGAGATAGTAATGCTCGGCAAAGCGCCGCCAGATCGCTCTGGGATCGGTCTCGACCGGCGAGCCGTCGAGAGCCGACACGCCGAGATCCTCCAGCCGCACGCCCTGGCTGAACAGCATGCGGAAAATATAGTGGTCGGGCACGACCAGCAATTGCGCCGGGTCGGGGAACGGCTCGTTGAGCGCATACCAGCGCGGATCGGTGTGACCGTGCGGGCTGACGATGGGCAATTCCTTGACCCCCGCATAGAGATCGCGCGCGATCGAAAGCGCGCGCCCCTCGGCGGCAAAAAGCAGATCCGGATCGGTCAATCCTGCCACGTCTATCCTCCCAAGGGCGCTATCGGTAGGATTGGAAAGAAGTAATGTCAACATACAAAAATTGGATTGTTGTATGATGAATTTTAGCCGACACCGGGTCATTGTGCGATGGGAGAGCGGATGGTACGCCGCTAAGCTGCGGACCGAAGCCGAGCCCAACAAGCCAAGCCCGACAAAGCCAATCATGACCAGCAGACGCCTTTCCAACGACACGGTGCAATCCTTGCCGGCCTCGGTTGCGGTCCCGGCCTATGACCGCGCCGCGATCGCTCCAGGCATCGTCCATCTCGGCGTCGGCGCCTTCCACCGCGCCCATCAGGCAGCCTATGTCGATGACTGTCTGGCGGCCGGCGAGACCGGCTGGGGCATCATCGGCGTCTCCTTGCGCAGTCCCGATATGCGCGATGCGCTGACGCCGCAGGACGGGCTCTACACGCTGGCGGTGCGCGGCAGCGATGGTGAGAGCCTGCACGTCATCGGCTCGATCCAGTCGATGCTGGTGGCGCCGGAAGACCCCGGCGCGGTGCTGGCCGTGCTGACCGATCCGCGCACCCGCATCGTCACCCTGACCATCACCGAGAAAGCCTATTTGAGAGCAGCCGACGGCAGCCTCGACGCGGCCCATCCCGATATCGTCCACGATCTCGCCAATCCCGGTTCGCCGAAGACAGCACATGGCTTCCTGGCCGAGTCGCTGGCGCGACGCCGCGCCGCCGGCACGCCGCCCTTCACCGTGCTCTGCTGCGACAACCTGCCGGCCAATGGCGCCACGCTGCACCGGCTGATGGTCGCATTTGCGAAATTGCGCGATGCCCGCCCCGCCGCCTCTAGTGATGCCTCCCTCGCTGGCCATATCGCCGACGACGTGGCGTTCCCCTCGAGCATGGTCGACCGCATCGTGCCGGCAACCACCGATGCCGACCGGGCGCGCATCACTGGCGAACTCGGCGTCGAGGACGCCTGGCCGGTGATGACCGAGCCGTTCCGGCAATGGGTGATCGAAGACCGCTTCCCGGCCGGCCGCCCGGCCTGGGAAAAATTCGGCGTCACCATGGTCGAGGATGTCAGGCCGTTCGAGGACATGAAGCTTCGGCTGCTCAATGGCGCCCATTCGGGCATCGCCTATCTCGGCCTGCTCTCCGGCCACGTCACCGTGGACCGCGCCTTCGCCGACCCGGCGATCCGCGAATTCGTCGACCGGCTCTGGGCCGAGGCCATTCCGACCTTGCCTGGGGATGCCGGGCTCGACACATCAGCCTATACGGCAGAACTTACGGAGCGTTTCTCCAACACCGCGCTCGCCCACCGCACGGCGCAGATCGCCAATGATGGCAGCCAGAAACTGCCGCAGCGCATTGTCGCTTCCGCCATCGAGCGCATCCAGGCCGGGCTGGTCCCGGAGCATCTGACGCTGGTCATCGCCGCCTGGATCGCGGCCTGCGAGGCGCGCGGCAAAAGCTTGCCGGAAGCCCACTTCACCGATCCCCTCGACGCCGCACTGGCTGCGCTCGGCGAACGGCGGACGCAGGAACGCGTAGCGGCGGTGTTCGACCTCGCCGGCTTCGCCAGCGGCAAGTCCGAGCGTCAAACGCTGATCGAACTGGTCGCCGCCCATCGCGTCCATATCGGGCAAGGCGGGGTCGCGCTTGCGCTCGCCGCGCTCGGCATACCGGGACCGACGAGACAGGCCTAACGGCCGGCAAGCGCCACTCCGTCTGACTGATGAAGTTCTTCCACCATATCTGTGGGCACAAAAAAGGCCGGGTTGAACCCGGCCTGTTTCGTCTTTGTTTCGCTCAGACTTAAGCTGCCAGCAGCGCGCTTTCGAGCGTGGTGAGCTGGGCGAGGAACTGCTCGGCCTTGCTGCGGGACTGGTCGTCCTTGGCATCGGCGGCGTCTTCCTTGGCGTCCTGGATGCGGCGGGCGAGGTCGGCGCGGTCGATGTCACCGACGGCAACCGCCGATTCGGCCAGCAGCGTGCAGCCGGCTGGAACGATGTCGGCAAAGCCGCCGAACACCACGTAGCGCTCTTCCTTGCCGCCGGCGGTCTTCACCGTAACGACGCCCGGCTTGATCGTGGTCATGACCGGCGCGTGATGCGCCATCACGGTCATCTCACCTTCGGCGCCCGGAATGACGACGGCTTCGACCTGCTCGGAAACCAGCAGACGCTCCGGCGAGACCAGTTCGAATTGGAAAGCTTCAGCCATGTCAATTTAGTGAGTAGGGAATAGTGAGTAGGAAGTAGGGAGAGAGGAACAAATGTCCCGATCACCCGGCTGCTATTCACTACTGACTACTGACTACTCCCTATTGCCTTGATTATGCCGCTTCAGCCGCCAGGCGCTGTGCCTTCTCGACCGCCTCGTCGATGCCGCCGACCATGTAGAAGGCTGCTTCCGGCAGGTGATCGTAGTCGCCGTTGCAGAGGCCCTTGAAGCCTTTGATGGTGTCGGCGAGGTCGACCAGCTTGCCCGGCGAACCCGTGAACACTTCGGCGACGAAGAACGGCTGCGACAGGAAGCGCTCGATCTTGCGGGCGCGTGCCACCGTCTGCTTATCTTCTTCCGACAGCTCGTCCATGCCCAGGATGGCGATGATGTCCTGCAGCGACTTGTAGCGCTGGAGGATCGACTGCACCTGGCGGGCGACGCCATAGTGTTCTTCGCCGACGACCAGCGGGTCGAGCATGCGCGAGGTCGAATCCAGCGGATCGACGGCCGGGTAGATGCCCTTTTCCGAGATCGCGCGGTTGAGCACGGTCGTCGCGTCCAGGTGGGCGAACGAGGTCGCCGGCGCCGGGTCGGTCAAATCGTCGGCGGGAACGTAGATCGCCTGCACCGAAGTGATCGAGCCCTTGGTGGTCGTCGTGATGCGCTCCTGCAGCGCGCCCATGTCGGTGGCGAGCGTCGGCTGGTAGCCCACGGCCGACGGGATACGGCCGAGCAGCGCCGACACTTCCGAGCCCGCCTGCGTGAAGCGGAAGATGTTGTCGACGAAGAACAGCACGTCCTGGCCCTGGTCGCGGAAATATTCGGCGACCGTCAGGCCGGTCAGGCCGACGCGGGCACGTGCGCCCGGCGGTTCGTTCATCTGGCCATAGACCAGTGCCGCCTTGGAGCCTTCGCCGCCGCCCTTCTTGTTGACGCCGGACTCGATGAACTCGTGATAGAGATCGTTGCCTTCGCGGGTGCGCTCGCCGACGCCGGCGAACACCGAGAAGCCGCCGTGAGCCTTGGCGACGTTGTTGATCAGCTCCTGGATCAGCACGGTCTTGCCGACGCCGGCGCCGCCGAACAGGCCGATCTTGCCGCCGCGGGCATAGGGCGCCAGAAGGTCGAGAACCTTGATGCCGGTGATCAGGATCTGCGCTTCCGTCGACTGCTCGACATAGGACGGAGCCGGCTGGTGGATGGCGCGCATTTCGATGCCGTCGACCGGGCCTTCCTCGTCGACCGGCTCGCCGATGACGTTGATAATGCGGCCGAGCATGCCCGGGCCGACCGGCACGGTGATCGGCGCGCCGGTGTCATAGACGTCCTGGCCGCGAACCAGGCCTTCGGTCGAGTCCATGGCGATGCAGCGCACGGTGTTTTCACCGAGGTGCTGGGCAACTTCGAGCACCAGGCGATTGCCGACATTGGTCGTCTCGATCGCGTTCAGAATGGCCGGCAGGTGATCACCGAACTGGACGTCGACGACGGCGCCGATGACCTGGCGGACCTTGCCGACAACGCCGGTCTTCTTGACGACGGCGGCCGTCGTCTTGGCCGCCGAGGCCTTGGCCGGGGCCGCTGCCTTGGCGGGCGCAGCCGCCTTGGCCGGAGCGGCCTTCGCCGCTGCTGCTGGAGCCTTTGCCGCCGCCTTGGGGGCTGCCGCCTTCGGGGTCGCTGCTTTCGCCATCGTCTTTACCCTTTTCGTCCTTTGTTTCTCACGCTCCACCAGAAGGTCGATAACCCTCTGGCGGCCGCGCCTAGAGCGCCTCGGCGCCCGAAATGATTTCGATCAGTTCCTTGGTGATCTGCGCCTGCCGCTGGCGGTTGTAGGTGATCGACAGTTTGTTGATCATGTCGCCGGCATTGCGCGTCGCATTGTCCATCGCGCTCATCTTGGCGCCCATCTCCCCGGCTGCGTTTTCGAGCAGCGCGCGGAAGACCTGGACCGAGATGTTGCGTGGAATAAGGTCGGTCAGGATTTCGCCCGGCTCCGGCTCGTATTCGTAGACGGCGTTGCCGCCGGCGGTCGCCTCGGCCGGGGCGGAAGCGATGCCGGCCGGAATGATCTGCTGTGCCGTCGGGATCTGGCTGATCACTGACTTGAACTGCGAATAAAACAGCGTGCAGATGTCGAAACCGCCCTCGTTGAAGAGGTGAATGACCTTGCGGGCAATGGCGTCGGCATTGACGAAGCCGAGCGTCTTGACCTCGCGCAGATCGACGCGTTCGAGGATCATCGAGGCATAGTCGCGGCGCAGGATGTCGAAACCCTTCTTGCCGACGCAGATGATCTTGACCTGCTTGCCGTCGGCCAAAAGCCGGCGGATATGGTCGCGGGCGAGGCGCGCGATCTGCGAATTGAAGCCGCCGCACAGGCCGCGCTCGGCGGTGCAGACGACGAGCAGATGCACGTCGTCCTTGCCGGTGCCGGTCATCAGCGCCGGGGCATCGCCACCGCCGCCGATCGCCTGGGTGATGTTGGCGAGCACGGACCCCATGCGCTCCGAATAGGGGCGCGCGGCTTCCGCGGCTTCCTGCGCGCGGCGCAGCTTCGCCGCGGCGACCATCTGCATCGCCTTGGTGATCTTCTGCGTCGCCTTGACCGAGGCGATACGGTTACGAAGGTCTTTTAACGAAGGCATGCTTCAAACCTGATCCCGTGCGTCCGGCTTTTCTCAAGCAAAGGTCTTGGCGAAGGCGTCGATCTCGGCCTTCAGCTTGGCGCGCAGATCGTCCGACAGCGCCTTCTCCTTGCGGATGCCGTCCAGCACGTCCTTGCCGGCCGAGCGCATGTGGTTGAGCAGACCATGCTCGAACTTGCCGACCTGATTGATCGCCAGCTTGTCGAGGTAGCCGTTGACGCCGGCGAAGATCACCGAAACCTGCTCTTCGACCTTGAGCGGCGAGAACTGCGGCTGCTTGAGAAGTTCGGTCAGCCGCGAGCCGCGATTGAGCAGGCGCTGCGTGGCGGCGTCGAGGTCGGAGCCGAACTGCGCGAATGCCGCCATTTCGCGGTACTGCGCGAGCTCGCCCTTGATCGAGCCTGCAACCTGCTTCATCGCCTTGATCTGCGCCGACGAACCGACGCGCGACACCGACAGGCCGACGTTGACCGCCGGACGGATGCCCTGGAAGAACAGGTTGGTTTCCAGGAAGATCTGGCCGTCGGTGATCGAGATCACGTTGGTCGGGATGTAGGCCGACACGTCGTTGGCCTGCGTCTCGATGATCGGCAGCGCGGTTAGCGAACCGCCGCCCAGATCGTCATTGAGCTTGGCGGCGCGTTCGAGCAGGCGCGAATGCAGATAGAACACGTCGCCCGGATAGGCTTCGCGGCCCGGCGGGCGGCGCAGCAAGAGCGACATCTGGCGATAGGCGACGGCCTGCTTCGACAGATCGTCATAGCTGATCAGCGCGTGCATGCCGTTGTCGCGGAAATATTCGCCCATGGTGGCGCCGGTGAACGGCGCCAGGAACTGCATCGGCGCCGGATCGGAAGCGGTGGCGGCGACGATGATCGAATATTCAAGCGCGCCGCGCTCTTCGAGAACTTTCACGAACTGCGCGACGGTCGAACGCTTCTGGCCGATGGCGACGTAGACGCAGTAGAGCTTTTCCTTTTCCGGTCCGTTGTCGTGCACGGCCTTCTGGTTCAGCATCGTGTCGAGAATGATGGCGGTCTTGCCGGTCTGACGGTCACCGATGACCAGCTCGCGCTGGCCGCGGCCGACCGGGATCAACGCATCGATGGCCTTGAGGCCGGTCGACATCGGCTCGTTCACCGACTTGCGCGGGATGATGCCGGGCGCCTTGACGTCGACGCGCTTGCGTTCGGTCGCCTTGATCGGGCCCTTGCCGTCGATCGGGTTGCCGAGCGCGTCGACGACGCGGCCGAGCAGGCCTATGCCGACAGGCGCATCGACGATGGCGCCGGTCCTCTTGACGGTGTCGCCTTCCTTGATGTCGCGGTCGGCGCCGAAGATGACGACGCCGACATTGTCGGCTTCGAGGTTGAGCGCCATGCCGCGGATGCCGCCGGGGAATTCGACCATCTCGCCGGCCTGGACATTGTCGAGGCCATAGACGCGGGCGATACCGTCACCGACGGACAGCACCTGTCCAACTTCGGAGACCTCGGCCTCCTTGCCGAAATTCTTGATCTGGTCTTTCAGAATTGCGGAAATTTCCGCGGCGCGGATGTCCATCAGCCGACCTCTTTCAGTGCAAGCTTGAGCGAATTGAGTTTGGTTTTGAGCGACGTATCGATCTGGCGCGAGCCCATCTTGACCACCAGCCCGCCGAGCAGCGACGGATCGACGGTGACGGAGATGGCCACATCCTTGCCGGCGACACTTTTCAGCGCGGCCTTGAGTTCGGTCTGTTGGGCCGCCGTCAGTTCATGCGCCGAGGTGACCTCGGCGGCGGTCTCGCCACGATGTTCGGCGGCGATCTGGCGGAACGCCTTGATCATGCCGGGCACGGCAAAGAGGCGACGGTTGCGAGCGACGACGCGCAGGAAATTGCCGGTCAGGCCGGTGATGCCGGCCTTGTCGGCGATCGCCGCGATGGCCTTGGCCTGGTCCTCGCTGGAGAACACCGGGCTGTTGATGAGGCGGGTCAGGTCGGCGCTGCCATCCAGCATCGCTGCGAAACTGTTGAGGTCGGCCTCGACCTTGACCACCGAATTGGACTGCAGCGCGAGTTCGAACAGCGAACCCGCGTAGCGTTCTGCGACACCTGAGATTGGCGATGACGATTGAGCCACGGACCGTCTTTTCTCTTGTCTGACAGGCCGCAGATTGTTGGCGCGAGCAAAAACTCTGGCTAAATCTTTGACCTTACTAAGTTTTTCCAAGCACGAAGACGCGGCTTCCGCTATCCCCGGCCGAAAGTCGATTGCCGTCTAGCACAGGCATTTTAAGACCGCAATGCGTCGTTCCGCATGCTTTTCAGGCACTATTGTCGCATCCGGCGGCAGAGTTCAACCGAAGCCTTTGGATTCAGGGCAGAAAGCCGAAGACGAAGGCGAGCGGCAGTGCGGCCAGCACCAGCTCGACAATGATCGACGCCCAGTTGAAAGGCGTGTTGGCGCCATCCGACATCATCGACAGCAAACGGCCGAAAGCCGTGAACAGCCAGGAGAAGCCGAGCGCCATATAGAGCCACGGCTGCGCTAAAAGAATGCAGCACAGGCTGACGCCGAGATAGAAGCCCGACATGCGGCCGCGCCCTTCGGCGATCGCCGCTGCCTTTTCCGGCCTGACCTGAAGCCGCAGAATCCGGAAGGCCAGCCCTGGCGCGAGGAAAAACAGCAGACCGAGCGCCAAGGTGACGACGGCGCTCGACCACGCCAGCCATTCGCCCTGGCTGGTTGGCCACGGAAACGCAAATTCCATCTTATCCCCTCGATAAATGGCTGTTTGAAAATCGCGGCCATTCTAGCGAAGGAAAGACCGAGCGCCAGATGGCGATGGGCAGTTTAGGGAGCATGATCCCGAAAAGTGGTTTCCGGTTTTCGGAAAAAGATCATGCTCCGAAAAAGACGCGCATCAAGAGAGCGCGAAATTGACCGCCGCCTCGGCATGGATGCGCGTGGTGTCGAAAACCGGCATATCGAAATCGCCTTGGCCGATCAGCATGGTGATCTCGGTGCAGCCCATGATGACGCCGTCGATCTTTTCATCGCGCCGCAGGCGGGCGACTTCATCAATATAGGCCGCCTTCGACGGCGCGCTGACGATGCCCTGGCAGAGCTCGTCATAGATCACGCTGTGCACCATGTCGCGGCCGGCCTGGTCCGGTACCACAGGCTGCAGCCCATATTTCTCCACCAGCCGGCCTTTGTAGAAATCCTGCTCCATGGTGAAACGCGTCGCCAGCAGCGCCGGCCGCCTGACGCCGGCGCCTTTGACTACAACCGCCGTGGCGTCGGCAATGTGGATCAGCGGGATGGACACCGCCGCCTGCACCTGGTCGGCGAGCTTGTGCATTGTGTTGGTGCAGATCAGCAGTCCCTCGGCGCCGCCCGCCTCCAGCTTGCGCGCGGCATCCGCCAGAAGCACGCCAGCCCCATCCCAGTCACCGTGATGCTGCCGCTCGGCGATCTCGGCGAAATCGAAGGAATGGAGCAACAGCTTTGCCGAATGCAGCCCGCCCAACCGCTCACGCACGATCTCGTTGAGCAGGCGATAATAGATGGCGGTCGATTCCCAGCTCATGCCGCCGAGCAGGCCAAGGGTTTTCATAACGTCATCGCTCCGCTAAAAATTTGCACGATCAATTTCACAAGAAGCTCTGCGGATCGATGTCGATCTGCACTCGGACCGAGCCGCGTTGCTTTGGCCCTTCGGCCAGCATGGTGCGGATGAAGCCTTGCATATCGGCCCGCTTTTCACCCTGGATCAGCAGGCGAAAACGGTGGCGGCCACCAAGCAGCGACAGCGGCGCCTCGGCCGGGCCTAGCACGAACAGATCGCTGGCTTGCGGCGCTGCACGCCGCAAGCCGCGCGCATGTCCCTCGGCCTCCGCCCGCGTCACCGCGCTGACAATGACGCCGGCGAGCCTGCCGAAGGGTGGCAGGGCCGCCCGTTCGCGCTCGGTGATCTCGCGCTCGTAAAAAGCCTCGGCGTCGCCCGAAACGATCGCCCGCATCACCGGATGGTCCGGCTGAAACGTCTGCAGCAGGCCGAGGCTCTTCTTGCCGGTGCGGCCAGCGCGCCCGGTCACCTGGCTGAGCAATTGGAAGGTGCGCTCGGCGGCTCGCGGATCGCCATTGGCGAGACCCAGATCGGCATCAACGACACCGACCAGCGTCATGTTGGGGAAGTTATGCCCTTTGGCGACCAGCTGCGTGCCGATGACGATGTCGGCCTCGCCATTGGCGATGGCCTCCAGCTCCAGCCGCAGCCTCCGCACCCCGCCCATCAGGTCGGACGACAAGACGATGGTGCGCGCGTCGGGGAAATGCGCCACGACCTCTTCGGCGATGCGCTCGACGCCCGGCCCGCAGGCGACGAGATGGTCGAGCGTGCCGCATTCCGGACAGGCCTCCGGGCGCTTTTCATTGTGCCCGCAATGATGGCAGACGAGCTGGCCGCGAAAGCGGTGCTCGACCAGCCAGGCCGAGCAGACCGGACAGCCGAAGCGGTGGCCGCAGACCCGGCACAGCGTCAGCGGCGCGTAGCCGCGCCGGTTGAGGAACAGCAGCGACTGCTCCTTCTTCTCCAGCGTGCGCTGCATCTGCTCGATCAGCAGCGGCGACAGGAAGCCGCCGCGCGCCGGCGGCGCGCGCCGCATGTCGATCGTCTTCAGGTCGGGAAGGGCGGCCTCGGCAAAGCGCGCCGAAAGCACCGCTCTGCTGTAGCGGCCCTGCTGCGCGTTGACCCGGCTTTCGACCGATGGCGTCGCCGACGCCAGCACCACCGGAAAGCTGCTGATATGGCCGCGCACCACCGCCATGTCGCGGGCATTGTAGAAGACGCGGTCCTCCTGCTTGTAGGCGGGGTCATGCTCCTCGTCGACGACGATCAGGCCGAGCTCCCGAAACGGCAGGAACAGCGCCGAGCGCGCGCCGGCGACGACGCGCACGCCGCCTTCCGCCACTTGCCGCCAGACCTTTTCGCGCATCCTGGGCGGCAGGTCGGAATGCCATTCGGCTGGCTTGGCGCCGAAGCGCTGCTGGAAGCGCTCGAGGAAGGCATGCGTCAGCGCGATTTCCGGCAGCAGGATCAGCACCTGTTTGCCCTGATCGAGCGCCGCCGCCACCGCTTCGAAATAAACTTCCGTCTTGCCCGAGCCGGTAACGCCATCGAGCAACGTGACGCCGAAGGCGCCGGCCCCCACATTGGCGCGCAGCATAGCGGCGGCATCGGCCTGGTCCGGCATCAGCTCCGGCAGGGCGTAGGAGGGATCGGGCGCTGCGACCACCGGTCGCGGCGGGATCATCACCGTCTCGAACACGCCTTGCGCCTTGAGCCCCTCGATCACCGTCGACGACACGCCTGCCGCATGCGCCAGCCCGGAGCGGGTCCAGGCGAGACCGCCTTCGGCTGTCTCCAGCACACGTGTCCTGGCATCCGTCATCCGGTCGGGCATGACAAGGGTCCGCTGCAGCCCCTCGATCCACGGTTCGGGATCGAACGCCTCCGGCGCGCGCAGCAGCATGCGCGCCACCATGCCGGGCGGCGACAGCGTATACTGCGCGATCCAGTCGACGAAGCGGCGCATGCCGTGGTCGATCGGTGGACAGTCGAAAACCTGTTCGATCGGCCGCAATTTCCTGGCGTCGACCTGTTCGGTCACGCCGTCCCAGACGATGCCGGCAACCTGGCGCGGACCGAGCGGCACGCGCACGATCGAGCCCGGCACCACGCGCATGCCGGCGGGCACCGCATAGGTATAGGGCCGTTCGGCCGGCATCGGCACCAGCACCGGCGCGGCTGCGACAAAGGGCGAATCTTCGATCATCGGGCGTGACCTTGCCCCGACTTTGGTCTAGATCAAAGCGCAACCCCGAATGTGCATTGGCATGCACATGGAAATCTTCAGGAGACCCCCATGAAATTTTTTGTCGACACCGCTGACATCAAGGACATCAAGGAACTGAACGACCTGGGGCTGCTCGACGGCGTCACCACCAATCCGTCGCTGATCCTGAAATCCGGCGGCAAGATCGCCGAAGTCACCAAGCAGATCTGCGACATCGTCAAGGGCCCGGTTTCGGCCGAGGTCGTCGCCACCGAATACAAGGACATGATGGCCGAGGCCAAGATCCTGGCCAAGATCGCCGACAATATCTGCATCAAGGTGCCGCTGACGCTGGACGGCCTGCGCGCCTGCAGGACGATCCGCACCGAGATGAACCGCTTGGTCAATGTGACGCTGTGCTTCTCGGCCAACCAGGCGCTGCTCGCCGCCAAGGCCGGCGCCTCGTTCATCTCGCCCTTCGTCGGCCGCATCGACGACACCGGCTCGGACGGCATGGAACTGATCGCCGAGATCAAGCAAATCTATGACAATTACGACTATCCGACCGAGATCCTGACCGCGTCGGTGCGCACGGTGAACCACGTCAAGCAGGCCGCGCTGATCGGCGCCCATGTCATCACCGCTCCGCCAGCGACGCTAAAGGCGTTGGTCAAGCACCCGCTGACTGACAAGGGCCTCGAACAGTTCCTCGCCGACTGGGCCAAGACCGGCCAGAAGATCGGCTGAGATCAGGCTTCGGTATCAACGAAAAAGGCCGGGAAACCGGCCTTTTTGTTGTGATCAGCAAAGCGGGATGCGCTCAGAGACCGTTTCGAAATTCGCTATGGCGAGTCATATGGTGGTGGTTTCGAGAACCGGAGCGGAGCGGACATTTGCGTCCGTGAGCACCGGAAGCGCAGAAAACGCCATCAGATGGCCGCCGGAGTAGAATTTCCAAACGGTCTCTCAGGCTTTCTTGCCGTGCCTGACAAGATCCTGGGCGACCGACAGGCTCACCATTTCAGCCAGTTCGCGCGCGGCGCGGTTCTCTGCGTCGAGCTGCGCCCGGTAGGAGGCGAACTCCTGCGTCGGCTTGTCGAAGGATGACGGGATCGAGCGTTTGCCGGTGGCAATGACCGCGCCGGTCTTGGCATCGGTCAGCACATAGTTCGCGGTCAACGTCACCGTGCCTGCGGTCGGCTCGTCCTCGTCGGTCTGGATCTGCACTTGCGCTGCCGATTCGACCAGTTCGGTGACGCCGAGATCAAGCATGTAGACCGGCGACGGCGGCTCGCCGGCGCCTTGACCAAAGGCAAAGATCAGATTGTTGCGGACCTGCTGGGCGTAGCGGGTCTTGACCGGCTTGACGGCAATTGACGCCATTTCGGCGGAAGCGCTGACCGTGGAGCCGGCCGTCAGCGGCGCGCTCGAATAGAGCGGCCTGACCGTGCAGGCCGAAACCAGCGCCAGCGAGGCGACCATGCCGTACAGCGCTGCACGGCGCAGCAAACGCGTCGTCTCTTTCAGATCAGGCAACGACATTGACGATCCTCTGCGGCACGATGATCACCTTGCGGGGCGCCTTACCTTCCAGCGCTTTCTGCACGAAGTCGAGAGCCAGCACCGCTTTTTCGACCGCACCTTGGTCCGCGTCGCGGGCAATTGTCAAATCGCCGCGCTTCTTGCCGTTGACCTGGACCGGCAGCACGATCTCATTGTCGACGACCAGCGCCGGATCGTAGACCGGCCACGGCCGTTCGGCGACCAGATCGGTACCGCCCAGCGTGTGCCAGCACTCCTCCGCCAGATGCGGCATGACCGGCGCGACCACATGCACCAAGATCTCCACCGCCTGGCGGCAGGCGCCTTTCAGCGCCGCATCGGCCTTGCCCTCGGCAACGTCGTTGAGCGGCGTGGTCAGCGCATTGGCCAGTTCGTAGATGCGGGCGATGGCGCGATTGAAGCCGAGCTTCTCGATGTCCTCGCCAATGGCCTTCAGGATTTTGTGCGCGGCCTTGGAAACAGCCCCGGCCTCGCCATCCTTCGCCGCCTGCGGCCTGACGCCGTCGAGCGTTTCGGCGGCGATCGACACCAGGCGCCAGACGCGCTGGATGAAGCGATGCGCGCCGGCGGCGCCATCGTCGGTCCATTCGACGTCGCGCTCGGGCGGCGAATCCGACAGCATGAACCAGCGCGCGGTGTCGGCGCCGTAGCCGTCGGTGATGTCTTCCGGGCTCACCGTGTTCTTCTTCGACTTCGACATCTTTTCGAGCGAGCCGATCGCCGCCTCTTCGCCGGTGGCGATCTCGATGGCGCGGCGCTTGCCGCCAACGTCTTCGATCCTGACCTCAGCCGGCGACAGCCAGCGCCCATTGTTCGAGGCGCCACCGACACGGTAGGTCTCGTGCACCACCATGCCTTGCGTGAACAGGCCCTTGAACGGCTCGGCGAGGTCGAGATGCCCGGTCTCGCGCATGGCGCGGGTGAAGAAGCGCGAGTAGAGCAGATGCAGGATCGCGTGCTCGATGCCGCCAATATACTGGTCGACCGCCAGCCAATCATCGGCAGCCTTGGGCTCGGTCGGCTCATTGGCCCAGGGCGCGGTGAAGCGCGCGAAATACCAGGACGAATCGACGAACGTATCCATCGTGTCGGTCTCGCGCCGCGCATCCTTGCCGCATTGCGGGCATTTGACGTGACGCCAGGTCGGATGACGGTCGAGCGGGTTGCCGGGCCGGTCGAACTCGATGTCGTCGGGCAGCTTGACCGGCAGGTCGGCCTTCGGCACCGGCACCACGCCGCAATCCTCGCAATGGATCATCGGGATCGGGCAGCCCCAGTAGCGCTGGCGCGAAATGCCCCAGTCGCGCAGGCGGAAGTTCACCTTGCGCTCGGCCATCGGCCGGCCGCCGATCGTCTTCTGCTCCAGCAGTTTTGCGACTTCGTCGAATGCCTGATCTGGCTTCATGCCGTCGAGGAAGCGTGAATTGATCATCACGCCATCATCGACATAGGCCTCTTCCGTGACCTGGAAGGTCTTGGCGTCGGCATCTTCCGGCATCACCACCGGGATGACCGGCAGGCCATATTTGTTGGCGAAGTCGAGGTCGCGCTGGTCACCCGACGGGCAGCCGAAAATGGCGCCGGTGCCATATTCCATCAGCACGAAATTGGCGACATAGACCGGCAGCGTCCAGGAGTCGTCGAACGGGTGGACGACGCGGATGCCGGTGTCGAAGCCTTTCTTCTCGGCCGTCTCCAGTGCGGCCACCGAGGTGCCCATATGACGGACCTCGTCGATGAACTTGGCCAGCTCGACATTGTTTTCGGCGGCCTTCCTGGCCAACGGATGGTCGGCGGCGATCGCCATGAAGGAGGCGCCAAAGATGGTGTCGGGCCGGGTCGTGTAGACTTCCAGCTCGTTCGTGTCGCCACCAATCTTGCTAGAACTTGGGGCGGCCAGCGGCCAACGGATCAGCAGCCCTTCCGAGCGGCCAATCCAGTTCTGCTGCATCAGCTTGACCTTTTCCGGCCACTCGCCGAGACCGTTGAGCGAATCCAGCAGGTCCTGCGCGTAGTCGGTGATCTTGAAGAACCACTGCGTCAGCTCACGCTGCTCGACCAGCGCGCCCGAACGCCAGCCGCGGCCGTCGATGACCTGCTCGTTGGCGAGCACCGTCATGTCCTCGGGGTCCCAATTGACCTTGGAGGATTTGCGCGTCACCAGCCCTTTCGCGACGAAATCGAGGAACAGCATCTGCTGGCGGTGGTAATAGTCGACGTCGCAGGTGGCGAACTCACGCGCCCAGTCCAGCGACAGGCCCATCATCTTGAGCTGCTCGCGCATGGCGGCGATGTTGGCGTAGGTCCATTCCTTGGGATGGACCTTGTTCTGCATCGCGGCATTTTCGGCCGGCATGCCGAAAGCGTCCCAGCCCATCGGGTGCAGCACGTTGAAACCCTTGGCCCGCTTGTAGCGCGCCACCACGTCGCCCATCGTGTAGTTGCGGGTGTGGCCGATATGAATCTTCCCCGACGGATAGGGGAACATCTCCAGCACGTAGTATTTCGGCTTCGGGTCGTTGTTATGCGCCTCGAACAGCTTCTTTTCAGCCCAGGCTTTCTGCCATTTGGGCTCTGACGCGCGCGGATTGTATCGTTCGGTTGCCATCGGATGATTTTCACTTAAAAGCAGGCGCAGACCGCCGGACAAGGCCCGGTGGCCGAGGTAAATGTCGTCGCGGTGTTCACCATGGATTGCCGGACCCGTCAACTGCGGCGAGCCGGCCAAGACGATTAAGACAGGCAGGATATAGGCATGGCCAGCGCCGTCGAACAGTTTTTCGCCGTCAAGACGAGGATCGCCACCGCCGAGCGCGAGGCCGGCCGCGACGCCGGTTACGTGACGCTGGTTGCCGTGTCGAAGACCTTCGAAGCCGAGGCCGTCCGCCCGGTCATCGAAGCCGGCCAGCGCGTCTTCGGCGAAAACCGCGTGCAGGAGGCGCAGGCCAAATGGCCGGCGTTGAAACAGGAATTCCCCGACATCGAGCTGCATCTGATCGGCCCACTGCAGTCGAACAAGGCGAAGGAAGCCGTCGCTTTGGCTGACGTCATCGAGACGGTCGACCGCGAGAAGATCGCCGCCGAGCTCGCCAAAGAGATCGTGCGCCAGGGCCGCGCGCCAAAGCTCTATGTCCAGGTCAACACCGGCTCGGAGCCGCAAAAGGCCGGCATCGAGCCGCGCGACGCCGTCGCCTTCGTCGCCCGCTGCCGCGATGTCCATGGGCTGGCCATCGAAGGCCTGATGTGCATCCCACCGGCGGACGAAAACCCCGGCCCGCATTTCGCGCTGTTGGAAAAGCTCAGCAAGGAGGCCGGTGTCGCCAAACTGTCGATGGGCATGTCCGGCGACTACGAAACGGCCATCGCCTTCGGCGCCACCAGCGTCCGCGTCGGTTCGGCGATCTTCGGCAGCCGCTGACAGGCCGCAAGCTTTAGGCCAGCTTGGCAAGGTCGCTGCGCCACCACTAGAAACGAAACGGTCCGTTCCTATATGCTTGGCGTCATCACAATTCTGCTGGAGCCGCCACCATGCGCTACAATCAACTCGGAAATACGGGGATGTTCGTCTCCGAACTCTGCCTCGGCACCATGACCTTCGGCGCCGCCGGCGAGAATGCCCAATGGGGCCTGATCGCCAGCCTCGACCAGAAGGGCGTCAACGACATCGTTGCCCGCTCCCTCGCCGCCGGCGTCAATTTCTTTGACACCGCCGACGTCTATTCGTTCGGCGACTCCGAACGCCTGCTCGGCCAGTCGCTCCGGGATCTCGGCGTCAAGCGCTCGGACGTCATCATCGCCACCAAGGTGCATGGCGCCATGGGCCAGGGCCCGAACGAACGCGGCTCGTCGCGCGGCCACATCATGGATTCGGTCGAGGGCAGCCTCGAGCGGCTGCAGCTCGACCATATCGATCTCTACCAGCTGCATGGCACCGACACGGCGACGCCGATCGACGAGACGCTGCGGGCGCTCGACGATCTCGTCGCCAGCGGCAAGGTGCGTTATGTCGGCGTTTCCAACTGGCAGGCCTGGCGTATCGCCAAGGCGCTGGGCATTGCCGAGCGTAAGGGCTTTTCCCGTTTCGAGACCATCCAGTCCTATTATTCGATCGCCGGTCGCGACCTCGAGCGCGAGATCGTGCCGCTCATCAACGAGGAGAAGCTCGGCCTGATGGTGTGGTCGCCGATGGCCGGCGGCCTGCTGTCCGGCAAATACGGCCCCGGCGCGCCCGGCAATGGCGAAGGCCGCCGTGCCGCCTTCAACTTCCCGCCGGTCAACGAGGACCGCGCCTGGGCAGCCGTCGCCGTCATGCGCGGGATTGCCCAGAAACACGGCGTTAGCGTCGCCACCGTGGCGCTCGGCTATGTCCTGGCCAAGCCCTTCGTGATGAGCGTCATCATCGGCGCCAGCCGCATGGAGCAGCTCGAACAGAACCTTGCCGCTGCCGAGGTAAAACTCGACGCCGACGATCTTGCCAAACTGGATGAGGTCAGCGCGCTGCCGGCCGAATATCCCGGCTGGATGCTGGAGCGTCAGGGCGCCGGCCGCCGCCCGGCGCCGTTCGTACCGAAGAAGTAAATCTGTCTCACCTAGTCTGATGCTTCGGGAGCCAACTGGCTCCCGAATGTTTTCAGGCCATCCGCACGCTCTCGACCAGAAAGTCGAGAAAGGCCCGCACCCGTGCCGGCAAATGCCGGCCCTGTCCGACATAGACGGCGTGGGTGGGCTCCTCGTCGCCGGGATTGAAATCCTCCAGCAGCGCCGTCAGCCGGCCCGCCGCAATGTCATCGGCCACATGCCAATGCGCCAGCCTGGCGATGCCGGCGCCGCCAACCGCCATCAGCCGCATCGACTCGCCATCGCTGACCACTGTGTTTCCCACGATGGGAACCATGATCGCGTTGCCGGCTGCATCGACAAACTGCCAGCCATCGACATGCCGGACAAAGCCGAAAGCCATGCGATTGTGCTTGTCGAGATCGGCTGGTGTCAGCGGCGTGCCATGCGTCCTGAGGTAGGAAGGCGCTGCAACGACCGCCATCCGGCTTTGTCCGAGCTTGCGCGCCACCAGCCGCGACTCACCGAGCGGTCCGGCGCGGATGGCGACGTCGGCACGCTCCTGCATCAGGTCGATGACGCTGTCGGTCAGCACCATATCGACCGAAATTTCGGGATAGCGTTCGAGGAAGCGCGGCAGCAGCGGGATCAGCCTATGCACCCCGAACGGCACGTAGCTGTTGACCCGAAGCCGTCCGCGCGGCGCCGCACCCACCGCGGCCTCGCGCTCGGCCGCCGCCATGTCGGCCAGGATGCGCAGCCCGCTGTCATAGAAGGCCGTGCCTTCCGGCGTCAGTTGCAGCTTGCGTGTCGAGCGGCTGACCAGTCGCGCACCCAGTCGCGCTTCCAGCCGCGCGATCAATTTGCTCACTGCCGACGGTGTCATGCGCAACGCCCGCGCCGCGGCCGAAAAGCTGCCCGCCTCGACGACGCGCACGAACACTTCGATCTCGCCGGAGCGGTTGATGTCGGGTCTGGCCATCTGTGAATCTATTTCACAGGAAATATGCCTAAGGCAAGTCTGGTTCACAAGGCGTGGGAGCACGATCTTTCGGGTCGGGGCGCGGGTTTGGACAGGGCGCTCGTCATTGTCGAACTGGAAAACGCCATGCCTCTCGCTCTTTATGCCCTCGCCGCTGGTGCCTTCGGCATCGGTGTCACCGAATTCGTCATCATGGGTCTGCTGCTCGATGTCAGCAAAGATCTCGGCGTCTCGATCTCGGCCGCCGGCCAGCTCATTTCCGGCTATGCGCTCGGCGTCGTCATCGGCGCGCCGCTTTTGACCATCGCCACCGGCAACTGGCCGCGCAAGACCGTGCTCTTGGCGCTGATGGCGATCTTCACGCTTGGCAACCTCGCCTGTGCTTTGGCGCCCGATTATTGGACGCTGATGGGCGCCCGCATCATCACCGCCTTTGCCCATGGCACCTTCTTCGGCGTCGGCTCGGTGGTCGCCACCGGCCTCGTCGCGCCCAACAAGAAGGCCTCGGCGATCGCGCTGATGTTCACCGGGCTGACCATTGCCAACATTCTCGGCGTGCCCTTCGGCACCTGGCTCGGCCAGGCCTCCGGCTGGCGCGCCACCTTCTGGGCGGTAACCCTGGTCGGCCTCGCCGCCTTCGCAGTGATCCTGCTTCTGGTGCCGCGTAGTGAGGCCTCACCCGAAAAGACCAATTTGCGCGCCGACCTCGCCGTGCTGCGCCGCACGCCGGTGCTGCTCGGCCTTGCCACCACCGTGCTCGGCTATGCCGGCGTCTTCGCCGTCTTCACCTACATCGCCCCGGTGCTCACCGAAATCAGCGGTTTTAGGGAAGCCGCCGTGTCGCCGATCCTGCTCGTCTTCGGTGGTGGTCTCATCGTCGGCAATCTGCTTGGCGGCAAGGTCGCCGACCGCTGGCTGGTGCCGGCCGTGCTCGGCAGTCTCGTCGTGCTGGCGCTGGTGCTGGCCACCATGACCTTTGCCGTCCACAGCCAGGTCCTGGCCGTCATCTATGTCGGCCTGCTCGGCGCCGCTGCCTTCGCCACCGTGGCGCCGCTGCAGATGTGGGTGCTGGAAAAGGCACAAGGTGCGGGCCAGAGCCTCGCCTCGTCCTTCAACATCGCCGCCTTCAACCTCGGCAATGCCGCCGGCGCCTGGCTTGGCGGCGCAGTCATCGCCCATGGCCTTGGCCTCGGCTCGCTGACCTGGGTCGCCGCCTTGCTGCCGGTCGCGGCCCTCGGCGTCGCCGCCCTGGCGCTGCGTCTCGACAGAAACGGCGGGCGATTGGCGCCGGTCGCCGTCTGCCCAAGCGCCGCGGAGTGACCGCGACTCCGAAACATCCCTGCCCGACAGAAGCCTAGACACGAACCCAACAGGAGAGACCGTTGTGACCAACAGCAGAGATCCGGTTCGCTACGCCATCATTGCCAATGCGGTCAGGCATTTGAAGCTCGTTGCGCTCGCCCTGGCGGCGTCGCTGATGTTCGATCCGGCGATAGCCGGCGAAAAGCAGGCGTGGGTCGGCACCTGGCTGGCCAGTCCGCAATCGACATGGGGCGCCGATTTTGCCTTGCCGGTGAAGATACCGCCGCAGCTTGAGAACCAGACCATTCGCCAGACGGTCCGGATCAGCCTTGGTGGCGAGAAATTCCGTGTCGTCCTGTCGAACGAGTATGCCGCCACGCCGGTCCAGATCGGTGAGGCCCGTGTGGCAGTCGCCGGTGAGGGGTCGAAAATCGTCCCCGGCACCGATCGCGCGCTGACCTTTGGCGGACAGGCCAAGGCCGCAATCGCGCCGGGCACATCTTTGATCAGCGACCCGGTGGACATGCCCCTCGATGCCTTGAGCCGGCTTTCTGTCTCAGTCTATCTGCCGCAGGAAACGCGTCTCGCCACCTTTCATTGGGACGGCAAGCAGACTGCCTATGTCGGCGACGGCAATCAGACGGCTTCAGATGCATTCGCGGCCACGCAGACAACTGACGCACGTATCCTGCTCAGCGAAATCCTGGTCGACGCCCCGGCAAATGACGGCGCCGTCATCGCCATCGGCGATTCGATCACCGACGGCGCCGGCGCCACTTTGGATGCGGACAACCGCTGGCCCGACTTCCTGGCCGCTCGCCTCGCCCCGAAACAGATGGCTGTGCTCAACGCCGGCATATCCGGTGCGAGGCTGCTGGACGACGCCATGGGCGTGAAGGCATCCGCTCGCTTCGATCGCGATGTCGTGGCCCAGCCCGGCGCCAAGGCGGTGATCCTGCTTATCGGCATCAACGACATCAGCTGGCCAGGCACGCCCTTCGTGAGCGAAAAATCCCTGCCCGCCTTCGAAACCTTGATAAGCGGCTACCTGCAACTCGCCGCCCAGGCCCATGCCCATAATCTCAGCATTGTCGGCGCCACGTTGACGCCCTTCGAAGGCGCGTTGAGCGGGACGCCGCTCGATGCCTACTACACGCCGGAAAAGGACGCACTGCGCCAGAAGGTCAACAACTGGATCCGGACCAGCGGCGCCTTCGACGCCGTGGTCGATTTCGACCTGCTGCTGCGCGATCCGGCGCATCCGACACGCTTGCTGCCCGAATTCGATTCCGGTGACCATCTGCATCCGGGCGCCAAGGGAAACCAGGCTATGGCCGACGCCATCGACCTTGCCACACTGGTCAAAAACTGAGCGACGCATCCAATGCTTCAGCTCGCACTTGAAAGGACACAAAATGGACTATCGACGTCTTGGCGCATCGGGCCTCAAGGTCCCGGCACTCTCCTTCGGTGCCGGCACTTTCGGCGGCTCCGGCCCGCTGTTCGGCGCTTGGGGCAGCAGTGACGCCAGCGAGGCGCGGCGGCTGATCGACATCTGCCTCGAAGCCGGCGTCAATCTGTTCGACACGGCCGATGTCTATTCGAACGGCGCTTCGGAAGAGGTGCTCGGCGAGGCTATCAAAGGCCGCCGCGATGCCGTGCTGATCTCGACCAAGACGTCGCTGCCGATGGGCGACGGCCCGGCCGACTACGGCTCGTCGCGCTCGCGCTTGATCAAGGCTGTGGACACGGCACTGCAGCGCCTCGGCACCGACTACATCGACCTGTTGCAGCTGCACGCCTTCGATGCCGGCACACCGGTTGAGGAGGTGCTGTCGCACGCTGGACGACCTCGTGCGTTCGGGCAAGCTGCGCTATGTCGGTGTTTCCAACTTCTCCGGCTGGCAAGTGATGAAGTCGCTGGCCGAGGCCGACAAGCACGGTTACCCCCGCTATGCCGCCCATCAGGTCTACTATTCACTGGTCGGCCGCGACTATGAATGGGAACTGATGCCGCTCGGCCTCGACCAGGGCGTCGGCGCGCTGGTGTGGAGCCCGCTTGGTTGGGGCCGCCTGACCGGCAAGATCCGCCGTGGCCAGCCGCTGCCGGAAAAGAGCCGGCTGCACGACACGGCCGATTTCGGCCCGCCGGTCGCGGACGAGCATCTCTACCGGGTCATGGATGCGCTCGATGCGGTGGCGCAAGAGACCGGCAAGACCGTGCCGCAGATCGCCATCAACTGGCTGCTGCAGCGCCCGACCGTATCCTCCGTCATCATCGGCGCCCGCAACGAAGAGCAGCTGCGCCAGAACCTCGGCGCCGTCGGCTGGGCGTTGACGCCGGAGCAGATCAAAAAGCTCGACGCCGCAAGCGAAGTCACCGCGCCCTACCCGTACTTCCCCTATCGCCGCCAGGAAGGCTTTGCCCGGCTGAATCCGTCGGCGGTGTGAGGGCGTCGGACTATTGAAGCCAAAGGTTAGCGGGACAGCGCCCCCCTCTGTCCTGCCGGACATCTCCCCCACGAGGGGGGAGATTGGATGTCACTTCGGCTTTCGCCAATCTCCAACGCAAAAAGGATAGCGCTATCGGCGGAACTGCCGATCTCCCCCTCGTGGGGGAGATGTCCGGCAGGACAGAGGGGGCGCCGTAGATCGCCGACCTCAACGGCTCCGAAGCCGCAGCCCTAGTGCAGCACGAACTCCCCATCCACCTTCCGCCACTCATTCGGCGCGATCAGCTTCTGATGCGTATAGCTGACCGAATGCAGCGGCCCGTCCAGCTTGGCCTGCCAGAACTCGATGAATTTGATCAGCACCGGAAACGTCGGTGCCAGATCGTAATCCTGCCAGATGAAGCTCTGCAGCAGATGCGGGTGGTCGGGAAAGTGATACAGAATCTTGGCCGTGGTCAGGCCATACCCCTTGAGCATCAGGTCCATTTCGGAATGGTCGCGCATGGCAGTCCCCTTGGGCGGTCCCCCGGTTGATTCTCCATTCCTCCCAACACCCAATTGTGCGCGCCGTTCCTTAACTGTCTATTGATTTTTCCTGATCCTGAACGGGTTTTCCGCGCGAAAACATGCAGTTAGCAGCGACCGCGTCCGAGTGCTGACACAACCAGAAACAGGAACTGCGGCATCCCGCCACGCGAATCCAACGTCTAATGTTGCCGTCGGCGCGGAACTGTTAATAATGCCGCCGAATTCGCGGCTGCGTCGCCGTGAAACCGTTGGTGCCAAGCCGACGGAACGGTTCGGGAGGAATGCTAAGAAATGTCCGAGGTTCATGTCCACCGCGTCCAGCCGGCGTGGAAGAAGAACGCGCTGATCGACAACGATACCTACCTGAAATGGTATGCCGACAGCGTGAAAAATCCGGACAAGTTCTGGGGCAAGCACGGCAAACGCATCGACTGGTTCAAGCCGTTCAGCAAGGTCAAGAACACCTCCTTCGACGGTAAGGTCTCGATCAAATGGTTCGAGGACGGCGAGACCAACGTCTCCTACAACTGCATCGACCGCCATCTGAAGAAGCGCGGCAACCAGACCGCCATCATCTGGGAAGGCGACAACCCCTACGACGACAAGAAGGTCACCTACAACGAGCTTTACGAGCACGTCTGCCGGCTGGCCAATGTGATGAAGAAACACGGCGTCAAGAAGGGCGACCGCGTCACCATCTACATGCCGATGATCCCGGAAGCGGCCTATGCAATGCTGGCCTGTACTAGGCTAGGCGCCATCCATTCGATCGTCTTCGGCGGCTTCTCGCCGGACGCGCTGGCCGGCCGCATCGACGACTGCAAGTCGACTTTCGTCATCACCGCCGATGAGGGCCTGCGCGGCGGCAAGCCGATCCCGCTGAAGGAAAACACCGACAAGGCGATCGAGATCGCGGCCAAGGCCGGCACCAAGGTCGAAAAGGTGGTGGTCGTGCGCCGCACCGGCGGCAAGATCGGCTGGGTGGCCGGGCGCGACGTCTGGTACCATGACGAGACCGCGACCGTGAAGGGCGACTGCAAGCCGGAGAAGATGAAGGCCGAGGATCCGCTGTTCATCCTCTACACCTCAGGCTCAACCGGCAAGCCGAAGGGCGTGCTGCACACCACCGCCGGCTATCTCGTCTATGCCTCGATGACCCACCAGTATGTCTTCGACTACCATGACGGCGATATCTACTGGTGCACCGCCGATGTCGGCTGGGTCACCGGCCACAGCTACATCGTCTATGGCCCGCTCGCCAACGGCGCCACCACGCTGATGTTCGAGGGCGTGCCGAACTACCCCTCGCAGTCGCGCTTCTGGGAAGTCATCGACAAGCACAAGGTCAACATCTTCTACACCGCACCGACGGCGCTGCGCGCGCTGATGGGTGCCGGCGACGAGCCGGTTAAGAAGACATCGCGCAAATCGCTGCGCGTGCTGGGCTCGGTCGGCGAGCCGATCAACCCGGAAGCCTGGCAGTGGTATTTCAACGTCGTCGGCAACGGCAAGGTGCCGATCGTCGACACCTGGTGGCAGACCGAGACCGGCGGCATCCTGATCACGCCGCTGCCCGGCGCCACCGACCTCAAGGCCGGCTCGGCGACGCGGCCTTTCTTCGGCGTCAAGCCGCAGCTGGTCGACGGTGAGGGCAAGGTGCTGGAAGGGGCGGCCGACGGCAATCTCTGCATCACCGATTCCTGGCCCGGCCAGATGCGCACCGTCTATGGCGACCATGACCGCTTCGTGCAGACCTATTTCTCCACCTACAAGGGCAAATATTTTACCGGCGACGGCTGCCGCCGCGACGCCGACGGCTACTATTGGATCACCGGCCGCGTCGACGACGTCATCAACGTCTCCGGCCACCGCATGGGCACGGCGGAAGTCGAATCCGCACTCGTCAGCCATGACAAGGTCTCGGAGGCCGCCGTGGTCGGTTATCCCCACGACATCAAGGGCCAGGGCATCTATAGCTACGTCACCTTGATGAAAGGCGTCGAGCCGACCGAGGAGTTGCGCAAGGAGCTCGTCGCCCATGTCCGCAAGGAGATCGGCGCCATCGCCACGCCCGACAAGATCCAGTTCGCGCCCGGCCTGCCGAAGACGCGCTCCGGCAAGATCATGCGCCGCATCCTGCGCAAGGTCGCCGAGGACGATTTTTCCGCGCTCGGCGATACCTCGACCCTGGCCGATCCGGCCGTGGTCGACGATCTGATCGCCAACCGGCAAAACAAGAAGAGCTGACGGTCATTCGGTCCAGGATTGTCAGGACGCAAAATGGCTGAGGTCGGCTCCGTCATCGAACTCTGGCGCTATCCCGCGAGCTCGCTCGCCGGCGAACGCCAGGACGCGATCTCGGTCGGTCTGGAGACCATCGACGGCGACCGACTGTTCGGTCTCGTCGATGTCTCGGACAATGAGATCGCGCGGCCCGACCGCGATGCGAAATGGCACAAGGTGCCGCGCATCCGCACAAGGCTGAGCAACGACCGGAAGCTGGAGATCGCCGTCCCCGACGGCGACTGGCTGGCAGCACCTGGCGCCGAATGCGACCGCGCCGTCTCGGCCTATCTCGGCTTCGCCGCCTCGATCCGGCCGTTCAGCCAGGACAACGCGCCCGGCTACACCGGCCCGCTGACCACCGAGCGCTACCGCAAGGCGCCGATCCATCTCTTGACCACCGCATCGCTGGCGCGGCTGAAGGCACTGCACCCCGAAGGTGTCCCCGATCCGCGCCGCTTCCGACCCAACATCGTCGTCGACATGGCGGCGGTCGCAGGCTCATTCCCCGAGACCGAATGGATCGGCCACAAGCTCGCCATCGGCGATCTCATGCTGACCATTTCCGCGCCATGCCGCCGCTGCGGCTTCACCATCATCAGCCAGGACGGCTTCGATAACGATCCCGGCATCCTGCGCAATCTGGTCCGCCACAACGCGCACAATCTCGGTGTCTACTGCACGGTCGACCAACCCGCCCGCGTCGAGATCGGCGCGACGATGCGGTTTCTCTGAGGATTACCGATACAAATCCGCCCGTGTCGGCGGCAGGCCGCTTGGCCCACGCGCGCGTTTGGTGACGACGGTCTGAAAAATCTGCGCCGAGGCGCGCTCGAAGGTGATCGAACAGCCGGTGAGATAGAGCAGCCAGAGCCGCGCCTTGGCCTCGCCGACTTCGGCGACCGCCTCGTCGAATCGGGCCTGCAGCCGCTCGGCCCACAGCCGGCAGGTGCGCGCATAGTGCTCGCGCAAATTCTCCACATCGTAGACAAGGAAGCCATGCGCCTCGAAATTGCCGAGCGTCATGCCGATCGTGTCGAGTTCGCCGCCCGGGAAAATGTATTTGAGCAGCGCCTTGAACTCCGGCCCCTTGCGCAGGGTTTTCTTCAAATCGCCCTTGCTGCGCCTTGTGATGGCGTGGTGCAGGTAGATGCCGCCCGGTTTCAGCAGGCGATGGACGGTCTTGAAATAGGTCGCATGGTTGGCGAGGCCGAGATGCTCGAACATGCCGATCGACGATATCTTGTCGAAGGAGCCGGTGAGATCGGCATAGGATTTGATCTCGATGGTGATGCGGTCTTCCAGCCCCTCGGCGCGAATGCGCTCGCGGGCGAGATCGGTCTGGGCCTGCGACAGCGACACGCCGTGGCCGATCACGCCGTAATTCTTCGCCGCATGGATCAGCATGGCGCCCCAGCCGCAGCCTATGTCGAGCAGCTTTTCGCCCGGCTTCAGCCGGAGCTTGCGGCAGATATGGTCGAGTTTGTCGGCCTGCGCCTGGTCGATGCCGTTGGCGAAATCCTTGAAATAGCCGCAGCTGTAGACCATGCGCTCGTCGAGGAAGAGCCGGTAGAAGGCATTCGAAATGTCATAGTGATGCTGGATCGCTTCCTGGCTCGAACCGCTGACATAGGGATTGCGCCCCGACAGATCGGTGCGCGCGCTCATCTGCTTGCGTGACAAAAGCACGGCAGGCAGGTCACGCAGGATCGCCAGCTTCGGCAGCGACTTGATCTTGGTCCTGAGCTTGCCTTGCGACGGCAAAGCGTAGAAATCGAAAATCGTCCCGTCTTCGATGTCGATCGTCTTGGAAATCCACATCTCGATCAGCGTCGACAGTGACGGCCGCTTCACCACCTGCCAGACGATGTCCTGGTCGTTGATGGTGAGCACGGGACCGGTGGCGGGACCGATCCGCTCGCCGGTCCACAGCCTGACGGCAAAACCCGGCTTCAGCGTTTCGATCACCGTTCGCACGATGCGCGCAGCCTTCTCCGCTGCTTCCATACCATTTCTCCGAATGCTGGTCCCCCGGCAGGAGTTTGCCCGCCCGGCCGGCCGACCGCAACCCGCCGCGCGTGGAAGCCGGGCTGCCCGTCCTATTTCAGACAGACACCTTGTCTTTTGCTGCAACGCACCCCATCATGAGGATGTGTTCAACAAATCGAAAGGAGGTGATCCGATGTCGAGTGATTTCGTTTTCCAGAACGTGGCCTCAGCGGATTGCACTTTCGGGAAGCAGTCTTCCCGTTAAGGCGCGAGAAGCGCGGTGGGTGACTTCGGTCGCCACCATCGGCCGCGCCATGGACGGAAACACGGAAGGCCGCCGGCTTCGTCAAGAAGCGGCGGCCTTTTCCTTTTGAGCCTGAGAGACGGCTAGTTGGTCAGCGCCAAATTCTCGATGTTGCGGGCAATGGTCTGGAAGGCATCGTTGAGTTCTGTGCCGCTGGCAACCTGGTAGAAATGCTTGATTCTGCCGGTGTCCGGGCTGGCGCAATCCAGCAAGGTGGCCTTGGCGTTCTTCTCGGTGAGATCGAAGCCGATGGTGAAGATCTCGATGCCCTTGTTGCGCATGGCGCCGCACAAGGTCTTGGCTGCCGTACGGGTCGGTTCCTTGCCGGCGTCGTTATAGACCTGGTCGACGCTGCTGGCGTCGAAATAGGACAGGTTGAACTCGCCGTCGGTCATCAGGATCGCAAATTTGGCGACCTTCTTCGGGTCCATTTTGGCCGGCCGCTGCGAGGCCTTCATTACACTGCCCCAGTTTTCCGACAGCATGTACCAGGCCCACTGCACGCCGATATGGCCGGCGGTGCCGCCCGAAGCGGCAAAATTCTTGATCACGGTCTTGAGCGCGTTGGCGTCGGCCGTCAGCGGCATCAGCGCTGCGGCCGGGCAGGCCGCCGTGTTGGTGTTGTGCGCGAAGCCCGACAGGAAATAGTCGCGGTTGACCATGCCGACATCGGGACCCGCATCCGTGTATTGATTGGCGCCCTTGCGCTCGGTGGCGCAATTGTCCGGACGCGTCGATGACGAGACGGATTGCGGATCGTCATTGCCGGGCGCCTGCTTGCGCTGGCTGGACTTGGTTTCGACAAACACGCTGCTGGCGGCAAGCGCGCCGGCATTGACCGAGTTGGCGTAGGGCACGATGGCGACGCGCACCCGCGGCTTGGACAAGTCCTGACCGGTCAGGAAGGCATCGACGGCATTGCTTGCCGCCGTCTTCAAATCCTTGATCTTCTGGCCGGCCATCGAGCCGGTAACGTCGAGCATCATCGAAACCTCGATGGTCTTGTCGGAATAGAGCGCCGTGGTCGAGGCGCCGACGCGCTGCATGTCGCCGACGCTGAACAGCGGAAAGTAGAGCCCGACATCGACATGGGCATCGGCCTTGACCGTATTGGCGGTCTTGTCGACGGTGAGCTTGTCGAGAACGATCTGGTTGGCCTGCAGTATGCCAGCCATGCTGTTAGCGTCGAGAAAGGCCTGCACCGACTTGTTGGCATCGGCTTCCCTGATTACCCCGGTGGTCAGGTCGCGCGCGGTCGAGGTGACAGCGGCATCGACCACGCCCTGCAGGCTCGATTTGGCGTTATAGATCTGGGAGATGTTGACGGAAAAGCCGACGCCGAGCGCCAGGACCGAGGCGGCAAGGCCGAACAGCACCGCGAAACTTCCACTGCGATCCCTGGTGAAAACGCCAGCCGCGTGAACAAGACCCCCGTAATTCCGCATCCTTCAGCCTCCGCTCGCCCCGGCCTCGTCGCCGCAGGAAGGCCAATGCAGGATTCCGGCCGGATCGCGCAGACGCTTTCGCGAAAGCCGCCCGCCATCGTTCAAGTTGTTGTTTTTGCTGAGCTCGGCATCGCCACAAGGTGAACGTCCGGTAAACAGAAATTCACCGAAGAAACTTTGTTTACGAAGCGCTTACCATGATCCACCGCATGCGGAATCCCGGTCCCGATCCGGCACAGATGTCGAAAAGATGCAGTGTGTCGAAGCGGATCAGAATCCCGGCGGCGACCGGGGTTACCCCAGCATCCGCGCGCTGATGGTCTTGTCGACGCCGTGATAGGGCGGGTTGAACAGCTTGCCTTCCTGCTCATGGGTCCAGACCTTGAACAGGCTGAGCCGATGTGGGCCGAAACTGTGCAGCAGCGGCACATCCGTCGCGTCGCGACCGCGCGCGATAACGACGCGGCCGATCCTCGGTCGGTTGTGGCGGGGGTCGAACGTGTACCATTTGCCGTCGAGGAACACTTCCAACCAGGCGGAGAAATCCATCGGCGCCGGATCGACCGGCACGCCGATGTCGCCGAGATAGCCGTTCACATAGCGGGCCGGGATGTTCATGCAGCGGCAGAGCGTGATCGCCAGATGGGCAAAGTCGCGGCACACACCGACGCGCTCCTCATGAGCCTGTGCGGCGGTCCGCGTCGGCCGGGCATAGCCATAGCCGAAGGACAGCCGGTTGTGGACATAGTCGACGATCGCCTGCGCCCGCGCCCAGCCCGAGGGAACATGGCCGAAAAGCTGCCAGGCCAGGCCGCCGAGATGATCGGTTTCGCAATAGCGGCTGCCAAGGAGATAGCCGAGCACATCGTCCGGCAGTTCCGCTACCGGCACTTCCCTGGCCAACGTGTTGACCTCATCGGGCTCGCCACTGTCCTTGACGGCGGCGTCGTAGAGGATGCGGAAATTGCCGGCGGGAGCGACAAAGCGGCGGCAGGCATTGCCGAACAGGTCGTGATAGACCTTGCTCGGCACCGAAGGCGAGGTCAGCACGCGCGTCTGCCGCTTGATGTCGGCCTGGCGATCCCTGTGGATTTCGAGCAGCGAGATGACCGGCGTGGCATCCGTGCACTCAATGGCGATTTCGTAGCCGAGCCTGATCAGCATCGCGGTTCCCCCCTTCGGTGATCGTGGAAAACAGTTAGCTCAACGCCAGAAGCGGGACCATGGTTCCCTGGAACTATCGAAAAGGTTCTCCCGCGGCTTCCCAGGCAGATGCCATGGCGTTACGGTCAAGCGACATGCTTTGACCCTCCCGAAAACAATCCGGAAAATTTGATGTTTGCTGGCAGAAAATTCGCCGCCTTCCTGTTCGATATGGATGGCACGGTGCTCAATTCGATCGCTTCGGCCGAACGGGTCTGGGCGGCGTGGGCGCGCAAGCACGGGCTCGACGTCGAAGCCTTCCTGCCGACGATCCATGGCGTGCGGGCGGTCGAGACCATCACCAAACTGGCGCTTCCCGGCGTCGACCCGGTGCATGAGGCGCTGGTGCTGCTGCAGGCCGAATCGGACGATGTCGAAGGCGTGCTGCCGATTGCCGGCGCCGTGCCGTTCCTCAACGCGCTGCCGCCCGAGCGCTGGGCGATCGTCACCTCGGCGCCGCGTCCGCTGGCGCTGCTGCGCATGCAGGCGGCCGGCATCCCGGTTCCGGCCCTAATGGTTGCGGGCGAGGACGTGTCCCACGGCAAGCCGGCGCCGGACTGTTTCCTGCTCGCGGCAAAACGGCTTGGCGTCGATATAGCCGACTGCCTGGTCTTCGAGGATGCGCCGGCCGGCATCGCGGCGGCGGAGGCAGCAGGAGCGTCGGTGATGGTGATAAGCGCCACCCACCAGCATCCAATGAAGACGCAGCATGCCGCGATTGCCGGCTACGACGCCGTCTCCATCGCTATCGATGACAGCGGCTGGATGACGCTGGAGGCGCGGCGCAGCGCGGCTTAGGTTAGCCTTAGAAGTCGGTTGCCAGGCCCTTGACCTCCCAGTCGCCGTAGCGGCCGGGTTCCTTTCCGCCACGGCCGCCGAGCTCTTTCGGCAGCGCCGCTTCCTTTTGGCGATACTCATCACGGCGCGCCTTAGCCTCGGCCAGCGCGCGGCGGGCGGCCGGTGTCAGCTCTTTTGGCGGCGCGTCGTCATCCGCTCCGGCTGGCGTTTTACTGGGTTCGTCGATCATGCGATATTTCCGCGGATTGAAACGGGAACAAGCGTTTCCCATCATATAGCGATGATGACACCCGGATCGATCCCTTTTTGCCACGGCCGCAAACGGAGCAGACGATGAGCACGCTACGCACCGCCATGCTTCTGGCCGCGATGACGGCGTTGTTCATGGGCGTCGGCTTTCTGATCGGCGGCACCGGCGGCATGATGATCGCCTTCCTGTTCGCCGCCGGCACCAATCTGTTCAGCTACTGGAACGCCGACAAGATGGTGCTGTCGATGAACAACGCCGTCGAGGTCGACGCCAGGAACGCGCCCGAATTCCATGCTATCGTTGAGGCGCTGGCCAAGCAGGCCGGCCTGCCGATGCCGAAGACCTATCTGATCGACAATCCGCAACCCAACGCCTTCGCCACAGGCCGCAATCCGGAGAATGCCGCCGTGGCGGCCTCGACCGGGTTGCTGGAGCGCCTTTCGCATGAGGAAGTGGCGGCCGTCATGGCGCATGAGCTCGCCCATATCCAGCACCGCGACACGCTGACCATGACCATCGTCGCGACGCTCGCCGGCGCGATCTCCATGCTCGGCAATTTCGCCTTCTTCTTCGGCGGCAGCCGCAACAACAACAACCCGTTCGGCTTTGTCGGCGTGCTGGTGGCGATGCTGGTGGCGCCGTTTGCCGCCATGATCGTGCAGATGGCGGTCAGCCGCACACGCGAATACGAGGCTGACCGGCGCGGCGCCGAAATCGCTGGAAATCCGCTTTGGCTGGCATCGGCGCTTGACAAGATCGCCCGCGGCGCCGAACGCATCCGCAACCCGGATGCCGAACGCAACCCCGCGACCGCGCATCTCTTCATCATCAATCCCCTTCACGGCGAGCGCATGGACAGCCTGTTTTCGACCCACCCGAACACCGACAACCGCATCGCCGCGCTGCAGGCGATGGCGCGCGAGATGGAGGGCCGTACCAGCCAGCCAACGCCGCGCCAGTCGCCGACGCCGACGCCCACCGAGGAATTGCAAGCCGATGGCCCGGAAGGCCCATGGGGCAAGCCGGCGCAGCCCGAACCGCCGGCTGAGCCGGAACAGCCAAAGCCCAACCCGTGGGGCCGCAACCCGACCGGACCCAAAGGTCCGTGGTCGTGAGCGAAGCCAGAGGCCGGCCCGCACACTCAGGCAATCGCGAAAACAGCTCGGACGAATCCGTCGCCGGCCTGGCCGCGCGCAAGGCGGCGGCGCGGCTGCTGGCCGCCGTCATCGATGCCAGGACGCCGCTCGACGGGCTGACCGACCACGAGAACGGCCATCCGCAATACAAGGCGCTCGACCTGCGCGACCGCGGCCTGGTGCGCGCCATTCTGGTGACCGCGCTGCGCTACCGCATGACCATTGCCGAGCTCCTCGCCCGCCGCCTGGAAAAGCCCCTGCCGCCCAACGCCACGGCTCTGTCGCACATACTGCATGTGGCGGCGGCGCAGATCCTGTTCCTCGACATCCCCGACAGCGCCGCCGTCGATTTGGCTGTGACCCACGCCAAGTCCGACCCGCGCACGCAGCGCTTTTCCGGCCTCGTCAACGGCGTGCTACGCACTTTGGCACGCGCCAAGGACACGGAATTGCCTGCTGCGCTTGCCGCCACCGATGAAGCGCCAAAGTGGTTCACCGACCGGCTGAAGGCCGCCTATGGGGCTGAACTGACCGGACGTATCCTGGCTGCCCACCGCACCGAGGCGCCGGTCGACTTCACGGTCAAGGCCGACCCCGAACTCTGGGCCGAAAAGCTCGGCGGCATCGTGCTGCCGACCGGCACGATCCGGGTCGAAAAGCTAAGCGCCTCCGTCACCGAACTGCCCGGCTTCGGCGAAGGCGCCTGGTGGGTCCAGGACGCTGCCGCCAGTTTTCCGGCGCGGCTGTTCGGCGATGTCAGCGGCTTGCGCGTCGCCGACCTCTGCGCCGCCCCGGGCGGCAAGACCGCCCAGCTGATCCTTGCCGGCGCAAAAGTCACCGCCGTCGACACCTCGAAGAACCGACTCGCGCGGCTGACGCAGAACCTCGAGCGGCTTGGGCTCGCCGCCGAGATCGTGCAAGCCGATTTGCTGAAATACCAGCCAACAGGGCTGTTCGACGCGATCCTGCTCGACGCACCCTGCTCTTCCACCGGCACGGTGCGACGCCATCCCGACGTGCCGTGGACGAAGACGATGGCCGACGTCGAAAAGCTTGCCGACCTTCAGGCAAGGCTGCTCGCCCGCGCCGTCACTTTGGTCAAACCGGGCGGTCGGATTGTTTTTTCCAACTGCTCGCTCGACCCTATCGAAGGCGAAGACCTGTACCGCGCCTTTCTGGCCGGCAACAAAGCCATCGCCGACGATCCGTTGCAGCCGGGCGAGATCGCCGGCCTCGATGCCTTCCTGACCAGTCAGGGCACGCTGCGCACCACACCCGCCGACCTCGATCTCGGCTCACCCGGGATTTCCGGCCTCGACGGCTTCTTCGCCGCCCGCATGCGACGTGTCTAGCGCCGAAGGCGGGCTGAGATTCAGGTCAGGCTGCGCCGAAAATGGTGGCTACCGAGAACCGGAGCGGAGCGTACTCAAGTACGTGAGCACCGGAAGCGCAGGTAGCCGTCATTTGCAGGCCGGCCTCACCTGAATATCGGCCCACCTTTAGAGCATGTCGTCCAGACTCCAGTGGTTAGCCCACCGCGCATCAATTTCATCGTCGACATTCTGGTAGCGGATATCGGTGGACAGCCGGATACGACCCTCCGCGCTCTGGTTGGTGGTCGAGGCATGGATCATGTAGGGCGAGTGCAGAACGACATCGCCGGCCTCGAAATCCGCGATCAGCCAGCGCGTGTCGAACCGCTTCGCCATGTCGGGCAGATCTTTCGACACCCAGCCGCCTTCGCTCATGTTTCTGTTGAAGGCGCTGATGCGTTCCTCGGGGCTGAGCCCGGCATTGTCCCTGGCGAAGCGCGCTTCCATGTCGACGCCGATTGCGTGTGATCCCTCGAGATAGACCAGGCCGCCCATGTCGACGGAAACGTCGCCGATCGGGATCCAGGCGGTGACGATACGGCTGGTGCCGCCGCGCAGATAGACGAGATCGTAATGCGCCGGTGTCGCCACAGTCGTGCCGGGCTGGGTGAAGCGCATGAGCTTGCGCTTGTGCAGGTAGGACAGCCCGCCGACAAACGCATCCATCAGCCGCGATAGCAGCGGCTGCGCGCAAAAGCCTTCATAGGCGGTGGAACGAACCAGCGCCATCAGCCGGCGATCAGCGAGCTGACGGTCGAACGCGCTGGCCGCCGCCAACCCAAGCGCAGGATCGGACCCAGACTTCAGCAGCCCGGTGTCGGCCAGATGCGAAAACACCCAGCCACGAAAACCGATGACGTCGCCGCGCGGCAGCATGCCTTTCAGCCAGACATAGCCCTGCTCGGCAAAGAGCTTGCGGATCGTCTCGATGCCGACCTTGGGGTCGGTCGGTGAGAGATAGCCCAGCCGGTTCCGCGCCGTCGACAATGTCTTGCCATTGGCGATCAAAGTGATCGGAGGAACAGTGTTCTCTAACTGCGCACCGCTTGCCGATCTTGACATTTCAGTCACCCATGATTTGTCATCTCAGCAAACAGTGCCATGTCTGTCATCGCTCCGGCCATGGATAGAACGAACGACTGGACTTTTCGCTCATGCCCGATCGCCATTTCGCGCTCTACAGATCAGCGCCGGCAGCCGCTGGCGGCCTGTCGGTAACCGGGATTGGCCGACATCGCGTCACGCAGGCAATCACAGCGCGCAAACTGCCGGATTTCGCCGTGGTACTGGTCGAGGATGGGCAAGGCTGGCTGGAAACCAAAGCCGGCGGCGGGCAGGCGATTGAGGCACCGGCCCTGTTCTGGCTGTTTCCCGGCAAGACTCACTCCTACGGGCCGAACGCCTCGGGATGGCTCGAACGCTGGGCGCTGTTCGACGGTGCCCTGACGCGCGATTTCACCCGGCTGCGGCTGATCGCCGAGGCCGCCCCTGTCGTCTGGCTGAACGATCTCAGCGAGATGCAGCGTCTGTTTGACAGGCTACACAGCGAGCTTTCGCTCGACACGGTGCTGAGCCAGGCGGAAGCCGCCGCCACGATGCATCGCATTGTCGTGCGGGCCGCCCGGCAGGCGGGCGACCGGGATAAACGGGATTCCGACCTTCAGCGCATCCCCGACTTTCAGCCCATCATCGACGAATTGCGCCGCTGCGCCTGCGATGCGGTCGACCTCGACGCCTTCGCCGCGAAATTCGGGATGTCGCCGGCAACTTTGCGCCGCAGGTTCGCGCTGGCCACCGGCATGTCGCCCAAGGCCTTTCAATTGCGCATTCGGCTCGACCGCGCCAAGCAGATGCTGGCCGCTTCCGATTCGTCGATTGAATCCATCGCCGCTGCCGTCGGCATCCACGACGCCTTCTATTTCTCCCGCCTGTTTCGCGATCGCGAAAACTGTTCGCCGAGCGAGTTCCGATCGCGTCACAACCGCAAGTGAGTGCCGGATTGTCGGGCTTACCCTCGGAAATCGTTTGACTTTTTTCGGGATGGGTCGGCCGCCGGCAGCGTGAAGCCCTTCACGTCAGCGGAATTCGACTTCGCATAAGTTCTTGAACCATATAAGCTTGTGCTGGGGTACAGGAGCATGATGCCGAAAAGGGTGACGCGGTTTTCGGACAACATCATGCTCTATCACTAGGTGACGAGGAGGGGTTTTGGCACTGGCTGCCGGCAGCACGACACGTCTGTGGACGCTTGTCGCTAAGGAGTTTTGGCGCAAGACGCGCCGGCGCCTGCGGGCAGGGCCAGTCTATCGCTGGCGCTATTCCGGACGCACGCCGGAACGCGTCCTGATTGCACCGCCGGACCTCAGGCTCGCCGATCCGCAGATCGCGCTCGAAATCTATTATGGCCGCTATCCGCTATCGGGCCACCTGGTCGAGACCGGCGGTAAATCGCCGTTCCAGATTGAAGTCGCCAATCGCGGCTGGGTGAAGACGCTGCACGGCTTCCGCTGGCTGCGCCACATGCGCGCCGCCGGCACCGAGCTGGCCGCCGCCAATGCCCGCGCGCTGGTTTCCGACTGGATCGCCATGCATGGCAACCAGATTTCCGGCATCGCCTGGGAACCGGGCACCACGGCCAAGCGGGTCATCGCCTGGCTGCAGCATTCCTCGGTTGTCCTACAAGGGGCTGAATTTCCGTTCTACCGCGCCTTCCTGAAATCGCTTGCCGTGCAGATCCGATATCTGCGCTCGATGGCGCGCGAAATGCCGGATGGCAAGGACAGGCTGCGCGCCCGCATTGCGCTGGCCTTTGCCGCTTTGTCGCTGCCGGCGCCGGCCTCGGCACTGCGCGGCGCCACCCGCCACCTCGCCGAGGAACTCGACCGCCAGATCCTTCCAGACGGTGGCCATATTTCGCGCAACCCGATGGCGGTGCTCGAACTGCTTGCAGATCTTCTGCCGCTGCGCCAGACCTATGCCAACCAGGCCGAGACGCCGCCGTCCGCTTTGATGGGCGCCATTGATCGCATGCTGCCGGCGCTGCGTTTCTTCCGCCACCAGGACGGCAGCCTCGCCCGCTTTAACGGCATGGGCGCAACCATCCATGACCGCATCGCCACTATATTGCGCCACGACGACACCGCCGGCGCGCCGCTGCTGCACGCGCCGCATTCCGGCTATGAGCGGCTGTCGATGGGCGGCGTGACGGTCATTGCCGATACAGGCGCATCGCCACCCGTCGACGTGTCCAACGCCGCGCATGCCGGGTGCCTCGCCTTCGAGCTCTCCTCCGGCCGTCAGCACTATGTCGTCAATGCCGGCATCGACACCTACGGCGCCGCAGAATTCCGGCCGCTGGCCCGCGCCACGGCGGCGCATTCGACCGCCACACTCAACGACACGTCGTCGGCGCGTTTTTCTCATTCGCTGCGCGTCAACGACGTGCTCGGCACGCCATTGCTCGGCGGCCCGCAGCAGGTGCCGTGCAAGCGCATCGACCAGAAGGGCACGCAAGGCTTCATTGCCCGCCATGACGGCTATATCCAGCGCTTCGGCTTCCTGCACGAGCGCGAGATGAAGCTGTCGAGCGAGGGCAATGTGCTCGCCGGCCGGGACCGCTTTCTGCGCCCCGGCGGTGCGGCAATCCGCAACAATGGCCGCGACTTCGTCATGGTGCGCTTCCACATCCACCCCGACATCAATCTGCTCCAGGACGAGCATGACCGCCTGGTTCTGGCCGGCGACCAGGCCGACACCTGGGTGTTCACCTGCTCAGAGGTGATGCCGGAGGTCGAGGAATCGATCTATTTCGCCGGCCTTGGCGGCCCGCGCCGCAGCCGCCAGATCGTGCTCGCCTTCAAGGCCTCGGAAATTGCCGAGGTCCATTGGCAGCTGACGCGCACCGGCATCGCCGGCTACCCCGACAACAACTGAGCGTCGTTGCCGGCACCGGCTTGATCGAGCTTCCGGCTTGATTTCCTGACCTCATGTGCTACGGCCCGGCAACGCTCTCCAATCAGCCCTGAAAGGCCGCCAGCCCATGGCCGTCGCCGCCAAGAACATTCCGGCACCCGACCTCGTTCCGGTCCGCCGCGCACTGCTTTCCGTTTTCGACAAGACCGGCCTGATCGACTTCGCCAAGGGCCTGGCCGCGGCCGGCGTCGAGCTGGTCTCGACCGGCGGCACGGCAAAGGCGATTGCCGAAGCCGGCCTGGCCGTGCGCGACGTCTCCGAACTGACCGGCTTTCCCGAAATCATGGACGGCCGCGTCAAGACGCTGCATCCGTCGGTGCACGGCGCGCTGCTCGGTGTGCGAGATGATCCTGAGCACGCCAAGGCGATGCACGATCACCGTATCGAGCCGATCGACCTTCTCGTCTCCAACCTCTACCCGTTCGAAGAGGTCCGCCGTTCCGGCGCCGACTATGCCGCGATCGTTGAGAACATCGACATTGGCGGCCCGGCGATGATCCGCGCTTCGGCCAAGAACCATGCCTATGTCGCCATCGTCACCGATCCCGGCGACTATGCCTCGGTGCTCAACGCACTGGAAATGAACATCGGCTCGCTGTCGCTGGACTTCCGCAAGAAGCTGGCGGCCAAGGCCTTTGCCCGCACCGCCAGCTACGATGCGGCGATCTCCGGCTGGTTCGCCGAGACGCTGGAGATCGAACATCCGACCTGGCGCGCCTTTGGCGGCAAGCTGGAAAGCGTCATGCGCTACGGCGAGAACCCGCATCAGACCGCCGGCTTCTACGTCAATGGCGACAAGCGTTCGGGCGTCGCCACGGCGCGGCAGCTGCAGGGCAAGCAGCTGTCCTACAACAACATCAACGACACCGACGCCGCCTTCGAGCTGGTCGGCGAATTCGATCCCAACCGCTGCGCAGCGGTGGCCATCATCAAGCACGCCAATCCGTGCGGCGTCGCCGAAGGCGCTTCGCTGACAGAGGCCTATGCCAGGGCGCTGGCCTGCGATCCGGTCTCGGCCTTTGGCGGCATCATCGCCATGAACCGCATCCTCGACGCCGAAGCGGCCGAGGAGATCGTCAAAACCTTCACTGAGGTGATCATCGCGCCGAACGCATCGGAAGACGCGGTCCGCATCGTTGCCGCCAAGAAGAATTTGCGCCTGCTGGTCACCGGCGGCCTGCCCGATCCGCGTTCTGCCGGCACCACGGTGAAATCGGTCGCCGGCGGCATGCTCGTCCAGGGTCGCGACAATGCAGTGATCGACGATCTTGAGCTCAAGGTGGTGACGAAGCGCGCGCCGACTGCGGCTGAGATGGCTGACCTCAAATTCGCCTTCCGCATCGCCAAGCACGTCAAGTCGAACGCCATCGTCTACGCCAGGGACGGCGCCACGGTCGGCATCGGCGCAGGCCAGATGAGCCGCGTCGATTCCTCGCGCATCGCCGCCCGCAAGGCGCTCGACGCCGCCGAGGCTGCAGGCCTGGCGGAGCCGCTGACCAAGGGCTCGGTGGTTGCCTCCGACGCCTTCTTCCCCTTCGCCGACGGGCTTATATCGGCGATCGAAGCCGGCGCCACCGCCGTCATCCAGCCCGGTGGCTCAATGCGCGACGAAGACGTCATCGCCGCCGCAGATGCGCATGGCATCGCCATGGTGTTTACCGGCGTGAGGCATTTTAGGCATTAGCGCCTTTTTACCCTCCCCATGATGGGGAGGGTAAGCCTCACTCCACCGGCTGATCCGCCGGATAGGGCGTCTTGATCAATATCGCCATGCCGATGCCGAGGAACAGCACGATTGTCGCCATGCCGAGCCGATCCGACCCGCTGACTAGGCCGACAGTCGCTACCATGAAGGGTGCGGCAAAGCTGGTCGCCCGTCCGGCCAGCGCATAGATGCCGAAATAGCGGCCTGATTCAGCGGCGGTGACGCTGCGCGCCATATAGGAACGCGACGAGGCCTGCACAGGTCCGAAGGCAACCCCGATCAGCAGTCCATAGAAAATGTAGGCCTTTTCCGCCGCCGTGCCGAACAGACCGCCTGAATCGGTGGTGGAAAGCTGCACGATGCCGAGCAGCGTGAAACCGGGCCCGGTCGAGACGATGCCGATGGTGGCGATGCTGAGTAGCACAAGCGAGATCATCACTATGGCCTTCGAGCCGAGCCGCGTATCCAGAAAGGCTGCGCCCCAGCAGCCAAATATGGCGACGACATTGAGGATGATCCCGAACACCCCGACCTCGGTGATTGACCAGCCGAACATCTTGGCGGCGAAGGCGGCGCCCAGCGCCAGAAGCGCATTTACACCGTCCTGATAGACCATGCGGGCGATCAGAAAGCGGAAGATGCCGCGGCGCTGGCGCACTTCAGCCAGCGTCGACTTCAGCTCCGACAGGCCCTCGCGCACCGCCGGCCCAATCGGAATGCCTTTGATGGCGTCCGGCGTAAAGAAGAACATCGGCAGGATGAAGAGGAAATACCAGCCGGCCGAGAGCGGTCCGGTGGCGCGTGCGTCCTCACCGAGTTTCGGGTCGAGCCCGAACAGCGGGTCGATGCCGATGATCGTCTTGCCGGTCTCCGCCGAACCCGCCAGACAGGTGACGACAAAGATCAGCGCGATCATGCCGCCGAGATAGCCAAGCCCCCAGGCGATGTTAGAGATTCTTCCGATCTCGCTCTTCGGCACTAGGCGCGGCATCATCGAATCGTTGAAGACGGTCGAGAATTCAGCCGCGACCGAGGCCAGCGAAAACAATGCCACGATCACGAAGAGGTTTGATCCGGGCGCGGCGAACCAGAGCAGACAAAGACTGGTGATCTTGATCGCCGCGAAAAACGCGATCCATGGCTTTCTCGGACCGGTCTGGTCGGCAATCGAGCCGAGGATCGGCGACAAAACGGCGATGACCAACCCGGCGGCAGCGATACCATAGCCCCATACAGCCAGGCCCGTATCTGGATCGCTGGCCATGCGCGAGACGAAGTAGGGCCCAAAGATGAAGGTGGTGACGACAGTGAAAAACGGCTGCGCCGCCCAGTCGAAGAGCATCCATCCCCAGATGCCGCGCCCGGATGCCCGCTGCACTGTTTCTACCGTCATGATTCCCCCGACATCCACTCCGCCCGCGTCGGGCGCCATGTCTGCATGTTTCGAATGCTCATGCAATTAACAAGCGTGGCGCAGCCGTTCACTGCCTTGGGTTCCTCTCCACGCCTATGAGCGGGGGCGGGGAACCCAGGCTTTCGAGGCTCACATCCCCGTCAGGTCGCTCATCAGCCCCGAGGCGACCGACAGCCGCGACACGGTGATGTCTCCGCCTTCGGTCAGCGCCTGCAGCCGCTCGCGGATGCGGGCAACGCGCTCGCCACCGGCTTCCAGCCAGGCCGCCACAGGATCCGCCGTCCCGGCATGGCCGGTGAGAGCCGCCACCGCGATGCCACGGCGGGCCGCGCCGATCGTGTCGGTGGCGCGCGACAGCGCCAGCTGGTCGTAATAGTCCGACGGCGTGATCGAGCGCGCCGCCTCTTCGACGCGCGGAATACGGAAGGCATCGCTGACGGCAAAGAACGCCTTGGCCGCGGCGATGATGTCGGCATTGGCCATGCGTGCCGTCAGTGCGATATCGGGGATCAGTTCGGCCAGATCGGCCAACGCCAGCTTTTCGGCGAGCTTTTCCGGCGCGCCGGCCTTGAACAGGCCGTGCCGCCGTTCCTCGACCCGCTCGCGCGAGAAGGTCGGCAGCAGCGAGACCAGCTTCGGCTCCAGCGCCTTGCGCGCCTCTTGCAGTTCGGCGATGCGCTGGCCGAGTGCTGCCGTGCCGGCATCGTTCTTCAGATACCAGCCGCTGGTCACGAAGATAAGCCGGCTGACGGATTGGTAGAGGTCAAGCTGTGCCTGGCCATCGATCTGGCTGTCCAGCGCGTCGATCTCGCGGTAGAGCGCCGGCAGTCCAAAGCCGTCGCGCACCACGGCGAAGGTGCGCACCACGTCGGCCGCACTGCGCCCCGTGGCTTCCTGCAGCCGGTTGACGAACGACGGGCCGCCGCGATTGACCAGATCATTGGCAACGACGCGGGCGATGATTTCGCGGCGCAGCCGGTGGCCGTTGATTTCGGCCGCGTATTTCTTCGCCATCCGGTCTGGGAAATAGCCCATCAGGTCGCGGTCGAAATGCGCATCGTCCGGCACGTCGCTGGCGACGATGTCGGAAAACAGCACGATCTTGGCATAGGCGAGCAGCACGCCGAGCTCGGCCCGGGTCAGCGGCTCGCCGCGCGCCTCGCGCTCGGCAAGGGCAGCCGGCGACGGCAGCGTCTCGACCGCGCGGTCGAGCAGGCCGCGCGCCTCCAGCGCCGTCATGAAACGGCTCTGATGCGCAATGTCGGCAAGACCGCGCTTGCGGGCGATCGAAAGCGCCAGCGTCTGCTCGTAGTTGTTGGACAGAACCAGCCCGCTGACCTCGTCGGTCATCTCGGCCAGAAGTTTGTTGCGCGCCGGCCGGGTCAGCGATCCCTTGCGCATGGCCGACGCCAGCGCGATCTTGATGTTGACCTCGACGTCGGAGCAGTTGACGCCGCCCGAATTGTCGATGGCGTCGGAATTGCAGCGACCGCCATTCATGCCGAACTCGATGCGGGCGCGTTGCGTGACACCGAGATTGGCGCCCTCGCCGATCACCTTCGCCCGGACATCGAGCGCGGTGATGCGGATGGCGTCATTGGCGCGGTCGCCAACATCGGCGTTGGTTTCGCCCGAGGCCCTGAGATACGTACCGATGCCGCCGAACCACAGAAGGTCGACATTCGCCTTGAGGATGGCGGTCATGATCTCGACCGGTGTCGCGGTGGTCTTGGTGAGGCCGATCGCTGCTGCCGCTGCCGCGGGCAGTGTGATCGACTTCTGGCTGCGCGAGACGATGACGCCGCCCTCCGACAGTTTGGTCTTGTCGTAGTCCTGCCAGCTCGAGCGCGGCAGCGCGAACATGCGCTCGCGCTCGGCCATCGAGGCCACCCTGTCCGGATCGGGATCGATGAAGATGTCGCGATGGTCGAAGGCGGCGATCAGCCTGGTCTGCGGCGACAACAGCATGCCGTTGCCGAACACGTCGCCCGACATGTCGCCGACGCCGACGACGGTGAACGGCGAGGTCTGGATGTCGCGGTTCATCTCGCGGAAATGCCGCTTCACCGCTTCCCAGGCGCCCTTGGCGGTGATGCCCATCTTCTTGTGGTCGTAGCCGGCCGAGCCGCCGCTGGCGAAGGCATCGTCGAGCCAGAAACCGTGCTTCTCCGAAATGGCGTTGGCGGTGTCGGAGAAGGTTGCCGTGCCCTTGTCGGCGGCGACGACGAAATAGGGATCGTCCGGATCGCGCCTGACAACGCCGGCCGGCGGGATGACGCCATCGAGGCCGATATTATCGGTGATCGACAACAGGCTGGAGACGAAGTTCTTGTAGGCCGACGTGCCGGCCTCGAAGATGGCGTCACGGCTGCCGCCTGCGGGCAGGCGCTTGGGGAAGAAGCCGCCCTTGGCGCCGACCGGCACGATAACGGCATTCTTGACCTGCTGCGCCTTGACCAGGCCGAGCACTTCGGTCCGGTAGTCCTGGGCGCGATCCGACCAGCGCAGGCCGCCGCGTGCCACCGGACCGAAGCGCAGATGCACGCCCTCGACCTCGGAACCGTAAACGAAGATCTCACGCCACGGCCGCGGCGCCGGCAGACCTTCGACGGCATGCGAGTCCAACTTGATCGCGAGCGACTGGCCCCTGGCCTTCGTTTCGGCAACGAAATGATTGGTGCGCAGCGATGATTGGATCAAATTGAGATAGCGGCGGATGATGGTGTCGTCATCGATGTTGGGCACCTCTTCCAAGGCGTCCTTGATCTTGGCCTTGAGATGCTTGGCGGCGACGACGCCTTCCGTCGCGGCCGTCGGGCCGAGGCGGGCGACGAACAGCGCATGCAGGCCGCGCGCGATGTCGGGATAGCGGTTGAGCGCGGCGGCAATAAAATCCTGGCTCTGCGGAATACCGGCCTGCTGGAGGTAGCGGCCATAGGCGCGCAGGATGGTGACTTCGCCGGACCATAGGCCGGCGGTCTGGGCAAGGCCATTGTAGCTGTCATTGTCGACATCGCCGCGCCAGACCGACAGGAAAGCGTCTTCGAACAGCGCACCGCCATCGGTGAGGTTGATCGGCTTGCCGTAGCTGTTCTCCAGTTCCATGTCGTGGACAAAGACCGTGTCGCCGCCCTCCTCGCCGACTTCGAAAGTCCGCTCGCTGATGACGCGGAAGCCGATATTTTCCAGCACCGGCACCCGCCGTGACAGCGCCACCGGGCTGCCGTGATGATAGATCTTCAGCGCCGCCTGGTGCGGCTTCTGCTCGGCGTGCCGGTAATAGTCGATGGCGATCGGGTTGGCGGCGCTGATGCTGGCGATGCGCCCGGCATCGGTCAAAGCAACGCTTGCGTTGAAGGAGTCGCGATAGCTCTCCGGGAACCGTGCCGCGATGGCCTTCAACGCCTGATCGCTGCCGCCGGCTTCCGCCGCATCGGCCAGTGCGTCGTCCCAGGTCCGCACGATGTCGCGGATCGCCGCCTCGATAGCCGCCTGCTCGACCTTCGGCGTCTTGCCGCCGGAACGGCCGATAATGAAGTGGACGCGCGTCAGCCCGCCTTCCGGGAAGGCCGGATAGTAAGCCGACAAACGGCCTTCGAATACGGTCTTGAGATAGGTGCCGACCTTCTCGCGCACCGCGCTGTCATAGCGGTCGCGCGGCACGAAGACGAGGATGGAGACGAAGCGGTCGAACTGGTCGACGCGCACCAGCGCCCGCACCCGCGGCCGTTCGATCAGGCCGAGTATGGCGACGGCGTGCTTCTTCAGGATCGGCACCGGCACCTGGAACAGTTCGTCGCGCGGATAGCTCTCCAGAACGTTGATGAGCGCCTTGCCGGAGTGGTCGTGCCGGTCGAAGCCAGACTTGGCGATGATGGTCTCAGCCTTCGACCTCAGATACGGGATTTTCATCACCGAGCGCGTGTAGGCGGTCGAGGTGAACAGGCCGACCATGCGCAGCTCGCCCGACAGCGCGCCCTTGGCGGTGTAGGTCTTGACGCCGATATAGTCGAGATAGATGCGGCGGTGCACCAGCGATTTGGCGTTGGCCTTGGTGACGATCAGCGGTTCCGGCCCGTGCAGGAAGGCGCGAATTTCGGGCGTCGTCGTCACCGCTTCGGTGCCGCGCCTGAGCACCAGGACATCGGGGTCGGAGAGGATGCCGAGACCGGGCTTGTCGGCGCGCTCCAGATTGCCGCTCTCCGCGCCGCCGGTGTATTTGAACTCGCGCATACCGAGGAAGGTGAAATTGTCGTCGCGCAGCCATTCCAGGAAGGCTATCGCCTCGGCAACGCTCTTCTTGTCGAGCGGCACGGGGGAATAGCGAAACTCAGAGATCGCCTGGTCGAGGCGGGCGAGCATCGGCTTCCAGTCGCTGACCGCGGCGCGGACCTGGTTGAGCATCTTGCGCAAGCGATTGGCCAGCGCGTTCGCCTGCTCCGCCGTCAGGCGCGGGATGTGGACATGGACGACGCTCAGCCGGTCGTGGGTGCTGTCGTCCTTGATGACGCTGCCGTCGCCGAGGATCTCGTCGACACCGGCCTTGCCATGGCGCACGGCGATGACCGGATGGGTGACCAAAGTCGGCTCGCCGGCGGTCTCGGTGATCTCGCCAAGGATCGAATCGAACAGGAACGGCATGTTGTCGTTGACGACGGTGATGATCGTCATCGGGCGGCCCTCGCGGGAGACACCCGACTCGGCATCGACGGCGACGACGCTCTCGCCCTTCTTATGGACGGCGACCGCCCGTCCGGCCAGATCAGCGGCGCGCTGAAGGTCGGCGCCGTCATAGGCGGCAATGTCTTCCGCCGGCGCGCGTGCCAGCAGATAATCGGCGAGACCGGCCGACTTCTCGTCGGATTTCGCCGCCGCAGTGGCTTTTTTCTTCGACTTAGCTGCGGATTTCACGCTCGCCATGATGTCCTCCCGTCACATGCTTTTACGACTATGGTAGCAGATGACCGCCGTTTGGCGACAAAGGTTTGACGGCTCGCTAAGAATTATCGGAATTCGGCGGTCAGGCGGCAGCGAACGAGGAGGAAGACCCCCCATGCCCGGCAATATCAGCGCACTTGACCTCGGTATTGCAGAGCTGAGCGAGGCGACAAAAGCCTATTTCGCCAAATGCGAAGAAAAGCTCGGCCTGGTTCCCAATGTCCTTCTTGCCTACGCCTTCGACGAGAAGAAACTGCGCGCCTTCACCGACACCTACAACGATCTGATGCTCGGCGAATCCGGCCTGTCCAAGCTGGAGCGCGAGATGATCGCGGTCGTCGTCTCCTCGATCAACCATTGCTATTACTGCCTGACCGCGCATGGCGCGGCGGTGCGGCAGCTCTCCGGCGACCCGGCATTCGGTGAGATGATGGTGATGAATTTCCGCGCCGCCAATCTGTCACCGAAGCAGACTGCGATGCTCGAATTCGCCGTCAAGCTGACCGAGGAACCGGCAAAGATCGTCGAAGCGGACCGGGCAGCGCTTCGCAACGCCGGCTTCAGCAACCGCGACATCTGGGACATCGCCTCGACGGCCGCTTTCTTCAACATGTCCAACCGCGTGGCGGCGGCGATCGACATGCGGCCGAACGACGAATACCACGCCATGGCGAGGTGAGGCGCCGCCGCCGCCTTATATCAGCTATCCCTCATTCTCGTTGCTTGTTTGCCCGTTTGGTCCGATGATCGGCAGGCGGCATGACCGCGTGCCGGTTCAAGCCGCTCACCAAGGGAGGAGAACATGGCGAAATTTCTCTACGTCTATCATGGCTCCGGCAAGATGCCGACCGACGAGGCCGAGCGGAAAGCCTCGATGGATGCCTGGACCGGCTGGTACGGCAAGCTTGGCTCGGACGTCGTCGACGGCGGCAATCCGGTCGGCAAGTCGAAGATGGTGCTGCCCGGCGGCAAGGTCGAGAACAATGGTGGCAGCAGTCCGACCGCCGGTTACACGATCGTCGAAGCGAAGGACATCGACGATGCCGTCGCCAAGGCGAAGGGTTGCCCGATCCTGATGGACCCGGCGTTCAGTGTCGAGATCGCGCCGATCATCGAAATGATGTGACGCGATCTACCGAAGGTCATCGAAGCAAAAAACGATCCCGCCTTCCGCTGATGCGATCCTTCGGTTTGGGGTCATGCCCTATGACCGCGCCGCGATGGCCGCTGCAGCACCGGCCATCGTGGTGGCGCTGACGCGGTTGGCGATCTTCATGGCGCGCTTGCTTCGCAGCAGCTTGCGCGCCTGCGACGCCACGACCACCCACGCAAGATTGACGGCGATCAGAACCACCGCCATCGTCGCCGTCAGCTCGACCCAGCCGATGACACTGACCGAAGCGAGGTCGATGATGGTCGGCAGCAGCGCCAGATAGAACATCATGATCTTTGGGTTGCCGAGCGTTACCGCCATGCCGGCAAAGAACAGCTTTGTCGCCGAATCTTCGCGTGGCATCTCGCCTTCTTTCGCGTCGACGGGCGCGGTCCACATCTTCCAGGCGAGGTAAGCGAGATAAGCGACGCCCACCCATTTCACGACAACGAAGGCAAAATGAAAAGTCTGCGCCACGACGGCCAACCCGAACACCGCCAGCGACAGCCAGATGCCCTCGCCGATCCACATGGCGAGCAGGAACGGGAAGACATCGCGAAACCCTTTCGAGATGACGCGCGCAACCAGTGCGGCGATCGATGGGCCGGGCGAACCGGCGGCGACGAACAAAGCGGCGGCGAAGATCAGAAGCGAGGTGAAGTGCATGGCGGAGCCTTCGAGCGTTGGAGTGCGAAGGATAGCCGATCAGCCGCAATTTGGAACCCTGCGGGCTGATGGGCCAGAGCTTGCGAGATATTTGAGCGCTCGCGCCTTGCCCGCACCGGTGGTTTGAGAAAGGATCGCGGCCATGAAATCAATCGTCATCCACGCGGCAAAGGACCTTCGCATCGAAGAGACCGATCCGGGCGTACTGGGCGCCGGACAGGTCGAGATATCGGTCGAAGCTGGCGGCATCTGCGGCTCGGACCTGCACTACTACAATGATGGCGGCTTCGGCGTGGTCCGCCTGCGCGAGCCGATGATCCTGGGCCATGAGGTCGCCGGAACGGTGAAGGCGCTTGGCACCGGCGTATCGACCCTCGCCGTCGGCGACCGCGTCGCGATTTCGCCCAGCCGGCCCTGCAATGCCTGTCGCTATTGCCTGCAAGGCATGCAGAACCAGTGCCTCAACATGCGCTTCTACGGCAGCGCCATGCCGATGCCGCACATCCAGGGCGCCTTTCGCCAGCGCCTCGTCGCAGAGGCCTGGCAGTGCCACAAAATCTCCGACCATGTCTCCATCAACGAGGCCGCCTTCGCCGAACCCTTCGCGGTGACGCTGCATGCCGTGAACCGCGCCGGCTCGCTGCTCGGCAAGCGGGTTCTGGTCACCGGCAGCGGGCCGATCGGCGCGCTCTGCATCTTGGCCGCACGCGTCCACGGCGCGCGCGAGATTGTCGCCACCGATGTCATGGACGCCGTGCTGGCCAAGGCCAGCGAGATCGGCGCCGACCGCACCATCAATGTCGCCACCGACAGCGCCAGCCTCGCCGCCTACAACATCGAAAAGGGCAGTTTCGACGTGATGTTCGAATGCTCCGGCAACGAACGCGCGGTGCGGGCGGGGCTCGACGTGTTGAAGCCCCGCGGCGTGCTGGTCCAGCTCGGCCTTGGCGGCGATATGTCGCTGCCGCAGAATCTCATCGTCGCCAAGGAAATCGAGATGCGCGGCTCCTTCCGCTTCCACGACGAATTCGCGCTCGCCGTCGATCTGATCAACAACCGCCGTGTCGACGTCAAACCGCTGCTGACCGGCATCTATCCGATGGACGAGGCGGTTGCGGCGTTCGAGATCGCCGGCGACCGCACCCAATCGATGAAGGTGCAGATCGCATTCAGCTGAGCATAGCGGAACCGCGTGAGAGCTTGCGTGCATGCCACTTCGCGGCTAGACAAGCCGTCCCGACATCCATTTCGAGCTTCATTTTGCCTCAGTAACCGCCGGTCTCGCCAACTCCCCTGATCACACTTGGCAGGGCGCCGCCATCAGCGGAGCCTGCTTCATTTCACATGTTCCTCAGGCGGCGGTTCGAGACCGGTTTGGCACTGCTGAACCGCTGTCGCGTGGCCTTGCGCCCGTGACACCTGATTTCCAGAAAACCGCAGCCTCCCGCCACGCCGTGCCCGCATGGGCATCTCGACACTCCCGGCCTGAAGAACTTCCCGACGGGAAGGGCTTATCGGCATGTCTCTGCGCATCCACTGGGCGATCGCGCCTGAAATCGCACCTCGACCCCTGATCAACTGCAACCGCTGCGGCGCTGTGAAAGCGTACCGCTGCAGCGACAAATTCCGCGTCAACGCCAATGGCAAGCGCATCGATGTCTGGCTGATCTACCGCTGCATCGACTGCGACAATTCGTGGAATTTCGGCATTTTCGAACGCTGCAACCGCCGCGACATCGAACCGGCGCTGCTCGCAGCCCTTGAAAGCAACGATCCGGCGCTGGCCCGGCGTCATGCCTTCGATGTCGTCGCATTGCGCAGCCGGGTCGGCCGCGTCGAAGAATTTTCCGACGTCGTCGTTCACAAACAAAGGCTCTGCGACAACAGCGAAAGCGCGACCACGCTGGAACTCAGGCTTGGGCTGGAATTGCCGACATCGCTGCGGCTCGACCGGTTGCTCGCCGGCGAACTCGCCATCTCACGGGCGCGGCTTCAGGCGCTGGAGGGGAAGCGGCGGCTGGTGGTTGATCCGGACGGAGCCAGGGCCTTGCGCAAGCCAGCCCGTGAGGGAACGACGATCCGCATCGACCTGAGCGGCGAGCCCGACAGGGATGCCATCATCTCTGCGGCCGGTGGGTAATAAAAAGGGGCGAAGCACCGCTGTGCTCCGCCCCTCAAATCCATCAAAATCAGATGATTATGCCGCGCCGACCACTTTGGCCGACTTCTCGAAACGCTTGCGCTCGTTCGGGTCGAGATAGAGCTTGCGCAGCCGAATGGTCTTCGGCGTCACTTCGACCAGCTCGTCGTCCTGGATCCAGGCCAGCGCGCGCTCCAGCGTCATGCGGATCGGCGGCGTGAGCTTGACCGCCTCATCCTTGCCGGCGGCGCGGATGTTGGTCAGCTTCTTGCCCTTCAGCACGTTCACTTCGAGGTCGTTGTCACGGCTATGGATGCCGATGATCATGCCCTGATAGACCTTGACGCCCGGATCGATGACCATCGGGCCGCGGTCTTCCAGGTTCCACATGGCGTAGGCGACGGCTTCGCCCTGTTCGTTGGAGATCAACACGCCATTGGTGCGGCCGGGCAGTTCGCCCTTGTAGGGCTGATAGGCATGGAACAGCCGGTTCATCACGGCGGTGCCGCGCGTATCGGTCAAGAGTTCCGACTGGTAGCCGATCAGGCCGCGCGTCGGCGCGTGGAAGACGATGCGCTGGCGGTTGCCGCCGGAGGGCCGCAGCTCGACCATCTCGGCCTTACGCTCCGACATTTTCTGTACGACGATACCGGCATGCTCCTCGTCGACGTCGATGACGACTTCCTCGACCGGTTCCAGCAATTCGCCGTTTTCGCCGTTCTGCATGACGACGCGGGGACGCGACACGGCAATTTCAAAGCCTTCGCGGCGCATCGTCTCGATCAGCACCGCCAGCTGCAATTCGCCGCGGCCGGAGACGAAGAACGAATCCTTGTCAGGCGATTCCTCGATCTTGAGCGCGACATTGCCTTCGGCTTCGCGCAACAGACGGTCGCGGATGACGCGGCTGGTCACCTTGTCGCCTTCGGTGCCGGCCAGCGGTGAATCGTTGACCAGGAAAGACATGGTGACGGTCGGCGGATCGATCGGTTGCGCATGCAACGCCTCGGTCACCGCCAGATCGCAGAACGTGTCGGCGACGGTGCCCTTCGACAGGCCGGCAATGGCGACGATGTCACCCGCCTGCGCCTCTTCGATCGGCTGGCGCTCAAGGCCGCGGAAAGCGAGGATCTTTGAGATACGGCCGGTTTCGATCTGGGTGCCGTCATGGTGCAGCACCTTGACCGCCTGGTTGGACTTCAGCGTGCCGGATTCGATGCGGCCGGTGATGATGCGGCCGAGGAAGGGGTTGGCTTCCAGGATGGTGCCGATCATGCGGAACGGGCCGGGATGAACGGTCGGCTCCGGCACATGCTTGATGACGAGGTCGAACAGCGGCGCAAGCTGTTGATCCTTCGGGCCTTCGGGGTTTTCCGAGACCCAGCCATCGCGGCCCGAACCATAGAGGATCGGGAAGTCGAGCTGCTCGTCAGTGGCGTCGAGGGCGGCAAACAGGTCGAACACCTCGTTGACCACCTCGACGTGGCGGGCATCCGGGCGGTCGATTTTGTTGATGACGACGATCGGCTTCAGGCCGACCTTAAGCGCTTTGCCGACGACGAACTTGGTCTGCGGCATCGGGCCTTCGGCGGCGTCGACCAGCACGATGGCCGAATCCACCATCGACAGGATGCGCTCGACCTCACCGCCGAAATCGGCATGGCCGGGAGTGTCGACGATGTTGATGCGGGTGTCCTTCCAGTCGACCGAGGTCGCCTTGGCCAGGATGGTGATGCCGCGTTCCTTTTCGAGGTCGTTGGAATCCATGGCGCGCTCGGCGACGCGCTGATTGTCGCGGAAGGAGCCGGATTGCCGCAGCAATTGGTCAACGAGGGTGGTTTTTCCATGGTCGACGTGCGCGATGATCGCGATATTACGAATTTTCATGTTGTGGTCTCGGGAGCGTTGCAGGCAGCAGGCCAAAAGGCGCCGCCTCTTTCGGTTGCGCGGCTCATACAGGGTTTTTCGCAATTGCGAAAGAGGAGGCGCATCACCAAATACTCATCAAATCTTAAGCATCTCGGTGTGAGATGGTTTTGTTAACCAAGGCGGGAACCTTTCGGGGCCCGGGCAGTTCGAAATTCATGACCGACAAACTCAACCGATTTTGGCCACTCATCGCTTCGGTGGCATTCGCTGCCGTACTGGCGGCCAATGCCGCCCAGTCGGCCGCGACGCTGAAGGAAGCCAATCCCGCTTCGTCGTCCGACCAGACGGCCGAGCAGATGTTTGCCGACGCCCCCGATGGCGTCGACCCCGTGGTCACAGGCCCGGTCAGCGCCTCTTTCAAGCAGCGGCAGCAGGTTGCCGGCTGCGACAGTGCGGTTTGGCCGAAGATTCCGACGGTTTGCTACCCGGACTGAGGGGCGCTCTACTCCAAGCGCAGCGATCCTTCACGCCCCCCTCTGCCCTGCCGGGCATCTCCCCCTCAAGGGGGGAGATCGGATTGCGCATCGGCTTTCGCCAATTTCCAACGTTGCAGAACGAGCGGCAAGGTCGAGGCTCCCAATCTCCCCCCTTGAGGGGGAGATGTCCGGCAGGACAGAGGGGGGCGCCGTCCCGCCGGCCTATCCAGTCTACGCCGAGCGCACCGGATCCAACGTCACCTTGTAAAGCTGGTTGTCATCGCGGTCCATCAGCCGCACCGTCAGCTGCTCGCTGGCGCCTGAAATATCCACCAGCCCGAAGAACTGCAGCCCGGCCGATGGCGGCAGGTTCTGGCCCTGTTCGGCGGTCGGCGCCTTGATGAACTTCAGCTCCGGGCCGAAGGTCATGTCGAAATCGTTGGGGCCGAACGTGCCGGCATGGATCGGGCCGGAGACGAATTCCCAGAACGGATTGAAATCCTGGAACTGCGCCTTGTCGGGGTTGTAGTAATGCGCCGCCGTGTAATGCACGTCGGCGGTCAGCCACACCGTGTTGGTGATGCCGGCGTTCTTGATGTAGCGCAACAGGTCGGCGATCTCGAGCTCACGACCCTTGGGCAGGCCATTGTCGCCATTGCTGACCGCTTCCGCACCCACCTTCTTGGTGCCGTCGTCCCAGACGACGAGGCCGAGCGGCATGTCTGCGGCGATGATCTTCCAGGTCGCCTTGGAATTGGCCAGCTCGCGCTTCAGCCATTTCGTCTGCTGTTCGCCGAGAATGCGCGATTCCGGCGTCATCGTGTCCTGCATGTCCGGGCCGTTCGGGCCGCGATAGGAGCGCATGTCGAGGAAGAACACGTCGAGCAGCGGCCCGTGGGATATCTTGCGGTAGACGCGGCCGGGCTCCGACGGCTCGTAGCGGATCGTCGTCATCTCATGGAAGGCGCGCGCCGCACGCGCCGCCAGCACATGGATGGATTTTTCGGTGTAGCGGCTGTCGGCGCTCAGATTCTTCGAATCCGACCAGTTGTTCAGCACTTCGTGGTCGTCCCACTGGTAGAAGGTCGGGCAGATGGCGCTCAGGGCGAGAACGTGTCTGTCCATCATGTTGTACTTCCACTGGTCGCGGTACTCGTCCAGCGTCTCGGCAACCTTGCGCTTGCCGTCGATGAGGACGACGTTCTTCCACTTGCCACCGCCGGGCAGGTCAACTTCATCCTTCATGGCGCCATCGGCATAGATCGTGTCGCCGGAATGCAGGAAGAAGTCGGGCGTGTGCCTGGCGATGGTGGCATAGGTCTTCATGCCGGTCTCGTCGATGCCCCAGCCCTGGCCGGCCGTGTCGCCAGACCAGGCGAATTTGATGTCGCGCTTCGAGGCGGGTGCTGTGCGGAAGCGGCCGACGATCGGCTCGGAGACGACATTGATGTCGGCGAGGTCGGCGGCCGTCATGCGGTAGAAGATGTCCTGGTCGGAAGCGAGGTCGGTAAGCAGGCGCTTGACCGTAAAATCGCTGGCCGGCGATGTATCGAGCGGCGCCAGCCGGGTGGCGTTGGCGAAATTCTCCGTCGACGACACTTCGAACATGACGCGCGAGGGACGATCGGTGCGCGTCCACACCATGCCGCTCGAGGCATCGACATCGCCGGACTGGACGCCATGGGTGAAGGCCGGGCGCTGGCTGGCGCGCGAATAATAGGGCAAAGCGAGCCCCGATGCGCCGAGCAGCCCGGCCGCACTCGCTGATGTGACGAAAGCGCGGCGGGTCAACGAAAGCTTGTTCATGGCTGTCTCCTGATGGCTTGAACGTCCGCCACCAAGCTCCAGCCTCAATGTTTCAGCCGCATCTCGGAAAGATGAAGTTTTGATAACAGTGAACAGGTGATCTCCCCCCTTGAGGGGGAGATGTCGCCGAAGGCGACAGAGGGGTCGCTGCGCGTGGAGCGCCAACCTCTTGCGCCTACGATGAAGGGGTCGAGCCCGGTCGAACCGACCCCCTCTGGCCGCTTCGCGGCCATCTCCCCATCGAGGGGGGAGATAAGCGCCGCGCCCTTAAGCCGCCTGCGGCTCCGGATCGAACGCCGGCTTGCTCGTATTGATCAGCAACGACAGACAAGCAGCCACAATCGCCGTCATGCCGGCAATCAGGAAGGCCAGTTCGTAATTGCCTTGCAACTCGCGCATGGTGCCGCCGAAGGCGGCGGCGGTGGCGGCGCCGACCTGATGGCCGGCGACGATCCAGCCGAAGACGATCGGACCACTGCGGTCGCCGAAGGCTTCGTTGGCAAGCCGCAGTGTCGGCGGCACGGTGGCGATCCAGTCGAGACCGTAGAGCACGGCGAAGATGATCAGGCTGGTCGCCGAGAAGCCGGAATAAGGCAGGTAGATCAGCGACAGGCCGCGAATGCCGTAATAGACGCCGAGCAGCTTGCGCGGGTCGAAACGGTCGGTGAGCCAGCCCGACAGCGTCGTGCCGATAAGGTCGAAAATGCCCATCAGCGACAGCAGGCCGGCGGCCTGCACCTCGCCGATACCCATATCGCCGCAGAAGGAGATCAGATGCGTGCCGACCAGCCCGTTGGTGGTGAAGCCGCAGATGAAGAAGGTGGCGAACAGATACCAGAAGACGCGAGTGCCGGCGGCGCGGCGCAGCGTGTTCAGCGTATGCGCCAGGAAATTGCCTTGCGAGGCCGGCGACACCGGCGGCACGTCATCGGCCTCGGCGCCATAGCGCACCATGCCGATCGATGCCGGACGCTCCGGCACCAGCAGCCAGACCAGCGGCAGCAGACAGGCGGTGGCGACAGAGACGGCAATGGCAACCGGCTGCCAGCCGCCGGACTGGGCGAGCGAGGCGAGCAACGGCAGGAACACCAGCAGGCCGGTGGCGCTGGAGGCCGACATCAGTCCCATGACAAGACCGCGATTGGTCTTGAACCAGCGATTAACGATGGTGGCGCCGAGCACGGTAGCGACCGCGCCGGAGCCGATGCCGGAAAACACGCCCCAGGTGAGGAACAGGTGCCAGGGCTCGGTCATCAGCAGGCTGAGCGCGGTCGACGCCGACATGATCACGAGCGAGGCAAGCAGCGTGCGGCGCAGACCGATCCGCTCCATCAGTGCGGCGGCGAACGGCCCGGTCAGGCCGTAGAGGAAGATGCCGATTGCGGCGGCAATCGAAACGGTATCGCGCCCCCAGCCGAAGCTCTTATCCAACGGCAGCATCATCACGGAGGGTGCAGAACGAAGCCCGGCTGCGATCAGCAGGCAAAGGAAGATCACACCGACCACGACGAAAGCGTAGCGCTGGCCAAAGGGACGGGATTGAGCTATCATGTTACTGACCGGTACGTTGCAGGGTGAGGAGATGTATACGTACCGATCGGTAACACGTCAATCGAGTCATACCATGCCAACGGACAAAAATATTGAACTGATCATCAGCGACAGTCATGTAGCGTCGCCGCCCAAGGCCGCCAAGAAGATCCTCGACGTGGCGTATGACCTGTTCTACCGGCGCGGCATCAGGGCGATCGGCGTCGACGAGATCGTCAAGCGCGCCGGCGTCACCAAGCCCAGCCTCTACCGCAGCTTTCCCTCCAAGGATGAGTTGGCCGCCTCCTATCTCCGGCAATACGACCGAGAATATTGGGAGCGTTTCGACGAAGCCGTGGCCGCCCATCCCGGCGATCCGCGCGCGCAGCTGAGTGCTTTCCTGACACGCGTCGGCAAGCGCACGCAAAGACCGGACTATCGCGGCTGCGGCATGACCAACGCAGCGGTGGAATACCCCGAACACGGCCATCCGGCGCGCGTCGTCAGCGAAGCCAACAAGCAGGAACTGCGCCGCCGCCTGCGCGCTATGGCAGTGGCGATGGGCGCCGAAGATGCCGACACGCTCGGCGACGGCCTGCTGCTGCTGATCGAAGGCGCCTATATCAGCGGCCAGTTGTTTGGCCTTGGCGGACCTGCCGCATCGGTCGCCCGCAACGCCGATTTGTTAATTGAGGCCAGCTTGAAGAAATAACATTTTCGAACGTTGGCGCCGCCCCTCACCTGCCTGCCGGCATCCTCTCCCCGTAAACGGGGCGAGGGACGCTCCCACCGCCGATTTCGCCAATCATCAGCGTTGCAAGAGGGTCGCCAGCGGCGCGGCCGGCCTCTTTCTCCCCGTTTACGGGGAGAAATGCCCGGCAGGGCAATGAGGGGCGGCGCCAGCGCTGAGATTGGGGCGCTAGGCCGGCCGCAAATTTGGCGATACTCTTGGACGAACTCCATGGGAGACGTCCGCATGCGAACCCTGTTGCTTGTCCCGCTCGCCCTCGCCGCCCTCTGCCAGGTCGCCCATGCCGATGGCATATCCAGCGTCTACACCGACCTCGACTCGCAAAAAAACTGCGTGACCTATGCGCAGGCCGAGGAAGGCGACGGCGACTGGGCCGAACTCGCCTGCTCCGGCTATCGCGGCTATCCCGTGCTGATCGCCTATGACGATGCGCGTGAATCGCTGTTCTACGGGTTTCCCCCCGGCGGCGACATGGCGTCGGTCTGGGAGAGCTTTTCCGGCCTCAACTCGTCCGGCGCCAAAGTCGAGTGGCGCATCGAGAGCAAGGGGGACGTCGCCGTTCCCTTCGCGGTGATCCACCGCCGCTCGATCAGCAATCCCGAGGATGAGAACAAGCCGACCGAAGTGCTGCTGGTCGCCAAAGTCGCGCAGATGGATGCCCGTGACGGCTGCACAATCGGCCTCGTGCTCGCCACCGGCAACCCGCAAGCCAACGACCAGGCGCGCAAACTGGCCGACGAAAAGGCAAAGAGTTTCGCCTGCGGCAAGGACAAGCACACTGTCATCGGTAACGTGCCGGCCTTTGGCAGGGTGGATAACTGAGCGGTTACTTCGCCGCCTTCGCCCGCGCAATCGCGTCGACGATCATCTTCTTGGCGTATTTGGAATCGTGCCAGCCTTCGATCTTGACCCATTTGCCGGGTTCGAGATCCTTGTAGTGCTCGAAGAAGTGCTGGACCTGGTCGCGGGTGATCTCGGGCAGTTGGGTGTACTCGGTGACGTTTTCGTAGCGCAGCGTCAGCTTCGGCGACGGCACGGCGATGATCTTCTCGTCCTGGCCGGCATTGTCTTCCATGATCAGCACGCCGATCGGCCGCACATTGATGACGCAGCCCGGAACCAGGGCGCGCGTGTTGCAGACCAGAACGTCGATCGGGTCGCCGTCGCCCGACAGCGTGTGCGGCACGAAACCGTAATTGCCGGGATAGCGCATCGAGGTGTGCAGGAAGCGGTCGACGAACAGCGTGCCGGCCTCCTTGTCCATCTCGTATTTGATCGGCTCGCCGCCAATCGGCACCTCGATGATGACGTTGACGTCCTCAGGCGGGTTCTTTCCGCTGGCAATGGCCTCAATGCGCATGGCTCAAATCCCTCTCTCGATTTTCCAGATCGATAGCGGGGGAAGCGCAATGGCGCAATGCGGCGATTGGTACGGAATGCTAATGGAAGCGCACAGTTTGTGATGATTTGTAACCGAGGCCCGTCATTCCCAGACGAAGGCGACCTTCTTCAGCGCCCTCTGCTCGAAAATCTCGACGCCCTCGGCAACGTCGCGGCCACCGGCGCCGGCATAGAAGGCCAGCGCGTTCTGGTTGTCTTCCAGCGCCCACACCACCATGCCTTTCAACCCGTGGTCGGCAAGCCTTGCCCGCGCCGCCTTGAACAGCCGGCTGCCGAGCCCGATGCCCTGATATTCCGGACGCAGGTAAAGCTCGTAGATTTCGCCCTGCTGCCGGAGCTCGCGGGCGCGATTCTTGCCGATCGTGGCGTAGCCGGCGATGGTACCGCCAATCTCGACCACAAGCACGGTGGCCGCACGGCGGATGGCGTTCGCCCACCAGTCGGCGCCGCGGCGGTTGATCATCGAGGTCAGCGAGCGATGCGGGATGATGCCGGAATAGGCGCCTTCCCAGGCCTGCTGATGCACGTCGGCGATGGCGCCGGCGTCGCGTGGTTCTGCCTTCCTGATGTCGATGCTCAGCGTATTCATGATTTGTTAACCATAAACCCGCATCGGCCATTTGCAAGAGTCGAGGCTTGCCCGCCAACCGCTTTCTCACAGCCGATCACGACACCTGCTGACATCGGGCAAGGCCTGCTCGAAAACGCACTCAGCCGAGGCGGTCAGGTGTCCGGCTGAGGTGCGTTTGCTAGCTTTCAGATCTCTACGAGATGATCGTCGAGTTCATTGGCATCGCCCGACGTCACTGGGAAATGTTCGGCCAGCACCGCGCCGACCTGCCCGATCGCCTTGACGAAGCCGTCGGCGAGACGGTCGTCGCCGGCATGCTGCGTCAGGTCGCGGATAACGCCGTCCCAGACATGCTGGCCGACCTTGCTGTTGATGCCCGAGTCGGCGACCACTTCGGCATAGCGTTCGGCGATCGACACGAAGACCAGCACGCCGGTGCGCGCCGTGGTGCGGTGGACATTGCGGGCGAGGAATTGCCTGAGCGCATTGTCGTGTGCCGCCTGATAGCGCTGCCGGCGCGGCACCAGATGGATGCGCAAGCCAGGTAGCGCCCACAACAGAATGAGCACTGACGCCATCGCCAAAAGCTGGGCGAGGACGAAATGCGGCAGCCGTATCGACAACCACCAGGCTTCCAGCCCGTAGCCGACGGCGAGGCTGACGATCAGCATGCCAAGCATCGCCATGAAGGCGGCGGTAAAGAAATAGCCGTCGCTGGCATGCGCGACGACGCAGTAGATCTCGCCGTCGGTTTTCGATTCGGCGGCGCGGATCGCGGTGGCGATGCGCTCATGGTCCTGCGGGCTGATCGGTCGTGTTGCCATCTTGTCTCACCAGCTCCCTGAAGACCCGCCACCGCCGGACGAACCGCCGCCACCTGAAAACCCGCCGCCGCTGCTCGAGCCCGAAGACCAGCTGCTGCCTGAACTTCCTGATGACCAGCCACTGCCAGACGACCAGCCCGACGACGAACTCGTTGTCCAGCTGCTGCCCGAAGACGATCCGCTCGGACCCTGGCCGTAGCGAAAGGTCATGCCCAGCCATTTATACACGCCCGGCGACAGCTTGGTGCCGAAGATCGGCGGCAGGAAGGCCATCGCCATGCCGCCGATGAACATCGTCGCCCACAGGATCAGGAAGATCGCGACGATGGGATCGATGGGTGTGCTGTTGTCGGCCGGGTTGCGCTTGCCGCGTGCTTCCAGCTCTTCCGGATTGCCTTCCAGCACCATGACCATGTCATCGACGGCTTTGGAAATGCCACCGGAGAAATCGCCGGAGCGAAAGGCCGGCACCATGTCATTTTCAATGATCAGCTTGGTGTGCAGGTCGGTAAGCGTGCCTTCCAGCCCATAGCCGACCTCGATGCGCATCTTGCGGTCGTTCTTGGCCACCAGCAAAAGCACGCCATTGTTCTCGCCGGCCTGGCCGAGCTTCCAGAAGCGGAACAGCCGGTTGGCATAGGGTTCGATCTCCTCGCCGCCGAGGCTGGGGATGGTCGCGACGACGATCTGGTCGGAGCCTTTTGTCTCGAACTCCGCTAGCTTCTGCGTCAGCGCCGCCTTGGTCGCCGGGTCGATGATGCCGGCATCGTCGACGACGCGACCGGTGAGCGCGGGCAATTCCGCCGCCAGCGCGGCGAAGCCGAAGACCAACACCGCCAGGGCAACCAACGCACCGGCGGCGAAACGCCGGGAGGGGCTGATGATTGGCGTCATCATATCGTCACCGCCCCCAACGCTTCCGGATTGCCCTCAAGCGCCATGGCTGTCCTCAAGCACCTTGATCATGTCGTCGACGGCCTTGGAAATGCCGCCGGAGAAATCACCGGCGCGGAAAGCCGGCACCATGTCATCTTCAATGATCCGTGTGGCATGCAGATTGGTCAGCGCGCCTTCCAGCCCATTGCCAACCTCGATGCGCATCTTGCGGTCGTTCCTCGCCACCAGCAGAAGCACGCCGTTGTTCTTGCCGGCCTGGCCGAGCTGCCAGAAGTTGAACAGCCGGTTGGCGTAAGGTTCGATCTCCTCGCCGTCGAGGCTGGGAACCGTGGCGACGACAATCTGGTCGGAGCCTTTGGTCTCGAAGTCGGCCAGCTTCTGAGTGAGTGCCACCTCGGTCGCGGCATCGATGATCCCGGCATTGTCGACCACCCGCCCGGTGAGTGCGGGTAATTCCGCCGCCAGCGCCGCATAGCCGACGAGCAACATCGCCAAGCCCAGCAGGACAGCGCCGGTCATTGTGCCGAGACGGCGGTGCCAGGAGTTGATGATGCGTGCGGTCATCTCGTCACCAGCTTCCCGACGAGCCGCCGCCGCCGGACGAACCGCCGCCTCCTGAAAAGCCGCCACCACCGCTTGAACCCGACGACCAGCCGCCGCCGCCCGAAGACCAGCCGCCGCTGGATGACCGCTTGTGCGGCTCGAAAGTCATGCCCAGCCAGCGGTAGCGGCCGGGGCCGAGTTTCTTGCCGAAGATCGGCGGCAGGATGGAGGCCGCCATGCTGCCGAAGAAGATGATCGCCCAGATGGTGATGAAGACGGTGAAGAACAGATCGTCCGTGTCGATTGGCGGCTTCTGGTTGCGCTCGCCACGAGCCACCAGTTCCTCCGGATTGCCTTCCAGCACCATGACCATATCGTCGACGGCTTTGAAAATGCCGCCGGAGAAATCGCCGGCGCGGAACGCCGGCACCATGTCGTTTTCGATGATCAGCCTGGTGTGCAGGTCAGTGAGCGTGCCTTCCAGCCCATAGCCGACCTCAATGCGCATCTTGCGGTCATTTGGCGCCACCAGAAGCAGCACGCCGTTGTTTTCCTTGGCCTGGCCGAGTTTCCAGAACCGGAACAGCCGGTTGGCATAAGGCTCGATCTCCTCGCCGCCGAGGCTGGGGATGGTCGCGACGACGATCTGGTCGGAACCTTTTGTCTCGAAGTCGGCGAGCTTTTGGGTGAGCGCAGCTTTGGTTCCCGCATCGATGATGCCGGCATTATCGACGACGCGGCCGGTCAGCGCCGGGAGATCGGCGGCAAAGGCGGTGAGGGGTAGGAAAACGGTCAGAAAGGCGAGAAGAACACTAAGGCTGGCGCTCCGTCCCACCCCCCTCTGCCCTGCCGGCCATCTCCCCCGCAAGGGGGGAGATTGACAATTTCCTCGTTGGCCCACCCCTTCAAACGTCCGTGATTGGCGAAAGCGCAAATGACGGCTGATCTCCCCCCTTGCGGGGGAGATGTCCGGCAGGACAGAGGGGGGTGTGAAGGAGCACAAGGCTGGCAAGGACCAGGCCTACCAACCGTTCTCTCAGCCGCCCTGCTTCGTGCCGAAATCGACCTTCGGCGGCTGCATCTTGTCTTCATCGACAGTGAAGTTGGCGAAGGGCTCGTTGCTGCGGAACCAGAAGGTTGCCCACAGTACGGACGGGAAGGTCCTCAGCGTCAGATTGTAGTCCTTGACCGCCAGGATGTAGTCGCGCCGCGCCACCGCGATCCGGTTCTCGGTGCCTTCGAGCTGCGCCTGCAACGCCAGGAAATTCTGGTTGGCCTTGAGGTCGGGATAGGCCTCCGACACCGCGATCAGCCGCGACAGCGCGCTGGTCAGCCCTGCCTGGGCATCCTGGAACTTCTTGAGGGCTTCGGGATCCTTCAGCGTTTCCGGCGTCACCGTGATCTGCGTCGCCTTGGCGCGCGCCTCGACCACTGCATCGAGCGTGTCCTTCTCATGCGCCGCATAGCCCTTTACCGTCTCGACCAGGTTGGGGATCAGGTCCGAGCGGCGCTGATACTGGTTCAGCACCTCGCTCCACGCCGCCTTGGCATTTTCCTCTGCCGTCGGGATGGTGTTGTAGCCGCAGCCGGCAAGCAGCGGCAGCACGAAGGCCATCATCAACACGGCCGGCAGGCTGCGGAAAGGGAACGGTGAGGCAAGGCGCTGGGCAAACATGGTGTGGTCCCTCGACAGAAGTTGCATGCGAAGCATTAGAGCATGATCCCGAAAAGTGGGAACCGGTTTTCGGAAAAAGATCATGCTCCACCCTGATCTAGCACAATCCGCGCTCAAGAAAATGTCTGCGGCTGGCGCGCACTCATGCGCCCGCGAGGCCCTGTGATTGACCGCGCGAACACGGTATGGTCGCCGTGAAACAGGACAGGATCATGGCGGAACGCCGCGACGAAGACAGCGAATCGCGCCGCATTATCGAGCGCGTGGCGAACGAGGGTGGCCTCGGCGGTACGTCGTTGGTGTCGCGGGCAGCGAAAGGCGCGCGCGATCACGTCACCGCCGCTGAGGCAGACCGCTCCGATCCGATCGAGGTCTGGGGCACCCGCATTGGCCGCACGCTTGGGCTCATCGTCGCCCTCGGCCTTTTGATCTGGCTCGTGTACTACGTCTCCCGGGGCAGCTAGGAATTCCATGAACAGCGAAAAAGCCGACGCGCCGCGCGCGGTCATCGTCATTTCCAGCCATGTCGCCCGCGGCTCGGTCGGCAACCGCGCCGCCGTCTTTGCGCTGGAGACGCTGGGCTTCCCTGTATGGGCGGTGCCGACGGTCATCCTGCCCTGGCATCCGGGCCATGGCCGGGCGACGCGCATCGTGCCGCCGCTTGACCAGTTCAAGGCGCTGATGGCCGATCTCGAGCGCGCGCCCTGGCTGGGTGAGGTCGGCGCCGTGCTGTCGGGTTATCTCGGCGAGGCCGGCCAGGCCGAGGCCGTCGCCTCGCTGGTTGCCGCGGTCAAGGCGAAGACGCCGGACGCGGTCTATATATGCGACCCGGTGATGGGCGATTCCGGCGGGCTCTACGTGCCCGAGCCGACGGCCGCCGCCATGCGCGACCGGCTGATGCCGATCGCCGACATTGCCACACCCAACCGCTTCGAGCTGGAGTGGATGGCGGGCGCGCCCTTGCCCGATCTGAAATCGGTCATTGCAGCTGCCCTCCATGCCGGCCCAAGAACCATGCTGGTGACGTCGGCGCCGTCGATGATGACCGGCGGCACCGGCAATCTGCTGCTCGACGCCAACCAGGCGCTGCTGGCCGAACACCGCCTGATCGACAAGCCGCCGAATGGGCTGGGTGACCTGACGGCCGCCGTCTACCTCGCCCGCATCCTGTCAGGACAGCCGCCGATCAAGGCGCTGCAGTCGACCACGGCCGCGGTCTACGAGATCCTGGCGCGAACCGCCAAACGCGGCGGCGACGAATTGCAGCTGGAGACCGATGCCCAAAGCCTGTCGCACCCGATGGCGATGGTACAGCTGCGCCATCTCACACATCCGGGGCGGGACCGCCGGGCGTGACCTCGGCCGTCGGCGTCGACGGCTGCAAGGCCGGCTGGATCGCCGTCCGCCGCGATCCGGGCGCAACGCCATCGGTCTGCGTTTTTGCCAGCTTTGCAGCTTTGCTAGACGCCTTGCCGGACGATGCGGTCGTGGCCGTCGACATGCCCATCGGCCTGCCGGATTTTTCACAAAGAGGCGGGCGCGGACCGGAGGCGCTGGTGCGGCCGCTGCTCGGGGCGAGGCAATCCAGCGTCTTTGCCATTCCCTCGCGCGCCGCTCTTTACGCCGACACCAACGACTTCACCACGCTCGAGGCCTGGTATGCAGCGCATCGCCGCGCCAGCGACGTAGCCAAGGCGACCTCCGATCCGCCGCGCGGGGTCTCGATCCAGGCCTTCGGCATCTTTGCCAAGATTCGCGAAATCGACTCAGCTCTGATCGCACGCCCCGAACTGCGCGGTCGCGTCTTCGAATCGCACCCGGAAGTGGCCTTCCGCCGGCTGAACGGCGAAAAGCCGATGGCTTTGCCGAAGAAGATCAAGGGCGCCGTCAATCCTGCCGGGATGGAAGAGCGCAAGGCGCTGCTGCGCCGCCATGGCTACGAAAAGGTGTTTCTCGACCAGACGCCGCCGAAAGGGGCTGCCGCCGACGATTTTCTCGATGCAGCCGCGATGATGCTGATCGCCGCACGCATCGCCAGCGGCGTGGCAAAGCCGTTTCCGGATCCGCCGCTTGCCGATCGTTTCGGCATTCCTGTCGCCATCTGGGCGTGAGGCAAGCCGCGAGCCATGCGTGCCGCATGGCCATTTGCGACGGAGCCATCCGCAATTCGGCATTGCCCGCAACACACTTTTGCCGTTAGAGCCTTTTTTCAGAGTTAGGTCTGTCGAGATTCAGGTCAGGCCGAGTCGAGAATGGCTGATGCCGAGAACCGGAGCGGAGCGTACTTCAGTACGTGAGCACCGGAAGCGCAGGCATCGGCCATTCGCAGACCGGCCTCACCTGAATATCAACAGACCGTGCCGCATCCAACCCGGAAAGGGTCTAGACGCCGCCGATGCCCCACCTTCCCGAACACCTCCTCGCCGGCTACCGCAACTTCATGAACGGCCGCTATCTCAGCGAGAGCGGGCGCTATCGCGAGCTCGCCCGCGAAGGGCAGTCACCCGAGACCATGATTGTGGCCTGCTGCGATTCCCGCGCCGCTCCGGAAGCGATCTTCGACGCCGGCCCCGGCGAACTCTTCGTGCTGCGCAATGTCGGCAATCTGGTGCCGCCCTACGCGCCGGATGGCGAGTTCCACTCGACCTCCGCTGCGCTCGAATTCGCCGTGCAGAGCCTGAAGGTCAAGAACATCGTGGTGATGGGCCACGGCCGCTGCGGCGGCATCCGCGCCGCGCTTGACCCCAATTCGGCGCCGCTGTCGCCCGGCGACTTCATCGGCAAGTGGATGAGCCTGATCGCGCCGGCTGCCGAAACCGTGTCGTCCAGCACCTTCATGACGGCGACGGAACGGCAGACGGCGCTGGAGCGCATCTCCATCCGCTATTCGATTGCCAATCTCAGAACCTTCCCTTGCGTCTCGATCCTCGAAGGCAAGGGGCGGCTGGCGCTGCACGGCGCCTGGTTCGACATTTCGACCGGCGAACTGTGGGTGATGAACAAGGACACCGGCGATTTCGAGCGGCCGGATTTGGGTTAGGAGGCGGCAAATGCGGGTTTGGCGTGCAATTGCTTTCGCCATGGCGGCGCTGACGATTACACTCACCCCTGCCCGTGCTGATGACGGCGCCATCATCGACCGCTGGTATTCCGCACTGCTGGTCGCCGACCGCACCGAATTGTCGGACCTGCTCGCCGACGATGTCCGCATCAAGCTCGACGATCTCGGCGTCGTGCAGTCGAAGCAGGAATTCATCGCCTCGATCGACGAGTGGAAAGGCGCGGTTGCCGGCGCCGCGATCCGCCATCGCGTCGAAAAGAGCGAGGCCGGCGTTACCACGGTCATCGCCTGCTACGATTTTCCCAACAATGACATGCTGATGCAGGAAACGTTCGCTGTCACCGGCAACCGTATCACCGCCAGTTCGCAAGCGGCGCTCGCGGAAAATTGCGACGGCTTCTGACGCCGGCTTGAACGGCCGCGCTGTTGCGCCGCGCCAGGCATCGCCCTACATCGGGTCAGCCCCGCCTCGCCAGCCAATCATCGAAAGAGCAATCCATGTCGTCCACGAAAACCGTCGATCTCGCCGCCCATCCGCTGACCAAATGGCAAGGACCACTCGGCCTTCCGGACTTCACCAGCATCGGCGACGGCGACTTTTCCCCGGTGTTCGACGCAGCGTTGAAGGCGCATGAGGCCGAGATCGACGCGATCGCCGGCAACAAGGATGCGCCGACCATCGAGAACACGCTGGCCGCCCTGGAACTAGCCGGCGAGCCGCTCGACCATGTCTCGTCAATCTTCTGGTGCCGGGCCGGCGCCCACACCAACGATGCGATCCAGGCGCTGGAGCGCGAGATTTCGCCAAAGATGTCGAGGCATTTCTCGGCGATCTCAATGAACGAGAAGCTGTTTGCCCGCATCGACGATCTCTACCAGCGCCGCGATACGCTGAAGCTCGCCGCCGAAACGCTACGGGTGCTGGAAAAGACCTGGAAAGGCTTTGTCCGTTCTGGCGCCAAACTCGACGCGGACGGCAAGAAGCGGCTGGCCAACATCAGCGAAGAATTGTCCTCGCTCGGCACCACTTTCGGCCAGAACGTGCTTGCCGATGAGCGCGATTGGGCGCTGTTCCTCGACGAGGCCGACCTTGCCGGCCTGCCGGACTTCGTGAAGAGCTCGATGGCCGAGGCGGCCGAGACACGCGGCCAGAAAAGCCGCTACGCCGTCACCCTGTCGCGCTCGATCTATGAACCGTTCACCACCTTTTCCGAACGCCGCGACCTGCGCGAAACAGCCTTTCGCGCCTTCACCATGCGCGGCCAGAATGGCGGCGCCAGCGACAACACGTCAGTGGTGCGCGACATGCTGAAGCTGCGCGCCGAAAAAGCCAAGCTGCTCGGCTACGGCTCTTTCGCCGCGCTGAAACTCGACGACACCATGGCCAAGACGCCGAAAGCGGTACACGACCTGCTCGACCCGGTGTGGGAGAAGGCGCTGGAGAAGGCAGCGGCCGACCAGAAGGAGCTGGAGCGGCTGGCGACCGCGGCCGGCAGCAACGAGACCTTCGCAGCCTGGGACTGGCGCTTCTATCAGGAGAAATTGCGCGCCGAAAAGTTCGCTTTCGACGAGGCGGAGCTGAAGCCGTATTTGCAGCTCGACCGCGTCATCGACGCCTGTTTCGACGTTGCTACAAAACTGTTCGGCATCACCTTCGAGGAGAAGAAGGGCATCGCCGCCTGGCATCCCGACGCGCGGGTGTTCGCGGTGAAGAACGCCGATGGCAGCGAGCGCGGCCTGTTCCTGGCCGATTATTTCGCCCGGTCGTCGAAGCGCTCCGGCGCCTGGATGAGCGCGCTGAAGTCCGGCTACAAGCTTGGCGATGGCTCGAAGCCGGTCATCTACAACATCATGAACTTCGCCAAGCCGCCGTCCGGCGAAGCAGCCCTTCTGTCAGTCGACGAAGCCAAGACCCTGTTCCACGAGTTCGGCCACGCGCTGCATGGCATGCTGACCGACGTCACCTGGCCTTCCGTGGCGGGCACTTCGGTCAGCCGCGATTTCGTCGAACTGCCCTCGCAGCTCTACGAGCATTGGCTGACCGTGCCGGCGGTGCTGGAAAAGCATGCGCTGCATGTGAAGACCGGCAAGCCGATGCCGAAGGCGCTGCTCGACAAGATGCTGGCCGCCCGCACTTTTGGCGCGGGCTTCGCCACGGTCGAATTCACCGCATCGGCGCTCATCGACATGGCCTACCACGCGCGCTCAGATGCACCGGCGGAACCGCTCCGCTTCGAGGCGGAAACGCTCGAAAAGCTTGACATGCCCGACACCATCGCGATGCGCCACCGCACCCCGCATTTCGGCCATGTCTTCTCCGGCGACGGTTATTCAGCCGGCTACTATTCCTATATGTGGTCCGAAGTGCTCGACGCCGACGCCTTCGCCGCCTTCGAGGAAACCGGCGATCCCTTCAACCCGGCCCTGGCCGAACGGCTGCGCAAGAACATCTATGCTGCCGGCGGATCGAAGGACCCGGAGGAGCTGTACACCGCGTTCCGGGGAAAGATGCCCTCGCCCGAGGCGATGATGGTGAAGCGCGGGTTGGTGTAGCGCCAGCTAATCTCCCCCATCGAGGGGGAGATGGCCGCAGAGCGGCCAGAGGGGGTCGGCCCGACCGGGCTCGACCTCCTGCGGCAGATGAAGATTGGCGCTCCACGCGAGGCAACCCCCTCTGTCGCCTTTGGCGACATCTCCCCCTCAAGGGGGGAGATTATCAGCGCCAAGGATCCGCCACCCGTGGCCAAACCGGCCGCGTCAGCTTCTTGTAATCCGTCACCGCCGGATTGCTCGGATACGAACTCGGCGCCGAGAGATAAATGATCTCCGCGGCGATCGGCGCGAAGCCGGCGTAGAAATGGTTGGTCGATTTGATCAGCAAAATGTCCTTGCTCATCGGATCGACGCCGATGTTGGAAAAAACGTCCGGCTCAAAAGTCTGCGTGCGGTTGGTGTTGAGGATGATGTCGATTTCGGTGCCTTCGATGCGCACCAGCGCCGTCGGTCCGAGCGTCACCCGGCTCGGCCCAAAGCTCTGCCAGCCCTCAGGAACCGCCTTCAGCACCCGCACCTTGGCGTCGATCGGTTCGCCGGCCAAGGGACCAGCCTTGCCGCCAAAACGCAGGTCGATGATGGCGCCCTCGCCGGCCGCGTGGCAAAAGGTCACGGCGATCGGATCCCAAATCGTCGCCACGCCGATATTGTCGATGCCCTGTTCCAGCATGGCGCACAGCACGACGGTGCCGTCGCCGGCAACGCCACCGCCGGGATTGTCCCAGATGTCGGCGATGACAGCGGGCTTATTCGGATTTTCCCTGCGCACGGCCAGCGCCCGCGCAATGCCATCCTCGATGTTCAGCATCGTCATCGCGGTCTTCTCGCGCATGGCGTAGAGCTCGCGCCCAAGCTTTTCCGCCAGCGCATCGCCCTTGGCCTTGTCATTGTCGGTGACGACCAGGACGCGGGTGCCCATTTCCGGCACATCGGCAGCCATGAAGCCGTGGATCACGGACACCGACAGCACGCCGTCCTTGCCGTGCAGCGCCTTGATGCGGTCGACGAAGGAGCGCATCGGCTCGCGGCTGGTCGGCAGTACCTGGATCATGCGGCAGTCGAAGGTCGAGATGACAGGCTTGATCTCGCCGCGCGCAGCCGCCAGCCCAAGCTCGACGACATGTTCGCCGCGCTCGTAGAAGTCGGTGTGTGGAAATTCGAGGAAATAGGCCATGATGTTGGAGGCCGCGACGCGCTTCGGCGTCAGATGGCTGTGCGGATCAAGCTCCACCGCGACCACCACATCCGGCCCGACCATTGTGCGAACCCGCTCGAGCAGGTCGCCTTCGCAATCGTCATAGCCCTGCGCCACCATGGCGCCGTGCAGGCCGAGGATGACGGCATCGACCGGCAAGGCTGCCCGCAACTGGCCGAGGATCTCGTCGCGCAGCGCCTCGTAAGTCTGGCGCTGCACCAGGCCACCGGGTTCCGCCCAGGTGGCGGTGCCTTCGATGACAGTCAGCCCGTCGGCCGCTGCACGCCGGCGCAGGGCGACCATCGGCGAGGAGCACAGGGTCGGCGTGTCCGGATGCTTGCCCGGTCCGGCATAGAAGGCCATCTCGAATGAGGCGCGGTCGGTCGGCACCGGCGAGAAAGTGTTGGTTTCCGTCGCCAGCGAGGCGGTGAAGATGCGCATGAAAACTCCGTAGACAGCTACACTATTTGACCGCTCCGAGCGCCAGCCCCCGGACGAGATAGCGCTGCAGCCAGATGAACAGGATCGCTACCGGCAGCGTCGCCAGCAGCGTCGCCGCCATCACATGGTGCCATTCGATCGTGTAGCGGCCAGCGACCAGGGAAAACACCTGGATCGGCAGCGTGTAGCTTTCCTGGCTGCGCAGCATGGTCAGCGCGACGACGAACTCGTTCCAGGCATTGATGAAGGTGAAGATGGCGGTGACCGCGATCGCCGGCAGGCAGAGCGGCAGGAACACTTTGCGCAAGGTCAGCCAGCGGCCGGCACCTTCCATCCAGGCGGCTTCCTCGAGATCGCGCGGGATGGTGTCGAAATAGCTCTGCAGCATCCACACGGTGAAGGCGACGTTGAAGGCCATGTAGATGACGCCGAGCGCGGTGGTCGATTCGATCAGCCCCCAGGCCGCCATCAGCCGGAACAGGCCGAGCACCAGCACGATCGGCGAGATCATCTGCGAGATCAGCAGGAACTGGCGGAAGGCGCCGTAGCCGGCAAAGCGAAACCGCGACATGGCATAGGCAGCCGGCACCGAGATCAGGATGGCGCCGACCGTGGCGATGACCGAGACATAGAGCGAGTTGGCCAGCGCCTGGCCGAAGCCGGTTGCCACCCACATGTCGGCAAAATTCGACCAGTGGAATTCGCTCGGCCACCAGGTCGGCGACAGCACTTCCTGCCGTGGCTTGACCGCGGTCAAAAACATCACCGCGAAGGGAAAGATCGTCACCACCAGCAGCGGCGACAGCAGTAGCCAGGCGATGATCGTGCGCTTCAGCTTGGGCGTCATGCGCGTTGCTCCCGCATGGCGAGGCGAACATAGATCATGGTGAAGATCAGCAGGATGGCGAACATCAGCAGCGACACCGCCGACGCTTCGCCCAGCTTGCCGACGCGGAAGGCCAGTTTGTAGAGATGCGTGACCAATATGTCGGTCGAGTTGGCCGGCCCGCCCTGTGTCATCACCCAGATGATCGGGAACGAATTGAAGACGTAGATGGTGTTGAGCACGATGGCGATGTTGATGAACGGTTTTAGCAACGGAAAGGTGATCTCGCGGAACTGCTGCAGCGGCGTCGCCCCTTCCAGCGCCGCGGCCTCGTAGAGATCGTCGGGGATCGACGACAGGCCGCCAAGGAAAATCGTCGTCGTGAACGGCACCGTCACCAATACGCCGATCAGCACCTGCATCGGGAATGCGGTCTCGGCGCGCGCCAGCCATTGAATGTTTTCATGAATGAGGCCCAGCCCGATCAGCGCCGAGTTCAGCATGCCGCTTTCGCCGCTGAGCGCCCAACGCCAGACCACCGCCGTCATCGTCAGCGACACCGCCCAGGGCAGCATGATGATGACGCGGGCAATGCCACGGCCGTAGAAATCGGTATTGAGGATCATCGCCACCGGAACCGACAGAAGCAGCGCGCCGCCGACCACCAGCACGGTCCACAGGCCGGTGCGCCAGAGCGCTGCCAGGAAATCCGGATCGGCGAGGAAGGCGGCGTAATTGGCGAAATTGTTGAAGTCGCGCAACTGGCCGAAGCGGCTGACATCATGCGTCGAGATCTGGATCAGGTCCCAGACCGGCCAGAAAATGACGACCGCCGCCAGCAGCAGGCTGGGCAAGGTCAGCAGATAGGGCAGGAAGCGATTTTGCATCGGCTGACGGGTGCGCTCGACAGTGTGAAGCGTGAGGGGGATTTGGCGCGCCCCGATCTCTAGGGGCGCGCCGGGCGCAGGGAGATACGCCCTATTTCTTGATCACCGCGTTGGCCTTGTCAGCCGCTTCCTTCAGGCCTGCCTCCGGGTCGCCGCCAAGATAGATCTTCTGCATGGCATCCGAGGTGATCTGGGCGACTTCTTCCCAGCCCGGGATAACCGGCGCGAAGCGGGCGTCAGGCAACAAGGCGGTGAACGCGGCTAGGTCGGCATTGTTGACGTAGTAATCCATCTTGGCCTCTTCCTTGTTCACCGGCAGGAAGCCTTCCCCTTGCGTGAACTTGGCGCGCTGTTCGGTGGTGAACAGGAAGTCGAGCAGCTTCCAGGCTTCATCCTTGTTCTTGGAGTTCTTGAACATGATGATGGAATCGGTGACGCCATAAGTGCCGCGCGCGCCGGTCGGACCGGCTGGAATCGCGGCCACGCCATATTTCAGTTTCGGCGCCTCGTCCTTGATCTGGTTGGACAGGAACGGTGCGGTGATCATCATGCCGACCTTGCCCTGCTTGAACAGGTTCTGCACGTCCTCGCGGTTGTTGGAGGTGACGCCCGGTTCGGTTAGCCCCTCGTCGATCATCGACTTGTAAAGCTTGGCGGCTTCGAGCGCGCCCGGCGTGCCGAGGCCCGACGTGCCGTCCTTGTTGAGGATCTCGGTGCCTTGCGACCACATCGCGTAGTAGTAATAGACGTCGGTCTCGATCTCCTTGCCTTGCAGGCCGAAGCCGAACGTGCCGGTGCCAAGCGCCTTGATCTTGCGCGCGTCTTCCTGCAGCTCGGTCCAGGTTGCCGGCGGGTTGGCGATGCCGGCCTTCTCGAACAATTCCTTGTTGTAGTACATGGCCCGCGCCGATGCCGCGATCGGCAGGCCGTACGTCTTGCCGTCCATGATCGAGGGCGACAGGAAGGTGTCGATGAAGCGGTCCTTGAAGTCAGGCTTGATGTAGCCGTCGAGCGGCTCGGCGACGTCCTGCTGGACAAAATCGATCAGCCAGCGCGTGCCGATGATCGACAGATCCGCATTGGTGCCGGCGGTGATGTCGGTGGTCAGCTTCTGCAGCAGCACGTCCCACGGCACCACTTCGAACTTGACGGTGATGCCTGGGTTGGCGGCTTCGAATTCCTTCTTCACCGCATCGAAATACGGCCCGGTCTTGGCGCTGTATTCGGCGACGGTGACGCGCACTTCGCCGGCATCTGCCGGCGCCGTCAGCGCCAGTATGCTCATTCCGGCCATCAGGCCTATGGTCCATTTTGCAAGCGTCATACGATCTCTCCCATTTGATTGGCGCCTGCGCTCTTGCGGCTTTCAGGCGGCCTCGGCTTTATGTGACTTTCCTACATTATCCATCATTTCGCACTGTGCAAGCGGATTATCCTGTTGCTTAATTACATTTCTTAAAATAGCGTTTTCCGACTATCGTAGATCCCAGGGAGACGCGCAGGGTGGTTTCAAAGGCCGAATTTGCAGGCAAGACTGCGCTGGTAACTGGCGCTGGCGGCGGCCTCGGCTCGGCCATCGTAGCGCTGCTGGCCGAACGCGGCGCGCGCGTCGTCGGCTGTGACCAGTCGGAAGAAGCGTTGCGAAGTCCGCACCTGGCGTCGCGTCACGTTTTCGACCTCCTTGATCGGACCTCCACCGAGGCCGCGATCACGGCGATCCTCGACAAGGACGGCGTCCCCGACATCCTGATCAACAATGCCGGCTGGACGCGCGCCGAGACGCTTGCCTCGCTGAACGCCGACAGAATAGAACACGAGCTCGACCTCAATCTGACAGGGGTGATGCTGTTCGCCGATCCGCTGATCAAGGCGATGGCCGCGCGCGGTTCCGGCAACGTGGTCTTCATCTCCTCGGTCAACGCCATCGCGCATTTCGGCAACCCGGCCTATGCCGCGGCCAAGGCCGGCATCAACGCCTATGCCAAATCGGTCGCGGTGGAACTTGGCCGCAGCGGCCTGCGCGCCAATGTCGTCTGCCCCGGTTCGATCCGCACCGCCGCCTGGGACCATCGCCTGGCCAAGGACCCCGACATTCTGGGCAAGCTGCAGCGGCTCTACCCGCTCGGCCGCATCGTCGACGCCACGGAAGTGGCCGAAGCGGTAGCGTTCCTTGCCTCGGAGCGAGCATCGGGGATAACAGGCGCGGTGGTGCCGGTGGACGCCGGACTGACCGCCGGCTTCTTGCCCTTCATCGACGATATATTGGGAGCCTGACCATGACCGACGTCGAGTTCCGCGACCTGTCGAAATCCTTCGGACGCCACAAGATCCTCGAAAACATCAGCCTCGACATCAAAAGCGGCGAGTTCGTCGTGCTGGTCGGCCCGTCCGGCTGCGGCAAGTCGACCTTGCTGCGCATGCTGGCCGGGTTGGAGCCGATCAGCTCGGGCGACCTCCTGATCGGCGGCGTGCGCGCCAACGATTTGCCGCCGCAGCAGCGCAACATCGCGATGGTCTTCCAATCCTATGCGCTGTTTCCGCACCTGAAAGCGGCCGACAATATCGGCTTCGGCCCGAAGATCCGCGGCGAGAGCCGCACGGCCATCGACGACAAGGTGAAGAAGGCCTCCGGCGTCCTCAACCTGTTCTCCTATCTCGACCGCTATCCCCGGGAGTTGTCCGGCGGCCAGCGCCAGCGCGTCGCCATGGGCCGCGCCATCGTGCGGGAGCCCTCGGTATTCCTGTTCGATGAGCCGCTCAGCAATCTCGACGCGCAATTGCGCGTACAGATGCGCACCGAGATCAAGGCACTGCACCAGCGGCTGAAATCGACCATCGTCTACGTCACCCACGACCAGATCGAGGCCATGACCATGGCCGACCGCATCGTGGTGATGGACCGCGGCAAGATCCAGCAGGTCGGCGCGCCGCTGGAACTCTACGACCGGCCCGCGAACAAATTCGTCGCCTCGTTCATCGGCTCGCCGTCGATGAGCTTTGTGTCCGGCGCCCTGAAGACCACGCCCGAGAAAAGCTGGTTCGAATCGGCCGGCGGTGGGCGGCTTGCTCTCGCCGGCAAGACAGTGCCGGCGGGCAGCACTGTCGAGGCCGGCATAAGGCCCGAGCACTTCATCATAGGCGAGGCCACCGACGCGATGGCGATCAAGGTCGATGTCGTCGAGCCGACCGGATCGGAAACCCATGTCTATGGCGCCATCGGCACTGATACGGTGCGCGCCGTGTTCCGCGACCGGATACAGGTCAAGCCGGGTGAAATGCTGCCGGTCTCGGTCGCGCCGGCAAACATCCATCTGTTCGACAAGGCGACAGGCCTGCCGCTATGAAGGCAGCGCCATGAAAACGAAAACCCTGAGATGAAGACGACAACCCAGAAATGAAAACGCCGGCCGACATCATCACGCGTCTGCAATTGATGTCGCAGGACGGCACCAAATCGGACCGGCGGCTGGCCGGCCTCGTACTGACCGATCTCGATTTCGCCTCCAAGGCGGCGATCTCCGAAATTGCCGCGCGCGTCGGCGTCAGTGAACCGACGGTCACCCGCTTCTGCCGCAATCTCGGCTGCGAAGGCCTTCGCGATTTCAAATTCTATCTGGCGCAGGCCATCGCCATTGGCGGCCAGTATCTGTCGCCCGAACCGCTGAGCCGTGACGCGCGCGAACAGCGCATCGCATCCGCCATCACCGAAGCGGCAATCGCCGCCATACAGCGCGCCAGCGAAAACCTCGACATGAAGACGCTGGTCGGCGTGGCCGCGCGCATCGTCAATTCGGGCAATGTGCTGTGCATCGGTTCCGGTGGCATTTCCTCGATGATGGCGACCGAGATGCAGAACCGGCTGTTCCGGCTGGGCGTGCCGGTGCTGGCGCAGGTCGACGGGCAATTGCAGCGCATGTATGCCGCGGTCGCCACGTCAGAGACCACGCTGATCGCCTTTTCCGTCTCCGGCTATGCGCGCTCGGTCATCGATGCCGTGCAGGTTGCCCAGCAATATGGCGCCACCACAATCGCCATCACCCCGCCGGAGTCGGCACTCGCCAAGGCCGCCAACACGGTCATCCAGTTCCAGTCGCTGGAAGACGGCAACATCTACAAACCGACCTCGTCGCGCTATGCGCTGCTGTCGATCGTCGACATGATCGTCACCTCGGTTGCCGAGACGCGCGGACCCAGGGTTCTGGAAAACCTGCGCCGCATCAAGCAAAGCGTGAACACGCTGAAAGTTGACGATCCCAAATTGCCGCTGGGCGATTGAGGACTAGCCGCCGAGCGCTTTGATGCTGGTCACCAGTGCCGCCGGGTCGCCATTCACGCGTAGCGTCTTCAAGCGAGCGGTAGCGCCCGAAACAACCGACACCGCCGATGCCGGAACGCCCAGCGCCTTGGCGACAAGTCTTTGCAACGCTTGATTGGCCGCACCGTTCTCCGGAACGGCGCGCACGCGGGCTTTGAGATGGCAGCGCCCGTCGGCCGCCATCTCCGCGCCTTCAATCCTGTCCAGCGCCGCCTTGGGCGTCAGCCGGACGAACAGGTCGATGCCATCGTCACGCAGACGGAACGGCGCGCCGCTCGTACCGGGACGTTTAATTGAACAACGACCTGACCGTGCTGTCGAGGAACCGCTCCAGGAAGAACAGGATCACCAGCACGACGATCGGCGAAATGTCGACGCCACCAAGATTGGGCATGTAGCGGCGGATCGGCCGGTAGACTGGCTCGGTCAGCCGGTACAGCATGTTGCCGACGCTGCCGACGAACTGGTTGCGCGTGTTGACGACATTGAAGGCATACAGCCAGGAAAAGATCGCCGACAGGATGACGATCCATCCATAAATGCTCAGCGCGTAGATCAGCGTATCGATAAGCGCGTTCATTCGAGGCTCCGTTGAATTGCGCGACATGTAGCCATTGCACGCCGAACCGGCAAGGCCCGCCTTCTGTCGCATGCCGGCAAGCGACGGCCGCCACCACGGCATTTCGGCAAAACCGCGCCTTGACAGGAAAGCGCAGCCTTCGATAAATGCGCCATCCGCTGGACGGGGCTGTAGCTCAGCTGGGAGAGCGCGTCGTTCGCAATGACGAGGTCAGGAGTTCGATCCTCCTCAGCTCCACCAGCGGAATTTTTCCTGGCCGCTGCCACATCTGACTTCCGGAGACGCTCCGTCAAAGCCCGGCCTTGGCTGCGAGATACGGTGCCAGGGCAAGCGAATAGCTAGCTGTCAGGTGATGATTGTCACGCCAGACGATGATGTTGCCGACAACTGCGGGACATAGGTGCGGCCCGCAGATGGTGTCGACCATGTCGATCGCGCGCACATTCTTCTGTCCCTCTGCGGCCAACACCAACGCGTCGCTTCGCTCAACGTCGCTCAGCTTGGTGACGCATTCCGTTGGTGTTGCGCTCAGGCAATCGCCCGGATCGAATTTCATATAAGGCGTGTTGCGAATGGCGACGACTTGCGAACCCGCTTCCGTCAGTTTGCTCCACACACTTCGAAGCCCCTCGATCATCTGGTCTTGCGGCACCGATCCATAATTGGATTGGCTGGTGACTATCAGGTATGGCTTCAGCTTGAGGATCTCGGCGAGCACCTTGTCCTGCCATTGCGCGCACAAGACATTGGGTTTGCCATCCGCCATGATGGCCACGCGGCTGAATGGGCAGGCGGATTTTGTAAAGGTAACCAGTTTGAAGTTGTGGTCCTTGGCGATCTTATCCAGAGCCGGCACCCACTGGGCTGCATGAGAATCTCCCACCAGGACAATGGTTTTCGCACCCGTGGGATCGCCGAGAGAGCACCGTTTTGGCTCCGAGCTTTCCTCCTGGTGGCACTTCGTTGCATACACGACCGGTACGTCCCTTCTCAGCCGGGCCAGCGGCGGCAGAAGGTCCACACCGTCCGGAACCGCGGCGCCGGAGACGAGAGCGGCAGGCCCGGGGTAGGAAGGCGTGCCGATCAGCGCGGTGTCGATGCGTTCTGTCTTCAGAAAGAGCAGCAGGCTGCCCGATGCGACCACGCATGCGAGAACCGCCGCGGTGCCGTATCCCAACGGCTTCCACCACACAGTGGTTCGGGCTTGCCGATAGCGTTGCTCGACATATCGATAGGACAGATCCGATAGAACCAGAGTCGCCGCAATCAGGCCGAAACCGCTGGCAAGCGTCAGCGAATAACCCTGCGCCAGGAAGATCGTGATCAGCGGCCAATGCCAGAGATAGATCGAGTAGGAGCGATCGCCGATGAAACGAAGTGGCCACGAATCGAGCCCACGAAACCGGCCGATTTCAACCTCGCCAGCCAGAATGATCAGTGCTGTGGCCACAGTCGGCAGCAGTGCGCTGGCGCCTGGAAAGGGTGTCGTCGCGGAAAACAGCATCGCCGCTGCGAGGATCCCAGCTATTCCGAGAATCGCCAGGAAGCGTCTAGCGAATGCCCCCAGTCGAAACTGGTGTTCGGTGAGCACCAGCAGACCACCCAGCGCCAATTCCCACAGGCGGGTATGGCTGACGAAATAGGCCTGGGCGGGGTCAGTCGCCGTCAAGACGATGGAGGCAATCAGCGATGCGGCGAAAATGAGCGATAGCGCGCCGATCAGGCAGGGCCTCAGCGGAAGGTCACTGCGACGCGACAGCCAGGTCACGCCGATCATGACCAGCGGCCAGACGATGTAGAACTGCTCTTCGATGGAGAGCGACCAGTAGTGCTGCACCGGGCTCGGCAAAGTGTCAGCCTCGAGATAGCTGACGGCGACCGCGGCCAGCCGCCAGTTCTCGACATAGAGAGCGCTCGCCAGGATCTGGTTGCCTATTTCCTCCCAGCGCGCCTTTGAGATGAAAAGCAGCGTGCCGAGGAATGCCACCAGCAGCACCAGGGTTGCTGCCGGCAGAAGCCGGCGTACCCGTCGCGAGTAGAACTCGATCAGCGAGACGCGGCCGTCGCGCAGCGCCATCTGCGCCAGCAGGCCGGTGATCAGATAGCCCGAAATGACGAAAAAAACATCGACACCGACATAGCCTCCGGGAAGCACACTGGGCCACAGGTGATAGATGACGACCAGAGCGACCGCCAGTCCGCGCAACCCTTGTATTTCGGGCCGAAACCGACGTTCCTGATCGATTGTCACGGAAAATCCCTAATTGTTTCAGCCGGCCTGAATCAACAGGGCATTTCTGGCCGCGATCTTCATAAAGGCAGAAATCGGCGAGGCAAAGAGCCGATCGTGCCTGCAGAGTTCATTCTCTTTCCGTCTCCAGCCCGCTCACCATCGTGTCGACGAAACCCAGCAGCTCGCTCTCGAGGTCGGTGGACGCGAGGCCGATGAAGCGGTCTTCGAGTGAGATGGCGACGATGCCGTGGACGGCGGAGAACAGCGTGCGGGCGCGCGCCAGAAGATCGGGCGTGTCCCGCGCGGGGAGCAGCCGGGCAAGCGGCTCGACCAGATGCTGGATCAGCACCGCATGTTCGGCCAGGTGCCATTCGGGCACCGCCACGCCTGGCGCCATTCGGTGTTCGAACAGCGCCTTCCACGCCATGCGGTTGTCGCGCGCGAAGCCGAGATAGGCTTTGGCCAGCGCCTTCAGCTTCGCCCTTGGCTCGGCGGCGCCGATCGCCTCCTGTTCCAAGGCTGCTCCCAGCCGCGCCAGAGTGATCGAATTGACGTGCAGGATGAGCTCGTCCAGGTCGGCGAAGGCGGTGTAGAGCGCGCCGAGCGCGCAGCCGGCATCGGCCGTGATGTCGCGTGCGCGCATGCCGGCGAGCCCCGAGGCTCGAATGCGCGCCTGCGCGGCCTCGATCAGCCTGCCTTTGAGACCCTCGCGTTTGGCGTCCCGTTTTGCCGTCATTAACCTTCCTTATGTGAAATTTATGAACATCGTTCATTTTTCTCTTGAACGCCGTTCCCGATGTGTTACGTTGCGTTTGTGAACAACGTTCATAGAGGAGAAACAGAAATGTTGAAACAGTTTTTTGCTCTCGTCCGCGGCCGAAGCTACGAAGCCGCCGAGACGGTCGTCGACCGCAACGCGCTGGTGATCCTGCGCCAGCAGATCCGCGATTGCGCCGACGCCATCGCGGCTGCCCGCCGGGCGGTCGCCATTGCCATCGCCCAGAACGAACAGGAAGTCTCGCAGTTCAAGAAGCTGGTCGTCCGCATCGACGATTTGGAGAAGCGCACGATCGCCGCGATCGAGCAGGGGCAGGATGAACTGGCCCGCGAAGCCGCCGAAACGATCGCCATGCTGGAAGCCGAACGCGATGCCTCCAGCGAGGCGCAAAAGAGCTTCAGCACCGAGATCGAGCGGCTGAAGCGGATCATTCGCGTCTCCGAAATGCGCCTGCGCGAATTGCAGCGCGGCCAGCGCATCGTTGCCGCGGTCGACTCGACGCAGCGCCTGCGCGAAAGCGCACCCGGCTCCAGCCTGTCTGCGCTCAAGGACGCCGAGGAGACGCTGCTGCGCTTGCGCACACGGCAAAAGCAGATCGACGCCACCGCTGCCGCCATGGCCGAGATGGAGCAGTCGGGCGATCCGGCCGCGGTCAGCGAGAAGCTTGCGGCCGCCGGCTGCGGCGCGCCGCTGCGAAGCAGTGCCGACGCCGTGCTCGAAAGGCTCACGAAGACGATGACCAAGCCGGCCTGATTGTATCCAGCCTGAAACAGACCCACGCCCAACCAACCTAACCCTGAAACGAAAGGACCATATCGATGACCCCGAACGCCTATTCACCCAAGGACTCAAGCGCCTGGAAGACCTTCACCATGGCCAGTTTCGTCGTTGCCGCAGCGATGATGGCCGGTGGTATCTACTTCATGGAGGCAAGCTTCGCCGCCAAGGGGTTCTACGCCATGGCCGCCATCATGCTCGTGCACACCTCGATCACCATCACCAAGACGCTACGCGACTCGGAAGAAGCAAGCCGTTTCATCAACCGGCTGGAAGACGCCAAGACCGAGAAGTTGCTGATGGAAGTTAGCCGCAGTAACGAAGTGTAATCGGGTTCCCGCTAAACAAGGATCAAACCGCGCAAGACCGCTGATCAATCCAGCCAGGATTTTCAACGGTCTTGCCCAATGGAAGCCGCCGCTATGGAAATCGCTTCGATCAATCGTCCCACAGCTCATCTGATGACGTCCCGGCGCTTTGCGCCTTTGTTCTGGACGCAGTTCCTGTCCGCCTTCAACGACAATTTCCTGAAGAACACGCTGGTGTTCCTTATTCTGTTCACGCTGGCGGCGGATCAGGCAGCGTCCTTGGTCACCCTGGCGGGGGCTGTGTTCATGGCCCCCTTCCTGCTCTTGTCTGCCCTTGGTGGCGAGATCGCCGACCGCTTCGACAAGGCCCTCATCGCCAAGCGTCTGAAATTCGCTGAGATCGCCGCCGCGGGTGTCTCCGTCGTCGGCATCGCGCTGTCGTCCATTCCTGTGCTGATGGTGGCGCTGCTGATGTTCGGCATCATCTCGGCCCTGTTCGGGCCGATCAAATACGGCATCCTGCCGGATCACCTCGAGCGCAAGGAACTGCCCAAGGCCAATGCCTGGATCGAGTCGGCGACGTTTGCCGCAATCCTTGGCGGCACCATCGCCGGCGGCGTCGTTTCCGCCGACGGCATCGGCGTTACGGTCTTCGGACCGATCATGATGGCCTTGGCCGTCGGCTGCTGGCTCGTCAGCCGCCACATCCCATCCACCGGTTCGGCGGCGCCCGACCTCGTCATCGACAAGAACATCTTCCGCTCGACCTGGCGCCAGGTCTCGGAATTGCGCACCGACATGCGCATCTGGCGCGCCGGCCTGATGACGTCCTGGTTCTGGCTGATCGGCGCCATCGTGCTCTCGATCCTGCCCACCTTGATCAAGGATTCGCTCGGCGGCAACGAGATGGCGGTCACCGTCTATCTCGCCGTGTTCGCCGTCTCGATCGCCATCGGCTCGGCCATCGCCGCCTGGATGTCGCAGGGCCGCATCGTGCTTCTGCCCGCACCGGTCGGCACGGCGCTGCTGGCGCTGTTCGGCCTGCATCTCGCCTGGACGATCTGGAGCATGCAGCCTTCGCCCCAGGCAGCAACCCTTGGCGCATTCTTCGCTGGCCCGAACACGATCCGGGTCGCCATCGACCTCGCCGGCATGGCCATTGCAGCCGCCTTCCTGGTGGTGCCGACCTTCGCTGCCGTGCAAGCCTGGTCGCCCGAGGCGCGCCGCGCCCGCGTCGTTGCTGCCGTCAGCATCGTCAATGCTGGTTTCATGACCGTCGGTGGTATTATTGTCGCCTTGATCCAGACGAAAGTCTCCACCGGTGGCATTCTGTTCGGCCTCGCCGGAGCCAATGCGATTGCAGCCTGGCTGATGTTGAAATTCCTGCCGACCAATCCCTTCCGCGATTTCGTCTCCATCCTGTTCCGCGCCTTCCTGCGCCTGGAGGTCGAGGGCATGGACAATCTAAAGGCGGCCGGCAAGGCGCCGATCCTGGCACTCAACCATGTCAGCTTCCTCGACGGTCCGCTGGCGCTGACGCTGACCGATGAGGAGCCGGTCTTCGCCATCGACTACACCATTGCCCAGGCCTGGTGGATGAAGCCGTTCATGAAGCTCGCCCGTGCGCTGCCGCTCAACCCGGCCAAGCCGATGTCGACCCGCACGCTGATTAAGATTGTGCAGGGTGGCGACCCGCTGGTCATCTTCCCGGAGGGCCGCATCACCGTCACCGGCGGCCTGATGAAGGTCTATGACGGCGCCGCCATGGTCGCCGACAAGACCGGCTCGATGGTGGTGCCGGTGCGCATCGACGGGCTGGAGAAGACCTACTTCTCGCGGCTGAGCTCGCAGCATGTGCGCCGCCGGCTGTTCCCGAAGGTCAAGGTGACCATTCTGGAGCCGGTCAAGCTCGAGGTGCCGCAGGAGCTGAAGGGCCGCAAGCGCCGCGCCGCGGCGGGCTCCGCCCTCTACCAGGTGATGTCGGATCTCGTCTTCCGCACCCAGGACATCGACAAGACCGTGCTGGAAAAGATCATCGAGACGGCCAACGAACGCGGCATGAAAAAAATCGCTGTCGAGGATCCGGTCACCGGTTCGCTCACCTACGGCAAGCTTTTGACGGCCGTTGCCGTGCTCGGCGAGAAGTTCCAGAACATGTATGCCGACCAGCAGACGCTTGGCGTCATGCTGCCCAACGCCAACGGCGCCTGCGCCGCGTTCCTCGGCGTCATGTCGGCCGGCAAGGTCCCGGCGATGATGAACTTCACCGCAGGTGCGGCCAACATACTCTCGGCCTGCAAAGCGGCTGAAGTCCGGACAGTCCTCACCTCCCGCGCCTTCGTCGAACAGGCAAAGCTCGGCGCTGTCGTCGAGGAACTCGGCCGCTCGGTCGAGATCGTCTGGCTCGACGATCTCAGAAAGACCATTGGTCTCAAGGACAAGCTGCTCGGCCTGCTGCGCAAGTCGACGCCGCGCGCGCAACGCTTGCCCGACGATCCGGCGGTGATCCTGTTCACCTCGGGTTCGGAAGGCACGCCGAAAGGTGTCGTGCTGACCCACCGCAACATCCTGGCCAACGCCGCCCAGGCGGCGTCGCGCATCGACTTCCATTCGGGCGACAAGGTGTTCAACGTGCTGCCGATCTTCCATTCCTTCGGCATGACGGCGGGCACGGTGCTGCCGCTAATTTCGGGCGTGCCGGTCTATTTCTATCCCTCGCCGCTGCACTACCGCATCGTGCCGGAACTGATCTACGCTTCCAACGCGACGATCATCTTCGGTACCGATACGTTCCTCTCGGGCTATGCGCGCACTGCGCATCCTTACGACTTCCGTTCGATACGCTATTGTTTTGCCGGCGCAGAACCGGTCAAGGCAGCGACGCGCATGACCTATATGGAAAAGTTCGGCGTGCGCATCCTCGAGGGTTATGGCGTCACCGAGACAGCACCGGTGATCTCCATCAACACGCCGATGTACAATCGCTCCGGAACCGTCGGCAAGATCATGCCCGGCATGGAATACCGCCTCGACCCGGTGCCCGGCGTCGACGATGGCGGACGTCTGTTCGTGCGCGGACCCAATGTCATGGCCGGCTATCTCCGGGCCGAGAAACCCGGCGTGCTCGAACCGCTGGAAGACGGCTGGCATGATACGGGCGACGTCGTCGCCATCGACGAGGGCGGCTTCATCACCATTCGCGGCCGCGCCAAGCGTTTTGCCAAGATCGGCGGCGAGATGATCTCCCTGGCCGCCGTCGAGGCGCTGGCCGGCGAATTGTGGAAGGGCGCATTGTCGGCGGTCGCCACCGTGCCGGATGCACGCAAGGGTGAAAAGCTGATCCTCATCACCGAGGCACCCGGCGCGACCCGCGCGGAATTCCTGGCCTTCGCCAAGGCCAATGGCGCCATGGATCTGATGGTGCCGGCCGAAGTGCGGGTGGTCTCAAAGGTGCCCGTGCTCGGCTCCGGTAAGCTCGACTTCGCCGCTGTGACCAAAACGGTGCGCGACGAAGAGGCCCTGAAGACCAAGGCCGCCTGATCTGGAAATGACGAACGGGCTGGCGCAAAACGCCGGCCCGCCTTCTCCTTAAGTCATCGCTTCCCGTTGCGCGATCAACATGGCCATGCGCTGGACGGCGCGCAGTTCCATTTCCACACCCGGCGATGACGCCAGTGCCGGCATGTTGAGCGCGACCACGGTCAACGGATTGAGCGTCGCCAGCAGCACATGGGTCGCCTCATACTTCTCAAACAGCCATGCCAGCTGTTCACGGATGTCGTGGTCGACAAGCGATTGTGGCTGCACATCGGCGATGGAGCGCACGGGGGCCCGTTCGAGGGCCCGGGTCAAAACGTTCAGGTCGAAATCGCCAAGCTCGGCCGCCGGCAGGATCAAGGCGCCGTCGACAAGGATATGGTTCTGCAGGCCGCGCAGGAAGTGCGCCGAATCCGTCAAATCGCCCTCGGCCATGTGCCGCAGCAGCGAGTCGCGACGTTTTTCGGCGGCAAGGCTGACGCTGTCATTGTAGATGACCGCTAGCAGCGTGGCGGACAGCACGATCACCACGCCCTGCACGCTTCCCCGCCAGCCGATATGATCGATGCCGCCCAACGCCAGACCGGCAAAGACCGAACTCAGCGCGATGACGGCGAAGGCGCCGATCGTGTCTCGATGGCTAGGGCTCGGCCGGCCAAGGCCGATCGTCAGCCAGCACAGGAACAGGATGGCGATGCCGCCAAGCCGCACCGGCACCTCGAACAGGCCGGGCCGATAGTCGGTGATCATGAACGGAATGATAAGCAGCAGCGAAAGCGCCATGCGCTCGACCGTGCGGTTTTCGGCAGCCGACAGGCTGGTCCGGTCGCGCATCACCACCAGCCAGCCAATGGCAAGAAAGCCACCAAACTGGAAAAGCAGAAGTGCCGCCATTCGCCACGGCTCGGCGAAGCGTTCCGGGATCATTGCCAGCAGCAGGAACGCGGCGGCGCCGCCAGCGGCGAGAAACTTGAGGAAGAAGGGAGCGTGCCGGCGCAGCAGGCCCTCGGTCAGCAGCAGCGCCGCCAGCGGCAACAGCCCTGCGGCCACGATTGTGACGAGCCGGAAGATGCCAAAGCCGCTGACCCAGTCGAGGATACGGCAGGCAAGCAGCACGGCCAGCACCCGCAAGCCGAACAGAAAACGCCGCGACAGCGGATCGCCGGTGTCGCGCCCGCCGACGACCGCTATGACGATCAGCAACCCGGCCAGCGCCGCCAGCGAGGTGATGGTGTCGGCGACAAGCGTGTTGTCAAAAGTCATGCACTCTTGTCCATCAGCTTGAATCGGCGCACGGGAACAAAATAGCTAGCGTGTCCATGGTCGCAACACGTCCCATTGCCGGCCAGAGTCGGCCCAGTGAACCACCGGCAGGATGAGTCGCTGCAAGGTGGCCGCTGTGCCCGCAACCGCCAGGGCAGCAAGTGAGCCACGCGGAACGGCATCGGCGAGATAGATGCGCGCGGCCTGAAAATTCATCTGCCCGATCTGCAGCACATCGTCGCCGCGCTCGTAATCGAGCTGGTTCCGGCAGAAGTCGTTGTAGGTTTCGGCCCGATGCTTGGCCGCGTCGTCGAACGACTTTTTCAGATCGTCCGATCCGCCGGTATAGGCATTGGTGACGACAAAGCGCTCTTCGTCGAAGCCCGCTTCGGGGCCGACACCAAAGACATGCCGGTGACGCGCCATGATCTGCCGCGCCAAAAGGACATGGGTCAGCGAGCGCCGCGCGCCGGAATGGGGATCGGGAAACACGTTGCTGAAGGCCTCCGCTACCATGCCGACGACGGCGGGGACCTGCGTGACGTTGGAGATCCAGATCGGCCTGAACTGGTTGCGCAGGAACATCAGGAAACAGGTCAGGCCGTAGAGGATCCAGCTCAGGCCGCGGCTGCGCTCGTCCGGATCGATCATAACCAGACCGAGGTGCAGCACCTCATAGGGCTTGCCGGCCAGCGAAATCTCCATCAGCGCCAGCGCATTGAAGGCGATCGGCCGCCTGTCGCTACGCCTATAGACGATGGTGATGATGGAATGTTCCAGCCGGCTGCGATCGCCGGAAAATACGCCATAGGTCAGGCTGCCGGCCTTCAGCGTCTTCGACGCCACCAGCCGCAGATCGCTGCTCAGCTGCTCCAGTTCGGCCGCCTTCATCCAGCGCCCGGGCCGCTCGACGACGCGCGTCTCGTAGCCGGCGGACACGCGCATGCGCACATCCATAAACCGACCCGGCAGCAGCTGCAGAACCGCCTTGAGCACTATTTCCCCCCAGGGCAAGAACGCCGACCGTATAGTGGTCGTCGCCCACCTAAGACGCGGTAAATCCGAGACGACAAGTCTTGGTTGTGCTTAACAAGGTAAAAGAACAGCTGCAATCGCCAGCCAGTGCGGGCTCAGCTTTCGGCAGCGACCAGATGGCCGTTGCCAACGTCATTGAGCGCCAGCTTCAGCGGCGCCTCGCCGATGTTGCGGGTGGCGCTCGGGATCTCCTGGTCGAGGCGGGCGAAACGCGTTCTGCGTTGCGCCGGGTCGGGCACCGGCACGGCTTCGATCAGCCGCCTGGTGTAGGGGTGGCGCGGGTTGGAAAACACCTGGTCGCGCGTACCCATTTCGACGATCTGACCAAGATACATGACGGCGACGCGATCGGAGATGTTTTCGACCACCGCCATGTCATGCGAGATGAAGAGATAGGCGACGCCGAATTCGCGCTGCAATTCCTTCAACAAATCGAGCACACGCGCCTGCACCGAGACGTCGAGCGCCGACACGCTTTCATCGGCGATGATCAGTTTTGGCCGCAGCGCCAGCGCCCGGGCGATGCAGACGCGCTGGCGTTGGCCGCCGGAGAATTCATGCGGATAAAGCTCCATCTGGTCGGCCGACAGGCCAACGCGCTCGAACAGCGCCGCCACCCGGTCACGGCGCTCTTCCTTCGAGGCAATGCCGTGGATGACCAGCGGCTCGGCGACGAGGTCGCCGACACGCATGCGTGGGTCGAGCGAGGCGAAGGGATCCTGGAAAATCATCTGCACGTCGCGGCGAACGGCCTTGCGCTCGTCGCGACCAAGTCCCGAGAGGTTGCGCCCGCCGATGACGATGTCGCCGCTATACGGCACCAGCCCGGCCAGCGCCTTGGCCGTGGTAGACTTGCCGCAACCGGACTCGCCGACCAGCGCCAGCGTCTCATCCGGCGCGATCGAGAAGCTGATGCCCTCGACGGCGTGGACGCGGCGAGTGACCTGGCCAAAGATGCCGCCGCGCAGGTCGAAGCGGACATGCAGGTCGTTGACATCAGCGACACTCGCCGGTTTCGGAGCTTCGGCCGCATCCCTGGATTTCTGGCGGCCGACGCCGCTGCCGATGCGTGGCACGGCGGCCAGCAGCTCGCGCGTATAGTCCGCCTGCGGTCGGGCAAAGATATTTGATGTCGTACCCTCTTCGACCATGCGGCCATGGCGCATGATGATGACGCGATCGGCCATTTCGGCGACCACACCCATATCGTGGGTGATCAGGATGACGCTGGTGCCATGCTGGCGCTGCAGGTCGCGTAGCAGCTCCAGCACCTCGCCCTGCACGGTGACGTCGAGCGCAGTCGTCGGTTCGTCGGCGATCAGCACATCGGGCTCGAGAGCCAGCGCCATGGCGATCATCACCCGCTGGCGCATGCCGCCGGACAGCTCGTGCGGAAACTGCCTTAGCCGGCTTTCGGCCTCCGAAATCCGCACCGCCTTCAACGCCTCGATCGCGCGCTGGCGAGCCTCGCTTTGCGACAGGCTGGTATGCGCCTCAATGGATTCGGTCAGCTGCCGGCCGATCGACAGCACCGGATTGAGCGACGTCATCGGCTCCTGGAAGATCATGGCAATGCGATCGCCGCGTATGCGGCGCATCTGGCGCTCGTCGAGGGTTGCCAGATCGGTGTCGCCGAGACGGATGGAGCCTGACGATATGCGTGCGGCCGGCTGCGGCAGAAGCTGCATGATCGCCAGCGCGGTCATCGACTTCCCGGAGCCGGATTCGCCGGCAATGCAGAGTGTCTCGCCACGAGCCAGCGTCAGCGACAGGTTGGAGACAACCTCGCGCTCACCATCCTCGCCGCGCACGCTGACGGAGAGGTTGGCGATGGAGAGGATGGGGGTTGTTTTGTCGGTCAGCGCCGCACCCCCCTCTGGCCTGCCGGCCATCTCCCCCTCAAGGGGGGAGATTGGATTTCACTCCGGCCTTCGCCACCCGCCAATGTTTGAAGAAAGGCGAGACGATGCAGCTGCCGATCTCCCCCCTTGAGGGGGAGATGTCCGGCAGGACAGAGGGGGGTGCAGCGCCAACCCAGCGTCATTCAAACACGCAGCGCGGAAAATAGAACGACACCACCCAGTTCGGCATGTCGACGATCTCACTGATGCGGAGATCGCCACAGACCGAAGCCAGCATATAGGCCTCGACCGGATCGATCTTGTAGCGCCCAGCAAGCAGATCGACCATCTGGGCGACCGCTTCCTTTGCCCCCGTCATCAGGTTTGGCCCGATGCCAGTCGTCACCTCATAGCCCTTGGCGTCGAGATGGCGTGTCACCGGACCTGCAGTGGTGAAGCGCGGCGTTTTCGGCCTGGCGTCCTTGACCAGATCGAGCTTGAGCACGACGTCCATCGGGCTTTCGATCGCCGTGCCGCAGACCTCGCCGTCGCCTTGCGCGGCATGCGTATCACCGACCGAAAACAGCGCACCGGCCACTTCCACCGGCAGATAGAGCGTGGTGCCGGCAGCGAGGTCGCGGATGTCGAGATTGCCGCCGACGCGCCGAGGCGGCACCACCGAGTGAAGCCCCATCTCAGCCGGCGCATTGCCGATGGTGCCGGCAAACGGTTTCAGCGGCACCCGCGCGTTCTTGCCGAACAGCGCTGGCTCGAGCGAGGCGGCATCGTATTTCCAGATATTCAGCGCCGGCTCCGGGAAGTCGTCGGCGAGCAGGCCGAACCCCGGAATGTTCGCCGTCCAGCCGAAGCCGGACGGTTTGAACATCTCGATCGTCACCTTCAGCGCGTCACCCGGCTCCGCACCTTCGACGAAGATCGGCCCCGTCACCGGGTTGACCCTGGCGAAGTCGAGCTTGGCGACGTCGGCGACCGTGCTGTCGGCCTTCAGCTGGCCGCCGGCGGCATCGAGGCACTGGAACTCGATGGTCGAGCCGGGCGCCACCCGCTCGGTCGGGGCAAAGGAATTGTCCCAGCCGAAATGGTGATGGCGCCCGTGGATGGTGTAGTTGCAGTTATTGCACATCTTTTACGTACACATTGTCGTAGTTGATCGGGATATGAACCGGGTCGACATAGAGGTTGTCGGCGCCGCCCATGCGCGCTGACTTCATGGTGAAGCGCTGTTCGTTGAACACCGGCGCCCACGGCGCGTCTTCCATCACCTTGTCGTAGATGGCGCTCCACATCTTGTCGCGCTCGCCGGCCTTGGCCGGATCGACCACCGAATCCGCCTCGGCCGCCTTGGCGTCGAGATCCTTGTTGCAATACCACGACCAGTTCCAGCCGCCCGGCACGGCACCGGCGCAGCCGAGGATCGGGCCGTAGAAATTCGACGGATCCGGGAAGTCGGCGATCCAGGCCATGCCGCCCGACCAGATCATCGGCGCGCCGGCCTTGTCGCCGCCAGCGGCAATGACGTTGGCCTGCGCCAGCGACTGGATGCTGGCCTTGATGCCGATCGCCGCCAGATCCTGCTGGATCGCCTGGGCGATGCGCGGGTTGGGGTCGGTGTTCATGGCGAACAATTGCGTGTCGAAGCCGTCGGGATGGCCGGCCTCGGCGAGCAGCGCCTTGGCCTTGGCGACGTCATAGGCGTAGCCCTTGTATTCCTTGTCGTAGCCCGGCATCGACGGCGGCAGCGGCTGATTGGCCGGCACGGCGCGGCCGTTGATGATCTGGATGATGCGCGCCTTGTTGAGCGCCATGTTGACGGCCTGGCGCACCTTCACATTGTCGAACGGCGCCATGGTGGTGTTCATGGTGACGTAGCCGGTGTGCAGCTGGCCGCCCTCGACGACGCGCGCCTTCTGCTCGGGATCGGCCATCACCTCCTGGAATTTTGCCGGCGGAATGCCGTCGCCGGGCACGTCGATCTCGCCCTTCTGCAGACGCAGCAGCGCCACGATCGGCTCCTGGCCGATCTCGAAGGTGATCTTGTCCAGATGCGGCAGGCCCTTGTGCCAATAATCCGCATTGCGCTCAAAGACGATGCGCTGGCCCAGCGTCCATTCAGACAGCTTGAAGGCGCCGGTGCCGACCGGATGCTTGCCGAAATCGGCGCCGTATTTTTCGACCTCTTCCTTCGGCACCACATGAGCGAAGTTGATGGCCATGACATGCAGGAAGGTGGCGTCGGGGCGGGTCAGCTCGAACTTGACCGTGTAGGGATCGACGACGGTAACGCCCGACAGGCCTTCGGCCTTGCCGGCGGCGACATCGTCATAGCCCTTGATCGAGCCGAAGAAGCCGGCGCCGGGGCTCTGCGTCTTCGGGTTGGTGACGCGGTCGAGCGAGTATTTCACGTCGTCGGCCGTCATCTCACGGCCATTGTGGAATTTCACGCCGTGGCGCAGCTTGAAGGTGAAGGTCTTGCCGTCCGGCGCGATCTCGTAGCTTTCGGCGAGGTCGGGCTTGAGGTTGGTGGTGCCCGGCTCGTAATCCATCAGCCCGTCGAACAGGCTCTTGATCATCGACCAGTTCTGCCAGTCATAGCCGATCGCCGGATCGAGGGTCGCGACATCGTCCTTGTAGGTGATGGTGATGGCGCCGCCCTGCTTGGCGTTCGGGTCGACAGCGTCTTCGGCGCGGGCGCTGGCCATGCCGAGCATGAGCGCCAGCGCCGATGCCGCGACGGTGGATGCGAGAAACTTTTTCATTGTTATGTTCCCTTTCTCTGTTTGTTTTTCATTTTCATCTGAGCTTGATGGTCATCTGAGTTTAATTCGGGGGTCGATGAAGGGCGCGATGATGTCGGCCAAGAGATTGCCGAGCACGATGGCAAAGGCCGAGACCAGCGTGACACCCATGATGATCGGAATGTCGACGCGCTGGATCGCTTGCCACGCCAGTTGGCCGATGCCGGGCCAGCCGAAGACGCTTTCGACCACGACGATGCCGCCCATGAAGATGCCGATGTCGATGCCGATCATGGCGATGACCGGTAGGATGGCGTTGGGCAAGGCATGGCGGAAAATGATGGCGCTGCGCGCCAGGCCCTTCGCACGCGCGGTGCGGACATAGTCCTGGCGCAGCACGTCGATCATCGACGAGCGCATCATGCGCGCATACCAGCCGGCGCCGAGTATGCCCATGGTCAGCGACGGCAGCACCAGGTGGCGCCAGGTGCCGTAGCCGCCGATCGGGAACCAGCTGAGCCGCACCGCAAAGACGTAGAGCAGCAGCAGGCCGACGACGAATTGCGGCGCCGAGACGCCGACAAAGGAGGCGACCATCAAGGTCTGGTCGGTGGCGGTGCCGCGCTTGACGGCGGCGATCAGGCCCATGGAGAGCCCGATCAGCAGCTCGCACAGGATGGCGCCGACCATCAGCAGCAGGCTCGCCGGCAGCCGCGAGACGATGAGCTCGGTGACCTCGGAGCGCTGGATGTAGGAGCGGCCGAGATCGCCGCTGACGAGCTTCGTCAGGTAATGCCAGTACTGGACGACGAAGGGCTGGTCGAGGCCGAGCTGCTGGCGGATGTTTTCCACCGTCTGCGGCGTGGCGCTGCGGCCGGCGATCTGCCGCACCGGGTCGGCCGGCAGGAGGTAAAGCAGCGCGAAGGTGATCAGCGAGACGCCGAGCAGGATGAGCAGCGACTGGATCAGCCGGCGGCCGAGATAGGCGATCATGCCCGCCCCCTTTGCGTCGGATCGAGAATGTCGCGCAGCGCATCGCCGATCAGGTTGAAGGCCAGCGCCAGCGCCAGGATCGCCGCACCGGGGAAGAACACCAGCCAGGGCGCGGCCTGGAAATAGGTCTGGTTCTCGAAGATGATGTTGCCCCACGACGCCGTCGGCGGCTGCACGCCGATGCCGAGGAAGGAGAGTGTTGCTTCCAGCAGAACCGTGGTCGAGATGCCGAGCGTGCCCCAGACGATGATGGTCGGCAGGAGATGCGGCAGGATGTGCCGGAACAGGATACGCGGCGCACTGGCGCCGATGGTGCGCTCGGCATCGATGAACTCGCGTTCGGCCAGCGAAGATGTCTCGGTGTAGATGACGCGCGCGGTCTGCACCCAGTTGACCAGCGCGATGACCATGGCGACGATCCACAGGCTGGGCTGGAACACCGCCGCCAGGCAGATGGCGAGCAGCAGCGCCGGGAAGGCCATCATCAGATCGGTGAAGCGCATCAGCGCGCTGCCGATCCAGCCGCGGAAATAGCCGGCGGTGACGCCGACCAGCGTGCCGATCAACAGCGCTACCCCATTGGCAACGATGCCGATGATCAGCGAGGTGCGGGCGCCATAGAGGATGCGGGTCAACAGGTCGCGGCCGAGCAGGTCGGTGCCGAGCCAGTATTGGGCGCTCGGCGGCAGAGGCGAGCCTTCGATGGTCAGGCCGTCGAACATCTGTTCGTTGGGATCGTAGCCGGTCAGCCACGGCGCCAGCGCGGCGCCGGCGACGACGATGACGACAATGACCAGGCCGAGCAGCGCCAGGCGGCGCTTGACCAGCCGGCGCCAGACGCCGGCGCGTGGCTTGGCCGGCATACGCACAGGCAAATCAGGCGCGATGGGACTGGTCATCGCCGCCTTCCTCGCCCGATACGTCCTCTTCCGTCATCGCCACGATCCGGCGCGCCGCATCCTCGACGCTGATCTGCCAGCTCATCGCCAGCGAGCGTAGCTGCGCATAGGCGCGCTCGTCATCGCTGCCTTTCGACAATGCCGTCACCGCACGCACGATGGTCTGGCGCTCGGCGACGCGCTGGCGCAGCGACGCAATCTCGCCGGCTAGGTGTTTTCGCGCCTCGAAGCTCTGCCTTGCGATCAGTAGCGCACTGTAGACACCGGCATTGCCGACCGGCTTCAAAAGCTGCGCGTCAGCCTTATGCGACAACGCCCACTCGATGCGGCCCGGCGCCTCGGAGCCGATCAGTGCCACCAGCGGCATTGGTGCTTCTCCGGCTTTCCACGGGAATTGCTCGTCGAAACCAAGATCGGCATCGAAGAAAACAAAGTCGGCGGCCAGCGCTTCGGGCGGCAGTTCCGGCCAGCAATCGACTGTGATCAGGCCGATGGCCGACAATTGCCTGGTGATCGCCTGCACCGTCGGATGCGGGCGATGCAGGATGAAGGCCCTGGCGCCGCCGAGATTGGGAATGCGCGGGATTCTCGTCACGACACTACCCTCAAGCGCGGGCGGCCGAATGTTTTGGCAGGGTCGTAGCGCGATAGATAGGGGTCCGGCGCCACCTCGTCCTCACGGCTGACGACCTCGAAGAAGCCGTCGGCGATGCGGCCGATGATCACCGGCAGCGTCGCATGCTGGGAGTGCGCATCGATGGCGATCGGCCCGAGCCGGGTCGAGAAGCGCCGCTCGGCGAAAGCTTTCGAGAATTCCGCAGGGCCGGCATCGGCATCGCGCGACAGCACATCGGCCATCACTTGCACCGAGGCATAGGCGGAGGCCTCGAAAGACGACGCGAAGGCGGCCGGCCGTGGCGCGAAATACGGCCCGACCGACAAATGGCCCTTGCCCGTCTCGCCGATCGCCGGCAGTTCGCCCTCGGTGAGGTTGCAGGAAATGACGGGGCAGTTTTCCGGCCGGAAGGCGGCATCCTCGTCGCCCAGATCGCGATAGGCGGCGAGGAAGGCGTAGGACGAGGTGCCGATCAGATTGTTGAGGATGAAATTCGGCCGCGTCGCCCGGATTTCGGCGATCAGCCGCGACACGTCGGTCTCGCCGATGCGCAGATAGCGCTCGCCCAGCACCTTGCCGCCTGCATCCGCGATCAGGTCGCGCGCCACGCGGTTCATCTCCCAGCCCCAGATGTAGTTCGAGCCGAGCAGAAAACCGTTGGCGCCGAAGCGCGGCACGACATGCGCCATCAGCGGCACCAGATGCTGGTTGGGGCAGGCGTGCATGTAGACGACATGCTCGTTGGCCTCGAAGCCTTCATAGGGGCAGGCATACCAGAGCATGCCGCCGGCCTTTTCGAGCACGGGGATCGTCTCCTTGCGGCTCCACGAGGTGACGCAGCCGACGACGTGGCGGGCGCTGCTGGTCCTGAAAATGTCTTCGCACAGCGTCGCGTAGCGATCCGCATTGCTTTGCGGATCGCGCTCCACCGGCACCAGCTCGATGCCTGAGCTGCGGTCGGCATTGATGTCGGCGATGGCACGCATGGCGCCCATCCGGCAGGCATCGGACACCAGCTGATAGCTGCCCGAGCGGGAATACAGGATGCCGATCTCGATACGCCGTTTCAAACAGAACCCCAGAAATGACAATGCCCCGCAGCCGGCACCGCAGGGGCGAGGCATACGAGGCATATTTGCCGCCCGGCGATCAGAGCCGGTATTTTGCGCTAGCGTATTCGCTCCGGCCGGTCAGTCAAGCGGGAAAAGTGGGCGCCGCCGCGAACGGACCGCACACGAGGCAACGTCTTCAGTCCCGCAGGGTGAACACCAGAGGCGCCACGATGCTGGTGCCGACCTGGTCAGCAGGCGGCGTGGGCGCCGTTGCACCTTGCAGCGCGCCGAGCGCGGCGCGGTCGAGATCGGCATCGCCCGAAGATCCCGCCAGTCGCGCGGATGTCACCTTTCCGGAGGCGTTGAGGACGAAAGCCACTCTGGCGGTCCCGATAGCCCGCCTCGGCCTTGCCGCGCTTGGATAGTGCGTACGCCGCTTGATCCACGCGCCCAGCTGGGACTTCCATCTGTTGGAATTGCCGGACCGCGCGCTGGATTGAGACGCTTTCGGTGCCGACGCCTTTGCCCCCGCCTTCGCATCGACGCTGGCGGTCACCACGGCTTTCGCCGGCGCAGCCTTTTCCTTCTTCTCTTTCTTCGGGCGCGGCTTGGGCTTTTCGACCGCCTTCGTCGCCTTCTCGACCGGCTTGTCCTCCACCGGCTTGGCCTGCGGCAGCGGAATGACCACGTCCGGCGCCACGGCAGGGACAATGTCGGGCACAACCTCGTCGAGCGGCGGCTGGTCGGCCGCCGCCGTCTCGGTCGGTGCGGTCTCGTCGGGTTGAACCGCTTCCGGCTCCTCGGCAACCGGCTCCAGCTTGTCGACCTCGGGCTCCACGACAGGTTTAGCGTCGGCGACAGTCTCCTCGACCTGGTTCGTCGGCTCCGGCGTCACCACATCGGCCATCGTGTCCTCCGGCACCGCCGGCGTGACCATCATCGGCGACAGCTCGATCGCCACCGCGGGCGGCGGACCACCATCCATCTCGTTGGCCAGGCTGAAGCTCTGCACGGCATAGGCGATCGCGACATGCGCGCCGACGATGAGAATGGCCGCAGCCGTCCACAGGCCGATCTCTCGCGCGCCAGTGCGCGGCAGATCGGCCATGGGAACGGCGGCGGCCAGATGCGTCATGGGGCGGCGCCTGGTTGGGGAGCCGATGCGTCCGTCGGCACCGTCTCCAGCCCGACCAGTGCGATCTTCAGATAGCCGGCGCCGCGCAGCAGGTTCATCACCTCCATCAGCTCGCCATAGCCGACCGCCTTGTCGGCGCGCAGGAAGATGCGGGTCTGCTTGTCGCCGTTGGTCTTGCCGTCGAGCACGGAGGCGAAAGCCTGGCGCGGAACGCTGTCGTTGCCGATCGCCAGCGTCAGATCGTCCCTCAGCGTCAGGAACAGCGGCGTTTCTGGCCGCGGGGCCGGCGTTGCGGTCGAGCCCGGCAGGTCGACATTGACGTCGACCGTCGCCAAGGGTGCGGCGACCATGAAGATGATCAGCAGCACCAGGATAACATCGATGAACGGTGTGACGTTGATCTCGTGGTTCTCCTCGAGATCGCCGTCGATAGTCTCGCGAATTCTAGCCGCCATAGCCCATCACTCCGCCGCCAGCGCGGGCGCTTGCGGCACCATACGGAAATCGAGGTCGCGGCTGACCAGCCGCTCGACGCCGGCCGAGGCATCGGCGAGAATCTGCCGGTAGCCGGATATCGAGCGCGCGAAGACGTTGTAGATGACCACTGCGGGAATAGCCGCGACCAGCCCCATCGCGGTGGCCAGCAGCGCCTCGGCGATGCCGGGCGCGACGACGGCGAGGTTGGTGGTCTGCGCCTGCGAGATGCCGATGAAGGCGTTCATGATGCCCCAGACGGTGCCGAACAGGCCGACGAAGGGCGCCGTCGAGCCGATCGTCGCCAGCACGCCGGTACCACGCGACATGCGCCGCGCCGCCGCCGCCTCGATGCGCGACAGGCGCGACGTGACGCGTTCCTTCAGCCCGTCGCCGGTGACGTGGTCGAGCGCGCCGGCCGAAAGCGCTGCCTCTTCCTCGGCCGCCTGCACCAAGAGCGCACCGGGGCCGCCACTGTTGCCAAGCGCACGGCTGGCTTGCCGTAGCGTGGCGGCATTACCGATGGCACGCGCGGCGCGCCGGGCGCTGAGCTTGCCGAAGAGGATTTCAAGCGACTTTGCCAGCCACACCGTCCAGGTGACGAGGGAGGCGAAGGCGAGCCCGATCATCACCGCCTTGACGATGATGTCGGCGGCCATGAACATGCCCCACGGCGACAGATCATGCGGCAGGGTCAGCGATATCGCCGATGGCTCGGCCTGCGCGGGTGCACCGGGCTGAGTGGCCGGTAATGGTGCGGTAGGCGTTGCCTGCCCAACCGCCGCGGGCGCTGCCTGTTCTGGAGGCGCAGCCTGCGCCGTCACCGGATGCTGAACAGCCGGCTGCTCCTGCGCCGCGACGCTGCCCGTCGACAGCATGACCGCGGCCAGCGCCGCCAACAAAACATTTCTGGACACGCTTCGTCCTCGCTTCGTTATTGCACGTAGCCAATGGGCTGGCCGGTGACGGGATGCGCAAACACCCCCGTCTCGACCCCGTAAGTCCAGCCACAGAATTCTGGCTTTCTCTCAAACGCGGCACAGCCGCTGGAAACCAATTCAGGCAGCCGTGCCCCTGCCTTGACTATAAAACATGAGTTTACTAGTCAACAAACAAGATGGCTTTGGCCAACAGTCTTGGCGCGATGTGTCAACCAGTGCATCGTCTTGGTGTCGGTCTACCTGGTGTCGTCACACTGAGGGGTGGACGGCGACGCGAGTCCTGGGCCACGATGACGTGGCAGCAGGCGAGGCAGCCGATGATCAAGGCGACACCGTTCGATTTCCCCTATGACGGCCGGCTGGTGCCGACAAACACCGCGCTCGTCGTCATCGACCTGCAGGAGGACTTTCTCTCGACATCGGGCTATTTCGCCCGGAAGGGGTATGACCCGGCACTGCTGCGCGCCATCCTGCCGACGGTCAACCGATTGATCGCGGCCGCACGCTCGGCCGGCCTCACCATCATCCACACCAGACAAGGCTACCGCGGCGACATGGCCGATATGACGCCTTACGAGAGATGGCGGCGCAAGCGGGCGGGCCTCGAAGGCACCGACGTGCTGCTGCGCTCCGGCCCTGGCTTTCAGATCGTAGCCGACATCGAGGTCGCGCCCGACGACATCATCGTCGACAAGACCTGCAACAGCGCCTTCACCTATACCGATTTCGAGCTGGTGTTGCGCGCACGAGGCATCACGCATCTGATGTTTTCCGGCTGCACCACCGATGTCTGCGTGCACACCACGCTGCGCGAGGCCTGCGACCGCAATTTCCAGTGCCTGACCATCGCCGACGCCTGCGCCAGCGGCGACCAACGAGCGCATGAGGCGGCGCTGCATATGGTGACGGTGGAGGACGGCGTTTTCGGCGCGCTGGCGGAATCGGTCGCTGTTATCGACGCCTTGTCACGATTGAGTGGGAGAGCTGACTAAACGCTAGAGGGACAGCACCCCCCTCTGGCCTGCCGGCCATCTCCCCCGCAAGGGGGGAGATCAAGCGCTCAGACGCTTTCGCCAACCTCGACTGTCTAGAGAAGCGGCACCTCGAAGCTGCCAATCTCCCCCCTTGCGGGGGAGATGTCCGGCAGGACAGAGGGGGGTGTGAAGGATCGCTACGAAACAGCTTTCACTCCACCGCGAGTCACCGCGCCGCGTGAATGTCCGACCCGCCTCGCGACGCAAACGCGCCTGGCTGCGGCGCCTCGGCCTCGCGGCGTGCCAACGAGTTGCGCAAGAGCGCGATCGTCTCGCGGCCGATGCTCGCGATCTCACGCGGCCTGTCTACGCCGACGATCATGAATTCACTGATGCCGAGCGCCGCATAGGGCAGCAGCGACAAAGCGATGTGCGCCGGCGGTCCGGAAAGCTCGACCGCCTTGTGGGCGCCGGTGGAGACTCCGCCTTCGGCACGAATGCGGACTGGAAGCGCAAAACGCAGCTTGCCAGCGCGGCCATGTTCGGCGGCGGCGCTGCGCGCCCGTTCCATCAGCTGGCGGATGTCGTCGAGCGAACCAGCCGCCAGCTCGAAGACGTCGGCATGGCGGCCGGCGACCTTCAGCGCCGTGCCGGACTGGCCACCCATGCGGATCGTCACGTCGACGCCATGCGGACCCTTGCGCGGCACATAGCCGCCCTTGATGCTGTAGAAGGCGCCTTCATGATCGAACGGCCGGTCGTTCGACCAAAGCCGCTTCAGCAGCACCAGATATTCGTCGATGCGCTGCCAGACCACGGTGTGCCCGACCGGACGCGTCTCGGCATCGTCGTCATCCAGCGGCTCGCTCAGCATCCTGAGCGACAGCCGGCCGCCGCTCTTGGCGTCGAGCGCCGCCAGCTGCCGTGCCGCGACCGCGGGCGCGATCACGCCGGCCCAATGCGTCAGCACCACTTCCAGCGACGAGGTGCGGTCGAGCGCCTGGGCGGCAATGTCCATATTGGTCAACAGCCCAGCCTGGTCGTCGACGACAATCTTCTGGAAGCCGGAATCCTCGATCAGCGACAGCTTTGTCGCCGTCTCGACGAAATCATAGAAGAAAGGAACGGCCGAACCGGCGTCGGCGGCCTGCGTTTTACCGGGAACATGCGTGAACTCGATCGGCATTGCCATCTCCTCCATCACGTTGGATGCATGTCGCCCAAAAGTGGCCCCGGTTTTGGGGCAACGACATGCGCAAAACAAAGCGGTCCGCGGCCAAGCGCATCCGCGTTCGGTTCAACAACTCCGGTCACTCACTGAAAGCGCTAGGTCGCCACCCTTTCGGCCTGATCGCTCAGGGAATAAGGCCAAGCACGACTGCCCCGGTGAACACAAACGCAAGGGCAAAGACGAGATAGGCGAAAGCGCCTGCATAGGCCGGGCGGAAACCCTGGGCATTTGCCAGCCTCTGGCTGCTGCGATCCGTCTCGGCGTTCTGGATATAGGACATATCGACCTCCGTCTCGGCGGTTAATCTATAAAATCAGTAGACTTTGTCGAGTGCTATTTTTTGGCGATATGTAGAACTATTTTCTCAGGCGGCGCATAAAATTAGGCCCACTTTGCTATGAGGCCCTCATCGGCAGCAATCGCCGGGTTGGCTTGGCCGGCCCGTGCATCGGAGATAGCATCACCATTCCGGCGTAAAAAGCTGGGCCATTGAAGCGGGGTAGGGAGCAGAAATATGGGTGGAAGACTGGCTGGCAAGGTCGCCATCATCTCGGGCGGCGCGACGGGAATGGGCGGGGCGGCGTCGGAATTGTTTGCGGCCGAAGGCGCCAAAGTGGCGATCATCGACCGCAATGGCGAGGCGGCTGCCGCAACGGCGGCAGAGATTCGCGCGCACGGGCATACAGCCGAGCATTTCGTCGCCGATGTCTCCGATGAAGCGCAGGTCGAGGCGGCGGTGAAGGCGGCGACGGCCAAGTTAGGCCCGGCCACCGTGCTGTTCAACCATGCTGGCACCATCGTCATAAAACCGTTCCTGGAGACGACGGTGCAGGAATGGGACTGGCTGCACGCTGTCAATGTCCGCTCCATGTTCCTGATGACGCGCGCCGTACTGCCCGGCATGATTGCCGCCGGCGGCGGCTCGATCGTCTGCACCTCGTCGATCTCGGCGGTGGCGGCCACGCCGATGGAGGTGCTCTACGACACCACCAAGGGCGCCTGCCACATGTTTGCGCGGGCGATCGCCGTCGAGTTCCGCGACCGCAACATCCGCTGCAACGCCGTCTGCCCCGGCTTTATCAGGACGCCGCACGGGCTGCGCGAGGTCGCCGACCTCGGCAAACTCGGCGTCGACGTTTCCGACGCCGCATTGGCCGCGCAGCAGGGCCGCATCGGCGAACCGGAAGAAGTGGCGAAGGCAGCGCTATACCTCGCCAGCGACGAGTCCAGCTTCGTCAACGGCACGCATCTGTTCGTGGACAACGGCTTTACGGCGATGTGAGCCTTTCCAGGCTCGGGTTCCTCGCCCCCACGGAGTGGGGGAGAGGTGGCTCGGCGAAGCCGAGACGGAGAGGGGGAATGGCTCCGCCCTCAAATGATTTTGGAGACAATTTCACCAGCGTCGCGGGCCCCTCTCCCCCGCTTTGCGGGGGCGAGGAACCCAAGCCATATCAACGCTCTTCTCGTCGAAACGGCTTCAGCAGCGCTGACGGCGCCACCGCATTGCGTGACATCACCGCCATCGCCACGATGGTGAAGATGAACGGCAGCATCAGAAACGCCTCGTAGGGGATGTGCCCGAGCCCGCTTGCCTGCATGCGCAGCTGCAGGGCGTCGACGAAGGCGAACAGCAGCGCCGCGCCTGCCGAGCGCCACGGGTCCCAGCGGCCGAACACGACCAGCGCGATCGCCACCCAGCCGCGTCCGGAGACGACACCGAAGGTGAAGGCGTTGAATTGCGCCATCGACAGGAAGGCACCGGCCAGTCCCATCAGCGCGCCACCGAGGATGACCGCCTGGAAGCGCGTGACAATGACGCTGACGCCGGCGGAATCGGCGGCGCGCGGATTCTCGCCGACCATGCGCACCGACAGGCCCCAGGGCGTGCGGTAGAGTATGAAAGCGGCGAGCGGGATGGCAATGATCACCATGTAGACCAGCGCAAACTGGTTGAACACGGCGGGGCCGAGTACCGGAATGTCGGACAGGAACGGGATCGGCAGCGTTGCGAATCCCTTGATGCTGGGCGGCACCGATTGCTGGCCGAAGATCAGCCGGTAGAGGAAATAGGCAAGGCCGGACGAGAACAAAGTCACGCCGATTCCGCAGACATGCTGGCTGAGGCCGAGCGCCACGGTGAACAGTGCATGCAGCGCGCCCATCAGCATGCCGGTCAGTACTGCCGCCAATATGCCGAGCCACAGGCTGCCGCTGAGGCTGGCGGCGGTGAAGCCGGTCATTGCCGAGAGCAACATGATGCCTTCGATGCCGAGATTGAGCACACCGGCCCGCTCGGAGAACATTTCGCCGAGGGTCGCGAATGCGAGCGGCGTGGCGATGCGGATGATGGCGGCGAGAAAGCCGACCTGAAAAATCTGTTCGAACACCGCGCTCATGAGGCTGCTCCGACGCGGCGGATGCGATAGGCGGTGAACAGCAGCGCCACCAGCATGGCCAGCAGCGCGGTGCCTTGGATGACATCGCTGAGGAAGGCCGGCACGCCGGTCGCCCGCGACATGGCCTCGGCCCCGGTCATCACGGCGGCCAGGAAGATCGCAGCCGGCACCACGCCGAGCGGATTGAGCCTGGCCAGCATGGCGACGACGATGCCGGAATAGCCGTAGCCCGGCGAGATGTCGCTCATCACCTGGAAATGCACGCCACCGACTTCGCCGACGCCGGCAAGCCCGGCCAGCGCGCCCGACAGCAGCGCCGTCGAGATCAGCACCCGCTCGACATGGATACCGCCATAGCGTGCGGCTTCCGGGCTTTCGCCGGTGACCCTGATGCGGAAACCGAGCGTGGTGCGCACGATGAGGAACCAGATCAAGGGGGCAGCGATCAGCGCGGCGACGACGCCTAGATGCAGCCTTGTGCCTTCGAGCAGCACCGGGAAGTTCGCCGAATCCTCGATCGGCGGAGAGATCGGATAGCCGCTGAAGCTGTCCTTCCAAGGGCCTTCGATCAGCGCCATCAGCGCATAGTAGATGACCGAGTTGAGCAGCAGCGAACTGACGACGTCATCCACCTTGAATTTGACCCGCAGCGTCGCCGGCACCAGCGCCACCGCAGCACCGGCTGCAGCACCCGCCAGCGCCATCAACAGGATGGCGAGCGCGCCCGGCATCGGAATGGCGCCGACGAAGCAGCTGGCAACCGCGCCGGCCAGCAATTGGCCTTCGGCGCCTATGTTCCAGAACTTCGCCCGGAAGGCGACGGCGACCGCCAGCCCGGTGAAGATCATCGGTGCCGCCCGCACCAGCGTTTCGGTGATGGCGTAACTGTCGCCGAACGAGGCTGACAGCATCACGCCATAGGCCTCGAGCACCCCGGCACCGGCCAATGCGATCAGGCCGCTGCACAGCACAAGCGTCGCGCCGATGGCCAAAAGCGGCAGCGCCAGATTGAACCAGGCAGGTGTCGAGCTGCGGGCTTCGAGGCGGAACATCAGCTGTGGCCCTCCGCCCCGGTCATCAACAGCCCAAGCCGCGCGATTGTGGCATCCGCGCTGTCCAGCGTGCCGGCGATGCGGCCCTCATACATCACCGCGATGCGGTCGCAGAGCACGAGCAATTCTTCGAGATCCTCGCCGATGACGACGATGCCGCAACCCTTGGCGCGCATGTCGAGGAATTTTTCGTGGATGAAGCGGGCCGCTCCGATGTCGAGGCCGCGCGTCGGCTGCGACACGATCAGCACCTTCGGATCGAACGCGAGCTCACGCGCCAGCAGCGCCTTCTGCAGATTGCCGCCGGACAGCGCGCCGGCGCGGGTCATCGGCCCGGGGCACCTGATATCATAGGCCTTGATCTGTTCTTCCGCGAAGGCGCGGATCGCATCCGGCTTGAGCAGGCCTCTGCTGCTGAACGCCGCCGTACCGATGCGCGGCAGCACCATGGAATCGGCAAGCGGCAGATTGGTCACCAGCCCGGTCGTCATGCGGTCTTCCGGAATGCGGCCGAGGCCGAGCGCCTGCACCTCGCGTGGTGAGAACCGCCTCACCGGTTTGCCGGCTATCGTCATCTCGCCGGTGTCAGGCACCCGTGTGCCGGAAATCACCTCGGCCAGCGCCCGCTGGCCATTGCCGGAGACGCCGGCAATGCCGAGGATTTCGCCGGCCCGCACCGACAGCGATACATCGCGCAACGGCGTGCCCGAATGCCGTGAGGTGGAAATACCGTCGAACGTCAGCACTTCCGCACCCGGCGTCGACGGACCTCTCGCCGGCGGCACGATCTCATGGCCGCACATCAGCTCAGCCATTGCAGCCGATGTCGTGTTGGCGGGATCGTCGACCCGGCCGGCAACGCGGCCATGCCGCAGCACCGTGCAGCGATGGGTGAGCGCCCGCACCTCGTTCAACTTGTGCGAGATGAAGATGATGCCGAGGCCTTGCGCCGCCATCGAGCGCAGCGCCGAAAACAGCCCGTCGACCTCGCTCGGCGCCAGCACCGCGGTCGGCTCATCGAGGATCAACAGTTTCGCTCCGCGAAACAGCGCCTTGACGATTTCGAGCCGCTGCTGCTCGCCGACCGACAGAGCCGAGACCGGCAGGTTAGGGTCCAGCGTCAGCCCATGCTGGCGGCTGATGTCGGACAACCGGGCAAGCCCGCCGGCGCGATCGATGCGGCCGGATTTGCCTGGAATGCCGATGAGCAGGTTCTCCAAAACCGTCAGCCGCGGCGCCAGATGAAAATGCTGGTGCACCATGCCGATGCCGGCGGCGAGCGCATCGGCCGAGCTGGTGATCCGCACCGGCTTGCCCTGGATGAGGATTTCGCCGGCATCCGGCGCATAGGCGCCGAACAGCACATTCATCAGCGTCGTCTTGCCAGCGCCGTTTTCACCCAGCAACCCGAGGATCTCGCCCGGCGCGACGCTGAGGTCGACGCCCTCATTCGCCTTGACGGCGCCGAAGCTCTTGGTGATGCCGCGCATTTCGATGAGAGGGGCAGACAAGGATGCTCCTGAAGGGTTGGGCTTGGCTCAGCTTTGACCTGCGAGGGCGTGCCCGTCACACCCCCCTCTGGCCTGCCGGCCATCTCCCCCTCAAGGGGGGAGATTGGATGTCACGTCGGCTTTCGCCAATCTCCGCCGGAAATAAAAGCGCCTCCGGCTAAGCTGCCAATCTCCCCCCTTGAGGGGGAGATGCCCGGCAGGGCAGAGGGGGGTGGCTAGGCGCCAACCCCGAGCAACCAAGCCTAATCCGAAACCGGCGTGTTCTCGTCGACATCGACCCGGAAATTGCCTTCCAGGATCTCGGCCTTCTTCTTCTCGACCAGGTCCTTCACCTCAGCCGGCAGAGTCTTGTCGAATTTGTGGTAGGGCGCCAGGAAGGAACCGCCCTTGGCCATGCGCGAGAAATCGCCATAGTCCTGCGCGGTGAAGACGCCGGCCTTGACCAGTTTGATCGCCTGCTCGACCGTCGGATACATGTCCCAGACCGGGCCGGTGATGACCGTGTCGGGGCCAAGGCTCGACTGGTCGGACATGTTGGAGATGGCGAGGATCTTCTTGTCCACCGCCGCCTCGATGACGCCGAAGCGCTCGGCGTAGATGACGTCGACGCCGGCATCGATTTGCGCGACCGCCGCTTCCTTGGCCTTGGGCGGGTCGAAGAACGAACCGATGAAGGCAACCTTCTTCTTGATGTTCGGATTGACCTCCTTGGCGCCGGCAAAGAAGGCGTTGACCAGCCGGTTCACTTCCGGAATGCCCATCGCCGCAACCGCGCCGATCGTGCCCGATTTCGACATCTTGCCGGCGATCATGCCGGAGAGATAGGCCGGTTCGTGGATCCAGTTGTCGAAGACGCCGAAATTCGGTTCCGCCGGCCCCGCGCCCGAGCCGAACAGGAAGGCCGTTTTCGGGAACTGCTTGGCCGTCTTGCGCGATTCACGCTCGGCGGCGAAGGCGTCGCCCAGCACCAGCTGGTAGCCGCCTTGCGCATATTCGCGCATGACGCGGCTGAAATCGGCGGTCTGCACTTTTTCCGACCATTTGTATTCGATGCCGAGTTCCTTCTCGGCCTTCTGCAAGGCGACGTGGATCTGGTTGTCCCACGGCTCCTCGATCGGCGTGGCGAAGATCGCCGCCACCTTCAGCTTCTTGTCCTTGGCGAAGGCTGCACCTGGCAGCATGGCGGCAGCCAGGCCGAGTGCGCCAAGCTCCAGCACGTTGCGACGTGACAGGCCTGTCGATTGCGATTTGTTTTTCCGGTTTTCCATCTAGTGCCCCTCTGTTTGACAGCCGTGTCGAGCCGGCTGTTCTGAAATCAGACGCAGAACTATGGAACGGGTGCGGACTTTTGTCCACATGGTCAAATTTGGCGCGATCTATCGCAAGGCCTTCTCGCCACCGGCCACGGTGATGACGCCGACGATGATCAGCCCGGTCAGCAACAGCCGGACGCCGGCGCTGACGCCGAATGTGTTGAGCATGGTCAACAGCAGCACCAGGAACAGCGCCGCGCCCCAGACGCCGGGAACATTGGCCTTGCCGCCGGCAACCGAGGTGCCGCCGATGACGACGACGGCGATGGAGGCGAGCAGGTACTCATTGCCGATATCGACATTGGCGCCGCGGAAATAGCCGGCGAGCAGGGCGCCGTCGATGCCACCGAGCGCGCCCGACAGCGTGTAGGTGAGGAAGCGGGTGCGGCCGACATTGACGCCGGCCAGCCACGCGGCGCGGATATTCTGGCCGATCGCCAGCACCGAGCGGCCATAGATCATGCGCTGCAGCGCGATGGCAGCAGCAATGGTGAACAGCACGGTGAGGATCGCCAGCACCGGAATGCCCAGGATTTGCCAGTTGGCGAAATCGGCAAAGCCCGGCGGCGGCTTGATCTGCAAGCCACGCCCATAGCTGATGTCGATCGACTGGATGATAAAGCTGGCCGACAGCGTGGCGATGATCGGCGGAATGCGCAGCGCCCAGATCAGCAGATAGTTGACGGCGCCGATCGCCGCGCCGCAGGCGAGCGCTGCCAGCAGACCGACCACAATCATGGAATCGCTGCCACCCATCACCTTCATGGCGACGGCGCTGGCGAGCCCGATATTGGCCGGCAGCGACAGGTCGACATTGCCGGGGCCGAGCGTGATGACGAACATCTGGCCAACGCCGACGATGACGGTGAAGACGGCCAGCGAAAGGGCGGCCGTAACCATGCCGCCGGCACCATAGCCGCCAGTGAAGGCGATGGTCGCCAGCCAGACCAGCAGCGCGCCGATGAAGGACCAGATCCAGGGTTTGGCGATAAGCGATTTAACCAGCGTCATCGCTACCTCTCCCTGCGGCTGATCAGCACCCGAGCCGCCAGCACGATGATCAAAATGGCGCCGTTGGCGGCCACCTGCCAATCCGGCGGGATGTGCATGAAGGTGAGCAGCGGTGACGCCGCCAGCGCCAGCGTCAGCGCGCCGAGCACGGCGCCGATCGGCGATACCCGGCCGCCGACAAATTCGCCACCGCCGAGAATGACGCCGGCGATCGCCAGCAGCGTGTAGCCATTGCCGATATTGGCGTCGGCCGACGTGGTGATGCCGATCAGCGCCATGCCGGAGAGCACGCCGAACAGGCCGGTCAGCGCGAACAGCACGATCTTGGTCCTGAGCAGCGACCAGCCGGCGCGCCGCAGCGCCGCCGGATTGCCGCCCGAGCCGCGCAGGATCACGCCATAGGAGGTGCGCATCAGGCCGAAATGCACGACCGCCGCGATCACCAGCGCGGCGATGATCGGAAACGGGATGAAGGGCGGCTTGAACGCCATCAATCCGAGTAGCCAGTCCGGCGCCTTGCCGCCAGGTTTCGGCAACACCAGAATGGCCAGCCCTTGCCAGACGAAGCTCATGCCCAGCGTCACCACGATCGACGGCAAATTGCGCAGATGGATCAGCGCACCAAGCAGCGCATAGACGCCGATAGCGCCTAAGAGGACAACCACGCCAAGCAGCGGCGCGTCCTTCAGCCAGGTTGCGGTGACGCAGCCGACGAAGCCGACAAAGGTGCCGATCGACAGGTCGAGCTCATTGCCCGCGATGACGAACATCTGCGCGATCGTCGCCAACGCGATCGGGATCGCCAGGTTGAGCATCAGGCTGAAGCCGAAATAGCTGATGGCGCGCGGGTTGAGCCAGGCAATGGCGAGCAGCACCAGTGCCAGCGACAGCGCCGGCAACAGGCTGCGCAGCAGGCGGGCACGGGCAGCACTGCTGCGCGGCGAGGAACTTGGGGTCGTGCCGGGAGCGATTGCCGTCATCTCAGGCCGCATCGCCGAATGAGGACTGGATGATCTTTTCCTCCGTCAGCTCGTCGCGCGTGAGGTTGGCAACGATGCGGCCGTTTTTGAAGACATGGATGTGGTCGCAATTGTCGAGCTCTTCGGTCTCGGTGGTGTACCAGAGGAAGGTCCTGCCCTTGGCCGCTTCCTCGCGCACAAGGTCGTAGACCTCGAGCTTGGTGCCGATGTCGACGCCGCGCATCGGATCGTCCATCAGCACGATCTCGGCATCCGAGCCGAGCGCGCGGGCAAACAGCGCCTTCTGCTGGTTGCCGCCCGACAGCGAAAAAATGTTGTTGGCCATGTCAGGCGTGCGGATGCCGATCTTCTGCTTCCAGAACTCGGCAAGCTCGGCCTCGCGCTGCGGCGAGATCAGCAGCCCTTTTCGCAACCGCGCCAGCGAACGGATGCCGATATTTTCCGCGATCGACCATTGCGGAAAGATGCCGTCCGACTGGCGATCGCCGGCCACCAGCGCCACCGGCGCGGTCACCTCTATGCCGGTCCTGGCGCGCTGGGCGGCCTTGAAGATCGCCAGCAACAAATCCGTCTGGCCATGGCCGGCAAGCCCGGCAAGGCCGATGATCTCCCCGGCATGCGCGACGAGCTCCTTGCCGTCTTGCTGCCGCTCTGGCCGTGCCCTTACCCTAAGTGGGCCGGCGGCGGGCCTCGTGGCGGCGATCTTCGCCGCAATCTTCTCGCGCGCTTCCGCGCCTCCCATTGTCGCCACCAGCCTGTCGCGATCGAAGGCCTTCGCGGCGTCGGCGGCGACCACCTTGCCGTCGCGCATCACCACGATGCGGTCGGCGTTCTGCAGCACCTCGCCCAAGACATGCGAGATCAGGATGCAGCTGCCACCGCCGGCGACGAAACGGCGCACGAAGGCTAGCAGTTGGCTGGCCGTGTGTGCGTCGAGCGAAGAGGTCGGCTCGTCGAGAATGACCAGTTCGAGCGGATCGCCCGTCACCGTGAAGGCGCGCGCCACCTCGACCATCTGCCGCCGGCCGATGGACAGGTCGCCGGCAATATCGTCCGCCGAAATGCCGTGATCCGGAAAGATTTCGTCGAGTTTGGCAGCGATGAGAGCGGCTGCCTTGCGCCGCCAGCCGAAGCCGGTCAGCGCCGGATGATTGATGCGGGTGTTCTCGGCGATGCTGAGGTTCGGACAAAGCGACAGTTCCTGGAACACGCAGCGTATGCCGAGCGTCAGCGCCCGCGCCACCGAGTAGTCGGTTTCCGCTTTGCCGCGCACTGCGATCTGGCCGCCATCGGGCCGCAGCGTGCCGGCCACCATATGCATCAGCGTCGACTTGCCGGCGCCGTTATGGCCAACCAGCCCGACGCATTCGCCGGCGCCGACATAAAAGTCGACCCCGTTAAGGGCGCGAACGGCGCCGAAATGTTTTTCGGCGCCGTTCAGTCTGATGATGTCGACATCTGCCTCAGGCATGCTCAACGATATCCGGTCGGTCATGCCGCTGGCAATGAATGCAAACCATTACTTGATGTTGGCTTTGATCGCCGCGAGGGCGTCTTCCTGTGTGTATTCGTGCGTGGCGACGCCGCCTTCCTTGATCTTCGGCAGGGCTGCCTCGAAATCGTCCTGGGTGAAGGCCAGATACGGCACCAAAAGGTCGTGCGGAATGTCCTTGCGGCCATCAAGCACCTGCTGCGCCACCCAGAAGGCCAGCGACGAGACGCCGGGCGCGATCGATGCCGACCAGGTCTGGTAGCCGTCCTTTTCCTTCTGTTCCTTCCACCATTTCAGCTCGTCCTGGCGGTTGCCCATGATGATGGTCGGGCGCGGCTTGCCAGCGGCGGCGAAGGCCTGTGCGGCGCCATAGCCATCACCACCCTGGTCGACGATGCCGACGATGTCGGGCAGCGACGGCAGGATGGTTGCGACCGCCTTCTGCGCCGTCGTCTGGTCCCAGTCGCCGGTGACCGAGCCGACGATCTTGAACTCGGGATGGGCGGCGACCCCTTCGAGGATGCCGGCATGAATGGCATCGTCGATAGAGGTGCCGGCCAGGCCGCGGATTTCCAGCAGATTGCCGCCCTTGGGCTGGAACTTGGCCATCTGCTCCACTTCCTGCTTGCCCATGTCCTTGAAGTCGACGACGACGCGGTAAGCGCAGGGTTCGGTCACGGTGCCATCGAAGGAGACGACGACGATGCCGGCATCGCAGGCCTGCTTGATGGCGCCGTTGAGCGCATCCGGTGAGGCGGCGTTGATGACGATGGCGTCATAGCCCTGCAGGATCAGGTTCTGCACCTGGGCTGCCTGGGTCGGCACTTCCTTGTCGGCGGTGGTGAAGATGTCGGCGGCGCCGACCACCTTGTCGTCGACCGCCTTCTTGGTGACGATGCCGTAGCTGTCGAGCATCGCCTGGCGCCACGAATTGCCGGCATAATTGTTGGAGAAGGCGATCTTCTTGCCGCTGGTGTCGGCAAGCGCCGTGCCCGAGGCGAGCATTGCCGCAAGCGCGCTCAGAACGAGCAGTTTCTTCATGTCATAATCCTCCCGTGGATTGTCGGCCCCGCCGACTGTTGCTGATGGTTTTGGCGTCGATTGCCTGTTTTTTATCTATTGTCAGACAAATGCAGATGCGGCCGCTTGTCAACTGCGATCGGTCACGCTTTGGCGATCAACTTCAGGTGCGATGATTGAAAAGCCTTCGTGTGCTGGTCTAGGGAAGGATCCAGGAGACCATGCATGGCAGCGACGCCGACCCTAGCCGAAGGTGCGCCCGGAATTCCGGCGCGCTGGACGTCGAGCGCCAAGAGCGGCGCTGGTGCGGCGCTTTCGCCGGCGAGCCGCGTCTGGTTCACGCTCAGCCATGGCATCGTCAACGAAGTCTATTATCCCGGCCTCGACAGCGCCTGCACGCGCGACATGGGGCTGCTGGTCACCGGCCCCGGCGGCTGGTTCTCCGAGGAGAAGCGCGACGCCACCCACGTCATCGAGCCGTTCGAGGACGGCGTGCCCGCTTACCGGCTGATCAACACCACCGCCCGCTACCGGATCGAAAAGCGCGTCCTAGCCGATCCGGCGCGCCCGGCTCTTTTACAGGAAACCAGTTTTACGGCGCTCGAAGGTAATGCCGCTGACTACCGGGTCTACGCGCTTTTGGCGCCGCATCTGGTCAATGCCGGCATGGGCAACACCGCTTGGGTCGGCGAGCACAAGGGCAGGCGTATGCTGTTCGCCTCCGGGCGCGGCACCTGCCTGGCGCTCTCCTCGTCGCTGCCCTGGGGCGAATGCTCGGCCGGCTATGCCGGCTTTTCCGACGGCTGGCAGCAGCTCAGTCGCGACGGCCGCCTCGATCCGGCATGCCAACGGGCCGAGGACGGCAATGTCGCGCTGACCGGCGAGATCGGTTTTTCCGCAGGCAAGAACAAAGCCTTGCTGGCGCTAGGTTTCGGGGCAACGCCCGACGAAGCGGCCGAAAACGCCGCCGCCAGCCTGAAGCGCGGTTTTGAGCCTGCCGCAGATACCTATGTCGCGAAATGGCGGAAATGGCAGGCTGGGCTGCTGCCGCTCGACCACCATGATGCATCCGGCCTCAACAGCTACCGCGTCAGCACCGCGGTGCTGGCGACGCACCTGTCGCTGGCCAGACCCGGTGCGGCCGTCGCCAGCCTGTCGATCCCGTGGGGGTTCAGCAAGGGCGACGACGACCTTGGCGGCTATCACCTTGTCTGGCCGCGCGATCTCGTCGAAACCGCGGGCGGCTTCCTCGCCGCCGGTGACGCTGCGCAGGCGCTGGAAATCCTCACCTATCTCCGTTCCATCCAGCAGCCGGACGGTCACTGGCCGCAGAATGTGTGGCTCGATGGCTCGCCCTATTGGCCGGGCATCCAGATGGACGAATGCGCCTTTCCGCTGCTGCTGGCCGATGCGCTGCACCGCGCGGGCCACCTGCCGCGCGCCAAACTCGCCGCTTTCATGCCGATGATCGAGAAGGCTGCCTCCTATGTCGTGCGCAACGGCCCAGTGACTGGCCAGGACCGCTGGGAGGAGGACGCGGGATACAGCCCGTTCACCCTTGCCGTCGAGATTTCGGCACTGCTCGGTGCCGCCGATCTGTTCGACGTTTCCGGCAGACCAGAGCCGGCTAACTATTTGCGCGAGATTGCCGACTGCTGGAACGACCAGATCGAGCGCTGGACCTATGTCAGCGGCACACCGGAGTGCCAGCAAGCCGGCGTCGACGGCTACTACGTCCGCATCGCGCCGGCCGACGATGCCGGCGCAGCTTCACCAAAGGATGGCTTCGTGCCGATCAAGAACCGGCCGCCGGGCGATACCGACAAGCCCGCCGAGGCGATCGTCAGCCCGGACGCGCTGGCGCTGGTCCGTTTCGGCCTGAGGGCCGCGGACGATCCGCGCATCGTTGACACGGTCAAGATCATCGACGCCCAACTGCGCTGCGACCTGCCGCAAGGACCTCTCTGGTACCGCTACACCAGCGACGGCTATGGCGAACACGCTGACGGCGCGCCTTTCGACGGCACCGGCCAGGGTCGGCCCTGGCCATTGCTCGCCGGTGAACGCGCCCACTACGAATTGGCTGCCGGCAACAAGGACAAGGCGGCAAGCCTGCTGAAGACGTTCGAGGCTTCCGCCGGGCAAGGCGGCCTGCTGCCGGAACAGGTGTGGGACGGCGCCGACATACCGGAGCGCGAATTGTGGCTGGGCAAGCCCTCGGGCAGCGCCATGCCATTGGTCTGGGCGCATTCGGAGCATATCAAGCTGTTGCGCTCGCTGCGCGACGGCGCCGTCTTCGACATGCCGCCGCAAGGCGTCAAGCGCTACATCAGAGACAAGACCGGCTCGCCGCTGAGGATATGGCGCTTCAACAACAGACCGCGCAGCATGGATGCCGGCAAGAAACTGCGCATCGAATTGCTGCAGCCGGCGCTGGTCCGCTGGAGCAGCGACCATTGGCAGACCAGCCACGAAATCCAGACAGCCGAAAACGCTCTAGGTGTTCATCTGGCGGACTTGCCCGTGGCCGATATTCCGCCAGGTAATACGATCGTCTTCACTTTTTTCTGGCCCGACGGCGACCGTTGGGAGAATGTCGACTTCACCGTGGGCATCGAAGATGCCAACTCGCACGTAATCCTCTTTCCTCCAGCGACTAGGACAAAACCATGCAGATCGGGATGATGGGACTGGGCAGGATGGGCGCCAACATGGTGCGCCGCCTGATGCGCGACGGCCATGAATGCGTCGTCTATGACATCAACCCGGCAAGCGTTGCCGCTCTGGTCGCGGACGGCGCCATCGGTGCCGCCTCGATGGAGGAGTTCGTCGGCAAGCTGTCCAAGCCGCGCAGCGCCTGGCTGATGCTGCCGGCGGCGATCACCGGCAAGATCGCCGACCAGGTGGCAGCATTTATGGAACCCGGCGACATCATCATCGACGGCGGCAATTCCTACTATCACGACGCCGTCGACCAGGCCGCCGAACTCGCGGCCAAGGGCCTGCATTATGTCGATGTCGGCACCAGCGGCGGTGTCTGGGGCCTCGAGCGCGGCTATTGCCTGATGATCGGCGGCCCCGACACGGCGGTCAAACACCTCGACCCGATCTTCGCCACGCTGGCGCCCGGCGCCGATGCCGGCGCCACGCCCGACAAGGCGGGCGGAACCGCACCCTTCGGCTATCTGCATTGCGGACCGAGCGGTGCCGGTCACTTCGTCAAGATGATCCACAACGGCATCGAATATGGCGTCATGGCCGCATACGCCGAAGGCATGAACATCCTGAAATCGGCCAATGCCGGCAAAAGGCAGCGCACGGCGGACGCCGAGACCAGCCCGCTGGAAAACCCGCAATATTACCAGTTCGACATCGACCTGCCGCAGGTGGCCGAGGTCTGGCGCCATGGCAGCGTCATCGGTTCCTGGCTGCTCGACCTCACCGCCGGCGCGCTGAAGAGCGATCCCGGGCTTGCCCAGTTCGGCGGCCGCGTCTCCGATTCCGGCGAAGGCCGCTGGACGCTGAAGGCGGCGATCGACACCGGCGTGCCGGCGCCGGTGCTGTCTTCGGCGCTGTTCGACCGCTTCTCCTCGCAAGGCGAATCCGAATTCTCCGACAAGCTGCTGTCGGCCATGCGCTATGCCTTCGGCGGCCATGTCGAAAAGCCGAAGGCCGGCAAGTGAAGGCGACAGGGGAGACGCGCAAAATGAGCCCGGAACGGTCCGACACGCTGGTGCTCTTCGGAGCCACCGGCGACCTCGCCCACAAGAAGATATTTCCCGCCCTCTACCAGATGGTCGCCAAAGGGACGCTGACCGAACCGGTGATCGGCGTCGCCTTCGACGCCTGGGACATCAAGCAATTGCAGGCGCGCGCCCGCGACGGCATCGTCAACGCCGTCGGCAAGATCGACGAAAAGGTTTTCGCCAAATTCGCCAATTTGCTGCGCTATGTCAGCGGCGACTACCGCGACGGCGCCACCTTCGAAAAGCTGAAGAGCGCGCTCGGCTCGGCGCAGCGGCCGCTGCACTATATGGCGGTGCCGCCGACCATGTTCGAGACCGTGGTCCAGGGGCTGGAACAGTCCGGCACCGCGCATGGCGCGCGGCTGATGGTGGAAAAGCCGTTCGGCCACGATCTGCAATCGGCGCGCTGGCTGAACCGGGTCCTGCATCTGGTGTTCGACGAACAGTCGATCTTCCGCATCGACCACTATCTCGGCAAGGAAGCGATCCAGAACCTGCTCTATTTCCGCTTCGCCAATGCCTTCCTCGAGCCGATCTGGAACCGCAACTTCGTTGAGAGCGTGCAGATCACCATGGCCGAGGATTTCGGCGTCGAGGGCCGTGGCAAATTCTATGACGATGTCGGCGCCATCCGCGACGTGATCGAGAACCATCTGCTCAACATCCTTTTGCTGCTCGCCATGGAGCCGCCGGTCGGCCGCTCCGCCGACGATCTGATCGACGAGAAGGTGCAGGTGCTGCGCGCCATCCGCACGCTGACCAAGGACGATGTCGTGCGCGGCCAGTTCACCGGCTACCTCGCTGAACCCGGCGTGAAGCCGAATTCGCCGGTCGAGACCTTTGCCGCCGTGCGCTTCATGGTCGACACCTGGCGCTGGCAGGACGTGCCGTTCTTCATCCGCACCGGCAAGAACATGCCGGTGCATGTGACCGAGGTGATCGTGCGGCTGAAGCGGCCGCCGCTCGACGTCTTCGACCCGATCAAGCCGGGCGATGCCAATTACGTTCGCTTCCGCATCGACCCGCAGGTGGCGATCTCGATCGGCGCCCAGCGCAAGGCTCCCGGCGACGACATGGTCGGCGAGCAGGTCGAACTCACTGCCCTGGACGACTCAAAGGGCGACATGCCGCCCTATGAGCGGCTGATCGGTGACGCCATGAACGGTAATGGCCAGCTGTTTACCCGCCAGGACGCCAGCGAACTCGCCTGGCGCATCGTCGGCCCGGTGCTTGGCGACACCACGCCGCCGCACATCTATGAGCCGAAGACCTGGGGCCCCGCCGACGCCATGGCCAATTTCGGCCCGCCCAACGGCTGGATCAATCCGACCAAGTGAGCGGAGGAAACGACATGGCCAAGGCAACCAAGCCCGCGACGGCCGAGGCCGAACCCATCGTGCTGACGATCGATGTCGGCGGCTCGCATGTAAAAATCCTCACCAGCGCCGGCGGCGAGGAGCGGCGCGCCGATTCCGGACCGGACCTGACGCCGCCGCAGATGGTCGCCACGGTAAAGACGCTTGCCGAGGGGCTGGCCTATGATGTGATCTCGATGGGCTATCCCGGCCCTGTCAGGAACAACAAGCCGTCGCTCGATCCGGCCAATCTCGGCAAGGGCTGGGACGGCTATGACTTCGCAGCCGCCTTCGGCAAGCCGGTCAAGGTCGTCAACGATGCGCTGCTGCAGGCGATCGGCAGCTATGATCGCGGACGCATGCTGTTCCTCGGCCTCGGTACCGGCCTGGGCGCGGCGATGATCCTCGACAATGTCGGCCAGCCGATGGAGTTGGCGCATCTGCCTTACCGCAAGGGCCGCAGTTTCGAGGACTATGTCGGCGAGCGCGGCCTGGAGAAATACGGGAAGAAGAAATGGCGCAAATACGTTTTCGACGTCGTCGAGCGGCTGCGTGCGGCCCTGCAGCCGGACTATATCGTCATCGGCGGCGGCAATGTCGACAGACTGGATGAATTGCCCGCCAAATCCAGGCGCGGCGACAATACGCGCGCTTTCGAAGGCGGCTTTCGACTATGGCGCGACAGGGCGCTCATCGTCTGATAGTATTAAGATTCAGTATAGTTGTTCAAAATGACGTGTGACGCGACACGAAGTCATTGCGTTACGCAGGTTTGGCGATTAGAGCGGTTGCACCGGATGGAATCATCTGGCGCAACCGTACAAATGCAGCAAGACAAATGACTAGAGCGGATTTCTGGCTCCGCCGGGACAGCTCTGGAAGTTTCCGCCACCCCCCTAGCGACGGAGAGATAAATTGGCCGACGACAGCAACGACTCTGACAAGGACATCGACCTGCTCGAACTAACCGCCCATATCGTGTCCGCTTACGTCGAGAAGAACCGCTTGCCCGTTGCCGGCCTGAGCGATCTCATCGCCAGCGTCGCGGCGTCGATCGGCGGGCTCAGCCAGCCGCCGGCTCCGGTGGCGCCGCCGCAGGTCCCAGCCGTCAATCCCAAGCGGTCGGTGACGGCGGACTACATCATCTGCCTCGAGGACGGCAAGAAGTTCAAATCGCTGAAGCGCCATCTCGGCGTCCATTTTAACCTGACGCCCGAGGCCTACCGCACCAAATGGGGCTTGCCGGCCGACTATCCGATGGTTGCCCCCAACTATGCAGCGTCGCGCTCCGAACTGGCCAAGTCGATCGGCCTCGGCCGCAAGGCCGCCGCAGCCACGCCAGCCAAGGCCAAGGGCCGCAAGGCCAAGGTCCCGGCTTGATCAGCAGCAGCTCGGACGCCTGAAGGCACTCGGCGCTGAGCCAACAGTTTGGACGACTGGAACAGAAGCCTGCCGACGAATGAGCCTTGGCAGGCTTCATGCTTTTGTGGCTTGGATATCAGCGCAAGCCAGGGGGAGCAGCCATGAACTACGCCAGAATGGTGATCGAGAAAGAGGCACCGGAGGAATACGGCTACGACCGCATCCGCTACAACCTCTCGGAAAGCTCGATCGCCGACCAGAAACTCTCCGACATCGGCCTGTCGCTGCCGGATCTCACGCTGTTCTACGGCGAGCATCGCGGCGACAAGGAGCTGCGGGCGCTGATCGCGGCGCAGGATAAAGGCATTTCGCCTGACGATGTGCTGGTCACGGCGGGGGCGGCGGGCGCCCTGTTCATCATCTCGACCTCGCTTTTGTCCGAGCGCGACCATCTCGTCGTGGTCAGGCCGAACTATGCCACCAACATCGAGACGCCGAAGGCGATCGGCTGCGCCATCTCCTATGTCGACCTCGACTTCGATGCAGGCTTCGCCATCGATGTCGGCCGCGTCGCGGCGCAGCTGCAACCAAACACGAAGCTGATCAGCGTCACCTGCCCGCACAACCCGACAGGCACCATGATGGCCAGAGCCGACCTCGATGCGTTGATTGCGCTCGCCGAGAGCCACAACTGCCATCTGCTGGTCGACGAGACCTATCGCGACCTCTCCTACGGAAAGCGCTTGCCGGCGGCGGCTTCGCTCAGCCCCAAGGCGATCAGTGTCTCGTCACTGTCGAAAGCCTTCGGCATTCCCGGCATTCGCATCGGCTGGCTGATCACCAGGGATGCCGAATTACAGGAACGCTTCCTCGCGGCCAAGGAGCAGATCGGCATCTGCGGCAGCGTCATCGACGAAGGCATTGCGCGCGGCATGCTGGAGCGCCGCGGCGCCTTCCTAGCCGCACTGCTGCCGGATATGGCAAAGCGCCGCGACATCGTGCAGGCCTGGATCGACCGCGAGCCCCTGGTCGACTGGGTGCGGCCGCAGGGCGGCGTTGTCGGCTTTCCCAGGCTGAATGTCGATGCCGGCTTCGACCTCGACCGCTTCTACATCAAGCTGCTGGAAAGCCATGGCACCTATGTCGGCCCGGGCCACTGGTTCGACATGCCGAAGCGCTTTTTCCGCGTTGGCTTTGGCTGGCCGAAAGAGGCCGAGTTGCAAGGTGGCCTCGACGCCATTTCCGCCGCGCTGAGGCAGTAACGTCCGCGTGCGGTCAGGCGGGTTGGACGAAAAACTCTTGATCCAGGCCCGATTATAACGCATACGCGCCTCGAACTTTGATCAAGTCTCATTGGCCGGAACAGCGCCCATTCGGGAAGTGCCCCGCCGGCATCGCATCGGCCCGAAAATCGGTTTCGATTTTCGGGCCGATGCGAAATCAAAAAGTTCTGGAGCGTACTTTGTGCGTCCAAGTGGACGCACGTCGCTCCAGTGCCATCGCAACGGGGCCATATTCCATGACATCCCATTCCCATACGCCGCCAGAGCAGCGCTACGCCGCTTTCCGCCACCGCTCCTTCCTGAGCTACTGGGCGGCGCGTTTCCTCACCACCTTCGCCACCATGATCGTGTCGGTCGCCGTCGGCTGGCAAATCTATGATCTGACGCGCGATCCCTTCGATCTCGGCATTGTCGGCATCGTCCAGTTCCTGCCGTCGCTGCTGCTGGTGCTGGTCACCGGCGTCGTCGCCGACCGCTTCGGCCGCCGCCTGATCATGGCGCTGGCGACGGTAATCGAGGCAGGCTGTGCGCTTGTTCTCTTGTATTTCACGCTGCATGGTCTCGTCAGTCCGCTGCCGATCTTCATCGTGCTGGCGCTGTTCGGCATGGCGCGCGCCTTTTACGGCCCGGCCTCGTCGTCGCTGTTCGCTAATCTGGTGCCGCCGGAGGATTTCGGCAACGCGATTGCCTGGAACTCATCCGCCTGGCAGACGGCAACCATTGTCGGCCCGGTCGCCGGCGGCCTGCTCTACGGCGTCTCGGCCGAAGCCGCGTACGCCACTGCCTCCGTGCTGATGTTGGCGGCTGGTCTGCTGATCTTCACCATTCCCAAACCCGCCCAGCAGAGCGCCACCGACAAGCCGACGATGGAAACCTTGTTTGCCGGCTTCCGCTATATCTGGAGCGAGAAGATCGTGCTTGGCGCCATCTCGCTCGACTTATTCGCCGTGCTTTTGTCCGGCGCCTCGGCGCTGCTGCCGGTCTATGCCCGCGATATTCTCGAGCTCGGCCCCTGGGGCCTTGGCCTGCTGCGCTCGGCGCCCGGCATCGGCGCCATCTGCGTCGCGGTCTGGCTCGCCGGGCATCCGCTGCGCGACAATGCCGGCAAGATCATGCTCGGCTTCGTCGCTGGGTTTGGCGCCTTCACCGTGCTGTTCGGCGTTTCCACCATCACCTGGCTGTCGATCCTGGCCCTTGCCGGGCTCGGCGCCACCGACATGTTCAGCGTCTATATCAGGGAAACGCTGATCCAGCTGTGGACACCCGACGAGGTGCGCGGTCGCGTCAACGCTGTCAACCAGGTCTTCGTCGGCGCCTCCAACGAAGTCGGTGAATTCCGCGCCGGCACCATGGCAGCACTGATCGGCACCGTGCCGGCGGTGGTGATCGGCGGCGTCGGCGCCATCGCCGTCGCTGGTCTATGGGCAGTGCTGTTTCCGCAGCTACGCCGGGTGCGACATCTCAACAGCCGCAACTGATTGAGTAAGCCGCTGGATCCGGCGCTCGGTCCAAATCAGTTTTGCGCCGACAACGGCTGAGATGGGCCGGAAGCGGACGGTCCGGTTCTGGGACGGACTAGCCAGGTGGCGGGGCAGCCACAGGGTGGACATTTCAGCCCACATGGAAAATGATCATGTTGCCATGCACAACACTGCAGTGCTCTGATCTCGACGAGAAGCCTTAAGCGTAGAAGCGGATCAACCGACCTCCGGGTCCAGCGAGCGAGGACGCAAATGGACACCCCAGGGAATGGGCAATTGCATCGCGACGCGGGCGGGCGACCCTGTCGATCGGCCGGCTGGCTTGCCCGCGCCGCCGTGTCGGCGGCATTTCTGCTCGGCATGGCTTTCAGCAGCACTGCGTTTGCGCAGGACCAGCAGCTACCCGTGGTGACGGCGGCCAAGCCGGTGGTCCGTGAAATCGTCGAAGACGACGAGTTCGTCGGGCGCTTCGAAGCCGTCGACCAGGTCGCCATCCGTTCGCGCGTCAGCGGCTATCTGGACAAGGTCAGCTTCCAGGACGGCGCACTGGTCAACAAGGGCGACCTGCTCTTCACCATCGACCAGCGTCCGTACCAGGCGGCTTATGATGCCGCCAAGTCGCAAGTGGACGTCGCCAAGTCACTGCTCGAATTCTCCAAGATGCAGCTGGATCGCGCCGACGAACTCGCCAAGACCGGCAATATCTCAACCGCGACGGTCGACGACCGCCGGCGGGAATACCTTTCGGCGCAGGCGCAGATGCAGGGCGCGACGGCTGCGCTGACGACGGCCAGCCTGAACATGGAATTCACCGAGATCAAGGCGCCCTTGTCCGGCCGCATCGACCGCCGGCTGGTGTCGGTCGGCAACCTCGTGCAGCCGGATTCCACCTTGCTGACGACCATCGTTACGCGCGATCCGATCGACTTCTATTTCGACGTCGATGAGCGCCTGTATTTCAGCTATGCCCGCGACGCGAAGGAGCGCGGCGGTAGCATGCAGGAAGGCGCCGGCGGGCTCGAGGTGGTGGTGCGCGTCGCCGACCGCGCGGAGGCGGTATTCAAAGGCAAGCTCGACTTTGCCGAGAACCGGATCGACAACGCGACCGGCACCATGCGGGTGCGTGCAAGTTTTCCCAACGCCGACGGCGTTCTCCAGCCAGGCATGTTCGGGCGCATCAACGTGCCGGGGTCGCTGCCGCATAGCGGCGTGCTGGTGCCCGACGAGGCGATCGGCGCCGATCAGGATCGCCGCATCGTGTTGCTGGTGGATGAGGCCGGGATGGTGTCGGCGAAGCCCGTGCGCACCGGCCCGCTTCTCGACGGCTACCGGGTGATCCGCTCGGGCCTGACCGGCAACGAGACGATCATCGTCAACGGGCTGATGCACGCCAGGCCCGGCACCAAGGTGAAGGTCGAGATGGTGACGTTGCCGCCCAAGGTCGAAACCGCCGGGTTGCCGCAATGAGGTTCGCCCATTTCTTCGTCGACCGTCCGATCTTCGCATCGGTCGTTTCGATCGTCCTGCTGATCCTCGGCGGGATTGCCTATACCCAGCTGCCGGTCGCGCAATATCCCGAGATCGCGCCGCCGACCATCGTCGTTCGCGCCCAGTATCCGGGCGCCGACGCCGAGACGATCGCAGCGACAGTGGCAACGCCGATCGAGCAGGAGATCAACGGCGTCGAGGGCATGCTCTACATGTCGTCCTATTCGTCGGGCGACGGGGCGATGGCGCTGACCATCACCTTCAAGCTGGGCACCGATCTCGACCAGGCGCAGGTGCTGGTGCAGAACCGCGTGTCGGTCGCCGAGCCGCGCCTGCCCGAAGAAGTCCGTCGCCTCGGCATCACCACCATCAAGAGCTCGCCCGACCTGATGATGGTCGTGCACATGCTGTCGCCCGACAATACCTACGACCAGCTCTACGTCTCGAACTACGCCCGCTCGCGGGTGCGCGACATACTGCTCAGGTTAGATGGCGTCGGCGACCTCATCATCTTCGGCGAACGCGAATATTCGCTGCGCATCTGGCTCGATCCGGAAAAACTGTCCGCCCTGGGGATGACCTCGGGCGATGTGGTGCAGGCGCTGCGCGACCAGAACGTCCAGGTGTCTGGCGGCTCGATCGGCGCGCCGCCGACCAACACCGGCACGGCGTTCCAGTACACAGTCACCACGCAAGGCCGCTTCAACGACGCACGCGACTTCCGATACGTGATCGTCAAATCGACCGAGGACGGCCGCCTGATCCAGCTTCAGGACGTGGCGCGCATCGAGCTCGGCGCCAAGGATTACGTCACCAACTCCTATCTCAACGGCAAACCGGCGGTGGCGCTCGCCATCTTCCAGCGGCCGGGCACCAATGCGCTCGCCGCAGCCGCAGAGATCCAGGACAAGATGAAGGAGCTTTCCGGCGACTTCCCGAAGGGGTTGAGCTACGACATCGTCTACAATCCGACCGAGTTCGTCGCCGAGTCGATCCAGGAGGTCTACAAGACGATCCTCGAGGCGATGGTGCTGGTCATCATCGTCATCATCGTCTTCCTGCAATCGTGGCGCATGGCGATCGTGCCGATCGTGGCGATCCCCGTGTCGCTGATCGGCACGCTGGCGGTGCTTTACGCCGCCGGCTTCTCGCTCAACATGCTGACGCTGTTCGGCCTCGTTCTGGCGATCGGCATCGTCGTCGACGATGCGATCGTCGTGGTCGAAAACGTCGAGCGCAATATCGCCACAGGGCTGGCGCCCAATCCGGCGTCGCACCTGACCATGGACGAAGTCGGAACGGCCGTCATCGCGATCTCGCTGGTGCTGATAGCCGTGTTCGTACCGACGGCCTTCATCCCCGGCATTTCCGGGCAGTTCTACCTGCAGTTTGCGATCACCATCGCGGTGTCGACGGCGATCTCGGCATTCAATTCGCTGACGCTTTCGCCGGCGCTGGCCGCATTGCTGTTCAAGCCGCACCACGCCGCGGCGGCGCCGCCGCGCTTTTTCCTGGCGCGGTTCGGACGAGCGCTCGCCGACGGCTTCAATCGCGGCTTCGACAGGCTCGCTCATTGGTATTCGAGCATCATCCGCGTGCTGGTCGGCTCGCGGATAACGATCGCCGCCATGCTGGCCGTTTTCGTAGCCCTCATCTGCGCCACGGTCTACATGGTGCAAACGGTGCCGCGCGGTTTCATTCCGTCGCTCGACCAGGGCTATGCGATCGTCGTCATCCAGTTGCCGGACGGCGCCTCGCTGTCGAGGACCGATGCGGTCATCCAGCAGGCGTCGCAGATCATCCAGAAAACGCCAGGCGTCGACTACGCAGTCGCCTTCGCCGGCTTCTCCGGCGCGACCTTCACCAACGCCAGCAACGCGGGCGTGATCTTCGCCAGGTTCAAGCCGTTTGACGAGCGGCTGAAAGCCGGCCAGTCGGCGACCCAGGTCATCGGCAATCTGTTCGGCAGCCTGCAAAGCATCAAGGAAGCCTTCATTATCGCACTGCCGCCGCCGCCGATCCGCGGCGTCGGCAATGCCGGCGGCTTCAAGCTGCAGATCCAAGAGCGCAACAGCGCCGACATGCGGCAGATCCTGGCGCTTGCCTACGAAATCGCCGGCAAGGCCAACAAGACGCCGGGGCTGACAGGCGTGTTCACCACCTTCTCCGCGTCGAGCCCGCAATTCTTCCTGGCGATCGATCGCGACAAGGCGCGCATCCTGAACGTGCCGATCCCCAACATCTTCGAGACGCTGTCGATCAATCTGGGCACCGCCTACGTCAACGACTTCAACGCTTTCGGGCGCGTCTACCAGGTGCGGGCGCAGGCCGACCAGGCGTTCCGCCTCGATCGCGCCGACATCTTGAAACTGAAGGTGCGCTCGGCGACCGGCGCGCTGGTTCCGCTCGGCACGTTGATCGAGATCCGCGATGTCACCGGCCCGGCGCTGGTCCAGCGCTACAACATGTATGTCTCGGTGCCGCTGCAGGGCAACGCCGCGCCCGGCGTTTCCACGGGCGACGCGCTGGCATTGATGGAAGGGATCACGGCAAAGACACTGCCGGCCGGTACCTCCTATGAATGGACCGAGCTCGCCTATCAGGAACGCAACACCGGCAATGCCGCTGTCTATATCTTCGGACTGTCGGTGCTGTTCGTGTTCCTGGCGCTGGCGGCGCAATATGAAAGCTGGGTGCTGCCGTTCGCCATTGTGCTGGTGGTGCCGCTCGGCGTGCTCGCGGCGTTGCTCGGCGTGTCTTTGCGAGGGCTGGACAACAACATCCTCGTGCAGATCGGCCTCATCGTGCTGATCGGGCTTGCCGCCAAGAACGCGATCCTGATCGTCGAATTCGCGCGGCAGGCGCAAGAACGCGGCCTGTCGGTCGCCGAGGCTGCCGTCGAAGCCTGCCGGCTCAGGCTGCGGCCGATCCTGATGACCGCCTTCGCGTTCATCCTCGGCGTCGTGCCGCTGATGATCGCAACCGGCCCGGGCGCGGAAATGCGCCAGTCGCTCGGCACCGCGGTGTTCTCCGGCATGCTCGGCGTCACCTTCGTCGGCCTGTTCCTGACGCCGGTGTTCTACGTCACGCTCAGGTCGCTGGTTTCACGGCGCAAGCCCCGTGCAGAGGCCGAGCCTTCGGCGCCGGCAGAGGCGCCACCGGAGACGGCCGCCGAGTAGGGTCACGAATTCGCGGCGTCGGGGTAATGGGATCTTATTCTATCCCGCAGCCGGCTTGCCGAAGATCAGGCCCAGGAATTCGCTGAGCCAGCGCTTGAGATGCATGTCCCAGATCAGTCGTCCGCCGAGATGGTCGCGGCCGGGCTGCGCGCCTGGCAGTTCGAAGCGGTGTGCGCCGCGCACCACCCAGCGCTGCATCATCAACCTTGTCAGCTCACCATGGAACTGGATGCCCCAGGCATTGTCGCCATAGCGAAAGGCCTGGTTGGGGTAGGTTTCGGCGGTCGCCAGAAGGGTCGCATCCCTGGGCAGGGAGAAGCCTTCGCGGTGAAACTGGTAGACCATGTCGGGCCAGTGCATCAGCTTTTTGCCGGCCTCGGTCGGCTTCAGCGGATACCAGCCGATCTCGACCAGCCCCTCGCCATGACCCTCGACCTTGCCGCCGAGATGGTTGGCCAGCATCTGCGCGCCAAGGCAGATGCCAAGGAAGGGCCGGTTCTCACGCAGCGGTACGTTCAGCCAGTTGGTCTCGCGGCGGACGAACTCATCCTCGTCATTGGCGCTCATCGGCCCGCCGAACACAACGGCGCCGGCATGCCCCTCGAGCGTCTCCGGCAGGCTGTCGCCGAGCGGCGGCCGGCGGATGTCGAGATCGAAACCTTCCTCGAGCAGCATGTGGCCGACCCGGCCGGGGCTCGAAGTCTCCTGATGCAGCACGATCAGGATTTTCGGTTTCGAGCTCGGTCTGGGCGGCATGGAAGGGCAGGATCCTATTCGTCGCTCGACGTTCCGCTGGCGCCGGGCGCGGCGGCCGCCGCTTTGCGGCGAGCCTCGACGCGGTCGTGGCGCTCCACGCCGATCAATTCGGCGACGCGCCAGACGGTATTGTCCTCCAGCTCATGCAGTTCGCCGTCGGCATAGACGATCTCCCACATCAGGCCGATAAAAGCCTTTCGCGCGTCGGCGTCGAGATGGCGCTTCAACACGCTGGTAAAGGCATAGAGGTCGATCGCCTCATTGTCGGCGCGCTCGCCGGCGGCAGCCAGCGCATCGAGCTCGTCGCCGCTGATCGAATAGCTCTCAGCCAGCACCTGCTTGAACCGCTCCCATTCGACATCCTGGCGCACGCCATCGGCATTCATCACATGATAGAGCAAAGCTGACGCGGCGACGCGTGGATCGTCCGCATTGGCGCGAGCCCCGGCCCCGGAGGGCAGGTCTTTCAGGAAGGCCAGAACGCGTTCGAACATGGTGCTCACATCAGGTCAGGGATTAGAACAGGCGGAACCGGCGCGGTGATTTCTCTGCTTCGTCTTCAGGGTCGACGCCGGGATCATCCGGCAGTCGTGTCAGTTCTTCGGCAGGCTCGACGGGCTCGGCATCCGTCGGCACCGCGGCGAATGCAGCGGCGGTGATCGGCGTGACATGGTCGTCGCCCACGGCAGACTTCGGCTCGGTCGGCGCCTCGCTGATCGTCTTGGCTAGGGCCGGATGGTCGATCACCTCGGCTTCCTTTGCCGGCTTGGCGGGGGCCTCAAGCACCGGCACATTGGCCGCCGGCGTTTCCTCATGGCTGTCGATGAGCTGGCCGAGCCGCTCCATCGGCGCGCGCCAGGCGAAGGCGTCGAGCTTGCCGCTGACCGGCGACACAGGCGCCCAGCGTTCGGAAACGACGCCGTCGGCGACCCAGGCCGGATCGCGCGGCGCCCTGACCGCCTTGGACAGCAATTGCCTGATCTTGCCCTGGTCGCCGGTCTCGGCCTCCTCGATATCGGCCAGCAGCAGGTAAGCGCCTTCCCGGCGATCCATGCGGATCGCCGCTTCCGCCTCGCGGCGGGCGGTGGAAAAATCGTGCGCGTCGAGCGCGGCGCGCGCCACCGTCATCGACGATTCGGCGTTGTTGCGCTTCAGCTCCTGCAGCTTCTTCGCCCGGTTGAGGCGGTCGACCACCGCATCGCCCGGCCTTGCATGGGTGTAGAGCTCGGCGATTTCCGGATGCGGCTCCGCCTTCCAGGCGGCTTCGAGGATTTTAGAGCCCTTGCGGATATCGTTCTGCTTGAACAGAAGATTGGCCGCGGCAACCGCGGCCGGGGCGAAATCGGGCGCGAGTTTGTTGGCCTCGACTGCCGCTGTCCGCGCCGCATTGGGATCGCTGTCGGTCAGCGCCTGCGCCTTGGCGGTCAAAAGCACGGCGCGGCGACGGTTGGCGGCGTCGCGTTCGATTTGCCGCGTCGATTTCTGCGCCTCGACCAGCTTCAGCGCGCCGTCCCAGTCACCGCGCCCGGTCAAATCTTCCAGCGTCGATTCGGCGGCCCAGGCCAGTTGCGGCGCCACGGCAGCGGCGCGGCCGGCATAGTGGCGCGCCGCGTTGCGGTCGCCCAGCCGTTCGGCTTCGAGATAGAGCCCGCGCAGGCCGAGCAGCCGCATTTCGGGATCGTCGAGCATGGCCTCGAACTTTTCGCGCGCGCCCTCATGGTCGCCTTCGAGCAGCGAGGCCTGCGCTTCGAGCAGATGGATCAGCGGTTCCTGGTCGGAGCGGATCAGCTTGGCCGCTTCCTTGGTCTTCTTGCGCGCCAGTGCGCCATCGCCGGCGCCGGCGGCGATCATGCCGGTCGACAGCGCCTGGTAGCCGCGGTCGCGGCGGCGCACGCGAAAATAGCGCGAGATCGTGTAGGGGCTGTTCCACAGCGACTTGATCAACCACCAGACGATCATCACCGCGGCGACGACGGCAACGATGGCCACCGCCGCCACCATCAGGCTGACCTGATACAGGTAGCCGTTGAAGGTGACGACCATCTCGCCGGGCCGGTCGGCCAGCCAGGCAAAGCCGAGGCCGAGCGCGAAGACGGCGGCTAGGAAGATGAGAATGCGGATCATCGTGTCGTCCTCATGCCTTCATCGCGCCCGCAATCAGCGCGTCGACCTGCGTCTCGACCTCGATGCGTGCCTTCAGTTTGCCGGCAAAGTCGACGCCCGCCGCCTTGACCGCATCCGGAAGCGTCGCATATTCGCTGAGCGCCTTGGCGTAATCGCCCTGATTGACCGCCACCTCCATGCGCGCCACGGTTTCGGGCGCGCCGGCGCCTTCGACGGCGCCGATCGGCCGCACCTTGACCAGCGATTCGGCGCTCGACAAAAGGTTCTGGAAGAAGCCGGCATTTTCGTCGACCGGCGTCGCGGCAGCGACCATCGCATTGGCGGCAGCATCGGCCTCGCCGGCGATTTCGGTGCGGGTCGGTACGCCCTTTTCGGCATAGGGACGCAGCGCTGCAATCTGCGGCGCATCGGGCGAGATCGCCGCGAACGTCTCCAACTCGGCGGCGAACGGCGCGCCGCGGTCGAGCGCCGCCTTCAGGGCCGAAGCGGCGATGGCCATTGCGATCTTCGGCTGCGAGGCCTGCGCATCGACCTTGCCGGAGAGCTGCGTCACCGACTGTTCAAGTGCAGCGATCTTGCCTTCCTGCGCCTTGGCCGCCTCGTCGGCCGATTTCACCAGCGCATCGAGACTCGAAAGCTTTTCGTTGAGCGGCGCGAGATCGACCGGCGCCGTGCTGCCAGCCTGGCCGAGGGCGGCGACGGCCGTCTCTATCTGCTTGACCTTGTCGCCAAGCGCGGCAAGCCCGGCATTGTCGCCGGCGCCGCCTTTTTCGACCGCCGATTTCAGCGATGCGACATCGGCTTTCACCTGATCCAGCGCCGACGACAGCCCGTCGACCTTGGCCGCCGCATTGCCATTGCCGCCGGCTTCCCTGAGGTCGGCGATTTCGCTCTTCAGCGAGGCGATCTCGCCATTGACGCCGTCGAGCGAGACCGCGCCACCGCCCGACCCCGGAGTGCCGAGTACGCCGGCAAACTGTAGCCCGCCGGCGGCGGCCAGCGCAATGACACCGCCAATGATGCCGGCAGCAATACCGCTCGTGCGCTTCGGCTGCGCTGCCATGGGCTGGTTCCCGGCTGTCTTTGGCGTTTCCTTAGGTGCACTCGGCTTGGGCGAGGCATCCTCGAAACTGTAATCGGAGGTCCTGGCGCGCGGTGGCGCGTCCGAGGCGGCGGGATAAGGCTGCTCGGCTTGGGCGGACGCTTTGGCATCGCTCTCCGGCGCGGCAGCGTCGGAATGCTCCCACGGCTCGAGATCGGCCTGGTCGGCATGAACGGGCTCGTCAGGCGTCTCCGCCTGCGCATCGGCCATGGTAGCCGCTTCCTCGGCCGTAACCGAATCGGCCGGGGCCTCGACTTCATCCGCATTGGCGGCATCCGCGTCGACAATGCGCGAGACGGCGCCGGGCTCGAGTTCGATGGTCACCGGCTCGCGGCGATTTTTCGAATGTCGCATCTTCGGCGTCTTGACCATGCCTGGGCTCCGCAATCCTGCTTCGTCTGGGCGCCCGATGGCGCGTGATGGTTTGAAAAGTGGTCTAGCACATCATCATCAGGTGAAAAGGGGCGGCGTGATGACACGGGGCTCAGTCGCCGTCACGCAACAGCTCAAGCAGCGCCTCCTCCCGCGGTTCCCGCGCAACCTGAATTTTTTTGCCGGCGCCACCGCCAAGCGACGATGCGATGCGCTCGGACAGGGCAAAAATTCGCGTGGTTTCAAAGAGATCGCGCAGTTCCGCACGGTTGGCCAAGGCGTGCAACGCCGCCGCCGCCTTGGCTGAATAGAGCAGCACCGCATTGACCGCCTGATCGGACAGGCGCGTACGGATTTCATCGTCGGAATAGTCGAGCGAAATCGTATCATAGGTCTCGATGGGGCGGACCTCGACCCCGGCCTCCCGCAGCCGCGTCTCGAAGGCCGGAAACCGCACAAGCCCGCAGAGATAGACGATCGCCTTGCCGGAAAGGCCGGCGCCAATCGCTTCCGCAAGCTTATCGGCGTCGCCCGGCCCCTCACTGACCGACAAAAACCCTGCCGCACGCGCCGCTTCAGCCGTCCTGTGGCCGACGGCGTGGCAAGGCAAGGCAGCAAGCGCGGCGATGAGCTCTTTCGGCGCATGGCGAACGGCATTGGCGCTGGTGATTGCAACAGCCGCGACGTTGTCGCCTTCGGCGTTTGCAGCGACTGGCAGCGCCACCGTTTCGGTCAATGGCAAAAGAATCGGCTCAAATCCCAGCTCCTGCAGCCGTCGCATGGTACGCGATGCCCCGGGTTGTGGCCGCGTCACCAGGACACGCATGTCAGACCCAGCCGTCGAAGAAGGTTTCGCCGGCCTTGACCCGTACCATCCTGGCAGCGTCCGTGCCGATGTCAGCGGCATCCAGCGCCAGGCCTTCGGCCTTGACCTCATGCGATTGCGTGCCATCGGGCGAAATGATCAGCCCGGCGAAAACCAATTTTCCGCCCGCTACGGTCGCATAGCCGGCGATCGGCGTGCGGCAAGAGCCGTCGAGCGCCGCCAGGAAGGCGCGCTCGCAGGCCAGCGCCTGGCCCGTTGGCACGTCGTGGATGGCCACCAGCATCTTTTCGACCTTGCTGTCGCCAATGCGGGTCTCGATGCCGATCGCGCCTTGCCCCGGCGCCGGCGGAAAGGCATCGAGCGGCATCAGATCGGTAATGACGTGGCCGAGCCCGAGCCGTTTCAGCCCGGCATGGGCGAGGATAGTGCCTTCGGCGACGCCTTCTTCCAGTTTACGCAGCCTGGTCTGCACATTGCCGCGGAACATCACGACATCGAGGTCCGGCCGCATGCGCCGGATCAGCGCCTGGCGCCGCAGCGATGACGAGCCGACCTTGGCGCCCTGCGGCAGGTCGATGATCCTTTTCGCCGCCTTGCCGATAAAGGCATCGCGCGCATCCTCACGCGGCAGGAAGGCGGAAAGCTCAAGCCCATCCGGCAGCACCGTCGGCATGTCCTTGGAGGAATGGACGGCGATGTCGATCGTGCCGGCCAGCAGCGCCTCTTCAATCTCCTTGGTGAACAGCCCCTTGCCGCCGGCTTCCGACAGCGGCCGGTCCTGGATGCGGTCGCCGCTGGTCGAGATGACGACGACCTCGAACGCTTCCGCCGGCATGCCGTGCGCTTCCATCAGCCGCGCTTGCGTTTCATGCGCCTGCGCCAGGGCCAGCGGGCTGCCGCGTGTTCCGATTTTCAAAGTTTGCATGGCGCGCGGTCCGTGATAACCCCCGGCTGGCTTTGCGTTTCCGGCACTCCCTCTAACGAGGAACGTCCGGCGACACAATCTCTGGAGACAGCGACGAATTGATCCGCGTTCTGGGCATTGAGACGAGTTGTGACGAGACCGCCGCCAGCGTGGTGACGCTGGACGGCGCTTCCGCGCCGGTGATTTCGTCCAACATCGTGCTCAGCCAGATCGAGGAGCATGCCGCCTTTGGCGGCGTCGTGCCGGAGATTGCGGCGCGCGCCCATGTCGAGGCGCTGGACGGCATTGTCGAGGCGGCTCTTGCCGATTCGGGCACAACGCTTGCCGACATTGACGCCATTGCCGCCACCGCCGGCCCCGGCCTTGTCGGCGGGCTAATCGTCGGCCTGATGACGGCCAAGGCGATTGCCGCGGCGGCCGGCAAGCCGCTGATCGCCATCAACCATCTCGAAGGCCACGCGCTGACCGCAAGGCTGACCGACGGGCTCGACTTTCCGTATCTGCTGCTACTGGTCTCCGGTGGTCACACCCAGATCGTCGCCGTGCGCGGCGTCGGCGACTACCAGCGCTGGGCGACCACCATCGACGATGCGCTCGGCGAAGCTTTCGACAAGACGGCGAAAATGCTTGGCCTGCCCTATCCCGGCGGTCCGAATGTCGAGAAAGCTGCGGCCACGGGCGATGCGACGCGCTTTGCCTTTCCACGGCCGATGAAAGGCTCGGCGCAGCCTGATTTCTCCTTCTCCGGCCTCAAGACCGCCGTACGCCAGGCCGCAACAGCCATCCAGCCGCTGAGCGAGCAGGACGTCGCCGACATCTGCGCCTCGTTCCAGGCGGCGGTGGCCGATGCGCTGGGCGACCGCGTTTCACGCGCGCTTGCCCGCTTCCGCCAGGAGTTTCCGGATAAGGCCACGCCCTCATTGGTCGTTGCCGGCGGCGTCGCCGCCAACAGCACGATCAAGGCGACGCTGCAGAAGCAGTGCGCCGAGGCCGGCTTCGCCTTTGTCGCGCCGCCGCTGAAACTATGCACCGACAATGCAGCGATGATCGCCTGGGCAGGCATCGAGCGATTGCGGGCGGGCATGGCCGAGGAAAACGGCTTCGATTTCGTGCCGCGCTCGCGCTGGCCGCTGGACGGCATTTCGGCGCCGATGGTCGGCTCCGGCCGGCGCGGAGCGAAAGCATGAGCGCCAGCAAGACAAGCGACAGGGACAAGACCGGTTGGCGCGTCGCCGTGCTCGGCGGCGGCGCCTGGGGCACCGCGCTGGCGCTGGCCATGCTGCGCGCCGGCCATGATGTCCGACTCTATGCCCGCGATGAAGAAACGGTTTCCGCGATCCGCCGCGGCGAGAATCCGCGATATCTCCCCGGCATCGCCATCGAGCCCGGCATCGCGGCGACCAGCGATATCGGCGCGGCCCTTGACGACGCCGATTGCGTGCTGGCGGTAGCGCCGGCGCAAGCGCTGCGCGCCATGCTGACGACGGCAAAGCCCCATATGCCGCAAGGCGTCCCGCTGGTTCTCTGCGCCAAGGGTATCGAACGCGACACCGGCGCGCTGCTGTCGGCAATCGTCGCGGACATCCTGCCGGGCGCTTCGGTCGCGGCCCTGTCCGGTCCGAGCTTTGCCACCGATGTCGCCAGGGGTCTGCCGACCGCTGTCGTGGTCGCCGCCCGCGACGATGCCTTGGCGGCCGAGCTTGCCGGCCGCTTTTCGGCGCAAAACCTGCGCTGCTATTCCAGCGACGATTTGATCGGCGTCGAAATCGGCGGCGCCTTGAAGAATGTCTTTGCCATCGCCGCCGGTGCGGTCACCGGCGCCGGGCTCGGCGCCAGCGCACAGGCCGCCATGGTGACGCGCGGCTTCGTCGAACTGCGCCGCATCGGTGCGTCCTTCGGCGCAAAACCGGAGACGCTGATGGGGCTTTCCGGCCTTGGTGACCTTTTGCTCACCTGTTCTTCCGCCCAATCGCGCAATTTCGCCTACGGCTTGGCCTTGGGACAAGGCAAACCCTTGGCCGGCCTGCCGCTGGCCGAAGGCGTCCCGACAGCTGGGATTGCTGCCCGCATCGCCATCGAGCGCGGCATCGACGCGCCGATCATCGCTGCCGTGTCGGCGATACTGGATGGCACGATCACCATTCGGCAGGCTGTGACGGCATTGATGACCCGGCCGCTGAAGACCGAAACCGATATTTAATTGTAAACTCCCGTGAACAGCTCGGCATTGTCCTCGCCGGCGACGATTAGGTTTTCGTAATTACCTTCCGGAAGCAGCAATGCCTCGGCCGGACCGCTGCGCAGAACAACGTCGCTGACACCGGCCTGCAAGGACAAAGGCAAGGACCGCGGGGCGCCATTAATCTCGACCTCGCCATCTGCAAGCTGCCCGTTCGTCGTATACAGGTTGTATCGTCCTGCGACAGGCACTTTGAAAACGTCCAGACGACCGGACTGAAGGCGGCGGCCGGCCATTCTGATGTTGGGAGCGATCTGGACGTAGCTGTCGCGGATAAAGGGGGCAATCACAGGATCGATCCAATCCATACGATATGACCAGATGATCACCTTTGGCGGAGCGTTCGAGAGGATTTTGTACGCTTCCGATTCGCTGCCTTCCCGCAATGTTTTCAAAATATAGTACTTGTCGAGCCACAGGGTGGAGGGCTCCTGTCGATTGGGCAGCATTCCGATGCCGTCGAAATAGAACTCGTCAGGTTTGACCAGCGCTTCGGCGCGGGCGATCAGCGCAAGCTGCGCCTGGTTGTCAATGCGCAGATACAGGACGTTGCTGATGTAGCTGAACGTTCCGGCAATCGCGAGCAACGCCCCCGCCAAACGCACGGGCAATGCATCAGCCGCGTTGCGATCGAGCACTCCAAGCGACCACAGCGCCATGAATGGCAGGGCCATGATGAAGACATAAGGCCAAGGCTGATCATGAACGAAAACCAGGGCCGTGATGACGGCGGTGAACGTCAGCGCGATCCGCTGTCTCTCTTCCAACGCTCCGATACGCACCAACCCAAGAACGATTCCGCCAAAGCAGAATGCATAGAGGACTGCGTTGTGAACGAGCGTCTGGAGCACAAAACGTCGCAAGCCGCCATATTCGACGCCGCCGCGGCTCGCGACTTCAACTGGGCCGAATATCAGGCCTCGGGCGATCGGGAGCGGGTCGGCGCCGCCAAATATGACGCAATACGCGGCGATGGGCACAATCCAGCCCAGCACCAGGGCTGCGCTACGCTTGATCCCCGCTCCGTATTGTCGTGCAATAAAAGCGTTGACGAGCAATCCCATGCCTAGCGCGACATTGAAGTAGATGGATTTCTGGGTCGTCAGGAAGGCGAGGCCGCTAAGGATGCCAGCGAAGACAATCCGTCTCGCGCTTGCCGAATTCCCGCTGATGACCACCAACAGCGCCGCTACCGCGAAGAACAGCGCCAGCGGTTCCGAGATCGTGCGGAAAATTCGTTCCATGACGTTGGAAAAACACAGCAGGATCAGGACAATCGCCAACGCGCGCGGCCTGTCCTGACCGAGCGCGCGTGCGCATGCGTAAATCATCGCGATGGTCGCGCAGGCGAGCAGCGCCATCTGGAAGCGCCCCACGAACATGATGGACGTCGCATCCCATCCAATGAGAATGGCCAGCTTGCAAAAAATCGTGAAACCTACCGCCTTGGCCGGTTGGACAGTGTCAAACAGGCCGTTCCCGAGATACTTCGCGTAACCGACTTGGCCGAACTCATCCATGACGAACCGGCTGCGATAGGCCAGCGCGAAAAGAAGGATGATTTTCAGTGCAATCAGAACGCTCAGGCCGATGATGGCCGGGCGTTCGGCAATACCGAAAAAATCACCGTTTCTGGTGTCGGTTTTCACGATGGCCCGGTCATTCATCGGCAACGTTCCCTTGCCGGTTCTCGGTCGGTGCCGCCGCTTGGCCATTGCACGCCAAGGCGATGACGCTGCGGGCCATCTTTTCCCAATCGTAGTGCGCCAGGGCATGGGCAGCCATCGCATCACGCTCGGCGGCAGTCAGGGCAAGGCCGTCGATCGCGTCGGCGCAACGACGCGCTGACCCCAGGGGATCTCTGAGGTCGATGTTCACGCCACGCAGCCAGACCGCTGCATCGGGGTCGGCAAGGTGGACCGGAGCGCCGCAGATCACCGGGAGGCCGCAGGCCATCGCCTCTTGTATGACAAGCGGATACCCTTCACCGACGCTTGGCAGCAGCAAGAGATCTGCCGTGCGATAGAGGTCCGCCAACTCCACGGGCGTCCGGGTGCCGAGGTCACGAACATTGGCAAGTCGCCAGGCGCCGGGCCTGATCGAGCCGGCGCCCGCCAGCGAGAATTCGAGATCGGGCCGCAAGGTCGCTAGCGCGCGGATCACCGACAGTCCCTTTTTCTCGACGTAACGGCCAACGAAAAGAACGCGACGTCCTCGCGCCGGAGAGCCCCCATCGCCGGTCGAGTCCCGCGATGGATGGAAAATGCTGTGGTCAACGCCGTTGAAAAGCAGCCTGTAAGAGTTCCGCGCGGGCGTTCCGAGCAACTCATGGCGCACCGTGTCACTGATAAAGACGCGGGCATCCGCCGCCCTTAGCATAGGCCGCGTCACCAGACGGTTTGCGAGCGCCATCGCGAAGCGCAGGATGCGCGAAGAGAACGGAACGCTGGCGATGTGTTGAACAAGCACTGTTCGCTTGCGGTAAATTTTGGCCGCCACCATTGCCAGGATCGACGTGGCGTAGAGCGCATCATGCATCACCACTGAGTCGCTGCCGCGCACTGCGCGCGCCAATTCCGCTATTCCTCGCATACGAGGTATGGGCATCGGCAGGCCGTTGCGTTTTTCCATCACCTGGAGGCAGGCAATCGGCACCGCATGCACTTTTCCCTCGGGCGGTGCATCGGCATCGCTTGCAGCCCAGGACGCTTCGATGCCGTTTTCCGCGAACCGGCGGCAAAGATGCCCGGCGACGCGTTCTATGCCGCCGCCATGCGCCTCGAAGAAATGGCTTACCGTCAAAATCCGCAAGGGCTTGCCCGTCAAACCCGCTCCAGACGGAGCGTCACTTCAAGGCGGTTCGGAAACAGCCATCCGTACAGGCCTTTACGATATCGCAACGGCGCCGCGCGTGCGGCAATTCGATAGCCGCTGTCGGCGACGAGCCTCTCCCATTCGGCACGATCAAGATAGCGCGCCCAGACCATTCCGCCGAACGGGATGTTTCCAATGGCGTCCATTGCCATGAGGCGTAGACGATCCATCACATGGCGGCTTTCATGGTCCTTGATATAGAGCGGTCCATCCACCACCCGCCGGATCTCCCTGAGAAGCGCTGCTCGCGCCGCAAGCGGCACGTGATGCATGACGTTGTTGAGCGTTGCCGCGTCGAACGCATCGTCCCTGAAGGGCAACGTCTTGCCGTCATACTGGCGCGTGGACACACTTAACGAAGGGCAGAAACGGTCGACAAGATCCACCGTTTGTACTTCTTCCAGCGGAAACAGCTCAGACATGGCTTGCGCAATCACGCCTGTGCCTCCACCGACATCCAGCAGCCTGCGATGATCGCCAGCCCACACTTGCCGCAAGCTGTCGAGCATCGTGGCCTGGTAGAACGGCACTTTGCTCCGGTACATGGCGAGATGGCGCGACATGATACGCTGCAGGAGGTGCGGATCGATGGAGGGCATCGTCATCTGGGAATTCATGGGTTTCTGACTGACGTGGATTTTGGCGCGCCGATCGCCCAGCGGCTGAGTGCAAAGTTGATCGCCAGCATGCAGATCGACGCAAGCGGCGACGCGACAGGCATCGCCAGGCCTGTCCAGTCGCGCCAGAACCAGGTGAAGATGAACGCCAGCGGAACATTGGCCGACATCGCCAGCACATATCTCGCAAAGCCGGGCATGGCCAAAGGCTGGCGGAACGTGAAGACGCCATGCAGGGCGTAGCCGGTTGCCGCTACAATCCCGAAGGACAACAGGACCGCCAGCCACAAAGGCGATCCAGCACGATCCGAAAGTATCATCACGGCGTTGTGGAGCGCCAGACACAGCGCCGCCACAACGACGTAAGTGGAAGGCGCACGCATGTTCATACGATCGCCTTATGTGCCCGAACGAGAAACACACATCCATTGTCGTCGCGTATCGACGCTGGCGTGATGGTGTCTTCCAGCAGCGCGCGCAGGTTCATGAGCACGGCCAGCAGCGACGCGAAAGCGCCGCCAACAAGCGGGATGCGGCGCAGGAAGAAGGCAAAGCCGGTCAGACGGATCAGCGTGGTCGTGGCCAGCGGACCGGCGATCGCCTTGACGTCCTCGACAACCAGGCCGCGATCCCCGAGATCGGCAATCAGGCCTGTTCGTGTCCAGCGGCGATGATCTTCCGGGTGGGGATGATACAGCCAGGTGCCATGCGTGGATAACAACAGAACACCGTCATCGCGCAGCAGCCGGCTGATTTCGGCGCAATAAGCGTCGAGGTCGCGTACATGTTCCAGGACCTGGACGGAGAGGACAGCGCCCGCGGCGCCGTCGGCAAGCGGCACCCGGCCGTTCTCGTCGATCCGCAGCGATCCGCCATCGTCGATATCCGCACCACGATAGTCGATCCGCATCTCCCGCATCATCCCGGCATAGGGCATGTCGCCGCAACCCAGATCGACCATCAGTGTTTCCGGTCTGACATGGGCGCGTGCCTGCTCTTTGAGCAGCCTGGCGAGCGCGCGCAATATCAGCCAGTCAGTGTCCCAGATACGCGGAGAAGCCCTGCTTGCTTTCATGTTGCGAGCTTACTTTCGGAAAGAAGCGGGATCGCCAAGACTATCAAGCAGCAGCTTCAGCACGAAACCGGACAGAGTCATCAACACGCCAGCCACGCACGCAGTGCTGCTGGTGAATATGAGGTGCACGGACTGCTCCATCGGTTCGTCGACAAGCAACCATTGGAGAGCGAGGAGCAGGTTTACCGCGAACCCTCCGGCAAAGATCAAGACACCTCCGCCAACCAGCCATTCCAAAGGGCGTCCTCGTTTAAGCCAGGGGACGACGCGTCCCTTCTGAACCGGGTGATAGATGGCGATGGCCACTTTAGCCAACATGCCCAGCAGTGTTGCGGACAGTCCAATGAGCGTTGCCATGGACGCAAGTGCGACAAAGTGGATGCCGAAATAATGCCCGTTAACCTGAATCGGGCCGGACGAAAGCAAAGCCAGGCCGACAATGCCCGTCACCAGCAGGGTTAGGCCAGGTACCAGGTAGAGCGTGTCCGGCGCGTGAGCAATAATGAGCCGCAAATGGCGCCAACCGTCGCGGAAGGAACGCAGATGCGGCGGGCGGTTGCGCTTGTCGGGGTAGAGCTTGATCGGCACTTCACGAATGGCGAGCCCAGCGCGATGCGCATTGATGATCATTTCCGAGGCGAATTCCATTCCCGGCGAGCGTGCGCCGATTTTCTGAAATGCCTCTCGAGTGAAACCGCGCATGCCGCAATGGAAGTCGCGGATCGGAGATTTGTGCAGCCAGCGAGCGATGGTGGACAGGACGGGATTGCCCAGGTAGCGATGCAATAGCGGCATGGCCCCCGGCTCAATACCGCCGGCGAACCGATTGCCCATGACAAATTCCGCACCCAGTTCCAACGCATCGATGAAATCGCCGAGTTGGCTCCAGTCGTAGGAATCATCGGCATCGGCCATGATGAGATATTTGCCTTCGGCTGCTTGAGCCGCGGCGCTGATTGCCGCGCCATAGCCCTTTACCGGCTGATGGACGACCCGCGCTCCCAACTGTTGTGCAATCTCCACCGACCTATCCGTGGAGCCATTGTCGCCGACGACGACTTCCCCCTTGATGCCGCGCCTCGAGAAGGCATCGAAGGCTTTGCGAATGCAGATGCCAATCGTCAATTCCTCGTTCAGGCAAGGAATGATTGCAGAGACGAGGACACACTCGGTCTCCATGCTGGCCGTGAAAGCAGGCGTGGCGTTGTCGATGCTGACTGTCATGTCACCCGCGATGTTCTCCATTGCGTCCTCTGTTCAGGCGTCCTGGAAGAACCAGCCCATTCTCACAACCCGCTGGGAGTGTATCGAAAATTGATTATTTTTGACTTTACGAAATATTCAGTCGAGTCTTCACAAGCAGTAATCGCGAAGGCTTGGCGCTATATTTTTTCGCAATGCAGCCCTGTTGCCTGAGTTTACTCTTTCGGATGAAGCGATATCGTCTGTGACTTTCGTCAACTCAAGTGGGCCAATCATTTCAATGCCTTGGCCTTGAGCGGTGGCGGAGATCCAACACGATAGATCGTCATTTAGCATTGACCCGAAGGCACCATATAAGCAAAAACGCGGTTTCGGCAGTTCAAGGCGGACTGTAGTGGTAATCCCAAACCGGAGTTTTGAAAACATGCTGTTTGCGTTGATTTGCAAGGACAAGCCCGGCAGCCTGCAGGTACGCGTCGACACGCGGCCCGTCCACGTCGCCTTTCTCGAAGGCCTGAACGCCGACAAGAAACTGGCCTTCGCCGGCCCATTCCTCGATGCCGACGGCAAGCCGAACGGTAGCCTCGTCGTGGTGGAGGCGCCGGATCTGGCCGCTGCGCAGGCGCTGTCGGCCGCCGACCCCTATGCTAAGGCAGGGCTGTTTGAAACAGTCGAAATCCGCCAGTGGAACTGGACCTTCAACAAGCCGGCGGCTAGTTAATTCCGGCCACGCCAAGGAGGAGCAAAGACATGAACTACTGGCTGTTCAAATCCGAACCTTCGGTCTTTTCCTTCGAGGCGCTGAAGGCCAAGGGCAAGGCCGGCACGCAATGGGACGGCGTGCGCAACTATGCGGCGCGCAACAACATGAAGGCGATGCAGATCGGCGATCTCGGCTTCTTCTACCACTCCAATGAGGGGCTGACCGTCGTCGGCATTGCCGAAGTCTGCGCGCTGGCCCATCCCGACAGCACCACCGACGATCCGCGCTGGGAATGCGTCGACATCCGCGCCTTCAAGGACGTGCCGAACCCGCCGACGCTGGAACAGGTCAAAGCCAATCCCAAGCTCGCCGAGATGGCGCTGGTGCGGCTCGGGCGGCTTTCCGTACAGCCGGTGACTCCGGCCGAATGGAAGGAAGTCTGCCACATGGGCGGCCTGACGCCGGCTCCGTGACGGTCCTCACGCCGAACAGCGCGAAAAAGTTCATTCTCGACAACACGGCGCTGATGGCGCCGCCGCATGTGCCGGAAATTCTTCTGCGCCTTGCCGACGAGGCGCATGACCTCTGGCAGCGGACTGAGGACGAACTGACCGAAATCGGCCTGCCGCCACCCTTCTGGGCCTTTGCCTGGGCCGGCGGCCAGGGCCTTGCCCGCTATGTCCTCGACAACCCTGCGGCAGTGCGCAGCAAACGCGTACTCGACTTCGCCTCCGGCTCCGGGCTTGTCGCCATCGCCGCCGCCAAGGCTGGTGCTGCGCAAGTGATCGCCGCCGACATCGACCCGTTCTGCGAGACGGCGATCCGCCTCAATGCCGAGGCCAACGGCGTTGCCATCGAGTTTTGCGGCACGGACTGCATCGGCACCGATGTCGGCTGGGACGTGGTCCTGGCCGGCGACGTCTTCTACGACAAATCCTTCGCCGACACGCTGATGCCGTGGTTTTCGACGCTGAAGGCGCGCGGCGCAGACATCCTCGTCGGCGATCCCGGCCGCTCCTACATGCCGAAGGCCGGACTGGAGCCTTTGGCCGTCTACGAAGTGGCGGTGACGCGGGCGCTGGAGGATGCGCTGGTCAAGCGCACCACGGTCTGGCGCTTCGCTTGACGGCGCTGCCGAACAGGCGTTCCATCGCGCATTGATTTGAAGAATATGCATGTCGTTGTCCCAAACCGCTCACGCTTTTGGGCGACATGCTCGAGGGGAGGACTTTATGGATTTTTCGGCAGTGAACTGGCTGGCGGTCGTTGTCGCGGCCGTGGTGGCGTGGCTGTTCGGCGCCGTCTGGTACATGGGCTTGAGCAAGCCGTGGCTGAAGGCGGCCAAGCTCGATCCGGCAACGATGAGCAAATCGAAACTGCCCTTCGTCATCTCCTTCATCGCCGAACTGATCATGGCGCTGGTCGTGGCCCTGGTGGTCGGCGCGATGACCGGCGGCGAGCCGGCCCTTACCGCCGGCCTGGTTTTCGGCTTCGTCCTCTGGCTGGGCTTCGTCGCCACGACGCTGACGGCCAACCACCGTTATGAGAATTTCGGCTGGGACCTGACCCTGATCGATGGCGGCCACTGGCTCGGCGTGCTTTTGATCATCGGCGCGGTGATCGGCTGGTTCGGCGCGCCTGTCGTCCCTGGCTGACCTACAACTCGTCCCAGGTCCGCCGCGTCGGATCCGGTTGCGGGTTGTGGACTTCGCCCAGGATCCAGTCCTTGAACGCGATGATCCGGGCGTCGTTTGCCGACCCTGCCGGATAGACCAGGAAATAGGCGAATTCGGCCGCGACCTTGAGGCCGAGTTCGAACGGCCGCACCAGCCGTCCCTCCGACAGGTCGTTGGCCACCATGGCGAAATCGGCGAGCGCCACGGCATTGCCGTCGAGCGCCGCCTGCACCGCATCTGACGAAGAGCCGAAAACGATGGTGCGGCTGTCATCAAAATCGTCGATGCCTGCCGCCGCCATCCACATGCGCCAGTTCGGCCAGGTCACGCCTTGGCGCGCCCATACGATATGGGCAAGTGTGTGCCGAAACAGATCGCGCGGCTCCCGAAGCGGGGGACCGGAGGTCAGCAAAGCCGGACTGCACACCGGAATGATGATGTTGTCGAACAGCCGGTGGCTGACAATGCCCGGATATTTCCCGGTGCCGAAGCGAATGCCGATATCGACGTCGTCGCGATCGAAATCGCGCACCTCATAGGTGATGTCGAAGCGAAGTTCGATCCCGGGCTGATGCTTGCGGAAATCGTCGACACGCCGCATCAGCCATTTGGTCGCAAACTGCGGGTCGAGCGTAATTTTCAGGAGCGCCATGCCGCGCGTCATCTTTTGTGCCCGCGACACCGCCCGGTTGAGCAGGTCGAGCGCATCGAGCGAGGCCTCGAACATCACCGTGCCTGCCTCGGTCAACCGGATGGTGCGGCTGGTACGGGTAAACAGCACGATGCCGAGCTGATCCTCGATTTCCTTGATCTGATGGCTGACCGCCGCCGGCGTCAGCCCAAGCTCGTCCGCGGCACGGGTGAAATTGAGGTGCCGGGCCGCCGCCTCCAGCGTCCTCAAGGCACGGGTTCCAGGCAGCAGGCGGGCCAATCGATCTCCAAATAAAACTTGATGATATGGAGAAAACTACTCGTTTCTCCTTTGTCTTTCAATCCGGCATGATGGGTGCAATCGAAACACCATCAAACCGGATTTGATATCCGGAGGAACGGATCACACCATGTCCACCATCGCTTTCAACGCACCGATTGCTAGGCCGGCCTGGCTGCGCGCCGTGCTCGACTGGCTTCGTCACGCCCGGGTCGCGGTCCACCTCACCCAGCAAAATATCGCCCACCAGGACGTCGAGGATCTCTCCGACCGCGAGCTGCGCGACATCGGCGGCGAACGCAAGGATGTCGCCCGCGCCATGGACCGGGAGCTGGGCCGGCTGGGACTGCTGGATATCGGCTGGCAGAGGACTAGGCAGTGGTGAATAGGCCTTAGGCAGTAGGGAAGAATGAGACGGCGCCGAAACCCGGCCCTACTGCCTACTGCCTACTGCCTACTGCCTACTGCCTACTGCCTACTGCCTACTGCCTACTGCCTACTGCCTACTGCCTACTGCCTACTGCCTATCCGACCACCCTCACCACCGTCTTATCCGACATCAGCGGCAACAGCCGCGCCATGGTGCGCGCGGTTACCGCAACGCAGCCTTGCGTCGGCGTGAAGCCCGGACGCGCCAGGTGGAAGAAGATGGCGCTGCCGCGGCCGCGCCGGCGCGGCGCCATGTTCCAGTCGAGCACCAGGCAGGCGTCATAGAGGCGATCATCGCGCCGCATCCGCTCATGGCTGGCGCCGTAGGGGATTTTCACCGGCCGGTTGTAGTTGCGGTCGTCCGGCACCTCGCACCAGCCGAGATCGGGGCCGATCGGCGCCATCGCCAGCCGCGTTCTACGCGCCGCCGAGAAATGATCCCCGCGAAAATATCCCGACAGAATCCGCATCTCGCCAAGCGGCGTCGCGCCGTCGCCCTCGCGCTTGTTGGCCGAGATGCCACCGCGCCCCAGGGCGCAGGCAAACACCTTGCTGCCGGCCTGCAAAATCCCCTGGCTGGGGTTGCCGGGCCTCGCCCGCACCACCAGCACGCGCAGCCCTTTAGGCAAAATTGCGCCGGCTGCATTGCGAACGCGTTTTTTCTTGTATGATCGTGTCACGGAACAAATCACTGTGATCGGACTGTTGTGCCGGTCAGCTTCCGCATAAATGGGGGTCGGTCAACTGAAAATTCTTTTCAAAACAACGGATTGATCCATGACATCACGTACCATTCTTATCGTTGACGACGATGACGACCTGCGCGGAACCCTCGTCGAGCAACTGGCCCTTTACGAAGAATTCGACGTCCTGCAGGAAGCGACCGCCGCCAAAGGCGTTGCTGCTGCGCGCGGCGGGCTCATCGACCTGCTCATCATGGATGTCGGCCTGCCCGACATGGATGGCCGCGAGGCGGTGAAGATCCTGCGCAAAGGCGGCTACAAGGCGCCGATCATCATGCTGACCGGACACGACACCGATTCCGACACGATTCTCGGCCTTGAGGCCGGCGCCAACGACTATGTCACCAAGCCGTTCCGCTTCGCCGTGCTGCTTGCCCGCATCCGCGCGCAACTGCGCCAGCACGAGCAGAGCGAGGACGCCACCTTCTCGGTCGGTCCCTACACCTTCAAGCCCAGCCAGAAGCTTCTGATCGACCAACGCGGCGCCAAGGTTCGGCTGACGGAGAAGGAGGCGTCGATCATCAAATATCTCTATCGCGCCGACCAGAAGGTAGTGACGCGCGACGTCTTGCTCGAGGAAGTGTGGGGCTACAATTCCGGCGTCACCACGCACACGCTGGAAACCCACGTCTACCGGCTTCGCCAGAAGATCGAGCGCGATCCTTCCAATGCTGAAATTCTTGTGACAGAAAGCGGCGGCTACAAGCTGGTTCCTTAAACATTTCATTATCCAATAGGCGGTCGGGGCAGGACTGTTTTCGGGTACGATCCGGCTGGGGGAGCCTGGATCGACCCCGCGCATCGGCCCAAAATCGATTCGGTTTTGGGGAAGAACGCTGCGCAGATTGAAAAATGTTGGAGTGTCCTTTGCGTGACCAGGAGGACGCGCGGCGCTCTAAGGGAGGGATTGGACTGACCGTTCGGGGACGCAGCTAGAGATGGCGCTGGATGACGACATCCGCATCCTGTCCGCCGTGAAGCTCTTTGAGGGTTTCACGCAGGAACAGCTGCGCCTGCTCGCCTTCGGCGCCGAAGCCACGCACCTGCAGGCCGACCGCAAGCTGTACCGCGAAGACGACGAAGCCGATTCAGCCTATATCGTGGTCAGTGGGAAGATCGTGCTCTACCGCGAGCAGGATGGCGACCGCATCCCGATCGGCACCGCCGGTCCCGGCACCATCCTCAGCGAACTGGCGCTGATCGCCGACTCAAGGCGACTGACCAGCGCATCGGCCGAGACCGATTCGGAAGTGATCCGCCTCAGCCGCAAGATGTTCCGCCGCATTCTCGAGGAGTATCCCGACGTGGCGGTGAAACTGCACCAGCGCATCCTCGAGGATTTCCAGGCCATGATCGCCCGCATCGAGAAGCTGGCGCCGCGGTTTGGCGGGTAAATCTAATTACCGTCTCGAACGGGTTTTGGCCTGAACAGGCACCAGAATGGCTTCCCGGGCGCAAGCTCACCTTGGCCGAGGAGTTGAAACCCGCAACGCTCATAGAAAGCCAAATTCTTGCGTTGTGCGGTTTCGAGAAACGTCCCTGCCGAGACAGGATCTCCTTCGGCAAGATCGCAATAAGCCTCGATGAGCGCGACGCCAGCCCCCTTTCCCTGCATTGAGGGGTGAACGCCCAAGACCCCAAGGTAGAAATGCGGTTCCTGCGGCTTGTATTTCTCACTGATGGCGTCTGCCCTCTCGAAGCGCGAAGCCATCGATGCCTGCCTTTGCTGAAGCAGAGCCCATCTCTCCTGGTGAGCGGGAAGCCATTCAGGCCGCTGCGTATCATAGCCCATCACCGCACCAAGGACGCGACCCTCGCTCTTTAGCAGCAGCACAGGCATTCCAAGCGCCAGGCGCGCCGCCATCAGGATCGAGAAGAACTCCGTCACCAGGTCCTGACGCTGCGCAGGATCGCCCGAGAAGAAAAAAGCCATCTGCGGATCATCGGCAAAGGCAGCCGCCAGACAGTCGGCAGCCGATGTCACGTCCGGCTCTCGTGCTGCCACTACCTCCATTCAACGACCCCTTTGGCCTGCGGCCTAATCCAGATCGAACCGCGCAATCACCGGCACATGGTCCGACGGCCGATCCCAGCCGCGTGCGGCGCGCAGGATTTCGTAACCGGCAAAACTTGGCACCAGATTCGGTGACGACCAGACATGGTCGAGCCGTCGGCCGCGGTTCGACGCTTCCCAATCCTGGGCGCGGTAACTCCACCAGGTGTAGAGTTTTTGCTCAAGCGGCACGTTGAGCCGCATCAGGTCGACCCAGTCGCCGGCGATCCGCATCGCCTCGAAATTTTCCGTCTCGACCGGCGTGTGGCTGACGACATTGAGCAATTGCTTGTGTGACCAGACATCATGCTCCAGCGGCGCGATGTTGAGATCGCCGACCAGGATCGAGGCTGACGCCTCGTCATGCGCGGCGCGGATGGCATTCATCTCGGCGACGAAATCCAGCTTGTGGCGGAACTTGCGGTTGATCTCGGGATCGGGTTCGTCGCCACCGGCCGGCACATAGAAATTGTGGATCAGGATCGCCTTGCCGCCGGCCTGTACCTTCACCGACAGATGCCGGCTGTCGTCGATCTCGCAGAAGCGCCGCTTCTCGACGATCTCGATCGGCCGCCGCGCCACCGTCGCCACGCCGTGGTAGCCCTTCTGGCCATGGAAGGCGATGTGCTCGTAGCCCGCCTTGCGGAACGCCTTTTCCGGAAATAGCTCGTCGGGAACCTTCGTCTCCTGCAGGCAAAGCACGTCCGGCGCCTGCTCCTCCAGCAGCCGTTCGACGATAGGCATGCGCAAGCGCACGGAGTTGATGTTCCAGGTGGCAACTGTGAAAGGCATGCGGCGGTCCGAACAAGGTCGCCGATCTACTGCCAGCCGAGCGCCACAAACACAAGCCAGCCTTTGCGAGATGCTTCCCCAGCGGCGGCCTTTGATTCAGGTCAGGCCGAGTCGAAAATGGTGGTCTCCGAGAACCGGAGCGGAGCGTACTTAAAGTACGTGAGCACCGGAAGCGGAGGAGACCGCCATTTGCAGGCCGGCCTCACCTGAATCTAGCGCGTCTTGGTGTTCAGCTCGCGGTTGGCCGTATAATCGATGGCAAAGGTATCCGCAGGGAAACTGACGCCTTCCTTGGTGTTGTAGATCATCACCGTGGTGTCCTTGCCCTGCGCGTCGGTGATGGTCCACTGGCGCAAATCATAGGATTTCGGATCGAACATCATCGTGATCTTCGAATTGCCGAACACCGATTTGTCGGCGAGCTGGATGGTGGTGAGGTCGCTCTCTTCCTTGATCGATTTCACGCGCCCGCCGGAGAGATCGATCTTGGTGTCGAGCAACAGCTTCAGCGGCGTCTTCGACAGCGGATAGAGATCGGACGTTTTCAACCGCTGGTTGAGGATGACCACCGACTTGCCATCGGAAATCACCCGGAAATTGGACTTGCCGTCATAGTTGAAGCGGATTTTGCCCGGCCGCTCCAGGAAGAACTTGCCGCCGGTCTGCTGGTTGTTGGGGCCGAACTGGACGAACTCGCCGCTCATCGATTTGACCGAGGAGAAATGGTCGGCGATTTTTTGCGCCGCCGGCGGTACGGCCGCCTGCGCCGAGGCCAGAAGCTGGAACCCCGGCATGACATTGACGGCCGCGGCGCCGGCAAGAACCAGGCCAAGGCCGAGCAGCTGGCGACGGTTTGGAGCGAAATCGCTGATCGCGGAAGGATCGTTTTTCATGCCGGTCACTCTCGTGTGGTGTGTGTCTCGTTGCAGTCCGTGGACCCCCAGTTAGACTTAAGTTTGGCGGACCGGACAGCGCTCAGTCGCTGTAACGTCCCGAAAGGTTCAAGGTTGCCGCCGGGTCGTATCAGCTGATCAGAATTTGTCGTCCTCGGTCGGCACCAGAATTTCGCGTTTGCCGGCATGGTTGGCCGGGCCGACAATACCTTCCTTCTCCATCTTTTCGATGATCGACGCGGCGCGGTTGTAGCCGATGCCGAGCCGGCGCTGGATGTAGCTGGTCGAGGCTTTGCCGTCGCGCAGCACCACGGCCACCGCCTGGTCGTAGGGGTCGTCGGAATCCTCGAAATTGCCGCTGCCGCCGGAACCGCCCTTGCCGGACGGCTCATCATCGTCGTCGTCGCCATCATCCTCGGTGATGGCGTCGAGATATTCGGGCACGCCCTGCAGCTTCAGATGCGCGACGATCCTCTCGACCTCGTCGTCGGAGACGAACGGGCCGTGCACGCGCTGGATGCGGCCGCCGCCTGCCATATAGAGCATGTCGCCCATGCCCAGCAGCTGCTCGGCGCCCTGCTCGCCCAAAATGGTGCGGCTGTCGATCTTCGACGTCACCTGGAAGGAGATGCGGGTCGGGAAATTGGCCTTGATGGTGCCGGTGATGACGTCGACGGACGGACGCTGGGTCGCCATGATGACATGGATGCCGGCGGCGCGCGCCATCTGCGCCAGGCGCTGGACAGCACCTTCGATGTCCTTGCCCGCGACCATCATCAAATCGGCCATCTCGTCGATGATGACGACGATGTAAGGCATCGGCTCGAGGTCGAGATTCTCCGTTTCGTAGATCGCCTCGCCGGTCTGGCGGTCGAAGCCCGTCTGCACGGTGCGCGAGATTTTTTCGCCCTTCTTCTCGGCCAATTGCACGCGGGCGTTGAAGCCGTCGATGTTGCGCACGCCGACCTTGGACATCTTGCGGTAGCGGTCTTCCATCTCGCGCACGGTCCATTTCAGTGCCACCACCGCCTTCTTCGGGTCGGTGACCACCGGGGTCAAAAGATGCGGGATACCGTCATAGACGGAAAGTTCCAGCATTTTCGGATCGATCATGATCAGGCGGCAGTCCTGCGGCGTCAGCTTGTAGAGCAGCGACAGGATCATGGTGTTGATGGCGACGGATTTGCCGGAGCCGGTGGTGCCGGCGACCAGCACGTGCGGCATCTTGGCGATGTCGACGATGACCGCTTCGCCATTGATGGTCTTGCCCAGCGCCAGTGCCAGTTTGGACTTGGTGGTTTCGAAATCGCGGCTGGCCAATATCTCTCTGAGATAGACGGTCTCGCGTTTGGCATTCGGCAGTTCGATGCCGATAGCGTTGCGGCCGGGCACAACGGCGACACGGCAGGCAATGGCGCTCATCGAGCGGGCGATGTCGTCGGACAGACCGATGACTCGCGACGATTTGATGCCGGGCGCCGGTTCCAGCTCATAGAGCGTGACTACCGGGCCGGGGCGCACCGCGATGATCTCGCCCTTGACGCCGAAATCCTCCAGCACACCTTCGAGCAGGCGTGCATTCTGCTCCAGCGCATCTTTCGACAGGCTGGCGTCGCGCACCACATTCTTCGGCTCGGACAGGAAATGCAGCGACGGCATTTCGAATGTTTCCGAGCCGATCAGCGACGTCTGCGCCTCGCGCTGGACGCGGGCGCCCGGAGCAGGACGCGGCCCAGGTGCTGCGACACGGGTCGCCGCATCGGAGCGGAAGTTCTGCACCTTGGCGTTTGGCGCGGCACGGCGCTGGACCGGCTCGTCGTCGAACTCGACGTCTTCGTCGCCATTGTCGAAACCGGCGTCGAGGACGTCGTCATCGTCCGGATCGACCGAGACGCTGCGGTCATTGACCATGGCGGCGAAGAATTCCGGCTCGACGCGGGCGCGGCCATCCGGGCTCATCCGCGATTCGGCAAATTCCGCCGATTCGACCCGTTCGGCGGCGCGACGCCATGCCGTGGAGCGCTGCTCCATCTCCGGTTCGTACTCGTCGCGCTCCTGCTGGCGGCGCACAGCCCGGCGATGCATCCAGGCGCGCAACGACAGCCACCAATGGGTGATGGCGCCGAGCGCCAATATGCCCTCGTCGCCCTCGTCCTCGTCTTCGTCGAAGAGCAGATCGTCCTCCCGGGGATCGGGCTCCGCACTGCGCTCCATGACGGCAAAGCCGTTCTTGCGCGCAATCAACGCCGAGCCATAGGCAAACAGCCACAGCGCCGGCGCAATGAGCATCATGGCAATGATGCTGGCAATGATGCCGGTCGGGTAGCCGCCAATGACCAGGCCCGGGATGTTAAGCACCATGTCGCCGAACACGCCGCCGAGGCCGGTCGGCAACGGCCACGTCTTGGGCGGCACCACGCAGCCGGCCATCGCCGCGGCAAGCAGCGCGAAGCCGAACCAGGCAACGCCGCGCTTCGGCAGCCTGTCGACGCCACGCGCCGAAAACAGGAGAAAGCCCCAGATCACCGCCGGCACCAAGGCGGCGACCGCGGCAAGGCCGAAGAACTGCATGGCGAGGTCGGAGAATACCGCGCCGGCATAGCCCATGGCGTTGGTGACGATGTTGTCGGTGGCGTGCGAGAAGCTCGGATCGGCGACGTTCCAGGTGGCCAGCGCCGCGACCCCAAAAGCGACCAGCGCAAACAGGCCGGCGCCGACCAGCCGCCCGACCTGGCGCCGCGCGAATGCCTGGATGCCGTGCCCCGTATCGGTCAGCGCGAGCGGTGCTGAAGCCCCTGAACGCATGCTTCGTTCCCCGTCTGTCATGGACTGGCCGGGCGCATGACGCACTCCGGCAGATTCGGATGTCAGACTATCGGGGGGAAGGTTAAGGCCGCATTAACTATACGGCCGTGGGCGACGATCTTGCGCAGAGCGCCACGGCCGTTTCGACGAAACTCATGCCTGCTGCGACAAAGGGATGCCAGCGGTGACGCAAGATAGTTTTTCGCGACTTGTCAGCGTCGGCTTTTCGTAAATTTTTTTCATGCGTGGCTTCCTGTTCGAACAAAGTGGCGAACCCGGATGCCACACCGGTCGGGCACTTTCATCCCCCGCGCGGGGGATGCGGACGGCAATGGCGAGCCCTGCCCAGCCGGAACGTTTTTGCAAAAAAAAGAGGCCCGGAATGACCCGGGCCTCAAAGCGTGAGCCCTTTTCGGGAGCGTCACGACGGGATCTCTGAAGCAAATTGGGGGACCGGCGGGAGGAGGGTTCCGCCGGTCCCGTTGGCAAGTGGCCTTACGGAACCACCTCGCCATGTTGGCTGATGTCGAGACCCTCGACCTCTTCCTGGGTGCTGGGCCGCAGGCCGACCAGCGCCTTGACGATGTAGAGGATCACGAGGGTGGCAATCGCCGTCCATATGATGGTGACGGCAACGCCGTAGACCTGCTTGCCGAGCGAGGCGCCCGACGACAGGCTGTTGATCGCCGGATCGGCAAGCACGCCGGTGAGCAGCGCACCGATGATGCCGCCGACGCCATGCACGCCGAAGGCGTCGAGCGAGTCGTCATAGCCGAACATGTGCTTCACCTTGACCGCCGAGATGTAGCAGAGCACGCCGGCGACTATGCCGACGATGAAGGCGCCGGTCGGGTTGACGAAGCCGGAAGCCGGCGTCACCGCGACGAGGCCGGCAACCGCACCCGAGATGATGCCGAGCACGGAGGGTTTCTTGGCGACGATCCATTCTGCAAACATCCAGGCCAGAGCCGCCGCGGCGGTGGCAACCTGGGTGTTGAGCATGGCGGCACCGGCAAGGCCGTCGGCCGCCAGTTCCGAACCGGCGTTGAAGCCGAACCAGCCGACCCACAGCAGCGAAGCGCCGATCACCGAATAGACCAGGTTGTGCGGCGCCATGTTGACGGTGCCGTAGCCTTCGCGCTTGCCGAGAACCAGCGCGCAGACCAGACCCGCGACACCGGCGTTGATGTGGACGACCGTGCCGCCGGCGAAGTCGAGAACGCCGGCCGTACCGAGGAAGCCGCCACCCCAGACCCAATGCGCGACGGGCACGTAGACGACCAGCAGCCACAGCGCCATGAAGATCAGCAGCGCCGAGAACTTCATGCGTTCGGCGAAGGCGCCGGCGATCAGTGCGGGCGTGATGATGGCAAACGTCATCTGGAACATCGAGAAGACGAACTCGGGAATGTTCGCCACGCCGGGCAACCACAGCGACGAGGTGGTGATGCCATGGTGGAAGAATTTCGAGGCGCCGCCGATAAAGCTGTTCATGCTGGCGGAATCATTGGTGGAAAAGGCCAGCGAATAGCCAAACATGAACCACAGCACCGTCACCAGGCAGGTGATGGCGAAGCTCTGCATGATGGTGGCGAGCACGTTCTTCTTGCGCACCATGCCGCCGTAAAACAGCGCCAGGCCCGGAATGGTCATCATCAGCACCAGCGCTGTCGAAGTCAGCATCCAGGCGGTATTGCCGGTGTCGAGCACGGGCGTCGGCGCTGCCGGGGCGGCAGCCGCGGCCGCGGGGGCTGCTTCCTGCGCGAAGGCGGCGACGCTGCCCAATGCTGCGAGAGCGAGCGAGCCGAGTGCGGCCGCGCGTCCCGTCGTCTTCAAGGTGGAAGGAATATTCATTGAACTCTCCATTGGAATACGTGTTCGCCGCTCAGAGCGCGTCGGTGTCTGTTTCGCCGGTACGGATGCGCACCGCCTGATCGATGCCGAAGACGAAGATCTTGCCGTCGCCGATCTGGCCGGTCTTGGCCGCCGCCGTGATGGCTTCCACGGCCTTGTCGACCAGGTCGGTGCTGACCGCGACTTCGATCTTGATTTTCGGCAGGAAACTGACCGCGTATTCCGCTCCGCGATAGATTTCCGTATGTCCCTTCTGACGCCCGTAGCCTTTGACTTCGGTGACGGTCAGGCCCTGGATGCCGACGGCGGTGAGCGCTTCGCGCACCTCGTCGAGCTTGAACGGCTTGATGATTGCCATCACGATTTTCATAAGGTTTCACCCTTTGCTGTTGCGGTCCCCCGCGTTTGCACACCTTCACCGATCCCAAAGAGCCCGGAGAGTGCCCGACAGGATTCAAGCTCCGTGCCAGTTGCCGAAGCAGGGTGTTAACTCATTGTAAACAAACAGATTGCCGAGGGCGCAGCAGCAAAGTGCACATCGTCACAGGACAGTCACTGATTAAAAAATAGGCAATTTTTGGAAAATGCCTATTCGGCAGGCGGGCGCTTCAGGCGGATGAGGCCTTCCTGGGCAACCGAGGCGATCAGCGTGCCGTCGCGGGCAAACAACGAGCCGCGGGTGAAGCCCCGCGACCCCTGCGTCGACGGGCTGTCCTGGGTGTACAGGATCCAGTCGTCGAGCGGATGGCTGCGGTGGAACCACATGGCGTGGTCGAGGCTGGCCGCCTGGATGTCGCGGTCGAAAATGGCGCGGCCATGGGCGAAGGTCGAGGTGTCGAGCAACGTCATGTCGGAGAGGTAGGCCAGCACCGCCGCCTGGATGCCGCGGTCGGCCGGCACCGGGCCGGTGGTGCGGATCCAGATGTTCTGCTGCGGCTCCAGCTTTTCGCGGCTGGTGTAATGCTTCAGCATCACCGGCTTCATCTCGATTGGCCGGTCGCGCTCCCAGTAGCGCTTGATGCCGTCCGGCACCGCCTCGCCGAACTTGCCCAGCAATTCGCGCTGCGACAACAGGCTGTCGGGCGCCGGCACGTCGCGCGGCATCGGCAGCTGGTGCTCGAGACCGACCTCGTCCTGCTGGAACGAGGCTTCCAGCGAAAAGATCGCCTGGCCGTGCTGGATCGCCACCACGCGCCGCGTGGTGAAGGAGCCGCCATCGCGGATGCGGTCGACCTCGTAGACGATCGGCACCTTGGTGTCGCCCGGCCGCATGAAATAGCCATGCAGCGAATGCACGTGGCGCTCGGGCTCGACGGTGCGCTGCGCGGCGACCAGCGCCTGCGCGATGGTCTGGCCGCCGAAGACGCGCTGCCAGTCGAGCTTGGGGCTGCGACCACGGTACAGATTGTGTTCCAGCTGCTCGAGGTCGAGAATGCTGAGAAGCTCGTCCATGGCCGCCGTCATGTTTCGTGACCTCGCCGTAAGATGCTATGGCGGTTTCCGACAGGAATGGCGGGCAGTCAAGGCCGGAATGCCCCAGTGGGGCGAGGATGGTCGAGACTTCGAAAGGAATTGACATGGCAGACCGCAAGACCGACGCAAGAACCCCGCTCGACGTGCTGGTCGCCGGCGCCGGCTATGTCGGCCTCGCCGCCGCGGTGTCGCTGAAACAGGCGCGGCCGGGCCTAGCGGTCGCCGTCGTCGATGCAGCCCCCGCCGGCGTCTGGCAGAAAGACGGCCGCGCCTCGGCGATCGCCGCTGCCGCCTGCCGCATGCTCGACCAGCTCGGCGTCTGGCAGGAAATCGTCGGTCAATCGCAGGCCATCACCGAAATGATCGTCACCGATTCGCGCACCGCCGACCCGGTGCGCCCGGTGTTTCTCACCTTCGACGGCGAAGTCGCGCCGGGCGAACCGTTCGCCCACATGGTCGCCAACAAGGATATGAACGGCGCCTTGCGCCGCCGCGCGCAAAAGCTCGGCATCGATATCATCGAAGGTGTCGCGGTCGCATCTTTCGACAGCAATGGCGCCGGCGTCACCGTGCATCTGGCCGATGGCGCGACGCTGAAGGCGCGACTGCTGGTCGCCGCCGACGGCGTCAATTCGAAATTGCGCGACATGGCCGGCATCAAGACGGTGAAATGGGAATATGGCCAATCCGGCATCGTCTGCACGGTGGCGCATGAGCGCCCGCACAATGGCCGCGCCGAGGAGCATTTTTTGCCCGCCGGCCCATTTGCCACGCTGCCGCTTAAGCCCACCGAGGATGGCACCAACCGTTCGTCGCTTGTCTGGGTCGAGCGCTCGGAGGATGCGGAGAAATTGGTTTCGGGCGACGACCTCGTTTTCGAGCACGAGCTGGAACTGCGCTTCGGCCTCAAGCTCGGCGAAATCCGCGTCACCGACAAGCCGCGCGCCTGGCCGCTCGGTCTGACCATCGCGCGCGCCTTCGTCGCGCCGCGCATCGCCCTTGCCGGCGACGCCGCCCACGGCATCCATCCGATCGCCGGCCAGGGCCTCAATCTCGGCTTCAAGGATGTGGCGGCGCTTGCCGAAGTGATTGTCGAGGCCGATCGCCTCGGACAGGACATCGGCGCGCTCGACGTGCTCGAGCGCTACCAGCAATGGCGCCGCTTCGACACCGTGCAGATGGGTATCACCACCGATGTGCTGAACCGACTGTTTTCCAACGACATCGGCCCGCTGCGCCAAATCCGCGACATCGGCCTCGGCCTCGTCGAACGCATGCCCAGGCTGAAAGAGTTCTTCATCCGTCAGGCGTCCGGCCTGTCCGGCGACACGCCGCGGCTGCTGAAAGGCGAGGCGATCTGACCGCCTGCCGCGTTTGAGTGACAAGTTATCGAAAGTCAGCGCCGCCCCTCATTGCCCTGCCGGGCATTTCTCCCCGTATAGCGACGGGGAGAAAGGGCTGGCCGCAGCCTCGGCGCCATTCTTGCAACGCTGGCGATTGGCAAAGCCAGCGATGAGAGCGACCCCTCTCCTCGTCACTATACGGGGAGAGGATGCCGGCAGGCAGGTGAGGGGCAGCGCCAACGATTGCAAGTGGATTGAATCCCAAGCAACTGCCCTAAATATCAGGCACAGGTTTCAATTCACCTCGAAACCCAGCTTCTGCCGCAGCCGCAGCATCCTCTGGTCGGCGATCCGAAAACTCTGCTCGCCACCTTGCGCGACGCGGTTCAGCATCTGCAGCAGATCTTCCCGCTCGTGCGGATCGAGGCGTTCGCGCAGGAAGGGCGCCAGCTTGTCGATGACGATCGTCGTGTCGTCGATCTGCGCGGAGGCCCATTTGGCGTAGACGACGGCCTCGTCGGTCTTCTTCTGGTTCTCGGCAATCTGCGAGATCACCTCGCGGATGACGGTTTCGCGCTTCGGCAGGATCGGGCCATGCTCCGCCGCCATGGCGGTGATCAGCGTTGCCGCCGCCACGACAGGATCGTCGATCGCCGTCAGCGGCGACAGCGCCGCCTGCTTGCGCAGCTTCTTTCGGCGGATGTTGCCTTGGACACGCCCAACGACATCGGCGACCTCGCGCGCGGCGTCGTTCATGGCCTTCATGCGGTACCACCAGAACGCCGCCGCTCCCAGCACGCCGAGAATAGCAATCAGGAAAGGCATATCGAATTCCCCCGGAAATTGCGGCGACGATAAGAGAACTCCGACGTTGCTTCAACACGCAAGAGTTGAGGTCGGTTAAGAAATACGGACCTGGCCGCATGTCCCTCAGCAATGCAGGAAACATTACGAACGCACGTCGCGCCTATTGCGGCCTTGCCGATACGCTGCGATCGTTCTGGGCCAAACAGGCCGCAGGACCGAGTAGAACACCGCAATGACCCAACGGCTCGATGGCGACTATGACTACATCATCGTCGGCGCAGGCACCGCCGGCTGTGTGCTGGCCAACCGCCTGAGCGAGGATCCGGCGACGCGCGTGCTGCTGCTCGAGGCCGGCGGCAGCGACAATTACCACTGGGTGCATATCCCCGTCGGCTATCTCTATTGCATCGGCAATCCGCGCACCGACTGGATGATGAAGACCGCCCCGGAAGCCGGCCTCAATGGCCGCTCGCTGGTCTATCCCCGGGGCAAGGTGCTGGGCGGCTGCACCTCGGTCAACGGCATGATCTACATGCGCGGACAGGCGGCGGACTATGATGGCTGGCGGCAGATGGGCAATGTCGGCTGGGGCTGGGACGATGTGCTGCCCTATTTCCTCAAATCCGAGGACCATCATGGCGGCAAGACGGAGCTGCATGGCGCCGGCGGCGAGTGGAAAGTGGTACGGCAGCGTCTGTCTTGGCCGATCCTGAACACGGTGCAGGAGGCGGCAAAGGAATTCGGCATCATGCCGCGCGAGGATTTCAATGACGGCGACAATGAGGGTTCCGGCTTCTTCGAGGTGAACCAGAGCAAGGGCGTGCGCTGGAACACGGCCAAGGCATTCCTGCGCCCGGCACTGCGGCGGCCCAACCTTAGGCTGGTCATCAACGCCCATGTCGAGACGGTGCTGTTCGAAGGCAAGCGAGCGATGGGCGTCCGTTATCGAGCCGGCGGCGAAACCATCGAGGCAAAGGCCAGGAGCGAGGTGCTGCTGACGGCAGGTTCGATCAACACGCCGAAGCTGCTGGAGCTTTCCGGCGTCGGACAACCGGGTCGCCTTGCCGCACTCGGCGTAGAGGTCGTCCACGCCAGCCACGATGTCGGCGAGAACCTGCAGGACCATCTGCAGATCCGCACCGTCTACAAAGTGTCGTCGGCGCTGACGCTCAACACGCTTGCCAACAGCCTGACCGGCAAGGCGCGGATCGCGCTGCAATATGCTTTTGCCCGGTCGGGGCCGATGTCGATGGCGCCGAGCCAGTTCGGCATGTTCAGCAAATCCGATCCGTCGATGGCGACGCCGGACCTGGAATACCATGTCCAGCCTCTGTCGACGGATCGACTTGGCGACCCGCTGCACCCGTTCCCGGCGATCACCATGTCGGTCTGCAATCTGCGGCCTGACAGCGTCGGCTCCGTGCATGCCACGACGCGCGAACTGGCCGTGCAGCCCGAGATACGGCTGAACTATCTGTCCACCGTCCGCGATCGCGACATCGCGCTGCGCTCGGTGCGCCAAGCGCGCAGCATCATGACCGCCAAGGCGCTTGCTGAGTTCCAGCCGGAAGAAATCCTGCCCGGTCTCGCGCACCAGTCCGATGACGACCTGCTGCACCAGATCGGCTCGATCGCGACGACAATCTTCCATCCCGTCGGCACCTGCCGGATGGGCGTCGACGACCAGGCCGTGGTCAGCCCAGACCTGCGCGTGACCGGTGTCGAAGGGCTGCGCATCATCGACGCCTCGATCATGCCGCGCATCGTTTCCGGCAACACCGCTTCGCCGGTGGTGATGATCGCCGAGAAGGCGGCGGACATGATCCGCCGACCTGTATAAATCTGCGGGCGAACGGGTTAGGACCCCGGTACGTCGTAGATCGCCCTGACCTCGACGGTGCCGATTTCGGCCAGCGGAATCTCGCCGGCGATCTCCAGCACCTCATCGAGAGTGGCCGCCTCGATCATGACGAACCCAAGCAATTGCTCTTTGGTTTCGGCGAAGGGGCCGTCGGTGATCAGCCGCTTGCCCTGGCGCCGCCGCACCGTCTTCGACGTCTTCACCGATTGCAGCGCCTGCGCGATGATCAGCTTGCCTTGCTGGTCCAATGATCGGTCATAGGCCATCGAATCGGCGTCGAGCTTGGCCATTCGCGCTGAAGTCATGGCATGGAGGTCTTTTTCCTCGCCGTAGACCAGACAGACATATTTCATTTCCAGCTCCCTTGCTCAGACGAACCATAGGCGATCACGGTGTCGGCGGCATCCTTCCCCGCAGCGACATGGTCGAGAAGGCTGACCGCAATGCCGATGATGGCAACCGCAGTAAGCAGCCGGCCGAAGCCGGAGGGTCGCGAGCAGTCGATGTTTCGCGGACTGGCCCTTCCGCTGGGGCCATTCCAATGGGCAGAAAACAGATTGTTCATGTGAACCTCCATCCGCCACGAGAATCCGTGGCCGCCCGCAGGACGGCCGGGGCCGACAGAAGTCGACATTTTTGCACGCAGATTTTTTTTGGAAAAATTAGGCGAGGCGGTGCCCGATCCCGAAACAGCGCGGTGGTCTTCCCCTGCCGCCGCGCTATAGTTGAAGAGAACGCCGCCTGGCCGGCGCTATCGCTTGCAATCAAGGAGGACTTCATGGACCGCACCGCAAACGCCATCTGGAAAGGCAATCTGAAAGAGGGCAAAGGCACGCTCGACAGCCAGAGCGGAACCCTGAAGGGCACGCCCTACTCCTTCAAGGCGCGCTTCGAGGACGAAAGCGGCAAGTCCGGCACCAATCCCGAAGAGTTGATCGCCGCAGCGCATGCCGGCTGCTTTGCCATGCAGTTCTCGCATTTCCTGGCCGAGAACGGCACGCCCGCCACCGAACTCAACGCCAAGGCTGTGGTGACGCTGGTGCCCGGCACCGGCATCACCGGCAGCGCCCTCACCGTGGTTGGCAAGGTGCCTGGCATCGATGCGGCGAAATTCCAGGAATTGGCCGAAAAGGCCAAGGCCGGATGCCCGGTATCGCAAGCGCTCGGCGCCATCAAAGTGTCGCTCGACGCCAAGTTGGGGTGAGCGCAGCAAATTCGAATTGCGAAGCGCCGGCCTTGAGCCGGCGTTTCCATTTTCAGAGGGTCAGCGATCCTTCGCGTCCCCCTCTGCCCTTCCGGGCATCTCCCCCACGAGGGGGGAGATCGGCAGCGTCGCCGTCCAGGGCCCTTTTTATGCTGGAGATTTGGCGAAGGCCGAGGTGACATCCAATCTCCCCCCGTGTGGGGGAGATGTCCGGCAGGACAGAGGGGGGCGCTGTCCCGCCGACGTCTCGGATGACTATTAGCCGCCCAGCGCGTCAAGCCGGGCGCGCAGACCGGCGACTTCCTGCTCCAGCGATTCAATCCTTGCTTCCAGGTCGGAGGCAGGCATGGTCGGCGAACTCCGTTGTGCAGACAGGGCAGCAACGTCCACCGGGCCGGCGAGCAGATGCACGAAACGGTCCTCACGCTGACCCGGTCCGCGCGGGATTTCCTGGACGAGCGGCGGCCGGCGGCCAATCAACATATCGAGCTCGGCGCGCAGGTCCTCAATCGACGAAAACCGCGCCATCCGCTCGCTGCGGGCCAAAAGCTCATGCGCCGTCTGCGGACCCCGCAACAGAAGCAGCCCAAGCAAGGCGGTCTGCGGCGTGGTCAGCGAGAAGCGCTGCGCCATCTGATGTTCGTAGCGTTCGACGCGCGAGCCGAACATCTGCCGCACCAGCCCCTTCTGCTCGAGCAGCTTCAGAGTCCGGTGCACCTCCGTCTGCTCCAGCGACATGACAGGCTCGCGCGCCGTCTTCTGATTGGCGGCGGCAAGTGCCGCATTCAGTGTCAGCGGATAGACGTCCGGCGTCAGCTCCTTCTTCTCGATCAGGCAGCCGAGAATGCGGGCTTCGACGGGATTAAGGATGGGAAGGTCGGAGTCGGTCATTGGGTTGGCTATCCTTTTGAGGCTGGAGGGACAGCACCCCCCTCTGTCCTGCCGGACATCTCCCCCGCAAGGGGGGGAGATCAGCAGCTTCAGCGCAGTCCGTCCATTCTTGCTACCTTGGAGATTAGCGAAAGCCGTCACTACAGCCAATCTCCCCCCTTGCGGGGGAGATGTCCGGCAGGACAGAGGGGGGTGTGACGGATCGCTACAGACGAATTTCGTTGCAGGCACCTCCGCCTAAACCCTTCTCTCCACCATCATCTTCTTGATTTCCGCAATCGCCTTGGCCGGGTTCAGCCCCTTGGGACAAGTCTGGGCGCAGTTCATGATGGTGTGGCAGCGATAGAGCCGGAACGGGTCTTCGAGATTGTCGAGCCGCTCGCCCTTGGCCTCGTCGCGGCTGTCGATCAGCCAGCGATAGGCCTGCAGCAGCGTTGCCGGGCCGAGATAGCGGTCGCCGTTCCACCAGTAGCTCGGACACGAGGTCGAGCAGCAGGCGCACAGGATGCATTCGTAGAGCCCGTCGAGCTTCTCGCGGTCCTCATGGCTCTGCAGCCATTCCTTGGCCGGTTCCGGCGACACCGTCTTCAGCCATGGCTGGATCGAGGCGTGCTGGGCGTAGAAATTGGTGAGGTCGGGCACCAGGTCCTTGACCACCTGCATATGCGGCAGCGGATAGACTTTGACGGCGCCGGAAATGTCATCGCAGCCCTTGGTGCAGGCCAGCGTGTTGGAGCCGTCGATGTTCATGGCGCAGGAACCGCAAATGCCTTCGCGGCAGGAGCGGCGCAAGGTCAGCGTCGGGTCGATCTTGTTCTTGATCCACAACAGCGCGTCGAGCACCATCGGCCCGCAATCGTCCATGTCGACGAAATAGGTGTCGATGCGCGGGTTCTCGTCATCGTCCGGCGACCAGCGGTAGATGCGGTATTCCCGCAGATTGGTGGCGCCCTCCGGCTTCGGCCAGGTCTTGCCCGGCTGCACCTTCGAGTTCTTGGGAAGCGTGAGTTCGACCATTACCGCAGGTCCTTTCGGATGACGAGCTTCAGCCCGGACCAGATTTCATTGACGGCAGCGACCTTGACGTCGACCAGGTCGCGCTTCAGCGCTTCAGCGCGAACGACGCCTTCGGTGACATCGGTCGGCACTTTCGATGCCTTCTTCGGCCAGGACACCCAGACCATGCCGTCGCGCTTGATCGCGGCTTCGACATCGCCAAGGCGATCCTCGATCTCGGCGCGCTGCCAGGTGAAGGCATGGACGGCGTCGTATCTTTGATGGCTGCCCGAAATATCGGACCATTCGGCAAGCCGGTCGACCTCGGCGAAATCGACGGCGCCGGCCAATGCATCGAGTTCCGCCGGCAGAGCGATGAAGGCGGCGGTCATGCCGTCCTTCAGGCCGAGCTTGGCCGGAAGGGGCGTGCCGGAATATCCCGCTGCCACCAGCGCCATCGTCAATACACCCTGGCCTTCGGCGCGATCTTGGCCGGGTTGATACCGCCGTCGGCTTCCTTGAGCCGCAGTTCGGTGTGCACCGGCCGATAGCTGAGCGTCACCTTGCCGTCTTCACTCACCCGCGCCAGCGTGTGCTTGCGCCAGACCTTGTCGTCCCGGGCGGAAAAATCTTCCCTCGCATGCGCACCACGGCTCTCCTTGCGCGCCGCGGCGCCATAAACGGTGGTGATGGCGTTGGCCATCAGGTTTTCCAGTTCCAGCGTCTCGACCAGATCCGAATTCCAGATCATCGAACGGTCGAACACCTTGATGTCCTTGAGTTCGGTCCAGATCTGCGAAATGCGCTTGCAGCCATTATCGAGCGATTCCTGCGTACGGAACACCGCCGCGTCTTCCTGCATGGCCTTCTGCATCTTTTCGCGCAGCACGGCGGTCGGCGTCGAGCCGTTGGCGTGACGCAGCCGGTCGAAGCGGTCCATGATCTTTTCGACCGAGGCTTCATTGGGCGAAGGGATCGCCGAATTGCGGTCGATCACCTGGCCGGCCCTGATCGCCGCCGCGCGACCGAACACCACCAGGTCGATCAGCGAGTTGGAGCCCAGCCGGTTGGCGCCGTGCACCGAGGCGCAGCCGGCTTCGCCGACCGCCATCAGTCCGGGCGACACCTGGTCCGGGCTTTTGGCGGTAGGATTGAGCACTTCGCCCCAGTAGTTGGTCGGCACGCCACCCATATTGTAGTGCACCGTCGGCAGCACCGGGATCGGCTCCTTGGTCAGGTCGACGCCAGCGAAGATTTTCGCCGACTCCGAGATGCCGGGCAGCCGTTCGTGCAGGACGGCCGGGTCGAGGTGGTCGAGATGCAGGAAGATGTGGTCCTTCTTCGGACCGACGCCGCGGCCTTCGCGGATCTCCAGCGTCATGCAGCGCGACACCACATCGCGCGAGGCAAGGTCCTTGGCCGACGGCGCATAGCGCTCCATGAAGCGCTCGCCCTCGGAATTGACGAGATAGCCGCCCTCGCCGCGCGCGCCCTCGGTGATCAGGCAGCCGGCGCCATAGATACCGGTCGGATGGAACTGCACGAATTCCATGTCTTGAAGGGGGAACCCTGCCCGTGCGGCCATGCCGCCACCGTCACCGGTGCAGGTATGCGCCGAGGTCGCCGAGAAATAGGCGCGACCATAGCCGCCGGTCGCCAGCACCACCATCTTGGCCGAGAAGCGGTGGATGGTGCCGTCGTCGAGGTTCCAGGCGACGACGCCGGTGCAGGTGCCGTCCGGCTCCATGATCAGGTCGAGCGCGAAATACTCGATGAAGAACTGCGCGTTGTTCTTGAGCGACTGGCCGTAGAGCGTGTGCAGCATGGCGTGGCCGGTACGGTCGGCGGCGGCGCATGTGCGCTGCACCGGCGGGCCCTCGCCGAAATTCATCATCATGCCGCCGAACGGCCGCTGATAGATCTTGCCCTCTTCAGTGCGCGAGAACGGCACGCCGTAATGTTCGAGCTCGTAGACGGCGGCGGGCGCCTGCTGGACCATGTATTCCTGCGCGTCGATGTCGCCCAGCCAGTCCGAACCCTTGACGGTATCGAAGAGATGCCACTGCCAATTGTCGGGACCCATATTGGCAAGCGACGCGGCAATGCCGCCTTGCGCGGCCACCGTATGCGAGCGGGTCGGAAACACCTTGGTGATGCAAGCGGTGCGCAGGCCCTGTTCGGCCATGCCGAGCGTGGCGCGCAGCCCGGCGCCGCCGGCGCCGACGACCACAACGTCGAACTTATGGTCGACGTAAGTGTAAGCCCTGTTGGCTGATTTCGCGTCCTTGGCCAAAATCAGCCTCCGAATGCCAGTTTGAGCAGGGCGAAGATCGAGGCAACGCCGATCGCTATGGTGAAAAATGTGCTGAGCGCAATCGTCAGCAGCTTAAGGCCTTCGTTGATCACGTAGTCCTCGATGATCACCTGCATGCCGAGCCGCATATGGTAGAGCCCGGAGATCAGGAAAAGGATCATCACCAGCGCCACGAATGGATTGGCGAGCGCTGCTCGCACTTCTGCATAGCCGGCGCCGTTGAGGGCGATCAGGAAGCCTACGAAGAACAGCGTCAGCGGGATGTTGGCGAGCGCCGTCAGCCGCTGGCGCCAAAAATGCTGCGTGCCCTCGTGGGACGAGCCGAGGCCGCGGACCTTGGCCAGCGGCGTGCGCATATCGTTGCTTTTGTTGCCGCTCATCACAGGGCTCCCCGCGCCATATAGCCGGCGACCCAGATCAGCAGCGTGAGCGCAACCGAGCCGGCGAGCGTCGTCCAGGCGATCTTCGATGCCGTGTGTTTCTCGAGCCCGGCGCCGGTGTCCCAGACGAGGTGGCGCACGCCGCCCAGCATGTGGTGCATCAAGGCCCAGGTGTAGCCGAACAGGATGAGGCGGCCGAGCCAGGTGCCGAAGGCCCAGTCGACCCCATCGAAGGTCGCTTGCGAGCTCGCCGCCGCCATCAGCCACGCAGCGACCAGGAGCGTGCCGAAATACAGCGCGCCGCCGGTGATACGATGAATGATCGACATCGTCATGGTGATCGGCGGACGGTAGATCGTCAGATGCGGCGAGAGCGGCCGTTCACGTCTGGCGGTTCGGGTGGCTGGTGATTTGCTCATGGCTGCCCCAGTTCGAAGTCCGGAGCCGCGATGGAATGCGGCGTTTGCCGCCTTCCTGTATGACTTCAGACAGCCGGTTTCTAATGCTCTTTTTGCACCGCGTCAAAGCCAGAAAATCGTTTTGGAAACGTCATTTAGTCTGACAAAAAGGCTGGCGATTGCTTCAATCGATTAGGAGCCGGCCCGAAGCCGGCGCAACGTTCGCTGCAGTGCGGAATACTCGTTCCGCAACCGCGGTTCTGGATGAATATGCGGGCGAACTGTGACCTCGCTGTCGAGAGCAGGGCCAGGAAGGCCGAGAACGACGCGATAGAGCAGCTTCAAGCGGCCAGGCTGACACCGAGAAGAAGGCGGCCGCCGGATGGGGCCGCCTTCGGGAGCTCGATCAGCGCACGACGTACATGATGCGCCGCGTCTGCGGGTCGACCAGCGCCGGCTGGCCATTCACATAGACATAGCGGTAGCGGTAGTCGGGGATTTCGCGCAGTTCGACGGTGTCGGGCAAGGTAGCACCCGTCACCACCTCGCCGTCGAGATAGACGGGGTCGACCCGGTGCGTGCTGACATAGGTGCCGACTTCCGCCGGCGGCCTGTCGATGGCGTCGATGGGGCCGTCATCGGAAAGGATGGCGCCGGTATAGGTGTCGGGATAATCATCCTGCGGCGGTGTAACAACGGTAATGGCGGCGTCGGCGGGGCGGCGCGTCAGAACGACCCGGCTGCCACCGAAATCGGCCGTCACATAGTCGGAATAGACCCAGCCCTGGCCGCCGGCTTCGGCAATGGTGCACCATTTGCTGTTTTCGATGCAGCCATTGAGCGTCGCCGACTGGCCGGCGGCGAGCACGCCGATCACCGGATATTGCGGGCCGGGGCCGGCGCGCACGTTAAGATCGGTGACGGCCGAGACGGCAGTATCGGCGAGTGCCGCACCCGACATGGCGACAAGCGCCCCGGCGACGGCCGGAAACAGTATGCGTCTCATGGTTTCTCTCCGTTTTCATGGTCCCTCGCGACCCCAAACGAAAACAGAGCGCATGCGTTCCGGCTAAAATGCCTCTACTGGCTCACGATTTGTTCCGGTTTCTTTCGGCAAAGCCGTCAAAAGCTGGTGCACGAAAGCGAGTTTCTGCGCCGTCACGTCAGAAATGACGAAGGGATAGAGGTCGGGCAGACCCATGCAGCGGTTGATCGAGTTGGAGGCTTCCGACAGCACCAGCCAGCGGGCGAGGACCTTTTCGAAAGGCTCGGGCACCGCGTCAGGTTCGGCGGGTGCGGGCTGCAGGCGGCCGCCGGTGTCGCCCTGCGGCAGCACATTGGCCTCCATAGTCTCCAGCTGGCCGAGCGGAAAATTCAGCGCGTGCACCATCTCCAGCGTGTCGGTGATGTGCAGATGGTGCGCCCAGGTCTCGGCCCAATCCTCCCATGGATGCGATGTCGCATAGGCCGAGATGTGGCTCTGCTGCCAGTCGGGCGCCGCGCCATTGGCGTAGTAGGTCTGCAGCGCCTGCTCATAGTCGGCGCGCTCGTCGCCGAACAGCGCGCGAAAGGCATCGAGCCTTTGCGGGTCGTCGCGGATCAGCCGGTCCCAATAGTAGTGGCCGAGTTCATGGCGGAAATGGCCGAGCAGCGTGCGATAGTTCTCGCCCATCTCGACACGCCGCCGCTCGCGCTCGGCCGAGTCCGCCTCGGCGACGTTGAGGGTGATCAGGCCGTTATCGTGGCCGGTGAGGATGCGTTCGCCACCGGGGCCGCCGCCGATCGGGTCCGCGAGGAAGTCGAAGGCAAGGCCGATCTCGTCGCCGGGGTTCTGCTTGGGCGCCACCGGCAGGCCGAAGGCGAGCAGCGAATAGATAGCCCGCTTCTTGGCCGCCTCGACGCGGATCCAGCGGCGGCGGTTGCCGTCGACGGAGAGATCCGGGATCAACTGGTTCAGTACGCAGGCGCGGCAGAAGGTGTGGCCCGGCTCGGCCATCCAGTTGCAGGCGCATTCGTCGGCGTTGGTGCAGTGGAAAATGCCGTCGATATCAGACAAAGCGAAGCGCGCATGCTCGGGATCGTAGAGCACGAGGCTCGAGCAGCTCAGGCACTGCGCGTTCTCGAAATAGAGCCGGTGGCCGCAATGCGGACAGTCGAACAGTTTCATCTCGGCCTCAACGCGTCAGTATGGGCGTCGGTATTTGGACGCCAGGCTATGGACATCAGATATGGTGCGGAGCGGCCCCTCGCCCAAACGCCGGCCATCGGCGGGCGTTCCATGTCCGTACTACGACTTTCTGTTTGATGGGCGGATTGTCCCGCTCAGCGTCGCGTTCCCGCCACAATATGCACTTGATCGTAGGCAAATTCCGCTGCATTGGCCAGCGTGGCGCCGGGGGTACGGTGACAATGGCGCGTTTCACTGGCAAATTCGCAACCGGGACGTGATTCAGGCAATCAGGAGAGAAGCATGGCATTGTTTGCCAAGGGAAAGATTTTTGCTGCCACGGTGGTGGCGGTGCTTGCGCTGGCGACGGGCGCGCAGGCGGCGGCCAGCTGCGGCAAGACCGGTGCCGGTTTCGAGGCGTGGAAGCCGGAGTTCGCCGCAGAGGCCAAGTCTGAAGGCGTTGGCCCCAGGGGCCTTTCAGCTCTGGCCGGCGCCAGCTACGCGACAAAGACGATCTCCGTCGACCGCGCCATCCACAAGGCGTTCAGCGGCTCGGTGGATGCTTTCATGAAGCGTCGTGGCGGGGCCTCGATCATTTCCAGGGGCCGTTCGCTGAAGAAGCAGAACGCAGCACTTTTCGACAGGATCGAGAGCAATTACGGCGTGTCGCCGGGCGTGTTGCTCGCCATCTGGGGCATGGAGACCGGCTTCGGTTCCGCCATGGGCAGCCAGAATACGGTCTCTGCCATTCTGACGCTTGCCTATGATTGCCGCCGCCCGGGGTTCTTCTACCCACATGCCATTGCAGCGCTGAAACTGGTCGATCGCGGCGCGCTGAGCGCATCGTCGGTGGGTGCCGCGCATGGCGAGATCGGCCATACGCAGTTCCTGCCGGGCAATGTCCTGAAGTATGGCGTCGGCAACGGAAATCTGCGCGACAAGGCGACCGCGCTGGCCTCCACCGCCAACTTCCTCAAGGCTCATGGCTGGCGGGCGGGTGCTAGTGCAAGTTCGAATATGGGCGCAATAGCCGGCTGGAATTCCGCGAGCGTCTACCAGCAGGCCATCGCCCAGATCGCCGACGCGATCGACGGCGGCTGATAGGACCGTCTACTCGACAAAAGCCCGGCCATGCGCCGGGCTTTTTTGTCGGTGCGTGTGGCATGCCAAGAGCGGCGAGCGCCTAGGCTCTCAATTGTTCACGTAACCGCCGCCCAAGGGGCATTTCTTGGAAGCGGGAACCTCGAAGGAGCCGCCGTAAAGATTCGAGCAGGTACGGAACTTGGAGTTCCGCGGCGCTGGAGGAGCCGCCTTTGGCCTGCCCTCGATCACCGTCGGGACTCCGGCAGCTTGCGAGTAGCTACCGCCCAAGGGGCATTTCTCGGAAGAGGCAACCTCGAAGGAGCCGGTGATAACATTCGAGCAGGTACGGAATTTGAGGTTCCGCGACGCCGGGGTGGCCCTAGCAGCCGCTTTTGACTTGCCCTTGATGACCAGCCAGATTTCGGTCGATTGGTCGAGCTGCAACCGGTTCAAGTCGGAGTAGGTGATCCGCCCGCTGCGTATCCCTTCGCCAAGGCGCTGGCAGAACAGGGCCGGCATGCGCTCCTGCGAGACGCCCATGAAAGAGGCGATTTCGTGCTTGAACGTGATGCTCCATAGGTGGACAGCGGAGATGCACCCGTCTGGATTCTGCTCGCGTTTCGCTGCCGCCTGCGAGGACTGGCATCCGGTAAAGACCATTGCCGCCGCAAGCAGGAGAAAAATGGCGTTTTTCACTATCAGAATCCCTCCGTCCCGCGAGGGAATTTAGATGAAGCTTTTAAAAGGTCAAACAGAAACCATCTCAACCAGCTTGGCCTCTTATATTAGAGATATCAAATAAAAACCCGACGTCTCCGCCGGGTTTTCCTGGAATAGTATTTGGGCTCAACCCTTGCGATTGCGCGCCGCAAGAGTCCTGAGCCGCAGCGCGTTGAGGCGGATGAAGCCGGCGGCGTCCTTCTGGTCGTAGGCGCCGCGATCATCCTCGAAGGTGACCAGCGCGTCGGAATAGAGCGTCTTCTTCGACTTGCGGCCGGTGACCATGACATTGCCCTTGTAGAGTTTCAGGCGCACCGTGCCTTCGACGTCTTCCTGGCTCTTGTCGATCATCGCCTGCAGCATCAGCCGCTCGGGCGAGAACCAGAAGCCGTTGTAGATCAGTTCCGCATAGCGCGGCATGAACTCATCCTTGAGGTGGCCGGCACCCCTGTCGAGCGTGATCGATTCGATGGCGCGGTGGGCCACGATCAGGATCGTGCCGCCGGGCGTTTCGTAGACGCCGCGCGACTTCATGCCGACGAAGCGGTTCTCGACCAGGTCGAGCCGGCCGATGCCATTGTCGCGGCCGAGATCGTTGAGGGCGGTCAGCATCTCAGCCGGTGACAGCTTCTTGCCGTTGAGCGCGATCGGATCGCCCTTCAGGAACTCGATTTCGATCTCGGTGACCTTGTCCGGCGCGTCCATCGGCGAGACGGTGCGCTGGTGGACGAATTCCGGCGGCTCGCTCCACGGATCTTCCAGCACCTTGCCCTCGGAAGAGGAGTGCAGCAGGTTGGCGTCGACCGAAAAGGGCGCATCGCCCCTTTTGTCCTTCGCCACCGGGATCTGGTGCTGCTCGGCGAAGTTGATCAGGTCGGTGCGCGACTTGAACGACCAGTCGCGCCATGGCGCGATCACCTTGATGTCGGGGTTCAGCGCATAGGCCGAAAGCTCGAAACGGACCTGGTCGTTGCCCTTGCCGGTGGCGCCATGGGCAATCGCGTCGGCGCCGGTTTCCCTGGCAATCTCGACCAGATGTTTCGAGATCAGCGGCCTGGCGATCGAGGTGCCGAGCAGATAGGTGCCTTCATAGACAGCGTTGGCGCGAAACATCGGGAAGACGAAGTCCGACACGAATTCCTCGCGGACATCGACGACGCGGATATCCTTGATGCCCATCATCTCGGCCTTCTTGCGCGCCGGCTCCAGCTCGCCGCCCTGGCCGAGATCGGCGGTGAAGGTGACGACTTCGGCGCCGAGCTCGGTCTGCAGCCATTTCAGGATGATGGAGGTGTCGAGGCCGCCGGAATAGGCGAGCACGACCTTCTTGACGTCTTTGGTCTTCGACATTGTTGGCGGTTCCGCGACAAGGGTTCTTCGCGGGCGAGGTATCACGGGCTTTCCGGCCAGCGCAAGGGACGAACGTCGATCAAGGCTGGACCAGATGCTGCGGCCGTCAGCGGCTGGAAGGGGCCTGGCGCCTGCGCTATAGGGCTGCGCATCCACTTTGTTTAAGCATCGGATTCTCCCAAAACCGGCTTCCACTTTTGGGTCCGATGCTCTGCCAGGGGCCGCCAATGTCCTTCATTCCCGATACCACGACGCTAATCCAGTTCGCCATCGCCACCATGATCCTGGCAATCACACCCGGCCCGGACATGACCCTTTTCGTCTCGCGCACGCTAAGCCAGGGCCGCGCCGCCGGCCTTGCCTCGCTGGCCGGAGCGCTGTGCGGCACGCTGATCCACACCACTTTGGTGGCGGTCGGCATCTCGGCGCTGATCGTCGCCTCGCCGATGGCCTTCCTCGTGCTGAAGATTTTTGGCGCCGCCTATCTCGTCTTTCTCGCCTGGCAGGCGCTCACCAAGGGCTCGGCGTTTTCGCCGCAGATGAAGAGCGGGCCTGAGATTTCGCTGTTTCGCAGCTGGGCCGCCGGGCTCGGCGTCAATTTGCTCAACCCGAAGATCATCCTGTTCTTCATGACGTTTCTGCCGCAGTTCGTCTCCGCGCATGATCCGAACGCGCCGGGACAATTGTTCTTCCTCGGCGTCATGTTCATCGTGCTGTCGATTCCGGTGACGGCGCCGATGGTGTTTGCCGCGGAAAAGTTCTCGGCGGCGATGAAGGCCAGCCCGCGGGTGACGCGGGTGGTCGACTATCTCTTTGCCGGCGTGTTTTCGGCTTTCGCGCTCAAGATTCTGACCGCTCAGGCGAAGTAGCGGCCTGCCACCAGCTTCCGGCCCAGCGGCCGGCGCTTAGCCAGTAAAAGATGCCGCCAACCATGCCGCAGCCGATCACGGCGGCGATGGCGCGCGGTTCGGTGACATCGAAATCCGCGTTCTGGTGGACGAAGCCGAGGAAGGCGGCGGCCACGACGCCGCCCGCCAGCGCATAGAACAGCCAGTCGCGGCGGCTGAGTATCTCCGAGATCAGGATGACGACCACCGCCGGTATGAAAGCGAAATAGGCGACAAACAGCGCCACGAAGGGAATCGAGAAATAAAGCGCCGTCGCCGCCATCGGGTGCGCATCATCCCGTATGAAACCGACGGAAGCCAGGAACAGGATGTTCAGAAAGGCGCTCGCGGCCAGCGAGGCGACGACATAGCCGAACAGGATGACGGCGAAGCGGACGATATAGGCGATGAGGCGGCTCACGCCTCGCCGTGCCCCGCAATCATCATGGCTTCCAGCGCCAGGCGGTCGACTTTGCGCATGCGCTCGGAGTCCGACTTCAGCTGGCCGCAGGCGGCGAGAATGTCGCGGCCGCGCGGGGTGCGGATCGGCGAGGCGTAGCCGGCATTGTTGATGTAGTCGGCAAACTTCTCGATCGTCTCCCAGTCCGAGCACTGGTAGTTGGTACCCGGCCACGGGTTGAACGGGATCAAATTGATCTTGGCCGGAATGCCCTTCAGCAGCTTGATCAGCCCCTTGGCGTCCTCGATGGAATCGTTGACGTCCTTCAGCATCACATATTCGAAGGTGATGCGCTTGGCGTTGGACAGGCCGGGATAGGCGCGGCAGGCGGCGATCAGTTCGCTCAGCGGATACTTCTTGTTGATCGGCACCAGCAAGTCGCGCAGATCGTCATTGGTCGCGTGCAGCGAGATCGCCAGCATGACGCCGATCTCCTCGCCGGTGCGGAAGATCTCGGGCACCACGCCGGAGGTCGACAGCGTGATGCGGCGCTTGGACAGTGACAGCCCGTCGCCGTCGGAGGCGATCAGCAGCGCCTTCTTCACCGCCTCGAAATTGTAGAGCGGCTCGCCCATGCCCATCATGACGATGTTGGAGACTTTGCGGCCCTCGGCCGGCACAATGGCGCCGTCTGGCGTGTCGCGGTCGGGGAAATCGCCGAGCCGGTCGCGGGCGGTGAGCAATTGGGCCAGGATCTCTTCCGCCGTCAAATTGCGCACCAGCTTCTGCGTGCCGGTGTGGCAGAACGAACAGGTCAGCGTGCAGCCGACCTGCGAGGAGATGCACAGCGTGCCGCGGCCTTCCTCGGGGATATAGACGGTTTCGATCTCGACCGGACGGCCGGCGCCGCGCGGTGGAAAGCGGAACAGCCACTTGCGGGTGCCGTCGGCGGAAATCTGCTCCTCGACGATTTCGGGCCGAGCAATGGTGAAATGCTTGTCGAGCTCGGCGCGCAGATCCTTGGAGATGTTGAACATGCCGGCGAAGTCGGAGACGCCGCGCACATACATCCAGTGCCACAGCTGCTGGGCGCGCATTTTTGCCTGGCGCTCGGGCACGATGCCGGCACCGACAAGGGCTTCACCGAGCTCGGCCCGGGTCAGGCCGATCAGCGACGGCTTCTCGGCCGAAGCCGTGCGGGCGCGCAACGCATCGCGGGCACCCTCAGTGGTGAGATCGAAAGAAAGGGTCATGGCTGCTCTGATATAAGCGATTTGCGGCCGATTTCATGCATCGTGCCGGAAATGAAGCGCGGCGCATAGCACAGCTTGCGGCGAGAGTCATGCGGGGCGGCGAATGTTGCGGCCTGCCGATCCATCGTCCGGCTGACCCGTCGTGGGCGGCGCACCGCCATCCCATCCCGAAAAACCGATCACATGTTCGTGTTGGCGTAACAGTTCGCAGCGCATCGCGAAATCTGAAAGGGGGCGACTATGCCCCTGCAAAAATGGGAGTACGCGGAATGCATTCAATCAAGCTTGTTGTTATTGCCGGTCTCATCGGCCTATCCGCCGCGCCGGCGTTTGCCGAGGATGCGATGGGCACCATGACCATGATGAAGGGCGGGCAGGTGACGGCAATCATGCCGGACGGGCACATGGGCACCATGATGCCGGATGCGAAGATGGGCGCCGAGATGATGAAGATGGCAAAGCCGATCAAGCACTGCATGATGATGATGACCGACGCCAAGGGCAAAGCCTACATGATCGACACGTCGACCAAGAAGGCCCAGGCCGAATGTGAAAAAATGGCCATGTGAGGTTCGAACCGGCCTCGCTTCGCGCATTCCCGCCGGCGCAGGCGTCGGCGGGCCAATCTCGAATGCCTGCGCGACAGTGGCCTTGACCTCGCAGTCTTGTTCGGCGCCAGCGCCGGCGTTGCGGCGCTGCTCGGCATGGCCGGCCTAAAGCAAAGGCCGGAACCTTGCGGCCCGGCCTTCATTCAAATTCCGTCAGGCCAATTGGCCTACTTGCACTTGGCGATCGACGACAGCGCGGCCGAGATGCCCTTCAGCGAAAACACATAGCTCGTTGGGTTGCCACGGCCCGACTTCGCCGACACTTTCATATCGGTACCAGTCTTCATGGCGGCGATCAGCACCGGCTCTTCCGCAGCGTTCTCGACCCAGGCCGACTTGCCGCGGGTGAACATCGAAAAGGTCTTCTTGTCGATAGTGACAGTGGCCTTGGAGCCTTCCTGGAAGGTGTAGCCGGCGATGAATTGCGGCTCGTAGGACACTTGCTGGCCCGGCCGCTGGCTGACGAAGAAGAACATGTCGCCATGGTCGAGCGTCGGCGGCTGCTTGTCGGTCGGCACGGTCAAGACGTAGCAGACCTTGCCGCCCTGCGCCTGATAGCTGTAGGTGCCCCAGGCGTTGTGCTGGCCGATCTTGGTCGCCTGCTGCGCCAGCGCCGGCGCTGCAGAGGCCACCAGGACCAGGCTCGAGACTAGTGCAATCAATCCACGCATCGTTTTTCCCGTATTCCAAATGGTGCGGGGGCAGGCCGGCTTGGCGTCCTGCCCGTCGCTTCATTTTGATTTAATCTGGGTTACCAAACGGTGAATTTCCCTTGGAAAAGGACATTCATCCATGGAAACCACCGCCATTTCCGCGCCGTTTCTTGAAAAACGGCTTTCGCAATGTCCCTTCGGCGACTTGGAGGCCACGAAAGCGGCAAGAGTTTGACTTTTTCAACGGCCGCAGCGGAACTCGAAGCCGGGCCGCTATCGCCCTGTTTGAGCGCCGGATTTCTTCTGAACCAGTTGCCAATGCGATGGCCGATTCAGCTCTTGTCGGCAATCGCCTCCTTGGCGGCTTTGCGGTGTGCAGGGGTGATATGGGCGCTTACGGCAGTGATCGCGGCCGTCAGTACAGCGATGTCGTCGGTGAAGCCAAGACCGAAGACGAAGTCGGGGATGACGTCGACCGGCAGCACGAAATAGCCGAGCGCGGCGAGCAATACGCCCTTGGCGCGCAAAGGCGTCTTCTTGTCGAGCGCGCAGTAATACGCGGCGACAACCTCTTCCATGAACGGAATCTGCCGGGCGGCCCTCTTGGCCGTGCGCCAGAATTTGGCGCGCACTTCGCTTTCATCGCCCAGCTTGCTGCCGAAGCCGAAGAAATCAAAACCGGGTTGCTGCGCCATCAATGTCTCCTTTGCAGACCGTCGCGCATGGTTTTGTGCACGGCCGCCAGCGGAAAATGTGGTGAAAGTGCAGGTCCGCTGCAAGAGGACGGCGCCGATTTGCCGGCGCCGGCGCGTTGCAACGCCGGACGGTCAGCCGCCGAAATACCCGTTCATCTTCTTCGCCAACGCCACGTCAAGCGCGGTGACGCCACCGGCATCGTGGGTGTTCAGCGTCACGTCGACCGTCTTGTAGACGTTCGACCAGTCGGGGTGATGGTCCATCTTCTCGGCGGCCAGCGCGACGCGGGTCATGAAGGCGAAGGCTTCGGAAAAATTCTTGAAGACGAAGCTGCGCTTAATCGAAGCGCCGTCGGTAGCCAATGACCAACCGCCCAGTTCGGTCAGGGCAGCGGCGATGGCGTCCTCGCCCAGTTTTTCTCTCGTCATGATGATTTCCCGTGCTATCCCAGATTTTGACCCTCACCATAATGCAAGTCGCCCGAAAGTGCTTTGCGGTTTTGGGCGTCCAAATGCACAAACGGCGCATATCGAATGAGCGTAAGGCCGATAAATTCCATACTCTTCGTCTGTCTCGGCAACATCTGCCGCTCGCCCCTGGCCGAAGGCGTGTTTCGCGCCGTGCTGGCGGAACGCGGCCGCGACATGGAGCTGGATTCTGCGGCGACCGGCGGCTGGAATCTCGGCGAAGCCCCCGACCCGCGCTCGATCGCAATTGCGGCCCGCCACGGCATAGACATTTCCGGGCAGCGGGCACGCAAGGTCAGGCCGGAGGATTTTGCCCGCTTCGACCTGATCCTCGGCATGGACCGGCAGAATGTCCGCGACCTCAGGGCGATGGCGTCGGCCAATGCCGGCGAACGCATCCATCTGCTGGCGGAGTTCGCGCAGGGACAAGCCCGCGACGTGCCGGATCCCTACTACGACGGACAGGAAGCCTTCGCTTCGGTCTATCGCATGATCCGCGAAGCGTCGGAGGCGCTGGCAAAGCTGCTCGAGGCGCGTGCATCGGCGCCGGACAGCGCCCAGGCCTCCTCGACGATGTAGGGGCCGCCGCCGACCGAATCGCGTGACGACATCAGCACGAAGCGGCCGACGCGGAACGGCAGCGTCGAGAAATTGCCGCGCGCCGACAGATATTGCGCGACGTCGAGCGGGCTCGAATTGCGCAGGCGCGCCAACGTCACATGCGGTGTGAATTTGCGCGGGTCGGCAGGCAGGCCGAGCCGTTGGCAGATGCGGTCGATTTCGCCTTGCAGCGCCGACAGGTCGGGCGAGGCGAAGACGCCGGCCCAGACGGCATGCGGCTTTTTCTGGCCGAAAGCGCCGACGCCGGACAGGGTGAGCGAGAAGGACGGGCGGTGAACCCGGTCGAGCGCGTTGGCGATCTCGTCGGCGACATGGCCTTCGACATCGCCGATGAAGCGCAGCGTCATATGGTAGTTTTCGACATCGATCCAGCGCGCCCCGGGCAGGCCACCCCTGAGCAGGGACAGCGAAAGAGCGGCGTCACGCGGTATTTCGAGGGCGGTGAAAAGACGCGGCATGGTGAGCCTCCCTTCCTCGAATCGAACTATGCCCCTAGCGAATCATCGATATTAAATCGGGGCAAGTGGTTTGTTGGTCGCAGGCTTTCCCTAATGTTTCCCTTACGGAAGGCTGCGCCAGGAGTGAATAGCCAGCCTCAGGCACCGCCCTCGACCGCTGCAATTGCCTTTTCCACGGTCGGCAGGATGCGCTCCACCATCGCATCGACGCCCTTCGGGTTGGGATGCAAGCCGTCTTCCAGCTGTAGGCCGGACTGTCCGGCAACGCCGTCGAGAAAGAACGGATAGAGCGGCACATCGTATTTCGCGGCCAGCTTCGGATAGATCGCATCGAAGGCGGTCTGGTAGTCGGCGCCGAGATTGGGCGCGGCGCGCATGCCGGCCAAAAGCACGGCGATCTTGCGCGCCTTCAGCTTCGCCAACATCTCGTCCAGGTTCTTTTCCGCAATATTGGGCGAGACGCCGCGCAGCATGTCGTTGGCGCCGAGCTCGAGGATGACGAGCTTTGTGCCGTCCGGCACCGACCAGTCGAGCCGCGCCAAGCCGCCGCTCGTCGTGTCGCCAGAGACGCCGGCATTGGCGACGGTGACGTCATGGCCCTTGGCGCGAAGGGTAGCCTGCAATTTGTCGGTAAAGCCTTCGCCGGGACCGAGGCCGAACCCCGCCATCAGGCTGTCGCCGAAGCCGACGATTGTGAAGGTCTCGGCCCGCGCCGACGAAATGGCGCCGCAAATCGCGGAGAAAAGGATCAGCCCTGCGGCAATCAAGCGTTTGAAAGACATGCGGCAGGCCCCATATGACCAAGAATTCTTCCGGCGACGGCTTCCGGCAAGCAGAGCCTTCATCCTGATATAGGACGCTTTAATTGTGACAGAAGCCGTCATCGAGCTGAAAGACATATCCCTGACCCTCGGCCAAGGCGCTTCATCGGTGCATGTGCTGAAAGGCGTCAGCCTCGACGTGACGCGCGGCGAGGCGACCGGCATTGTCGGTCCTTCGGGCTCCGGCAAGTCGACTTTGCTGATGGTGCTGGCCGGGCTGGAACGGGTCGATTCGGGCACGGTGCGGATCGCCGGCGAGTCGCTCAACGGCAAAAGTGAAGACCAGATTGCGTCGTTTCGGGGCCGAAACATCGGCATCGTCTTCCAGTCGTTCCATCTCATTCCCAACATGACAGCGCTCGAAAATGTCGCGGTGCCGCTGGAGCTGGCCGGCCATGCAGATCCGTTCGGCGTGGCCGCGCGTGAACTGGCAGCCGTCGGCTTGAGCGACCGCGTCACTCATTATCCCGGCGAACTGTCCGGCGGCGAACAGCAGCGCGTGGCGATCGCTCGCGCACTGGCGCCGGCGCCGCGCATTCTCATTGCCGACGAACCGACCGGCAATCTCGACCAGGCGACGGGGCGGCAGGTCGCCGACCTTCTGTTCGCCAAGGCGGCCGAGCGCGGCATGACGCTAGTGCTGGTCACGCATGATCCCGCCCTTGCGGCGCGCTGCTCGCGCCAAGTGTCGATGCGCTCCGGCCGCATCGAGGATGCGCCGGTTGCGCCGCTCAAGGTGCCGGCCTGATGCCGCTGTCGCAGACGCTGAAGCTGGCGTTCCGTTTCTCGTTGCGCGAAATGCGCGGCGGGCTGTCAGGCTTCCTGATCTTCCTTGCCTGCATCGCGCTCGGCGTGGCTGCGATCGGCGGCGTCAATTCGGTGGCGCAGGCGATCACCGCCGGGGTCGCCGATCAGGGCCAGACGCTGCTTGGCGGCGATCTGCGTTTCCAGATCAACCAGCGAGATACGACGCCCGCCGAAAGCACCTTCCTCGATCGCCTGGGGGCTGTGTCGCACAGCGCCAACATGCGCTCGATGGCGCGGCTGGAAGACGGCTCCGACCAGGCACTGGTCGAGGCCAAGGCAGTCGACGACGCCTACCCGCTCTATGGCGTCCTGGACACCGAGCCGCAGCTTGGCAGACAGGATCTGTTCGGCGAGAAATCCGGAATCTTCGGCGCCGCGGCGCCCGACCTGTTGTTCGACCGGCTGAATGTGAAGATCGGTGACCGGCTGAAGCTCGGCAGCGCGAGCTTCGAGCTGCGCGCCAGGCTGGTGAGCGAACCGGATGCGGTGTCGGACGGTTTCGGCTTCGCGCCGCGGCTGATGGTCTCGACCGCAGGGCTTGCCGCCTCCGGGCTGATCCAGCCGGGCAGCCTGGTCGAGAACGCCTACAAGGTGCGGTTGCCCGCCAGCGCGAGCGAGGCCGATCTCAAGGCCATCCAGGGTCAGGCGGCCAATGATTTCCCCGAAGCCGGCTGGTCGATCCGCACACGCTCCAACGCCGCACCGGCGCTGTCTTCTAACATCGAACGCTTCTCGCAGTTCCTGACGCTGGTCGGACTGACGGCGCTGGTGGTCGGCGGCGTCGGCGTCGCCAATGCGGTGCGCGCCTATCTCGACGGCAAGCGCGGCGTCATCGCTACCTTCAAGAGCCTCGGCGCATCGGGCAGGTTTGTCTTCACCGTCTACCTCGTGCAGATCCTGATGATCGCCGGCCTCGGCATTGTGCTCGGTCTCATTCTCGGTGCCGCCATGCCGTTCGCGGCGAGTGCCGCGCTCCAGTCGGTCATTCCGGTGCCGGCGGAAGGCGGTTTCTATCCCGGCGCGCTGGCTCTTGCCGCGCTGTTTGGGCTGCTGGTGACGCTGGCTTTCGCGCTGCTGCCGCTCGGCCGCGCCCGCGACGTGCCGGCAACGGCGCTGTTTCGCGAAATGGGATTTGAAGGCCGCGGTTTTCCCCGCCTGCCCTATCTCGCCACGGCGGTCGGTATTGCGCTCGCTTTGGCCGCGCTGGCCATCCTGTTTTCCGGCGACCAGCGCATCGCTTCGATCTTCGTCGGCGCGACGATCTTTGCCTTTTTAGTGCTGCGCCTCGTCGGCGCGCTGGTGCAGTGGGTGGCGCGCAAAAGTCCGCGCGTACGCTCGGTCGCGCTCCGTCTCGCCATCGGCAACATCCACCGTCCCGGTGCGCTGACGCCATCCGTCGTGCTGTCGCTCGGGCTCGGGCTGACGCTTTTGGTGACGCTGGCGCTGATCGACGGGAATCTCAGGCAGCAGATCTCCGGCAGCCTGCCGGAACAGGCGCCGAATTTCTTCTTCGTCGACATCCAGAATGGCGATGTCGACGCCTTCTCGACATTGATCGGCAGGGAGGCGCCGAAGGGAACGTTGGTCAAGGTGCCGATGCTGCGCGGCCGGGTGATGGCGCTGAACGGCGTCGATGTCGACAAGGCCAACGTGCCGCCTGAAGGCGCTTGGGTACTGCGCGGCGATCGTGGCCTGACTTATGATGCCAAACAGCCGGCGAACGCGACGCTGACCGAAGGCAGCTGGTGGTCGGACAGCTATGCCGGCGAGCCGCTGGTTTCGTTCTCAAACGATGAGGGCAAAGCGCTCGGGCTAAAACTCGGCGACACCGTCACCGTCAATGTACTGGGCCGCAATGTGACGGCAAAAATCGCCAATTTCCGAGAGGTGCAATGGGAGACGATGGGCATCAATTTCGTCATGGTGTTCTCGCCAAACACATTCGCCGGCGCCCCGCATGGCTGGCTGGCGACGCTGACCGAGAAGGATGCCACGGCAGCAGATGATGCCCGCCTGCTCAACGCCGTTACCCGCGCCTTCCCGGCGGTGACGACGGTCCGGGTCAAGGACGCGCTCGATGTCGTCAACCGGCTGGTTGGCCAGCTCGGCACGGCGATCCGGGCTGTGGCCGGCGTGGCGCTGATCGCTTCGGTGCTGGTGCTGGCCGGTGCGCTCGCCGCGGGAAATCGCGCCCGCATCCACGATGCCGTGGTGCTGAAGACGCTGGGCGCAACGAGGCGGACGCTGATCACGGCGTTTTCCCTCGAATATATGCTGATTGGGCTCGCCACCGCGGTGTTCGCGCTTGCCGCCGGCGGCGTCGCCGCCTGGTACATCGTTGCCCGCATCATGACGCTGCCGTCGCATTTCATGCCGGAGGTGGCGGTGGCGACCTTGGTGTTTGCGCTGGTGATCACCGTCGGCATCGGCCTTGCCGGGACATGGCGGGTGCTCGGCCACAAGGCGGCGCCGGTGCTGCGCGACCTCTAGGTCTCAAGCGGCAAAGCCGGCCGAATCCGGCCGTTTCCGATTAAATCTTGGTAATGCAGCGGTCGCGAAAGCCTGGAAAACCGGCTTCCGGCGATTCACCAAGCGTTGCAGGCCGTTACGGTCTTGTTCTTGACGTCAAGAACCATCATATTTCGCCACAGGCATGCTGGAGCCCCGCCAGCGGCGCCCAGGTCCTGAAGGACCTGACACCGTACGGGGCAGAAGCAACAGAGGATTCCAATGGCTGAGCCCATTCGCAATTACCAGACTTCGGCCGTACCCGGCGCACGCGCCGACATCGACCAGGGCCTGCGCAGCTACATGCTGAAGGTCTACAATCTGATGGGGCTTGGCCTCCTCATCACCGGCATCGCCGCCTGGGGCGCTTTCCAGCTCGCCGTCACTGGCGACGGACAGCTGACCGCTTTCGGCACGCTGATCTACGCCAGCGCCTTCCGCTGGGTGGTCATCCTGGCTCCGCTCGCCGCGGTGTTCTTCCTGTCGTTCAGGATCCAGTCGATGAGCGTGGCTGCGGCGCAGACGACCTTCTGGGTCTATTCGGGGCTGGTCGGCCTGTCGCTGTCGACCATCTTCCTGGTCTACACCGGCGCCTCGATCACCCAGACCTTCTTCGCCACGGCGGCCGCCTTCGGCGGGCTGTCGCTCTATGGCTACACGACCAAGCGCGACCTTTCGGCGTTCGGCTCGTTCCTGGTCATGGGCGTGGTCGGGTTGGTGATCGCCATGCTGATCAACATCTTCCTGCAGTCGTCGGCGCTCGGCTTCGCCATCTCGGCGATTGGCGTGCTGATCTTCGCCGGCCTCACCGCCTATGACACGCAAACCATCAAGGAAATGTACTTCGAAGGCGACCAGGCCGACGTTGCCGGCCGCAAGGCGATCATGGGCGCGTTGAGGCTCTATCTCGACTTCATCAACCTGTTCATGTTCCTGCTGCAGTTCATGGGCGACCGCCGCTAAGCGGTCTCCATCCAGGCAACTGGACCAGCTGATATCGAAAGGGCGGCCCAACGGCCGCCCTTTTCTTTTGTGCCGGCCTTTGCTGTGATGGCAGGCAGATGAATCGTTTGCACAAATTATGAGCACTATTTCCATACGCGCGGCCCTGGAGGGCGACCTCGACCGAATCACCGAGATCTACGCCGATGCGGTGACGCATGGCACTGCGAGCTACGAGCTGGAGCCGCCTGGCCGTGCCGAGATGGGCGCGCGCTTCGACAGTCTGACGGGAGGCGGCTTTCCCTATCTGGTGGCGGAAAAGGATGGCGCGCTTCTTGGCTATGCCTATGCCGGCGCGTTTCGACCGCGCCCGGCCTATCGCTTCATCGTCGAGGATTCGGTCTATGTCGCGCCTGATGCCAAGGGCCAGGGTGTCGGGCTGATGTTGATGCAAGCGTTGATCGAGGCCTGCCGGGTCGCGGGCTTTCGCCAGATCATAGCTGTGATCGGCGACGGCCATGCCGACAGCGCCTCGGTGCGGCTGCATGAAAAGCTCGGCTTTCGCCATTCCGGCCGCCTGGAAGGCTCAGGCTACAAGCATGGCCGCTGGCTGGACACGGTGTTCATGCAGCTGTCGCTGAATGGCGGCGCGTCGGTTCCGCCCGACGCTGATTCGCTGCCGGAGCGGAAATTTCGCAAGCAAAATAACTAGTTAGCCTGAACCAACTTTAGCTTGCCGTCGAAGACGCCGAGCACGCGGCCAAGTTCCTGGCCGCGCTTGAGGATGCGGCCGCCGGCGGCGATGACGGCGAAAGCACCTTGCCGGCGCGCCAGTTTCGGGTCTTTGACGATCTGGAACAGCGGCACTTCGCTGGCCCGGCGGAAGACCGAAAACACAGCCCGATCAGCGAGATGATCGATGGCGTAGTCGCGCCATTCATTGGCGGCTACCATGCGTCCGTAGAGTCTCAGGATCTCATCGAGTTCACGCCGGTCGAAGCGAACGGGCTGGTCGAGGCGTTCGCGTCGCGCCTCGTGCAGCGGGATCAATATTGCGGATGCGTCCCCATCCTCCGTCCCACCACTGCGATCGGTCATGCCGCGATCCCTTTAAAAATGAATCTCGCTTGCAGAAGTTGGCGTGTTCGCGGTGGAATTGCAAGACCCGGCTAACCATCCCGGGGCTGCGCTGTTTTCGCAACGTCCAGTCACTTTTATAAAACGCGGTGTTTGAATTGGTGATGCTTCGCCACATTCCTGCCTTATTTTATCCGCGCTCATGCCCCAATGTCCGACGAATTTACCGGCGTTGCCTGAGACGGTTCGGTCCGGCACCGGCTCGTAAACCCCAAGCCCCCCGCCCACGGGTCTGCGTCGGATCGAACCAACCTCGGACTTTCCTTAGGGAGAGACCGGGTGCGACGATCCCAAAACCTAAATGACCGACGTCAGAAGCAAGCTGACGTCGGTTTTTTTTGTTTTTTGGCCGGTGGCCGGTGAAAGTCCGGCCAATCATCCAAGCTGCGATCCTTCGCGCCCCCCTCTGCCCTGCCGGGCATCTCCCCCTCAAGGGGGGAGATCGGATATCACGAATACCTTCGTTAATCTCCAACGCTGCAAGACAGGTGGTGTGAGGTCGAAGCTGCCAATCTCCCCCCTTGAGGGGGAGATGTCCGGCAGGACAGAGGGGGGTGCTGTCCCGCCGGCATTTGCAGCCTGGGAGGCACCGTCATCTCTCAGGGCGCAAATTGCCTTACGGCTTGTGAATGAACGCGGCGCCCAAAATCGGGCCGGGCAGGCCGTCCTTGCCGACGGATTGCAGCAGCACGGCGCAACCGCCCTTCTTGGCGATCTCGGTCATCGGCAATTCGTAGCGCTGCGCCTTGCCGTGCCACATGCCGGCGGTCTGGATGCCGGAGACGGCGTTCCAGTAGGTCATGCTGCGGCCGGTGTTCTCGCCCTTGGCGATGGTGACTGTCTGCGGCGGCTCGAAATAGACGATGACGACATGGGCGTCGGTCGGGCCGCTGCCGGCGTCGCCGGCATCGATCATGACGCGGTCGCTGGTGCGGCTGACCTTGACGCTGACCCGCATGCCTTCGCCGGATTTCTCCATGCGAGCAAGCGCGCCGTCGACTTCCTTGCGGCTGGCGCCGTTGACATGGCTGCGGCCATTGATGACGGCTTGCGGCGTGTAGACGGAGCGGGTGCCGAAGGCGCGCATATAGTCATATTGCCGGTCAGTGTTGTCCTTGCTGCTCAGCGTGTCCTGCCAGCCGAGATAGTCCCAGTAATTGACGTGGTAAGCGAGCGCGACGACGTTGTCCTTGGCCGCGAGCTCGGCAAAGAGAGCATCGGCCGGCGGACAGGAATTACAGCCCTGGCTGGTGAACAGCTCGACCACGCCCAGGGGCTTGTCGCTCTGCGGCTTGTCGGCCTGAGTGGTGCCGGACTCCTCGGCAAACCCGGTCCCGGCAAGCGCCGAGAAGGCCAGCGCAAAAGCCGCAAGCCGCAGAGGTTGTCGAGGTGCCATGGTCGTTCCGATTCCCGCCGGTGACGCCGGCCTTGTTCTGGTTGCCCAGATTTGTGGCAGAAGCGACAGTCAACGGGAAGTCACGTTGCGGTGAAATTTTTGCCGCTGCAACCGCGTGCGCGGCCGCAATTGGGCGGAGCACTTCAGCGCCCGGTTCGATCCGCAGAACGGCATCAAGAGCTTTTGGGAAACTTTGCTGAGCCACGCCGATTTTTACTGCGGGCAGACACGGCGGAACTTTGGTGCTGGCCAGTCAATGCTTTGGCAACACCGAGAAGTAGGCAGTAGGGAGGCCCTACTGCCTACGCCCTATTCCCTACGCAGCCAGATCGCGCAGCACGTATTGCAGGATGCCGCCGTTCTTGAAGTAGTCGAGTTCGTCCAGCGTATCGATACGGCAGATGATCGGCACGTTCTTCACCGTGCCGTCGCCATAGGTGACCTTGGCGATCATCGTCTGGCGCGGCTTGATGGCGCTCAGTCCGTCGATCTCGACCATCTCGTCACCCTTGAGGTTGAGCGAGGCCCACGACGTGCCTTCCTCGAAGACGAAGGGGATGACGCCCATGCCGACCAGGTTCGAGCGATGGATGCGCTCGAAGGATTGGGCGATGACGGCGCGGACACCGAGCAGATTGGTGCCCTTGGCCGCCCAGTCGCGCGACGAGCCGTTGCCGTATTCGACACCGGCGAAGATCACCAGCGGCACGCCTTCCTTCTTGTACTCCATCGCCGCGTCGTAGATCGATTCCTCTTCCTTCGACGGGTAGTGGATGGTGTAGCCGCCCTCGCGGCCGTTCTCGCCCAGCATATGGTTGCGGATGCGGATGTTGGCGAAGGTGCCGCGCATCATCACCTCGTGATTGCCGCGCCGCGTCCCGTACTGATTGAAGTCGGCAACGCCGACGCCATGGTCGGTTAGGTATTTGCCGGCTGGTGAAGCGGCCTTGATCGAACCCGCCGGCGAGATGTGGTCGGTGGTGATCTTGTCGCCGAACAGGCCGAGCACGCGCGCGCCCTTGATGTCGCCGATCTTGCCGAAACCGGCGGTCATGCCGGCGAAATAGGGCGGGTTCTGCACATAGGTCGAGTTGTCGTCCCAGGCATAGGTCTGGCCTTCCGGCGCCTTGACGTTCTGCCAGTACTCATCGCCCTTGAAGACGTCGGCGTATTTGCGGGCGAACAGCTCGCGGGTGACGTTCTTCTCGATGAACTCCTGGATCTCGGCCGAGCTTGGCCAGATATCCTTGAGGTAGACCGGCTTGCCGTCGCTGCCTTCGCCGAGCGGTTCGGTGGTGAGGTCCTTGGTGACCGTGCCGGCCAGCGCATGCGCAACGACCAGCGGCGGCGAGGCCAGGTAGTTCGCTTGCACGTCGGGCGAGACACGGCCTTCAAAATTGCGGTTGCCAGAAAGCACCGCGGCAGCGATCAAACCTTTGTCGTTGATAGTCTTGGAGATCGGTGCCGGCAGCGGGCCGGAATTGCCGATGCAGGTGGTGCAGCCGAAGCCGACCAGGTTGAAGCCGATCTGGTCGAGCTCCTTTTGCAGGCCGGATTTTTCGAGATATTCGGCGACCACCTGGCTGCCGGGGGCAAGCGAGGTCTTCACCCAGGGCTTTTGCTTGAGGCCGAGCCGGTTGGCGTTACGCGCCAAAAGGCCGGCGCCGATCAGCACGCTCGGGTTGGAGGTGTTGGTGCAGGAGGTGATGGCGGCGATGACGACGTCGCCATGGCCGAGATCATGGTCGGTGCCTTCGACGGCATAGCGCTTGTGGATTTCGGCTGCTTTCTTGTACTCGGTCTCCATCGCCTTGGCGAAGCCGGCCGGAATGCCTTCGAGCGCAACGCGGCCCTCAGGGCGCTTGGGGCCGGCCATCGACGGCACGACGCTGTCGAGTTCGAGCTCAAGCAGGTCGGTGAAGACCGGATCGGCGGAGCCGGTGTCGCGCCACATGCCTTGTGCCTTGGCATAGGCCTCGACCAGAGCGATGCGGCTTTCCTCGCGGCCGGACATTGTGAGGTAGCGGATGGTCTCGCCGTCGACCGGGAAGAAGCCGCAGGTGGCGCCATATTCGGGTGCCATGTTGCCGATCGTGGCGCGGTCGGCCAGCGTCATGTTGGAGAGGCCGGGGCCGAAGAACTCGACGAACTTGCCGACGACGCCCTTCTTGCGCAGCATCTGGGTGACGGTGAGCACGAGGTCGGTGGCGGTGACGCCCTCTTTCAACTTGCCGGTGAGGCGGAAGCCGATGACTTCCGGCAACAGCATGGAGACCGGCTGGCCGAGCATGGCCGCCTCGGCCTCGATGCCGCCGACGCCCCAGCCCAGCACGCCAAGGCCGTTGATCATGGTGGTGTGCGAATCGGTGCCGACGCAGGTGTCGGGATAGGCGGTGGTTTCGCCGTCCTCGCTGTTGGTCCAGACGACCTGTCCGAGATATTCGAGGTTGACCTGGTGGCAGATGCCGGTGCCGGGCGGCACGACGCGGAAGTTGCGGAATGCCTGCTGGCCCCATTTCAGGAACTTGTAGCGCTCTTCGTTGCGCTCATATTCGAGCTCGACATTGCGTGCAAAGGCCATCGGCGTGCCGAATTCGTCGACGATGACGGAATGGTCGATGACGAGGTCGACCGGCACCAGCGGATTGATCTTCTGCGGGTCGCCGCCGAGCGCCTTGAGGCCGTCACGCATCGCCGCCAGATCGACCACCGCCGGAACGCCGGTGAAATCCTGCATCAGGACGCGGGCCGGGCGATAGGCGATCTCGACGCCGGCGGTGCCCTTGTCTGTCAGCCAGCCGGCAACCGCCTGGATCGATTCCTTGGTGACGGAGCGGCCGTCTTCGTTGCGCAAAAGGTTCTCCAGCAGCACCTTCATCGAATAGGGCAACTGGGCAATGCCAGTGAGGCCGTTCTTCTCGGCCTCGACCAGATTGTAATAGACATAGTCGGTGCCACCCACGGTGAGGGTGCGGCGGCATTTGAAACTGTCGAGGGATTTTGACACGTGCGGTCCGTCCTTGTCTGTTCAGCCTGAAAGGGAACGGACGCCGATGGGCATGCAATCACGCGCAAAGGTGCGGGTACGGCCATTTCCGCTGTCCGCTCCCAAGCAACCCGAGCCGTTCAAGGCGGCGCGTGCGCTGGTTCGGCGCAAATTCTGTTCCCGTGCCGACCGCTGGCACCGATGACCCGGATATAGAGAATTTTCTGGAATAGTTCTAGACAGGCGACAGGCAATTTTGTGCGATGCGGCAGCTATCGTGCGGTAAAGTTTTCGGGACGGGCAGGCATGCGGCTGATTGCCGAAAATCTGGGCGGCGAACGCGGCGGCGAGACGGTCTTTTCCGGCATCGGCTTTGCGATCGAGAAGGGCCAGGCGCTGGTCGTCACCGGACCGAACGGATCAGGCAAATCGACGCTGCTCAGGGTCATCGCCGGGCTGCTGCCGAAAGCCGAAGGCGATGTGCGAATCGAAGGCGGCGGCGAGACGTTTCCGACGATCGCCTCGGCCTGCCATTATCTCGGCCACCTCAACGCAATGAAGACGGCGCTGAGCGTGACGGAGAATTTGCGCTTCTGGCGCGATTTCAACGGCGACGGCCCGTTGGGTGTTGAAGAGGCGCTGGAAACGGTTGGCTTAAGCGGCATCGGCCATCTGCCTTTCGGGTATTTGTCGACCGGGCAGAGGCGACGCGCGGCGATTGCAAAGCTGCTGGTCAGCGATAAGCCGCTCTGGCTGCTGGATGAACCGACGGCGGGGCTGGACAAGGCTTCGGAGGGGAAGTTCGCGGGGTTGATGGCAAGGCACTGCGCGGAGGGCGGGATTATCGTTGCGGCGACGCATCTGCCACTGGGGATCGAGGAGGCGAAGGGGCTGGTGATGGGGGAAGTCCGGTGATGACGGCGTTCCTTCGCACCCCCCTCTGCCCTGCCGGGCATCTCCCCCGCAGGGAGGGAGATCAGCCGTCATGTCGGCTTTCGCCAATCACCAACGTTAAAGAACAGGCGCGTTCAACGAAGCTGCCAATCTCCCCCCTTGTGGGGGAGATGTCCGGCAGGACAGAGGGGGGCGCGAAGGAACGCCTTCCTCAACAGGGGACCACATCGTAATGTGGTCCCTCTTCCTCCGCGACATCCGCCTCTCCATCCGCGCCGGCGGCGGGGCGCTGACCGGCGTCATCTTCTTCCTTGCCGTCATCGCCACCATCCCCTTCGGCGTCGGGCCGGACCTGAAGCTGCTCGCCCGTATCGGACCGGCGATCCTTTGGATTGGCGCTCTGCTCGCCTGCCTGCTCGGCCTCGACCGGCTGTTCCAGGCCGACGGCGAGGACGGCTCGCTTGATCTGTTGGTGTTGGGCAATGACCGCCACATGCTGGCTCTGACGGTGCTGGTGAAGTGCCTGGCGCATTGGGCTGGCAGCGTCTTGCCGCTGGTGGTAGCTGCCCCTCTGCTCGGCCTGTTCATGAACATGGAGCCGCTCAGCATCGGCGCCACCGCGTTGACGCTGCTGGTCGGCACCCCGGCCATCACTTTCATCGGCGCGGTGGGCGCCGCGGTGGCGGTGGCACTGCCGCGCGGCGGGCTGTTGATTTCGGTGCTGGTGCTGCCGCTGACTATCCCGGTGCTGATCTTCGGCGTGTCGGCGAGCTACGGCGCGGTGGCCGATCCCGATCCGTTCCTGCAGCCCTTCCTCATTCTTGCCGCGCTGACGCTGTTTCTTGCCGTGCTCGGCCCAGTGGCGGCGGCGCTGGCGCTGCGGCACGGGACGGATTGATGTGGCGGCTGCGGCGCCGCGGCCAATTGCGAAGCCGAAGCTGCAAAGCTATGGGAAGGCCATGATCGAGCACGGCGAAGAGACAGCGGAAGGGAAGCGGGCTGCATGAGTGCACACGCCCTTTATGTCACCGCCGCCTATGGCATCACTGCGATCGTGCTGGCCGGGCTGATTGGCTGGATCCTGCTCGACGAGCGCGCCCGCAAGCGCGAACTGGCGGAACTCGAAGCCGCCGGCGTGCGGCGTCGTTCCGATAAGGCCAGCAAACCATGAGTACGGAAAGCGAAACGCCAGCGCCACCGCGCCGCCGCCTGATCGTGCTGTTGCCGCTGCTGGTTTTCCTCGGCCTTGCCGGGCTGTTCCTTTTGCAGCTTTTGTCGGGACGTGACGAGGCGGAAGTGCCGTCGGCGCTGATCGGCCTGCCGGCGCCGCAGACCAATCTGCCGGCGCTGGAAGGGTCAAACCTGCCCGGGCTGGATTCGAAGGCGTTCGCCGGCAAGGTGACGCTGGTCAACGTCTTTGCGTCGTGGTGCGCGCCGTGTCGGGAAGAACATCCGGTGCTGCTGGCGCTGTCGCAGGACAAGCGCTTCACGCTTGCGGCGCTGAACTACAAGGACCAGCCGGAAAACGCTCGCCGGTTCCTCGGCGATCTCGGCAATCCGTTCCAGGCGATCGGCGTCGACGAAGCCGGCCGCGCCGCGATCGACTGGGGCGTCTACGGCGTGCCGGAAACCTTCGTCATCGGCAAGGACGGCAAGATTGCCTACAAGCATGTCGGGCCGCTGACGGGGGAGTCAGCGAGAGATCTGCTGCTGCCGGAAATCGAGAAAGCACTGGCGGCGCCGGATTAGGCGACGGCGCCATGCCCCCTCATCCGGCCGCTATGCAGCCACCTTCTCCCCCGAGGGGAGAAGAGGGAAGCAAGCTCAGCCGTAGATCTGCTTGTGGACCTGGTAGAGCATTTCCGAGCGGTCGGCGCGCAGATCGGCCAGATCGCGGCTCGTCAGGTTTTCGATTTCGGCGACGAGGCGGTTGTAGTGGCGGCGCTTGGCCATCGAGGTGCGCGCGCGGGAGAAGAGGTTGTCAAAAGCCATAGCAAGGGTCCTTTCGTGCCGCATGTTGCGGCGAATTTGTTCCTCCCTTGACTGTACGCAGCATGACATAGGAATGGTGCGTTGCAAAAAGAAGATGTTGCAATGCACCATTGCACAGGGCGCATAGCGGGTTAATGCAGCGCTAACAGCACCATGCCCGGTCTGACAGGCTGGCGAGCCAATGCTGGCCGTATGCCTTTTGTCTTACAAATTGCGCCTGCGCCATCTTGCCATCTCGCTCGCAGGCTGGCTTGATCCGCGCGTCACGTGATGCCGGGAGGAAATGCATGGCGACCGCAGATTATTACGAAATTCTCGATCCGCGTTTCGCGCGCCTGTTCAACGGCAACGCGCAGGTGGAAAAGCTGTTCACCGGGTGTCAGTGGGCGGAAGGGCCGGCCTGGTTCGCCGCCGGCCGCTATGTCGTCTGGTCCGACATCCCCAACAACCGCATGCTGCGCTATGACGAGACCGACGGCAATGTCAGCGTGTTCCGCCAGCCCTCCGGCAATTCCAACGGCAACACCGTCGACCGGCAGGGACGGCTGGTGACGTGCGAACATTCCGGCCGCCGCGTCAGCCGCATTGAGCATGACGGCTCCGTCACCACCATAGCAGCCAAATGGAAAGGCAAGCGGCTGAACTCGCCCAATGACGTTGTCGTGCGCTCGGACGGCTCGATCTGGTTCACCGATCCGAGCTACGGCATCGACACCGACTATGAGGGCGACAAGGCCGAGAGCGAGATCGGCGCCTGCTATGTCTACCGGGTCGATCCTGATACAGGCGAGGTCGAGGCCGTCATCACCGACATGGTCCGGCCGAACGGCCTCGCCTTCTCGCTCGATGAAAGCCAGCTCTATGTCGTCGATACCGGCCGCACGCATGGCGCACAGAACCCGGCGCATATGCGGGTCTTCACCGTCGGCAAGCATGGCAAGAAGGTCTCGGGCGGCAAGGTCTTCGCCGACTGCACGGCCGGGCTGTTCGACGGCTTCCGGCTCGACGAGGCCGGCCGCATCTGGACAAGTGCCGCCGACGGCATCCATTGCTACGATCCCGACGGCACGCTGATCGGCAAGGTCAAGGTGCCGGAAGTGACCGCCAATTGCGTGTTCGGCGGCAACAAGCTGAACTGCCTCTACATCGCCGGCACGACGTCGCTCTACATGGTGCGGCTGATGGTGAACGGGGCCAAGACCTATTGAGTGAGACTGTTTGGAAATTCTACTCTGGTGGCCATCTGATGGCGTTTTCTGCGCTTCCGGGGCTCACGGACCACATGTCCGCTGCGCTCCGGTTCTCGAAACCACCATCATATGACTCACCATAGCGAATTTCGAAACAGTCTCTCCGCGCTGTCATTGGAAAATGAAGGGGAGGACGTCATGCCATTCGTCAACATCCGCATCGTCAAGGAAGTGATCGCCGCTGATCCGGCGGGCAAGAAGGCTGACATCGCCAAAAAGGTCACAGCAGCCATCATGGACGCCACCGGGCTCGGCAATGACGACGTCTGGGTGGTGTTTGAAGAGGTCAACGCGCGCGACTGGTATGTCGGCAAGACCGATGTCGAGACGTTGCGGAAGGGGTAGGGCTCCCTCACCGACCGCGGATAAAGTCGGCGAAGGCTGAAACCGCGCTGCGCATTGCCAGCACATTCGTTGGCTCCGCCAGAATATTCTCTATCTCCGGTGGTTTCTTGCCAAGCAGCGCAATCTCCAGCAGTGCGTCCTCATACATCGCAAACGACATCGTCCGCATGATTTCGGCCAACGCGGCGCGAGCATAGAGCGATCGCGCAGAGGCGTGGACCAGCATGGCGGGCTTGCCGACGGCGGCGTCGCGCGAGACCAGCCAGTCGAGTGCGTTCTTCATGCCGCCGGGCACGCCATGCGCATATTCAGGGCAGGAGACGATGACGCCGTCGGCGCTGGTGACGGCCTCGATCAGCCGCGTGGCTTCGGCTGGCGTGCGCTCGCCTTCGTCGTCGGGATTGAAGATCGGCAGGAGGCCAAGCCCGTCATAGATCGTGACGCGGCATCCGGGCGGCGCGTTGCGCGCGACAGAGGCGAGCAAGGCCGAATTGGTCGAGGCAGCGCGCAGGCTGCCGGAGATGGCGAGGATCTTAATCAAAGGGAAAACCGGGCAAAGGGAACCGGAATGAGCGAATCGTTCCCGAAATCTACCACAGGGTCTTGCTGTAAGCCTCGTCCAGCGAGCGGTCGAAGTCGCTGACCGTTTCGGCATGCGCCATCTGGTCGGACAGGATCTGGCCGAGCGTCGGCAATGTCGCGCGGTCGTACCAGCTGTCCGGTTTCCACAATTCGGAGCGCATGAAGGCCTTGGCGCAATGCATGTAGGCGGCCTTGACGCTCACCACGACGACGCTTTGCGGTTGCTTGCCGTCGACGGCGAGACGCTCGCGCAAACCCGCATCGATGGTGATGCGGGCGTCGCCATTAATGCGCAGCGTCTCGTTCATGCCGGGGATGAGGAACAGCAGCCCGACCGAAGGGTTGACCAGGATGTTTTCCAGCGTGTCCAGCCGGTTGTTGCCAGGCCGGTCGGGGATGGCGATGGTCTTGTCGTCGAGGACAAGGGCGAAGCCGGGTTTGTCGCCTTTCGGCGTCACGTCGGCATTGCCGGCGTTGTCGGCCGAACCGATCAGCACGAAAGGGCTCTTGCCGATGAAGGAGCGGCAGTGGCCGTCGAGAGCCCTGAGTTCCTTGCGCATCGAGGCGTCGGTCGGCCGTGGCGTCTTGTAGATCGTCCTCAGCTCGTCGCTTGTGGTGACGAATTCCATGGCCGTCTCCGTTTATTCTGACGCAATTCCCAAGGGAAGCGCTCCGCGCTTTTCCCGGGAAAACCGTTTCACACTTTTCCTGGAACTGCTCTATTTGCCAGCTTTCTCCGCATTCTCGGTCTTGTCATCCAGCGAATGGCGCAGGATCAGCGGCATCTGGCTGAAGGTGAACAAAAGCGTGATCGGCATGATGCCCCAGACCTTGAAGGTAACCCAGAAGTCGGTCGAAAAATTCCGCCACACGACTTCATTGGCAAGAGCCAGGAACAGGAAGAACAGGCCCCAGCGGAAGGTCAGCTTGCGCCAGCCTTCGGCGTCGAGGCGAAAGGCCGAATCGAAGACATAGCCGAGCAGCGAGCGGCCGAAATACAGGCCGCCAAGCAGCACCCCGCCGAACAGCGTGTTGACGATGGTCGGCTTCATCTTGATGAACACGTCGTCCTGCAGATAGAGCGTCAAAGCGCCGAAGATGAAGACGACGACGCCCGAGACCATCGGCATGATCGGCAAGGTGCGCAGCAGCAGCCAGGAAGCGACCAGCGCGATCGCTGTCGCTGCCATGAACAGGCCGGTGGCGACGAAGATCGGCCCGCCGAATTCGGCCAGGACCGGGAATTTCTGCACCAGCCATGCGCCGCGCGCATTGGCGAAGAAGAAAACCATCAGCGGCCCAAGCTCGAGCACCAGCTTGAGCAGCGGATTGACGCCTTCTTTCTTCTTCTGCGGATCGGACGGGTCGCGTTCGAGAATGGGTGGGTTCATTGGTTTAAGCCACTCCCGCGATCGCCCTGGCGAATTCGCTGGCTGAAAATGGTTCGAGGTCGTCGACCTGTTCGCCGACGCCGATGAAATAGACCGGCAGTTTGTGCTTTGCCGCGATCGCCACCAGAATACCGCCGCGCGCCGTGCCGTCCAGCTTGGTCATCACCAGGCCGTTGACGCCGGCGACATTGCGGAAGATCTCGACCTGGTTGAGCGCATTCTGGCCGGTGGTGGCGTCGACCGTCTGCAGCACGGTGTGTGGCGCTTCCGGATCGAGCTTGCCCAGCACGCGCACGATCTTCTCCAGCTCCGCCATCAGTTCGGTCTTGTTCTGCAGGCGGCCGGCGGTGTCGATGATCAGCACATCGGTGCCGGCCTCTTTGGCCCGCTCGAAAGCGTCGTAGGCGAGGCCGGCGGCATCGGCGCCGATCTTGGAGGCGATGACCGGCGATTTCGTCCGCTCGCCCCAGATCTTCAGCTGCTCGATGGCTGCAGCACGAAACGTGTCGCCGGCGGCCAGCATCACCGACAGGCCGCCATCAGTCAGCTTGGCTGCGAGCTTGCCAATGGTCGTGGTCTTGCCGGTGCCGTTGACCCCGACGACCAGGATGACATGCGGCTTGTGTGAGAGATCGAGTTCCAGCGGCATGGCGACATGGGTCAGCACCTTTTCCACCTCGGCGGCCATCACGGCGCGCACTTCGGCGTCGGAAACATCCTTGCCGTAACGGCTGGAGGCCAGCGCATCGGTGACGCGGAGCGCGGTCTCCAGGCCGAGATCGGCGCGGATCAGCACATCTTCAAGGTCCTGCAGCGTGTCCTCATCCAGCTTGCGCTTGGTGAAGACGCCGGCGATGTTGCCGGTGAGTTCTTTCGAGGAGCGGGCCAGCCCGTCGCGCATACGCTGGAACCAGGAACGCCGCGGCGCCGGCTCCGGCGCTTTGACCGGTTCAGGCTTCTGCTCGACCTTCTTGGTGACAGTGACTTTGCCGGGAGCGGGTTTGGGCTCTGGCGAAGGTTGCGGGACTGGTGGTGCGACGGGTTGCAGCTCTGGCGCTATCTCGGCAATGACAGGCTGTGATTCAACCGGCGATGGCTGACGAATGGGCGCGGGAATTTCCGCGGGTGGCGCAGACGGCGCGGCCGGCACTTCGATCGGGGCGACCGGTTCTGCCGGAACCTCGGCAGGCGTCGGAATTTCCACCGTGGCAGGTTCGGGCTGCTTCTCTGGAGGTGGCGGAACGATCTCCGGCTCGACCGGTGCAGGAGGCGGGACCTCTTGCGGCTGCGGCTCAGGCTCCGGGGCGGCAGGCGGCGCGGGAATTTCCTCGGGCGCCGGCGGCTCGGGTGGCTCCGGCTCAGGCTGCGGCTCTTCTACCGGCGCGGGCTCCGGCAACGGTTCCGGCTCGGAGGGGACGACCGGCTCCGGCGGTTGTGGCTCCTCGATAGGAGCGGGCTCTGGCGGGGCAGGCTCAGGCTGGATTTCGGGTTCGACCGGGACGATCGGTGCCAATGCCTCGACCGGCGCCAGTGGCACCTCCGACTCGGTCGCCGGTGGCGGCACGGCTTCCGCCTCGACCGGCGCCTCCTCGCGCTTCAAAAACTCCGGAACGACTTGCTCGGCCGCCGGCTTCAGCGCTTCAAGCGCATCCCATTTGATCGGCGGTAGCGGCGCGGTTTCGTCGATGCGCTCCTCGACGACTTCCTTCTTGCCGAACGAAAATATCTTCTTGAAAAAACCGGCCATGCTTCAACCGTCTCAGGCGGCGCGGGCAGTGAGCGGCGCTGCGGTCAGGCGCGCGCCGTCATGGCCGGTAACAGTGGCCTCGACGATCTCGCCCGGCGCACCGGCGGCGATGGCGGCCAGCGTAAATCCTTCGGTGCGGCCGAGGCCGTCGCGCTCGACCAGGATCGACTGGCGCGTACCAGGAAGCGATGCGAGATGGCGGCGATACGCGGCTTCGCCGGCGGCGCGCAGCCTTGCGGCGCGCTGCTTGACCAGTTCACGGCGGACTTGCGGCATGCGGGCGGCCGGCGTGCCTTCGCGCGGTGAGAACGGGAAGACGTGCAGATGCGTCAGCCCGCACTCCTCGACGATTTTTATCGAATTCTCGAACATGTCATCGGTCTCGGTCGGGAAGCCGACGATGATGTCGGCGCCGAAGACGATGCCAGGGCGCAATTTGCGCACATCCTCGCAGAAGCGGATCGACTGGTCGCGCAAATGCCTTCGCTTCATACGCTTCAAAATCATGTCGTCGCCGGACTGCAGCGACAGATGCAGATGCGGCATCAGCCTGGGCTCGGTGGCGATGGCGTCGAGCAGATCGTCATCGGCCTCGATCGAATCGATGGAGGACAACCGCAGCCGCTTCACATCAGGAACTTGCTTCAGGATGGTCTTCACCAGCTTCCCGAGTTTCGGCGCGCCCGGCAGATCGGCGCCGAAAGACGTCATGTCGACGCCGGTCAGCACGATTTCGGCATAGCCGTTGCCGGAGAGCCTTTTGACCTGTTCGACCACGGCGCCCATCGGCACCGAGCGCGAATTGCCGCGGCCATAGGGGATGATGCAGAAGGTGCAGCGGTGGTCGCAGCCATTCTGCACCTGCACGAAGGCCCGCGCGCGGCCCTCGATGGCATCGACCATATGGCCGGCGGTCTCGCGCACCGAAAAAATGTCGTTGACGCGCGCCTTTTCGGTGTCGTTGACGCCGAAATCCGGCAGCGCGCGATAGGAGTTCGCCTTCAGCTTCTCCTCATTGCCAAGCACGAGGTCGACCTCGTCCATGGCAACGAAATTCTGCGGTTCGGTCTGCGCCGCGCAGCCGGTGACGATAATGCGCGCCTGCGGGTTTTCGCGACGGGCTTTGCGGATCGACTGTTTGGCCTGGCGCACCGCTTCCGAGGTGACCGCGCAGGTGTTGAAGATGATGGCGCCGCCTTTGAGCGCGCCGAGGCCGGCGCTTTCGGCTTCGCGCCGCATCACCTCGGACTCATAGGTGTTGAGACGGCAGCCGAAGGTGACGACGTCGATGCCTTTCAAGTTGGCAAGACCCGACATCAGGCCGCGCTTTCGGTGTCGCGAGCCCAGCTGCCGGTCGACGGATCGAAACTGCCGGAAAATTCCCATTCGGCCGCGCCGGTCAGGATGACGTGGTCGTCATCGCGCCATTCGACATGCAGCGAGCCGCCGCCGGGGGTCAACAGGTTGACGCTGCGGCCGGTGCGCCTGGTGCGGGCAGCGGCAACCACCGATGCGCAGGCGGCCGAGCCGCAGGCCTTGGTCAGGCCGGCGCCCCGTTCCCATGTGCGGATGATCATGCTGTCCGGCGATGTCACCTGAGCCAGCGTGATGTTGGCGCGCTCGGGGAAGATCGGGTGATTTTCGAGCAGCGGGCCGAAACGCTCCAGCTCGTAAGACCAGACGTCGCGATCGACCCAAAAGATGGCGTGCGGATTGCCCATCGAGAGAGCCGAAGGCGAATGCAGCACCGGCGCGTCGATCGGGCCGATCTGCAACTCGATCATGCGGGTGTCGCGGAATTCCTCGGCCAGCGGAATGTCTTGCCAGCCAAAGTGCGGCATGCCCATGTCGACCGAGATCGTGCCGTCGGCATGTTCGACGGCGTTGAGGATGCCGGCGCGGGTCTCGAAGGTGAAAGTCTTCTGGCCGGTCTCGGCGGCCAGCGCCTGGACGACGCAGCGCATGCCGTTGCCGCAGGCCTGCGCGCCCGAGCCGTCGGAATTCAGGATGTCGATGTAGTAGGCGGTGCCGGGCGTGCGGGCGTCATGGATCGCCATGATCTGGTCGAACTTGGTCGCCGCATCGGCGTTCAGCGCCACCGCAGACGCTGGCGTGACCCGGTCGGCGCGGCCGCGCATGTCGGCAACGATGATCTCGTTGCCGATGCCGTTCATCTTGGCGAAGGGGGCCGTGCCTGCCATGGCTTCCAGTAGTTCCTGTCCGTTTTGCCGGTATATGGCGGAAACGGGCGGGAATTACCAGTGTGGCTAACGTCTAGGTTACCGCAAAGACGCCGAGCACGATCAGCAGGAAGATGACGAGAACGATGCCGATGAGCACGCGCGCGCCGGTGGCGGCGGCGCCCGCCAGCGCCGGCATGCCGAGCAGGCTCGCGGCGGCGGCGACGATCAGAAGAATGATGATCCATTTGATCATGGAGAGGCTCCCGGCCAAATTGCGTTGGGCAAACAACGCGTTTTGGCCTTTTGGGTTCCTTCCCTAGGCGTCCGGCACGTCCCAGATTTCGCCCGGCCGCAAGGCGCGAAAACGATCGCCGGGGACGCCCTGCGCCTCCAGCGCTTCAGTCAGTTTCTGCGCCGGTTCATCGACCGGTTCGTCGGTAAGCCGGAACGTTCCCCAGTGGCAGCCGGCGGCATAGGCGGCGTTGCACAATTTCATGCCTTGCACCGCCTCTTCCGGATTCTGATGCTGTGGGGCCATGAACCAGCGCGGCTCATAGGCGCCGATCGGCAGGATGGCGAGGCGGAAGCCGCCATGCTTCTCAGCCATCAGCCGGTAATTGGCGCCGCCGTGGAAACCGGTGTCGCCGGCGAAATAGATTTTTCCGGCTGGAGTTTCGACGACGAAGCCGGCCCACAGCGCCATGCGGCGGTCGCGCGCGCCGCGCGCCGACCAGTGGTGAACCGGCTCGACATGGATGGCGACATCGTCACCGATGTCGATGCGCTCGCCCCAATCATGCGCCGTCATTCGCATGCCCGGCACGGTGGCGTCGATGATGGCGTCGTTGCCAAGAGGCGTCAGCACCTGCGGATCGTACTTCGCCTTCAGCCGCTTGAGCGTGGCAAGGTCGAGATGGTCGTAATGATTGTGGCTGACCAGCACCAGGTCGATCGGCGGCAGTTGGGAAAACGCGATGCCCGGAGGATTGACGCGCCTGGGCCCGGCAAAGGAGAGCGGCGAGACGCGCGGCGACCACACAGGGTCGGTGAGGATGTTGAGGCCGGCGGTCTGGATCAGCAGCGTCGAATGGCCGACCATGGTCAGCCGCAGCCTGCCGCCGTCGATGCGCGCCGCCGGCTCTGTCGGTTCAAACGGGCTTGGATTGGCCGCCGGCCATTTCGAACGCTCGCCGCTCAGTTGCCATTTGAGCAGATCGGTGAAGCGGCCGGGCATCTGGCCGTCGGGATTGAAGAACAGAGTGCCGTCGAAATGGTCGCTGGGCGGGCCGCTGTAATAGCGGTTGGCGGCTCTTTTTCTCGCGACCAAGGTTTCGGCTCCGGCAGGTTTCTGTCCTTGCTAGATAGGGATGTGGCCCTTTGGCGCAAGCATTTGCCGGGGCCGATGCCTGTCTCGGCTAAAAAAGCCGGGCGCTGGTGCGGGCGATGATTTCCGGTATACGATCTCGCAGCAGAACGGAGGGCCGCCCATGCGTTGGCAAGTTCTTGCAATCACTGCGGCGATCCTGGGGATCGCGCCGATATCGCCGGCCGCCGCCGCGCAAACACAGCCCAGCGCCTGCACCCACACGCCAACCATCCTGGATGCGGGCGATTTCCTGCTTGCCGAACCGGCAACATTCCCGAATTTCTGGCGCGACCGTTTTGGCGACGACGCGGCCTATCTGAAAATACGCTATGGCGGCCTCCCCTACGCCGAGGGCACAGCGCTTATTGCAGGGCTGGAAAAACGCAGTCATCCGCCGCTGCGCATCGCCGAACTCAGGCTTGCCTATGCAAAGACACCGGACCGGGCGGCGATGATTGCCGGCATGCAGCCGCTGCCCAACGCGAAGTCGGTTGTACCTCAGCTTGGCCAATCTGCCTTGCGCGCGCTCGTCACTGAGGACGGCGGCGACTGGCTGCTGGGCGAACTGGCGCGCTGGCGTGCGGCTGACGCCGACCAGTTCGACGCGTCGAGGATTTCCGTGGGGCTTGCCCAGGTGCTGGCGGACCTTGATGATGATGCCAAGTCGCGCCTTGCCAAAAGGGCGGAAGATGCGGGCATCTGGCCCATGGCTCTGGAGATGCGGGCAGTCAAAGACGACCTCTCCGATTACGTCGCTTACCTCGACAGGCTTCCACCTGCGGTACGTCCCGACAAGGGTGGCCGCACAGGGTTTATCCGCAAAGCCCTGAACCTGGCCAATCTTCGCCCTTCCTTCGATATGGCCAAACAGCCAGCGGAGGTGCAGGCGCTCGACGGTCAAAACGATTTGGGCTCAGCCATCCGGTCGATCGGGCAGCTGATTGCCTATGTTCCTCAAACTGCGATCTTGCTGCCCCTCGTGAACCAGACCGGCAACCTGAGCCTCGGCACGGCGGTGGCAGGGGCGATCAACGCGCAGATTGCCGCAAAACATCTCGACCCGATCAACAATCCCGATACGGTCACGGCAACCATGCTCGACGGGATCGACTACGTTCTTGGCCGCCGCGACCGGGAGCATAATTTGCGCGACGTTCTAATCTCCGAAATGCAGGGCGAAACGGCGGAGTCGTTCATGGACAGGGCGTTAGCCCGGGTGATGTTGGCCTCCTTCATGCTAGACAATGGGGCCGAACCGCCACGTCGCCCGGATCTGCTCACAGCAACCTTCCCCTGGGAACAGTGGGTCGGATTGGCCGGCAAGCTGAAGACCGGCGAAGCCATCGCGCCGGAAGATCGAATCGCTGCGGCCGATCTCATGATCGCAGCCGACCGTCCTGCGGATGCGTTGGCCTTGCTGAAAACGGCCGGCGATTGGAAGACGGCAGTGCGGCGCTCTCATGAGCTGGCGCTTAGGCTGGACCGCCGATGCGCCGACCTGCTGCGGCCGCCAATGCCGGTTTCGCAGCCGCTCTACCGGTTCGAGCCGCGTTAGAGCGAAGGTACGCCTTCGTCCGCCAGCCATTTTGCGATAAATTTGCAACAATTCTTGCTGCAAACCCTATTTTAACCATATCGGGTTGAAATTTCGCCACCTTCTCCATCTTGGTGAGGGTGAGAGTGTGCGGACGGCTTCCCCCCAGCCGGATCCGACGGAGGTTGACATGACATTTTCGAGAAGCGGCCTGGTGGCCGTATCGCTGGCAGCGCTGTTTGCAAGCGGCTGTTCGACCTCGCGTTTTTCATCGATGGATGACCAGCAGCCGGCGCCGCTGCAGCCCGCGCCCGCCGGCACGGTGAGCGGAAGCCAGCTGCCGCCGCCGGCAGCGCCGGGCACCACCGACCCGTCGCAGTTCCCGACGGCGCCTGCGGGCGCCCAGGTCGCCTCGCTGCCGCCGGACGGATCGGCGCCGGCCGGCGCCGCTGACCTCACCGCGGCCAGCGTCGCCGGTGTCTGGAACGCCAGCGTTTCGGGCCAAAGCTGCAAGGTGGCAACGCCGCAGACCAAATTCGGCGCCGGCTATCGCGCCGGACCGTTGCATTGCCCGGCACCGATCGACGGCATCAAGTCGTGGAACGTCGCCGGCAAGCAGCTGACGCTCTATGACGAAAATGGCGGCACCCTGGCGCGGCTCTATTCATCGGGCGGTTCGAAATTCGACGGGCAGACTTCCACTGGCCTGCCGATCTCGCTTACAAGATAGGTCACCATTTGGAGCGGTTCAGCGTTCGATAGATCGCCGAACCACTCCAGCTATCTTGTTTTGTGCCATTCCGGACGGAAAACCGCTTTCCTGGAATCGCTTCCACAGCGACGTGACCGATGCATCTGCGTGACGGCCTCCAGACCCATGCGACCGTCAGGCAGCGCTACGACCATCTGGTCGACACCGGCGCCATCGAACGCGATCCGGCGCAGGAGCGGATCGCCGCCGCACTCGACCGGCTGACCGACGAGATTTCGGCCAAGCGGCTGGCGCAGAAGTCGAGTGCGCTCGGCTGGCTGTTTGCCCGCAAGCGCGAGACGCGCGAAGTCGTCAAAGGCCTCTACATCCATGGCGGCGTCGGCCGCGGCAAGACCATGCTGATGGACATGTTCTTCGAGCTCTTGCCGGTCCGCCGCAAGCGCCGCGTTCATTTCAACGACTTCATGGCCGATGTGCAGGACCGCATCCAGAAGCATCGGGCCGCGCGCAAGAACGGCGACGTCAAGGAGGACGATCCGATCCCGCCTGTGGCGCGCGCGCTGGCGGAGCAGGCCTGGGTGCTGTGCTTCGACGAGTTTTCGGTCACCGACATTGCCGACGCAATGATCCTGTCCCGGCTGTTCTCGGCGCTGTTTGCCAATGGCGTGGTGCTGGTCGCCACCTCCAATGTCGCACCGCAGGATCTCTATCGCGACGGGCTGAACCGCCAGCTGTTCCTGCCCTTCATCGGCATTCTCGAACGGCAGACCCATGTGCTGGCGCTGGACGCCGACAAGGACTACCGGCTGGAAAAACTCGCCCGCACGCCGGTCTATGTCACACCGACGGATGCCGAAGCCGACCGCATGCTGGACGAGGCCTGGCAGGCGATGACACGGGGGGTGCCGGTCGCCTCGACGACCGTGGCGGTGAAGGGCCGGCAGGTGGTGGTGCCGGCAGCCGCGGGCGATGCGGCGCGGTTTTCCTTTGCCGATCTCTGCGAAAAGCCGCTCGGCGCGCGCGATTTCCTGGCCATTGCCGGCCGCTTCTCGACCGTCTTCATCGATCACATCCCGGTGCTCGGCGAAGGCAAGCGCAACGAAGCCAAGCGCTTCATCTTGTTGATCGACACGCTCTACGATCATCACACGCGGCTGGTGGCGAGCGCCGAGGCCCCACCGCATGAGCTTTACACGGCCAAGCGCGGCAACGAGGTGTTCGAATTTGAGCGCACGGCCTCGCGGCTCATTGAGATGCAAAGCCGCGACTGGCTGGAAGATTGGGCGGAACGGCAGAAGGACAAGGCGGAAGCGCAGCAGGTTGAGGCGTAGGGGTAGGGTAGGTACCGACGCCGTACTGCAGCGATCCTTCGCGCCGTCCCCTGCCCACGAGGGAGAGATTGGCAGTTTCGGCGCCGCGCTTGTTTCTTACAATGCTGGGATTTGCGAAAACCGGCGTGACGTCGGATCTCCCTCCTTGAGGGGGAGATGGCTGGCAGGCCAGAGGGGGTCGGTCGACTGGATGCGGCGCAAATGGCGCCGGCGCTTCACGCGCGAGGACCCCCTCTGTCGCCTTGGCGACATCTCCCCCTCAAGAGGGGGAGATTTGGCGCTAGGCAATGCGCTTCACAAGGGCGTCATCGCCGGCATATAGTCTTCTGATTTCCACGTTCATTGTGTAAAACCTCTCAAGTCGGCTTACAAACTTTGACGTTTACGTAATTCCCATTGTTTCTAACCGATTGAAATTATTCACTCGAAAATAATCGATTGAATATATTTTCCGCCGGGGCTACTGGATGCGGCGAAATCTCGCGGATACCCGCAGCATTCCGGCCTCTTCCTCGACGCCGTCAACCAGATCGCCAGAGATTTGGGCGTCGTCACAGACAAAGGGAAAATTTCCTCACATGGCACGCAACAAGATAGCGCTCATCGGCTCCGGCATGATCGGCGGCACGCTCGCTCACATGATCGGCCTCAAGGACCTCGGCGACGTGGTGCTGTTCGATATTGCCGAGGGCATTCCGCAAGGCAAGGGGCTCGATATCGCGCAATCTTCGCCGGTCGACGGCTTCGATTCCAGGCTGACCGGCGTCAACGATTATGCCGGCATCGAGGGCGCCGACGTCTGCATCGTCACCGCCGGCGTGCCGCGCAAGCCGGGCATGAGCCGCGACGATCTGCTCGGCATCAACCTCAAGGTCATGGAACAGGTCGGCGCCGGACTGAAGAAGTACGCGCCGAAGGCTTTCGTCATCTGCATCACCAACCCGCTCGACGCCATGGTGTGGGCGCTGCAGAAGTTTTCCGGCCTGCCCAAGACCCATGTCGTCGGCATGGCCGGCGTGCTCGACAGCGCGCGCTTCCGCTATTTCCTGGCCGAGGAATTCAAGGTTTCGGTCGAAGACGTCACCGCCTTCGTGCTCGGCGGCCACGGCGATTCCATGGTGCCGATGATCCGCTATTCGACGGTGTCGGGCATTCCGCTGCCGGACCTCATCAAGATGGGCTGGACCTCGAAGGAAAAGCTCGACCAGATCGTGCAACGCACCCGTGACGGCGGCGCCGAGATCGTCGGCCTCTTGAAGACCGGCTCGGCCTTCTATGCCCCGGCCGCCTCGGCCATCTCGATGGCTGAATCCTACCTCAAGGACAAGAAGCGCGTGCTGCCTTGCGCGGCGCATCTCTCGGGCCAGTATGGCGTCAAGGGCACCTATGTCGGCGTTCCCGTTGTCATCGGCGCCGGCGGCGTCGAGCGCATCATCGAGATCGACCTCAACAAGGCCGAGCAGAAGATGTTCGACGCTTCGGTGGCGACGGTGCAGGGCCTGACCGAGGCCTGCGTCAAGATCGCCCCGCATCTCGCCTCGAAGTGATCCCCGGAGACCATCCAGATGAACATCCATGAATATCAAGGCAAGGCGCTGCTGAAGAGCTTTGGCGCGCCGGTGGCCGAAGGCGTGCCGGTGTTCAAGGCGAGCGAGGCGGAAGCCGCGGCACAAGCGCTTCCCGGCCCGCTCTATGTGGTGAAGAGCCAGATCCATGCCGGCGGCCGCGGCAAGGGCAAGTTCAAGGAGCTTGGCCCGGACGCCAAGGGTGGCGTGCGGCTGGCCAAGTCGGTGGCCGATGTCGTCGCCAACGCCAATGAGATGCTCGGCCACACGCTGGTCACCAAGCAGACCGGCCCGGCCGGCAAGCAGGTCAACCGCCTCTATATCGAGGACGGCGCCGACATCGAGCGCGAGCTTTATCTGTCGATCCTGGTCGACCGCTCGGTCGGCCGCATCGCCTTCGTCGTCTCGACCGAGGGCGGCATGGATATCGAGGGCGTTGCCCACGACACGCCGGAGAAGATCATCACCGTCGCCATCGATCCGGAAAAGGGCGTGACGCCAGCCGATGTAAAGGCGCTCAATACCGCGCTGAAACTTGACGGCGACGCCGCCAAGGATGGCGGCACGCTATTCCCGATCCTCTACAAGGCCTTTGTCGAAAAGGACATGAGCCTGCTCGAGGTCAACCCGCTGATCGTGATGAAGAACGGCCGCCTGCGCGTGCTCGACGCCAAAGTGTCGTTCGACAACAACGCGCTGTTTCGCCACCCCGAGCTGATGGAACTGCGCGACACCACCGAAGAGGACGAGAAGGAGATCGAGGCGTCGAAATACGACCTCGCCTATGTCGCGCTCGACGGAAATATCGGCTGCATGGTCAACGGCGCCGGCCTTGCCATGGCGACGATGGACATCATCAAGCTCTATGGCGCCGAACCCGCCAACTTCCTCGATGTCGGCGGTGGCGCGTCGAAGGAGAAGGTAACGGCGGCGTTCAAGATCATCACCAAGGACCCGGCCGTCAAAGGCATTTTGATCAACATCTTCGGCGGCATCATGAAGTGCGACATCATCGCCGAGGGCGTGATTGCCGCGGTCAAGGAAGTCGGATTGGAAGTGCCGCTGGTGGTGCGTCTCGAAGGCACCAATGCCGAGCTCGGCAAGAAGATCATCAACGACAGCGGCCTGAACGTGGTGTCGGCGGACGATCTCGACGACGCAGCCAAGAAGATCGTGACGGCGGTGAAGGGCTGAGCGGATGCCTCCGCGCAAGATAAACCTCGTCGAGGCGGCGGATGCGAAGATCAAGAAGGTCTTCGATCCGCACATCGCCGGCGACGTCAATGACAGCCAGGCCAAGGTCGCCAAGTTCGGTGAAACCTTCGACTGGCACGCGCATGACCATGAGGACGAGGCTTTCCTGGTGCTGCGTGGGCGCATCGCCATCGATTTCCGCGACGGTCCGGTCGAACTCGGCGAGGGCGACTTCATCGTCGTGCCGAAGGGTGTCGAGCACCGGCCGCGGTCGCTGACCGCGGAGCCCGTCGTGCTGATGTTCGAGCCGGCAACGACGCTCAACACCGGCAATGCCAAGAGCGACCTCACCGTCACCGATTTGAAGCGGCTCTGACCATGAACGCAGCCGCCTTCTCCTCTCTCTCGGCCGATCACCAGCGTCTACAGGCGCTGGTCGGCGCGTGGCACGGCGAGGAGGAGGTGGCGGAGACGCAATGGGCCGATGGCGGCACAGCGACGTCGGACGTGCTGGCAGAGGCACAATTCGGCGGGCTGTTCGTGGTGCAGCGCTATCGCCAGCGCCGCGACGGCACCATCTCGTTCGGCTCGCACAGCGTCTTCGGTTTTGACCAGCCAAACAGCCTCGTCACCATGCACCAGTTCGATTCGATGGGGCTTGTGCCGTCGCCGGCCACAGGCACATGGAACGCCACGGAGCTGGTTCTGGAGCGGTCGTCTCCCCGCGGTGCAGCGCGCGTGACGTATAGTTTCGACACTGCCGATGCCTACCGCATGCGACTGCATTTCAAACCTGCCGGCAGCAGCTGGCAAGACATGGTGAGCGGCGTCTACCGGCGCGTCTCGCCTTCCTCGATCAACGTTTAGAAAAGGGCTCCGATGTCCATTCTCATCGACAAGAACACCAAGGTGCTGGTTCAGGGCCTGACCGGCAAGACCGGCACGTTCCACACCGAACAGGCTCTTGCCTATCACGGCACCAAGATGGTGGGTGGCATCCATCCCAAGAAGGGTGGCGAGACCTGGACCGGGGCCAAGGGCGAAACGCTTCCGATCTTCGCCTCCGTCGCCGAAGGTAAGGAAAAGACCGGCGCCAACGCCTCGGTCGTCTATGTGCCGCCGGCGGGTGCTGCCGAAGCGATCCTGGAAGCGATCGAGGCTGAGATCCCGCTGATCGTCTGCATCACCGAAGGCATTCCGGTGATGGACATGGTCAGGGTCAAGGCTCGGCTCGACCGCTCGACCTCGCGGCTGATCGGGCCGAACTGCCCGGGCGTGCTTACCCCCGACGAATGCAAGATCGGCATCATGCCTGGAAACATCTTCCGCAAGGGCTCGGTCGGCGTTGTTTCGCGCTCGGGAACGCTTACCTATGAGGCAGTCTTCCAGACCACCAATGTCGGCCTCGGCCAGACCACCGCCGTCGGCATTGGCGGCGACCCCGTCAAAGGCACCGAGTTCATCGATATGCTCGAGATGTTCCTCGCCGACGACGAGACCAAGTCGATCATCATGATCGGCGAGATCGGCGGTTCGGCCGAGGAAGACGCCGCGCAGTTCCTCAAGGACGAGGCCAAGCGCGGCCGCAAGAAACCGATGGCCGGTTTCATCGCCGGGCGCACCGCGCCGGCCGGCCGCACCATGGGCCATGCGGGCGCTGTCATCTCCGGCGGCAAGGGCGGCGCGGAAGACAAGATCGCGGCGATGGAATCGGCCGGCATCAAGGTTTCGCCGTCGCCGGCACGGCTGGGAACGACCCTGGTCGAGGCGATCAAGGCTAAGTGAGTAGCGAGTAGTGAATAGCGAATAGGGAAAAGAGAGTAACGGCGCGACTTGGGAAAAATCCCTACTCGCTATTCGCTACTCATTATTCGCTTTTGAAAAGGAGACGGAGCCAGGCTCCGCAGACAAAAATGGCAAGACAAGATCAGGCCAACGACCAGTTTTCGCTCACCTCTTTCCTCTATGGCGGCAATGCCGACTACATCGACGCGCTGTACGCGTCCTATGAGGATGATCCGGAGTCGGTAAACCCCGAATGGCAGGACTTCTTCGCGGCGCTGAAGGACGATGCCGGCGATGTGCGCAAGAACGCCAAGGGCGCTTCCTGGGCGAAGCCCTCCTGGCCGCTGCAGGCCAATGGCGAACTGGTGTCGGCGCTCGACGGCAATTGGGGCTTGGTCGAGAGGACGGTCGAAAAGAAGGTCAAGGACAAAGCGGTCACCAACGGCGTCGTGCTGTCGGATGCCGATGTGCACCAGGCAACGCGCGATTCCGTGCGCGCCATCATGATGATCCGCGCCTACCGCATGCGCGGCCATCTGCACGCCAATCTCGACCCGCTCGGCATCGCCAAGCCGCTCGAGGACTATAACGAGCTGTCGCCGGAGAATTACGGTTTTACCACTGCGGATTACGACCGGCCGATCTTCCTCGACAATGTGCTGGGCCTCGAATTCGGCACCATCCGGCAGATGCTGGAGATCCTCACCCGCACCTATTGCTCGACGCTCGGCGTCGAGTTCATGCACATCTCCGATCCCGAGGAGAAGGCCTGGATCCAGGCCCGCATCGAAGGCACCGACAAGGAGATTTCCTTCACCGCCACCGGCAAGAAGGCGATCCTGCAGAAGCTGGTCGAGGCCGAAGGCTTCGAGCAGTTCATCGACGTCAAGTACAAGGGCACCAAGCGCTTCGGCCTCGATGGCAGCGAAGGGCTGATCCCGGCGCTGGAGCAGATCATCAAGCGCGGCGGCCAGCTCGGCATGAAGGAGATCGTTCTCGGCATGGCGCATCGCGGCCGGCTCAACGTGCTGTCGCAGGTGATGGCCAAGCCGCACCGCGCCATCTTCCACGAGTTCAAGGGCGGCTCGGCCGCCCCCGACGAGGTCGAAGGGTCGGGCGACGTCAAGTACCATCTCGGCGCTTCGTCGGACCGCGAGTTCGACGGCAACAAGGTGCATCTGTCGCTGACCGCCAACCCCTCGCATCTGGAAATCGTCGATCCGGTGGTGATGGGCAAGGCGCGCGCCAAGCAGGATTATCTGTTTGGCCGCAGCCGCGAGGAGATCGTGCCGCTGGAAGAGCGGGCCAAGGTGCTGCCGCTGCTCTTGCATGGCGACGCTGCCTTCGCCGGCCAGGGCGTGATCGCCGAAATCCTCGGCCTGTCGGGCCTGCGCGGCCACCGCGTCGCCGGCACGCTGCACTTCATCATCAACAACCAGATCGGCTTCACCACCAATCCGCGTTTCTCGCGCTCGTCGCCCTACCCGTCCGACGTCGCCAAGATGATCGAGGCGCCGATCTTCCACGTCAATGGCGACGACCCGGAAGCCGTCGTCCATGCCACCAAGGTGGCGATCGAATTCCGTATGAAGTTCCACAAGCCGGTGGTCGTGGACATGTTCTGCTATCGCCGCTTCGGCCACAATGAGGGCGACGAGCCGGCTTTCACCCAGCCGATCATGTACGCCAACATCCGCAATCATAAGACGACGGTGCAGATCTATGCCGACCGGCTGATCGCCGAGGGCCACATCACCCAGGCCGAGCTCGACAAGATGAAGGCCGACTGGCGCGCGCATCTGGAATCGGAATGGGAAGTCGGCCAGCACTACAAACCCAACAAGGCCGACTGGCTGGACGGCGCCTGGTCTGGCCTGCGCACCGCCGACAACCAGGACGAACAGCGCCGCGGCAAGACCGCCGTGCCGGTCAAGGTGCTGAAGGACATCGGCAAGAAGCTGACCGAGGTGCCGAAGGGTTTCGAGGCGCACAAGACCATCATCCGCTTCCTCGAGAACCGCCGCCAGGCGATCGAATCGGGCGAAGGCATCGACTGGTCGACGGCCGAGGCGCTGGCTTTCGGCGCCATCCTGCTCGACGGCAATCCGATCCGGCTCTCCGGTCAGGATTCCGAACGCGGCACCTTCTCGCAGCGCCATTCGGTGCTTTACGACCAGCGCGACGAGACCCGCTACATCCCGCTCAACAATCTGTCGGCGGCGCAGGCCGGCTACGAAGTCATCAACTCGATGCTGTCGGAAGAGGCGGTGCTCGGCTTCGAATATGGCTACAGCCTGGCCGAGCCGAAGGCGCTGACCTTGTGGGAAGCGCAGTTCGGCGATTTCGCCAACGGCGCCCAGGTGGTGTTCGACCAGTTCATCTCCAGCGGTGAACGCAAGTGGCTGCGCATGTCGGGCCTGGTCTGCCTGTTGCCGCATGGCTATGAAGGCCAGGGTCCAGAACATTCCTCGGCCCGGCTCGAGCGCTTCCTGCAGCTCTGCGCCGAAGACAATATGCAAGTCGCCAACTGCACCACGCCTGCCAACTACTTCCACATCTTGCGCCGGCAGCTGAAGCGAGACTTCCGCAAGCCGCTGATCCTGATGACGCCGAAGTCGCTGCTGCGCCACAAGCGGGCCGTGTCGACGCTGCCGGAGATTTCGGGCGAAAGCTCGTTCCACCGGCTGCTTTGGGACGATGCCCAGCTGTTGCAGAACCAGGCGATCAAGCTGGTCAAGGATTCCAAGATCCGCCGCGTCGTGCTGTGCTCGGGCAAGGTCTATTACGACCTCTACGAGGAGCGCGAGAAGCGCGGCATCAACGACATCTATCTGTTGCGCGTCGAGCAGCTCTACCCGTTCCCGGCCAAGGCGCTGATCACCGAGCTGTCGCGTTTCCGTAACGCCGAGATGGTGTGGTGTCAGGAAGAGCCCAAGAACATGGGCGCCTGGTCGTTCATCGATCCGTATCTGGAATGGGTGCTGGCGCATATCGACGCCAAGCATCAGCGGGTGCGCTACACCGGACGGCCGGCGGCGGCATCGCCGGCGACCGGCTTGATGTCGAAGCATTTGGCGCAGCTCGCCGCCCTGCTCGAAGACGCGCTCGGCGAGTAAAGCAGAATTGGGCGAATGACAGAACTCGGCCCGTAGAACAGACAGAGAAGAAACGGACAGGCACAATGGCTACCGAAATCCGCGTTCCCACTCTCGGCGAATCCGTCACCGAGGCGACCATCGGCAAGTGGTTCAAGAAGGTCGGCGATGCCATTGCCGTCGACGAGCCGCTGGTCGAGCTCGAAACCGACAAGGTGACGGTGGAGGTGCCTGCCGCCGCCGCCGGCACGCTCGGTGAAATCGTCGCCAAGGAGGGTGAGACCGTCGGCGTCGGAGCGCTGCTCGGATCGATCTCGGCAGGCGGCGCAGCCGCTGCTCCGGCGAGCAAGCAGGAGACCAAGGCGGTGGCGCAGGCTTCGAGCCCGGACGCCGCACACACCACCAAGCAGGCCGCTGCCGAGACGGCCAAGATCGCCGGCGACGCCGGAGCGGTCGAGCCGCGCACCATGCCGCCGGCGCCGGCTGCCGCAAAGCTGATCGCCGAGCACAATCTGTCGGTCGATCAGGTGCCCGGCTCGGGCAAGCGTGGCCAGGTGCTGAAGGGCGATGTGCTCGACGCCATTTCCAAGGGCGCGCCGTCGCAGCCGGCCGAGATGCCGAAGGCCGCACCGGCGCCGGTCGCGGTGCGGGCGCCGTCGTCGGGCGACGATGCGTCGCGCGAGGAGCGCGTGCGCATGACCAAATTGCGCCAGACCATCGCGCGCCGGTTGAAGGAAGCGCAGTCGACCGCCGCCATGCTGACCACCTTCAACGAGGTCGACATGTCAGCGGTGATGGCGCTGCGGACCAAGTACAAGGACATCTTCGAGAAGAAGCACGGCGTGAAGCTCGGCTTCATGGGCTTCTTCACCAAGGCCGTCACCCACGCCTTGAAGGAGATTCCCTCGGTCAATGCCGAGATCGACGGCACCGACATCATCTTCAAGAACTATGCCCATATCGGCGTTGCCGTCGGCACCGAAAAAGGCCTCGTCGTGCCGGTGGTGCGCGATGCCGATCAGATGTCGATTGCCGAGATCGAAAAGGATATCGGCCGGCTGGGCATTGCCGCGCGTGACGGCAAGCTTTCGGTCGCCGACATGCAGGGCGGTACGTTTACGATCTCCAACGGCGGCGTTTACGGCTCGCTGATGTCGACGCCGATCCTCAACGCGCCGCAGTCGGGCATTCTGGGCATGCACAAGATCCAGGACCGGCCCGTCGTGGTCGGCGGCCAGATCGTCATCCGGCCGATGATGTACCTGGCGCTGAGCTACGATCACCGCATCGTCGACGGCAAGGAAGCGGTGACCTTCCTGGTCCGCGTCAAGGACAGCCTGGAAGATCCGGAACGGCTGGTGCTTGATTTGTGATCGGGCTGGTCTCGCCGTGAGCGGTTGGCTGGAACGGTTCGGGTTCGCGCTGGGTCGCGGGCTTCGGATTTTTCGGCCAACAGACTCGGTCGCTGCCCCTTCGCCGGAGAAATCAATTGAATGGGGTCCGCCGTCGGAAAACAGCAATCTCGGTGTCTTCGTTCTCAGCGAAGCCGAGATGGCGGAACGGAAGATCATCGTCACCGCGATCGGTGAACTTGAGCTTCCGACCGGCGAAATCATCGCTTGCGATCCACTGATTACCGGGCTGGAACGGCCTGTGTTTAGCCGTAAGGTCAGGCCGGGATGCTATCCCGTCACGTTGCTTGAGGCGCAAGGCCGTGTTGCCGCAGCGGTGTTGCGGTTTGGGCCTGGCTTGCCGGTTCGGTGGGAGTTGGCTGCCTTCGTCCGCGACGTCGGCACGTCGTCCTGGAAGTCTGGATTTATTGTCGATGACAATGTTGCCTCGTTCATGGACAAGTCGATTCTGGCGCTGATGTCCGACCCTGAAGAACTCGACGACTACCTTGCTGACGTTGCATGCTCGTTCGACAGGTTCCGCATGGATAATCCGGTTGATGGAAATCCGCTTAATATAGCGATGTTCGACACTGGCTGGGGTGATGGGAACTATTATTCCTTCTGGGGACTGGACGCGGCCGACGAGCCGCTGGTCTTGATGACCGATTTCGAGGTGCTCGAAAACGCCGACGGCCGCGAGAGCAACCAGAGCAATTGATGATAAACATCGCTTCGCCAATGATCGGATGTATGGCCGGGCTGGCTGTTCTAGCAGCGGGTCATGAGGGCCATGCTGCCTGTCCGCTGGCGCTCGCTGTCTATGGCGATGCCGAGAGCGATGCCGGCATCGATTTCCGGCCGACGACCGATGCGGTCACCGTCACCAATTCCTTCAAGATGGTGCTCGACAAGGGCGTGGTGCTCGACGGCATCGTCATGTGGACATCAGGTGTGTCGCGGCCGCAGGGATCGCTGATGTACAAATGCCCGACCGGCGATGTCACCGGTGACGAGCTTGCCGCCTGCACGGTCTGGCAGGGCGTCGTCTACAGCGCCGATGACAAGGGCAACATCGCGCTGTTGGCGGCGGAAGGTACCGACGCGCCGCAGAGTCTGATCTTCCCCGATCTCGGCCCGTCGCTGCAGATGTCGTCGGCCTTCGGCGCCAATGGATTTTCGAAACTGCCCTGGGATGTGTTTATTTTGAAAGGCTGTCAGGAATGAGCGTGGTGCAAAAGGTGCTTCTGGTCACCGGCGGCAGCCGCGGAATCGGCGCCGCCGTTTGCCGTCTCGCGGCGAAAGCCGGCTACCGTATCGCGGTCAACTACGTCTCCAACCGGAACGCGGCCGACGCACTGGTTGCGGAAATCGAGGCTGCAGGCGTCGAGGCATTCGCCGTCAAAGGCGATGTCGGCGTCGAGGCTGATGTGCTCGGAATGTTCGAAGCCGTCGACCGCCGCTTCGGCAGGATCGATGGCCTCGTCAACAATGCAGGCATCGTCGACGTCAAGGCTCGCGTCGACGAGATGAGCGCGGCGCGGCTGGAGCGCATGATGCGCATCAATGTCATCGGCTCCATCCTCTGCGCACGCGAGGCCGTGCGACGCATGTCGACGCTTCGCGGCGGCACAGGTGGCGCCATCGTCAACATCTCGTCGGCAGCAGCAGTGCTGGGCGCGCCGGGCTTCTATGTCGACTACGCCGCTTCCAAGGGTGCGATCGATACCTTAACCGTCGGACTTGCCCGCGAAGTGGTCGAAGAAGGCGTGCGGGTCAATGCGGTGCGCCCGGGCATCATCGAAACCGAAATCCACGCGTCCGGCGGGCTGCCGGACCGGGTGGCGCAGATCAGGGAAATGCTACCGATGAAACGAGCCGGCACGGCGGATGAAGTCGCGCATGCCGTTCTCTATCTTTTGTCGGATGAAGCGTCCTATACGACGGGCGCGATCCTGAATGTAAGCGGCGGCCGCTGAAGGCCAGATAAAAAAGGACACCATCATGGCTTATGACGTCGTTATCATCGGATCGGGACCGGGCGGCTATGTCTGCGCCATCAAGGCGGCGCAGCTCGGGCTGAAGGTCGCGGTGATCGAGAAGAACGCCACCTTCGGCGGCACCTGCCTCAACATTGGCTGCATCCCGTCCAAGGCGCTGCTTTATGCCTCGGAAATGTTTGCCGAGGCCGGCCATTCCTTCGATACGTTGGGCGTCGAGATACCGGCACCGAAACTCAATCTGAAGAAGATGATGGCGCACAAGGACGCGACCGTTTCGGCGAACGTCAATGGCGTCGCCTTCCTGTTCAAGAAGAACAAGATCGACTCGTTCCGCGGCACCGGCAAGGTGATCGCCGCCGGCAAGGTGTCGGTGTCAGGCGAGGACGGCAAGGTCGAGGAGATCGAGACCAAGAACATCGTTATTGCCACTGGTTCGGACGTCGCCGGCATTCCCGGCGTCAAGGTCGACATCGACGAGAAGGTGATCCTGTCGTCGACTGGCGCGTTGTCGCTGGAGAAAGTGCCGGGCCATCTGGTGGTGGTCGGAGGCGGTGTCATCGGGCTGGAGCTCGGCTCGGTCTGGGCACGGCTCGGCGCCAAGGTCACCGTGGTCGAATTCCTCGACACCATCCTGGGCGGCATGGACGGCGAGGTGTCAAAACAGTTCCAGCGCCTGCTTTCAAAGCAGGGTTTCGAGTTCAAGCTCGGCGCCAAGGTGACAGGCGTGGCCAAAGCCAAGAAGGGCGCCACCGTCACCTTCGAGCCGGTCAAAGGCGGTGCAGCCGAAACCATCGAGGCCGACGCGGTGCTGATCTCGACCGGACGCCGCGCCTATTCCGACAGTCTCGGGCTGAAGGAAGCCGGCGTCGAGGTCGACGAGCGCGGCCGGGTCAAGACCGACGGCCACCTCAGGACCAACGTCGCTGGCATCTACGCCATCGGCGACGTCATCGCCGGACCGATGCTGGCGCATAAGGCCGAGGATGAAGGCGTGGCGGTGGCCGAGACCATTGCCGGCCAGGCCGGCCATGTGAACTACGACGTCATCCCGAGCGTCGTCTACACCAGCCCGGAAATCGCTTCGGTCGGCAAGACCGAGGAGGAGCTGAAGAAGGCCGGTATCGACTACAAGATCGGCAAATTTCCCTTCACCGCCAATGGCCGGGCGCGCGCCATGCTGCACACGGATGGCTTCGTGAAAATCCTTGCCGACAAAGCCAGCGACCGCGTGCTCGGCGTCCACATTGTCGGCTTCGGCGCCGGCGAGATGATCCACGAAGCGGCGGTGCTGATGGAGTTCGGCGGCTCGTCCGAGGACCTCGCCCGCACCTGCCACGCGCATCCGACAATGTCGGAAGCGGTCAAGGAAGCGGCGCTGGCGACCTTCTTCAAGCCGATCCATATTTGAAAGGCGACGGACCGACCAGAGATGGCGGGCCGAGCCCTGCGTTCGTCATCCTATGGCGAAGCAAGGAGCGAAGCGACGCGGCGCAGACCATAGGATCCATGCCGCGACCTCAGAGCGTCGCGCCGGTGCAGGAATTCTCTTCCGTCGCATTCCCCGGCTGGTGTCGCGGCATGGATCCTCGGGTCAAGCCCGAGGATGACGAAGGCGTGAGTGCCGTACCGCTAGTCAACCACGCTAGAGAGCGTACCGCCCCAAAACAAAACGGCCCGCTTTGCAGCGGGCCGTTCGTCATGAATTCAGGGGCCAGATCAGTTGGCCGGTGCGGGCGCCGGGGCCGGAGCAGGCGCGGGAGCCGGGGCTGGTGCCGGAGCCGGAGCGGGCTCAGGCGCAGGGGCTGGTGCGGGAGCCGGTTCGGCGGGCTTCATCGGCTCGGCCGGTGCAGGCGCAGGTGCCGGTGTGCTGGCTGCCGGCGGCTCGGCGGGTGCAGGATGCTCGCCGCTTCTTCCAAAAACATAGTACGCGACAATCGCAAGGATGACGACGACCAGCGCAATCAGCCAGCCGCTGCCACCGCCCGATTTGGGCGCTGAGCCTGGGTCGTTAGGGTTCGACATAAAAGTGTCCTCCATGGATGAAAAGCATCAAACAACACCCATCAACGCGCAACCGTTGAACGGGTTTCATACTAGGCCTGGAAATTGCCGAACGCAGGAAAATTCTGATTCGCAATCGTTCGGTGGCCTGTATTTCCCCCGCAAAATCAATCGCGAGTGAGCGAAAAGGAGCTTACCTGTGCTTTTTCGCCAAAAATAGGGCCAACCGGTCTTCGGACCGCGAATCAGCTGCGGATTCAGACAGACCCGAGCCTTGCGTGATTCGGCAGGCAAGGAGACGCGCAGATCAGTCGACAGCGGTGACAGTATAGCCGGCTTTGCGAAAATCCTCGACCAGGCCTTCGGGGCCGGGAAGATGCAGGGCGCCGACCGCCATAAAGACGTTGCCCTTTGCCAGGATCGGCTGGGCATGGTCGACCATCACCTTGTTGCGGTCGGTGATCATGGCCTGGTCGAAGGCGGCGTACCCCGCAGCGTCGTCCTCTTCGCCCGGGGACATTGAACGCAGGAGCGGCCAGAATGTGCCGGTGTCGCCGTGCTGGTAGAGCACGATCATGGTCTCGTTGATGTCGTTTATCTTGTCGCCGAGCTTCAAGGTTTCAACCAGCCCCTTGATGTGAAAGGCGATCGGCAGCGAAGCCATGGCGCGGAGCTGTCCGGCAGCGGTTTCCAAGCCTTCCACCGGCTTGCCCAAGGCCTTGGCGTCCTCAGCCAGCTTGACGTCGAGAACCGGCGCGCCGCCTGCCTGGCGGGCGACCTCGCACACCGGCAGCGCGACCATGGCCGACAGCAACCAAGGCTTCATCTTGGAGACGCTCGCCGGCGGAATGCCGCGCGCATCGAGCCCCTTGTTCACCACCGCCGCATCCTCCGGCGACAGCAGTGACGACAGCGTCGTGCTGTCGGTGAACATCATCAGCTCGGGCTCCTTGAGCATGGCCTCCATCATCTTCTGCTTGTCGAGCACGTCGGTGGTTTCGATGATGATGGTGCCGGCAGCGTCATAGGCCTTCTTGGCGGCCGGCGGCAGGGCGGTCACGCGCGGGTCGGTCATGTGCATGGTGCCAAACAGGAAGGATGGCTTTTCGCCGGCCTTCTCCAGCTTCCACAACAGGCCTTTGCCGTTCAGCGTCGCCGCCGCTTGCGTCTCGATCTTGGCATAGGTGGCGGGGTCGTCCTTCTGCAGGGCCGACAGCAAATCGGAGCCGGCACAGACCGGGGCTTTGGCATGCGCCTTGCCCATGGCGAGCAGCAGCACGATGAGGAAAGACAGGAAAAACAGCGCGTTGAGCGCGACGAGCAGCTTCAGCGACACAAGGGCCGCGCGGTCGGCGATGGCGATGACGCGTTTCATGATCGCTTTCTAGGACCGAAAAGCGGCAAAACGGTTAACTCGCATGTCGAAATTGGAGAGTTCACGCCCTTGGATGGGCGGACTCGTAGATTTCGAGCAGCCTTGCGGTGTCGACGCCGGTATAGACTTGCGTCGTCGACAGGCTGGCGTGACCGAGAAGCTCCTGGATGGTGCGCAAGTCGCCGCCGCGGCCAAGCAGATGGGTGGCGAAGGAATGGCGCAAGGCATGTGGCGTGGCGGTATCCGGCAGGTTTAGCGCCGAGCGCAGCTTGGCCATGTCGCGCTGGACTATGGCCGGGTTGAGCGGTCCGCCACGGGCGCCGCGAAACAGCAGGCCCTTCGGGTCGAGATAATAGGGACAGAGTTTCCGGTACTCGGCGATAGCGCGCAGCGCCACCGGCAGCACCGGCACCAGCCGCGTCTTGCCGCCCTTGCCGGTGACGCGCAGCACGGTGTCGGCCTCCGATGCCAGATCGGCGGCGCTGAGGCCAAGCGCCTCGGAAATGCGCAGGCCCGAACCATAGAGCAGCGTCAGCACGGCGGCATTGCGGGCGGCGATCCAGGGCTCCTCCGCCAATTGGCCTTCCACCGAGACGACGTGTTTTGCGTCGCTGGCGGTCAGTGGCTTGGGCAGCGATTTCGGCTGGCGCGGCGCGCGCAAGGCTGCGGCTCCGGCGGCGTTGGCAAGGCCGCGCCGTTCGAGGAAGCGCAGCAGCGAGCGAATGCCGGCAAGACCACGTCCGAGCGTCCGGGCGCCCGCGCCTGCGTTGCGCCGCGCGGCGAGAAAGCCGCGCAGATCGGCCGGGCGTAAAGTGGCGATGTCGGAAATGCCGGGCGAGCCGCCGCAATGTCCGGTCAGGAACTGCAGGAACTGGCGCGTGTCGCGCTCATAGGCCTCGACCGTCGCCGGTGCCAGCCGGCGCTCGCGCGCCAGCATCTTCAGCCAGCTCTCGCGCGCCGCCTGGAGGTCGGGTTTTGCCGGGATGAGAAATTCCTGCATACGGCCATTGTCAGACAGCCGGGTTAGGAAGCGGTGAAGAACCTGTCATTGAAATGGCCACGGGCGATCATTGAAATGACGCCGGGAGGGCGTTAGAGCAGGGCAAAGGACATCAGCCATGAGCAAGCCCCAAAACCCCGTCCAGATGGCCGTGATAGGCGCCGCCCACGGCATCAAGGGCGAATTGCGGGTAAAGACCTTTACCGGCGAGCCGCTGGCGCTGGCCGATTATGGACCGCTCTATGCCAAGGATGGCCGTGCCTTCCAGATCATCGATATAAGGCCGGCCAACACCGTCGTCGTGGTGCGCTTCAAGGGCGTTGCCGACCGCAACGCCGCCGAGGCGCTGGCCGGAACCGAGCTGTTTGTCGATCGCTCGATGCTGCCGGACGATGGCGAGGAGGACGAGTTCTACCATGCCGATCTCGTCGGGCTCGAGGTCCGCGACGACAAGGACGCGGTCATCGGCAAGGTGGTCGCCGTACATAATTTCGGCGGCGGTGACATTCTCGACGTCACGCTCGGCGGGCGCAAAGGCGTGCTGATCCCGTTCACCCAGGCCGCCGTGCCGCAGGTGGCGGTTGCCGAAGGCTTTGTCCGCGTCGACCCGGCAGCGGCCGGGTTGGTCGACGACGAGGATGGCGAGGCGCCGCGAGAAGAAGGCTTCGACGCAAAGGGCCGGCCGCGCGGACCGAAGGACGCCGGGGGTAACCGGTGACGTTCGAGGCATCGGTGCTGACGCTCTATCCCGAGATGTTCCCGGGCGGGCTTGGCGTGTCGCTGGCCGGGCGGGCGCTCGAGGCAGGTACATGGTCGCTGGAAGCGGTCCAGATCCGCGACTTCGCCGAGGATCGCCACCACACGGTCGACGACACACCGGCCGGCGGCGGCGCCGGCATGGTGATGCGCGCCGATGTGCTGGCCAAGGCGATCGACCATACCTCGCCGGCAGGCGATCCGCGGCCAAAACTGCTAATGAGCCCGCGTGGCAAACCGCTGACGCAGGCGCGTGTGCGTGAGCTTGCCGCCGGGCCGGGCGCGGTCATCGTCTGCGGCCGCTTCGAAGGCGTCGACCAGCGACTGATCGAGGCGCGTGGACTGGAAGAAGTCTCCATCGGCGATTTCATTCTCTCCGGCGGCGAGCCGGCGGCGCTGGTGCTGCTCGACGCCGTGGTGCGGCTGTTGCCCGGCGTCATGGGCAATGCGGTATCGGGCGAAGAGGAGAGCTTTGAGAACGGTCTGCTCGAGCATCCGCATTACACGCGGCCGCAGGAGTTCGAGGGGAGGCCGATCCCCGACGTGCTGGTGTCCGGCAACCACAAGAAGATCGCCGCCTGGCGGCGCGCGGAGTCCGAGAAGCTGACGAAGGAACGGCGGCCTGACCTGCTCGCCGCTCAGCCCTTGGTGAAGTAATAAAACGCCAGAAACAGGCCGACGGCGATGACGAAGCCGCGCACCACGTTTTGCGGCACGCGCTTGGCAAGCCATACACCGGCATAGCCGCCGAGTGCGCCGCCGGGGATCATGACGATTGCCTGCGGCCAGGCGACGACGCCGCCGGAGACGAAGACGATGATCGCCACCGCCGCGATGACCACGGCCAGCATGTTCTTCAGCGCATTCAGCCGGTGGTAGTCGCCGGCCTGGGTCAGGCCGAGCGTCGCCAGCATCATCACGCCCATGCCGGCCCCGAAGAAGCCGCCATAGACGGCGGTGAGAAACTGCGCCAGCGAACCGGCGAGCGAGCCGACCGCAGCCTCGTGCCCGGGCTTCGGCGCCGGTTTCAGCCAAGGTCCGGCGGCGAACAGTGCGGTGGCGGCCAGCAGCAACCACGGCACCATGACACGGAAGGACGGGTTGGACAGCGCCAGAAGAATAAAGGCGCCGGCCAGAGCGCCGGCCGCCGAGATCAGGCAGAGCAACAGCGCGCCGCGCCAGAAATGCTTGATGTCGGTCCAGTAGGCGAGCGTCGAGGTGATGTAGCCCGGAAACTGCGTCACCGACGAGGTGGCGTTGGCGACGATCGGCGGCACGCCGACCAGCGACATGGCGCCAAAGGTAATGAAGGTGCCGCCGCCGGCGACCGCATTGCATGCGCCAGACAGAAAGCCTGCCGCAAACAGAAGGGCTGCGTCGAGAACGGAGATGTCGAAAATCGTCATGAGAGTGGCGCCGGACAACAATGCTTCGTCCGGCTTAGGAAGCTTGCGGGGCAGGCGCAACCCTGTACTGGACGATTGCGTGGTGGCATGCGACCAAAAAAGACAGGGCCAAGGCGTGACAAACCAGTGAAATAGCTGTATGTGCCCGCCCGAACCGGAAGAAAAATCTACCGGACCCGTCAACAATGACGGTGTAGTCGCCCCTGCCCAATGTCCTGAAGACAAGATGTCTCGGGGGACAAAGGGCATAGCCGAGCGGTCAATAGAACTGCAAGGCGAGTGTCGGACGCTCTGACTGTCGGAAGAACAAGAAGTGGATACTCAAGATGGATATCATCCGTCAGCTCGAGGCCGAACAGGCCGCCAAGATCGAAGCCAAGCGCAAGCTTCCCGAATTCCAGCCCGGCGACACCGTGCGCGTCCAGGTCCGCGTGACCGAAGGCACCCGTACCCGCGTCCAGGCCTATGAGGGCGTCGTCATCGCCCGCTCCGGCGCCGGCTTCCAGGAAAATTTCACCGTCCGCAAGATCTCCTATGGCGAAGGCGTCGAGCGCGTTTTCCCGGTCTTCTCGCCGATGGTCGAGGGCGTCGAGATCGTGCGCCGCGGCAAGGTGCGTCGCGCCAAGCTGTATTATTTGCGCGATCGTCGCGGCAAGTCGGCCCGTATTTCGGAAAACACCGGCGTGCGCGCCCGCAAGCTGAACGATGAGGAGCGCGACGCGCTGAACGCCGAGAAGGCCCGCATCGAGGCCGAGAAGGTCGCTGCCGCCCAGGCGCTGGCAGCCGAGACGGCCGCCAAGGAAGCCGCCGAGAAGAAGGCCGCCGACGAAGCTGAAGCAGCAGCCAAGGCCGCCGCGGAAGCGACCCCGGCCGAGTAAGATCTCGACCAAGGATTTTGAAAGGGCGGCTTCGGCCGCCTTTTTTCGTTTCACCAGACTGTGAACGATTGCCGGCCGGGAAATTCGGCCGCGGCTGTTGACCGCATATTATCTTGTGTACTAAATAATCGTGCACAAACAAATTGGAGAACTGACATGGCACTCTACACCACACAGGCTCGCGTCACCGGCGGCCGCGCCGGCCATGGCGAGACCAGCGACGGCCTGCTAAAGGTCGACCTCGCTCTGCCGAAGGAACTCGGCGGGCAGGGTGGCGCCACCAATCCCGAGCAGCTGTTCGCGGTCGGCTATGCCGCCTGCTTCGAAAGCGCCATCCGCTTCGTCGCGCGCAAGCAGAAGCTGCCGCTGACCGATGCGTCGGTGACCTCCACCGTCAGCCTGCTTCCCAATGGCGAAGGCTTCAAACTCGGTGTCGCGCTCGCCGCGGAGACGAAAGGCCTTGATCAGGCGGCGGCGGAAGCGCTTGTATCGGCTGCGCATCAGATTTGCCCCTATTCCAATGCGATCAAAGGCAATATCGAGGTGGCGCTTTCGACTGTGGCGCTTCCGGCAAAGGCAGCATGACGACCAAGACCGAAACGAGAGTCCCAGAAGTCCCGGCGGACACCGCCGGGATGACCGCCGTTCCGCGCCTCGACCAGCAGCTCTGCTTCGCGCTCTATTCGGCAAGCGGGCTGATGACCAAGCTCTACCGGCCGCTGCTCGACCCGCTCGGCCTCACCTATCCGCAATATCTGGCGATGCTGGCGCTGTGGCAGCACGCGCCGAGCACGGTCGGCGAACTCGGCGAGGCGCTGGGGCTGGATTCTGCGACGCTGACGCCGCTGCTCAAGCGGCTTGAAGCAGGCGGCCTGGTCACCCGGCGGCGGGATCCGGCCGACGAGCGCCGCGTAATGGTCGAACCGACGGCACAAGGCCAGGCGCTGCGCGCTCGCATCAAGGATGTGTCCGCAGGCCTTGCCTGTGGGATGCCGCTCGAGGTCGAGGAGCTGAAATCGCTGCACCGGACCTTGACCGGATTTGTCGCCAAGTTGCGTGACGCCACGTCAACTTCCTGATCCGTCATTTGACGGTTTCCCTTGAGTTTGGAAGCGGACTAGCTAGCCGTCGCGGATCACGGAATAGATGCCGACCGCGAGGCGTTCTAAAGCCGCGCCGGTTGAAGGCATTGGAATCCGCTTTCACCGGGCGCTGAGCACCGGACCGGCTTGCAAGCCGCCTGCGGACGGCTAAAGTCGCGCCTGGATTTTTATGCGAGCCCGGCTGCAAGCGGGCTTCTCATCCTGGAGTGTGTCATGACCAAATCGAAGCTGCTGCTGGCCGCCCTCGCGGCCTGTTTCCTCGCGCCCGTCGCTGCATGGGCGGCCGATGCGCTGCCCGATCTCGGCGGCAAGAAGGTGGTGGTGGTGACGGAAAACGCCTATCCGCCGCTGCAGTTCATCGATCCCAAGACCGGCAAGCAGATCGGCTGGGAATATGACGCGATGGACGAGATCGCCAAGCGGCTGAACTTCAAGGTCGAGTACCAGAACACCTCCTGGGATGCGATGATCCAGGCGGTTTCAGACAACCAGTACAACATTGGCATGACCGGCATCACCATCAAGGACGACCGCAAGGAGAAGGTCGATTTCTCCGACCCCTATATGCGTTCGGAGCAGTTCATGCTGGTGCGCGGCGATGAAAGCCGATTCACCGACGCCAAGACGTTCGCCGACTTCAAGGACGGGCTGATCGGCGCGCAGGCCGGCACCACGCCTTTCTACACCGCCGTCTACAGCGTGCTCGACGGCAATGAGCAGAACCCGCGCATCAAGCAGTTCGAGACGTTCGGCGCCTCGGTGCAGGCGCTGAAGTCCGGCGATGTCGATGTCGTCCTGACCGACGGCACCGCTGGCAAGGGCTATGTCGACGCCTCCGAAGGCAAGCTCAAGCTGATCGGCGGCCCGCTCGGCACCGAGGATTTCGGCTTCATCTTCCCGAAAGGCTCGGATCTGGTGAAACCGGTCAACGCCGCGATCGCCGCGCTCAAGGCCGACGGCACGCTGGAAGCGCTGAACAAGAAGTGGTTTCTTGACTACAAGATGGGGCAGTGATGCCCGATGCCTTACCCTCTCCCTTGTGGGGAGGGTCGATCCGCGAAGCAAAGCGGGGTGGGGGCGCCGGCGCCCTGTCACCACCCCCACCCCGGCTCACCAGCTTTGCGATGCAAAGCTTGTTCGCCGACCCTCCCCGCAAGGGGGAGGGTGAAGCACCCTGATGGCCACGCCCCCCGCCTCCACCCAAAAATCCGACTTCCCCTGGTGGCTTGCCGCCGCGATTGTTCTTGCGGTGATCGCCGCGCTCTATATTGCCGCCAGCGATCTCTACGCCCAGGTGTTTGCCACCGTCGCCAAGGGCATCGGCATCACCATCTTCGTCACCGTGGTTGCCTTTGCACTGGCGTCTGCCATCGGCCTAGGCATTGCGCTGATGGGGCTGTCGGGGTCGCGCTGGCTCCGGCAAATCGCCCGCTTCTATGTCGAGATCATCCGCGGCGTGCCGATCCTGGTGCTGTTGTTCTGGATCGCCTTTGCAGGCGCGCCAGCCTTCGTCGCGGCATGGAACGCGCTGACCGCGCCGCTGCAAAACGCCGGCCTGATGGGCGAGCTTTTGGTGCGCGACGTATCGCTGCTCTGGCGCGCCATCATGGCGCTAACCATCGGCTATTCCGCCTTCATCTCCGAGGTCTTTCGCGCCGGCATCCAGTCGGTCGAGAAGGGCCAGATCGAGGCGGCCAAGGCGCTGGGGCTTTCGCGCACGCAGCGCTTCCGGCTGATCGTCTTCCCGCAGGCGATCCGCACCATATTGCCGCCGCTCGGCAACGACTTCGTCGCCATGGTCAAGGATTCCTCGCTGGTCTCGGTGCTCGGCGTCGCCGACATCACCCAGATGGGCAAGATCTACGCCGCCGGTTCGTTCCGCTTCTTCGAGACCTATTCGATCGTAGCCTATATCTATCTCATCCTGACCGTCGGCCTGTCGCTGGCGTTGCGCGCGCTGGAGCAGCGACTGCGGCGGGCGCAGGAGGAATAGAAGTCCGGCGCGGACACGGCTACGATCGAGACCGGATCGTGCCGGAGGATGCAAGCGATGAATGTCGACAAGGCCAATGCGGCGCTGGAGTCCGTCTACACGGCCGACACGCCGGAGGGTTTGGCCAAGGCCTATGCAGACTGGGCGGCGACCTATGACAGCGAGACCGCTTCGCTCGGTTACTTGCTGCCGTTCCTGATCACCGCCTGGGTGGCGCGCCATGTGCCGGCGGGCGAAGGCCCGCTGCTCGACGCCGGCTGCGGCACCGGCCTGTCCGGCCCGTCGCTGAAGGCGCTGGGCTATCACGACATTGCCGGCCTCGACCTGTCGGACGACATGCTGAAGATCGCCGGCAGCCGCAATGCCTATGGCGATCTGAAACAGGCCATGCTCGGCGGCCCACTGCCCTGGCCAGACGGGCATTTCCGCGCTTTCTTCTCGACCGGCGTCTTCACCATCAGCCATGCGCCTGCCTCCGGCCTGCACGAACTTGTCCGCATCACCAGAAAAGGCGGCCACGCCATCTTCACCGTGCGCGATCAGGTCTTTGAAAGCGGCGGTTTTCAGGCCGTGTTCGACGAGTTGGAGCAATCCGGGAAGTGGCGGCCGGTCGAGCAAAGCCGATGGTTCCGCTGCTACGCCATCGCCGAGCCGGACGCGCTGGTGAAGACGTTTGTGTTCGAGGTAATGTGAACGCTGACGCCCTTCCCCTTCTCCCCTTGTGGGGTGAGCAGCCGGTTCGCCGCAGGCGAATTCATCGTGCCAGTGGCACGATGGAAGGCCGGCGAACGCCGGGACGCTGCGAAGCAGCGGGGACCCGGCAGGGTGGATCGGCCACCACCCCGGCCCTTCGCAGGCTCAGGGCGTTCGAAGCTCGAAAAGCCAAGCAATTGGCTTTTCGTCCGCTACGCGAACCGCTTCTCACCCCACAAGGGGAGAAGGGGAAGCCACGCCCAGCCACGCGCCAATTGCCGAAAAGCCAAAACATTGGTATGAGCCACGCCATGGAAGAGCTTTTTGGCGATCCGGCCTATAAGGGTTTCGTGCTGCAGGACAGAAAACGCCTGCCGTCGCGCTTCTCCGCGCGCGTTTCGGGCGCGCTTACCAGCCGACTTAGCTAGGCCGCTTTCGCCGGGCCGAAGGCCTCCGGCGCGTCTGCCCTTCCCCTTTGTCAAATCGACGGATTTACGCACATGAGCGCACCGCGCACCCTCTACGACAAGATATTCGACGACCATATCGTCGACCGCCAGGACGACGGCACCTGCCTGCTCTACATCGACCGCCACCTCGTCCATGAAGTGACCAGCCCGCAGGCCTTCGAAGGCCTGCGCATGAGCGGCCGCAAAGTCCGCCACCCGGAAAAGACGCTGGCCGTGGTCGACCACAACGTCTCGACCTCGCCCGAGCGCAAGTTCGGCATCAAGAACGAGGAAAGCCGCATCCAGGTCGAGGCGCTGGCCAAGAACGCCAAGGATTTCGGTGTCGAGTACTATTCCGAAAACGATATCCGCCAGGGCATCGTCCACATCATCGGGCCGGAGCAGGGCTTTACGCTGCCGGGCATGACCATCGTTTGCGGCGATAGCCACACCTCCACGCATGGCGCTTTCGGCGCGCTGGCGCACGGCATCGGTACGTCGGAAGTCGAGCATGTGCTGGCGACGCAGACGCTGATCCAGCGCAAGGCCAAGAACATGCTGGTGCGCGTCGACGGCAAGTTGCCGGAAGGCGTCACCGCCAAGGACATCATTCTGGCCATCATCGGCGAGATCGGCACCGCCGGCGGCACCGGCTATGTCATCGAATATGCCGGCGAGGCGATCCGCGCGCTGTCGATGGAAGGCCGCATGACGATCTGCAACATGTCGATCGAGGGCGGCGCCCGCGCCGGCTTGATTGCGGCCGACGAAACCACCTTCGCCTATGTCAAGGACAAGCCGCGCGCGCCGAAGGGCGCGTCGTGGGACGCCGCGCTCGAATACTGGAAGACGCTGCAGTCCGACGAGGGCGCGCATTTCGACAAGGTGATCGTGCTCGACGCGGCCAAGCTGCCGCCGATCGTCTCCTGGGGTTCCTCGCCCGAGGACGTGGTTTCGGTGCAGGGAGTCGTTCCCAATCCCGAAGAGATCACGGACGAGAACAAGCGCACCTCGAAGATCCGCGCGCTCGACTATATGGGGCTGACACCGGGCACCAAGATCACCGACATCACGCTCGATCGCGTCTTCATCGGCTCCTGCACCAATGGCCGCATCGAGGATCTGCGCGCGGTGGCCAAGGTGGTCGAAGGCAAGACCGTGAGTGCGCATGTCGACGCGATGATTGTGCCGGGCTCCGGTCTGGTCAAGGAACAGGCGGAAGCCGAGGGTCTCGACAAGATCTTCATCGCCGCCGGTTTCGACTGGCGCGAGCCGGGCTGCTCGATGTGCCTGGCCATGAACGACGACCGGCTGAAGCCGCATGAGCGCTGCGCCTCGACCTCGAACCGCAATTTCGAGGGCCGGCAAGGCTTCAAGGGCCGCACCCATCTGGTGTCGCCGGCAATGGCGGCGGCGGCGGCGATCGCCGGCCATTTCGTCGACATCCGCGACTGGAAATAGTTTCCGGCACGCAGCTCATAGTTCATACCGGGCCCCGGATCGCATCGCCGTCCGGGGCCCTTTTTTTCATCAACTTTTGCCCGCATATTCGCTCTGGCTTAACCGCTTGTTGGGGCTTGCGCTCTAAGGTCTTCCCCGACGTCAAGCGGGGAAGTCACCGTCCTTTGGACACCGGTCTGTTCATAGCGCTGCTCAATCCGACGATCGCGCTGGCGCTCGGCGCGGCGTTCCTCGTGCTTTGGTTCTATCAGCGTCACCGGCCCTATCTGGCGGTGCTTGGCGTTAGCTACTGCATGTCCGCGCCCGGCTTCCTGCTGCAGTATTTTACCTTGCCCGGCGGTATGGTGCTGACCAAGCTGGTCTCCAACCTCTGCTTCACCTTCGCCGCCTGCTGCCTCGTCGGCGCGATCATCTCGCGCTATGGCAGGCGAGTGCCCTATATCGCGATCGGCATTCTGGCCGGCGGCGGGCTAGCCGCGTTCTGCTGGTACCTGTTCGTCCAGCCGGACCTCACCTGGCGCATCCTGGCCATCAATTTCGGTTTTGGCGGGCTTAGTCTGCTGGTCGCCGCCGAGCTGCGCGTCGTGCGCGACAACGGCCCGACCGAAAAGATCCTGTTTGTGCTGTCGCTGTTGTCGGGGCTGAACTTCATCGGTCGGACGCTGCTCGTCGTCATCTCGCACGGGCCTTTCACCAGCTATGACGGGTTCTATGGCTCGTCCTACTGGACGACGGCGCTGCTTACCCATGCGTTGCTGTCGCTGCTGATCGCGCTGTGCCTGTTCTCAGCCGCCGCGCTCGACGTGATGAAGGCGCTCAAGGCCGAGACCTACACCGACCCACTGTCGGGTCTTCTCAACCGGCGCGGGTTTGAGGAAAGGGCGGTCATGCTGCTCGACCAGTGTTCCAGGGCGAGGCTCCCGGTCGCCATGGTGCTGGCCGACCTCGATCACTTCAAGGCGCTCAACGATCTGCACGGCCATGCCGCCGGCGACAAGGTCATCGCCGATTTCGCAGCCAAGCTGCGCTTCGCGACCGGCACGCGCGGTGCCGCCGGCCGCATCGGCGGCGAGGAATTCGCCGTGCTGTTGCCGTTGAGCGACCTGGCTTCGGCGCGGCTTTTCGCCGAAGCGATCCGTACCTACTATTCGGCCGGCGCAGTCAACGGCCTTCCGCCGGGCACCAGGGTGACCGCGAGCTTCGGCGTCGCGGCGCGCACCGGCGACGAAGGACTGGAGCCGTTGATGCGGCGCGCCGACGAGGCGCTCTACAAGGCCAAGAAGAACGGCCGCGACAGCGTGCGGCTGTCCTATGAGCGGGCCGAAACGGTGTTCATTTCGGATTCCAGAAGCGCCAGCTAAGGTGCGGCGTTAACGTCTTTTTCGCCCGTCGGTGATTTGCTGTTGGCCAGAGCGCGAAAGAGGCCATGAGCAGCGCAGACTTCATTCTGGTCATCAACATGTGCGTCGCAGCCTTGCTGGCCGCGGCCTTCATGACGATCGCCGTTCATGGCGTCGGCCGTGCGGCGGCGCGCTGGCTGGCGTTCGGCTATGTCCTGGGCATAGCCTATTGCGTCATCGAGTTCAGCATCCCGGCCTTCGCCAATGCGCGGCCCCCAGTTGTCGCCGCCTTTGCTGTTTTCCTCGCCGCCACCATCGCCTTCAATGGCGGGCTCGCCCGCAAATACGGTGTGACGCCGCCCTGGACGCCGATGCTGGTCTTCCTGGTCTTCGCCACCGTCGCCGTCTATTTCGTGCAGGACCTGCCGCGGCAATCGCTTGTGCGCATGATGGCCTACCAGCTTCCCTATGCCGCCATGCAATTTGTCGGGCTGGCCATCGTGTGGTCGTCCAGGCAAAGACGTGGGTGGCTGGACACCACTCTGATGGCGGTTCTGGCCGCCAGTGCGGTGCAGTTCGCCTCAAAGCCGTTCATTGCCGGCGCTCTGGGCGGCTGGGGCGCCAACCCGCAGTCCTATCTGCAGAGCAGCTACGCCCTGGTATCGCAGTCGCTGGGCACCGTCTTCGCGCTGGCGCTGGCGCTCTTGATATTGGCCGTGCTGGTTAGCGATGTGCTGGCCGAGGCGACGTCAAGGTCGGAAACCGACATGCTGTCACAGCTGCTCAACCGCGGCGGCTTCGAGCGCCATGCCAAGCTGGCGCTGCGCGACGCCACGCGCCAGGGTGTGCCGGTGGCGCTGGTCATTGCCGATCTCGATCATTTCAAGGGCATCAACGACAGTTTCGGCCATGCCTCCGGCGATCGCGTCATCGAGACCTTCGCCGGTTTCCTGCGCGACGCTGCTGCCGACCATCATGTCGCCGGCCGCATCGGCGGCGAGGAGTTCGCCATCATCCTGCCGGGCACCAACCTTGCCGCTGCAAGGCTGTTTGCCGAGGGCACGCGCAGCGCCTTCGGCGCCTTGCCGATCGAGAGCCTGCCGGCGGACCACCGCTGCAGCGCCAGCTTCGGCGTCGCCGAGCTTCATGCGGGGGAATATTTCTCCGACCTTTTGCGGCGCGCCGACGACGCGCTCTATCTGGCCAAGGGCTCAGGCCGCAACTGCGTGCGCGTCTCGACCGGGCTAACCGTCGTGCGGCAGCCGGCGACAAAGGCCGGCCATACCGATTGGTCTAGCGGCAAGGGCTGAGGTTGGGCATCTCGCCGTCGGAGAGGCCGTACATATAGGAGCGGCCCTTCACGAACACCGGCGGCTGATAGCAGCCACGTCTGGAGACGTGGTCTGCCTCATCTTCATACAGGACTTCCGGTTCTGCTTCCGGCTGGCCGGCGCTGGTGTAGTCGGACAATTTCTTGGCCAGTTTGCCTTCGCCGACGATGATGCGCTTGTAGCCGGCGGCGCTGTCGATGACGAGATTGCCGAAGGAATCGGCATAGACGCGGTCATGATGGCGCGACCAGGCCATTGCCGGGGCGGCGAAGCCGAGACTGGCTGCCGCCAGCACAAGCGCCGCAAGGCGTGCTCTTCCTGAATTCGAAAGCATGGTGTCCTCTCTGCTCTGGACCCGTTCGAATCGGAAATTAACCTTTTATTAACCTTTGTTAAGAGGGTAGGTGCATCCAGCGGCGATCTCTCGTCAAACATGGTTAATATCCGACGGGATGGAAAACCCCGACGTCATCTTTCGGCCATGCTTGCCCGCACCATCGGCCGGCGACGCACGCAACTGCACTGACGCCGGGTGAGCTTGATCTTGGCGGAACGTCGCGGCTAGTTTGCCGCGCAGGAGGAGACCATATGGCGTTACGCCGGACGTTTCGGGTGACGCTTTTGTCGGTCCCCTTGCTGGTTGCCGCAGCCTGCGTGCCGCAGACCACCCCGCCCAAGGCGGTGAATACTGTATCACCCACTGTCGCGCCCGCTCCGGCTCAGCAGTCCACCGCGCCCGTGGCGCCCTCGGCTCCGGCAGCGCCTACCGCACCTCCTGCCAAGATCGTCACCGACCTTACCGCGCCGCGGTCTGCTGTCGGCACGGCGACTTACAGATGCGGCAATGGCGGCATGATCACCATCCAGAACCTCGGCACGGCGCTGCGCGTGGTGAGGCCAGATGGCACGACCGAGGAGTTTGCGGCATCACCCGCCAACCAGTCCAGCCGCTACCAGGAAGCGGCGTCGCATGACGCAATCGTGATCGACGGGCGCGAGGCGCTGGTGATGAAGAGGGGCTCGACGCCACAGACCTGCAAGCGCTAGTTGGGTGTATTGATATTCAGGTGGGCTGGCCTGCGAATAGCAGCGTCCTGCGCTGCCGGTGTTCACGTACGAAGAGTACGCTCCGCTCTCATTCTCAGCTCGGCCTGACCTGAAGTGTGTACGGCTTCAGCCCAAGCGGCGCGAGATACTCTTCGCGCAGGATTTCGCTAGGGTGAGGGGCAATTGCGCGCACGACGCCAATCTCCTAGATCATGCGACCCGGTGCGTTCGGCAGAGGAATTCGCGTGATATCAGATACAACCGCCTTCGAGCGCTATCGGAACACGGCCACCGAAAAGACGAATCTGCCGCGCCTGGCAATCGGGACGGCGATCGTCGTCCTGTTTTGGGTGGCGATCACTTTAGTGGTGGTACTTGGCGGCACCTATCTCGCCATCATCTGGCATCTATTGCCGGGCGATCCGCGCGGGCCGCTACAGGGCTTTCTGGCCTCACCGATCGGGATACTCACCGCGCTCACCTCGTTCGCCGGTATCTGGCTCGGCCTGTGGCTTGCCATGCGTTTCGTCCATGGCGAGCCGCTGACCGCGCTCTTTGGCGCCAGCCGCCGCGTCTCCTGGCCGGGCTTCTTCAAGGGCCTGATCGCGGTGCTGATCACATCGGCGCTTTCCGAAGTCCTGCTCTATTGCCTGCAGCCCGAGATTGCGCGCGGCACGATCAGCCTGTCGACCTGGCTGCTGTTCCTGGTCCCGATCATGGCGCTGGCGCTGCTGCAGACCTCGTCGGAGGAGATGCTGTTTCGCGGCTATCTGCTGCGCGGCCTGGCCAAGCGCTTCGAGAGCCCGTACGTCTGGGCGCTGCTGCCCGCTTTGCTGTTCACCTCCCTGCATTGGAGCCCGGATTCGAGCCTCGCCATCAACGCCTGCGTGCTGGCCTCGATCGCCGCCTTCGCTCTGCTGTTGACGCTGGTGGTCTATGTCACCGGCAATCTCGGCGCTGGCCTCGGCGCCCATCTCGGCAATAATCTCACCGGCTTCCTGCTGATCTCGCATCAGGAGAACTACAATTCCTTCGCCCTGTTCAACGCCAAGCCGCTGGAAGGCCCCGACTGGACGACGACGGATGCGATCATTATCGCCGCCATCGGCATCGTCTGCACCTTGCTGACGATCTTGCTGCTCCTGCACCCACGCTCGCCGCTGAAGGTCACGGCGAACCTTCGGGATGCAGCCCCGGTGAACTGAGCCAGGATCGGCGCAGAGACCCGGTAAGCCGCCTTTGTCTTGACTCTTCGCTGGATTTCCTGTCTACAGCCCGCAATTCCGCGACGAGTATCCCTCCGAGCAAGCCGACCAGGACGCCAAAACCTCTTTGAGGTGGGTGCTTTAAACAGATCCTGGAGGCCAACACCCGGCAGCGCTGAGCGCCCCCGGGTGCTTTTTGGCTTTGCGCTTGCCCGGGCTTTGTTTGGACAAGCTCTTTTGTTTGGACACTTGGCGCGAACGCATTACCTCTCGGGCACCATCCGGGTGCCTGAGAAAAGGAAACAGAATGTTTGAATCGCTGCAGGAGCGCCTTGGCTCTATCCTGAACGGCCTGACCGGCCGCGGCGCGCTGTCGGAGGCTGATGTCTCGGCGGCGCTGCGCGAGGTGCGCCGTGCGCTGCTCGAGGCGGACGTGGCGCTGGAAGTGGTGCGCTCCTTCACCGACAAGGTGCGCGAGAAAGCCGTCGGCGCCGCCGTCGTCAAGTCGATCAAGCCCGGACAGATGGTCGTCAAGATCGTCCATGACGAGCTGGTCGACATGCTGGGCGCCGAAGGCGTCGCCATTGACCTCAATGCGCCGGCCCCGGTCGTCATCATGATGGTCGGCCTGCAGGGCTCCGGCAAGACGACGACCTCGGCCAAGATCGCCAAGCGGCTGACCGAGCGCCAGAACAAGAAGGTCCTGATGGCCTCGCTCGACACGCGGCGTCCCGCCGCGCAGGAGCAACTCCGCCAGCTCGGCGAGCAGGTCAAGGTGGCGACGCTGCCGGTCATCGCTGGCCAGAACCCGGTCGAGATCGCCAGGCGTGCCGTGCAGGCGGCCAAGCTCGGCGGCCATGACATCGTTATCCTCGACACTGCCGGCCGCACCCATATCGACGAGCCGCTGATGGTCGAGATGGCCGACATCAAGAAGGTGTCGAGCCCGCACGAGATCCTGCTGGTCGCGGATTCGCTGACCGGCCAGGACGCCGTCAATCTGGCGAAAAGCTTCGACGAACGCGTCGGCATCACCGGCCTGGTGCTCACCCGCATGGACGGCGACGGCCGTGGCGGCGCAGCGCTTTCGATGCGCGCCGTCACCGGCAAGCCGATCAAGCTGATCGGCACCGGCGAAAAGATGGACGGGCTGGAGGAGTTCCACCCCAAGCGCATCGCCGACCGCATTCTCGGCATGGGCGATATCGTCTCGCTGGTCGAAAAAGCCGCCGAGAACATCGACGCCGAGCAGGCGGCGGCGATGGCCAAGAAGATGCAGTCGGGCAAGTTCGATTTGAACGACCTTGCCGGCCAGCTTCAGCAGATGTCGAAAATGGGCGGCATGGGCGGCATCATGGGCATGATGCCCGGCATGGGCAAGATGAAGGACCAGATGGCCGCCGCCGGCCTCGACGACAAGATGTTCGGCCGCCAGCTCGCCATCATCTCGTCGATGACCAAGGCCGAGCGCGCCAACCCCGACATGCTGAAACATTCGCGCAAGAAGCGCATCGCCGCCGGCTCCGGTACCGACGCGGCTGAGATCAACAAACTCCTCAAGATGCATCGCGGCATGGCCGACATGATGAAGGCGATGGGCGGCAAGGGCAAAGGCGGCGGCCTGATGCGCGGCATGATGGGCGGCCTGGCCTCCAAGATGGGCCTCGGCGGCATGATGCCGGGCGGAATGGGTGGCCCAGGGGGCATGATGGGCGGCGGCATGCCCGACCTGTCGAAGATGGATCCCAAGCAGCTCGAAGCCTTGCAGAAGCAGGCGCAGGCTGCCGGCCTCGGCGGCATGAAGGGCATGCCCGGTGGCCTTCCCGGTGGCGGTGGCCTGCCGGGCCTGCCTGGCGGCATGAAACTTCCGGGGCTTCCCGGCCTGGGTGGCGGCGGCGGGCTGCCCGGCCTTGGCAAGAAGAAGTGAGGACACGCGGATGAACGAAGAAAAAGACATGGCCGACGCCCGCACCATCCTGGCCGGCTACCGCGCTTCGATCGACAACATCGACGCTGCCCTCATCCACATGCTGGCCGAGCGCTTCCGCTGCACCAAGGCGGTCGGCGTGCTGAAGGCCGAACATGGCCTGCCGCCAGCCGACCCGGCGCGCGAGCAGGAGCAGATCACCCGCCTTCGCCAGCTGGCGAAGGATGCCCATCTCGACCCCGATTTCGCGGAAAAATTCCTCAACTTCGTCGTCCGCGAAGTGATCCGCCATCACGAGCAGATCGCCGCGTCCAACGGCGCAAGCAAAGCCGGCTAAGTATTAGCCACACCCTATCAATGAAATCAGAGCTTTTAGGAGAAATGAAATGGCACTGAAGATCAGACTGGCCCGTGCGGGCTCGAAGAAGCGTCCTTACTACCACGTCGTCATCGCCGACGCCCGTTCGCCGCGCGACGGCCGGTTCATCGAGTCGATCGGCTCGTGGAACCCGCTGCTGCCGAAGGACGGCGAGCGCGTCAAGGTCGACGCCGACCGCGTCAAGCATTGGCTGTCGCATGGCGCCCAGCCGACCGACCGCGTGCTGCGCTTCCTCGACGAGGCCGGCCTCCTCAAGCGTGAAGCCCGCTCCAACCCGAAGAAGGCCGAGCCGGGCAAAAAGGCGCAGGAACGCGCCGCCCTGCTGAAGAAGGCCCAGGAAGACGCAGCCGCCGCCGTTGCCGCCGCTGCAGCAGCCCCGGCCGAGGCGGAAGCCGCTACCGCGGAGTAAGCATTCGCTTCATCACATCGACAAAACGGCGGGCCTGTGCCCGCCGTTTTGCTATTGGATCAGCTTCCGCTCAGTAGCCTTGCGGGCAACGGTCGATGTAGGTGCGCCCATAACGGTCGCGATAACGGCACTGGCCGCTTTCGCTGGCATGGCCGATCAGTGCGCCGGCTACGGCGCCGACGGCACCGCCGATGACGGCGCCCTGAACCGGATCATTTGCCACCGCTGCGCCAACCGCCGCGCCGCCGAGGCCGCCGACCGCGGCCCCCTTTTCGGTTTGCGAGCACGCGCCGAGCGCGGTCGCCAGAACCAGAATGATAATCGCTTTTTTCATTGTCGTTCCTCTCTCTCACGCCGATCAACGTACTCGCCGTCATGGTTCTAACTCTCAGACGGCTAATTTGATCCCGAAGACGTGGGAGATCGCGGTGTCCGCGCCGGTCACATTCGTGTCGATCGCCGCAGAGCCTGTTGAAATTCCAGACGTTTTTACCGTTCGGTCGCCTTCTTCAGGTTGGCGAGGCCCGCCTCGAAATCCTTGCCGATAAGCGTGTCGAAATTCATGAACAGGCCCATCAGCTTGGCAATGAAAGGCCGGCTGCCGCGCATCGCCCAGGTAACATTGGTGGTGTCACCGGCCGGCTTCAGGGTGAAGTCGACGCTGTTGTTGGCCCTGAACGGCTTTTCGAAGTCGAGCTTCAGCGACACCAGCGACGATGGCACCGAATTGACGATCTCCATGCGCCCCTTGCCGGCCTTGGCATTGCCTTCCCAGGCATAGGCAGCGCCCTTGCCGGCATCAGTGCCGGACAGCGTGCGCTTCATCTCCGGGTCGAGCTTTTCGTAGGGCGACCACTCGGGCCAACTCCTGAAATCGTTGATCAGCGGAAAGATCACTTCCGGCGCGGCCTTGATGCTGGCCGTGCGGGCGGTGACGAAATCATTCGGCCGCGTCGCGGCATAGGCAAGGACGGCGGCGATGATGACGACCAGGATGATGAGGATGGTGATGAACATCTTTTTTCTCCTAAAAGCAATTCCAGGAAAAGTGTGAAGCGGTTTTCCGTCCGGAATTGCGTCGAAACGGTGAAACGCTTAGCGGCTGAACGGGATCAGGGCGCGCACCCTTGGGTCGCGCAGATACAGGCCGCCCCACAGGATGATGCCGAGATAGACGCCGAACAGCGTGTGCGAGAACAGCGGGCTGCCGACGCGCATATTGGTGGCGATGGCGCCGCCGAGATAGCCGGTGAGCAGGATGGCGCCGAGCACCGAGGTGCGCGGCAGCGCATAGAGCGCCGTCGAGATCAGCCCGATGATGCCGAGCAGGCGCGCGACATTGACATCGGCCGGCCAGCCGAGCGGTACCATGGTCTGGGTGACGACATCGAGCGGCGGCAGCTTGATGGCGCCGTCGAAGATCATGAACAGGATGATGAGGCCGCTGAGCACGCGGCCGGTCCACAGGGCGCCCGACGAGACAGGCGTGGTTTGAGAAATACTCATAGTGTTCCCTCCTTGATGGTTGGAGCCGTTTGCCAGCTTCGAACCAAGGACGCGGCATGAGGCGGCGATCCTACAAGGTCGGATTCTTTTTGACCCACCGTGGCGTCGGCCACCCGTGTGTCGAGGCCTACGAAAAGTAAAACTTCTCGGCCGGAATCATTTTCGGCGGCGTCTCACCCAGTGCCTCGAACACCGAGATCTCGCAGACGCGGCAGAGGCCGTCGAGCGCGAGATCGTTGGCCTCGGTGCCGAACGGATCCTCGAGCTCTTCCGACAGCGCGTCGAGGCCGAAGAAGGTGTAGGCGATCAGCGCCGTGAACAGCGGCGTCGCCCAACCGGTGGTCGATATCAGTCCGATGGGCAGGAGCAGGCAGACTATGTAGGCGGTGCGGTGCACCAGCAGCGTATAGGCAAAGGGCAACGGCGTGCCGGCGATCCGTTCGCAACCGGCCTGGATGGCGGTGATCGATGCCAGCCTTTCATCGAGAATACGAAAGCCGATCGGATCGACCTCGCCGGCAAGGCGCTGTGCATTAGCGCGCCGGCCCATGCGCCGGACCATCTCGTCCGCCGGGTTGGAGAAGGTGGCAACTGCATCCGCCTCGGCTTCGATGAAGGCGCGGGCATCCTTGGTGCTATCGATCTTGCGCAATTGCCCACGCAGGAAATGACAGAAGGCAAGCGCCTCCATCAGCAAGGCGCGCTGCTCGGCTCGCTCCGCGACCAGGCTGGTCGTGGCGCGCGCCAGGTTGCGGATTTCGAACACCAGCCCGCCCCACAGCTTGCGCGCCTCCCACCAGCGGTCATAGGCGGCGTTGTTGCGGAACGAGAGGTAGATCGACAAGGTCACGCCCACCAGACCGAAAGGCGTGATGTTGAAGACGCCGAGATCGAGATGAAACTCGCGCGCCACCACAAGGATGACCGCGGAATAAAACGCGAAGCCGAGAATCTGCGGCAGGATGCGGGGCACCACAGAACCGCGCATGACGAAGAAGAGCTGCAGGAATGTCGGGCGCGGGCGAACGATCATCGAAAGGCCTTTCACGGACCGCACGGGTCTCAGCTCGCCGATTGTGCGATGCGGCAGCCTCGAATGGCTCAGCCGCCAGCGACATTGCCATGTCGTCGGCGCGGCTATCGGTATCGACCGGCCGCGGATATTGAAGGACTCTGCCTGTTACCATCCGGCGAGGAAAGCAATGAACGGCGAGACCGATCTGAAAAAACTGCTGGCGACGATGACGCCGGACTTGCTGCCGGACGTCTACGTTTTCGCCACGCTCACGCCTGGAACCAGCCAGCCGGAAGGCCTCGATCCCGTCATGGTCTTTCGCGAGCGTGAGGGTGTGACGCTGATTGTGACCGAGGACGCAGCGCGGTCCGCGGAGCTGACCGCTTCGTTCCGCTGCAGCATGATCACGCTGAACGTCCATTCGTCGCTGGAAGCCGTCGGCTTCCTCGCCGCCATCACCACCCGGCTGGCCGCCGCCGGCATGGGCGTCAATCCGGTCTCGGCCTTTTATCATGACCATCTGTTCGTGCCCGCTGAGCGGGCGGAGGACGCGATGGGTTTGCTGCGCGAGTTGGCCAGGGACAGCGCCGACTGAGCTTTACACTCGACGGAAATACAGAATGTCCGGCAGGCCTTCCTCATTGGTGGTGCCGTCGCCGAAACTCTCGGCAACGAATCCGTGGCGCTCATAGAAGCGCCGGGCGTCGGTGTTGGCCTGGAAGCAACGCAGTTTCACGATCCGTTGCGCGGCGGTCGTTTGCATCAGCAGCCGGCTGCCGATGCCTTGTCCAGTCCAGGCGGGGTCGAGATAGAGCTGTTCCACCCAATCACCGCTGACGGCGATGAAGCCGACGATGCAGTTGCCGGCCTCGGCCACCGTCACCTGCTGCTGGGGCAACACCATGTCGCGGATGAACGCAAGGTCCTCGTCTGGCGTGTGGACGACCGGCATCCAGTCGAACGAACCAAGGGCTGCTCGCATGAGCCTGGCGATGGCAGCTGCGTCCGGACCGATGGCGGGACGCAGGAAGATCTTGGCGGGGTCGTTCAAAAGACGTTTCTCAACAAAGGCCAGTGCTGCCCCTCATCCCCCTGCCGGGACCTTCTCCCCGTATAGTGACGGGGAGAAGGAATGCTTCCGGCCGAAGGCCGAGCCCGCGACTGCGGGCCGCCGGCTTTCCGGCGCCCCCGCGGAGGGCCCGCCGCGGCAGCGGCGATACGGCCCGTGAGCGATAAACCTACGCCGCCTTCTTCTTGGGCTGGATCAGGCCGCGCTCGACCAAAAGCTCGGCGATCTGCACCGCGTTGAGCGCCGCGCCCTTGCGCAGATTGTCCGACACGATCCACATCGACAGGCCGTTGTCGATGGTCGAGTCCTCGCGGATGCGCGAGATGAAGGTGGCGTCTTCGCCGGCCGATTCGAGCGGCGTGATGTAGCCGCCGTCCTCGCGCTTGTCCAAGACCTGGCAGCCCGGCGCCTCGCGCAGGATGTCGCGCGCCTCGTCAGCGGTGATCGGCTTTTCGAACTCGATGTTGACCGCTTCCGAATGGCCGATGAACACCGGCACGCGTACGCAGGTCGCCGTCAGCTTGATCTTGGGGTCGAGCATCTTCTTGGTCTCGGCGACCATCTTCCACTCTTCCTTGGTGAAACCATCGTCGAGGAAGACGTCGATATGCGGGATGACGTTGAAGGCGATGCGCTTGGTGAACTTCTTGACGTCGACCTGGTCGGCGACAAACACGGCGCGGGTCTGCGTGAACAGCTCGTCCATACCTTCCTTGCCGGCGCCCGACACCGACTGATAGGTGGCGACGACGACGCGCTTGATGGTGGCGAAGTCATGTAGCGGCTTCAGCGCCACGACCAACTGTGCCGTCGAGCAGTTCGGGTTGGCGATGATGTTCTTGCGCGTAAACAGCGAGATCGCGTCCGGGTTCACTTCCGGCACGATCAGCGGCACGTCCTGGTCGTAGCGGAACGCCGACGAATTATCGATGACGACGCAGCCCTGCTTGCCGATCTTCGGCGACCATTCCTTGGAGACATTGCCGCCGGCCGACATGATGCAGATGTCGGTGTCGGAAAAATCATACTGGTCGAGCGTCTTGACCTTCAGCGTACGATCGCCGAACGACACTTCGGTGCCCTGGCTGCGCCGCGAGGCTAGCGCCACGACTTCACTCACTGGAAAACCGCGCTCTTCCAGTATGTTGAGCATTTCGCGGCCCACATTGCCCGTGGCGCCGACTACCGCAACTTTGAAACTCATAAAGATCTCCTGTCCCTCTCCGCTTGGTTTTTGGAGAAAACCCGCCGGCCAATGCGGGTTTCGTCCCCCGGGCCGGACCCGGGAGAGGGTGGTTAGGCCAAGGGAATCACACCGTTTTGGTGGTGGTTTTGGCCATAGTTTTGGTTGAACGGTAAGACGCGCGAACGCGACCGGCCCCACTGACGTGGCCGGGGAAGTCGAATGCAAGAAGCGCCATCAGAAGGCCGCGCATCGAAAATGATCCCGTTCGATGCCGGCTTTTACGCGGTTTGCATCAGGAGTCAATTGCGGCGAGGCGCCGCTTGCTCTGTACAATAGGGGCCGCAAGAAGTACGAACGCCAAAATACTGTTTGGCTGGCGTGGCGTCAGCCCCGGCGTGTGCTCCATGATGAGCCCAGGCCTCGAATTCCGAAAGAAGAAGATGTCCAATTTTAGAGGTATCGTTCCTGCGCTGGCAGAGGCGCTGGAAAAACGTGGCTATGTCGAGCTGACGCCGGTGCAGAAGGCGGTGCTGGAGCTTGGCGAGGCCGACGCGCTGGTGTCGGCCCAGACCGGCTCCGGCAAGACCGTCGCCTTCGGCCTGGCGTTGGCGCCAACCCTTCTTGCAGGGGCCGAGCGTTTTGATCGGGCTGGCGCACCTCTGGCGCTGGCCGTGGCGCCGACGCGCGAACTCGCCTTGCAGGTGATGCGCGAGCTGCAGTGGCTCTACGCGCCGACCGGCGCGACCGTCGCCTCCTGCGTCGGTGGCATGGACATGCGCAGCGAGCGGCGCGTGCTGGAGCGCGGGGCGCATATCGTCGTCGGCACACCCGGCCGTTTGCGCGACCACATCACGCGTAATTCGCTCGACATGTCGGCGCTGAGGGCTGTGGTGTTGGACGAGGCCGACGAGATGCTCGATCTCGGCTTTCGCGAAGACCTCGAATTCATCCTCGACGCCGCACCCGCCCGGCGCCGCACGCTGATGTTTTCGGCCACCGTGCCGCGCTCGATCGCCACGCTGGCCCAGGGCTATCAGCGCGACGCCGTGCGCATCTCGGCCGGCGGCGAGGAAAAGCAGCATCTCGACATCGAATACCGGGCGCTGAATGTCGCCTACCCCGACCGCGAGAACGCCATCATCAATGTGCTGCGTTTCTATGAGGCGAAGAACGCGCTGGTGTTCTGCAACACCCGCGCCGCCGTCAATCATCTGACGGCACGCTTCAACAACCGCAATTTTTCCGTCGTGGCGCTGTCGGGCGAGCTCAGCCAGAACGAACGCACCCACGCGCTGCAGGCAATGCGCGATGGCCGCGCCAAAGTCTGCATCGCCACGGACGTCGCGGCGCGCGGCATCGACCTGCCCAATCTCGAACTGGTCATCCATGCCGATCTGCCGACCAATCCGGAAACGCTGCTGCACCGCAGCGGCCGCACCGGCCGCGCCGGACGCAAGGGCGTCAGCGCGCTGATCGTGCCCAACGGCGCCCGCAAGCGCACCGAGCGCTTGCTGCAGAATGCCGGGCTGAAGGCAACATGGGCAAGCCCGCCCTCGGCCGACGACGTGATCAAGCGCGACGATGAGCGCATCCTTGCCGACCCGGCCTTCGACGAGCCGGTGGTCGACGACGAGCGCGGCTTCATCGATGCGCTTCTGGCCAAACATGGCGCCGAACAGGTGGCCGCCGCCTTCGTGCGGCAGTGCCGCGCCAGCCGCTCGGCGCCCGAGGAACTCACGGATGTCGCACCGTTCACGCCTTCGCGTGAAAGACCGGCAGGCGAAAAGTTCGAACGCCGCGATGAGGCGCCCAGCCGCCGCGACGATTTCGGCGACAGCGTCTGGTTCTCGCTGTCGATCGGACGCCGGCAGAGTGCCGAGCCGCGCTGGCTGATCCCGATGCTGTGCCGCACCGGCAACATCTCCAAGCGCGAGATCGGCGCCATCAAGATGCAGCAGGAGGAGACCGTCGTGCAGATCGCGGCCGACTGGGCCGACCGTTTCCTGGCCGCTATCGGGCCCGACAAGAAGCTGCAAGGCAACATCGCAGTGAAGCGCCTGGACGGCACGCCCGACCTGTCGCGCGCCGGCTACCAGCCGCCCAAGCCCGACAAGAAGCCGCATCGCGGCAAGCGGCCGTTCGAAGCCCCGCAAAGCTTGCACAAGCCGAAATTCGAGAAGCGCCCCGCCGGCGACGCAAAGCCGTGGGCCGGTAAACCGAAATTCGACAAGGCTGGACCGCCGAAGAACAAGAAACCGAACAAGCGGCCGGAGTAGCCTCAACGAAACCAGAGGCACTCGGGCTGGTGCCAATCGCCGAGGTCCGCGCCGCCCCTCATCGCCCTGCCGGGCACTTCTCCCCGTATAGTGACGGGGAGAAGGAGCTGGCCGCTACCTCGGCGCCCTCCTTGCAACGCGGGCTCTTGGCGAAACCGCAGATGAGGGCGCCCCTCGCCCCGTTTACGGGGAGAGGATGCCGGCAGGCAGGTGAGGGGGCGGCGCCGACATTGGACAGGCGAAGCCACCCCCTTGCGATCCGCCGCAACTTTGAACAGTCTGTGCCAACACGGGGGTGAGGCTAAATGCGCGGCGAAGTTCTGCACTATGACGAGGCCCAGGGCTTCGGTTTCATCACCGGGGCGGACGGCAACCGCTACACCTTCGCGCGCGAGAATCTGCGCCGCGACACCGTGATTGCCAACGGCGCCGTGGTCGAGTTCCTGCCGGCAAGCGGCCAGGCGCGCGACGTCTTCTCGATCCGCGCGCAGGCCGCCGGTCCGGCCACCGCTGCTCCAGCGGCAAGCGCCGCGCCGCCCAAAGCCGCTGCCGCTTCAGCCGCGCCACAGCATTTCGGCCGCCTGGCAGAAGACGGCGCGGTTCACGATAGCGGACTGCCGGGTTATTTCTGGCGGGGCGTGACGCGCAACTACATCAACTTCGCCGAACGCGCCCGCCGCAAGGAATTCTGGAGCTATTGCCTGTTCTGGACCGTCAGCTTCATCCTGGTCGGTCTTGTCGGCGCCCTCGCCGACCAGACGATCGGCAATTTCAACGACGGCAACGGGCCAATCGTGACCATCGGCGTATGGGGCCTGTTTGTGCTGGCGACGTTCCTGCCATGGCTCGGGCTCATCGTGCGCCGGCTGCACGATATCGGCCTGACCGGCTGGCTCGTCCTGCTGATTCTCGTGCCGACCTTCGCACGCTGGCCATCATCGTGTTCGGACTGATCCCGACCCAGGGCCACGAAAACCAGTGGGGGCCCGTGCCTCTGGGCGTCAAGGTTTAACGCGTTCTTTTCAGCGCTTCGCCTGAGAGTCTGAGAAACACCTTCTGCCCGTGCCGTTCGGCGCCAAGCCGGTCGTAGAAACGCAACGCGCCTTCGTTCCAGTCCTCGGTGGTGAGATCGATGCGGCCGATGCCTTCCCTGAGGCAATGCCCGGCGAGAAAGCCGAGCAAGGCCCGCCCGGCGCCGGCGTTGCGGGCATTCTCGCGCACGAACAGGTCCTTCAGGAACATCAGCCGTTCGAGATCGATGCCGGGATGCGCGATCGCCACCGAGGCGAGGCCCGCAACCTTGCCGTCGGCGAAGGCCAGCGCAAAATGCGGATAGGCTGGGCTTTCGTCGCCAAGCCATTTTCGTGCCGTGGTCGTCGCCCGACCATGATCGAGCGGCGCCTGCCGATAGTGCGCCGCCATCTCGCAGAGCACAGTGGCAAGCGCTTCGGCGTCGTCGGTCGTCGCCCAGCGGACGTCGACCGCCAGCGAATCAGCCAAGGAACTTGGCGATAATCGCATCGCCCATCTCGACCGTGCCGACTTCGGTCATGCCCTCGGACAGGATGTCCTTGGTGCGCAACCCGTCATCGAGCACGGCGGCGATTGCGCCTTCGAGCTTGTCGGCTTCGTCGACCATGCCGAAGGAATAGCGCAGGCACATGGCGAAGGAGGCGATCATGGCGATCGGATTGGCGATGCCCTGGCCGGCAATGTCGGGCGCCGAGCCATGCACCGGCTCGTACAGCGCCTTGCGCTTCTTGGTCTTCACGTCAGGCGCGCCGAGCGAGGCCGACGGCAGCATGCCGATCGATCCGGTCAGCATGGCGGCGATGTCGGACAGCATGTCGCCGAACAGATTGTCGGTGACGATGACGTCGAACTGTTTCGGCCAGCGCACCAGCTGCATGCCGCCGGCATCGGCCAGCATATGGTCGAGCTTGACGTCGGCATAGCGCGCCTTCTGGGTCTGGGTGACAACCTCGTTCCACAGCACGCCCGATTTCATCACATTGCGCTTTTCCATCGACGTCACATGGTTCTTGCGCGTGCGCGCCAACTCGAAGGCGACGCCGGAAATGCGCTCGATCTCGAATGTATCGTAGACCTGCGTGTCGATGCCGCGCTTCTGGCCATTGCCGAGATCGATGATCTGCTTCGGCTCGCCGAAATAGACGCCGCCGGTGAGCTCGCGCACGATCAGGATGTCCAGGCCTTCGACCACTTCCTGCTTGAGCGAAGAGGATGCGGCGAGCGCCGGATAGCAGATGGCGGGGCGCAGATTGGCGAACAGCTCCATGTCCTTGCGCAGGCGCAGCAGGCCGGCCTCGGGACGCACCTCGTAAGGCACCTTGTCCCATTTCGGCCCGCCGACGGCGCCGAACAGCACCGCATCCGCCGCCATCGCCTTTGCCATGTCGGCATCGGAAATCGCCGCGCCATGTGCATCGTAGGCGCAGCCGCCGACCAGGCCTTCATCGGTGGTAAAATCGCTGCCAAGCTTGGCATTCATGGCCTTAATCAGTTTCTTCACCTCGGCCATCGCCTCGGGGCCGATGCCGTCGCCGGCGAGCAGGAGAAGATTTTTCGAAGCCATCAGAACCGTCCAATGCTGTTTGGAGAAACCGCGGCCTTGCTAAACGCCAAGCGGGCTGTGCGCAAGCCTGCGGTTGGGAAGCGCAATCACCGATGCGAGAGAATGTTGACCAATCTGCCGAACGGATCACGCACATAGAAGCGCCGCACGCCCCAGGGCTCGTCGGCCGGGCCGTATTCGATAGTGAAGCCGGCAGCCTTCATGCCTTGCAGCGCCGCATCGACATCGTCGACCTCGATGGAGAGGTCCGGCACCGGCGTGCCGGAGCAGCCTTGGGCCATGAAGCTGATCTGCACCTGCATCCGTTCGTCGGACCCGTAGGTGACGATCCAGCCCTGATCCATCAGCACGCCGAGGCCGAGTACGTCCTGGTAGAAGCGCTTCGCCGCCGCCGCGTCCGGTGTCCCGATATTGGCGACGATGCGGCGGACCGTCATGGCTTTGACCTCACGCGGTGCGCCGCAGCGCCGTGACTTCGATCTCGATCTTCATCTCCGGCTTGTTGAGCTGGCAGACGATCATCGTCGCCGCCGGACGGATGTCGCCGAAGGTTTCGCCGAGGATCGGGAAGACGATATCCACGAAGGCCTGGTCGGTGATGTAGTAATGCGCCCGCACCACATCGGCCATCTCGAAGCCGCCGTCCTGGAGCGCCTTGGCGATGGTCGCCAGGCAATTGCGCGTCTGCGCCTCGACCGTCTCCGGCATGGTCATCGTCGCATAGTCGTAGCCGGTCGTTCCCGACACGAAGCACCAGTCGTCTTGCACCACCGCACGCGAATAGCCGGCAGTCTTTTCGAACGGCGAACCGGTGGAGATGAGTTTGCGCATGGGGCCTCGCTGTGTTGAGGAGCATCTTGCAGGGAAAGGGCAGGACTGACCATGGGCCAAACTGCTTGATGCTGACGGGACAGCACCCCCCTCTGGCCTGCCGGCCATCTCCCCCGCAAGGAGGGAGATCGGACGTCACATCGGCTTTCGCCAATCACCACCGTCGCAAGGCAGGCGGGATACCGAAGCTGCCAATCTCCCCCCTTGCGGGGGAGATGCCCGGCAGGGCAGAGGGGGGTGGGAAGGATCGCGGCGGAACAGTTCCTTCCCGCAGCGTACGAAACCCTAATTCGCCGAACCCTGCGCCTTGTCCATTGCTTCCTTCACATCCGCCGGCCAGGTCTTCACGTCAGGCCACGCCTGCGGCTGGCCATCGTCGCCGCGGCGGGCGAAGTAGAGCGTGTGCTTGGCCGGGTCGACCGCCATGAAGCCGTCATTGCCGCCGCAATCATGCGGCACGCAGCCGCTGGCATAGAAGGCGCCGGACGCGGTCTTTTCGGTGCCGCCGCCGACCAACAGGCTGGTCGCCATGTCGGGCATGGTGTCGCCGAGCAGCGTCTGCGCCGCCTTGTAGACGGCCTCATTGTGAAAGGCGTCGATGATGTTCTGGTACTTGGCCGGGTCGACATCTTTCCAGTCGGTGCCTGGCTCCGGCGCGTAGGTCAGATCGCCTGAAATCGTCAGCCCTTCGGTTGGCGACCATTGCAGCGCCTGCTGCGAAGCGCCCGGCAAGAGATAGGGCACGAAATAGATGGCGTTGTCGGCGACCGCCGCCGGCGGCGCGCCGCATTCGTCCTGCTCGACCGTAAGGCTCTGGATCTCGCCGCCTTCCGGCTTCCAGATGATCACCTTGGCCGGGCCGCACTGGTTGCCGCCGTCGCCGACATCGACCAGCGCCACGTTGACGCCGCCGACCTTGACGACCTTGTCAAAGAACACGTCGTAATTGCTGGCCAGCTGCTTGCCGTCATAGGCCAGCACCTTTTCGCCGTCCTGCTCCGGCTGGGTGATGGTCAGCTGCCCGCCCTCGAACGGGATCGGTCCCTGGTTGTCATCGTCGGCCAGGGCCGCATTGCCCTGGTCGGCGGCCCCGTCGGACGGATCTTCAGCCGGCACGAGCACCGTGTCGGTCTGTGCATGCGCGCCCGCCACCGGCATCAGCGCCCACGCCAGCGCGCAGGCGCCGGCAAGAAGCGAACGTGTCATGACTGTCCCTCCCGTTCAGCCGCCACGAACCCGGCCTGTGGCGGCCGGGTTATCGTTTTAGATCGTACTGTCAGGCCCAGGGGCGCTCAGCGGCGTTCTTCTTCTCGAACGAGGCGATGGCGCCGGCCTTTTCCATGGTCAGGCCGATATCGTCGAGGCCGTTCAGGAGGCAGTGGCGCTTGAAGTCGTCGAGGTCGAAGGTGACCACGCCGCCATCCGGGCCGCGGATTTCCTTGGCCTCGAGGTCGACCGACACCGTCGCGTTGGAGCCGCGCGAGGCGTCGTCCATCAGTTTCTCAAGGTCTTCCGGGCTGACGGTGATCGGCAAGATGCCGTTCTTGAAGCAGTTGTTGTAGAAAATGTCGGCGAACGAGGTCGAAATGACGCAGCGAATGCCGAAATCGAGCAGCGCCCACGGCGCGTGTTCACGGCTCGAACCGCAGCCGAAATTATCGCCGGCGACCAGGATCTGCGCCTTGCGGTAGGCCGGCTTGTTGAGCACGAAATCCGGGTTTTCCGAACCGTCATCCAAGTAGCGCATTTCGGCGAACAGGCCGCTGCCGAGCCCGGTGCGCTTGATCGTCTTGAGATAATCCTTGGGGATGATCATGTCGGTGTCGACATTGACGATCGGCATGGGGGCGGCGACGCCGGTGAGCTTGGTGAACTTGTCCATGGCTTTTGCCCGTTCTTAAATCGCTTGCATTTTCGTTGCGGGAGATTGCTGACGCACCGTTTACACAAAGCTGCGGGCAAATAAAAGGCAACTGTTCGTGCGTGCCTGGATCGAAGGATCGGCGCGGCACCATCTTCAAAACCGGCCGTTGCTGGTGCACCTTGCGCTCATGACCACACCCTCGCAGATAATCTATGCCAGCGAGCCGGAGCTCGACGTCGCCGAGTTCCGCCGCGTGCTGATGGAATCCGGACTCGGCGACACGCGTCCTGTCGAAGACGATGCCCGGCTGCAGGCGATGCTTTCCGGCGCAAACCTGGTGCTGACCGCGCGGCTCAATATCGAAGGCCGACCACTGATTGGCGTTATCAGGGCCATCACTGACTTTTCCTGGGTGTGCTACATTTCAGAGCTCGCCGTATCCCAATCGGCGCAAGGGCTTGGTATTGGCAAAGGCCTGATGGACGAGGCGCGCCGGCAGCTTGGGCCGCCGGTCGCCATCAGCCTGATTTCGATGCCAGACGCCGTCGGCTTCTACGAGCGCATCGGCATGAAGCGCATGCCGGACGCCTTCTGGTTCGGCCGCAAGGGCTGACGCCAGCCAAACAAAGCGCAAGTCCACGACCGGCGGGCAGGGTCAGTGCCGCCGGTCGTGCCATAGATGGACAGAGTGCCGCTTGGGGGTGCGCCCGATCCGTCCCGGAAAGGTCGTCCGGCGCATTCTCCAGGGGTAGCCGACCTGCCGTTTTGGTGACCAGGAAACCACAGGACGGCCGCCGTCGAATGCGCTTTGAACTTCCCTCGACTTGACCGATGGCTATACCGGCAAGGCAGGCGAGGTTCTTGGGCAATGCGGAACGGTGTTTAGGACCGGGCGGAACAACGCCCTGATGAGGCGGTCGCTTCGCTGTGACATCGCCTCTTGACATGCAACCATTTGGTTGCATATTAAATAGATGAGCATGGATGCCGTCTTTCGCGCCCTCGCCGACCCGACACGCCGGCAATTGCTGGATAGCCTCCATCACAGGAACGGGCAGACGCTGAACGCGCTGTGCGAACGGACGGATATGACACGCCAGGCTGTGACCAAGCATCTGGCGATCCTGGAAGAGGCGAACCTCATCACCACCGTCCGCAACGGACGGGAAAAGGAGCATTACCTCAATCCCGTTCCCATCAACGAGATCGCCGAACGCTGGATCGGCAAATTCGAACGAGGACGGCTGACCGCCCTCAGCGACTTGAAGAAGCGCCTTGAAAGGGAAGAGCCATGAGCAGTGCCTTCGTCTATGTGACCTATATCCGCACCACGCCCGAGCAGCTCTGGGAGGCGCTGACCGAACCGGAATTCCAGCAGCAATATTTCCTCGGCGCCCAGATGCTGAGCGGCTGGAAGAAAGGCTCGGACTGGAAGATCGTCTTCCCCGATGGCAGCATTGCCGACAGCGGCGCGATCCTCGATATCGACCCGCCCAAGCGCCTGGTGATCAAATGGCGCAGCGAGTGGATGCCCGAGGTGAAGGCCGACGGCTACACCACTTGCACCTTCGCCATCGAACAGGAAGGCGAGATGATGAAGCTTGCCGTCACCCATGGGGCCGACGGTCCGCACAAGCTGCTGGAGCATGTCGCCAGGGGCTGGCCGCTCATCCTGTCCAGCCTGAAGAGCCTGCTCGAAACCGGCAAGGGCTTGTCGCGCCCGGCATCAAAGGCGGCTTAACTCGTTTCGATAACGAAACAATCGCTAGGAGGTTGCCATGATGCACGATCCAGTGGTGGCGCAAAGCATGACCAATGGCGAGACCATCATGGCGAGCGCCGAGATCGTCGCGCCACCGGAGCGCGTCTTCAACGCGCTGATTACGGATGAAGTCGAACGCTGGTGGGGCTCTTCCGAAAGCTATCGGATGGTCGATTGGACGGCCGACTTGTGCGTCGGTGGCCGGTGGCAAGTCGTCGCCAGGACCATTGCTGGCGAGGACCATCCCGCCGGCGGCGAGTTCCTCGATATCCTGGCGCCGCGCCGGATCGTGCAGACGCGGGCCTATGACTGGGACCATCCGACACTTAGCCGGCGGCAAACGACGGTGGCCTACCTGCTGGAGCCGACCGCCAACGGCACACGCCTTACCATCTGCCATGGCGGCTTTGGCGGGCTGGGCGAGGCGGCGGCCGAACATGCCGAAGATTGGGGACGGGTGCTGGGATGGCTGCAGGCGTATGTCGAGGCTGGAAAGCTGGCGGCGGCATAGAGGCGGGTTCTTCCCTTCTCCGCCGTGGGAGAAGGAAAGGGGAGCTACACCTTCAAATCACGTTCAATTCCCGAAACGCCCTGCCCTCGGCCACCCGTTCGTACCCAAACGCCGAGCAATCCACCGTCCGGTAGCCGCCATGCACCAACAACTCCGCCAGCGCCTTTCCGACTGCCGGCGCCTGCTGCAGGCCGTGGCCCGAAAAACCATTGGCGAAGATGAAATTGCCGACCTCGGGATGCGGTCCGATGACGGCGTTCTGGTCGAGCGTGTTGTAGTCGTAATGGCCGGCCCAGGCGCGTGTCGCCTTGATCGCCTCGAAGGCAGGAATGCGGGTCGCCAGTGTTGGCCAGATCACGTCTTCGAACAACGGCCAGTCGACATCGAAATCGGCTGGATCAGCGGGACCATCGCCCTCTTCGGGCTCGGCGCCGCCGGTGAGATAGACTGAGCCTTCTGGCCTGACATAGATGCCCGAAGGGTCCACCAGGAGCGGCATGTCGGCGTATTTCTCGCGCGCCTCGAAGACGAAGACGTTGCGCTTGCGGGGTTCTACCGGCAGCGCTAACCCGGCAAGAGCGGCGACCTTGCCGGCATTCGGCCCGGCGGCGTTGACGACGATGCCGGCTTCGAGCTTTTCGCCATTGTCGAGGCTCACGCCGGTGACGCGGTTGCCCTGGCACTCGATAGCGGTCACATCGGCGGCGATGAAATCGACCTTCTTGTCACGCAATGCCTTGCGGAACAGCGTCAGCATGGCATGCGCGTCGAACCAGCCCTCGCCGGTGCGGCCGAAGGCGCCGGCGCTGATGCCTTCCGTCGACAGCCAGGAAAAGCGCTTTGCCAGCTGGTCGGCATCCTCGAGCAGAATGTCGGCGCCCTCGGCGACCTGCGCTTCGTGGTTGGCTTTCAGGATCGGCAGTCCGGCGTCGCCGGCCAGGATCAGATAGCCGCCCTCGCGAAAGCCGATATCGGCATCGGTGCCGAAGGTTTCCTTCAGCCGCCGAAACAGGTTTAGCGTGAACTGCGACAGCCGGATGTTTTCCGGGATCGAGAATTGCTGACGGATCGAGGCCATGGACAGCGTCGTTGCCGCGTGGGCGAATTGCGGATCGCGCTCGATCAGCGCGATGGAACCGGAAAAGCCTTCCTCGCGCAGATAGTAGGCGACCGAGGAACCGACGATGGCTCCGCCGATGATGACGATGTCGTAGCGCACTCTTGTTCTCCGATTTGAGCATGATGCCGAAAAGTGTGAAGCGGTTTTCGGACGACATCATGCTCTATTTATTTCGCCCACATCCTTCACGCGGCGGGCAAGGAAATCTCGAAGCGCGTGCCGCGCCCGGAGTCAACCAGCGCGATCGTGCCATCATGCGCTTTCAGGAGGGCCAGCACGATGCCGAGGCCCATGCCGGTGCCGCCGGACTCACGGCGCGTGGTGAAGAACGGCTCGAAAATCCTGCTCCGATTGCTGGGCGAAATGCCGGGGCCGTCGTCACTGACGGTAACGATCACCTTGTCCCCAGCGGCTGTGGCCGACAGCAAAACCTGCGTCGCGCCGTGCCTGGCCGAATTGTCGATCAGATTGGCAAGCACGATCGCTGCATTCTCGGCCGAGATGCGCAAGGCGATCGCACCGCCAGCCTCGATAGTGACCGCCAGCCTGCCGTCCACCGGCAGCAGTTCCAGTGCTGCATCAAGCGATGTGCTTTCGCCGCTCGGCGCCAGGTTCTCGGCCCGCGCCAGATCGAGCAGGCGCCGCACCAGCAGATTGAGCCGGCCGGCGTCGTTGACGATGTTGCCGGAAAACCGCTTGCGTTCGGCCGCATCCATCGCCTCGCTGGAATCGCGCAACAGCTCGGCCGCGCCCTGGATCGCCGTCAGCGGCGATTTGAGCTCGTGCGAGACATGGGTGGCGAAAGTCTGGATGCTGTCGGAGCGCGCCTGCAGTTTTTCAGCCATGTCGAGGAAGGCCGCGGACAGCTCTGCCATTTCGCGCGTGCCGTGATGGTCGAGCGGCCGGATCGCGTCGCGGTCGCCGGCGGCAATACGCCTGGTGCGCTCCATCAGCGCGTAGATCGGCCTGCTGACCGTACGCAGGAAGACCAGCGCGATCAGCAGCGTGCCTAACAGCGTGGCGATGGCCGCCAGCGTCACCTTGCCGCGCTCACCATAGAGATGTTTGACGATGTTGTTCGGCGTCCGCGACAGATAGATCACGCCGGCCACCCGGCCATCGACTGCGATCGGCATGGCGACAAAGACACGGACCTTGGTGCCGCGGCTGACCGAATAGAGCGGCGGTGGCGGCTGGTCGGGAATTCTTTGTCTCAACACGCTGGCGTAGTGGCCGGACAATGCTGTTCGCACCTCGTCGACACCGCCGAGCGACAGTCCGACCTCGTCGCGCCCGGCAATGACGACGCCGTTGGGATCGAGCAACCGGAAGCCGGCCAGCGTGGTCTTTTGCGTCGTGTCGAGAATGCCCGACAACCGCGCGCCTATCGCCGCAAAGGCCGGATCGGTGGCGGTAGCGATGCCGGCAGGCCGGGTCGGCAGCAGATAATCGGAGGCGAGATCGAGGCTCGGCTCGATCGGTTGGTAAGGCGAGTCGTCGCTGCGGCTGGCATCGTCGTTCTCTGCGTCAACCGGTGCGCCGAACTTGTCCTGGGAAAGGCCGGCGTCGCGGACATCCTGCGCATAAATCGCGGCGATGACGGCGCCCTGCGCGATCAGCTCGCCCTCGGTCTGGCGGATCAGCTGGTTTTCATAAAGCCGGAAGAAAAACAGCCCGACCAGCGGCAGCGCCAGCACCATGATGAGGATGGCAAGAACCACCGTGGCCAGCCTTGGCCGCCATTTGGTGCCGATCCATTTGGCGTCGCTCAGGCGCCGCATCGGCCGAGCCGGAAACCGACGCCATGCACGGTCTCGATGGCATCGAGACAGCCCGCCGCCGCCAGCTTGGCGCGGATGTTGCGGATATGGCTGTCGACAGTCCGATCGGCGACATGGATGTTGGCGGCATAGGCGCTGGCCACCACCAGATCGCGGCCCAGCACATGCGCCGGCCGCGCCAGAAACCCTTTCAGGATCGAGAATTCGATCGCCGTCAGCGCCAATGCCTTGCCGTCGAAACTGGCGCCGTGGCTTGCCGGTGTCAGGCTGAGCTTGCCATGCGCAAAGGCTCTCGCGTCGGCCGGGTCCGGCACGGCGCGGGCGCGGCGCAGGATGACATTGACGCGCGCCACCAGTTCGCGCGGGCTGAACGGCTTCGTCACATAGTCGTCGCCGCCCATTTCGAGCCCGAGGATGCGGTCGATCTCTTCGTCTCGCGCCGACAGGAACAGCACCGGCACGTCGGAGCGTTGCCTCAGCCGCCGGCAGACCTCCAGCCCGTCCATCTCCGGCATGCCGATGTCGAGCACAACGAGGTCGGGCTCGCGGCGTTCGATGGCCATCAGAGCGGCGGCGCCGTCGGCCACCGCTTGCGTTTTCATGCCGGCCTTCTCCAGCGCAAAGCAGATGACCTCGCGGATATGCGGATCGTCGTCGGCGACCAGGATCTGATGTGGCATGAATCTAGCGGTCCGGCATGGAAGGTTGCGAAGGTGGAGGAAGCACGAGCGGGCCTCCGTTGTCGAGAACCCTGGCCAGCCGCCAGCCGCGAAAGCTCCAGGCGCGCCAGTTTTTCCGAGCGGTGCGGTACCAGATTTTGTCCCACTTATGGAATTCGACGAGCGCGCTATAGGAGCGATCGTCTGGTGCAATCGTCCTGCTTTTTTGCTCGATGAAGCGGTCGAGGGCCGACAAGGCGGCCGGGCCGAGCGAGTGCACATACCAAGCGTCGAGTGGGATACCACGGCCGGTCATTTCGTAGGAGTGGTCGACATTGTAGTTGGCGATCAGCGCCGCGAAGTTGATGAAGCAGCAGGCATAGAGCGTCGCCGATAGCGTCAGAAGATTGGCCGAGAACAGCCATTCGTTGGATTTTCTGAGCGCGATGCGGGCGATGATCAGCGCAAGTCCGGCCGCCACTAGCCCCATCCAGACGAAAGCGGCGATGCGCCAATAAGTCAGCGCGTAGACGCCGATATAGAGATCGAGCCGCAGGATCGACGAGATGACCAGCACGATGTTCTGCGCCACCCAGGCGTAGACCAGCCGGCGGATCAGCGGATCGCCTGAGGTCTCACTGCCCGGCCGCAGCGCCGCCAGCACGAAGCCGGCAGCCAGCAGCGCGGTGGCGATCAGCGGATAGGCGCCGCGATGCGCATAGGCGGCGTAGCTCATGCCGTCCGGCAGGGCGACCCCACCCCAGAGATAGGCGGCGTCGAGCGCCGTCTGCAGCGCAAACAAAGCGTTGAAGACGATCAGAGCGCGCAAGATCGCCGCCTTGCCGAAGACGATGTCCTCGATCGTTGTGGCCGATCGTGTCGCGGCCGGCGCGGCCAAGGCTGCGGGCGGCGCCAGGCGTGGAAGGCGTCGCAGGAAGCGCGGCAGGCGTGGCCGCAGCAAAGCCCAGACACCGGCGAGCACGCACAGCCAGAAGACGATCCGCGCCAGCTGGATGAGATCGAGCAGCTTCATCAGGTCGATCAGCGACAGCCAGTAATCGATGACCGGATTGGCGGCGCCGAACAAGAGCAGGAACACCGCGCCAAGCGTCACCGGCATGACCCAGACGATGACAGACGCCAGGCGGATGCGGCGGCCGCCAAGCCGGCGCACCGTGCGGCGCCAGCGGAAGAAGTCGCTGATAAGGCGCAGCGGCGCTGCGACCAGGAACAGCGCGATCTGGCCGGCAATGCGGGCGATGCGGTGCTGCAGCCGTCCTGCCAGGGACAGCGCAAACACGACCAGCGCCACAAGCGCGACCGCGACCGACAGCGGGCTGACATTCTCGGCCAGCGGCAGCAGCGCGACGAACAGGACGGCAGGCTTGAGCCAGGGCCGGGTGGAATTCAGGGCGGCAGGATGAACAGCGACGACCGCACCGGCAATCACGATGGCAAACAAAAGGACAGTGATCCCGGCGGGCTGGCCATAGAAGAAAAAATCCGCCAGCGCGGCGAGCAGGACGGCGATGCCGAAGCGGCGGCAAAAGGTCGGCGTGAAGGTCGATGTCATGCTCGGACTTTCCTGATGGGCTGGATCCGGCCGGCGGGCGGGCGGATAAAAGGGAGCAGGCTTGCCTCCGGGCAAGGGCGGGCTTCCGGCCGCGGCGGGTCGACCAGCCACCAGCTTTCGCTGCTGAGACGATAGGGCAGGGACCAACGGTGGGTGTTTCGCTGTTGCATGCCGCTGTTGTCGCGGGCCCGCATGGAGGCGCCGGGGCGGAGCGGAGGAGGTTTTCCGCAGAGATGTGCAGTTTTCGTGCAGGAACCAGCCTCCTTCTCCCCGTTCACGGGGAGAAGGTCCCGGCAGGGGGATGAGGGGCAGCGCCGACGTCGGCGATCACCAGCTGCACCCTTGCCTCACCCGCCCTCACGCGGCATAGATCGGCCATGACAAGCGAACCCTATCGCCCGCGCCGCTCGGTGCTTTACGTCCCGGCCTCCAACGACAAGGCGCTGGCCAAGATCGCAGAGCTGGCCTGCGATGCCGTCATCATCGATCTCGAAGACGCCGTCGCGCCCGCCGACAAGGTCGCGGCGCGCGAAAAATTGGCTGGCATTTTCGCCAGCCGGCCAGTTGCCAACCACTATGGGCGGCGTTGCGAGATGATCGTGCGCGTCAACGCGCTGTCCAGCGAATGGGGCAACGATGATCTGCTGGCCGCGGCAAAATTCGAGCCCGACGGCATCCTGTTGTCCAAGGTCGCCACACCGCGCGACATTCTGGAAGTCGGTGATGTGCTCGACGACAATTTTGCTCCCGACAGCGTCAAACTCTGGGCGATGATCGAGACGCCAAAGGCCATGCTCAACATCGGCGCCATCGCCGAGCTCGGCCGCGACCCGGCCTCGCGTCTCAATTGTTTCGTTGCCGGAACGAACGATCTGATCAAGGAGACCGGCATTCTGGCGACGCCCGACCGGCGCTATCTCGTGCCCTGGTTGATGCAGATGGTGCTGGCGGCGCGCGCCGGCAGCATCGACATGCTCGACGGTGTCTCCAACGATTTTCGCGATCCTGACGCGTTTGCGCGCGAATGCACGGAAGCCGCCGCCATGGGCTTCGACGGCAAGACGCTGATCCACCCGGCCCAGGTCGACGCCGCCAACCATGCCTTTGCGCCCGCGCCCGAAGCCCTGGCCGAGGCGCGCGCGGTGAGCGATGCTTTCGCCTTGCCGGAAAATGCCGGCAAGGGCGTGATTGCGCTGAACGGCAGGATGGTCGAGCGGCTGCATCTGGCGCAGGCCGAAAAACTGCTGGCGAAAGCCGCCGCCATCGGCGCATGATTGCCTAAGCCGGCTAGCAAGAACTCACGACAGGACTAAAACCATGAAACTCTACCGCTTTCTGTCCGCTCCCGACGATTCCACCTTCAGTCACAAGGTGACGGCGGCGCTGAACAAGGGCTGGCATTTGTTCGGCTCGCCGACCTACGCCTACGACAAGAAAACCAAGTCGATGCGCTGCGGCCAGGCGGTGGTGAAGGATATCGACGGCCACGAATACGGGCCGGATACCAAGCTGAGCGACTGGTAGGCTTTGCCGGCGCCGACGCAGGCTGTGTCGAGATTCAGGTCAGGCCGAGCCGAGAATGGCTGATACCGAGAACCGGAGCGGAGCGTACTTGAAGTACGTGAGCACCGGCCTACGCCGGCCATAGCCTTAACTGCCGCAACCACTCATGCAGGCTTCGGCCGGCGAAGGCCGGAAGCGCAGGTATCTGCCGTTCGCAGGCCAGCCTCGCCTGAGTATCGACGCAGCCTTACTCGGCCGCCTCTTCGAGCTTCTCCATATCATCGTCCGACAGGCCGAAGTGGTGGCCGATCTCGTGGATCAGCACATGGGTGACGATGTCGCCCAGCGTCTCTTCGTTCTCGGCCCAGTAGTCGAGGATGGCGCGGCGGTAGAGGGTGATGCGATTGGGGCCTTCGCCGGTCTGCGGGTTCCAGCGCTCGGCGATGCCGCGGCCCTCGAACAGGCCGAGCAGGTCGAACGGCGTCTCCAGCGACAGATCGTCCATGATCTCGTCGGTCGGGAACTCGGCGATCTGGATGACGATCTCGCCGGTCAGCTTGCGAAAGTCGTCCGGCAGATGCGCATACGCCTCCAGCGCCAGGAACTCCATTTCCTCGATCGAGGGCGAGAGTTCGTCGTGCCAAGTGCGGGTCTTGTAGATGCGGGCCATGCTTTAGTCCTTTGATCCCGGCATATAGGCTTTCCCTCGGGAATCGGCAAATGAGCGCGGCTGTCGTCCGTCTTCTCGATTCGCGGACAGGAATAAATTCCGCATGACTCCGCTTGACTCTTCCGGCACCCTCTGGAATCTATAGGAACATAACAGGAACAATTGTGAGAGAAACTGACCGTCATGGCGACATCAGCCGTGGCGCGGGAGACTGTTTTTGCCCTGCGCCGCCAGATCGCGAAGATCGAGGGAACGCTGCCCGAGCGCTTGGCCGCGCCGGCTGGCGAGCGGGCCCGCGCGCGTGCTGACGGCAATGTCGGTGCTGCTCCGGAACGCGATACCGATGTCACCATTATCCGGCGCGGCCTTGCCGTGGCTTCGCCGGATGCTTTCCTGCCCACCGGCGTCGAGCGCCTCGATGCCGCGCTGAGCGGCGGCCTGCCGAAAGCCGCACTGAGCGAAATCCATGGCCTCGAGACCCGCAATGCCGGGGCCGTCGCCGGCTTCGTGCTGTCACTGGTCAGCCTGATCCTCAAGGGGCAGAATCTCCCCGTTCTGTGGATCGGCACGTCGGAGATTTTTCGCGAGGCCGGCTTCCCCTATGCCAGGGGATTGCAGGGCCTGTTCGGCATCGCGCCGGAGCAATTGCTGTTTTCCGAGGCGCCGAAACTCACCGATGCGCTGTGGGTGGCCGAGGAGGCCGCGAAGATGACGGCGCTCGCCGCAATCATCCTCGAGATACGCGGCAGCCCGCAGCGGCTCGACCTCACCGCAACGCGCCGGCTGCACGCCCGCGCCCAAAGCGCCGGCCGGCCGGTGTTCCTGCTGCGCCAGGCCGGCGAGGCCGAACCGACCGCCGCCCCGGTGCGTCTCATCGTGTCGGGCGCACCCGCAACATCGCGCCGGACCATCGCCGGGCCGCTCGCCGGCTCGATCGGCCGCCCTGCCTTCACCGTCAGCATCGGCAAGAGCCGCACGGCTCTGCCCGGACAATTCACACTGGAATGGAACCCCGATGAGCACCGTTTCGAAGAGAGAAGGCCAGAGAATTCTGTCGCTGTGGTTCCCGCATCTCGGGGCGGAGCGGATCCTGCGCCAGCGCCTGGGACGGTCGTGGCGTTCCCGGCCGTCGGGTCATTTGCCGCCATCTCACCCACCGCTGGTAATCAGCCATCGCGACCGCAACGCCCAGCGCATATCAGCCCTCGACGAGCGGGCTGAGGCGCTGCACCTGAAGCGCGGCATGGGCATTGCCGACGCGCGCGCCATGCATCCCTCGATCGACATTGTCGAGGCCGATCCGGAAGCCGATCGCCGGCTGCTCGAAGGCCTCGCCGACTGGTGCGATCGCTACACGCCGCTGGTGGCGCTCGACGGCGCCGACGGGCTTTATCTCGACGTCACCGGCTGCACGCATCTGTTCGGCGGCGAACGCGCCATGCTGGACGACATTCTTGCGCGCTTTTTCCAGCAGGGTTTCGATGTCCGCGCCGGGCTTGCCGCGACGCCGGGCGCCGCCTGGGCGGCGGCGCGCTTCTGCGGCGACCGCATCGTTCCCTCCGGCGAGGAGGAAGCGCTGCTCTCCCCCTTGCCGCTGGCAGCACTGCGCATCGAGCCTGATATCCGCGCCAGCCTGGAAAGCGTCGGCCTGCGCACCGCGGGCGCCGTCATGGCCGCGCCGCGTGCCCCGCTCGCCCGCCGCTTCGGCGCCAGCTTGCTGTTGCGCCTCGACCAGGCGCTCGGCCGCCTCGACGAGGCGGTTTCGCCGCGTCTGCCTGTAGCGCCGCTTTCGGTCGAACGCCACCTCGCCGAGCCGGTCGTGCTCACCGCCGAGATCGAGCGGCTGGTGGAAATGCTGGCGGTGACCTTGAAGGTCGATCTCGAACGCCGCGGCGAAGGCGCCCGGATGCTGGCGCTGCTGTTGTTTCGCGTCGACGGCGCCGTCAGCCGCATCGCTGTCGGCACCTCGCGGCCCCTGCGCGAACCGAAGCTGATCCAGCGCCTGTTCCACGAGCGACTTACCGCGCTCGAACAGGACATCGATGCCGGCTACGGTTTCGATCTGGTGCGGCTTTCCGTTCTGGCGGCCGCCGCCTTCGACATGCAGCAGGCCGATCTGACCGGCGAGACCGAGGATGACGGCGCCGACATTGCGCTGTTTGCCGACCGCATCCGCGCCCGGCTCGGCGACAATGCTGTGCTGAAAGCGGTCGCCGTCGAAAGCCATCTGCCGGAGCGCGCCGTCGCCACCATCCCCTTCTCGGAAGCGCCGCAACGGACCACGCCACCGAAAAAGCCGGACCGGAAAGACGCGCCGCCCGCAACCATCTTCCCGCCGGAGCGGCCGATCCGGCTGTTCCGTTCGCCCGAGCCGATCGAAGTGCCGGCGACCGAAATGCCGGAGGGGCCGCCGCTGCACTTCCGCTGGCGGCGCGCGCTCTACCGGGTCACGCGTGTGGAGGGACCCGAACGTATCGCCGCCGAATGGTGGCATGAAGCCGTGAGCGACCCTGTCACATCGACTCGTGACTATTTCCGCATCGAGGATGCCGACGGCCGCCGCTACTGGCTCTACCGGCAAGGCCTTTACGGCAACCCGCAGGTGCCGCCACGCTGGTTCATGCATGGGGTCTTCGCATGAACGCATTGACCGTCATCCCCTATGCCGAGTTCGGCATCCAGTCGAACTTCTCCTTCCTGCGCGGCGCCTCCAAACCGGAGGAGTTGGTCGTGGCGGCCAAGCTCATGGGATTCTCCGCGATTGGCCTTGCCGATCGCAACACCGTGGCCGGCGTCGTACGCGCTTGGCAGCAGGCCAAGGCGGAAACTTTCTCTTATCACCCCGGCTGCCGGCTGGTGTTCGAAGACGGCACGCCTGACATCCTCGCCTATCCGCAGGACCGCAAGGGCTGGGGGCATCTCTGCCGCATGCTCACCCAAGCCAATCTGCGCGACGAAACCGAAAAGGGCGCCACTCTTCTCCAACGCAGCGACCTGCTCGAATGGGGAGATCTGATGTCGCTGGCGATCCTGCCTGATCTGACGGCGGGCGCTAGCGACGGGCTGGCCCTGCTGCACCAGCTAAAGGATCGCTTCGGCAGGAATCTGCGACTAGGCGTTGCGCCGGACTATCGCGGCAATGACCGCTTTCGCATCGAGCAGGCGGCCGCCATGGCCGACGCCGCCGGCGTAGCGCTGATGGCGACCAACGATGTGCTCTATCACAGCGCCGAGCGGCGTCCGTTGCAAGATGTGCTCACCGCGATCCGCCTCAACACGCCCGTTGCCGAGGTGGGGCTGCAGCTGGCAGTCAACGCCGAACGCCACCTGAAGCCGCCGCTGGAAATGGCCAGGCTTTTCCGGCGCCATCCGCATGCTCTGGCCGAGACGCTGCGCTTTGCCGGCGAGCTCAGCTTCTCGCTTGGTGATCTCCAGTACAATTATCCAGACGAGCCGACGGAATCTGGCCTCGCCCCGCAGGCCGAGTTGGAAAGACTGGCGCGGGAGGGAGCGGTCAACCGCTATCCGGCCGGTGTACCTGAATCCGTGACCAAGCGCATCGAGGAAGAACTCGCTCTGATCGAACGCCTCAACTACGCTCGCTACTTCCTGACCGTCCACGACATCGTCAAGTTCGCTCGCAGCCAGGATATTCTCTGCCAGGGCCGCGGCTCGGCCGCCAACTCGGTCGTCTGCTTCTGCATCGGCATCACCGAGGTGGGGCCGGAAAAAATCAATTCGCTTTTCGAGCGCTTCATTTCCGAGGAGAGAAACGAACCGCCAGACATCGATGTCGATTTCGAGCATGAAAAGCGCGAAACCGTCATGCAGTACATTTACGAGAAATACAGCGCCAAACACACGGCACTAGGGGCCGCCGTGATCAGCTATCGAGGCCGATCCGCGCTGCGGGAGGTGTCGAAGGCCATGGGTCTGTCGGAGGACGTCAGGGCGGCTCTCTCCAGTTCGATCTGGGGCTGGTCGACATCCGAGCTCGGGGAGAAGGAGGCCCATGCCGGCGGCCTCGACCGCAATGAGACCTCGACCAGGCATGTGATCGAGCTCGCCAATGGGATCATGGGTTTTCCCCGCCATCTGACGCAGCATGTCGGAGGCTTCGTTATCACCAAGGATCGGCTCGATGAGATCGTGCCCATCGTCAAGACGGCAATGGACCAGCGCAAGATGGTCGAGTGGGATAAGGACGATCTCGACTCGGTGAAAATCCTGAAGGTGGATGTGCTGGCGCTCGGCATGCTGACCTGCCTGAAGCGCGCCTTCACCTTGCTCACCGACCATTATCCGAGGGCTCGGGATGATTACGGCCGACCCTATGTGCTGGCCACCCTGCCGCCGGAAGACGACGACGTCTACGACATGATCTGCCGCGCTGACACGCTCGGCGTTTTCCAGATCGAATCGCGTGCCCAGATGTCGATGCTGCCGCGTCTCCGGCCCCGCGAATTCTACGACCTCGTCATCGAGGTGGCGATCGTGCGGCCCGGTCCAATCCAGGGCGATATGGTTCACCCCTATCTGCGCCGTCGGCAGAAAAAGGAAATGCCTGAGTACCCCAAGCCGGAACTGAAAGAAATCCTAGGCAAGACGCTGGGCGTGCCGCTGTTCCAGGAGCAGGCGATGAAGATTGCCATCGTCGCCGGCGGCTTCAAGCCGGGCGAGGCCGACGAACTACGCCGCGCCATGGCCACCTTCAAACGCACTGGCACCATCGGCAATTATCGCCAGCGCATGATCAAAGGCATGACTGATAGGGGCTACGAAAAAGACTTCGCTGAGCGCTGCTTCAAGCAGATCGAGGGCTTCGGCGAATACGGCTTTCCCGAAAGCCACGCCGCCTCCTTCGCGCTGCTCGTCTATGCCTCCTGCTGGTTCAAGACCTTCTATCCCGACGTGTTCTGTGCCGCGATCCTGAATTCGCAACCGATGGGGTTTTACCAGCCGGCACAGCTGGTGCGCGACGCACGCGACCATGGCGTTGCCGTCCGCGACGTTGACGTCAATTTTTCCGACTGGGACTGCACACTGGAGGAAGACGCCTTCGATCCCGGCCGCATCCTCCCACGCCATGCCCAGATGCGCAGTGTCATCAAGACAAAGCATGCGGTTCGGCTCGGCTTCAGGCAGATCAAGGGCCTGTCCAAGGAGCGCATGGAGGCTTTCGCCGAGCGGCGCGGCTCAGGCTACGAATCCGTTCGGGATGTCTGGTTGCGCTCCGGCCTCGATGTCGACGACATCGAAAGGCTGGCGCAGGCCGACGCCTTCCGCTCGCTCCGCCTCGACCGTCGTGAAGCCTTGTGGGCGGTGCGCGCGCTGGACGGCAAGAGTGCGGCCGAAAAACTGCCGCTGTTCGACCAGCCGGCGATCCGGCTGCGCGAGCTCGAGCCCGAAACCAAACTGCCGACAATGCCGCTCGGCGAACACGTCATCCACGATTATCGCGCGCTCGGCCTGTCGCTGAAGGCGCATCCGGTCGCCTTCCTGCGCGAGCGCCTCGACCGCGCCGGCGTCATCCCCAATGCCAACCTTGGCTCGGTTCGCGACGGCAGGCGGGTTTCCGTCGCCGGGCTGGTGCTGGTGCGGCAGCGGCCCGGCAAGGGCAATGCGATCTTCCTGACGCTGGAGGACGACAAGGCCGTCGCCAACGTCATTTTTTGGGAGAGGACTTTTACCCGATTCCGGCCGATCGTCATGGGCGCACGCTTCGTCAAGGTCACCGGCAAGCTACAGTCGGAATCCGATGTCATCCACATCGTCGCCGAGAAGATCGAGGATCTGACGCCCTGGCTGACGGTGCTGTTGGAAGAGATGGCGCCGGCTGTGCCGGCCTTGCCGGATATCGCGGCGCTCTCGGACAAGGCCGAGAGGGTCATGCCCAAGGGCCGCAATTTTCAGTAATCACAGCTCATTCATCGTCCCACAGGAACGAATGCGAAGCGACGGTGATCCTTCGCGCCCCCCTCTGTCCTGCCGGACATCTCCCCCACAAGGAGGGAGATTGGCCGTCATCTCCGCCTTCGCCAATCTCCAACGTTAAAGACGGGCTGGGCGACGAAGCTGCCGATCTCCCCCCAAATGGGGGAGATGCCCGGTAGGGCAGAGGGGGCGGTGAAGGATCACCGCAGAGCGATTTTCTATATCGCCGGCACCTTGAACGACACCCGCCGTTTAAGCCGGCCCACCCAGCCGCGGCGGCGACAGCACATCCTCCGCCGAAATGCTCCGCGCCTCCGAAGGCAGCATGATCGGGATGCCGTCGCGCACCGGATAGGCGAGCTTGGCGACCCGCGAGATCAATTCGCCGCGTTCAGGATCCCACGCCAGCGGCCCCTTGGTCAGCGGGCAGGCCAGCAACTCCAGCAGTTTCGGGTCGACATTGGCCGTCTTGCCGTCACGCCCATCCGCAACCATCGGAACCCCTTTCAACCGGTTCGGCCCCTATTGAAGACTGGAACCAAAGTCCTCATTCTCGCGCGCCAGCGCCATTTCGGTGATGGCGATCAGCGTCTCGGCTCGCGCCCTCAAATCCGCCGCCTCAAGCAGCGCCTGTTTTTCGGCCGGGCCGTAAGGCGCCATCATCGACAGCGCATTGACCAGCATGGCGTTCTCGGCGCGGCTGACGCTTTCCCAGTCGGCTTCGAGTTCATTGGCCTGCAGATAGGCGCGAAATGCCTTGAGCAGCGCCGGCCGGTCGACCTCGTTTGCCGCCTGGTCTTCCCTAAGATCGGTGAGGAACGGTGCCAGCTTGCATTGCCGAAACGGCGTCTTCACCGGCAATTCATGCGCGACGCGGAACCGGCATACGCCCTGCAGCGAGATCAGATAGCGGCCGTCGCCGCTCTCGGCCATCGAGATGATGCGCCCGGCGCAGCCGACATTGCACAGTTCTGGTTCGCCATCGGCGCGCAGCGCGCCGTCGAGGCTCGGCTGGATGATGCCGATCAGCCGTGAACCGGCGATCGCCTCATCCACCATCTGCAGATAGCGCAGCTCGAAAATGTTGAGCGGCATACGGCCGCCCGGCAAAAGCAGCGCGCCGGCAAGCGGAAACACCGGGATGGTCGGCGGCAGATCCTTGCCGACCCGGTAAAATGCGTTTCCGACCTGCACCTTCACTCCTCCGATGGCTTCGCCTGCCCATGACGACGATAGTATCGGCCTAATCTGGCGCGGCGGCCACCGACCGCAAGGCCCGACAGCCACTCTGCCGACAATTTCGCTGGCGAACGGCTCAGGAAAACAGCAGCGACGACAATTTGCGCCGTGCCGCCAGCGTCGCCTCGTCGGCCATCCCCCAAGCCTCGAACAGTTTCAGCAGCTGCGCCCTGGCGCCGTCCTCGTTCCAGGTGCGGTCCGCCTTGATGATGGCCAGCAGATTATCCGCCGCCGCATGGCGATCGCCTCGCGCATTCTGGACCATGGCGAGGTCGAAACGCGCCTGGTGGTCGCCGGGATTGGCGGCCAGGCGCTGCTCGAACTCGGCCGGATTGCCGAGTGCGGCGGCTTCCGCGGCCAGCGTCATCTTGGCGCGCAGCGCGGCAAGCGTGGGCGCATCCTTCTTGGCCTCCGGCGCCGTTGCCAGCAGCGCCTCGGCGCCTTGCGCGTCGCCGGCCTCGAACAGAAGCTCGCCCAGGCCGGCAATCGCCTCGATCGTCTCCGGCGCTTGCGCCAGTATGGCGTCATAGATATCGGCCGCGGTCTGCGCATCGCCCGCCGCATGCGCCTCGGCCGCAGCAGCCAGCGCTTCGGCGACCGGCGGCGCGCCATTGCCCTTGCCGCCGACCTTGGTGATGAACTCGCCAATCTGGCTCTCGGGGATGGCGCCCATGAAGCCGTCGACCGGCTGGCCGTCCTTGAAGGCGATGACCGCCGGGATCGACTGGATGCCGAGCTGGCCGGCGATCGAGGGGTGGTCGTCGATGTTCATCTTGACCAGCTTGACCTTGCCGCCGGCGGCCTTGACCGCCTTTTCCAGAAGCGGCGTGAGCTGCTTGCAGGGCCCGCACCACGGCGCCCAGAAATCGACCAGCACCGGCTGTTTCCGCGATTCCTGGATGACGTCGGCGGCAAAGGCGGCCGTCGTGGTGTCCTTGATCAGGTCGCCACCGGCCGGCGGGGCGCCGGCTGCGGCCTTGGCCGGCTCTGCGCCGCCATACTGCACGGAGGTGGTGTACTGGCCGGAATTGCCGCCGAATTGGCCGCCAAATGGATTGTTGTTGTCGCTCATGTCGTCGCCCTTCCGGTCGCGCCCCTCGCCAGCGGAGCAGGCGCGACATCCATGCTAGAGGTCAGTTTTCGCCATCCATGTGGCGATCAAGCCGAGACTTTCAAGATAGCAGCATCATGTCCGGTTGCCTTGACGAATCTGATGAGGTCGGTGGAAGCGATCGAGGTCGTCGCCTCATTGGTCAGCGGATGCGCATTGACCACCGCATGCGCCATCAAATCCTGGTCGAGCACCACCTTGACCCGTCTTTCAGCGTCATTGATCAGGCCAAACACCGTGACCGCGCCCGGAATGACGCCGAGCAGTTCCATCAGCATCTCCGGCTTGCCGAACGACACCCGGCTGGCAGCGCCGATGATCGTGTGGATCTGCTTCAGGTCGACGACCGCGTCCTCGCTGACACTGACCAGGAAGAAATTGTCCTTCTTGTCCTTGAGGAACAGGTTTTTCGTGTGCCCACCCGGTATCTCGCCGCGCAGCGACTGCGAATCGGCCACCGTATAGAGCGGCGGATGGCGCTCGGTCGACACTGATATGCCGAGATCGGCAAGAAAGGCGAAAAGCTCGGCTTCTGTCTTCGGCATCGATGGTCTTTCCCTATCTGGTGCAAGTCTGGCCACGCGCAAAGCCGTTTACGGCCAATGATGCCGCCGAGACAAGACCGTCATGCGGGAAGTCAATGAACCACCAGCCTGGCCAACGAGGTTCGGCCCGGCGATTTGGCGCGACCAAAAAGCCCGTCATTTCCCTGTTGCAATCGCCGCGCTCTTCAGCCATATAGGCCCGGCTTGCGGCCCAACGGCCGTGTGAGCGGGTGTAGCTCAGGGGTAGAGCACAACCTTGCCAAGGTTGGGGTCGAGCGTTCGAATCGCTTCACCCGCTCCAGTTTCCTCAGAGGGAATCAAGCGATTAAGAGGCGCCTTTCGGGGCGCCTTTTGCTTTTTCCAAACCGGCGATGTAAGCGCGTTGCGGGACTCTCGTTCTACCTTGTAACCAGGCGCGGGTAAGACGGCGTGGCGCATAATCCCTTGGTTTCCAATTCGGCGAACGGCGGCACCGCTGCCGAAGCACGCGCGTGGCTCGCGTTGCGGAACGCCGCGTCGGATTGCGGCTCAGGCTTGCGCTCGATCGACCCGCAGCCCCTGCGGGCGCTCCCGGCGGGACGCAAGTGGGCGCATGAGATCGCCAGGGTGGTCGTCGAGGGCCTTATGGCCGGAAGCCTGTCGGCACCGGCGCAACTGGCTTCCCGGTGGGACAGGTTCGGCGGCGCCATCACCGAATTGATCACCGAACTCGGCAAGCTCTGGGACAATCCCGGCGCGGCTCGCCGCATCCAGTATCAGCTTGAGCAAATGCTTCTCGATGCCGACGATCTTGCCGCGCCGCGCAGGCTGGCACGGACACTTGGACTTCGCATCAACGCCCGAAATCCGACCGCAACCGAACTTCCGGAAGGAATCGATCAGATTTATGCCCATCTGATGATCGATGGCCAGATCGAAGCCATCGTGCAGTTCGGCGTCCTCGGGCCAGTGACAAGGGATCATTGGATTGAATTGATCCAGAATGTCGTGCCCGCCGAGCGGCTTAGCCTTGCAGCCGAGGCATTGTCGACCTCAGCGGAGCGCGAGCCCGATCCGGACAGCCATTTCGGCAAACTCGCGCAATTGGCCGCGCAAGCGCGGGAGCTGGTTCGCTCGAGCGCCGAACCGACAGAGCCTGTCGCGCCGCCGCGCCGCGCACGGGTCAGGCACGACAAGGATCGCACGGCGTTCTGGAATGGCTATTTCGCGACCGAGGATCCGTGGAATTACGGTTCGTCCTATGAGCAGGAAAAATATCAGCGGCAGCTCGAAATTCTGCCTGCCGGTCCCATCGGACGGGCGCTTGAGCTGGCCTGCGCGGAGGGCCATTTCACACGGCAGCTGGCGCCGCGTGTGGGCCATCTGACTGCAACCGACATCTCCGCCATAGCCGTCGAACGGGCCTGTGCGCGATGCAGCGACCAGCCGAACATTGAGTTCGGCGTACTCGATTTCGCTGCCGACACGCTGCCCGGTGGGATGGATCTGATCTTCTGTTCGGAAGTGCTCTACTACCTCGATGACCTCGCCGAGTTGCGGCGCATCGCCAAAAAATTCGCCGAGGCGTTGGCGCCCGGAGGCAGTTTCATCAGCGCACACGCATTCGTGCTGCGTGACAATGTCGAAAAGACGGGCTTCGACTGGAATACATTCGGTGCACAGGCGATCTCCGAGACGCTGGCGGCGACCGAAGGCCTCGTGCTGGAGCAATCGATCCAGACCGAGCTCTACCGCATAGACCGCTTCCGCCGCCTGTCACCCGGCGAGGTGGCGACGGAACCAAGGATTGATCATGCGCCGATCCGCGCGCCCATCGAAATCGGCGTGGCGCGAAACATAGTCTGGGGCGGGGCACGGGCCTTGCGCCGCGACGTCGCGCGCAGCGAGCGACGCCAGCGCATCCCTGTCCTCATGTATCACAGCGTCGCCGATGACGGTCCGGCCGCGCTCGCCCGTTTTCGGCTCACACCCGCCGCCTTCGCCAGCCAGATGGCATGGCTGCGCGCCAATGGCTTTCACGCCATTGGGTCCGAGCAGCTGGAAGCGTCGATCGCCAACCGCCAGCCTTTCGCTGGCCGCCCGGTGGTCATCACTTTCGATGACGGCTTCCAGAACTTCGCCGACCATGCCTGGCCGATCTTGCGCGCCAGCGACCTGACCGCGGACGTGTTCCTGGTGACGGACCTGGTGGGTGAAACTGCACAATGGGACGCCGACATCGGTCCGCCGACGCCGCTTATGGACGCCGGAACGGTGCGACGCCTCTCCGCCGAAGGTGCGTTCTTCGGAAGCCATATGGCGACGCATCGCGCTATCGATGGTCTGTCGAGCTCTGACCTGGCCGCCGAGCTCCTGCGCTCCCGTCTGTTCATCGAACGCTGGACCGGTCGGCCAACCACGGCGTTCGCGGCACCTTTCTCTGTCACCGACCAACGGCTTGGCCGACTGGCCAGGGAGTGCGGCTATCGGGTAGGCTTCGGCCGCAAACACGGGCCGGCGGACCTCGATTGCGACCCCATCGACCTGCCACGCATCGAGATTCGCGGAGACCGCTCGCTCGATGACTTTGTTGCCACTGTCGAGGCCGTACTCGAACAACGGTGAACTTAGCGCCTGCAAAAGTCGGCTAATGACCACCCGACGTCGACATTCACAGCGTCTGCACCGGTGTAGCGCGTGCCGCCCCAAATCCTGAGACACGCGAAGGATTTCCATCCATTCGCATCGGGCAGGATTTTCTAGTAGGTTGCCGCAAGGCAAATTGGGGATTTCGGCGTGATGGTGGTCAACGATCGCCTTCTCGAAGGCAAGATGACCGAGATCGAGCAAGCGCGAGCATGGAGCCCGCGCGTCATCTCAAAATTCGAAACGCTCATCAGGAGCGGCGACGACCAGGCGCTCTATCGTGTCAATCCGCTGGCCTTCGCCCGCGACCGCGCAATCGCCGAGCCTGAAGCAATCGACCTCTTCCTTTACGCGGCCCGCTGCGGCCTGTTCGATATGAGCTGGGACGTGCTCTGTCCCCAGTCCGGGATGGTGCTCGACAGTTTCGGCGCCCTGCGCACGCTGCAGACGCATTACGTCTGTGGCCTGTGCGACGTATCGGGCGATACCGACCTTGACGACTTTATCGAGGTCTCTTTCTCTGTCTCGCCCCATCTGCGGCGCCTTCCGTTCCACGAGCCCCAGACGCTCTCTGTCGAGGATTTTCACTGGAAGCTGCGCTTCGGCAATGACGGGCGGCTGCCCGGGCAGGACATACGCTTTCTGGACGTTCTGCGAGGCTTCGTGCGGGGCATGACGTTCCTGCCGCCGGGCACCACAACAATGCTGCGCGCTGATCTCGGTCCCGGCGCCCTGTCGGGCGTCAACGTGCAGACACAGGCGGCATTCGCTGTACCCATTTCAGGGGATCCGGTGTTGGAGCCGACATTTCTCAAGATCAACTATGACGGCAAGCGTTTCTTGCCGTCATTGCCGGTCGTTCCACCCGGTCCGGTTGTCATTGAGGTTGCGAACACCGGACCCGGTCGTGGCGCGTTGCTTCTCATCAACTGGCCGCCCGAGCTTGTCGCGTTGACGACCAAACCGACGCTCGATTTCGACCCATATATTTCCGGCGGGGCGCTGCTTGCGCGGCAAACCTTCCGCCACCTCTTCCGTTCCGAGCGTGTCGACGAGAAGGAGGGGCTCGGCATCCGGCAGATCACCTTCCTGTTCACGGACCTCAAGGGGTCCACAGCCATGTATGAGCGCCTTGGCGACCTCAACGCCTATGCACTGGTCCGCGAGCATTTCGCGCTTCTCAATGCGGCGGTCCACCAGCATTCCGGCGCTGTCGTGAAGACGATCGGCGATGCGGTGATGGCAGTATTCTCGCGGCCATCGGATGCAATTTCGGCCGCCCTGCACATTTTTGAAGAAATCGATCGCTTCAACGGCGATAGTGTCAGGCCGGGGATTATTCTGAAGATGGGTGCCCATTGCGGTCCATCGATTGCCGTCACACTCAACGACAACCTCGACTACTTCGGCCAGACCGTGAATGTCGCCGCACGCGTACAGTCGCTGGCGGAAGCCGGACAGGTCTGCATCTCCGAGGCGCTCTATTGCGCGCCCGGCGTGAGTGACCTGCTCGCGGGCCGAAGCGTCGTCGCGTTTGATGCGCCTCTTCGAGGTGTAGAGGGCGATGCAACTGTCTATCGCATTATGCGAGGATAGCGCGGCCGCGGGCCGCAACCATTGCCTCGGCGCCAGTGACCCGCCTGTTTGCCTCGTTCGCAAGTCTGGAGCAATTCCAGGAAAAGTGTGATCGGTTTTCCGTCCGGAATTGCGTCAAAACAAAGAGATAGAGCGGTTCGCCGTTTCCGTGAAACGCTCTATTGGGCGACCTGGGACACGGCTGACATCAGCTCCTTCGGGTTTGGCGCCCCAAACATGTATCGCCCACCCTCCGGAACCTCCGTGAAGCTCCAGCGGACGATCCCCTGCCGGTCCAGCAGGAACTGGCCGATCAGTTGTCCGTGTCCCGTTGCCATCATCTGCTCGTCGGCTTCGGTCAGTTCGTAGTGGTCCTTCTTGTCGAGGATTGCGGCGGCCGTCATAGGATCCATGGGACCGGGCAATTCGCCAGGTATGTCGACCCGCATATCCTGTGCCGCTGCCATCGCGACCTTGTATGGCCAGTTCGTCTCGTTCTCGGTGAATTCGAGATTGGGCAGCCCAAAAGCACGATGTGAAGCGCGTTCCGGGTCTGAGGCCGCAAGCAGGTTCGGCATCGGGTGGTAACGGAAATAGAGGCGCGCCCGTTCGATCGGCGTGTTGACCACCGTCAGGCTCTCCACGCCCCTTTCGCGCAGCTCCGGATCGAGCCGCGCCTGGGCGGCGATGTGGCGCCGGCAAAACGCACAATGCAGACCTCGAAACAGGCCGACCAGCACCGGCTTTTGGCCGCGAAAGTCGTCAAGCGCGATCTTGCCTTCCTGGGTAATGGCGTCGAGGATCACGTTCGGCGCACGGTCGCCCGGTTGAAGCGGCAACAAGTCACTATGCACGGACATGTCCAACCTCCAACCCCGGCTAGTCGAGAAACGGCAGCACCACAAGCCCTTCCGGGTCGAGCCCGTGCTGGGCGCATATACCCTGCGCCAGGGAAAAGTAGCGTTCGGCCTCGGCCAGATTGTCGAGGTCGAGATTAAGCGTTGCGAGACCATCATAGCACGGAAACAGCAATTGGGGCTCACCCGTTTCGCGGGCTACGTCCAGTGCTTCGTGGAACAAGCCGACCGCCAGTTCCGGACGCCCGTTGCATTGGTGGATCTGCCCAAGCACGATCAACGGCACCGGCAGGTGCTCGCGCTGGTCGAGCGCCCGGTCGATCTCGATGGCCTTCTCGGCGGCAGGCACGCCCTCCGTTGGACAGCGATCCGTGAAAGTACAACAAGCCACCGCCAGATTGGCGAGGAGGCGCGCCTGGAAACCCAGATCACCGATACGGCGCGCCACTTCCAGACCGCGCCGACAGACCTCCATCGCCTTGGCCGGATCGATGGTCGTGTAAAGCACGCCGAGATTGGTGTAGCCGCGGCAGGCTGCACCCAGCAGGCCGGCGGCTTCGGCCAATTCGATGCTGTGCTCAACCTCACGCACGGCTTCATGGTTTCGCCCAAGGCGAGCCAGCGCAACAGCCTTGGTATTAAGTGCCTCGGCGGTCACGAGGGTGGCATCATCGGAGACATGTTCCGTTGTCAGACTGCGCACGCAATCCAGCGCCGCGTCCGCCCATTTTGCCGCGAGAGCGTGATCTCCGCTGCGGAACGCCTGTCGGCCACGTTCTTGCCACAGATGCGCCTGCTCGATCGGGGCATCCGCTCCATCGAGGAGCGCTGCCGCTTCAGCATAGCGGGATTCAGCGTTGTCCCGCTTGCCCACGTCCCAGAGCAGCCGCCCGATCTTGCGCAGAACGCGCGCCGACGCGACACGATCGGCTGACTCGCGATAGGCCTGCAACACCGCCTCGTAGTGGCGGTGCGCGATCTCGCGGCGGCCTGCCGGGCCGCTCAGATCGGCAATGCGCTCTGCAAGTGCCAGTTTGAGCGGTGTTTGCCCGGTCGCGCCCAACGCGGTCAGTGCTCGCTCGTAGAAACGAAGGGCGTCGTCATTGGCGTATATCATGCGGGCGCGATCTCCCGCCGCCTGCAGGTAATGCGCGCCCCTCTCCCGCTGGGCGCTCTGTGCGAAATGATGACCGAGCACGGCCAAATCCTCGAACCGTTCCGGCTTGTCGCCGCACAGTTGCTCCAGGGCGGCACCGACCCGACCGTGGATGTCGGTCCGGCGTTGCAGGAGCAGATTCTGGTAGATCACGTCCTGCAGCAATGTTTGCGTGAAGCGGTAGCTTTGCGACGAGACCGAGCCTGATCCGGCAACTTCCTCGATGATTTCCGCATCGCAAAGCAGTTCGCAGCCGGCTTCCAGCCGGCCTGGATCGGCCGCCACGGTCTTCAGCAGTGTGGCATCGAAGCGCGGGCCGATCACCGCGGCCTCCTGGGCCAACCGCCGCACCTCTTGCGGCAGCCGGTCGACGCGCGCAAGCAACATTGCCTGGATGGTGGCGGGAATGCCGGTTGCGACTTCGCCTGCCACGGTCCGCCATTGCTGGCCGTCGCGTATCAGCGCACCGCGATCGATCAGGCCGCGAACGATCTCCTCGATAAAAAGCGGGTTGCCGCCCGCGCGCTCGAGAATCTGGTCGAGAAGCCCTCCTGCGGAGTTTACCCAGCTCTCGCCGAAAAGCGCCGCCACCAGGCTGCGCCCATCTTGGCTGTTGAGCGGCGAAAGCCTGAGCGCTGTATGACTGACCCGACTCGAGTCGAGCTGGTCATTGTCCGGCGCTGGACGATGCGTGACCAGCAACATCAACCGCGTGCGCTCAAGCCTGTCCATGACGAAACGCAGTGCCTCGAGCGAGACGGCGTCGGCCCAGTGCAGGTCTTCGACGACAATCAACAGCGGCGACAGCGCAAGCCGCCTCTCGATGATTGTGCGGACCGCGTAGAGGATTTGCCGCCGCAGCTGCTCGGGCTCGACATGCTGCAAGGTGGCATCGGGGTCGCCAAGGCCAAGCACATGGTAGAGCAAAGGCATCAGCCGCTTCGCCTCCTCGCCCTGCAGGCCGAGGTCGGTAAGCAAGGCTGCGAGCTTCCCCCGCATTTCGTCGCCACTGTCGTTTTGCATCATCCCGGCAGCGCTGCGCACCACTGCGCCCAGGGCGCCGAATGATTGTTCGCCCAGCGGCGAACACGTGGCCTGCCGCACGGCGACATTGCGAAAACGATCCTCGTCGCCGACGCGGGCGACGAACTCCTTCACCAGCCGCGATTTCCCGATACCGGCTTCGCCGACGAGGCGGACAAGCTGGGCCGAGCCGCCGCACGCCTGGTCAAGGCTCGCCAACATTCTGTTGAGCTCCGCATCACGGCCTATTATCGGCGCACTGAGGCCGAGCGCCTCGAGCCCACGCGCTGCCCGTGGCGCCGCAAGCGGTGCATTCAGTCGATGGACAAGCACACTGCCAGCCTTGCCGCGAAGCGCGACATCACCCAGCGACTCGTAGGAGAAGGCATGCCGGGTCAGTCTGTGCGTGAGCTCGCCTACCAGCACCTCACCCGGTACCGCCAGCGATTGCAGGCGTTGCGCCGTATTCACGGTGTCGCCGGTTACCGAATAGGATTTGGCGGTGCCGATGCCCAATCCACCAGTAACGACCGGACCCGTGTTTATGCCGATGTGGAGCAACAGAGGCGTGCCGGAGTGGGCGGCGCTTTCACCGAGCCGCGCCGTCCGGGCGATCATGTCGAGAGCGGCGCGAAGCGCACGTTCCGGATCGTCCTCATGCGCGACCGGCGCACCGAACAAGGCAAGCAGAGCGTCGCCGATGAATTTGTCGACGAAACCACCAAAGCTTTGCACGGCCGCCGTCAATTCCTTGAACAGTTCGTTCTGCAGCGCCTGCATGACCTCGGGGTCGAGCTGCTCGCTGAGCGTCGTGAAGCCGCAGAGGTCGGCGAACAGGACCGTTACCGTCCGTCGATCGGCGTCAGAGGCGGGAGGCGACCCTTCGTCGCTTTCGATGTTCGACGGAGTTCGAGAAGGCGCCACAATGGTTCGGCTCGGAGCAGGCCGTTCGACGGCTTTTGCGGACGCACCGACGCTTGCCCCGCATTTCGGACAGAACTCGAAATCAGGTGCGCAGGCGTAGCCGCAACTGGCGCATGACACGGGCTGGCGCCGGCCACACTTCGGACAGAAGGCGTAACCGCCCTCGATCTCGAAACCGCAGCCCGAGCAGTCCATGGACACCTCTCCAGAGCATGATGCCGAAACGTGTGACGCGGTTTTCGGACGACATCATACTTCGTTGACCTGGGGCTGTGATGGCGTGATCTCGCCACGCTCTTCACGGCCAGGGTATGCCCAAGGATGAACCGATAGCCGTCAACCGGCAAGCGGCAGCGCAAATGGGGCAACCGTATGGGTTCGGCGGCAGAGCGCTGCCAAGACAGGCGGCTGTGCGGCCGTCGCTTGCGAAAGTTGCCTCCACCCGCCGTCTTCCTGCTATCGTGGAGATGAGGAGACCGACGCATGAGTGAGAACCGCAAGCTGGCCGCAATCCTGGCTGCAGATGTCGTCGGGTACAGCCGCCTCGCGAGCGCGGACGAAGATCGTACCTTGGCGAGGTTGCGGGCACTGCGCAGCGACCTGATCGATCCGATCATCGCAGTACACAACGGGCGGGTGATCAAGCGCACCGGCGACGGGGTGCTGGTTGAGTTCCGCAGTGTGGTGGATGCCGTGCGCTGCGCGGTTGAGATCCAGAACGGCATGGTTGAGCGCAATGCCGGCGTGCCGCAGGACCGCCGCATCGAGTTCAGGATCGGCATCCATCTGGGGGATGTGGTCGAAGAAAGCGACGGCGACCTGATGGGCGACGGCGTCAACATCGCCTCGCGTCTCGAGGGCGTCGCGGCGCCCGGCGCCATCTGCCTGTCCGAGGATGCCTATCGCCAGGTCAAGGCGAGGCTCGACCTCTCGGTCAGCGATCTCGGCAGCACACAGCTCAAGAACATCGCCGAGCCGATCCGGGTCTATTCGCTGCAAGTCGGCGCCGGGGCCAAGGCGGCCGCGACCTCGCAAACCGCGACGAGCCGGCCGGCCGCGGCAGCGCCGCCGAAGCTGTCGATTGCCGTGCTGCCGTTTGCCAATATGAGCGGTGACGCCGAACAGGACTACTTCGCCGACGGCATCTCTGAAGACATCATCACGGCGCTGTCCAAACTGTCGCAGCTCTTCGTCATCGCCCGCAATTCGTCGTTCACCTTCAAGGGCCAGAACGTTAATGTTCAGGAGGTGGGCACGAAGCTCGGCGTACGCCATGTGCTTGAGGGCAGCGTACGCAAGTCGGGCAACAGGGTGCGCATCACCGCACAGCTCATCGATGCAATGTCGGGCGGCCATCTTTGGGCGGAGCGGTTCGATCGCGACCTGACCGACATATTCGCCGTGCAGGACGACGTGACGCAGCAGATCGTCGGTGCGCTGGCGCTCAATCTGACTGATGGCGACCGTCAGCGGCTGGCGCCCGAGCGCCCGCGCAACGCGGAAGCGTATGACTGTTTCCTGCGCGGCCGGGAGCTGTGGCACAGGCTGACGAAGGAGACGAACGTCGCGGCCCGCGACCTCTTGCAACGTGCCATCGAACTGGACCCGAACTTTGCCGCTGCCCACGCTTTCCTCGCCCTCACGCACGGACTCGATTACCTGAACAGGTGGAGTGCGTCGCCGCCGGAATCGATGGCACAAGCGGAAGAGGTCGCAACGCGAGCGGTGACTCTGGATGACAGCGATCCCTGGGCGCACTGGGCGCTGGCTATGGCCAAGCTGTATACACGACGGCACGACGGGGCCATCGACGAGGCCGAGCGCGCGATAGTCCTCAATCCGAACTTCGCCGAAGGGCACTTCAGCCTCGGCGAGGCGCTGTACTATTCGGGCAGATCCGAGGAAGCCCTCGAGAGTTTCGCCCGGGGACAGACCTTGAACCCATACTTTCCGGATGTGCTTCTGCACTTCCAGGCTTTGGCGTCGTTTCAACTGCGAAGGTACGACGAGGCCGTTGACCTCTTGCTGCAACGGCTGGCTCGCAACGCTGTCACCGACGTCTCGCGCGCGCTTCTGGCCGCCAGCTACGGCCATCTGGGTCGTTTGGAGGAGGCCCGCGCGGCATGGCAGGAGGTGCTTCGCGTCAATCCCGACTATTCGCTGGAATACCGTCGCAAAGTCTTGCCTTACAAGAACCCTGCCGATTTCGAACCCATGGTCGACGGGCTCCGCAAGGCCGGTATAGTGCAGTGACCGGGTGATCAGAGGCCGAAGGCGCGGCCGATCTTGCGCCATCGGGCGTTTTCGCGAACCAGTTTCAGGTCGTCGGTCGTCTCGGCAAATGTCCGCAACCGATATTGCCGGAGCAAATCCGGGAACAGCCCCCCTTCCGGCAGGCCGGCAAGCTGGTCGCGGACCGAAATCTTGTCATCGATGACCCGCATGCCCCAGGCATTTTCCCGAACCTGCAGCTCCGCAGCCAGATCGCGCTCTTCCGGCACGTTTTCGTCCAGCGCAGCCAGCAGGATAGAGTGGAAAAGCGCGACATAGCCAATCTGTCTCAGCCCGCCCACAATCCGCACGCGCGGCAATATGGCAAGGACGAGGAACGCCAGGAACAAGTCCGGCAACAGCACGCCATCCAGCAGCGCCTGCTTGAGATGCAGCCGCTCGAACGGGATGGAAAGACCATGCGGCCTGTCAGGCTCGATCAGATGCCCGTTCTCGAGGACGAGCTTGCGCACGCGCTGCTCGCGAATGCCCCAGAAATAGGCGGTGGCGTTGGGCAGGAATCTGCCAAATGGGCCCGATGCGGCCTCTTGCAAGGCATGGTCGAGACGCTGGCGCCTTGCAGGCTCAAGGAGCAGCCTGGAAAGAAGGCTGCCGTCATGGTCCAGATGCCGCGCTACGGCAGAAGCGGCGAGCCGGTCATCGATGAAAACCGGCCGGGCCATGCCGGAACTGTCCCAGTCGGCGACCAGGTCCTCGTTGAGTTCCGTCAGCGCATCGGCGGCGGTCCCAAACACCTTGTCCTGGCGGGCCAGCAGTGCGCCCAGCCAACGGCTGGCGTCCGTCTCATTGCCCACCGCTTCGAGCGCGCGCGCGTTGAGGGTGACGGGACCGGCCGCGCAAGCGCTTTTGCGGCACAGTTTATGGCGCCCCATGCCAAACAAATTGACCTTGTCGTCGCCGACATCGAGCCATCCCGGCCCCTCCCGGCCGACAGTCTCCATGGTCATCGTCGTTCCCATGAAGCCGAAGAAGGCCGACAGCCCGTTTTCGACCGCGCCGAGCCAGGCAAGCAGGAGAGCATCGAAGGTGATACGGTCCATCAAAAGCAGGCAGTGCAGGCCAGACTGGATCACCGGTCTGTGCTCGAATTCGTCGAGGGCCTTGCCGATTTCTTCAGGCTGCATGATCAAACCAAGGCGCTGATGCAGGACGTCGCGCAGGATCGAGCGAGCAGCGATCGCCGGGCCCGATGCAGGCCTTGCCACCGGCCGCCACAAATGGCGGGCATAATCGGAAACCGGGGCATTCCAGTGCTGCTCGATGTCACGCACGACTTCCGGGCAGAGCAGCGACAGCACAGCCAGAATGTCCACCGGAGGCGCTGGGGGTGGGGTAAAGACGGCGGTCATCAGAACCGCAGCCGCGCCATGGTCAGGAGGTCGTGATACTGCCCGTCGGTAAAACCGGCCTTCACATGCCGGCCTTCGACCTCGAAGCCGTTGCTGGTGTAGAGGCGGATGGCCGGTTCGTTGTCGGCATAGACGCTCAATTCGACCCGCTTCAGGGCGCGCCAATTGTCGGCCACGTCAAGCAGCGCGCCAAGTATGGCAGAGCCGATACCCTTGCCGACAAGGCCATCGTCCAGGCCGATATTGATCTCGCCTATATGCGAGCGGCGCGGCGAACTTTGCACGACCAGGCTGCCATGGCCGACCACCTTGCCGTCCAACTCGGCGACGATCCAGGTGGTTTCCTGGCCGGACTTGGCGATGCGCCGCTCCACCTGCTCCACCATCTCGAAAGGCATCCTGAGCGTGCCCCAACGGAAGCCCGGCATGTTGAAGATAGCGCAAAGCGCCTCCGCATCGCTTGGCCGGACGGCCCGGAGCTGCGGCTGGATCTTTTCGGAGGATGGCGTACTGGTCATGGCTTTTCCGGCTACAGCAATTCTAGGAAAAGTGTGAGCGGTTTTCCGCCCGGAATTGCGTCAGAACAAAGTGATAGAGCCAATCGGCTCGGCACGATGCACCGGACGTCACCTGAAAATCCAGCCCGTCTCTGCACCCTATGATGCCGGCTGCGAACCAAAATACCGGGAGGCGGCGTAGAGTTTGAAGGCGCCGCTGATGCCGATCCAGCCGAAAAGGGCGAGCCAGCACAATGTAGCGGCGGCCGTCCAGTCGATCCGGTGCACCGCGGCGTCGGTGATAACGAGCCCAAGGATGGAAAGCAGGCCGACCAGAAACTGCGCCAGGCCTAGCACCAGCAATTCTTCGCGCGGCGCGCTTTTCCAGACGAGATAGGTGCCGCCAGCGCCGGCGAGGAAGATGGCGCTGTAGACCTGGGCGTGGAAGGGATCGACCGGCCATGGCCAGGTGCTGCTGACCATTCGGGGAAACAGCAACATGCCGACGCCATAGAGCCCGAGGATCGCCGTTTCCGCCAACATGTAGCCGCGCCACGCGCGGTTCAGGGTCACGCCTTTTGCTGAAGGACGGGCCCTGGCCCGCCACAGGAACAGCCCGGATACCGCAGCCGAGGCAAGATAGACCAGGAACCACAGCCAGGTCGCTTTTCGCTCTAAGTTGAAATAGCCGAGATTGATCAACGAAACCGCCGACACGATGACGGTGAAGATGAAAGCCATGACCAGCACCAGCCTGCCGGGTGACCAGCGATTCCAGAACAAGAGCGCCGCCATCACCGCCATTTCGGCGGTGTAGAAGCCGCCGAGGAAGCGAGCACTGAATGGCGTGACGGGCCAGGGCCAGCGCGGCTTGACCAGCGCGGGTGCGAAAAACAGGCCGGCGCCGACGATCAGGACGATGATGACCCCTGCCGAGAAAAGCCGCAAGGCCGCGGGAAATGGCGGGTTGTCGGGTGTCGGAACGGGAGAAAGCCCCAAAGATGAATGCCCCATGGACCCACTATAGTGCCGCTTGTGGTCGGTGAAAATCCGCCGAATGGAAATTGAGCTGTCACCAGGCTTGTTCATTCGAATGGCCGTTCGGCTCGTTTCGACGTAAGATGGAGCGCAGGGCCGAAGACCGGTCCAGCCAACCCGCCTCGGGGCGCATTTTCCGGAGCCTGCACGATGACCGAAGCTCAGGATCTGTTCACGCTTCTGCGGCAATCGACCGATGTCGATCCGCAGGCAATCGACGCGATCCGGCAAACCATCGCCGAGGGCAAGGACCGCGAACTTTGTCGCATCAACGCGCTGGCCTTCGCCAGCAAGCATGGCCTCGACGAGGAACGCGCCATCAGTGCCTTTCTCCATGCGGCGCGGGTGGGCATCTTCGACATTTCCTGGAATGTTCTGTGCCCCGGCTGCGGCGGCGTGCTCGACACCAACGCCACGCTGAAAACCATGCAGAAGGACGAATACACCTGCGCGCTGTGCTCCCAGGGCTATTCGCCGACCCTCGACGAGATGGTCGAGGTGACATTCACCGTCAGTCCCCGCGTGCGCAGGATTGCCGCCCACAATCCACACGAACTGCCGTTGGTGGAATATTACCGCCAGATCTATTGGGCGTCCGGCGCCGATCTTCCGGACGAGGATTTGGCGAAACAGATGGAAGAGTTCTCGTTGGAGGAGATGGAGCTTGCGCCCGGTGAAAAGGCGGTTCTGCACATACAGCTTCCGTCCCAATTCATCATCGTCTTCGAGCCGGTCACCCATTCGGCGCAGTTCATCGACGTGAAGGGCGAACCGGCAACAGAGCGCCGAAGCCTCTCTTTGGTGTTCGACCGCGACCATGTCCAGAACCAGACGCTGGAGATGCAACCCGGCCCGTTGCGCATTTCGCTGGAAAACAGGACCGACACCCGCGTGCTGCCGACCGTCTTTATCGCCTGCCCGGTATTGCATGATTTCATCGGGAAGCGCCGGCCCTTCGTGACCGCCAAGCGCCTGCTGACCAACCAGACGTTCCGCGATCTCTATCGCACGGATACGCTCGACATCAACCAGCGCCTGAAGATCACCAGCCTGACCTTCCTGTTCACCGACCTGCGCGGATCGACCGAGCTTTACGAGCGGGTGGGTGACCTTTCAGCCTTCGATCTCGTGCGCGAGCATTTCCAGGTTCTGCACGAGATCGTCGCGGCGGAGGCGGGCGCAGTGGTAAAGACGATCGGTGATGCGGTGATGGCGACCTTCGCGACGCCGGATCGTGCGATTGCCGCGGCCCTCAGAATGCGCGATGCCATGCGTGCGCTCAATGAAAAAAGCGGGCGCGAGGATCTTCTGCTCAAGATCGGCGTCCATGCCGGCCCGTGCATCGCCGTGTCCATGAACGAGCGGCAGGACTATTTCGGCCAGACGGTCAACATTGCTTCGCGGGTCCAGAACCTTGCCAACGCACAGGCGATCTTCGCCACGCGTGCGGTGGTCGACGACAATCTCACCGCCGATCTGTTGCACAGGAACGCGCTGACGCCCGTGGCTCACGAGGTCTCGCTGCGCGGCATTGAGCGAGAGATAGCGGTGTATACAATCCCCTGAGGATTTCTCGGCCGGTCACACGCGCTTGCAGAGGAAATAACGATCGGCGGGCTCCGATGTCGGCGCCGGGAGGCGTTGCAGCAGTGGGTGATCGAGCGGCGTGCCACTGACCGCGAAGCCGCCGACGCGAAGCAGGCTCGCAATCAGGTCGGGAAGCCAGGTAGCGGTCACTGCATCGCGATCGTCATAGCCGGTGCCGATGTCGGCATGAACAAGGGCGGCTTCGATGCCAATGAACTTGCGGCCCGTCTCGCGTATTTCGCCGAGCACGAGGTTTTCAGCGTCGGGAATTGAGCTGGTGTGTGCGCCAACTTCGCGGTCGAATACCACGATCCGGCGCCCGGGCAGCCGCTCGCGCAGATGGTGGAACGTCCGGCCATTGCCGAGGCCGAGCTCGAGCACAAGCCCCTCCATCTTCGCCACCTCGGGGCAGATTTGATTGAGAATGTCGCGCTGTGCGGTCATCCTGCTGATGAAATTATCGAGGCGACTCATATGCGATTGTATGTCCTGAACCAGCAGCCCCGATCGGGCTTGCCGCATATAGAGCAATTCCAGGAAAAGTGTGAGCGGTTTTCCCGGGAAAAGCGCGTAGCACTTTCCCTTGGGAATTGCGTCAAAACAAAGAGATAGAGTGTTTCGCCGTTTCGGTTAAACGGTGAAACGCTCTAGAGGCGAACGACGAACCCTGCAACAACCGAACCGGCCGCCGACAAACGTCATACCGGGCGGAGTCGTCGGCAAGCCGCGCGGTGGAACAGCGATCTCACTTGTAGGGGTCCGCGGCGTCCCGCAAGCCGTCGCCGAGGAAGTTGAACGCCATGATGACGAGGATGACGGGGAGCATCGGCAAAAGCAGCCATGGATAGAACGCGATCACGCTGACGCTGCGCGCCTCGGTGAGCAGGATGCCCCAACTGGTTATCGGCGCCCTCAGGCCGAGCCCAAGGAAGCTCAGTGCCGTCTCGCCCAGGATCATGCCAGGTATGGAGAGCGTCGCCGTCGCGATCAGATGCGACATGAAGCCGGGAATGAGATGCCGCCTGATGATGCGGCTGCTCCCGGCGCCCATCAACTGCGCGGCCAGAACGTAATCCTCCTCGCGCAAGGCCAGAAGCTTTGAACGCACGGCCCGCGCCAGCCCGGTCCAGTCGAGCAGCCCGAGGATGACGGTGATGCCGAAATAGATCAGGATCGGACTCCAGGTTATCGGCATGATCGCCGCCAGGGCCAACCACAGCGGAATGCTGGGAATCGATTGCAGAACTTCGATTATTCGTTGAACGATCAGGTCGAAGATACCGCCGTGATAGCCGGCCAGTCCGCCGATGAAGATGCCGAGCAGGAAGCTGAAACTGATGCCGACGAGGCCGATTGTTAGTGAAATGCGTGCGCCATAGATCATGCGCGAGAGCACGTCACGCCCCAGCCTGTCGGTGCCGGCCAGAAAGAGCTGGCCGTTTTCGGCAGGGCAGACAAAATGCCTGTCACCTTCGATCAGGCCCCAGAACTGGTAACTGTCGCCCTTGCAGAAGAAGCGGAGCCGCTGAACATCGTCCTGGTTCTCGATGTAGTTCCGCTTGAGCGTATCCATATCCAGCTTCATCTGGCGGCCATAGACGAACGGCCCGACGAATTCGCCATTGCGGAACAGGTGCACCTGCTGCGGCGGCGAATAGATGTAGTCCATGTTGCGCGTGTGCAGATTGTAGGGCGCCAGGAACTCGCTGATCAGTATCCCGAAATAAAGCACTGCCAGGAATATGCCGGATATAAGCGCGAGCCGGTGCTTGCGGAATTTCCACCACATCAGCCGCAACTGCGACGCCTGAAAGACCTTCGACTGCTCCGGCGTCATCGCCTCGACCGACTGCAGGTCGAAGGGCGCGCTGGAGATGTAGTGTTGCAGTGGAGCACCCGGAGCGGGCAGCGGCGAATCCTGCTTCATTTGGTGCTGCCACCCTGCAAACGAATTCGTGGATCAAGCAGCGCCAGCGCCAGGTCGGAAATCAGGACACCGATGACCGTCAGGAAGGCGAGGAACATCAGGAACGACCCTGCCAGATACATATCCTGGCTTTGCAGCGCCTTGATCAGCATCGGCCCGGTCGTTTCCAAAGACAGCACGATCGCCGTGATTTCAGCGCCGGAGATGATGGCCGGCAGGATGGAGCCGATGTCGGAAATGAAGAAATTGAGCGCCATGCGCATCGGATATTTGACCAGTGCCTTGAACGGATGAAGGCCTTTGGCGCGCGCGGTTACGACATATTGCTTGTGCAGCTCATCGAGCAGATTGGCACGCAGCCGCCGGATCATGCTTGCCGTGCCCCCGGTGCCGATGATCAAGACCGGGATCCAGAGATGGGCGAGGATCGACTTCGCCTTGGCCCAGCTCATCGCCTCGCCGAGATATTGCTGGTCCATGAGATGGCCGATGGACGTGCCGAACCAGATATTCGCGAAATACATCAGGATCAGCGCCAGCATGAAATTCGGAATGGCAAGGCCAAGAAGGCCTAAGAAAGTCAGGCCGTAGTCGCCCCAGCTGTATTGATGCGTGGCGGAGTACATGCCGATCGGAAAGGCGATGAGCCAGGTGAAGATGATCGTGACGAAGGAAACCAGCACGGTCAGCCACATTCGGTCTCCGACGACGTCGCGAACCGGCAGCTCGTATTCGAAGGAATAGCCGAAATCGCCGTGCAGCATTCCGCCGACCCAGTAGAAGTAGCGAATGACCGGTGGCTGGTCGAAACCATATTCCTTGCGCATCATCTCGATGCGATCGGAATCCACCGCTTCGCCTTGGGCCCGAAGCTCGGCGACATAGCTGTCGAAATAATCGCCCGGTGGAAGTTCGATGATGGTGAACACCAGCGCCGATATGACCAGCAGCGTTGGAACCATCACGGCGATACGCCAGACAAGATATCGAAGCACGCTCAGGAGCCTCCAAGCCAGAATGTATCCGGCATGTAGACACCGAAATACGCGGTCGGGTCATAGCCGTAGAGCGCCTTGTCAGGCAGATTGCGCAGCCGTGAGGATACCAGAATCGGCTGATGCGTTCCGTTCACCGTGCCGATCGAAAACACCTGATCGGTGTAGATCGACAGCATCGAATTCCAGATTTCGGCGCGCTCCGTGGCTTCGGTCGATCCATTCCAGCGTTTGAGCAAAGCCATCAGCTCGACCACCTCAGGAAGATCGGGCGCCTCACCCATCTTGCCATGGGACAGATAGTGCGCACCCCAGAGCGGCCATTGCAGCTGGTCGTCGATGGTGGGGGCCAGCTGGTACGGGTTCATGTCAGCGGTCGGCACGCCATTGTCGATGCCCGACCACATCGACATCATGATCTGGCCGCCAAGCGCGCGGCTGCGGAAAATGTCGCGCTGCGAAGTCCGGATGAACAAAGCAATGCCGATCTGGCGCCAGTGATCGGTGATGAGTTCGAGCGCGTCGGTTTCCAGCGTGCTTTCGCCGGCCGTTTCCACGATGATCTTCGCGGAGCGTCCGTCGGGAAGCATCCGCACGCCGTCATCGTCACGTGCCTGCAGCCCGACCTCGTCTAGCAGGGCATTGGCCTGGTCGGGATCATGGGCGATCCAGGCTTTCGCGAACTCCGGCCGGTAGAGCGGGCTCTCCGGCAAGACCGTATCGGCACTTTCCTGCGCCAATCCGTAGAACACGGCCATATTGATCTCGCGCCTGTCTACCGCGAGCGAAAGTGCGCGGCGCACGCGCACGTCACGCAAAAGGCCACGCCACACCTGGTCGGCACAATTCAGATTGGGCAGCAGCGCCAGCCGCGAACCCTGTGTGCGTTTCCACAGATGCATCTTCACCGGGTAGCGCTTCTCCGCGTCCTTCAGGAAGGAGTAATCGCTGAAGTCAATTCCCATGGATTGCCAGTCGCTCTCCCCCGCACCGGTCTTGGCCGAGATGATCGCCGACGAGCTGACATTCATGATGATCCGGTCGACATAGGGCAGTTGCCGGCCATTCTCGTCTATTCGATGAAAGAACGGGTTGCGCTCGAAGATGAACTGCTCGGCCGGCGGCTTGGTCCGGTTCTGCCAGGGATCGAGCGTCGGCAGATCCGGATTCTCCGGGCGATACTGCCGCGACATGCGGATATGCAGGAGCGTCCATTTCTTGGCCCGGTTCTCCTTCATCAGGCCGGCGAGCCGGAATGGATCCTGATATTTCTTGTGGAACTGCTTGAGATAGGCGGCTGGCAGAACAAGCGATAGCGGCGCGGCAGCAGCGAGCTTGGGCAGGAAGTCGGGATTGGGCGCATCCCAACTGTAGCGCACCGTCAGCGGATCGACGATCTCGAAGCGTGGCGGCTTGCCGTCCGCCAGCAGGGTCGGGGCGAGCCCGCCTTGCGAAAGCTCATCGTTCAGCCAGACATCTTCCCAGCAATAGCGAAAATCCTCCGGCGTCAGCAGGCTGCCGTCGGACCATTTATGTCCTTCCCGTATCTTGAACGTGAAGATGCGATCATCCGCTACGTCGAAACTTTCGAGAATGTCGGCCTGCAAGTTAAGCTTTTCGTCATAGCCGACCAGCCGGGAATACCCGTAGATCGTCATCATCCGGATATCTTTCTGGCTGCCGATGATCGTCCGCAGCGTGCCGCCATATTGGCCGGGCTGCCGGCCCATCGCAGCGAGATTCAACGCGCGCGGGCTCTTGGGCAAGCGCTCAGCGAGCGCCGGCAGCGCCTTGGCCGTCAGCTGCTGCTGAAGAAAATCCGGCTCCAGGTCGCCAGCGCGCGACGTGCCCGGCAGAAGTGCCGAAGCCATCAATCCAAGGACGGTGCGACGGCTGATCAATGGCGTAACTCGCTGATATCGGCCGAACGTCGGGCCAGCACGAGGTGGCCGCCGCCAAGATCGAGCGGCGACAGCATATCCTCTTCGCCCTCGTCGCGGAATTGCGGTCCCCATGCGCTGGTGTCGGAAGCGCCGCCGAGCTTCAGCGTCTTGAAATCCATCGGCCGGTCGAGATCGGGGAAAGGGACTGCGGCCAGCAGTGAGCGCGTATAGGGGTGGATCGGTTTCCTGAGCAGAATTTCGCGCGGCGCAAGCTCGACAATACGTCCACCGCACATCACCGCGATGCGGTCCGCCATGTAGTCCACCACCGCCAGATTGTGGGATATGAACAGGTAGGTCAGGCCCAGTTCCTTCTGCAGGTCCTTCAGAAGGTTCAGGATCTGCGCCTGGACAGAGACATCGAGCGCCGAAACCGGCTCGTCGCAGATCAGGAGTTCAGGGCCCAGCGCCAACGCGCGAGCGATGCCGATGCGCTGACGTTGCCCGCCGGAGAAACTGTGCGGATAGCGCTTGATGAAGCGCGGATCGAGCCCGATTGCCTGCATCAGGCTCTTGACCGTGGCGAGTCGGGAGGCGGCATTGCCACGTTGATGGATTTCCAGCGGCTCGCTCAAGATGTTCTCCACCGTCATGCGGGGGGAGAGCGACGATACCGGATCCTGGAAGACCATCTGGATTTTCGCGCGCAGCAAGCGCAGGGCGTCTCCCTCGGCTTCCAGTACGTCGATCGGCCCTTCGCGGCCGTTGAAAACCACAGAGCCGCCGCTAGGGGTGACAGCCCGCATGAGGATCTTGCTGACGGTGGTTTTGCCGCAGCCGCTTTCGCCGACCAGACCCAGGCACTCACCCCGCCTGATGTCGAAGCTCACGCCGTCCACGGCGCGAACGGAGGTTTGATGGCTCCCGCCGAACCATCCGGACTTGCGGGTGGTGTAGACCTTTTTCAGATCCCTGACCGACAGCAGGATGTCGTTCGGCCCCGTCGATTCCGGCGCCGTCTGCTTGCCCAGCAGGTTCTCGACATTCACCGGCACCTCGCGGAGCGCCTTTAGCCTTTCGCCAGGCTTCAGGTCGAAATGCGGAACGGCTGCCATCAGACCCTTCAGGTAAGGGTGACCCGGCCGGCGGAATATCGCCTCCACAGGTCCCGCTTCCATGATCTCGCCATGGTACATGACCACCACCTCGTCGGCGACATTGGCGACAACGCCGAGGTCGTGTGTGATCAGCAGCATCGCCATGTTCAGCTTGGTCTGAAGCCCGCGCAGCAATTGCAGGATTTGCGCCTGGATGGTGACATCCAACGCCGTCGTCGGCTCGTCGGCGATCAACAGAGCGGGCCGGCAGATAAGCGCCATGGCGATCATGGCACGTTGCCGCAATCCTCCCGAAAGTTCAAACGGATACATGTCATAGGCGCGCTTGGGATTGGGAAACCCGACAAGGCTGAGCATTTCCTCGGTCCGCGCCTTGCGCTCCGCTCGAGCCATGGGCGTATGAATCTGCAGGGATTCGCTGACCTGATTGCCGATCGTGTGCAGCGGCGACAGCGAAGTCATCGGCTCCTGAAAGATCTTGCCGATGCGGCTGCCTCTCAACGCCCGGATTTCGGGTCCGTCACGCGGCATCTTCAGGATATCCTGCGTCGTGCCGGGCTTTTCAGGATCGGAAAACAGGATACGGCCGCGAGCATGGGCCGTGTTCGGCAAAATCCCCATTACGGCCTGGCTGAGAACCGATTTCCCGGAACCGGACTCACCCACAAGCGCGGTAACCTTGCCGGGCAGGACGCGAAGATTTGCGCGCCTGACGGCATGCAAAGGTCCCCCCACAATAGCAAAAGAAATGCCAACGTCCTCGATCCGCAGCAAATCCACGCCCGAACTCATCCTCACACCAGCCCCACTCTATCGGCCTGCCGGCCGCCCCCAACAAAGCGAGACTAGCGTATTGGCAGCCTAGAGCAACTTGGATTCGAACGAGTTCCCCGACGGACCCTGCGACCGGGCCGCCGACCCAGGCGTTCTGGTCAGATCGTGGCGGCTACTGGAGCTTCCTCCGGTCGCCCGCCAACAGCCGCGCGGCATCGCGATGAAGCAGCATGACCTGCTCGGCATCCGATATCCGGTCGTGAAACGGCTGCAGCGCAGCGTCTTCATCGAGTGCGAGAGCACCCGACAGATCGGGTGAAAGGACCGTCAGCTTCTGCTTGATACCAGCCAGTTCCTCCTTGCCGAGTGTCAGCCAGCTGTTGGCGCCGCAATAGCCGGCGAAGTCCTTGCTGGCGAGAACGCTGTGCGGATATTTCTTGGTCAGGGTCTGGAGGCGCTGGACCTCATTTACAGCCGAGCCGAAGACAGAGAATGTGAGCCGGTCGGTAAGCCCGACATTGCCGAACATCACATTGCCGACATGCAGGCCGATGCCAAATTTTATGTCGTCCAACCCCTTCTCCTTTCTGCGCAGATTGAGCTCCATCATGCGCGCGCTGGCCTTGTGCGCTGCCGCAAGAGCAGCCTGGCAGGCGATCTCGGACTGCGCGCGGTGCCTTTCGCAGGGGTAGACGGCAATGAAGCCATCCCCCAGGAAGCTCATGATCTGCCCGCCTTTGCGATTGAAAGGTGCAGCAATGGCATCGAAAAACTGGTTCAGCGTATCGATATAGATTTCGCGGCCGGAGGTTTCGGCAAGCTTTGTCGACCCGCGCATATCGCCCATGACCAATGCAGCCCGGATTGTGTCGCCCTCGCCGCGCTTGATCTGGCCGTCCAGCACGCGCCTGCCGGCGTCGCCGCCGAGATAAGTGGTCATCATGTTGTCGGCGAGCTTGGTGAGCACCGCCATCTTGGTTGCGATAGCGAGATGGTTCTGGATGCGCAGCAGCGCCGAAATCATGCTGTCGCTGAAGCCTGAAGCACCGTCGGTGGACCAGGACCCCATCATGCCCTGACTGGTATCCCCGTTGAAGGGATGGACGAAAGCCATGTAATCGGTGACGCCCATAAGCCTGAGTTCATCGAAAACAGGAAACTCCGACCGCACCGACGGGTCGAGCCGACGCCGCAGATGGTCGAGCTTGTTGCTGAGCAGATGGTAGTATGGGCTGGTCAGGAATCTGTCGGAATGAACGCCGTTCTCACTGCGAAAGCCTTCCACTTCCAGGCCCTGGCCGCGAAGCCAGGTGAAACCAAGCGCGTCATAAAGCGGATGAAGCATCGAAAAGCTCAAATGCACCCGCCTCAACGGCAGGCCGGCAGCAGCCAGCCGTTCACAAAAGCCCTTTACCAATGTCTCCAGGTCGTCGCCCGCCAGCGCCGACTGGGTCAGCCAATCGGCGACCTTGTCCATGAGAATGCTGGAAATTTCTGCTTGCGTTGTGCTCATGCTATCTCGAAACCCGTCAAAGACGAGCCATCTCCTTTGATCTGCGAAATCCTCTAAGTCAATGAAGCCGGCTTCGGGGGCAAAAGCCGGCGAAGAATGTCCCGAATGACTGTCCTTGCAGGAAGCAAACAGGCGTAACCGCATTCAACTCGCGGAACATTATGTGGCGAGGCTGCCGGCGGAGTGCAATCCCGATCCTGACATCGGGCAAGAAATTCGCCGGCTCAGCCGCCGTCAGGCCTTCACCACCGTCTCTCGGACCAGCCCGAGGCGGCCAAAGACATTGCGTGTGTCGACGATCAAAAGAGCGTGATCGGCGATCGCCTGATAGTCGATCGCGTCATGGTCGGTAGCAATGACGACCGCATCGAACTCCTTCAAGGCCGCCTCGGTCAGTTCGACCGAGCGACGCCCCTTGATCGCCATATGCTCCCGTGTGGCCGGAATCTCGGTAACATACGGATCGTGGAATTCCGCCTTGCCGCCCCATTCCTCGATGAGTTCAATGAGCCGCAATGAGGGGCTTTCGCGGATGTCGGGCACATTCTTCTTATAGGCGAGCCCGATGATGAGAATGCGCGAGCGGCTGAGCGCCTTGCCGCAGCGCCGGTCCAGCGCCTTGGCCAGTTCATCGACCACATGACGCGGCATGGCCGTGTTGATCTCAGCCGCCAACTCGATGAAGCGGGTCGGCAGCTCGTATTCGCGCGCCTTCCACGTCAGGTAGAAGGGATCGATCGGAACGCAGTGGCCGCCAAGTCCGGGGCCGGGATAGAAAGGCATGTAGCCGAAGGGCTTGCTCTTTGCCGCCTCGATCACCTCCCAGATGTCGATGCCCATGGCACCGAGCACGACCTTCAACTCGTTGACGAGCGCTATGTTGACCGAGCGAAAGATGTTTTCCGTCAGCTTGACCGCCTCGGCGGTCGCTGTGCTGGAAACCGGAACGACGGTCTTGACCACGCTTTGGTAGAAAGCCTGCACCAGCGTCGCTGCTTCAATGCCGTCGCCTGCCACGACCTTGGGGATCGTCGCGACTTCAAAGCTGCGGTTGCCAGGATCCTCGCGTTCGGGCGAGAAGCCGAGGAAGAAGTCCGTCGTCGACCGCAAGCCGGTTTCTTCCAGTATGGGCTTGATCACATCGTCGGTGGTGCCGGGGTAGGTAGTCGATTCCAGCACGATCAGCTGGCCGAGACGCAGATGCCTGGCGATGGTGGCTGCCGTGTTCCTGACAAAGGAGAGGTCCGGCTCACGGTGTTTGGTCAACGGCGTTGGAACGCAGATGATGATGACATCGCAGACGGCCAGTTCGGCAAAATCCGCGGTGGCGCGAAACCGTCCGCTCGCCACATGGCCGGCAAGGGCCGTCGACGTCACCGCCTCGATGTAGGATTGGCCGTTGTTCAGGCTCTCGACCTTCTGGATTTCGATGTCGAATCCGGAAACCGGAAAGCCGGCGCGTGCGATCGCAACCGACAGCGGCAACCCGACATAGCCCAGTCCGATCACGCCGACTTGCGCGGCGCGCGTCGAAATCCGGTTCAACAGACTGTCATATGTCGATCGTGAGGCGTCCAAAAATCTGCTTTCCCGTCAATTCGGACAGACTACCCGCGCCTATGGCGAGGCTCACCGGGTCCCAAAGAACCATGGCCGAGGCATATTGCCGAAAATCGATTTCCGCAAGCCGTCATTGGACCGGCGCCTTCGCCTTCAGGCTTGCAGCAGCCATCGCATAGCCGCCGTCGGCGCCATCGATGAAATGAACATGATCGGGCTGCAGCGGTGAGATGACGAGGCAGGTCATCAAGGCCGACTTCTGGCGGTGCAGGCCATAGCTGCAAATGCCAGCCTCTTCCGCCTGTTTCAGCCGGTCCTCGATCCGTTGCAAGACATCCGCGTCAACATCGATGGTCATCTTCAAGCCGTCGTCGAACTTCCGGAAATCCGAATTGCTGGCCACTTCGCGTTTGTAGACCTTCGGATCGAAACGGCCGATCGTCCAGCCAAATCTATCGGTGACAGCCGTAAGCGTCATCAGGAACATCACCCACAGCTTCACCCGCCACCGCCGCCCTGGCGGCGCCGTCGCCCGCGCCTCGACGTCGAGGCCGGCGGGCAGCAGACTGTAGCCAGGCCCCTCCACCGGCACCGGGTGGCCATCGCGCTCCTGCCTGCCGGCAAGGGCGATGATGTCGGAAGCCAGAAACTGAAACCCGCGCAGGTCTCGCGAAGCCCCCGGTATGGCTATGATCGAGACGATTTCGCCGTGCCGGGCTTCGATCGGGTTCCAGCGGCAGGAGAGGCCGGTCAGATCCGGCCGCGAACCGGCCGGCGCAGGGTCGATGCGGTATCGCCCGGCTTTCATCTCGGCTTCCGCCCAACTGCCGCCACCGCCGGCGAACATGGCATAGAAGGCCGCTTCGGAGGCCTGGAACCTCGCCACGCGAACATCGAAGCCTTGCGCTCTTATGTCCTTTATCGGCACGATTGCCGCACGCAAGGTCAGGTCCAGTTCGTCCGCCACCCATCTCTGGACAGAAGCCAGCGCGTTGCGGGCGATCTCAAGCGCCGAGCCGGGAAACGCCACGAGTGCGCCGTCGCCGCCGAAGACATAGGGAAGATCTTGCCGGCCCAGCGCATTGAGCAGCGCCGAAATAACGCTGGCGCCTGCCATATTGACGGTTTTATAGCGCCCCGCCTTGATCGCCTTGGTCGAGCCGACAATGTCGGCGGTGGCCAGCGCCCAGCCATCGGGCAGAGACCGATAATTGTCGATATCGGCCACGCTTTCGAACTTTGCGAAGACCGGCAAAGAAGCGACGAACGGGTCGGACGCGACAGCTGTTTCCATGAGCATTAGATAGCACATTCCAGCTCTTGAAGGTGAAGTCGATCATGCTTCGAAATTGACTTGCGCAGGCTTTCCGATGATAGGGTCGCGCGATGCGAATTGCCTTCTACGCGCCGCTGAAGTCACCCAATCATCCCGTCGTCTCCGGCGACCGCCAGATGGCACGGATGCTGGTCAAGGCGCTGGAGCACGCAGGGCATAGCGTCGAACTGGCATCCGAGTTGCGCTTCTATCTACGCCAGCCGGAGCCGAAAAGTTTCGATGCGCTCAAGATCGAGGCCGCGGACGAAGCGGCGCGGCTGACCAAGCTTTGGCATCGTGACGGCAAGCCCGATCTCTGGTTCACCTACCATCCCTACTACAAGGCGCCCGACTTGATCGGGCCCGAGCTGGCGTCGGCCTTTGCTGTCCCCTATGTCACGGCGGAAGCCTCCTATTCCAGGCGGCGCAACGCCGGCTTGTGGGCCGATAGCCAGGCGTTGGTGGCGCGAGCCATCGAACAGGCGGTGCTGAATATCTGCCTCACCCAAAGGGATCGCCAGGGGCTGGCAGATGCGATCCCCGACGCCGCTTTCGGCATGCTTTCGCCCTTCATCGACACATCGGCATTCCGCGAAATGCCATCACGGGGTTGTCCGACGCGCCTCGTTACCGTCGCCATGATGCGCCCGGGCGACAAAGTCTTGAGCTATCGCATGCTGGCGCAAGCGCTCGGTTCGATCGGCCACCTGCCCTGGACCATGTCGGTGGTCGGCGACGGGCCTGCCCGCGACGAGGTCGAAGCGCAATTCGCCGGCTTGCCCGCCGACCGTATCGAATGGCTTGGCGCAATCGAGCCGGCCGCCGTGCCGGATGTCCTTTACAGCGGGGGAATCTACGTCTGGCCGGGTTATGGCGAGGCCTATGGCGTTGCCTATCTTGAAGCACAGGCCGCCGGCCTTCCGGTGGTGGCTCACGACATTGCCGGCGTCCCGGAGGTCGTGCGGGATGGCCAGACCGGCTTTCTCACCCTGCCGGGCGATGTCGCGGCGTTCGCTTCCGCCATTGCAAGGCTTCTGGCCAGCAACGACGAAAGAACCGTCATGGCCGCAGAAGCCAGACGTTTCGTCCTCGAAGAACGTTCCCTCGGTGGCGCAGCGGCGCATCTGGCCGAACTTCTCAAGAAGATCCCGGTCTCATGACAACCGATCCGATCTGGCAGCCCTTGGTGGAAGAGCTGGCGCGCCTGCAACGGGCGGGCCGCAAGGCGGAGTTCTGGCTGCGCGACGATGACGCCGTGGATCCGACGCCGGCACTTGATCGGCTGCTCGACCTCACCGGTGAATTCGCTGTCCCGGTCACTCTGGCCGTCATTCCGGCGCAGACCGACGGGAAGCTTGTCGTCCGGCTTGACAAGGCGCCGCATGCCACCGTCGCCATCCATGGCTGGGCGCATCGAAATCATGCCCCCGAGGACCAGAAGAAGCAGGAGCTCGGCGCGCATCGGCCACGCGAGGCGGGGCTCGATGATCTGGCTCGCGGGCTGTCGCGCGTAACTGGCCTGCACGGCGCACGTGCCGTTCCGATGCTGGTGCCGCCCTGGAACAGGATCGACGCCGGCCTGGTGTCCGACCTTGGATCGATAGGATTTGCGGCATTGTCGGTCTTTGGCCCGCCGAAGCCGGCTCCTTTGGCGGTCATCAACAGCAATGTCGACATCATGGATTGGCATGGCACGCGCGGTTGCCGCGACCATGGCCTGTTGGTCCAGGCCATCGTCGCGCAATTGCAGCATGCATTCGACGGCGGCGAACCGGTCGGCCTGCTCACCCACCATCTCGTCCATGATGAATCGGCCTGGCTTTTCCTCGAACGGCTGTTCACGGTCACCGCACGGGCAGAAGCCTGCGCATGGCTTCCGATCAGGACATTGATTGAACGCAGCGCCGGAAAATAGCTCAGCGCTTTTTGGGCAATGAGACCGGGAATTGGAGCGTAAGGCCATCCCGCGCCGCAAAAGCGCCGGCAAACCTGTCCTTGGCCAGTTTCTCCATCCCGTCCAGTTGCTCGTCGGTGCGTGTCGGATCGTGGTGAAACAGCGCGAGCCCCTGCGCACCGGCGGCTTCACAGAGCTTGACGCCCTGTTGCCATGTCGAGTGGCCGTTACCGCGGCGGCGTTCCATTTCCTTCTCGGTGTAGGTGCAATCGTAAATGACGAGGTCGGCATCTTTGATCAGGCCGAGCACCGACTGATCGAGTTTGTCCGGCTCGTGCTCGGTGTCTGTGATCACCGCCACGACGCGGCCGCCCCATTCGACCCGGTAGCCTATGCAGCCGCCCGGATGGGTAAGACTGCCGGTCCGAACCACCACCCCTTCGCGCGGCCGAAGCACGTCTCCGGACACGAAATCGCGGCAGTCGAGCTTTGCCTTGCAGACGTCCATTTTCACCGGAAACCACGGCGGCCGTATGAACTCATCGATCATCTGCCGGGTCGTCATGCGTCCTGCAAGATGCCCGGACCAAACCGTAAGCTTGACGCTCGGGTCAAAGATCGGCGCAAAAGCCGGCAGCCCGATGATGTGATCGTAGTGGCAATGGGTGAAAAACAGGTCGAAATCGGTCACATCCGCCGCCTGAAACGCCCTGCCGGCAGGCCGCAGGCCGGAGCCAGCGTCGAACAGAAGCGTATGCTTGCCGCATCGCATCTCGATGCAGTTTGTGTTGCCGCCATAGCGAACGAATTCTGGCCCGGATACCGCAATGCTGCCGCGCACGCCCCAAAATCTGACCTGGAAAAAATCGTCGTCCATGCTAGCTTTCGCCCATCGTAGCTCTAGGCGGTTCGTGCGTCGATCAGATCCGCGGTCGTATGGCTTAGCCGATCGGCAAGAACCCGCAATATCTCGATGGTCATTTCCGGGAACTCCTTCATAAGCCTCAGGAAATGATCCTTGCGGATTCTCAAGGCCTCCAGATCACTTGCCGCTCTGACGGTGGCAGTGCGGGAGCTGTTGCACAATATGGCGATCTCGCCGACGATCGAATTTGGCAGCAGCTCGGCAACTTTTATCGGCCCGCTGTCGGAATCGACCAGAATATCCGCCCTGCCCGAAAGGATGACATAGGCGGCGTCTGCCTCGTCGCCCTGCCGGAAAAGGATCTGGCCGGCGCTGTAGTTCACGCGATCGGATGTGAACGCGAGCAGCTTGAGCTTTGCCGGCTCGATGCCAGAGAACAAGGGAACGCGTTGCAGCATTCCAACTTCATCCTTGAGCAGCATTGTCGCAAACCTTCCTAATTCGCGTCTGCCAGACTATGACAGAAGTTCCTTGAAGATACCGTTGTCTGCCAAAAGTGTCTCGTGTGTACCGTCTTCCACCAATTGGCCTGAGTCAAAGACGATAACGCGATCGAACATCATCGCCATTGCCGGACTCGTCACCACCCACACAATTGCCGGTGCATGGTCGTCGCGTCTGGCTTCCTCGAGCACGTTTCGCAGAACTTTGTCCTGCACGCGCTGGTCGAGCGCCGACAGCGGCCGGTTGAGAATGAGAAAATCGGGACGCTTGAGCAGGGCCCGGGCAACATCGAGCTTCTGTCGCTGTCCACCGGTCAGCCGCCTGCCGCCGGCGCCGACGTTGAAGTCCAGGCCGACATCCAGAAGCTCGGCGTAAAGCCCCAGCTCGTCAAGAATGTCGTAGACGATGGAGCGTATGCGATCCGGCGCGTCGGGATGGTTGTTGCCCACACGCCCGAACAGGACATTGTCCATGACGGTGGCCGCGGCAATGTATTTGCCAGGATCATACCGTTCGATCGCGTTTTGCAACTCGGACGGCAGGTTTTCATAAAACTGGTTGCGTGCGGCGACGATCTTGCTCATCAGCTCGTCGGTCAGCAGACCGAAGCGGTGCCGGGGCTCGATATAGGCAAAGCTCAGGGTGATGATCATAGCCCGGTCGGCCTCCGAAACCGCCTCGTAAGGACGGTTCTTGAGCCGCTGCAGCAAGGTCTCGTAGGCAGGTATCTCCTCGGCGCTCATGAAGGCGAGCTGCTGGAAGAACTGGTGATCGGGCGGCAGGTCGGCAAACAGCTCGATCGCCTGTTCGGCGATCTCCATGCCCATTTCGTAGAGCGTGCGGTCGAGGCCGGCTTGCTTCAGCACGGACGCAAAATAGGGATTGGCGGCCAGTGCCTTGTCGGCCAGTTCGGGGCCGGCGGCAGCGCCGAAGAGCAGGTTCTGGCCGATCGTCGCTTCCGTGTTGTAAGCGCCCGGCTCGAAAGGAACCACCAGCTCGCGCAGCCCTTCCTGTTCCAGCCGGGTTCGCAGCGCCGCACGCAGTTCGACGATCCGCCCGGCAAGCTTCGTGTGACGCGTGAGGTCGGCCGAAGAGCGCAAGCCAAGATCCAGAATGTCGCGCGACAGAAGAACCGCGTCGAGCACCCGGCGCACGGCCTCAAAGAGGTCGTGCGGGCCGGTAGCACCGGCGGAAGCATAGTCGATCCAGTCGCTGTGGGTATCGAAATCCGGATTGCCCGACCGGCGCGCCTCGTCGATGTTCCAGCGCTGCTGGTCTGCCGCGGCGCCGTCATAAGTCACCGATGTGAGCGGCGCATGCTTCAACCCGTAGAGCAGGTTATCGCGCAGGCTTGCCTGGAACAGGAAAACATCCGACGAGGCGTAGGACATGCGCCGACCGGTCACTGCTTCGGGGAGTTCAAGCAGGTCATCGGCGCCCGAAGCGACCTTTCCGCTTTCCGGCCAGTTCAGCCGCGCGAAGGCTTCTGCCAGCGCCTCCGCTCCACCTGTTGGGGTGCTGACCAGCGCCACCGTCTCAGCCGGCTTGACCTGCATGGAGATACGGTTGAGGAGCATCGCACCGCCATCGTCTGCTATGGACAGACCGACCGCCGACAGCGGGTTTGTCATCGGACCAGGATCGTCGATCGTCAGTGCTCCGATTCCCGGCGCAATGATATCCTCGACGGTGAACTGTTCAACGACCTGCTGATATTTGACCTGGACATCCTGCCGATCCTGATCCCAGTCGATCAGTTCCTTCATCGGTCCGGGCAGGTCCTTGTAGGCGCCGATCACGGCCACGAGCTGGCCGACGTCCAGCCGACCCCCGATGACCAGATACCCGCCGATCATGTAGAACAGAAAGGGCGTGAGCTGCGCGAGAAAATTGTTGAGGAACTTTACCATGAATTTCCATTGGTAAAGATCGAAGCGGATCTTGAAGATGAGCCCGAGCCGGGCAGCTATGTCGGCGCGCTCGTAGTTTGACGTGTCGTGGACGTGAACCGCGCCGATGCCGTCGACGATTTCGCCAACCCGGCCCGAAAGCGCGCGCGCCGTCAATTGCCGTTGGCGCCCGAGCACGATCAGCCGCCGCCGCATTCGCGGAATAAGCACGATCTGGATCGCCACGATCACCATCGCTATCGTTCCGAGCCAGACGTTCTGGACCATGATGAACAACATGGCTGTCAGCGCCTGGCCACCGAGCAGCACCGGCTGCAGGAAGGCATCGCCGATGAAGCCGCCCAGCGGCTCCACCTCGTCCTTCACCATGGTCGCCACTTCGGCCGATTTCACCCGCTTGAAGTAAATCGGCGGAAACCGCAGCACACGATCGATCAGATCGAAGCGGATACGCCGCAACATGCGTTCGCCGAGGCGGCCCTTGTAGGTGTTGATGTAGAGTTTGAACAGGCCGTTGATGACGACCAGCAAGAGGAACACAAGGCTCAGGGCAAGCAGCGTCGCCGTGCGGTCGAGTTGAAAACCGGAGAAGAACTGGACCTCGCCAATGAACGGAAGGTTATAGTGCAGCCTCATGAATGGCAGGGTCGCGCCCGGTTGCTCGAACCCCTTGCCTTGGATCGGGCCGTTGACGATCAGCTTCGGCAGGTCGAAGGACATGAAATACGTGATCATCGAAAGCAAGACGATCGCCAATATCCAGATCTGCTGCTTCCTGGTGTGCTTCCAGATATAGCGGGCTAGGCTGGGTTCCATATGCGACTGTGGGCCCTTCAGTTGGAAGGATGCAGGATGCAAAAGCACCTGCCGGCGAAGGGCGTATCGGCAATGTCTTCGTCGCCAACGACAAACTCGAAGCCGCAATGCATGCAGGACGCCGACGGTCCGGACAGATGCAACCGGTTCTCTCCGGGCAATGGCGAAGCGGCTAGCAGCATAATCATGTCCGCGGATCAAACAGCCTTGCAGGGGCAAGATTGCGTTGTGTCGCCCGAAATCCCACCCTACAAGACGAATATGATGGATGTCACGCAACCACGCAATGCCGGCTTGGCCAATGCCAGCCTGGAAGGGCACGAGCAAGCCCTGGACCTCACACGGGGAATTGCTGCCTATGTCAACCACCCTCTCGTGGCCGGACTGGCGCGCGTCATCGCCAAGCATCCGCAGGCGGATATCGCCAACGCCTTCAACCACAAGCAGGTCGCCTGCAAGATGTGGGCGCTCGACAAGCTGTTTGAAAGCCGCGGCGGCCGCTTCGGTCGCATATGGGTTCTGGGTGGATGGTACGGCGTATTGCCGGCAATGCTTTTCAACGACGCCCGTTTCGACATCGCGGCGATCGACAGCATCGACATCGATCCTGAAGTCGGGCCGGTCGCCCGGACCCTCAACCGGGAAGCCGGCGACCGCTTTCGGGCGCTGACGGCAGACATGTACGCACTCGACTATGCGGCCGGGCGGCCCGACCTGGTGGTCAACACGAGCTGCGAACACATAGCCGATCTCAGCGCCTGGCTTGCCCTGCTTCCACGAGGCACGAATGTGCTGCTGCAATCGAACGATTATTTCAGCGAGCCGACGCACATCAACTGCGTGGCTTCACTTGCAGCCTTCGAGGCAATGGCGAGGCTGCGGGAGATCAGGTTCGCCGGCGAACTGCCGACAAAAAAATATACGCGCTTCATGCTGATTGGAACTGTTTGAAGCGCGTTGCGCGAATCCAACCGAGATGCGACCGCATTAGCTAGGTTTTCAGGGACCAGGTTCGATACCGCTCGCGCAGGATTTGCGCTGAGCGACGCGCGCCGTCCAGATCGAGACGATGCGCGGCTGGCGCCGGCCCCGCAAGCGCCTGTTCGATCGCTTGCGCCAGACCTTCAGGCGTCAGGTCCTTTTCCGTCAGCACCGTTGCAAGACCGAGCTCTTCGAGCATCAGGGCGCGAACCGTCTGTTCGGTTTCCCCGCCGGCTGCAAAGGGAACGAGCAGGGAGCGACACCCCGCGCGCAGGACATCGCAGACCGTGTTGTAACCCGCCTGCGAGACTGACAGCCGGGCGCCGTTCAGCAGGCTGGCGAAATCCTCACGGAACCGGAAGATGGACAGGCCCGGCACGGCATCGCCTGAGATCGCGTCGAACTCGTCCTTCGGCAGGTTTGGGCCGGTGATCAAACACCATTTCCAGGCGTTGTCGGCATTCCGCGCCGCTGCGACGGTGGATCTGACAAGGCTCTTTCCGGCGGCCCCGCCGCCAACCGAGACCAGAACGTCGAAACGCTCGGAGGCCGTGGGCGCCGGCGGCGCGGCAACGAGCCCTGTGTAGGCGACCTCGGCCCTGATTGCGCCAGCCAGTGGAAATGTCTTGTCGATGGTTGCGAAAGCCGGATCGCCATGGACCATGACAAGGTCGAAATGCCTGTTGACGAGATCGATCGTTTCCTCGTTTCGGCCCGGCTTGACGCGCTCCTGAAGGATATCGCGCACGGACGTCGCCAAAAGCGGTCTGGGCGACATCGCGTCGATGGCCTCGATCAGCGGCAAGAGTTCGAAACGCATCTGCCGGCGTCCAAAGGGAAACGCCTCGACAATGACGATGTCAGGCCTGCAATCGCGGAATGCCTGCAGCAGCATCTCGCAACGCCGTGTCTTGAAATCATCGTCGATGGGTTTGCCCTGCAGGTCGACAAGTCCGGAAAATCCTTCATCGCCGGAGGTCAAAGGCGGCAGGGTTACAGATTTTACGCCCGGTCCCGGAAAGCCCGCGATCGGCGCTCCGCCGGTCACGACGGTTACGTCAAACCCGTCATCGGCCAGAGCCGCCGCAATGCGGCTGGCGCGCGCGAGATGGCCGATGCCGAGCAGGTGCTGGACATAGAACAAAGCGCGCAGCCGCTTCATTCGGCGGCCCGCCACTCCCGCTCGAACAGGTCCTTGAGCTGTCCGATGCTTGCCATATGATCGAAATTGCCGCGCACGCGCCGTTCTGCGGCGTCGCCGAGGCGAGCGCGCAGCACGGGATCGCGGATCAGGCGCTCCAGCGCCTGTGCCAGGGCAGTCGGGTTTTCCGTCGGCACCAGCAACCCTGTTTCATCCGACGACAGAAGCTCCGGCACGCCGGAAATATCGGTCGACACGCAGGCAAGCCGCTGGCTGGCCGCCTCCACCAGAACATTTGGCAGACCGTCCCGGTCGCCATCTGCGGTGATCCTGCAGGCCAGGGCGAAGATGTCGGCGCTGCGGTAGTGCTCGAGTACTTCCTTCTGCGCCAGCGCACCTTTCCAGGTGACGCGACCATCCAGTCCGAGCTTTCGCGCCAGCGCCTTGAGCCGTTCCAGTTCCTCGCCGCCGCCGATATGCTCGAAACGCCACGCCAGATCGCCAGGCAGGAGGGCGAGAGCCTCCAGCAACGTGTCGTAACCTTTCTTTGCAACGGCGCGCCCGACGCTCAGGATGAGGACCGGTTCGTCCTGCGTCGAGCCGTCATGTTGTTTTCGCGCCGCGTCGAAACTGCCAAAGCGATCAAGGTCGAGCCCGTGATAGCTCAGATGCACGGACGAGCTGCCATTGGCGAGTTTTTTCAGACGGTCGAAGCCAGTCTGCGTGCAGGTGACCGTCCAGCGTGCCGAGGAAAGCTTGCCGGCCAGATCCCAATCCGCCGAAGTCCAGATGTCCTTGGCATGAGCCGAGCAGCTCCAGGGCTGGCCACGAAGCTGGCTGGCATAGCGCGTCACCGATGCCGGAGTATGCACGAAATGGGCATGCAGCCAGCCCGCGTCTTGCGGCCACTCGGCCGCCAGCACCAGCGCTTGCCCGAAGCGGCGCACGCGATTGCGCGTAAAGTCGCGGGGGATATCGGCAGCCAGCGATTTGAGCGCGCGCCAGAAGCCCGGCCGCGGCAGAGCGGTAAACAGCGAGCGAAGCACGCGCAACGGCTCCCTGTGCAGATATTCCGGCAGATAATGGACGGGCGCCTTGATCTCGTCATGCACGGGGTGACGCTGTGCGTCGGTCGGCCGCCTGAGCGCGAAGAGTATCAGGTCGAAGCCCGCACGCTCCAGGCCGAGCAATTCCTGCGCAATGAAGGTTTCCGAGAGCCGCGGATAGCCCTTCAGAACCACGACGATCTTGCGGTTTTGCAACTCAGTTCATGCCTTCAATGACCGAAAGGTAATGGCCGGCCCGGCGGTCGAGCAGTTCCGCGACGATTTCGGAGATATGAGGCAGTCCTTCCAGCGTCATGTGCGCATTGCTCTGCGATGGGCGGGGCCGGTTCGGCAACATCTCCAGTGCATCGGCAAACCGCTGGGAATCCTCGGCTTCTTCCGGCAAAAGCATATCGATGAGGCCGAGTTCGGCTGCACGCCGTGCCCGGATCAGTTGTTCCTCGCGCGGCGTGATGCGCGGCACGATCAGCGCAGGCTTGTCGAAAGACAATATCTCGCAATAGGTGTTGTAACCGCCCATCGCCACCACCGCCTTGGCGCCGGCAATCAGCTCTTCCATGCGGTTGTCGAACTCGATGATCTTCACATAGGGGATCTTGGCCCCCTTCCTGACCAGCTTGTTGCGCTTGCGCGCCGGCATGTAAGGCCCAAGCACGATCAGCGCCCTGTGCTGCAATCGCGGATCCTGCTGATAGGCATCAATGACGTTGTGGATCAGTTCGGCACCGTCGCCGCCGCCACCGGTGGTTACCAGAATATAGTCGCCCTCGGGCCGGTGACCGGGCAACTGGTTCTGCTGCAGGCTCCGTTGCAGGAAACCGACAAACTTCATCTTTGCCCTGACCGCCGGCGGCACATCCAGGCCGGTCAACGGATCGTAGAAATCCGGCGGGCCATAGACCCAGACCTTGTCGTAGAACAGGCCGATCTTGCGCATCACATCCCTGCGCGCCCACTCCGCTTCGAGCAGATGCGGCGCGTCCATCACCTCGCGCAGGCCAAGCACCAGCGTGGTGCCCCGCGTCTTGAGGTAGGAAAGCGTATCCTCGATCTCACCGCGCAGGCCGAGCGGTTCCTTGTCGACGATGAAGATATCCGGCCGAAAGCTCTCGGCCGTATGGCGGATGATCGACTGCCGCATTCTTAGCGTCTCATGCAGATCGATATCCTTTTCCAGCGAGGTGTATTCGCCGTTGCGCAGCTTGATGACGCTGGGGATCTTCACGAAGTCGACACGAGCGCGGTAGTCGAAGGCGCCGGCGATGGTCGCGCCCGAAATGATAAGCACCTGAAGTCCGCGGAAATCCCCGACCAGCGAATGCGCGATCGTTCGACAGCGCTGCAAATGGCCGAGCCCGAACGTGTCGTGGCTGTACATCAGAATTCGAGCGTCTTTTGCGTGCTGTGTCATTATGAATGTCTTTTAGAATTCTCGCCGGACCGTGGGCAACCCCGCAAACTTCGAAATCATCCGCGGGTCTACCGACCTGTTTTGAGACATGAGGGCGTGAGGTGCGCAACGGCATTCTTCACCTGGGCACGAATGCCAGGGGGCGCTGATTGTGACGCGATGCCTTGTCTTCGCCGACGGCATACGACCCGAGCACAAATCTCTGTCATGAGGCTTGACCCCGTGGAATTACATGCCCTGCGGCCTGAGGCAGGCAGAGCGCACATTGCGAAAAGTTAAGGGCGACCAAGGCGAAACGAGGCTGCCGCACATTGTGAGGAGAACCCGCACCTTGGGAAAATGCTTCATAATCCATTGGAACGCAACGACCGCCAGAGGCCGCTCGTTGCGGCCTTTTATCCTGCCATCACCCACGGCCGGTAGCAAGCCTCCGTCACGTGGAGGATTTCCGGATAGCGCCCGCCGCACCTGGGCCAAGGCCAACAGTTGGCCGCGGATGATCTGCCAAATCGGTCAATACAGATTTCGGTGACGCGGATCGCCACAAGATTGCAACCTCTTACAGCCCAAGTTGTTCGTGACTTTGACGCCTGCTGAGAGCAAGTCATAGTTCTGAGACAAAAGCATCAGGTCGCCGTTGAAAGAAAACCGGGATGCGGTAGTATCGTATCAGATGTTTGCGACTGCTTGACCGAGGGGTGCAGTGGATTCGTCTTTTTTCAGGCGCTGGCCGGCAAAGCAGGAGGCGCGCGATTCTGCGGTCTTTCTGACGGAGTCGCGCCGTATCTTGGGGGATTTGCCATGACAGCCGATGCCAACGTCGATCAGATTGCCAAGTACGGGGTCGAGGCGATCGTTGCGGCGATCACGGCGCGGATCACGGACCGCGAAGCGCTGATCTGGCTGTGGCCGCAGCTCGAAAAGCAGCTGATGGCCTATGATGGCCATCTGCAGACGACATTGTTTCCCGGGCTCGAGGCGCCGGCCGTGACGGCGTTGCCACAGGCGCTCAACCGGCGCGAACTGGCCGCCACGCTAAGGTTGGCGCTGCTGACGGCGCTGGACCGGATCAACCCTCTCGAGGCCGCCTCGTCCGCAAGTGCTGCCGACATACTGGCGGAATGGAACAAGCTCTCGGCCTTCGTCAGAAACAACATCAGCGATGGCTTTGCCGGATTTCAGAACATTCGCACCCGGCTCTATGCCAAGTTCGGCGCGCCCAGCGATCCGGCCAAGGCGATCGACCGGGTCAACGCCTATTACAACCAGATGCTGGGGGCCGGCTTCCCCAAGGCGAGCTTCAAGTCGCCGGTGCATCCCGTACTCAAGGCCAGGCTGGCGAACACCGTCGCGCTGCTTACCGCCAAGAGGGCGCTGGCAGCACTGGACCCGATCAAGAGTGTCGGCGGCTTCAACATAAGGCCCAATGTCAACTCGCCCACGCAGCTCAGCAATCATTCCTTCGGCTGGGCGGTGGACATCGATCCGGCGATCAACCCCAACGTCAAGAAGACCATTTTGCCGCTGACCATCATCGCCGCCTTTACCGGTGTCGACCTATACGGCGCCGAGAGCGCCACGCTGCGCGCCGGCGGCCCTTATGACACGCTGCTGCCGGCGGCTATTGTGCTGTCGAAGGCCAACGCCGCTGTCGTTGCCGCATTCGCCAATGCCGATGGCCTCAAGGCCGCCATGGGCAACGCCATAAAACGGCTCAGCGGCGTGACACTGCCGGCGGCGAAGCTCACCACGGCACATCAGCTGGCAACCGCCGTTCCCGCCAAGCAGACCGATCTCGCCACGCTGTTGCAAGGCGCCGGCGCCACACCGGCCAAGGCCAGGTCGACCGCGAAGCTGCTGGCCGATGCCGCCGACCTCTCCCGCCGGGCCGCCAAGGTCGGCTCCCCCAAGATCATCGGCACCGACGCTTCGGTTGCCCGCTTCGGCTTCTTCAACCTGGCCCCGCAGGCGGCAGCCGGATTGGCCGCCAGCGACGGCGGCGGCCTGCGCTGGCTGGGCGGCGCCACCGGCACCAAGGACTACATGCATTTCGAGCTTGCCGCAGCCAATCAGCCAAAGCTGTTCTGATCAACGCCGCATCCGCAGTTTCGATTAAAGCCGGAACGATCCGCCCTCGTCAAAAATTTAAGTGCGCTGACAAGAGGAGCGCCAATGAGATTCGCAGCCATTCAAGACCCATGTGACCGCTGGCTTGTCTACGATTTGATTTCAGCCCTGCCGGCGGAGATAGGAGGCCGACTGCTGATGGGGCTGACGCGCAGCGAAGCTGAGCAGATTGCCGAACAGGCCAATACAAGCTTCATCAGGCAGCCGACCCGTCCGCCTGTTCCGCACCCCAGCTTTGTGTAAGCACGTCAGCCTGACTAGGCCAGCCTCGCCCTTGTCGTTCTCGGCGTCGCCAGCAGCAGGCTGGTCTCGCTGCCCGTTATGCCGGGGATCAGCCGGATGCGGCGCAGCACCGCGTCGAAATCGGTAAGCGACGCCGTGCCGAGTTCGACCACCAGGTCCCAGCGGCCATTGGTGGTGTGAATGGTCGAAACCTCGGCCAGACCGCCAAGCGCCCGGACCACGCGGTCGGCGGCATGGCCTTCGATCTCGATCATCATCACGCCGCGTATCCGCTGGTCGACGGCGTCGGCGCGCAGCACCACGGTGTAGCCGATGATCTCACCCGACTTTTCCAGCCGCTCCATGCGCGCCCTGACCGTGGCGCGCGAGACGCCGAGATCGACCGCGAAATCGGAGATGCTGCGCCGGGCGTCGTGCCGCAGCAGCGTGACCAGCCTTTCATCGAGCGCGTCCATGAATCTATCCACTTTGATCAAGATGACTTATCGGAATGATAAATCAATCTTTTCGAAATGCCAATTTCGCCTGTTCAAACTGCCGGGCCAAGATGGTTCATTCCAACGCATCAATCGCCCAATTAATTGCAAGGACAAAAAGAATCATGCGCTGCAGGATCGTTGGCGCGCCGGTGCAGGACGGCGCGGGCAGGATGGGATGCGAGATGGGGCCGAGCGCTTTGCGCACGGCAGGGCTTGTCTCGGTTCTCTCCGAACTCGGCCATGAGGTCGAGGACTGGGGCGCGGTGCAACCGGCTGCGGCGCGCGCCATCGTCCATGGCAACCTTGCGCTGAAGGCTCTGCCGGAGATTTCCGCCTGGACGGCGGCGATCGCCGAAACCGCTTACGCGGCTTCGAAGGACGCGATGCCGATCTTCCTTGGCGGCGACCACGCGATATCAGCCGGCACGGTGTCGGGCATAGCCCGTCGGGCGGCCGAGCGCGGCCGGCCGCTCTTCGTGCTGTGGCTCGACGCGCATCCCGATTTCCACACGCTCGACACCACCGTCAGCGGCAATCTGCACGGCGTGCCGCTCGCCTATGCCAGCGGCCGGCCAGGCTTCAACGGCTATTTCCCGGACCTGCCCGTCGCCGTCGATCCCGCCCGCATCTGCGTCATGGGCCTGCGCAGCGTCGATCCGGCCGAGCGCCGGGCGCTGAGCGAAGCCGGCGTGACCGTGCATGACATGCGCACCATCGACGAGCACGGCGTCGCGCCTTTGCTGCGCGCTTTCCTGGCCCTCGTCGAAGAGGCCAACGGCCTGCTGCATGTCAGCCTCGACGTCGATTTCCTCGATCCCTCCATCGCGCCGGCCGTCGGCACCACCGTGCCCGGCGGCGCCACTTTCCGCGAGGCGCATCTGGTGATGGAGATGCTGTCCGACAGCGGCCTGGTCTCCAGCCTCGACCTGGTCGAGCTCAACCCGTTCCTCGACGAGCGCGGCCGCACCGCGACCCTGATGGTCGACCTCGCCGCCAGCCTGATGGGCCGCCGCATCATGGACCGCCCGACCCGCAGCCATTCCGGAAGCATTGCATGACCCAGCCTTCCCGCCTTGCCATCGTCCCCTTCGTCAGCGTCGACCGCATGATGAAGCTGGTGCTGACCATCGGCGTCGAGCGGTTCCTGACCGAACTCGCCGCCTATATCGAAGAGGATTTCCGCCGCTGGGAGCTGTTCGACAAGACGCCGCGCATCGCCTCGCACAGCCATGACGGCGTCATCGAGTTGATGCCGACCAGCGACGGCCGCCTCTACGGCTTCAAATATGTCAACGGCCACCCGAAGAACATGCGCGAGGGCCGCCAGACAGTCACCGCCTTCGGTGTGCTCGCCGATGTCGGCTCAGGCTATCCGATGCTGCTCACCGAAATGACGATCCTGACGGCGCTACGCACCGCGGCCACCTCCGCTGTCGCGGCCAAATATCTGGCGCCCAAGGGTTCGCGCTCGATGGCCATCATCGGCAATGGCGCCCAGTCCGAATTCCAGGCCGTCGCCTTCAAGGCGCTGCTCGGCGTCGACCGGCTGCGGCTCTATGACATCGACCGCTCAGCCTCGGAAAAATGCGCCCGCAACCTCGCCGGCAAAGGTTTTGACATCACCATCTGCACGACCGGACAGGATGCGGTGGAAGGCGTCGACATCATCACCACGGTGACCGCCGACAAACAGTACGCCACCATCCTGACTGACAACATGGTCGGCTCCGGCGTGCACATCAACGCGGTCGGCGGCGACTGCCCCGGCAAGACCGAGCTGCACCGCGACATCCTGTTGCGCTCCGACATCTTCGTCGAATTCCCGCCGCAGACGCGTATCGAGGGCGAGATCCAGCAGCTCGACGCCGACCATCCGGTGACTGAGCTGTGGCAGGTGATGACCGGCCAGGCAGAAGGCCGCAAGACGGCGGAACAGATCACGCTGTTCGATTCCGTCGGCTTCGCCACCGAGGATTTTTCAGCACTTCGCTATGTCCGCGACCAGCTCCAGGCGACCGGCCTCTATGAAGAGCTCGACCTGCTCGCCGACCCCGACGAGCCGCGCGACCTCTTCGGCATGCTGCTCCGGGCAGCCCTGCAGCCGGCAGCGTGAAGAAATTTGCTCGAGTAGTCAAAGCCGATCGAAACTCTGCTTGCCATGGCAGCGCTGCCCCTCATTGCCCTGCCGGGCATTTCTCCCCGTATAGTGACGGGGAGAAAGTGGCTGACCTCACCTTCGGCACTATGTCTTGCAACGCCGCCGATTGGCGAAACCATCGATGAGAGCGCCCCTCTCCCCGTCACTATACGGGGAGAGGATGCCGGCAGGCAGGTGAGGGGCAGCGCAGACGCCTAGACTAGAAGGCTGGCTCTACTGCCGAAGCGGCGCGCAGCTCTCCCTTTCGACGAGCACGGGCGTGAGCACTTCGCGGCGCGAATGCGCCGCCGGCTCGGCAACGCGAGCGAGCAGCAGGCTCACCGCGCGCGTACCGATCTTCTCGACCGGTTGTGCGATCGTCGTCAGCGGCGGCCAGGTGGTGACGGCATAGGGGATGTCGTCGAAGCCGATCATCGACATGTCGTCCGGAACCCGCAGGCCCCGCGCCCGCAGCACCGTCAGCGCTCCCATGGCCATCAGATCGTTGCAGGCAAACAGCGCCGTGATGCCGGGCGCCTGCGCCATCAGCCGCTCCATCGCGGTGCGGCCGCCGGCGAAGTGATAGTCGGAATCGACCACCGCGTTCGCCGGCAGGTCGAGGCCGGCTTCCTGCAGCGCCCTGGCGAAGCCGCGCAGACGGGCCGGGCTGGAGCTGGAATCGCGCGGGCCGCCGATGACGCCGATCTTCTGGTGGCCGAGCCCGACCAGATAGCGGCCGGCGAGATAGCCGCCATGATCGTGATCGACCAGCACGGAATCGACATTGACCGAATGGATCTCCCGGTCGAGCAGCACCGCCGGCACGCCGGGCAGAACGCTGGCGAACACCCGCGCATGGTCGGACGAGCCGGCGAAGATCAGCCCGTCGATCTGCTTGGCCATCAGCACCTGGAGATAGCGCTCCTCCTTCTCGGCGCTGCCGTCGGAATTGCACAGGATCACCGTATAGCCGGCAAGGAAGCCGGCATCCTCGATCTGGCGCGCCACGCTGGCGAAGAACGGGTTGGAATTGTCCGGCAGCAGCAGGCCGATGGTCTTGGTCTCGCCGCGTCTGAGGCTGCGCGCCAGCGTGTTCGGGCTGTAGCGCAAGGCGGCGATGGCAGAATGCACGCGCTCGGCCGTCTCCGGCTCGACATGGCGCGTGCGGTTCATCACATGCGAGACGGTTGCGACCGACACTCCGGCATGGCGCGCGACATCGGCAATCGTCGTCATCGTCTGTCCCTCTGATGCATGTCGCCCAAAAGTGTGCAGCGGTTTTGGGAAAACGACATGCATAAAACAAAAAAGATAAAGCACCGCGCGCTTTAACGGATCACCCGCAACAGCTTTTCCCTGTAGGCGTCTAGGATGACGGCAAGCACGATGACAAGGCCTATCACGATCGGCTTGAAATTGTCGCCGACGCCGAGCAGCTGCAGCCCGGTGCTCAGCACCTGCAGGATGCAGGCCCCGACCAGCGTGCCGGCCGGTGCCCCAATGGCGTTGTTTTCTTGCTCGCGATTTCCTCTACTGTGATCTACCGTAATCGGTTGCGTAACCGATTACGCCGCAGATTATTGTGCGGCTTCGCCAAGTGTCAATATCGATGTCGGCAATGTCGGGAGCGCGGCCTGAACAAGCTGGAGACTGGACGGCATCCAGCGCCTGCGTCTATTGACGACGAGCCGTTCCGCCGGACCCGATAGCCTCATGTACGATCTGACGCCCATACTTTCCACCGTGACCGCCTCGTTCCTCGCCTCGTTCGTCGAAGTGGTCGAGGCCTTCACCATCGTTCTGGCGGTCGGCGTCACCCGCAGCTGGCGGCCGGCGCTGACTGGCGCCGCCCTTGCGCTGGCGCTGCTGGCGGCTTTGGTGCTGGCCTTCGGACCGCTGCTGGCGCTGGTTCCCATCACGGTGTTGCAGTTCGTCGTCGGCGTGCTCCTGATCCTGTTTGGTATGCGCTGGCTGAGAAAAGCCATTTTGCGCAGTGTCGGCGTCATCGCCCTGCATGACGAGGACGCCGCCTTTTCCAAGGAGACCGCCACCTTGCAGCAACAGGCCAATGACCGCCGCGCCGATTATCTCGCCGGGCTCGCCGCTTTCAAGGCGGTGCTGCTCGAAGGTGTCGAAGTGGTGTTCATCGTCATTGCCGTGGGTGCCGCGCATGCGCAGACCTTCTATGCCGGTCTTGGCGCGCTGGCGGCCTTCATCGTGGTGACGATTATCGGCCTTGCGGTGCACAGGCCGCTGGCGCGGGTACCGGAAAATGCGCTCAAATTCGCCGTCGGCCTGATGTTGACCAGCTTCGGCATTTTCTGGACCGGCGAAGGCCTTGGCGCCGACTGGCCGGGCGCCGATCTGGCGCTGCTGGCGATCTTCGCCATCATTGCCGTCGCGTCCTTCGCCATCGTGCGCTGGTTGCGCGCCAGCCACCCCAAGGCTGCACAGGGAGCTGCCCGATGAACGTCATCCGCCTCATCCTGAAGGAACTCGTCGGCATGTTCATCGACGACGGCAGTTTGGCGACGCTGGCGCTGCTACTGATCGTGGCGATCACCGCGGCGGTGAAGCTGCTGGCGCTGCCGCCGCTTGCCGGCGGCTTCCTGCTTCTGGTCGGCTGCCTCGCCATCCTGCTGCACAGCGTGCGCCGCGCGGCACGGCGCTCCGGTCAGTAGAGGGTGAAAAACACCGGTAGCACGCCACTGATCCGCAACTGCTCGATCGCCTCGATGACCGGGAACAGCGCCAGGAAATAGAGCCCGTCCACGAATGTCCGCCGCAACGTTCTTGTCGAGAATTGGCGTTCAGCCTGGTCGTGAAACAGCAGCGGGTTCGGCCAGAAAGCCGGCGTGCGCTCGGCATAGGCGCTGTAGGCGATGCCGAACTTTCCAGACAGGAACTCGGCTTCCTTGCGCGCCGTCACCCGAAACACAAGGTAGCTCATCAGAGCCAGTGCCGCCGCCACCAGCACCGAGCCATACATCAACCCGGCGCCCGCGGCGCCGACCGTGGAAAAGAAATAGAGCGGGTTCCGGGTCATCGAGAACGGGCCGATGGTGACCAGTTCGGCGTTCTTCCTGCCGCCGACATAGAGAATGCTCCACAGCCGGCCAAGGAAGCAGACCAGCACGAAGCCGATGCCCAGCGCTTCGATGTATTCGTGCCCGTCCGAACCTTCGACGAGAAAGGGCTTGGTGAACAGCAGCGGCACAATGGCGAGGACCGCGGCAACCTGAACGACAATCAGCCGCTTGTGCTGGTCGAACACCTTCGCCGCCGGCTTGGGGGGAGCGTAGCTCATCATAGATCCTGCTCTCCGGCAGGGCCCATCGCGCCGGTGTCTCACCATCCACTAGCGGTTCCGTGCGGCGATTGCGAGGCGAACGGCGGGGATTTCGGCCATTCTTACGAATTTGTAAGCGGGCGGACAGATGGCGGCGAGGTCGCCTGCCTATGGTCCCTGTACCGGCCGACATGCCGGAGATCGTTTCTCTATCGCCGGGACACCGGCGCAATACAGGAAAACTCAACATGAAAAAGCTGGCCCTCGCTTTCGCGCTCGGTGCAATTGCACCGCCAACCCGGTCTTTTCAGCCGCTGCCGCTCCTGCGCCTTGCGAAGACGCCCTCAAGGCCCTGCGCGCGGCGGAAGCATCAGTGGCGCTGAGTGCCACGGACAAGACCAAAGTGTCCGATCTCGAGGCCAAAGGCGTCGAGCGCTGCAATGCCGATGACGACAAGCGCGCCGACGACTTCTTCGCCCAGGCCATGAAGATCATGGGCAAATGAGGCCAAACATACCGGGCGATAGGCACATCCCCCGTCGAAACGACAAGGATACCATCATGCTCTCCTCAACCGCTGGAAGCACCGCATCCGCTTTGGCGCCACCCAACAGGGTCCCCGATGTCACCGTCGAATTCTGGCTGATCAAGCTTTTGGCGGTAACCATGGGCGAGACGGCAGCCGACTATCTCTCAGTCAATCTCGGCCTTGGCCTGCCGCTGACGTCGCTGATCATGACCGGCATTCTGGTCGTCGCGCTGGCTTTGCAGTTCGCGCAGAAACGCTATGTGCCATGGGCCTACTGGCTGGCGGTGGTGCTGATCAGCGTCGTCGGCACGCTGGTTACCGACAATCTGGTCGACAATTTCGGCGTGCGCCTGGAAACCGCCACGATCGCCTTCACGGTGGTGCTCTCTGCGACATTCGCGGTCTGGTATGCCAGCGAAAGGACGCTTTCGATCCATACGATCGTCACCACCAGACGCGAGATCTTCTACTGGCTGGCGATCCTGTTCACGTTCTCGCTGGGCACCGCGGCCGGCGACCTGGTCGCCGAGACATTCGACATGGGCTACCTCACCACCGGCCTATTGTTCGGCGCGGTCATCGCGCTCATCGCCATCGGCTATTTCGCCTTCGGCCTTAACGCCATCCTCGCTTTCTGGCTGGCCTACATCCTGACCCGGCCGCTTGGCGCTTCGTTCGGCGATTTGCTGTCACAACCGGGAGAGTATGGCGGGTTCGGCTTCGGCACCACCTTCACCAGTTTGATCTTTCTCGGCTGCATTGCCGCTCTTGCCTCTATATGACGCTGAAGAAGAACGGCGACGATGACGATCGCATCCTGATTGAATCGGAGTAAGCTTTGAGAGCCGCACGACCGGAAGCGAGACCATGCCGGATTTGAACACACCACGACGCAGGTCGATGCGGATCTGGCTGGCGTCGCTGGTCGCTGTCGTTGCGGTCGCCGGCGGCGCACTCGCGGCAACCCACCTCAACAACAATTTCCACACCATTGTCGCGGGCGAGGCCTATCGCTCGGCCCAGCCGACCGCCGATGAGATCCGCGCCTACCGCGACAAATATCACATTGCCACGATCGTCAATCTGCGTGGCGCGGGTCCGGGTCATGCCTGGTACGACGAGGAAGTGAAGGCTGCCAACGAGCTCGGCATCCGCCATATCGACTTTCCCATGAACGCCCGTACCGAATTGACGCAGCAACAATCGCTGGCGCTGATCGCCGTGCTGCAATCGGCGCCCAAGCCGGTGCTGATCCATTGCAAGGAGGGATCGGACAGGACCGGCCTTGCCTCGGCGCTCTACCTCGCAGCTTTGGCCGGAGCGAACGAGCCGGTGTCGGAGGCGCAGCTGTCGATCCGCTACGGCCATATCGGCATTCCGGTCATCGGACCTTATGAGATGGATCGGAGCTTCGAGGCCATGGAGCCGCTGCTGGGCTTTTTCGGCTCGTGACGCCTGACGATCTGGCACCGCAAGGCGGAACGACTATTCCAGGAAAAAGTGTGAAACCGCTTTTCGGCCGGAATTGCGCCAAAACAGGGCGTTAGAGGATCGCCGGGGCGGTCAACCAGCGATCGGAACAACGATGCGCCTTCTGCTTGTCGAGGATGACCCCCGGACCGCCGACTATGTCGTCAAGGCCCTGAGCGAGGCAGGCCACGTGTGCGACCTGTTGCGCGATGGCCGCGACGGGCTGTTTGCCGCAACCCGCGATGCCTATGACGTGATCGTCGCCGACCGCATGCTGCCTGGCCTCGACGGTCTGTCGATGATCAAGGCGGTGCGAGCGGCGGGCGTGCGCACGCCGGCGATCTTTTTGACCTCGGTCGGCGGTGTCGACGACCGCGTCGAAGGACTCGAGGCCGGTGGCGACGATTATCTTGTAAAACCTTTCGCCTTTTCCGAACTGCTCGCCCGCATCAATGCGCTCGGCCGCAGACCGGCGGCGCAGGAGCAGAAAACGACGCTGCGCATCGGCGATCTTGAAATGGACCTGATCCAGCGTCGAGTGACCAGACAGGGCCAGGCCATCGACCTGCAGCCCCGCGAATTCAGCCTGCTCGAAGTGCTGATGCGCGGCGAAGGCCGTGTCATCACCCGCACCATGCTTCTGGAGCGGGTCTGGGATTTCCATTTCGACCCCAAGACCAGTGTCGTCGAAACCCATATCAGCCGGCTGCGGGCCAAGATCGACAGGCCGTTCGAAACGCCGCTGATCCACACCGTGCGCAACACCGGCTACAGCTTGCATGCGCCCAGTTGAATGGACCATGCTCGATCGCATCTCGCACGTCCGACTGGCTGTCCGTATATAAGTGAAATGTCGATGCTGGATTCTGCAAAGCGATGGGCGCGCGGCATCAAGCGCGACACGGTGGCATTGTGGCTTGCCGCCCGCGATCCCCGTGTGCCTTGGTATGCAAAGGCCGCTGCCGGAGCGGTTGCAGCCTATGCTCTCAGCCCTATCGACCTCATTCCTGATTTTATCCCTGTCATCGGCTATCTGGATGATCTGCTCATCGTCCCGCTCGGCATCATGCTTGCGGTCAAGCTGGTTCCAGCCGATCTCATGCAGGAATTCCGTGATGCGGCCACGCGCCGCGCCAAGCCGGTTGGCAAGGCCGGACTGGTCTTCATGATTGCTGTCTGGATATTGGCGACGCTGGCGCTGCTATGGCTGTTCTGGCCGAAGTCCGCCTAGAGCCGGATGATTTCAGGTCGTATTGACCTGAAATCTGAATCCGGCTCTAAATCAAAGGGATAGAGCATGATGTCGCCCGAAAACCGCGTCACACTTTTCGGCATCGTGCTCTAGAGCGATGAAGGAAACAAGCGCCAGCCTGCTGCGCAGCACGCCGTTCCGGCTGGCTCTCACCTTCGCCCTGCTGTTCGTGCTCGCCTTCATCCTGTCAGGCGCCATCGTCTACCAGCTGATGAGCGCCGATCTTGCCGAGCAGCTGGACCAGTCGGTCAGGGAAACCTATTCGGTCGTCGCGGTGACCTATGCCGAGAACGACCAGGAGGATCTCGTCTCGGCGATCGACAGCCATGCCGCGCTCAGCCCGGGCAAGGAACAGCTGTTCTCGCTGACCGATGCCGCCGGCAACCATCTGGCCGGGAATTTCACCGCCGCCGATTTGCCCGACGGCTTTTCGGATTTTGCAGTTTCCCTGCCGGGCGTGCCGCCCGGCACCATGTATCGTGCCTGGTCCGGCTCGGTCGGCGCCGACAGCCTGACCGTCGCCTTCTCGCTGTCCGAGATCGAGGAGCTGGAGAGCATCGTTTTGATGAGCTTCGGCTGGGCAACCCTGATCATCTCGGGGCTCGCAGTGGCCGGCGGCGCCTTGCTGGCGGCGCGCGTGCAGCGCCGCCTCGACGGCATTGCCGCCACCATGGACGATGTCTCCAGCGGCAGGCTCGACGCCCGCATTCCGCTGCTTGGCAATGGCGACGACATTGATGGCGTGTCGGCGCAGGTCAACGCCGCACTCGAACGGCTGGCAGCGCTGGTCGACGGCATGCGCCAGGTCAGCGCCGACATCGCGCATGATCTGAAGACGCCGCTGAACCGGCTGCAAATGATTCTGGAGGCGGCCGCCGACAAGACCGCGCGGGGCGAGGCCGTATCCGACGAGTTGACGGAGGCGCGCACGGAAAGCCTGCAGATCAACGAGACCTTCGATGCGCTGTTGCGCATTGCCCAGATCGAGGCCGGCGCCCGCAAGGCGCGCTTCGTCGATCTCGACCTCAACGACGTCGTCGAAGCCATTGCCGAGATCTATGCCGGCGTTGCCGAGGACGACGGCAAGTCGCTGTCGGCAGAGATTGTCCAGAGCGCGCCATGCCTGGTTCATGGCGATCGCGACCTGCTGACCCAGATGCTCGCCAATCTGGTCGAGAACGCGCTGCGCCATTGCCCGCGCGGTACAATCATCAAGCTCTCGGTAACCCGGCAAGGCGACCGCATTGTCGCCGAGATTGCCGACAATGGCCCTGGCATCCCGGTGCAGGAGCGCGAAAAAGTGTTCCAGAGGCTCTACCGGCTCGACTCCAGCCGCACCACGCCCGGCAGCGGGCTGGGCCTCAGCCTGGTGCGGGCCATCGCCGACCTGCATGGCGCAACGATCGCGCTCGAGGACCGCCATCCCGGCCTGGCGGTCATCGTCGGTTTCCCTGCAGCAAAGGCTTCGCCGGCCTGAGGCCGATTTGGGTACCGGGCAGAACTTACCCATGGCAGTGCGGAGAGTCGTCGACGGCAGCCGTGATCATGTCAGGCGGCTGCTTTGCCCCTGCTTGCCAGTTCGGCGATGACACCGTCGAGCGTCGTCATCCCTTTGACCGCCGACCGACCGTGCTCGCTGAACTCGATCCATCCCTCGTTGAAGCCGTCGAGCATGCGCATCCGGGGCAATGGATTTCGCGTTCCCTGGGTGCGAAAAATCTGCTCCCAGCTCTCGCGGGGCACGGTCTCGACCCGGACCGTGCGCTCCAGCGCGGCGGCAAAGGCGCGGGCGATATCGTTTGGCGACACGCGCGCGGGCCCCTCCAGCTCGACGACCCGCGTCCCGCTCCACTCCTCGTGGAGAAGCGTGGCCGCCAATCGCCCGACATCCTGCGTCGCCACCATCGCGACCGGTTTGTCCGCCGGCTGCAGGAAGCTGTACAACACGCCTTCGTCGCGCGCCGAGGCAACGTCCCAGAGCGCGTTCTCCATGAACCAGGCGGGCCTCAGCAAGGTGACCGGAAGTCCGATCTCCCGCAGCGACTGTTCCAGCAGCGTGCGCTGGGTCAGCAGGTTTTCGTGCGGCGCATCCGCGCCGATGGTCGACAGGCAAACGATCTTGCCGGGGCGGGCCTTGGCCAGAGCCGCCGTCACGGTCGCGATGACACGCCTGGCCTCGGGAAAGCCGGGCTCCGGGTCGAACTCGGAGGGCGGCAGGATGAAGACGCCCGCGGCACCGCTGAAGGCCGACGTCAGGCTTGCCGCATCGTCCATCTCGGCGAGTGCGATGTCGCAGCCCCGGTCTCGCCACTCATCCGCCTTGGCCGCGTCGCGCAGAACGGCGCGGACGGGCAATCCCTTGGCGAGCAGGCTGCGCGCAAGCACGCCGCCGACCTTGCCGGTTATACCGGTGATTGCATACATGATGGGTCTCCAGAAGGTTTGTGTTTGTCGTCTGGGCTCAGGCGAGCCCGGCATAGAGGCCGCGCTCGAATTCGCCGTAGAGCGCGACGACCCGCTCGTCGTAAAAGGGCAGGACCTGGGTGAAGAGCGCGCCGGTGACTTGGCTCACCGGGTCGAGCCAGAAGTAGCAGTTGAGCAGGCCGGCCCAGGAGATGCTGCCGGCAGAGCGCCCGTTCGGTCCGGGCTGCATGTTGATGTCGAAGGACAGGCCCCATTTGTGCTCCTGTCCCGGGAACTGGTCGAAGCTGCGGGAATAGGCGGACTGCGCCGAGTGCATCTCCTGGACGTTCAGATCGCCGATCTGGTTCTGCATCATCATGGCGACCGTCTCCGGCCGCAGGATGCGGACGCCGTGCAGCGCGCCGCCGTTGAGCAGCGCCTGCAGGAAGGCCATGTAGTCGCGCTGCGTCGAGAAGGCGCCGCCACCGCCCATGAAGAACTCCGGCCGTTGCGGCATCTCGAAAGGTGCCGGCTCGAGCCCGCCATCGGCACGGCGGTTGTGGAAGGTGGCGACGCGCCGCTTCTGCCCGCTGCCGATCAGAAAGCCTGAATCCTTCATGCCGAGCGGGGCGAAGATGTTCTCGCGGAAATAGATCTCGAGCGACTGGTCCGACACCGCCTCGACCAGCTTGCCGACCCAGTCCATGCTGATGCCGTATTCCCATCGCTCGCCGGGCTCGAACTCGAGCGGCGCCGTAAAGGCGGCGTTCTTGCAGGTCGCGATGTCGGGCATTCCCGTCACCTTCTCGTAGCGGGTCAGCGCCTCGCTCCAGATCGAGTAGGTGTAGCCGGAGGTGTGCGTCAGCAGATGGCGAACCTTGATCGCCCGCTTGGCCGGCCGCAAACGCGGCGTTCCATCCTCGGCGAAGCCTTCGAAGACCTGTGGGCTGGCCAATTCAGGCAGGTATTTCGCCGCGTCGTCGTCCAGGTGCAGGCGACCCTGCTCGATAAGCTGCATGCAGGCCGTAGCGGTGAAGGCCTTGGTCATCGACAGCAGCCAGAACACCGTGTCCAGCGTCATCGGCGTTCCCGTCGCGACGTTGGCCTTGCCGAATGCGCCTTCATAGACCACGCCTTTCGGCGTCGCCGCGACGGCGATGACACCGGCCACGTCATTTCGTGCAACGCCTTCGCGCAAGGCGGCATCGATCGCCTTGAATCGCGCCGACGGGCCGGCTGAAATTGTCTTGGCCAAGGCAGGGCTGACCGCATCGAGAGCCAGGATGGCTCCCAGCATTCCGCCGCGCTTAAGCATGGTTCTGCGTGTGAGGTCATTCATGGCTGGCTCCTTTCCGGATCGAAGCGGCTTGCTCGGCCGCCGCGGTGATGCCGGCGTTGTAAGCCGCACCCAGGCGTGATTCACGCGCATTAAAGTCAGTGCTATAGTGACTCGAACTCACTGCTCCTCTGGATGAGGTGCTGGGGGCAGCCGCTGGGGCGAAGGGAGATCTAATGGCTTTCGACACGCGGCTGCTAACCGGCGTCGGCGTCCTGGCAGCGGTGACCGAGGCCGGGAATTTCGCCCGCGCCGCGGAGATGCTCGGCCTGACGCCGTCGGCGGTCAGCCGGGCCGTCGCGCGTTTGGAGGCGCGTGTCGGTGTGCGGCTGTTCGACCGCAATCCACGCGGGGTCAGCCTCACCGAGGAAGGACGCCGCTTCCACGCACAGGTGATGCCGCTTCTTGCCGGCCTGGATGAGGCGGCCGCCGAGGCCGCGGGCGCCGCGGCGGTCGTGCGCGGCCGGCTGCGCGTCTCGGTGGACCCGTGGTTCGCGCGCATGGTGCTGGCACCGAAGCTGCAGCAGTTCCTGGCCCGCTACCCCTCGCTGTCGGTCGATTTCTCCACCAGCAACTACCGTGAGGAGATGATGGCTGGCATGGATGTGGCGGTGCGCTTCGGCCCGCCCGACGCGTCATCCCTCATCGTGCGCAAGCTGCTGGAGACTCGTGTCCTGACCGTTGCCGCGCCGGCCTATCTCGAAAGGCACGGCGAACCGCGATCGCCGTACGACCTCGTTCACCACGAAACGATCCTCTTCCGGGATCCGCAGACCGGCCTGCCGTTTGCCTGGGAGTTCCAGCGCGGCACAGAGGTCAGCGAAGTCAAGGTCGCCAGCCGCCTGGTCATGGATGACCCATCGGCGGCGATGGCCGCCTGCCTGGCCGGTCAAGGCATCTTCCAGAGCCTTGCGATCGGCCTGGCGCCCTTGCTGTCGCGAGGCGAGCTCGTTCAGATTCTGCCGGAATGGTCGGAGGAGCGCTATCCGCTTTATGCCTATCATCCCTCGCGCCACCTGCCGCCGGCCAAGGTCCGGGCGCTTCTGGATTTTATCCAGGAGATTGCAGCCCTGGCATGATTGCGGGATAGTTCCGCTACCTGACACCCACCGCGCCGCGGCGAAAATCCGAAGGCGACATACCGGCGAGCTTGCGGAAGGATTTGTTGAAGGCGCTGAGCGAGCCGAAGCCTGAATCCATGGCGACGCGCAACACGTTGGCGTCTTCATGCATCAGCAGCGCCTGCGCATAGCTCAGCCGCAACAGGTTCATATACTCGTTGAGCGTCATGCCGGTCGACTTCTTGAAGATGCTCATGGCGTATTTCGGATGGATGTCGGCGGCCGCGGCGATGTCGACGCAGTCTATCTCGTAGAGGAAATTCTCGGCGATGAAGTCGCACATGCGCCCGACATTGCGCAGCGATTGCTGGTCGAACGGGCCGCCGGTTTCCTGGCCGATGGCGGTTTCCGGCACCAGCCGGTAGGGCTCGAACCGCACCCGCTCCAGCCGCAGCAAGAGCTCATTCACCGCGTGCTCGGTTATCGCCGGATCGCCGGAGCGAAAATAGCGGTTCCAACGCTCGAAATTGTGATGGTCCGCCGGGTCGGTGGCCGATGTCACCAGCGTGGCGCCCGTCATCAGCCGATGGCGGATGTCCGTCGGCAGATGCAGGCGGAAGAAATGTACCAGCGGCAGATGCGCGCCGGCATAAATGGCATCGTCGGAGAGATCGTCCATCTGGTGCGGCAGCCCGCCCCAGAACAGGCACATGTCGCCGGCGGTCAGCGAAATCTCATGCTCGTTCATGCGGTAGTGCACGCTGCCACGGACGATGAAATTGACCTCGACCTGGGCATGCCAGTGCGGCTTGAGCATCACCAGCGGATGGTTGTGAAACATCTGCAAGGCCATCGGCAGGCCTTCGACGCTGCTGGCGCCAGGCTGGTAAAACGGCCGTTCAGGCATCTTACTTTCCGCCCATCTTTTATTCCCGTTGTCAGGGACAAGCCTTCCGCGCTGCCTAGTCTAGCCATGCTCGCGAAGAGAGAGCAAATGAAATGGGAGGATTTCAATGCGCACGACACTGACCTGTGCCGCGCTGGCGCTTGCTTTGGGCTCAGGCCCGGCCCTGGCGCAGTCTGGCGAAATCACGATCTGGAGCTGGAACATCGCCGCTTCGTCGCTGAAAGCGACGGTCGCCGGCTTCAACAAGCAATACCCCAACGTCAAGGTCACCGTTCAAGACCTCGGCAACCAGCCGACCTATGACAAGTCGATCGCCGGCTGTGCCGCCGGCGGCGTCGGCCTGCCGGACATCGTCTCCGTCGAAAACGGCGAGGCCGAGAACTATTGGACCCAGTTCCCCGACTGCTTCGTCGACCTGCACACGTTGGGCTATACCGCCGACGACGCGAAAAAATTCCCCGATTTCAAGCGCACCGAGCTGGAAGTCGGCGACAAGGCCTATGCCATGCCGTGGGATTCCGGCCCGGTCGCCGCCTTCTACCGCCGCGACTTCTACGAGAAGGCCGGCGTCGATCCGGCCTCGATCAAGACCTGGGATGATTTCATTGCCGCCGGCAAGAAGATCCAGGCCGCCAATCCCGGCGTCACCATGACCAATGCCGATTTCAACGGCGACACCGAATTCTTCCGCATGATCTCCAACGAGCAGGGCTGCGGCTATTTCGCCGAGGACGGGCAGTCGATCACCGTCAACCAGCCGAAATGCGTCGATACGCTGGCCAAGATAAAGGACATGAAGGACGCCGGCATCATCTCGTCGGCCGACTGGGGCACCAAGATCACCAACAACACCGCTGGTACCGTCGCCACCCAGATCTATGGCGGCTGGTATGAGGGCACCATCCGCACCGAATCGGCCGGCGAAAACGGCAAATGGGGCGTCTATCTGATGCCTTCGCTCACCGCCGACGGCCCGCGCGCCGCCAATCTCGGCGGTTCGTCGCTGGCCATCACCTCGGCCTCGAAGAACAAGGAAGCCGCCTACGCCTATCTGAAATACACGCTGGAGACCAACGAAGGCCAGATCACCATGCTGAAGGATTTCGGCCTGGTGCCGTCGCTGATCTCGGCGCTCGACGATCCCTATGTCTCGCAAGGCTTGCCCTATTGGGGCGACCAGGCGGTGTGGAAGGACATCCTCGCCACCCTGCCCAAAGTGGTGCCGAGCCGCGGCACCCAGTTCCAGAGCGATGCCGAAATCATCATGCGCGCGGTGCAGACCAAATATCTCGGCGGCGGTTATCCTGATGCCAAGGCCGCCCTCGACGACGCCGCCAGCCAGATCGCCTCGGCGACTGGCTTGCCGGTGAAGTAAGCGCCGCTTTCCCTTCTCCCCGTCACTATACGGAGAGAAGGTGCCGGCAGGCGGATGAGGGGCAGCGCTAGCCTTCACAAATAGCGGCTCAGAACAAAGGGAGGAGGAACCATGCGCTACCAGAACGCCACGGCGTATCGCTTCCTCACGCCCTATTTGCTGATCTTCGCCGTCTTCTGGGTGTGGCCGATCATCTCCTCGTTCATGATCTCCTTCCAGGCGACGCGCACCGTGCCGTGGCGCTGGGCCCCCACCTTCAACTGGGGCCGGCTGATCGGCGACCCCGCTTTCTTCAATGCGCTGAAGAACACGCTGCTCATCCTCGTCATCCAGGTGCCGGTGATGATCTCGCTGGCCATCGTCATGGCAGTGCTGCTGAATTCGCCGCTGCTGAAGGCGCGTGGCCTCTACCGCTTTGCCTTCTTTGCTCCGGTGGTGGTCGGCGAAGTTGCCTATTCCGCGGTGTTCCGGCTGATGTTCAATCTCGATTTTGGCATCATCAACAAGCTCCTCGCCAGCGTCGGCCTGGCCAAGATCGACTGGTTCTCCAACGTCACTCCAGCCATGGCGCTGATCATGATCGCGGTGACCTGGCGCTGGGCCGGCTACAACGCCATCATCCTGCTCGCCGGCCTGCAGTCGATCCCCGAGGACGTGTATGAGGCGGCGACGCTCGACCGCGTCAGCAAGGTCAAGCAATTCTTCTACATCACCCTGCCGCTGCTCAAGCCCGTCATCGTCTTTTGCGCCGTGCTCTCGATCATCGGCACGATGCAATTGTTCACCGAGCCGTTCCTGATCACCGAGCGCGGCGGTCCCGGCGGCGGCACCGAGACGCTCGGCCTGCTGCTTTACCGCCAGGGGTTCCGCTCGCTGAATTTCGGCTATGCCTCGGCCGTCGCCTACACCATGGCGGGGCTCGCCATCGCCATCACGCTGGTGCAGCTGTGGCTGACGAGAGAACCGAAATGAGAGGGGAGCCGAAATGAGTTCGCTCTCGCAACGCCGGCTCGGCCGCCGCGTCCTGCTGCATCTGTTCCTGACGCCGCTGGCGGTGATCTGGCTGTTTCCGCTGTGGATGATGGTGGTGTTTTCGACCATGCCCGACAACGGCATCTTCAGCCCCGGCATCGAGCTTCTGCCGCACGGCAATTTCGTCGACAATTTCAACAATCTGCAGCGCGACACCAATTTCGTCGGCGCCATCGGCATCTCGGTGGCGGTGGCGGTGACCTACACTTTCTTCTCGGTGCTGCTGACCTCGATGGCCGGCTGGGCGCTCGCCCGCTACCAGTTTGTCGGCAAGGGCGCGGTGGTGGCGATTATCCTCGGCACCATCACGCTGCCCTATGCGGTGGTGCTGATCCCGCAATTCATCATGGTGGCGCGCGACTTCCAGCTCGCCAACACCTGGGTGGCGCTGATCGTGCCGCCTTTGTTCAATTCGCTCGGCGTTTTGTTCATGCGCCAGGCCTTTTCGATGATGCCGGCCGATCTGTTCGACGCCGCACGTGTCGAGGGCGTCAAGGAGTGGCGTATCTTCCTGTTCGTCGCCCTGCCTTTGGCGCGGCCGATGCTGGCGGCACTCGCCATCATCCTGTTCCTCGCCTCGTGGAACAATTACCTCTGGCCGCTTTTGATCAACAGCCAGCCCGGCGCGATGACCGCACCGGTGGCGCTCGGCACGCTGATCGGCCTGACCAAGGTGTCCTGGGGCGGCATCATGGCCGGCGCCGTCATGCTGACCGTGCCGATGCTCGTCGTCTTCGTGCTGCTGCAACGTCATTTCATCGCCGGCATCGCCGCCGGCGCGGTCAAATAGGGGAGAGCATGGCGGCAGTCACCCTCACCAATGTCATCAAGCGCTTCGGCTCTTACGAGATCATCCATGGCGCCAACATCGACATCGCCGACGGCGAGTTCGTCGTCTTCGTCGGCCCCTCCGGCTGCGGCAAGTCGACGTTGCTCAGGATGATCGCCGGGCTGGAGGACATCAGCGGCGGCGAGATCGCCATTGGCGGCAAGGTGATGAACGATGTCGAGCCGGCCGAGCGTGGCATCGCCATGGTGTTCCAGTCCTACGCGCTCTACCCGCATATGAGCGTGGAGCAGAATCTGAGCTTTGGCCTGAGGATGACCGGCAACCCCAAGGAGGACACCGAGCGGCGGGTGAAACGGGCCTCCGAAATCCTGCGCATCAGCGAGTTGATGGCGCGGCGTCCGAAACAATTGTCGGGCGGCCAGCGCCAGCGCGTCGCCATCGGCCGCGCCATCGTGCGCGAGCCCTCGGTGTTTCTGTTCGACGAGCCGCTGAGCAATCTCGACGCCGAGCTCAGGGTCCAGATGCGGGTCGAAATCTCGCGCCTGCACAAGGAACTCGGCACGACGATGATCTACGTCACTCATGACCAGACCGAAGCGATGACCTTGGCCGACCGGATCGTGGTGCTACGCGGTGGCCATGTCGAACAGATCGGCCGGCCGCTTGATCTCTACGACAATCCCGACAACCAGTTCGTCGCCGGCTTTGTCGGCTCGCCGAAGATGAACTTCATCAAGGGCCGCGTCGTCGCGCGCGATACGAGGAGCGTCACCGTCGAGCTGGTGGGCGAGGAAAAGACCCGCATCATGCAACCGCTGACCGGCCCTGTACCGGAAACCGGAGCCAAGGTCATCGTCGGCGTGCGGCCCGAACATTTCGGCAATGGCGGCGAAGGCGACGCCGACCTCACTGTCGGCATCGACGTGGTCGAGCATCTCGGCGGCACCAGCTTCATCTATGCCAGGACCGCCCATGGCGAAGACCTGGTGATCCAGCGCGACGCGGCGAAGGTTCCCGACACCTCGGAGATCACCGTGTCCATCCGCAAATCCTATCTGTTCGACGAAAACGGCCAGCGGCTGCGCTGACCCCTTCCAGCCTCCCAAGGAGAATGACCATGACTTCAACCGCGCCCATCCGCTGGGGAATCCTCGGGCCGGGCAGCATCGCCAAAGCCTTTGCCGGCGGCGTGGCAGGCTCGCGCACCGGCACGCTGGCAGCGCTCGGTGCCCGCAATCCCGGCAAGGAAGGCCTCGCCGAGACATTTCCCGGCGCTCGTATCCTTAACGGCTATCAAGCGCTGCTCGACGACCCTGATATCGACGCCGTCTACATCGCGATCCCGCATCCCGGACACGCCGAATGGGCGATCAAAGCGGCGGAAGCCGGCAAGCATGTTCTGTGCGAAAAGCCGCTGGCGCTGACCGCTTTCGAGGCCGACGCCATGATCCATGCCGCGCGCAAGGCCGGCACTTTCCTCGGCGAAGCCTTCATGTACCGGCTGCACCCGCAGACACTGAAGCTGGTCGATCTGATCAAGTCCGGCGCCATCGGTGAAGTCAGGATGATCAAGTCGAGCTTCGGCTTTGCCATGCCGGGCTTCATGCCGGAGCACCGGCTCTACGCCAACGATTTGGCCGGCGGCGGTATTCTCGATGTCGGCGGCTATCCCGTCTCGATGGCGCGGCTGATCGCCGGGGCGGCTGTCGGAAGACCCTTCGCCGACCCCGACAGGGTCGCCGGTACCGCCCATCTCGGCGAGTCTGGCGTCGACGAATGGGCCTCGGCACTGCTGCATTTCCCCGGTGGCATCGTCGCCAACGTGTCCTGCAGCATCTCGCTCAACCAGGAGAATGTGCTCTCGATCCTCGGCACCAAGGGCCGCATCGAAGTGCCGGATTTCTGGTTCGCCGGCGGCAACCGCGATGTGGGCCTCGGCAAGATCGACGTGATCCGTTCGGACGGCACGCGCGAAACCATCAGCGTCAACGAGACCCGCCACCTCTATTCCTTCGAGGTCGACGCCGCCGGCGACGCGATCCTGGCCGGCAAGCAGGAGTTCGCATGGCCGGGCATGTCCTGGGCCGACAGTCTCGGCACGCTGCGCGTGCTGGACCGATGGCGCGCTGCCGTCGGGCTCGAATACGAGATCGAAAAGCCGGCTAAGCGAACCAACACCATCTCAGGCCGGCCGCTGCGGACCGACGGCACCGCCATCGGCAAGCGAAGGATTCCGGGGCTGTCGAAGCCCGCCTCCGTGGTGGCGCTCGGTTTCGAGGATTTCCGCACCTTCTCCTCGGGCTCGATCCTGCTCGATGCCTTCTTCGAGGCCGGCGGCAATCTGTTCGACACCGGCTATGTCTACGGCGCCGGCTACACCGAGGCGCTGCTCGGCCAGTGGCTGAAAAACCGTGGCGTGCGCGAACAGTCGGTGATCATCGCCAAGGGCGCGCACTCGCCGCTCTGCTATCCCGATGTCATCGGCAAGCAGCTTGCCCAGTCGCTGGACCGGCTGCAGACCGACCATGTCGACATCTATTTCATGCACCGCGACAACCCCGACGTGCCGGTCGGCGAGTTCGTCGATGCCATGGATGCCGAGGCCAAGGCTGGCCGTATCAGAGGCCCGTTCGGCGGCTCGAACTGGACGATGGCGCGCATGGACGAGGCGATCACCTATGCCGAAAAGAACGGCAAGCAGAAGCCAGGCGCGCTCTCCAACAATTTCTCGCTGGCCGAAATGCTGGAGCCGATCTGGGCCGGCTGCATCACCTCGTCCACCGACGAGTGGAAAGCCTGGCTGACGAAAAGGCAGATGCCCAACTTCGCCTGGTCGAGCCAGGGCCGCGGCTTCTTCACCGACCGCGCCGGCCGCGACAAGCAGGACAATGAGGAGCTGGTGCGGGTCTGGTACTCCGAGAAAAATTTTGGGCGCCGCGACCGCGCCATCGAACTGGCAGGGCGACTGGGTAAAAGCCCGATCCACATCGCGCTCGCCTACGTGCTGGCGCAGCCCTTCCCGTCCGTGCCCCTGATCGGTCCGCGCACGCTGGATGAGCTGGAGGACAGTCTGAAGGCGCTGGATATCAAGCTGTCGCCGGAGGATGTGGCGTGGCTGGATAATGGGCCGGAAAGGCGGAGGGCTTAGTAAGCAATCAGGCGAGGCAACAGACGTCTCATTCCTTCGCGCCCCCCTCTGGCCTGCCGGCCATCTCCCCCACTTGTGGGGAGATCAGACGTCACCTCGGCTTTCGCCAATCTTCGACGTTGAAAGAAGGCGCGATCGGCGAAGCTGCCAATCTCCCCCCTCGTGGGGGAGATGCCTGGCAAGGCAGAGGGGGGCGCTGTCCCGCCGACGTCTCAACCTCCGAGCGTGCAATCACCGATCAATCCTTGTCGACAAAATTATCGACGACGACGTCCGCTCGACCCCGTCCATCGCCCCGATCTCGTCCAGCAGCGCATCCAGATCCCGGATCGACGGCGCGTCGACGATGACGATCATGTCGAAATTGCCGCTGACCGAATGCAGCGTCCTCACCGGCGGCAGCGCTTGCAGCGCGCGCACCACCTTGTCGGCGAGTTTCGGCGTGACCGTGAGCAGCACATGCGCCCGCACCAGACCCTGCTCATAGTCCGGCGCCAGCCGCACGCCATAGCCGACAATGATGCCGCGCTGTTCCAGCCGCTCGATCCGGCTCTGCACGGTGGTGCGTGATACCCCGAGCTGGCGCGCCAGTTCGGCGGTCGACGCCCGTGCATTGGCGCGCAGCAGGGAAAGCAGTCTTTGTTCGGCATCGCTGAGCATTTCGACGAACCTTGTCGGCATATCGTTCAGTCAGAGGGTTCGTTTCGAACAATTCCACGCTTCCTTTCGACAGGCAAGCTGCGATTCTTGGGACCATGTCGCCCGCCCACATCGGCCGGGACAAAAAGCTTCCACGAGGGACCAGGTCATGAAGAAAATCATCGTCGTCGGCGCCGGCAAGATCGGCTCGACCATTGCAGGCATGCTTGCCGATACCGGAGACTACCATGTCACCGTCGTCGACCGCGCCGCGGCACAGCTGGCCGCGGCCGAACTCCCCGCCGGCGTCGAGGCGCTGGAGCTCGACATCGCAGCGCCGGGCGCGCTTGAGGCCGCCCTTGCCGGCGCCTTTGCCGTGCTGAGCGCCGCCCCCTTCCATTTGACCACCCGCATCGCCGAAGCGGCCGCCACCACCGGCGTCCACTATCTCGATCTGACCGAAGACGTCGTCTCCACCCGCCGCGTCAAGGAACTGGCCAAGTCGGGCAAGAGCGCCTTCATCCCGCAATGCGGCCTGGCGCCGGGCTTCATCTCGATCGTCGCCAACGATCTCGCCAGCCGTTTCGACTCGCTGGAAAGCGTGCGCATGCGCGTCGGGGCGCTGCCGCAATACCCGTCCAACGCGCTCAATTACAATCTGACCTGGAGCACCGACGGCGTCATCAACGAATATTGCGAGCCCTGCGAGGCGATCGTTGAGGGCGAGCTGATCGAAGTGCCTCCGCTGGAAGAACGCGAGGAGTTTTCGCTCGACGGCGTCACCTACGAGGCCTTCAACACCTCCGGCGGGCTCGGCACTTTGGCCGAGACACTGAAGGGCAAGGTGCGCACACTGAACTACCGCACCATCCGCTATCCCGGCCACGCCGCCATCATGAAGGCGCTGCTCAACGACCTTGGTCTGCGCCATCGCCGCGACGTGCTGAAGGACATTTTCGAGAGCGCCCTGCCGTCAACGCTGCAGGACGTGGTCATCGTCTTCGTCACCGTCTCGGGCCGCCGCAACGGCCGCCTGCTGCAGGAAACCTACGCCAACAAGATCTATTCGCAGCGCGTCGGCAACCAGGTCCGCAGCGCCATCCAGATCACCACCGCGTCCGGCATCTGCGCCGTGCTCGACATGCTGGCCGACGGCACCTTGCCGGCCACCGGTTTCGTCAAGCAGGAAGACATCGCGCTCGACGCATTCCTGGCCAACCGCTTCGGCCGCGCCTATGCACAGCACGAGATGGTGAGCCGGCTGGCGAGCTGAGCCTTTTCACCCTCCCCTTGTGGGGAGGGTCGGCGAGGCGGCTTCGCAATGCGAAGCCGCCTAGACGGGGTGGGGGTGAGCGCCGACGGCCGGCGAGGACCCCACCCCGCTCCGCTTCGCGGATCGACCCTCCCCACAAGGGGGAGGGTGGGCATCCCTCAACCGGCTCGCCGCCACATCCTACCTACTTCCGCAGCAGCATCGGTCGCCCTTGCAGAAACCGGATGAAATTGCCCGCTGTTCGCGGCGCCATGCTGGCCTGCGCCGCCTGTCGCGGTGCGCTTTCCCTTCGCGCGGGCACCTCGGTTTCGGCGCCCGGCCGGCCGACGGTGAAAGACGGCTCCGCGACCGGTTTGCCCCTCAGGACATTGGCGGCATTGTTGTCGTGGATGACGATGCACCATTGCGCGCTCTTTGATCCCGCCACCACGGTGTTGTAGAGGGTCGCGATCTTGGTATGGCCTTCACTGTAAACGCCCTTCATGTCGGGCGCTCTCCTTTCGACCAGGGTACCAAAGGCCGACGCCGCATATTCATGCCGGGTGTAGCGCCTGGTCGCGGTGTCGAAATTCTGGCCATGGGGAAAAGCGATGTACAGCGGCTCCACCATTCCCTTTTCGATCTCCCGGCGCGCATAGAAGTCGACGCGCTCCATGTAGTCCGGTGCCAGGGCATCGTCGCTATCCAGCCGCGTCAGCGCGACGAATTCGGCATCCGTATCGTCCTGGACGAACGCGTTGAAGCGAGCATTGTAGTTCGCGCCTGCGTCAACGAGGACCGGCTTGACCGCAACGCCCTTCACGCAATCGCAGACGGTGCGGATGTAGTTCTCATGCGTATCGGCATCGAAGGCGATGAGCACGCTGAAATCTTTCAGGGTCTGGCTTTCAAGCGAAGCCGCGCAATAGGTGTCGAACAGCCCCAACCGCTCGACAAGCCAGACCGGATCGAGATTTGCCCGCCCTTGTCCGTTCCATTGGCTCGGGTTGAAGCCAGTGGCGGTATTGTAGCGAATCGCGATGTATTTCTTCAGTGTAGTGCCCATGGATAAGCACTAATACATTTCGGCAATTGGCGACACCGACGGCTCGGAGCGGGCGCTTGGGTCACGCCTTTCCTCTCCCCCGTCGACCGGGGGAGAGGTGTCGAGCGAAGCTCGACGGAGTGGGGGGCGACCCGGCTCCGGCGTTGCTATCTAAATCTGAGCGATGCCTCGAGACCGGGTGGTGAGTTGTCAGCGGCGGCGCATTTGAGGACCGGCTTCCCCCACTCCGTCGCTGCTTCGCAGCGCCACCTCTCCCCCCTCCGGAAGGAGAGGAAAGGAGCCTGGGGGAACAAGCCCCCTCAGATATGCAGCGCGTGGCCCAGCGCCTTCAGCGCCGCCTCCTGGAACCCTTCACCTTGCGTCGGATGCGCATGGATGGTGCCGGCGATGTCCTCAAGCCGCGCGCCCATTTCCAGCGCCAGCCCGAACGCCGCCGCCAGTTCGGACACACCTTGCCCGACCGCCTGGATGCCCAGCACCAGATGATTGTCCGCCCGCGCCACGACGCGGACGAACCCGTCCTCGCCGAGCTTCGTCATCGCCCGGCCATTGGCGGCAAACGGAAACTGACCGATCTTGATCTCGCCGCCAAGCGCCTTCGCCTCCTCCGGCGACAACCCGGCCGTCACCAGCTCCGGATCGGTGAAGCAGACAGCGGGGATAGAGCGCTTGTCCCAGCTGCGCTTGTGGCCGGCGACGATCTCAGCCACCATTTCGCCTTGCGCCATCGCCCGGTGCGCCAGCATCGGCTCGCCGGTGACGTCGCCGATGGCGTAGACGCCGCGCATCGAGGTGCGGCACTGGTCGTCGATCTTGATGAACTTGCCGGTCATGTCGAGGTCGATCTGGTCGAGGCCCCAGCCCTCGGTCACCGGCTTGCGGCCGACCGTCACCAGAATCTTGTCAGCGGCAATTTTCGCGCTCTTGCCATCCGCGGTCTCGACCAGCAATGCGTCGCCCTTGACCCCTTTGGCCTTGGCGCCCAGCATCACTTCGACGCCGAGTTGCCCCAGCCGTTTCACCACCGGCCGGGTTAGTTCTGCGTCATATTGCGCCAGAACGCGCGGCAACGCCTCGACCACGGTCACCGCGGCGCCCATCTTGGCAAAGGCCATGCCGAGCTCGAGCCCGATATAGCCGCCGCCGACCACGGCGAGTTTCTTTGGCACTTCGCTGAGAGCCAGCGCTTCTGTGGATGAAATCACAGGCCCGCCGAACGGCAGGAACGGCAGCTCGACCGACGCCGAGCCGGTGGCGATCACCACTGTCTCAGCGCGGATGATCTGTGTGCCGGTCTCGGTCTCGACCGCGACAGTCTTGCCGTCGCGGAACGTCGCCCAGCCATACACCGTCTTGACCTTGGCCTTCTTCAGCAGTCCGGCGACCCCGCTGGTAAGCCGGCTAACAATGCCGTCCTTCCAGGCGACCGTCTTGCCGAGATCGAGCACCGGTGCCGCGACCGAAATGCCGAGCGGACTGGTGCCGCCGGCCATGTGCGACACCGCCTCGAACTCTTCCGCCGCATGGATTATCGCCTTGGACGGGATGCAGCCGACATTGAGGCAGGTGCCGCCCGGTTTGCCGGCTTCGACAATCACCGTGTCGATGCCAAGCTGTCCGGCGCGAATGGCACAGACATAGCCGCCGGGTCCAGCGCCAATGACGAGCAGCTTGCAGGAGATTTCTTTCATGGCGTGACCCTTCGATGCGAGGGAATGTTCCGTCGCGATCCTTCGCGCCCCCCTCTGTCCTGCCGGACATCTCCCCCACGAGGGGGGAGATTAGCAGTTTCGTCGCTTCGCCCGCTCTTCAACCAATGAAGGTTGGCGAAACCCGGCGTGACGTCCAATCTCCCCCCTTGTGGGGGAGATGCCTGGTAAGGCAGAGGGGGGCGCTGTCCCGCCGTCATCTCGGTCGTTCCGCCCCTCAATCCACAAAAATCAGTGCCGGCGTCTCAAGCAGCGCCTTGATCCGCTGGATGAACACCGCCGCGTCCCAGCCGTCGACGACGCGGTGGTCGAAGCTCGACGACAGGTTCATCATCTTGCGCGGGATGAACTGGGTGCCGTCCCAGACCGGCCGCACCATCATCTTGTTGACGCCGACGATCGCCACTTCCGGATGATTGATCACCGGCGTCGTCGCCACGCCGCCCATGGCGCCGAGCGAGGTGATGGTGATGGTCGATCCCGACAGCTCGTCGCGGCTCGCCGTGCCCGACTTCGCCGCTTCGGCCAGGCGGTTGAGTTCGACGGCGCAATCCCAGAGGTCGCGCGCCTCGGCATGCTTGACCACCGGCACCACCAGCCCCGACGGCGTCTGCGCGGCAATGCCGATATGGACGCCGCCATGCTGGTGGATAATGCCGGCCTCGTCGTCGAACAGCGCGTTGATGTTGGGCTGATCGGCGATCGCTTTGACTATCGCCCGCATCAGGAACGGCAGCAGCGTCAGTTTCGGCCTTTCGACACCCTTACGCTTTTCCTTGTTGAGCGCGGCGCGCAACTCCTCGAGCGCGGTGACGTCGATCTCCTCGACATAGGTGATGTGCGGGATGCGCGATTTGGCCAGTGACATCTTTTCGGCGATCTTGCGCCTGAGACCAATGACCTTGATGTCCTCGACACTGTCGTTGCGGGCAAGGCCCGACGTCTTCGCCACCTGCGGCCCGCGCGCCAGGAAGGCCTTGAGGTCTTCGTGGCTGATTCGGCCGGCCGGGCCAGTTCCGGACACCTGGCGCAGATCGATGCCGGCCTCTTTGGCCCTGAGCCGGATGGCGGGGGACGCCAGCGGCTTTTCGCCCTCCGGACGCGGCGCGCCGGAATTGCTTTTCACCGCGGCGGCTGGCCCAGGCGTGGCTTTGGCCGCCGGCTCTGCCGGCTTCGGCTTTGCTGCCGGGGGCGCCCCGGCCTTGGTCTCAGCCGGCTTCTTCTCGGCCGGTTTCGCCGGTGCTTCGGCCTTCGCCGTCTGCCCGGCGGCATCCGCCTTCACGTTGCCCTCACCCGCAACCTTCAGCCGCACGATCGGCGAGCCGATCGCCACCGTGTCGCCGATCTCGGCGCCCAGCCAAAGAATCTCGCCATCGACCGGCGACGGAATCTCCACCGTCGCCTTGTCGGTCATCACCGCGGCAAGCACCGAATCCTCGCGCACAAGATCGCCAACCTTGACGTGCCATTCGACCAGTTCGGCCTCGGCGACACCTTCGCCGACATCGGGCAGCTTGATGATGTGTTCGCCCATCCTAAGCTCCCATGGTTTCGAGAAGCGCGCGGCCAACACGGGCCGGCCCCGGGAAGTATTCCCATTCCTGCGCATGCGGATAGGGCGTGTCCCAGCCGGTGACGCGCGCCACCGGCGCTTCCAGGTGGTAGAAGCAATTCTCCTGCACCAGTGCCGAAAGCTCGGCACCGAAGCCCGAGGTCAGCGTCGCCTCGTGCACGACGACGCAGCGCCCGGTCTTCTTCACCGAAGCGACGATGGTGTCGAGGTCGAGCGGCAGCAGGGTTCTCAAATCGATGATCTCGGCATCGATGCCGGTCTCCTCGACCGCGGCCTGCGCGACATAGACCATGGTGCCGTAAGCCAGCACCGTGACGGCCGAGCCCGCCCTGCGTATCGCCGCCTTGCCGAGCGGCACCGTGTAATGGCCATCGGCAACCTCGCCCAGCTCATGCTTCGACCACGGCGTCACCGGCCGGTCGTGATGGCCGTCGAACGGGCCGTTATAGAGCCGCTTCGGCTCGAGGAAGATCACCGGGTCCGGGTCCTCGATCGCCGCGATCAGCAACCCCTTGGCATCATGCGGATTGGACGGCACCACCGTCTTCAGCCCGGACACATGGGTGAACAGCGCTTCCGGGCTCTGGCTGTGCGTCTGGCCGCCAAAGATGCCGCCGCCGGTCGGCATGCGCACCACAATCGGGCAGGTGAAGTCGCCATTCGAGCGGTAGCGCAGCCTTGCCGCTTCCTGCGTCAGCTGGTCATAGGCGGGGTACATGTAGTCGGCAAACTGAATTTCCACGCATGGCTTCAGCCCATAGGCGGCCATGCCGATGGCCGAGCCGACAATGCCGGATTCGTTGATCGGCGCATCGAAGCAGCGGCTCTTGCCGTATTTGGCCTGCAGGCCGTGGGTGACGCGAAAAACGCCGCCGAAAAAGCCGACATCCTCACCATAGACGATGACGCGTTCGTCGCGAGCCATCGCCACGTCCATGGCGTCGCGGATGGCCTCGATCATGGTTCGTCTCGGCATGGTCAGACTCCCGCCTGCTGGCGCTGGCGTCTGAGATGCGGCGGCATCTCGGCGAACACGCCTTCGAACATTTCGCGCGTCGACGGCTTGCCGCCGGCATGCAGCGTGCCGTTGCTCTCCGCTTCCTTCTGCGCCGCGATCACCGTTTCGAGGATTTCCGCCTCCGCCTGGGCATGGCGCTCGTCCGACCAGACGCCGCGCTGGATCAGATGGTTCTTCAGCCGCATGACCGGATCGCCGAGCGGCCAGGCATCGGATTCGGTCTTCGGCCGGTAGGCCGACGGATCGTCGGAGCTCGAATGCGCGCCGGCGCGGTAGGTGACATATTCGATCAGCGTCGGCCCGAGATTCTTGCGTGCCCGCTCCGCCGCCCATTTGGCCACAGCATGCACGGCGAGATAGTCATTGCCGTCCACGCGCAGCGCCGGAATGCCGAAGCCAAGGCCGCGCGCGGCAAAGGTTCCAGAACCGCCGCGCGCAATGCCTTGAAAGGTCGAGATCGCCCACTGGTTGTTGACGACGTTGAGGATGACCGGCGCCTTGTACGTCGAGGCGAACACAAGTGCGGAATGGAAATCGGATTCGGCGGTCGAGCCGTCGCCGATCCACGCCGCCGCGATTTTCGAATCGTTGGAGATTGCCGAGGCCATCGCCCAGCCGACCGCCTGGATGTACTGCGTCGCCAGATTGCCGGAGATCGAGAAGAAGCCATGCTCCTTTGACGAATACATGATCGGCAGTTGCCGGCCCTTCAGCGGATCGGCCTCATTGGAATAGATCTGGTTCATCATCGTGACCATCGGGTAGCCGTCGGCGATGAGCAGGCCGGCTTGCCGATAGGTCGGAAAATTCATGTCGCCGGGCGCGAGCGCCTTGCGGAAGGCGCAGCTCACCGCCTCTTCGCCCAGATGCTGCATGTAGAACGAGGTCTTGCCCTGGCGCTGCGCCATCTGCATGCGGGCGTCGAAGCTGCGCAGCGTCATCATGTGGCGCAGGCCCTCGAGCAGCTCTTCATCGGAAAGCAGTCCAGCCCATGGCCCGACCGCCTCGCCGTCGCGGTTCAGGACGCGGATGATCGAAAATGCCATGTCGCGGATGGTGCGCGGATCGACATCGATCTCGGGGCGAGGCACCGAGCCCGCATGGGGGATCGGCACATTGGAGAAGTCGGGCGTTCCGCCCGGCCGCACCTCCGGCTCCGGCACATGAAACCGCAACATCCCAGCATCGGTCATGACCATGGTCCTCCCATTTGCTTGGCGCCGATATTTGCACATCCGCGCGCCCGGCACAGCGCCAATTCATCAGGCCCCGCACCCGACCCGCCATCTCGGCCGGCAAGCGACCGCAAGATGCAGATATGTCGGCGAAATTTCTTGTCGATGTTTCGCCGCGGGGCGCAATTTGGCGCAAGATTGCGAGGCGATTGCCGCCAGATACGAGCGCGGCGGCCGAAGTAGCTAATCTCCCCCCTCGTGGAGGAGATGCCCGGCAGGGCAGAGGGGGGCGTGAAGGAACACTACGTTGGTCAACTGAGACAATCCAAGAACGCACCCGGCGCGCAATGGCAATCGATAGAAACGCTGGCAGGACAGCGCCCCCCTCTGTCCTGCCGGACATCTCCCCCACATGGGGGGAGATCGAGCTATCCCGTTCACTCCGCCCTCTCCCCATGCTAACCACCCACCATGGCGCAGAAAAAGGGATACGAGGTCGATTCGTGGCTGGCGAAGCCGGACACGCGGATCTCGATCGTCCTGCTTTACGGTCCCGACCGCGGCCTCGTCGCCGAGCGCGCAAAGGCCTTTGCCGAAAAGACCGGCCTGCCGCTCGACGACCCATTCTCCGTGGTCCGGCTCGATGGCGCAGAGGTCGATCGTGACCAGGGCCGGCTGCTCGATGAAGCCCGCACCGTGCCGATGTTTTCCGACCGGCGACTTCTATGGGTGCGCAACGCCAGCGGCCAGAAGCCACTGGCCGAGGACGTCAAGGCGCTAACGGCCGAGCCCGCGCGCGACGCGATCATCCTGATCGAGGCCGGCGACCTCAAAAAGGGCGTCGGCCTGCGCGCCATCGTCGAGGCGGCGGACACCGCCATGGCGCTGCCCTGCTATGCCGACGAGGCCCGCGACATCGACAGCGTCATCGACGATGAGTTGCGCAAGGCCGGCATGTCGATGGCCCTCGATGCGCGCCAGGCGCTGCGCCGTAATCTCGGCGGCGACCGGCTGGCCTCGCGCGGCGAGATCGAAAAGCTGGTGCTCTACGCCCACGGCCAAAGGGAAATCGGCCTCGACGACGTCAGGGCGATGTCGGGCGACGTCTCCGGCGCCTCCTTCGACGACGCTGTCGATGCGGTGCTGGAAGGTAAAGTCAGCGACTTCGACACCGCTTTCACCCGCCACTGCCTGTCCGGCGGCCATCCCTTCCTGGTGCTGTCTTCGGCCATGCGGCAGTTGCAGCAGCTTCAGGTCATGCGCGGCCAGATGGACTCAGCCGGCCGCAACGCCGCCTCGGCCGTCGCCGGCGCCCGGCCACCGGTTTTTTTCACGCGGCGCAAACTGGTGGAAAAAGCGCTCGAGCGCTGGAACGTCGAAGCGCTCAGCCGCGCGCTGAACCGCCTGCAGACGGCCGTGCTGCAGACGCGGCGACGGCCGGACCTGTCGGAAGCGCTCGCGCGCCAGGCGCTGCTTGGCATTGCGGTTGAGAGTGCGAGACTGGGGCAGCGCTAGGAGCAGTTCTTTCCTTCTCCCCTTGTGGGAGAAGGTGGATCGGCGCCCAGCGCCGAGACGGATGAGGGGTGTTCCAGGGAACGCCAACGCCTCACTCCGCTGGAACACCCTTCGGCGGTGCCGACTTTATGTTTATCACGGATATATCAGCGTGAAAACCTAACCTTAAGCCATAACTTCATTTGCCGGCTAAATACCGTGGCGCCTCAACCGTCTAGCGCTCGTCCTTCAACCGCCGGCACAGCTCATCCAGTTGCTCAAGGCTGCGGTAATTGACGCGAATCGCGCCGCCCTTGCCCTTGTGCTCGATGGTCACGATCATGCCGATCGTGTCGGTCATCAGCTTTTCCAGCGCCAGCGTGTCGGCATCCTTGTCCGACCCATTTTGCGCCGGCTTTGCCTTGGGCGGCGTGCCGCCAGCCGGCATCTGCGCCAGCGCTTCCGCCTGGCGCACCGAAAGTCCTTCCTCGACGATCTGCTTGGCGAGCCCGGCCGGATCCTGCGCCGTCACCAGCGTGCGGGCATGGCCGGCCGACAACGCGCCGTCGACCAGCATGTCTCTGATAACGTCGGGCAGCTTCAACAGCCGCAGCGTGTTGGCGACATGGCTGCGGCTTTTGCCGATGACATTGCCCAGGTCAGCTTGCGTGTAGCCGTGATCGTCGATCAGCTGCTGGTAGCCCATCGCTTCCTCGACCGGATTGAGGTCGGTGCGCTGGACGTTCTCGATGATCGCCAGCTCAAGTGCCGTGCGGTCATTGACGTCGCGCACGATGATCGGGATTTCGGTCAGCCCGGCGCGCTGCGCCGCGCGCCAGCGCCGCTCGCCGGCGATGATCTCGTAGCGGCCGGCCTGGGTCGGCGACGGTCGCGCCACCACCGGCTGCACCACGCCATGTTCGCGGATCGACTGGGCGAGGTCGGTCAGGTCGGCGTCGCCAAAATGCCGGCGCGGGTTTTTCGGGTTTGGGCTCAGGAACTCGATCGGCACCTTGCCGTCGGCATTCAGGCCCGGCTTTTCGGCCGCTGCCGGACGATCGATCTCGCCAATCAGCGCCGCCAGTCCGCGCCCCAGTCTTTTTCTTGAAAGGTCTTCGCTCATCTTTATTCCAGGTTTTCTGAATCGTTTCGGTATCGAATCGGCTTGCTTTATCAACCGAGCCTAATCAAGCGGCGCGCAATTTACGCTCGCGGCGGATCACTTCGGAGGCCAGCTGCAGATAGGCCTGGCTGCCCGAGCACTTCAGGTCGTAAAGGATCGCCGGCTTGCCGTAGGACGGCGCCTCGGACACCCGCACATTGCGCGGAATGATGGTCTCGTAAACCTTGTCGCCCATATGCGCCCGCACATCCTGCACAACCTGGTTGGCGAGGTTGTTGCGGCCGTCATACATGGTCAGCACGATGCCCTGGATGATCAGGTCGGGATTGATCGTGCGGCGTACCTGCTCGACCGTCTCGAGTAGCTGGCTCAGGCCCTCCAGAGCGAAGAATTCGCATTGCAGCGGCACAAGAACAGAATCGGCTGCCGCCATGGAATTCAACGTCAAAAGGTTGAGCGAGGGCGGGCAGTCGATCAGCACATAGCCGAAGGGCGCACCGCGTTCAGCAGCGGCGCGCAACGCGTTGCGCAGCTTGAGAACCCGGTCGGGCGCGGAAGCGATTTCCATCTCGATGCCGAGCAGGTCGAGTGTCGACGGCACGATCGACAGGCCGGGGACCGCGGTCGGGATCGCCGCGGCTTCCAGATCGAGTTCGCCGGTCAACACGTCATAGGACGAGACGGTACGATCCTTGCGGTCGATGCCGAGGCCCGTCGAGGCATTGCCTTGCGGGTCGAGATCGACGATCAGCACCTTTTCGCCGATCGCGGCCAGCGCCGTGGCCAGATTGATGGCGGTGGTGGTCTTGCCGACGCCGCCCTTCTGGTTGGCGACGGTGATGATGCGGGGTCCGGTTTTCATGGGTCTATGCCAAATATTCATTTGCGGGTCGCCAAAGGGTCGCCGGCGGGTCGCGAAGGGAGGGTTACGCAGTCCGCAGATCGGCCAATTCGAGGATGACGCCATGGGCGTCGGTCATGCTCGGATGTTCTACCAGATCGAAGGCCCAGCGGTGAGTGCTTTCTTCCACTTCCACGCGGTAATCCCGGCCTTTGTGGAACAGCGCGCGCGACCCCTTGGTCAGCCATGGCGCCGACAGATCGAGCAGCGCCGGCAGCGCGGCCAGTGCTCGTGCCGTGACGATTTCCGGCGCGGAAACAAGCGCATAGCTGTCGTCAATGCGCCGGGCGACGACCCGAGCCGGCAAACCGAACTGGCCGATCACCGCCTGCAGGAACGACGCTTTCTTGCGGTTGCTCTCGACCAGATCGATCGACGCCCCGCCACGCTCGACCAGCAGGAAAGCCAGCACCAGACCTGGAAAACCGCCGCCCGAACCGAGGTCGACCCAGCGTTTTGCCTGCGGAGCGATTCGCGCTAGCTGTGCGCTGTCGAGAATATGCCGGCCCCAGACATCGTCGAGTGTTGAGGGCGCGGCCAGGTTGATGCTGCGGTTCCATTTTAGAAACAGCTGTTCGAACGCCACCAGGCGCTCGAATGTTTCACGTGAAACCGGTCCCGCGGCCTCTTGCAGGCTCGTCCATGAGGCAGCGCTCACGCAACAGCCCTTTGCGCAGCCGACTCGGCGTTGCGGACATGCGCGACGATGATTGCCAGCGCAGCCGGCGTCATGCCCTCCATGCGCTGCGCGTCGGCAATCGACCGCGGCTGGCGCGTCCGCATCTTCTGCTTCAGCTCATTGGAGAGACCAGGGACATCTGCGAAATCGACCGAGGCCGGGATCAGACGGCTTTCCTCATGCCGGATCTGCGCCACATCGGCTTGCTGCCGATCAAGGTAGACCGAATATTTCGCTTCCGTTTCGAGCCGCTCGGCGGTCTTGGCGTCGATGGCGCCGAATGCCGGCGCGACACGGGTCAGCCAGGCAATATCGACGCCGGGATAGGCCAGCAGTTCATAGGCCGACCGGCGCACGCCGTCTCTGTTGACTTCCAGCCCGTGCCGGGCCGCTTCATTCGGCGTCATTGTCGTGGCCCGCGCCAATTCGCGCGCCTCATCAAGATCCTGCGTGACTTGATTGAACCGCTGCGTCCGCTCCTGCGACGCGATTCCAAGCCGCATAGCCAGTGGCGTCAACCGCTCATCGGCATTGTCGGCGCGCAAGGACAACCGAAACTCCGCCCGCGAGGTGAACATGCGGTAGGGTTCGGCAATGCCGCGGCTGGTGAGGTCATCGACCATCACGCCGATATAAGCTTCTGTGCGGCTGAGTACGATCTGGTCGCCGGCCGACGCTTTGCGCGCAGCGTTCAGCCCGGCGAGCAGGCCTTGTGCTCCGGCTTCTTCATAACCGGTGGTGCCGTTGATCTGCCCAGCAAGGAACAGGCCAGCGATCCGCTTGGTCTCCAGCGTCGGTTCGAGCTCGCGCGGGTCGACATGGTCGTACTCGATGGCGTAACCGGGCTGCAGCATGGTCGCGCGCTCCAGACCAGGGATCGTCTTCAGGATGTCGAGCTGGACTTCCTCGGGCAGGGAGGTCGAAATGCCATTGGGGTAGACGGTGTCGTCGTCGAGGCCTTCCGGCTCCAGGAAAATCTGATGACCTTCGCGATCGCCGAACTTGACGATCTTGTCCTCGATCGACGGACAATAGCGCGGCCCGACACCTTCGATCGAGCCGGAATACATGGCCGAACGGCCGAGATTGGCGCGGATCAGCTCATGCGTCGCCAGCGTCGTACGGGTGATCCCGCAATGGATCTGTGGATTCTTGATAGCGTCGGTCATCAGCGAGAACGGCGAGGGATGTTCATCCGCCGCCTGGCTTTCCAGCGACGCCCAGTCGATGGTGCGGCCGTCCAGCCGTGGCGGCGTGCCGGTCTTCAGCCGCCCGAGCGCAAAGCCGGCGCGGCTCATCGTTGCCGACAGCCCCAAGCTCGCCTGCTCGTTCATGCGACCGGCGACTATCTTCTTCTCGCCGATATGGATGAGGCCGCGCAGGAAGGTGCCGGTAGTTAGGACCACGGCGCCGCAGGCCAGCCGCCGCCCGTCGGCCAGCAGCACGGCAGCGATCCGTCCATTGTCGATCTCGAGGTCCAGGACTTCGCCTTCGACGACATCGAGATCGTTCTGCTGCCGAATCGCTTCCTGCATGGCCAGCCGGTACAGCTTCCTGTCCGCCTGCGTCCGCGGTCCGCGCACCGCGGGGCCTTTGCGGCGGTTGAGCAGGCGAAACTGGATGCCGGCGGCATCAGCGACGCGGCCCATCAGCCCGTCCAAGGCGTCGATCTCGCGCACCAGATGGCCCTTGCCGAGCCCGCCGATCGCGGGGTTGCAGGACATGACGCCGATCGTGTCGAAGCGCAGCGTGACCAGCGCCGTGCTGGCGCCGGCACGCGCGGCAGCGCTGGCCGCCTCGCACCCGGCATGGCCGCCGCCCACCACAACCACATCATAGTGATCGATCATTTTCCGTTCCAGATTCAGAGATTGCCCGACACATGTCCCCGAGAGACGGCGCTGTCAAGGATGGAGGGTGATTCGTTATGGTTGACAACGGTCGACGAGGCCGGGCTGCGGTGTTTCACGTGAGTCATGGGCGGTGAGTGTAATCACGCCGATCTACGCCGCCCCTCATCTGCCTACCGGCATCTTCTCCCCGTGAACGGGGAGAAGATGGCCGTCCGCAGCGCCGGCACACTCCTTGCAGCGCTGGAGGTTGGCGAAACCCTTCCGCGCAGGCCTTCTTTCTCCCCGCCACTATACGGGGAGAAATGTCCGGCAAGACAATGAGGGGCAGCGCTGACCTCCGACGAAGTTGAGATTCTTTTAGCGCAGCGGTCCGTTTCACGTGAAACAACGACGCCGCCCCAATGTTTCACGTGAGTCACGGTCGGCCACGAGATGTTTCACGTGAGTCACTTCCCAATGCAAAACTGAGAGAAGATCACGTCGAGCAAGTCCTCGACATCGACAGCCCCGACGATCCGACCAAGCCGATCCGCGGCAAGGCGCAACTCCTCCGCCCGCAGCTCCTGGCCGCGATCCTGTCCCGACAGCGCCGAGACCAGAAACCGCTTCGTCTCGTTCAGCAACTCCACATGCCGCAGCCGCGACGGCAGGATATCGCCGGCATCACCAATCGCGGCGGCGGCGCGCGCGCCGATCTCGGCCAGCAATTCAGCTAACCCGGCGCCTTCGACCGTAGATATCGATGCATCATAGCCCGCGGAGGGCCGCTCGCCCTTCAGTAGATCGACCTTGGTGCCGATCCTCAAAGTGGGGATATCGGCTGGTATGTCGCCGATCGCGATTGGGTCCGCCAGATCCTCCAGCAGCAGAACAAGATCCGCGCTATGCGCCTTGGCGCGCGCCTTCTCGATGCCGATTGCCTCGACCTTGCCGGGCGCCTCGCGCAATCCGGCCGTGTCAGTCACCCTGACCCGCACGCCATTGAGGTCCAGCACCACCTCCAGCAAATCCCGCGTCGTGCCCGGCTCGTCGGTAACAATCGCCGCCTCGCGCCGGGCCAGTGCATTGAACAGACTGGACTTGCCGGCATTCGGCGCGCCGAGGATGACGACCTCGAAACCGTCGCGGATGATCTCGGCGGCGCGAAATCCATCGATATGCTGGCCGATCTCACCAATCATCACTTTGACATCCGACCAGACCGTATCCGAAACGGAGCCCGGCACATCGTCTTCGTCTGCAAAGTCGATTTCTGCCTCGATCATGGCCCGCGCATGGATCAGCCGTCGGCGCCAACCGAGATAGAGCGCACTCTGTGTCCCCTCGGCGTTCTGCACGGCAAAGCGGCGCTGCGCCTCGGTTTCGGCGTTGACCAGATCGGCCAGCGCCTCGGTCTCGACCAGATCGAGCTTGCCGTTGAGAAAGGCGCGCCGCGTGAATTCGCCTGATACAGCATGGCGGACGCCATCAAAACCGGCAATGGTCTCCAGCATCTTGCCGGCGACGGCGCGGCCGCCATGGACGTGGAATTCGGCGACATCTTCGCCGGTAAAACTGTTCGGCCCCGGAAAAAACAACACCAGGCCGTGGTCGATCAGCGATCCGTCCGCCGTCCGGAGCTTGCGCAAGGCCGCAACCCGGTCCTTAACCATGCCTCCAGCAATCGTTTCGACAACGAATCGAGTCTGCGGCCCGGAGATACGGATGACGGCGATGCCTGCGGGAAGGCGGCCGCTGGACAGCGCTACAATCGAATCGCCTGAAATCATTTGCCCGCTCTTCCGAACCGCCCTAGCTTCCGGTCAACAATCCCGACACTGCCAAACCGAGCTTGCCCGCCCGTGACCTTGCCCGCGCAAAACCTGCTTGCCGAAGAAGCCAGCCCCTATTTGCAGCAGCACAGCGGCAATCCCGTGCATTGGCGGGCCTGGTCGCCGGCGGCACTGGCCGAAGCCAAGACGTTGCAGCGGCCGATCCTGCTCTCGATCGGCTACGCCGCCTGCCACTGGTGCCATGTCATGGCGCATGAAAGTTTCGAGAACGACGCGGTCGCCGCCGTCATGAACCGGCTGTTCGTCAATATCAAGGTCGATCGCGAGGAGCGGCCCGACATCGACCAGATCTATATGGCGGCGTTGTCGTCGATGGGCGAGCAGGGCGGCTGGCCGCTGACCATGTTCCTCAACCCGGACGGCAAGCCGTTCTGGGGCGGCACCTATTTCCCACGCGAGGCGCGTTATGGCCGTCCCGGCTTCATCCAGGTGATGGAAGCGGTCGACAAGGCCTGGCGCGAGAAGCGCGAAAGCCTCGACCAGAGTGCCGACGGCCTGACCAATCATGTCGAGGCGCGGCTGGCCGGCGTCCACGCCAAGGCCGCGCTCGACAAAGAGACGCTGAGCAATCTCGCCGGCCGCATCGACGGCATGATCGACCGGGATCTCGGCGGCCTGCGCGGCGCGCCGAAGTTTCCCAACGCCCCGTTCATGCATACGCTCTGGCTCTCCTGGCTGCGCGACGGCGTCCCAGCGCACCGTGATGCCGTTCTCATCAGCCTTGAAAAGATGCTGGCCGGCGGCATTTACGACCATGTCGGCGGCGGGCTCAGCCGCTATTCCACCGACGCCGAGTGGCTGGTGCCGCATTTCGAAAAGATGCTCTACGACAACGCCCAGCTGATCCGGCTGTGCAACTGGGCCTTTGCCGCGACCGGAAATGGTTTGTTCCGGATGCGAATCGAAGACACGGTCGCCTGGCTGCTGCGCGAAATGCGCGTCGATGGCGGCGCTTTCGCTGCCAGCCTCGATGCCGACAGCGACGGCGAGGAGGGGCTCTTCTACACCTGGAGCGAGGACGAGATCGAGGCCGTTCTCGGGGCCGATTCAACCTTGTTTTTCAAACACTTCACGCTTTCCGCGCCGCATGGCTGGGAAGGCAAGCCGATCATCCATCAGACCGATGCGCAACAAAACCAAAGCGTGGCTGACCGGGAGGTATTGGCTCCGCTCGTGGCAAAGCTTCTTGCGGCAAGGGAGCAACGCGTCCGTCCGGGTAGGGATGGCAAGGCACTGACCGACTGGAACGGCCTGATGATTGCGGCCCTCGCCGAGGCCGGCCGCTCGCTGAACCGACGCGACTGGATCGACGCGGCGGCAAAGGCCTTTGCTCATATTGCTGGAGCCGGCCATGACGGCCGATTGCCGCACTCCATGCTCGGCGCCAAGAAACTGTTTCCGGCCCTGTCCAGCGACTATGCGGCGATGACCAATGCGGCGATCGCGCTGTTCGAAGCATCAGGCGATTCGCGCTATGTCGATCAGGCGAGGCAATTCGTCGACCAGCTGGATCGCTGGCATCAGGATGACGACCAGACCGGCTATTATTTGACGGCTTCGGACAGCACCGATGTGCCGATCCGCATCCGCGGCGATGTCGACGAAGCGATCTCTTCGGCCACCAGCCAGATTGTCGAAGCGCTGGTGCGACTGGCCTCCGTCACTGGCGATCTCGGGCTGCAGGACAAAGCCTGGCGGGTTGCTGAACATGCCATGGGGCGAGCAGGGCATCAGTCCTATGGCCAGGCCGGCATCGTCAACGCCTGTGCCCTGGCGCTGGAACCATTAAAGCTGGTGTTGGTCGATTCACCAGAGAGTCCAAGCTTCGTTCCGGTTACGAATCGGAATCCTGATCCACGCCGGATCGATATCGTCGTGACGATCGGAACGGAAGCGAATCGACCGACTTTGCCGGGTGGCATCCTGCCGCCAACGCACCAACCGGGCGCCTGGCTGTGCACCGGGCAGGTGTGCCTACCAGCGGTCACCGATCCGCAAGAACTCGAACTGCTGCTGCGACGCCAGTAGCTCAGCCAGTCTTTCCGTCCAATGCTGAAGGCAGCGGTGTTCCGTCAATGGCGGTCGAGCGGGGCTTGAGCAGCAAATCCTTGGCTGCGATCACCGCTCCGACCGTGATCAGAATGCAGGCCACGGCGACTGACCAATGGAACACGCCAAAGCCTGCCAGCAGAAGCACGATCACCGAAAACAGCGGTGCGGCATAGGAGAGGGCGCCGAGAATCATGATGTCCCCGTGCTTGCAGCCATAATCCCAGGCGTAAAAGCCGGCGCCGAGCGGTATGGCGCCCAGGATGACGATGGCGCTCCACTGCGTTGCCGTCTGTGGCCAGACGGTGGTCTCGAGCGTCAGATGCAGGACCAGGGCAACCGCCGCCGTGATGAAGCAATAGCCGGCCACGACATCGGTCGGCACCTGGCCAAAGCGGCGTGACAACACCGAATAGCCGGCCCAGATGAAAGCGCAGAACAGCGCGATGACATGGCCCTTCATCACGCCATTGGCCAGCCCGATCGTGCCGCCCTTGGTGATCACCACGATAGCGCCGACAAGCCCAAGCACGACGCCGGCGATGTGATGGGCCCTCAGCTTCTCTCCGGGCAGTAACGCGGCAAAGACGACGATCAGCAGCGGCCAGAGATAGGCGATCAGGCTGACCTCGACCGGCGGCGCCGACTGGATGGCGAAGAAATAGGCGCAGTGGTAGATGCACAGCCCCGCCGTACCCAGCGCCCAGACCTGCCATGGCTGGCGCAGCGACCGGATCGCGGCTGGGCGCACAAGCCAACTCGACGCACCGACCAGCCCGCCGAGCAGGAACGTCATCGCCGCGAGTTGGAAGGGTGGGATTGGGCCGGCCGCGGTCGAAAGCAGCGCCAGAAAGGACCAGGTCAAAATGGCCGAAAAGCCGATCAGAGTGGGGATGGTCTTCTTCACGTCGCTCGTTCCAGCCTCGAAGGGCCGAGTGTTCGCACAAAGGGTGTGCTGCGCGCTGCCGCGAACGGTCACCCGATATCGAGAAAGCGACCCGTCCAGCAAAAAGCCCCATCCTGGTTTCCCGGAATGGGGCTTCAACGCATCGACCGATTGATCCGGTGAACTGCTTACGTATTCATAGAATCGAAGAAGTCCGCATTCGTTTTGGTCTGCTTCAGCTTGTCGATGAGGAACTCGATCGCGTCGGTGGTTCCCATCGGCGCCAGAATGCGGCGCAGCACGAAGATCTTCTGCAGGTCCTGCTTGGAGACCAGCAGGTCTTCCTTACGGGTGCCGGACTTCAGAATGTCCATGGCCGGGTAGATGCGCTTGTCCGCCACCTTGCGGTCGAGCTGGATTTCGCAGTTGCCGGTGCCTTTGAACTCTTCGAAGATGACTTCGTCCATTCGGCTGCCGGTGTCGATCAGCGCGGTGGCGATGATGGTCAGCGAGCCGCCTTCCTCGATGTTGCGGGCGGCACCGAAGAAGCGCTTCGGCCGCTGCAGCGCGTTGGCGTCGACACCGCCGGTCAGCACCTTGCCTGATGACGGCACGACGGTGTTGTAGGCGCGGCCGAGGCGGGTGATCGAATCGAGCAGGATGACGACGTCGCGGCCATGTTCGACCAGGCGCTTGGCCTTTTCGATGACCATTTCGGCGACCTGAACGTGGCGAACCGCCGGCTCGTCGAAGGTCGAGGAGATCACCTCGCCCTTCACCGAGCGCTGCATGTCGGTCACTTCTTCCGGCCGTTCGTCGATCAGAAGCACGATCAAATAGCATTCCGGATGGTTGGCGGTGATCGAGTGCGCGATGTTCTGCATCAGCACGGTTTTACCGGTACGCGGCTGCGCGTTGATCAACGCACGCTGGCCCTTGCCGATTGGCGCCACCAGGTCGATGACGCGCGACGAGATGTCCTTGCTCGTCGGATTGTCGATCTCCATCTTCAGCCGCTTGGTCGGATAGAGCGGTGTCAGATTGTCGAAATGGATCTTGTGACGAATCTTTTCGGGATCGTCGAAATTGATCGTATTGACCTTGAGCAGGGCGAAATAGCGCTCGCCCTCTTTCGGGCTGCGGATCGGCCCTTCGACCGTATCGCCGGTCTTTAGCGAAAAGCGGCGGATCTGCGAGGGCGAGATGTAGATATCGTCGGGACCTGGCAGATAGTTGGCATTGGCGGAGCGCAGGAAGCCGAAACCGTCCTGCAGCACCTCGACCACGCCGTCGCCAATGATCTCGATCTCCTGGGCGGCCAGTTTCTTCAGGATGGAAAACATCAGCTCCTGCTTGCGCATGACGCTGGCGTTTTCCACCTCGAGCGATTCGGCATAAGCGATCAGCTCTGGCGGTTTCTTGTTCTTGAACTCTGCGAGTTTCATTTCTTGCATAGACGGACTCTGAGTAGGCTTTTGGAGGGAAATATCGGCTGGATGCGACAAATGCCGGGCGCGGCCGAAAAGCGAAATGGGCGGCGCATGACGGGAAGGAAGACCCGTCTTGTATCGTCGGTCGTTTGAAAGAGCAAGCTGCGTTTTGTGGCGCCGATAAAAGCAATTCCAGGAAAAGTGTTGGCGGTTTTCCGTCCGGAATTGCGTCAAACAAGCGCCTAAAACGGCTTGACGACAACCAGGATCACAATGGCGATCATCAGCAATGTGGGGATCTCGTTGACGATCCGCCAGTGCCTGGCCGGTTTTTCGTTGCGATCCTCGGCAAATTTGCGGACAGCGCCCGCCAAATACCCATGCACACCGGACAACAGAAGCACCAAGCCGATCTTGGCGTGCAGCCAGCCGCCGTGAAAACCAAAGACCTTCCAGGCCATCCACAACCCGAACACCCAGGTGACGATCATCGCCGGATTGATGATGCCGCGCAGCAGGCGCCGCTCCATCACCTTGAAGGTCTCCGACTGGACCGACCCCTTCTCGGCATCGGCGTGATAGACCAGCAGCCGCGGCAGATAGAGCATGCCCGCCATCCAGGAGATGACGGCGAGGATATGGATCGCCTTCGCCCAGGGATAGAAACCGTCAGGGGCGACAAAAAACAGAAGTGCGGTCAGAACCGCCAGAACAACAATGCCAATGGTCATGCGCATCATTGCCTGACCGGTGCTGCTGGCAGCGTTGCCCGTGTTGTTTGAATGAGCCATCAGCGTGTCGCGCTCCGCACCTGCTTCACCATTGCTTCGACATGCGCCACCGGCGTCTCCGGCGTGATGCCATGACCGAGATTGAAAATCAGCGGTCCGTCGCCCAACGCCTTCAGGATCGCATCGACGCCGTCGGACAGGGCCTTGCCGCCAGCCACGAGCCGCAAGGGATCGAGATTGCCCTGCACGGCGCCACTGGCCTGCAATGCCTTCGCCGCTGCCAGGGGCACGGTCCAGTCGATCCCCAGCCCCGTCACACCGGTCTTCTCGCGATAGGTCTGGTAGCGGGCGCCGGCTCCCTTGGGAAAGCCGACGATTGGGGCATCAGGATGAGCGGCCCGAACCTGCCTGACGATCTCGGCCACCGGCGCAACACAGAATGCTTCGAAAGAAGCATCGTCGAGCACGCCAGACCAGGAATCGAAAATCTGCACCACATCGGCGCCGGCCTCGATCTGTCGGATCAGATAGGCCGCCGAATGATCAGCTAGCACTTTCAGAAGCTGCAGAAACGCGGCCGGCTCGCGATAGGCAAACAGCCTCGCCGGCGCCTGGTCGGGTGTGCCGTGGCCGGCAATCATGTAGGTCGCCACCGTCCACGGCGCGCCGCAGAAGCCAATCAATGTCGTCTCGTCAGGCAGTTTTGCCCGCAGCCGGCGAACCGTCTCGTAGACCGGTTCGAGATTCACGTGAAACGTTTCGCTGTTGAGAGCTGAAATCTCCGCCGCGGTGATCGGCGTCAGCAGCGGCCCGCGACCCTCTTCGAAGCGGACATCGCGGCCCAGCGCATGCGGCACGACAAGGATGTCGGAGAACAGGATCGAGGCATCGAAGCCGAAGCGCTCAATCGGCTGCAGCGTCACTTCGACGGCAAGGTCCGGATTGTAGCAGAGATCAAGAAAGGACCCGGCGCGCTTCCTGGTTTCGCGGTATTCCGGCAGATAGCGCCCGGCCTGACGCATCATCCAGAGTGGCGGCGGAAACGCTGCCTCGCCTCTCAGCACGTCCAGCATGATGCGGTTCTCGGGCATTGAGCGCTCTCTTCCCCTGCCTTCTCTATAATTAAATAGTCTATTTCTAGAATCTTCTGATTCTAAGAGTCTGTTGGTTGTGGTGGTTGTCACCTGTCCCGCTTTGCCCTGGAAAAGGCCAGCCAGCATATTGTCGCGCGCTTCTCTTACGGGATTGGCGGAGAGTGTGGATGACCAGGATTCCATCACTGGAGTCAAGGACTTGACGCCAGCCCTTAAAAACGGCCTCTGTGGACGAAGCGCCGGCAAAATCGCCTGTCCCCAAAATTGTCCCCAGCCGCCCGACGAAGCCGACAGCGCACCGAATTGTGGACAACTGGCCATCTGATACAGTCGCCTCCAGCCGGCCGCTTTCCCGGTCCCTGTTTATCCACACAAGCCCACAGCCTGAGGCCACCCCCTGTGAACAAACCCCAGAGCTTCTTCCACCTGCACCTGATTTCCGACGCCACCGGCGAAACGCTGCTGGCGGCCGGCCGTGCGGCGTCGGCGCAATACAAGGATGCGCGCGCCATCGAGCACATCTACCCGCTCATCCGCACCGAAAAGCAGGTGGCGAAAGTGTTCGAGGACATCGAGGAGGAGCCAGGCATCATTCTTTATACCGTCGTCGACCAGAAGCTGGCGCGCGGCATTGATGAGCGTTGTGCCGCCATGGGCCTGCCTTGCGTTTCGGTGCTGGAGCCGGTGCTCACCGTCTTCCAGTCCTATCTCGGCACGCCGGCCGGCCGCCGGGTCGGCGCCCAGCATGTGCTCGACGCCGACTATTTCCGTCGCATCGATGCGTTGAACTTCACCATGGAGCATGATGACGGCCAGCTGCCGCTCAATATGGACGATGCCGACATCGTGCTGATCGGCATTTCCAGGACATCGAAGACGCCGACCAGCATCTATCTCGCCAACCGTGGCATCAAGACCGCCAACATCCCGATCGTGCTCGGCGTGCCGGTACCCGAAAGCCTGGTCGCCGCCAGCAAGCCGCTGATCGTCGGGCTGATCGCCACCGCAGAACGCATCTCGCATGTCCGGCAGAACCGCATTCTCGGCAACAGCAGCACTTACGAAGCGACCGATTATGTCGATCGCGCCTCGATTACCGAAGAGCTCGCCTATGCCCGCCAGATCTGCACCCGCCACAACTGGCCAATGATCGACGTCAGCCGCCGCTCGATCGAGGAGACGGCCGCGGCCATTGTTGCCCTGCGGGGGAAGAATAGATAGATGAGCGAAGTGGGAGTTTACCTCGCTTTCCCAGCGAAAGTTAGGCGCTGCCCCTCACCTGCCTGCCGGCATCCTCTCCCCGTATAGAGACGGGGAGAGGGGCGCTGTCATCGCTGGTTTCGCTAATCACCGGCGTCGCAAGAAGGCGGTCCTTTCTCCCCGTCTCTATACGGGGAGAAATGTCCGGCAGGACAATGAGGGGCGGCGTAGACGTTGCAGACTGAAATCCAACCGCCTCTGCGCCCGAGTGCTAAAATGACCGAAAAAATCATCCTTGCCTCGGGCAGCCCGTTCCGCAAGGCGATGCTTGTCAATGCCGGCCTCGACATCGAAGCCGTCCCGGCCGATGTCGATGAGCGCGCGCTCGAGGCGCCGTTGCAGGACAGCGGCGTTTCGCCGGAGGACGTCGCTTCGATACTCGCCGAGGCCAAGGCGACCGAGGTCAGCGAGCGCAAGCCGGACGCGCTGGTGCTCGGCTGCGACCAGACGCTGTCGCTCGGCGACGAGGTGTTTCACAAGCCGGCCGACATGGAGGGCGCGCGCCGCCATCTGCTGGCGCTTTCGGGCAGGACGCATCAGCTGAACAGCGCCGCCGTGCTGTGCCGCGACGGCAAGGTGTTGTGGCGCCATGTCGGCATCGCCAGCCTCACCATGCGCAAGCTCGACCCTGCTTTCATCGGCCGTCATCTGGCCCGCGTCGGCGCCAAGGCGCTGGCCAGCGTCGGCGCTTACCAGATCGAGGGCGAAGGCATCCAGCTGTTCGACAAGATCGAAGGCGACTATTTCACCATTGTCGGCCTGCCGCTTTTGCCGGTGCTGAAGGAATTGCGTGCGCTCGGAGCCATCGATGGTTGAGAAGAAAGCTTTTGTCACCGGCCACCCGATCGCGCATTCGCGCTCGCCCAGGATTCATGGCTATTGGCTGAAGACATACGGCATCGAGGGCAGCTATCGGGCGATCGATGTCGCGCCGGCCGATTTTCCCGAATTCCTCACATCGCTGCAGGCCAATGGCTATCAGGGCGGCAACGTCACCATCCCGCACAAGGAGGTTGCCTTTGCCCGGGTCGAGCGCCGCGACGAAGCGGCGGAGATGATCGGCGCTGTCAATATGCTGTGGCTGGACGACGGCGTGCTGTGGGGCGGCAATTCGGACTGGATCGGCTTTGCCGGCAATCTAGACGAGCATGCGCCGGGCTGGGACAGCAACGGTCCGGCCGTGGTGCTCGGCGCCGGCGGCGCCTCGCGCGCGGTCATCCACGCGCTGAAAGTGCGCGGCGTCAGGGATATCCGCATCGTCAACCGCACGCTGGCGCGGGCGCAGGAACTGGCGGACCGCTTCGGCGCCGGCGTCTCTGCGCATGGCGCGGTCGGCGACTTGCTTGCCGATGCCGGCCTGCTGATCAACACCACGGCGCTCGGCATGCATGGCGATGCCACGCTCGCCGCCGATCCGACCGGGCTGCCCGGCCATGCCATCGTATCCGACATTGTCTATGTACCGCTGGAGACGCCGCTACTTGCCGCCGCGCGCGCGAGAAATCTGAAGACGGTCGACGGGCTCGGCATGCTGCTGCACCAGGCCGTGCCCGGTTTCGAACGCTGGTTCGGCAAGAGACCTGAGGTCACACCGGAGTTGCGCAACATGATCGTCGCCGACATTGTTTCCAAATGACGGGGTCGCCAAATGATGGGCGCCAAATGATGATCGTGCTCGGCCTCACCGGATCGATCGGCATGGGCAAGTCGACGATGGCCAGGATGTTCACTGAGGCCGGCGTGCCGGTGCATGATTCCGACGAGACCGTGCATCGGCTTTACTCAGGCAAGGCAGCACCTCTGGTCGAAGCGGCCTTTCCCGGCACCACCATGTCCGGCGTGGTCGACCGCACCAAACTGGGCGCCCGGGTGCTCGGCGATGCCGCCGCGCTGAAGACATTGGAGACAATCGTCCACCCGCTGGTGCGGGCCGACGCCGATGCCTTCCTGGCCAAACACCGTGCCGCCGGCGCGCCGCTTGTTGTGCTCGACATTCCGCTGCTGTTTGAAACCGGCGGCCGCAACCGCGTCGACAAGGTCGTCGTCGTCACCGCGCCGGCCGACATCCAGCGCGCCCGCGTGCTGGCGCGTCCGGGCATGAGTGAGGACAAGCTGGCGGCGATCCTGGCCAAGCAGGTCCCCGACGCCGAAAAACGCCGGCAGGCCGATTTCGTCATAGACACCGGTGAAGGCATGGACACAGCCCGCACCGCGGTCGATGCTATCATTGCTAAAGTGACGGCTGAGGGAACTCGCGGGGGATAAGTCCGTCGAGCCAGCCTCCTGACACCAAGCTGTCGGCATTGCCCATTGCCATTTTATTCCCTCGTATGATTCTGCTTGCTCAGGAGTGAGCTGATTCTATGCGTGAGATCATCTTCGATACCGAAACCACCGGCCTCGACATGCGCGACGACCGCATCATCGAGCTTGGCGGCGTCGAACTGGTCAACCGCTTCCCGACCGGCCGCACCTTCCACAAATTCATCAATCCGCAAGGGCGCGCCGTCCATGTCGAGGCGCAGGCCGTGCACGGCATCAGCGCCGCCGACCTGGTCGGCAAGCCGACCTTTGCCGAAATTGCCGAGGAATGGCTGTCCTTCACCGACGGCGCCAAACTCGTCGCCCACAACGCCAATTTCGATATCGGCTTCCTCAACACGGAATTCGGCCGGCTCGGCCAGTCGGTCATCGACACCGGGCGTGTCGTCGACACGCTGGCGCTGGCGCGGCGCAAGCACCCGATGGGTCCCAATTCGCTCGATGCACTCTGCCGCCGCTACGGCATCGACAACGGCCATCGCACCAAGCACGGCGCGCTGCTCGATTCGGAGCTACTGGCCGAAGTCTATATCGAGCTCATCGGCGGCAAGCAGGCCGCGCTCATCCTCGAAACGGTGGCGGTGCAGGTCAATGGCAATGGTGACGTCGCCGACATCGACATCTCGATCGCCGCCAGGCCGATCGCCCTGCCGTCAAGGCTGACCGAGGGCGAGCGTGCGGCGCATGCCGGGCTGGTCGCGACGCTCGGCGAAAAGGCGCTGTGGCTGAAGGTGGCGGCGGGGTGATCTTGACGAACCTGCTCGAACTTTTGAGGTTTGCTGAAACCCTCGCGCATTCGTCATCCTAGGGCGAAGCAAGGAGCGAAGCGACGCAGCGCAGACCCTAGGATCCATGCCGCGACACTTGTGCAGTGCTCCGGCGGTGGAAGAAATCGAACGCCTACCAACCGGTCCCACGAAAGAGCTCGAACCACTCGGGATTGGCCTTTTCGATCAGCTCGATCTTCCATTGCCGCGGCCAGCGCTTCAGCGACTTCTCGCGTTGGATGGCATCGGCAATGTCGAAAAACTCCTGGTACCAGACCAGCCGCTGCACGCCGTAGCGGTTGGTGAACCCTGCGCCCTGTCCGGCCTTGTGCTCTGGCATACGGCGGCCGAGATCGTTGGTGACGCCGATATAGATCGTGCCGCGCTTCTGACTTGCAGTCATATATACATAGCCGGTCATGGGTTCAGGGTAGAGGGCGTCGGTGCGCGCACAAGTGCCATTCTGATCCGTTGTATTCTACGACCAATGTCACGGCATGGATCCTAGGGTCTGCGCCGCGTCGCTGCGCTCCTTGCTTCGCCCTAGGATGACGAAGTCGCGAAGGTCTCCGCCAAATCTTAAGGGCTTATGCTCACCTCAAACAAAAAAGCCCGGCACAAGGCCGGGCTTTTCAATCCATAGTGGCAAGCCTCAGCTCACCTTGACCTTCGATGCGGCCTGGTCCTCAGCCAGCTTCTGCTGGAACATCTGCGCGAAATCGATCGGGTCGAGCATCAGCGGCGGGAAGCCGCCATTGCGGGTCGCTTCGGCGATGATCTGGCGGGCGAACGGGAACAGCAGCCGCGGGCATTCGATGAACAGGATCGGCAGCATATGTTCCTGCGGGAAGCCGGCGATGGAAAAGACGCCGCCATAGACCAGCTCGACATTGAACAGCACTTCCTGGTCGAAGGACGCCTTGGCGTTCAACGACAAATTGACGTCGAACTGCTTGTCGGACAGCGGATTGGCGTTGACATTGACGTTGATGGCGATGCCGGGGGCCTTGTCGCGGCCACGCAGAGAGTTCGGCGCGCCGGGGCTTTCGAAGGACAGGTCCTTCACATATTGGGCGAGCACGTTGAGCGAAGGCTGCGCCGTTTCGCCGTTGCCGTTTGCGGCGCCGACCGGCGCGTCATCTTTGCTGGCCATGAGCCTTGATCCTTTTGCCTGGGCAGCAGCGCTGACCGAATTGAAATCGGGCGTTGGCTAGCATGGTCGGCATGACAAGACAAGGTTTGCCGCCTTCAGGCGGAAGGGACCAAGACTGGTTGAGATTCAGGTCAGGCCGGTATCGCCTGACCATCAATGTAGTCTCAATCGTCCTTTAGCCGCCGCCACGGCGAATTGTGGTCGGGGCCGCGTTTGAAATCATCCTCGCGCGAATAATCGCCGTCGTCGAGATCGATAACCTTGTCGCGCGACCTGCCGCGAAAACCGCCGGTGAAATCGGTGGCGACGACGATGCGGCCCTTGAGCCTGCGCCAGGCAAGGTCGCGCACCGGCGGCAGGAACAGCAGCAGGCCGATAATGTCGGTGATGAAGCCGGGAATGATCAAAAGGATCGCGGCAACCACGATCATGGCGCCGTGCGCGAGCTGGCGGCTGGGGTCGCCGCCGTCGGCCATCTCGGCGCGCACCCGCGTCATGACACCGAAACCCTGGTGCCGGAGCAAAAGCACGCCGGCAATGCTGGAAGCCAGCACCAGGCCGACCGTGGCCAGCGCCCCGACCTCGCGGCCGACAATGACGAAACCGGCGATTTCCAGCAGCGGCAACGCAAGCAGGAACAAAGGGAGGAAGGAAATGCGCAAGTCTTGACCGATCGTTTCCATGTTTTGCCGGGCGGCGCATAATCGCCGCTGGCACTGAGGCCGTTAGATAGGTATGCCTGCCTTTGATTTGAATGATTGCGCCATGCGTTCTATATGCTTTGCATGTTGAACGCTATGCGACCGCGGCCCGGATTGGCCGGCGGTCCCGGCTAGGTCAGGGATTGATTGGCGAAAGATATGGGATTCTTCGACTTCGGCACCATTTTCTTTCTGATTGCCGCGGTGGTGATCTTCTTCCAGCTGCGCAACGTGCTCGGCCGCCGCACGGGCAGCGAACGCCCGCCTTTCGATCCCTATACGGCCAGCCGCACCGAGAAGGACGCGACCCAGAAACCCGAAAATGTGGTTTCACTGCCGCGCAAGCGCCTGCCGGGCGAAACGGCTGCCGAAACCTATGCAGCCATCGACGCCTTCGCCAAGCCCGACACCGACCTCAACAAAGGCCTGCGCACGATCAAGGACAATGATCCGTCCTTCGAGCCCAAGGGTTTCGTCGACGGCGCCAAGATGGCCTATGAGATGATCGTCATGGCCTATGCCGATGGCGACCGCAAAACGCTGAAGAACCTGTTGTCGCGCGAGGTTTTTGACGGTTTCGTCGCCGCAATCGGCGACCGCGAGGCGAAGGCCGAAAAGATCCAGTCCTCTTTCGTCGGCATCGACAAGGCCGACATCGTCTCGGCCGAGATGAAGGGTGGCGAGGCCCACATCACGCTGCGCATCGTCAGCGAGTTGATTTCGGCGACCCGCGACAAGGCAGGTGCTGTCATCGACGGCGATCCCGAGACGGTGGCCGAGGTCAAGGATGTCTGGACCTTCGCCCGCGACACGCGCTCGCGCGATCCGAACTGGAAGCTGGTCGCCACCGAGGAAGAAGACTGAATCCCGGACATTGGCGGGGCCGCGGTGTCGCTATCGTCCCTTTTCGTCGAGAAATCCTTTGATGAGCTTCCCGGCTGGGAAGCGGACGATCATCTGCCGGCGTATGAAGCCTTCCGCCGTTCGGCCTTTCATGTCCTGAAGAAGCCCTATCGCAGCGGCGCGCTCGGCGTGCGGTTCGAGGCTTTTGCCGGCGCCTATGACGAGGCGCGCTCCGTTTCGCTACCGAATCGGAAGGGCGCTCGTGCTTTTTTCGAGCGCCATTTCGTTCCGGCCCAGGTTCAGGCCGAGAATGCCGGTCTGGTCACCGGCTTCTACGAGCCGGAGGTCGAGGCCTCGCCGGTGCGCACGGATCAATTCACCGTGCCGCTGCTGGCGCGACCGGCCGATCTCGTCGACATCGACGGCGCCAACCGTCCCGAAGGCATGGATGACTACCTGGCCTTCGCCCGCGACACGCCGCAGGGGCCGGTGGAATATTTCGACCGTGGCCAGATCGAGCGGGGCGCGCTGGCCGGGAAAGGCCTGGAAATCGCCTGGCTTGCAGAAAAAGTCGATGCGTTCTTCATCCATGTGCAAGGCGCCGCAAGGCTGAAGATGACCGACGGCCGGCTGTGCCGCGTCACCTATGCCGCCAAATCCGGCCAGCGTTTCACCGGGCCTGGCAAGATTCTCGCCGACCTCGGCGAGATCCCGCTGGAAAAAGTGACGATGCAGTCGATCCGCGCCTGGTTCAGGGCACATCCGGATCGCATCGACGAAATCCTGTGGCAGAACCGCTCCTACATCTTCTTTCGCGAAGCCGGTGTCGATGATGCCACGCTCGGCCCGATCGCCGCCGCCAAAGTGCCGCTGACGCCGGGCCGTTCGCTCGCCATCGACCGGCTGCTGCACACGTTCGGCACGCCGTTCTACATCGATGCGCCGTCGTTGACCGCCTTCGCGCAAAAACCGTTCCGGCGGCTGATGATCGCGCAGGATACGGGCTCGGCCATCACCGGACCGGCGCGGGGCGATCTCTTCGCCGGTTCGGGCGATGCCGCCGGCGAGATCGCCGGCGTCGTGCGCAATGAAGCCGATTTCTATGCACTGGTGCCGCGTGGTCTCGTTTTGGGGAGGGCTCGATGAGCAGGCGCCCCGACAAGCTCAGCGAAGACGACCGGGTGCTTTGGAACCTGGTGGCGCGCACGGCGCGGCCATTGAAGGGCAGGATGGCGGTCGACATTCCCGATATCGTCGTCGACCCCAAGCCGGTGCAGGCGCCGGTCGCTGTCAGCGCGGTCGTTGCCGCCAAGCCGAAGGCGCAGCAGGTTTCGCATGCGCTCGACGCGCCGACGCTGGACAAGCTGAAAAAAGGCCGGTTGCCGATCGAAGGTCGTGTCGATCTGCACGGCATGACGCAGGATGAGGCCTATTCGCTGTTGTTCTCGTTCCTGCATCGGGCGCATGCCGGCGGCATCCGCTATGTCCTGATCATTACCGGAAAAGGTTCGTCGTCAGGCGGCGATGGCGTCTTGCGGCGCGCGGTGCCGGCCTGGCTGTCGACGCCGGCCTTTCGGCCGCTGGTTTCCAGCCACGACCATGCCGCCCGCAACCATGGCGGCTCGGGCGCACTGTACGTCCGGCTCAGGCGAGTACGCTGATGACGCCGTTCGGGGAAAAGATTCGCGCGCTGAGAATCGAGCGCGGTGTCCGCCAGAAGGACATGGCCGAGGCGATCGGCGTCAGCGCCGCCTATCTGTCGGCGTTGGAACATGGCCGCCGCGGCGCTCCGACCTGGACGCTCATCCAGAAAATCATCGGCTATTTCAACGTTATCTGGGACGATGCCGAAGAGCTGGCGCGGCTGGCCGAGGCCTCGCACCCGCGGGTAAAGCTCGATACGTCCGGGCTAAGTCCCGCCGCCACCGAACTTGCCAATCTGCTGGCCGAAAACATCGAGAAGCTGGACGAAGCCGAGCTTCGCCGCATCACCGCGTCGATCCGGGCCGCGCTTGGACGCACTGGATAGGATGGCATGAGGCGCTTGCCGGCGTTCGCCTCAATTGCAGAGGCGATCGCCGGCGAGGCGTTGCATCAGTTCTTGCCGGCAGTGCTACCCCGGCCGCCATTGTCGTGATGGTCGCGACCATGGCCCTCGTGACCAAGGCAATCCGAAGCGCCGGCGCTGCAACAACGGCCAGCCCACCAGTCGTTGGTCTTGGTGTCGGAGCAGGTGACGGTCTGATCGGCCAAGGCCGATCCGGCCAGGGACGACACCGCGACGGCGGCAAGGAATGCAGTACGCAGGAAAGAAGTCATTGGAAGTCTCCATGGTTGGGTTCTGGTTACGGCCATGTGTCGCCGCAGGAGACGGTTTGGTTCACGGGGACTGCAAAAAATTTGGGGAGGCGGTTCGGGTGCGAGCAGCAAGCCTTATCGAGGGCAGCGCTGCCCCTCATCCGCCTGCCGGCACCTTCTCCCCGTATAGTGACGGGGAGAAGGAGACTGGTCGCCGCGTCGCGCTGGTTCCTGCGACGTTAGCGAAATCATCGGTGACGGCGTTCTTTCTCCCCGTCACTATACGGGGAGAAATGCCCGGCAGGGCAATGAGGGGCGGCGCTGGCCTATGACGTGAAAACAGCTAAAGCGCACCATAAGAAGCCGCGTCAACGCAGCATGCCTGAATGGGCGTGCTTAAAACCTACTGGACCGCGCCCACCAGGACCTGTTGGCCACCGCGGATCGAGACCCAGCGGCCGGTGTTGTCGATCGCCTGCCGCTTGAGGAAGCGGTAGCCGGTCGCGTCCCAGATCTTCACCTTGTCGGTCAGGTTGTCGAGGACGTAGTCGCCCTTGTCGGTGCGCACCGTCAGCACCGCATGGCCTTCGCCGTCCGGCTTGCGCACGACGGTGATCAGGAGATCAGCCAGCGACACGCCCGAGCGGAAGAGCTGGCGGCGCTTTTCCAGCACATAGTCTTCGCAGTCGCCGACGCCCTTGTCGGGATAGGCCCAGACTTCGTCCTTGCCGTAAATGTCGTAGTCGCTCATCGGCTTGACGGCGGCGTTGACCCTTGATGTCACGTTGATCAGCTTGCGCATGAACGCGTCGGTCATCTCGGCCGGGTTGAGATTGCTTGGCCGGATCGAGCATTCGCCCGGATGCGACTTGCAGAAATCATAATGGCCGATCGGCTGCGAGGTCATGCCGCCGGTCGCCATGGCGCCGCCCGCCGATGCCGGCGCCCCCCAGCATCCCAAAACCGCAAGCCCTGTTGCCGCACACAAGCGCAGCGTCCGTGCCATCGCTGAGGAAGTCATTGTCCCCGTTCGCCCTTGTTGTTAACGAAAGGTTAAAGGGGATTTACAGTCCGTGTCAATTATGGGGGGAGCGAGATTTATCGGCATGGTTACCCGCGCCCGCCCAACAGCGTCTATTGTGCAACAGAACGCCTCTGGCGTGCAAAGTCGCCCCGCTGTTGCAGGCAATGCACGCCACAGCTGTATCGAGCCTCAGCCCTTGGCGGAGCGAACCAGCCTCGGTTTGACCGCAACGCGGTTCTGGCGGCCATAGCTGGTGATGAAATCGACGATGCGCGGCACGATCTCCGAGCGGAAGCGCGAACCATTGAAGACGCCGTAATGGCCGACAGCCGGCTGCATGTAATGGGCGTGCCGGTCGGCCGGGATGTTGGGGCAGAGGTCGTGCGCGGCCTGGGTCTGGCCGAGGCCGGAAATGTCGTCGTTCTCGCCTTCGACGGTGAACAGCGCAACGTTGCGGATCGCCTTGGTGTCGACCACCTCGCCGCGATGCATCATCTCGCCCTTGGGCAGAGCATGGCGCACGAACACCGTGTCGACGGTCTGCAGATAGAACTCCGCCGTCAGGTCCATCACCGCCAGATACTCGTCGTAGAAATCGCGGTGCTTCTCGGCATTGTCGCCGTCATGCTTGACCAGGTGCATGAAGAAGTCCTTGTGGGCGATGATGTGGCGGTCGAGGTTCATGCTCATGAAGCCCGACAGCTGCAGGAAGCCCGGATAGACCTCGCGGCCGAAGCCCGGCACCGGCCACGGCGCGTTCATGATGACGTTGTCGCGGAACCAGTCTATGCCCTTTTCCTTGGCCAGAAGGTTGACCGCGGTCGGATTGCGGCGGGTGTCGATCGGCCCGCCCATCAACGTCATGGTCGAGGGCACGAACGGATCGCCGCGCTTTTCCATCAGCGCCACCGCCGCCAGCACCGGCACCGAAGGCTGGCACACCGCCATCACATGGGTGTCCGGCCCCAGCGCATGCAGCATGCTGATGATGTAGTCGATATAGTCGTCGAGGTCGAAATGGCCGTCGGTCACCGGCACCATGCGGGCATCGACCCAGTCGGTGATGTGCACGTCGGCATAGGGCAGCATCGCCTCGACCGTGCCGCGCAGCAGCGTCGCATAGTGGCCCGACATCGGCGCCACGATCAGAAGCTTGGGGTCGGCCTTGCGGCCGGCGGGAATGCCGCGCTCGAAGCGGGTGAGGTTGCAGAACGGCTTCGACCACACGGTCTTTTCGTTGACCTCGACGCTCTTCCAGTCGACCACGGTCTTGGTCAGGTCGAAATGCGGCTTGCTGTAGCGGCGCGTCGTGCGCTCGAACAGTTCGGCGGTCGCAGCGACCGAGCGGCCCCAGGGCGTGTGCGAAAAAGGGTTGAGCGGATTGGTGTAGAACAGGCGCACCGCATCGGCATAAAGCCGCGCGGGCTGCAGGGCGGCATGGTTCATTTCGTAGAGCTGGTAGAACATCAGGTACTCCGCAGCTGCCGTGACCGAAGGGACGACGAGCAGCGCCGATCCTTGAATGTCTCGCGCGGAGGTTAACAAGATATTGCTGCGACGCAATACGTCACGTGGCGTGACATATGCAATTCTTTGGTCCAAGGCCTTGAGAATCCGCTTTGAACGGGGCCAGCCGGCTCACTGTGCAGCTGCGAAAGCGCGGCTGTTGGACATACGGGCAGGATGCGTCCGGCCCGAATGAGCCGGACTTGGACAGATTAGACGCGCGCCATGCACACGGAGGTATGGCCCGAGCCGATGAAGCCGAGCTGGCCGGCGGCGCCCTTCGACAGGTCGAGCACGCGTCCCTTGATGAACGGGCCGCGGTCGTTGATGCGCACGATGACGCTGCGGCCATTGTTCTGGTTGGTTACCTTCAGCCTGGTGCCGAAGGGCAGGCTGCGGTGCGCGGCGGTCATTGCCGACGGGTTCATGCGCTCGCCATTGGCGGTCCGGGAGTGCAGCGCGTACCAGGAGGCGCGGCCGCATTGGGCGGCGGCGGAGGAGGCGGATGCGCCGACCATCAGGCCAGCCGCGATCGTTACCGCGACAAGCGCAGTTTGGTTCTTCTTGTTCATTTAGGGAGGCTCCTTTTACAGACCCCAGCCGGTAAGTGCTGAATAAGGCAGGAAATGCGGCAGGTATCTGGCGGTTCCGTGGCACTGGCACACGTTTGGAGTCACTGGGAAACAGTTTGTCATGGGTTTTTCGCGATGCGCTGGGGTATTTCGGGCGGCTTTCGCGGCGATCTTGCAGATACCTTCAGCAAGATAAGGCGTTATTATACAAGTAAAAACACGCGCGACTGGACCTCTTCCTTTCGCTCTTTCATCACGGCCATGGCGCAGTTGACGATCGACTTGGGAAAGGAATCTCGGCGATGAGACTGTTCAGATATCTGCTGGCCCTGATTGTGTTGGCCATCGGCGCGCTGTGGTCGCTGCAGGGCATCGGCGTGGTCGGCGGCAGCTTCATGACCGGCCAGTCGCAATGGCTTTATATCGGCATCGTCACCATGCTGCTCGGCCTGCTGGGCCTGGCGTGGGCGAGCCGGTCTCGCGGCTGACGAGCAGCCGCCGGCCGATCCTGGTCAAGGAACTAGCCGAACAGCTGATCCAAAATCCTGCCTTCCAGGCGGGCGAGCTCGACGGAACCGCGCCGGCGCGGCCGCGCCACCGGCACCTCGAGGTCGAGCGCGATCCGACCCTCGTCGATCACCACCACCCGGTCGGCAAGCGCAACCGCCTCGGCGACATCATGCGTGACCAGCACGGCGGTGAATTTCTGCTCGAGCCAGATGCGCTCCAGAAGCTGCTGCATTTCGATCCGGGTCAGCGCGTCGAGCGCGCCGAGCGGCTCGTCGAGCGCCAGGATCTGTGGTTGGCCAATCAGCGCGCGCGCCAGCGCCACGCGCTGCTTCTGCCCGCCGGACAGCACCGAGGGCCATTCGTCGGCGCGATCGGCAAGCCCGACCTGCCCTAAAATAGCGAGCGCGCGCCGCCTGGCTTCCGCGCCGGCCGCGATGCCGGTCAGCCCGACCTCGACATTTTTGACCACGCTGGCCCAAGGCAGGAGCCGCGGCTCCTGGAACATGAAGCGCGTGCGGCCCTCTTCCCCGGCGCCGGCCTTTGCTTCCGGCCCGAATATCAATGATCCGGCGGTCGGCCGGTCGAGTCCGGCCAGCAGCCGCAAAAGCGTGCTCTTGCCGCAGCCGCTCTTGCCGATGACGGCGACAAACTGTCCGACCGGCACGTCGAGATCGATGCCGTCGAGCACGATCTTGTCGCCAAAACGCTTCTCCACGCCCTTGAAGGCGAAGGCGCGCGGGCTTTCGACTGACACCGCCGGCCGTGTCGGTATCGGGGTGGTGACGAAGGAGCGGACGGCGGCGAGGCTGGCGGCGGGCATCGATACCTCAGGCGTTCTGGAAGGCGGGATGCCAGCCGAGCGACAGCCGCTCGAGCAGACGGGCGAGGCTGTCGGCGAGCTTGCCGAGCAGCGCATAGATCAGGATCGACAGCACGACGACATCGATGAGCAGGAATTCGCGTGCTTGCATGGCCATGTAGCCAAGGCCGGAGCTGGCCGAGATGGTTTCCGCCACGATCAGCGTCAACCACATGATGCCCAGGGCATAGCGCAGGCCGACGAAGATCGCCGGCAACGCGCCGGGCAGGATGACGCGCAGGAAAAGGGCGCGCCGGTCCATGCCGTAGACCCGACCCATCTCGACCAGCTGCGGGTCGACGCTCTGGATGCCGAGTAGCGTGTTGACATAGATCGGGAAGAACACGCCGAGTGCCACCAGGAACAGTTTGGCTTTCTCGTCGATGCCGAACCACAGGATGACCAGCGGGATCAGCGCCAGATGCGGGATGTTGCGGATCATCTGCAGCGTCGTGTCGGTCAGGCCGCGGCTCAGCGCCGACAAACCGTTGGCCAGGCCGAGCGCAAAGCCGATCGAGCCGCCGACGGCAAAGCCGGCCAGCGCGCGCAGCGTGCTGACGCCGATGTTTTCGATCAGCTCGCCCGACAGCGTCAGCCGCCAGAAGGCCTCGGCCACCGCACTCGGCGCCGGCAGCACATTGGCCGGCATGACGCCCACGCGGCTGGCGGCTTCCCAGCCAACAATCACCAGCGCTGGCAGCACCCAGCCGATACCGTTTTTGCGGATGCGCTCAGCAAAACTCATGACGAAGCCTGCAGGCGGTTGGCGCCGTGGAAGCCGACCGCGAACTCGTTGGCGATGTTCTCATGCGCCCGCGCCCGTTTGGTGCCGAGCCCAAGCCGCGGGAACAAAAGCTCGGCGACGCGGTAGGCCTCCTCGAGATGCGGGTAGCCGGAGCCGATGATGGTGTCGATACCGATCGCCTGGTACTCGCGGATGCGCTCGACGATCTGCTCCGGCGAGCCGACCAAAGCGGTGCCGGCGCCGCCGCGCACCAGGCCGACGCCGGCCCACAGATTGGGCGAAACCACCAGCCTGTCGCGGCGGCCGCCATGCAGTTCGGCCATGCGCCGCTGGCCGACCGAATCCATCTCCTTGGTGAAGCGGGCCTGGGCGTTTTCGATTTGCGCATCGGTGACGTGGCTGATCAGCCGGTCGGCAGCGCGCCAGGCCTCTTCCTCGGTCTCGCGCACAATGAAATGCAGCCTGATGCCAAAACGCAGTTTTCGGCCGCGCCGTTCGGCCTTCTTGCGCGCGGCGCTGAGCTTTTCGGCCACCTGCGTCGGCGGCTCGCCCCAGGTCAGATACATGTCGACCAGGTCGGCGGCGAGCTCCTGGCCTGCATCCGACGAGCCGCCGAAATAGAGCGGCGGCCGCTCCTGGCTCGGCAACAGGTCGAGGCGGCCATTGTCGACGCGGTAGTATTTGCCGTTGAAATTGACGCTTTGGCCCGACACCAGCGCGCGCCAGATGGTCAGGAACTCCTGCGCCTGGGCATAGCGCTCGTCATGCGGCAGGAAGACGCCGTCGCCGGCGAGTTCGGTCGGATTGCCGCCGACCACGACATTGAGCAGCAGCCGGCCATTGCTCAGCCGGTCGAGCGCCGCCGTCTGGCGCGCCGCGAAGGTCGGCAGCGTCACGCCGGGCCGCAGCGCCACCAGGAATTTGAGCTTTTCCGTCAGCGCCGCAAGGCCAGAGGCGGTGATCCAGGAATCCTCGCAATTCTGTCCGGTCGGCAGCAGCACGCCGGGAAAGCCGAGCCGGTCGACCGCTTGCGCGATCTCCTTGAAATAGGCGAACTCCGGCGGCCGCTGTTGCTGTTCGGAACCGAGGTAGGAGCCGTCGCCATGCGTCGGAATGAACCAGAAGAAATCGAGTGGCCCGGCTTGCGGATTGGCTGGAGCGGTCATGGCGAAATCCTTGAAGCGGAAACGGCAAAGGCGCCGGACGTTTCCGCCCGGCGCCGCGCGAGAAAGATCAATTGCCCGGTGCGGTCCACACGGCGTCGGAGATGCGGACTGCGTTCGGGATCAGCTTGAGCTTGTAGAAGCGGTCAGCGGTCGCCTGCTGGCCGGCGATGATCTCGTCGGTGATCGGGAAGATGCCGAATTTGGTGCGGTTGGCGGCGATGGTCTGCGCGTCGAGCGGCACGCCGGTCACTTCATGCAAGGCGGCGGCCACCTTGTCGCGGTTCGCGTCCGCCCATTTCGCCGCGACGCCGAGCGCCGCGATCGTCGTGGTGATGGCCTCCGGATGCGCCTTGGCAAAATCCTTGTTGGCGAGGAAATAGGTGTTCACCTTGAGCACCTCGCTAGAGCGCGCCAGCACGCGCGGCTGGTAGCGCGTCTCGGCGATGGCGAAGAACGGATCCCAGACAGCCCAGGCATCGATCTGGTCGCTGGCGAAGGCTGCCGCAGCATCGGCCGGGCTGAGGTAGACCGGCGTAATCTGGTCGAAGGGGATGCTTGCCTTTTCGAGCGCTGCGACCAGCAGATTGTGGGCGCTGGTACCCTTGCCGACGCCGATCCGCTTGCCCTTGAGCTCGGCGAGCGACTGGATCGGCGATGCCGGCTTGACGAAGATCGCTTCGCCGTCACCATTTGCCGGAAGTGCGGCGGCATAGACGATGTTGGCGCCGGCCGACTGGCCGAAGATCGGCGGCGCGTCCCCGGTCCAGCCGACATCGATGGCGCCGACATTGAGCGCTTCGACCAGCGGCGGGCCGGCGGTGAATTCGACCCACTTCACCGCGACACCCTTGTCGCTCAGCGCCTCCTCGATCACCTGCTGCTGCCGGGCGATGACCGGCAGGCCGGTCTTCTGGTAGCCGATGTTGAGCTGCTTCAGCTCCTGCGCCGAGGCGCTAAACGACAAGGTGGCGCTCGCCGCCAAAAGGCCGAGGCCGAAAGCGCGTCTGGTCAGGCTGAACATGATCCCTCGCTGCGAATAGGCGCCGGGAAAACCCGCGCGGCCGGTTGATTGAGGGTTAGGCTAGGTAGATCTATAAATTTAGTAGAGAAACGATTTTGCGAGATGAGTTAGAGAGGCGAAATTGTTTTCTACGACTAAGCGGAGACAGCTGGTGCAAGCCTCTTTCTCCCCGTTCACGGGGAGAAATGCCCGGCAGGGCAATGAGGGGCGGCGCTGACATTGGTGATCCGCGCCTCCGGCGAAACCATTACCCTAGGCCAGCGCTGCCCCTCACCTGCCTGCCGGCATCCTCTCCCCGTAAACGGGGCGAGGAGCGCTCACTGCGACCAGTACTGCCAGGCCCAGTAAAACCCTTCGTCGCGCGGCGGCAGGCGGTCGCGCTCGGCGTCGAGCGGCACTGGCGCCGGTGATTTCGGCTGCGGCTCAAGCCGAGGGTTCTCCCTCCAGGCAAGCAGCCAGTTGCCGAGATGGGCGAACAGCACGGCGGTGGATTGGGTCATGACATCACTCCTTCTGTCCTGCGAAGCGAAAGCGGCAGTCAAACTGGCGGGCCTAGTTGTCATTCGCGTCCCGCCCACGGAACCAGCTGACGCTCGATCCGACGGATGATGAATTCCAGCACGAAGGCTATTGTCGCGATCACCAGAATGCCCATCACCACGACATCGGTGACCAGGAACTGCGCCGCCGACTGGATCATGAAGCCGAGGCCGCGTGTCGCCGCCACCAGCTCGGCCGCAACCAGCGTCGACCAGCCGGCGCCGAGCGCGATGCGCAGACCGGTCAGGATCGACGGCAATGCGCTGGGCAGGATGACGTGGCGCACCAGCTGCGCCCACGTCGCGCCGAGCGAGCGCGCCGCATTGATGCGCTCCTTTGAGACGCCGCGCACGCCCGAAGCCGTCGACAGCGCCACCGGCGCCAGCATGGCGATGGCGATCACCAGGATTTTTGACGGCTCGCCGATGCCGAACCAGATGATGACCAGCGGCAGATAGGCGAGCGGCGGGATCGGCCGCAGGAATTCGAGCAGCGGGTCGAAGATGCCGCGACCGATCGTCGAGATGCCGATGGCCAGCCCGACCGGGACGCCGATGACGATGGCCGCGAGCAGCGCCGCGAACACACGGCCAAGGCTGGCGATGATGTGCTGAAGCAGTGTGGCGTCGACGAAGCCGTCACGGGCAACGACAATGAACTTCGCCCACACGGCGGCGGGCGACGGCAGGAACACCGGCGACACCAGCTGCAGGCGGGCGGACAGCGCCCATGCCGCCAGCACGACCAGAATGGTAAAGGCGCTGATCACGCGCGATGAAACCGCGCGCCGCTTCCGCGCCGGCCGCGACCACGGTACCGAGATGGCATCGGTCTCACCGGTCCCGTTGGTCTGGCGCTCACTGTAGGAGGTGACGCTCATGCCGCCTCTCCCTCGAAGATCGCGTCGGTCAGGTCCGCGCGGGCAGCGGCAAAGGCAGGATCGGCCTTGATGCCTCTGATCGGCTCGCCCGCGGCATAGCGTCGGCTGAAGCCGGTCTCGAACGTCCGCACCACGCGGCCCGGCCCCGGCGCCAGCACGACGATGCGTGTGGCCAGCACCAACGCCTCCTCGATGCCGTGCGTGACCATCAGCACGCCGACCCGGGCTGCCGTCCACAAATCGAGCAGCGTCGTCTGCATACGCTCGCGCGTCAGCGCATCGAGCGCGCCGAGCGGTTCGTCGAGCAGCAAAAATTCCGGTTCGGCTGCGAGCGCGCGGGCGAGGCCAACGCGCTGGCGCATGCCGCCGGACAGTTCCCAGATGCGCTTGTCGCCGGCGCCGTCGAGTTTCACCAGCGCCAGCAATTCGTCGGCGCGGCGCCCTCGCTGCGCTTGCGGCACGCCACGCAGCCGAAGCGCAAAGGCGACGTTCTCGCGCGCCGTCAGCCAGGGAAACAAAGCATCGTTCTGGAACACCACGGCGCGATCCGGGCCCGGGCCAGTGATCGGTGTGCCGCCGATGCGAGCGCTGCCGCGCGCCGGCTCGACTAGGCCGGCGGCGACATTGAGCAGCGAGGTCTTGCCACAGCCGGAGCGGCCGACCAGCACGACGAAATCACCCTTGGCGACATCGATCGTAACGTTCTCGACGGCTGGCGCGGCCTGCCCGTCATAGTGAACAGAGACCTTGTTCAGGAGGAGATGGGACATGACATGGGCTCCGGAAGAAAATCCGCCTGCCCCGAAACCGCTCCTCGTTTGGCGATTCCGGGACAGGCACACGCGGCGTCAGGGAAGAAGAAACCGCGCGTGTTTGGGTCAGTTCGAGGCCAGCGCCTCGGTGACGTATTTCGACGACACGTATTTCGAGTAGTCGGGGAGTACGGCGTCGATCTTGCCCTGCTCCTTGAGGAAGGCCGAAGCCGCCTCGATCGCCTTGACCGTGCCGCCGCCGAGGAATTTGTCGGAGGCCTGCTCTTCCAGCGTCGGGAAGACGTAGCCCTTGAGCAGCTGCGGCACTTCCTCCAGCTTGGCGCCGGTGATCTTGGCGATCTTGGCAGCCTGCGGCGACGACACCGACCAGGTGTCCGGCTTGGCCAGGAATTGGGCATAGGACTCGCCCGTCACCTTGACGAAGTCGCGCACCGCTTCCGGGTTCTTCTCGGCAAAGTCGGTGCGCACGATCCAGGCGTCGAAGGTCGGCGCGCCCCAGGCGGCGACCTGCGAAGAGTCCAGCACCACCTTGCCCGTTGTCTTGATCTGGCCGAGCGCCGGATCCCAGACATAGGCTGCGTCGATGTCGCCGCGGGCGAAGGCGGCGGCGATCTCCGGCGGCCGCAGATTGAGGATCTCGACCGACTTCGGATCGACGTTTTCGTGCTTCAGCGCGGCAAGCAGGCTGTAATGCGTGGTCGACACGAACGGCACCGCCACCTTCTTGCCGGCGAGGTCGGCGATCTTTTCGATGCCGGAGCCGTTGCGGGCAACCAGCGCTTCGGATTCGCCAATCAGGCCGACGACGAAGATGGTCTGGATCGGCAGTTCGCGGCTGGCGGCTGCCGCCAGCGGGCTCGAGCCGACATAGCCGATGTCGACGGAACCTGAAGCGACGGCGGCGATGACATCGGCGCCGGAATCGAATTTGCGCCAGTCGATCGTGGCCTTGGTCGCCTTTTCATAGGCGCCGTCGGCTTGCGCTACTTTTGAAGGTTCGACCACCGTCTGGTAGCCGATGGTGATGTTGAGGTCCTGCGCCTGGGCCGGGCCAAGGAAGGCCGCACCCGCCAAGGCTGCAGACGACAGCAGAATAATGCGTCGAGAAATGCTGGACATGAAAGGCTCCATAAAAAGAGAAAAACCGGATGCCTGTTCATAGTCAGCTAATTCTATCGGGCTTGTAGAGTTAAATCCTTCCAAGCAAGGCGGGCTTGTTAGAAAAAAGCCAGCGGCTGATGCGGGCAGGGAGACATTGATGGTCGGCAGGCCACGTTGAGCGATGGCGGGACAGGCCGGATTTTCACCGGCTTCCAATCGGTATCGTTCCGCAGCGTGATGTTGCGGACCGACAGCCGCCAACGCATTGTGATTCTCCACGCGCGATCGTTTAGATGCGGCCAAACCACAAAGCCGGTCGTTTCGGCCGGCCGCCAAGAGGCAGCCTTTTCATGCTCGTACGCCTGACCATGATCTGCAGCGGGGCGACGCCCGCCATGCGCAAGGGGTCGTTCCCTCTTGACGAGGCGCTAGAGCCGCGATCCTTGGCGCTTGCGGCAACGATGGCCCTTCGCCGTGCCGACCGGGTCTGGACGAGCCCTGCGCTGCGCGCTCGCCAGACCGCCGACGCGATGGCATTGCAGCCGTCGGTCGAGCCGCTGCTGGCCGAGCAGGACTTTGGCAGCTGGGCGGGCAAGGGTTTCGAGGAAGTGCAGGCGCTTGATCCCGAAGGCATCACCGCCTGGCTCGGTGATGCCGATGTCGCCCCGCATGGCGGCGAGTCGCTGGCCGATGTGGCGCGGCGCACCGCGCGCCTCATGGATGGCCTGATCCGGATGAGCGGCCACACCATCGCGGTGACGCATGCCAGCGTCATCCGCGCGGCAATCGTCCACGTCCTCGGCGCACCGCTTGCGGCCTGCCGCAGGATCGATGTCGAGCCGCTGAGCCTCACCGATTTCCGCAGCGACGGAAGCCGCTGGATGTTGCGCTCGAGCGGCGTGCCGGCGGCCAAACCCGCCAAGGCCGCCGGACTACAAAGCGACGAGGCGAAGCCCTGCTAGTGGACCGAAGGGCGAAGAGCCCGGTCGTTAGCAGCCGGCGTTTCCGCTGATCCAGCGACTGCGACCGAAAATTCCCGGCAAACCCCCGAATGCCGCAAATCCATACTGCAAATGGCAGGTGATTTGAAAACGCGTTCCGCGTGTTCAGAGGTAAGTATAGTAATCTTATCGACATTAGGAACTGGAGCAGCCAACGGTCGCGACAATCGCTTGCTGCTGGCTGTGACCTTAACGGCACAAAGCCTCGCTAAAGTGGCCTCCGCAGCGTGAAAACGAAGCAAAATCAAGGTTTCTCGGCTTGTACATCATGTCACTAGAATTTATGTGTCAAGGCAGCTTGCACGCGGCGGGGAGGCACGTCAGGCGTTTCGCAACCGATGGTTCTGAACCATCGCCTGACAGGGAAACGTTCGCTCTATGCTCACCAAAAAAGGCAAGTACGGCCTCAAGGCGCTGGTCCATCTGGCGCAACTGCCGGTCGGCCAGCTCGCCTTCGTCGGCGACATCGCCAGCGGCAACAACATTCCAAAAAAGTTCCTCGACGCCATTCTGGGTGAATTGCGCAATGCCGGTTTCGTCCAGAGCCGCAAGGGCAAGGAAGGCGGCTACCGCCTGGCGCGCGCGGCCGACGAGATCAAGGTCGGCCATGTTGTGCGCGTGCTTGACGGACCGCTCGCGCCTATCCCATGCGCCAGCCGCACCCAGTATCAGCGCTGTGAAGACTGCAATGAGGCGACATGCCAAGTCCGACATCTGATGCTCGAGGTCCGGCAGGCCATCGCCGAGGTGCTCGACCAGCGCTCGCTGGCCGAGATGCGCGACATCGCCATCGAAGATTTGGCGCCGGCGCAGAAGGTCCTCGCCTGACCCTAAGCGTGCTCGCATGAGTGTCGCGCGCACCAATTCGATCATCATCGTCGGCGGTGGCGCCAGCGGCGTCGTGCTTGCCGCGCATCTGTTGAAGTCAGCAAATCCGGACCTGCGCGTCACGCTGATTGAAAAGCGTCCGCATTTCGGCCAGGGCATCGCCTATTCGACGCTGCTGTCGGCGCACGTGCTGAATGTCAGCGCTGCCGGCATGAGCGCCTATGCCGACGATCCCGGCAATTTCTGGCGCTGGCTGCAGGCCGGCGGCATGGTGGGCCAGGAGCAGACGCCGCAGACACCATTTTATGCGCCACGCAGCGTCTATGCCCGCTATCTGAAGGAACTGCTGGACGAGCTAGAAGCCCGCGAAAAGGAGACCGGCCGTCTCAGGCTGATCCGCGAGGAAAGCCTGTCGATCTCGCCGACCTCCTCCGGCGTCGAGGTGGTGCTGGCCAACGGCACCAGCGTCGTCGCGCATCTGGCCGTGCTTGCCACCGGCCATGACGAACAGCCCGGCGCCGGCCAGGGCCACGCCATCCGCATGGGCACCGAGGCCGACACCTCGCTCGACCCCGAAGTCCGCGTGCTGGTGCTGGGCACCGGGCTGAGCATGGTCGACGCCTTCCTGTCGCTCGAACAGCGCGGCCACAAGGGCGAGATCGTCGCGGTGTCCAGGCGCGGCCTGCTGCCCTCGCCGCACCGCAAGGGCAATCCGATCAAGCTCGACGTCGCCGACATCCCGCTCGGCACCCAATTGTCCTATTTCGTCGGCTGGTTCCGCGACCTGATCCGCGAAAACCAGAGAGCCGGCATCGACTGGCGCGACGTCGTCGACGGCTTGCGGCCCTTCAACCAGAAAATCTGGCAGAACTGGCCGTCCTCGGCCAAGCGCCGTTTCGTCGAGCACACCAAGGCCTGGTGGGACATCCACCGCCATCGCCTGGCGCCCGAGGTGCATGCCCGTGTCACCGAAGCGGTGCAGTCCGGCCGCATCCGCCCGGTCGCCGGCCGCGTCGTCGGCATCGCGGCAGGCGACGGCTTTGCCGTCGACATCCAGTCCCGCCACACCCAGGCGCTGGAGACGCTGGAGGTCGCGCGCATCTACGATTGCACCGGCATCGCCCGGGACATCTCGACGACGTCGAACAGCGTCGTGCGCTCGCTGGTCGACCGCGGCCTGGCGCGGCCGGACCCGCTGCGGCTCGGTCTCGATGTCTCGGCCAAATGCGAGATCATCGCCGGTGACGGCACCGCTTCGGCCAAAATCCTCGCCGTCGGCCCGTTGACCCGCGGCACCTTCTTCGAGATCGACGCCATCCCGGATATTCGCGTCCAATGCGCGCGGCTGAGCAAGCAATTGCTGGGCTAGGGCAATTCCGGAAGACCATAAATCTGACAGACGTATTCGGCTCGACCCGAGAGCGCCTTCCGCGATCGCACCATGGCTACCCGGCGGCAGACAAAAGAATGGCCGGTGCGGGGGATGCTTGGGTTGGAAGCGCACCGCACCGGCCATCGCGGGATTAGGCTTGGATTTGGGATCGTCCCCCCGCTACAGGCCAAGTTACATACATATTAGCCATAGCTCAATTAGGACTGAAGTCCCTACCGTCGGGGAACGCCTGGACACCAATCCGGGAAAAGGTGTGAAGCGCTTCCCCGGGAAAAGCGCGTAGCGTTTACCCAGGGGACCCAAAGAGAGAGCGCTCAGCCGCCCAATGCCTCGCACACCAGGCGCGCGGTTTCGGCGCCGGAAAAATTCTGCTGGCCGGTGATCAGATTGCCGTCGCGTATAGCGAAACCGCGCCACAGTCCGGCCTGGACATAATTGGCGCCGATTGCCCTGAGTTCGTCCTCGACCCGCCACGGCATCAGATGCTTGCCGCGTTCGAGCGCGCCTATCGCCCAGGTCGCCTCGTCGGCAAAATCCTCCTCGGCATTGGCAAAGCCGGTCACCGTCTTGCCGGCGGCAAGCAGCGTTCCGTCGGCGCGCCTGGCATAGCGCAACAGTGCGGTGCCGTGGCAAAGCGCTGCCGCGACTTTGCCGGCTTCGTGGAAGGCGACGAAAATCTGCTGCAGCGTCGTTGCGCGGTCATAGCTGAACATCGGCGCCTGGCCGCCGGCGACGACGATGGCGTCGAAACTGTCGACATCGATCTCCGCCACCGGCCGCGTGGTCTCGACCAGCGCGGCGAGCTTCGGGCTGGCAATGAAACCGAGCGAAATGAGATCGGTTTCGGAATAGCCTGAAGCGTCGCGCGGGTCGCTCAGCGAATCGGCTTCGCATTTGCCGCCATCGGGCGAAAAGATCTCGACGCCATAGCCGCGTTCGGTGAACGCGAACCAGGGATGGGTGAGCTCGCTCCACCAGAAGCCGACCGGCCAGCCGGTCGTGGTCGACACCGCCGGACTGGCGATAACGATCGCCACGCGTTTCGGGCCTTTGGCATTGACCGGATTGGGGTCACGAACGCTCATTTCGTTGCTCCTTCCATGAAATCGTTACCGACAAGACGGCAGGCCGCAACCCAGCCATCTGGCCGGGCAATTTCCGCTTCCGTCTCGGCAGCGCCTTGCCTAAAATCGGCGCATGACCCAACGCGGAAGACTCTATGGCTGCCCTGTCGAGTTCGCGCTCGACGCGCTTGGCGGTAAGTGGAAAACGGTGATCATCGCGCGCATCAAGCAAGGGCCGCTGCGCTATTCCGAACTGCGCCGGATGATCCCGTCGCTGTCCGACAAGATGCTGACGCAGCGCCTGGCCGATCTGGTCGAGATCGGCTTCGTCGTGCTCGAGACGTCGTCCGACGGCAAGGCGCGCTACGCCTTGACCGGACGCGGCCACGATCTCGCTGGAGCCCTGCAGGCGCTCTATGACTGGGGCAGCGTGGATGGCCGCGCCGAGGGCGTGCGCTTCCGCACCGACATTGACGCCGCCGCCTGACATCAGCCTATTTCCCGCCGAGCGCGCCGCAAAAGCCTGCGACATCGGTGATGACGGCTTCGCCGAGGAAACGCAGCGTCGCCATCGAGCGGTCGCGCGCTTCCTTGTTGCCGAAGCCGCAGGCATCCTCGATCACAACAGCTGCAAAACCATTGTCGGTCGCTTGGCGCACCGTCGGCTCGATGCCGATCTCCATGGCGATGCCGGCAAGCGCCACGGCGCGCACGCCGCAATCGTTGAGCGCAAAGCCGAGCGCGGTCGAATCGAAAGCCGACATGGTCAGCTTGTCGAACACCGCCTCGTCGGCCCGGGGCGCGAGTTCAGGAACGATCTGCGTCGCTTCGGCATCGCGTAGAAACCACGGCTCGACGGCGTCGGGACTGTCGCGCCGCTGCCAGGCCATGGCAGTGCGTAGCTGCGTCGCCCCCATCCATTTCAGCGGCAGCGACAAATGGCGGGTGAATGCCACCCGCATGCCGGCCGAGCGGGCTGCCTCAAGCACGATGCCGGTGCGCTCGACGATGTCGGTCGCGCCGGCGAGCTGGCGGCAGATGCCGACTTGCATGTCGTAGACCACCAGCGCCATGCGGCTGGGATCGCACCACTCCGCCAGGCTGGTGGGGATCTCGATGCCTTCGTTTGAGCGAATCATGCGGCCGTCCGGTCCCAGGGTTGCGTCACGTCGACTGTCGGATCAAACAGATATTCGAGCGGCAACGGCGCGGAGTCAAAGGCCAGGAAAACCCATTCCAGCAGCCCGGCCTTGGACAGCGGAAAATCGTCGGTGTAGCGGCGGGCTTCCTCGACGCTGTCGAGCTCGAAGACGATGATGACGCCGCCGACATCGGCGCGGGCATAATTCTCGCGCACGATGCCGGCCTTCCACAGCCGCCAGACATTCGACACCTCGTCGCGCAGATAGGGCTTTAGATCGTCCAGGGTAACGCCGGGCTTGAAATTGTCATAGGCGATGATCTTCATCGAACATGTCCTTGCATTGGCCCCGCATCCGTTCGGCTAGCATGCCGGAATCGGCGGCGGCAACGAACGAGATGGTGCGTTGAAAGCGAGGCCCAGGCCGCGATTGAGGCGTAATCTCCCCCCTCGAGGGGGAGATGGCCGGCAGGCAAAGGGGGTCGGTTCGACCGGACTCGGCCTACCTGCTGCAGAAGGAGGTTGGCGCTTCACGCGCGGCGACCCCCTCTGTCGCCTTCGGCGACATCTCCCCCTCGAGGGGGGAGATCAGCCGCCTGGAATTCCATTCCCCTTATGGCCAGTTGATTGGCACGATCTACCTTCTTTCCGCCTGCAAACGGCTGGAAAAGAAGCTACGCTGCCGCTCTGCCCCCGAAGCGGTCGCTTGATCAAGGGAGCACATCGACATGAGCGAGCACAGAAAAGCTGCGCCAGGCAGTTCGGACGGGGCGTTATCGCGCCTGCGTCCGCCCTACGCCTCGGTACTCGACCTCATTGGGCAAACGCCCGTGGTCGAGCTGACCAAGTTCGACACCGGCAAATGCCGGCTGTTCATCAAGCTTGAAAGCCAGAACCCCGGCGGCTCGATCAAGGACCGCATCGCTTTGTCGATGATCGCGGCGGCCGAGAGAGAGGGCAAGCTGAAGCGTGGCGGCACCATTGTCGAGGCGACCGCGGGCAATACCGGTCTCGGGCTCGCCCAGGTCGGCATCCCCAAGGGCTATCGCATCATCCTTGTCGTGCCCGACAAGATGTCGCGCGAAAAGATCCAGCATCTGCGCGCGCTCGGCGCCGAAGTGCGCATGACGCGTTCCGACGTCGGCAAGGGTCATCCCGAATATTATCAGGACATGGCCGAGAAGATCGCTGCGGAAACGCCCGGCGCCTTTTACGCCAACCAGTTCGCCAACCCGGCCAATCCACTCGCGCATGAGACCACCACCGGGCCGGAAATCTTTTCGCAACTCGATGGCAATCTTGATGCCGTGGTCGTCGGCGTCGGCTCCGGCGGCACGCTGACCGGGCTTGGCCGCTACTTCGCAAAAGTGTCGCCGAAGACCGAGATGGTGTTGGCCGATCCTGTGGGCTCGGTGCTGGCGCCGCTGATCAAGACCGGCAAGATGGAAGAGGCCGGCAGCTGGACCGTCGAAGGCATTGGCGAGGATTTCGTGCCGCCCAATGCCGATCTGTCGCTGGTCAAGAAGGCCTATTCCATCCCCGACAAGCAAAGCATGCTGGCCGTGCGCGATCTGCTATCCAAGGAAGGCATTCTCGCCGGCTCCTCCTCGGGCACGCTGCTGTCGGCGGCGCTGCGCTATTGCCGTGAACAGACGACGGCAAAACGCGTCGTCACCTTCGTTTGCGACAGCGGCAACAAATACCTGTCGAAAGTGTTCGACGATTTCTGGCTGGCCGAACAGGGTCTCGCCGAGCAGGAGCAGCATGGCGATCTGCGCGACCTCGTCATGCGCTCGCACCGCACCGGCGACACCGTCTACGTCGGCCCGGACGAAAGCCTGCTCAACGCCTATGGCCGCATGCGCCGCTCCGATGTCTCGCAACTGCCGGTACTGGACGATGGCAAGCTGGTCGGCATCGTCGACGAAAGCGACATCCTGGCCAAGGTCGACGGCCCCTATGACGGCCGCTGGGACCGTTTCAACGGCCCGGTGCGCACCGCCATGACCTCCAATCTGCACACGCTGCAGGCCAGTCAGACGTTGGACGCCCTGCTGCCGGTGTTCGACCGCAACGAGGTCGCCATCATCTTCGATGGCGACGAGTTCGTCGGCCTGATAACCCGTATCGACCTGATCAACCATTTGAGGCGCGCACGATGACCGCACACAGCCCGACGGGCAAAAACCGCCTGGCCTTTTCCACCCGCACCATCCATGGCGGCCAGAGCCACGACCCGCTGACCGGCGCGGTCATGGTGCCGATCTACGCGACGTCGACCTATGGCCAGCAGTCGCCCGGCGTGCACAAGGGTTTTGAATATGCCCGCAGCCAAAACCCGACGCGCTTTGCCTTCGAGCGCGCCGTGGCCGATCTCGAAAGCGGCAGCAATGCTTTTGCTTTCGCCTCCGGCCTGGCGGCGATCTCGACGGTGCTCGAACTACTCGATTCCGGCGCCCATATCGTCGCCACCGACGACATCTATGGCGGCTCGTTCAGGCTGATGGAGCGGGTGCGCAAGCGCTCCGCCAATCTGCAGGTGAGTTTCGTCGATTTTACGAATCTCGCCGCCGTCGAAGCCGCGATCCGACCGGAGACAAAACTGCTCTGGGTCGAGACGCCGACCAACCCGCTGCTGCGCATCGTCGACCTCGAAGGCGTTGCAGCCCTGGCCAAACGCAAGGGCGTTTTGACGGTCGCCGATAACACTTTTTGCAGCCCGTACATCCAGCGGCCGCTGGAGCTCGGCATCGACATCGTCGTCCATTCGACGACCAAATATCTCAACGGCCACTCCGACATGGTCGGCGGCGTCGCCATTGTCGGCGACAACAAGGATCTCGCCGCCCAGCTGAAATTCCTGCAGAACGCCATCGGCGCTATCTCGGGCCCGTTCGACAGCTTTCTGGCCCTGCGCGGCATAAAGACGCTGGCGCTGCGGATGGAGCGCCATTCCGCCAACGGCCTGAAGATCGCTACATGGCTGCAAGCACGCAAGGATGTCCGCCGCGTCATCTATCCCGGCCTGCCCAGCCATCCGCAGCATGCGATCGCCAAAAAGCAGATGCACGCGTACGGCGGCATGATCTCGGTCGACCTCGACCGTGACCTCGCCGGCACCAAGCGCTTCCTTGAACGCACCCAGCTGTTCACGCTCGCCGAAAGCCTCGGCGGCGTCGAAAGCCTGATCGAGCACCCTGCGCTGATGACACACGGCTCCATTCCTGCGGAAAAGCGCGGGGAGATCGGCATATCGGATTCGCTGGTGCGGCTGTCGGCGGGGATCGAGGACGGCGATGATCTGATCGCCGATCTGGAGCAGGCGTTGCGGGGGTGAGACGGGACCGGATGCGCACCGTTGTCTGACGTCGGCGCTGCCCCTCATTGTCCTGCCGGACATTTCTCCCCGTAAACGGGGCGAAAGGGGCTGGCCGCGACGCTGGCCCGCTTCCTGCAACGCTGACAATTGGCGAAAGCGGCGATGACGGCTTCTTTCTCCCCGTCACTATACGGGGAGAAATGTCCGGCAGGACAATGAGGGGCGGCGCTGACAGTCGAGATTAAATTGTAGATCGCAAAACTGCTGCGCGTTAACACAATCGGAAGCCTTTGCTTAACCCTTCGCCGCTATGTCCCGCCCGGGGAGGCGTGACAGAGTGAGTGCGATGGACAACAGCCCGGAAAAGCGCAGCGAATGGCGCGCCATTTTTTATGTGCAGGCCCGCGTGGCCATCCTGTTTGTCCCGGTCGTCGTCAGCCTTCTGGTCATAGCCACGCTTGCCGGCAACGACCGCCATCCCGATGCCATCGACCGCACCGTCACCGGCTCGGTGAAATAGGCGCAGCCTTTGCCTGACGGCCGGCGCTGCCTCAGAAAAACTTCGGGATCGGGCCGTTCTGCGGCGTCACATCGCCTTCGAGGTCGATGAACGCCTCGTCGACAAAGCACCAGGCCCAGCCTTCCGGCGGGTCGTAGCCTTCGATGATAGGGTGCTTGGTGGCGTGGAAATGCTTGGTGGCGTGACGGTTGGGCGAGTCGTCGCAGCAGCCGACATGGCCGCAAGTGCGGCAGAGCCTCAGATGCACCCACATCGAGCCGCTCTTCAGGCACTCCTCGCAACCGAGCGCGCTCGGCGTCACCTTTTTGATGTCGCGCGTGTGTTTGCATTCATCCATCATGCTCTCCTGGCCAGTTCGGGTGCCGTTGCGTTGGTTCGCGCGAGATAGGCATGCAAGGCCGCCACCACCTGGGCGCCCTCGCCGACGGCAGCGGCGACCCGTTTGACCGAGCCGGAGCGCACATCGCCGATGGCGAACACGCCGCTGCGGCTGGTTTCCATCAGCCCTGCTGCGACGTCGGCGCCGGTGCGCACGAACCCCTTGGCGTCGAGCGCGACATTGCACTCAGCCAGCCAGTCGGTGTTGGGGTCGGCGCCGATGAACAGGAAGAGATGCTGGATCGGCCGCGTCTCGACGCCGTCGCGGTTGCGCCAGCGCAACCGGGCGAGATTGCCGCCTTCGCCTTCCAGCGCCTCGATCTCGGTCTCGGCCAGCACCTCGATGTTGGGCTGCGCCTCGATGCGCTCGACCAGATAGCGCGACATGGTTTCCCTGAGGTCGCCGCGGCGCGCCAGCATCGTCACCTTGCGCACCTGGCTGGCGAGATAGACCGCCGCCTGTCCCGCCGAATTGCCGGCGCCGACCAGCGCCACCTCTTGGCCCGCGCACAGCCGCGCCTCGATCGGCGAGGCCCAATAATGCACCGAGGTGCCCTCGAATTCGGCAAGATTGGCGATGTCGAGGCGGCGGTAGCGGGCGCCACTGGCGATCACCACCGTGCGCGAGCGCAGGCTTTCGCCGTCGCCGACCGCCAGCGTGTAGCCCTCGCTCGCTGCGCCGAGCAGCTTTGCCTCGTCGGGGATCACCATTTCGACGCCGAATTTCTGCGCCTGGTTGTAGGCGCGCGCCATCAGCGCCATGCCGGTGATGCCTGTGGGGAAACCGAGATAGTTTTCGATGCGCGAGGAGGCGCCGGCCTGGCCGCCGAAAGCGCGGCAATCGAGCACGATGGTCGACAGCCCCTCCGATGCCGCATAGACCGCCGCCGCCAGCCCCGCCGGCCCGGCGCCGACAATGGCGACGTCATAAACGATCTCGCTGTCGATCGGCCGCAACAGGCCGATGCAGCGGGCGAGTTCGGTTTCGCCGGGATTGTGCATCAGCTTGCCGTTGGGACACAGTACGATCGGCAGATGATGCGGGTCGACATGAAAATGCTCGATCAATGTTTTCGCGCACGGATCGCTGTCGGAATCGAGCGCCCGGTGCGGCTGGCCGCTGCGGCGGAGAAACCCTTGCAGCCGCAGCGTGTCGCCATTGCCGGCCGGGCCGATGACGATCGGCCCGCTGCTGCCGCTTTCCAGAAGCCCGACGCGGCGCAGGATCAGCGCCCGCATGATCCGCTCGCCGAGACTGGCCTCCTGCACCATCAGGTCGCGCAGCCGCTGCGAGGGAATGACGAAGGCCTCGACCGGCTCGATCGCTTCGGCATTGACCAGCGACGGCCGGCTCGAAAGCTGCGCCAGTTCGCCGATGAAATTGCCGGGACCATGGGTGACGATGGTCTCGCGCCGGCCGGGCCCGACATCCTGGGTGATGTCGACCGTGCCCGACAGGATGACGATCAGCCCCGGCGCCACAGAGCCGGCGGTGACGATGTGCTCGCCCGCTTCATAGGAACTCGCCTCGCCGAACCGGCGCATGCGCTCGATATCGGCGTCGCCCAGGATGGGAAACATCTGGTCGCGGCGGGTGACGGTGATCGGCTGGGCGGATGGGGCCATGGGTGCGAGCGTAACGCCACGGCCGCCGGGTTTGAAGCGGTTTGTTGGGGGACTGGCCGGAAGGGCAGGTTGGCCCCTACCACTTCGTCATCCTCGGGCTTGACCCGAGGATCCATGCCGCGACATCAGCCGAAGAATGCAACGGAGCAGAACCGCGACCGCCGCCACGCTCATGGATGTGGATCCAAGGTTCCGCCACAAGCCGACTTATGCCGCGACCGCTGCCTTGGCGGGCATATGTTTCTCGACATACGTCTCGACCAAAAACGTCGCCACCGCTCCAGCCGTATTAACGGCAAGGCTCGCATGACGCACAGACGGTTTGACCGGTAGGCGTCCACCCCGCCCATGAGAATCCGAGAGGCGATTGCGAAGGGTTCCTATGCCATTCACAAGGTTCATTGCTCCTCCTAGAATCGCTCTAATCGGCTCCTCGGTATGCTGGTCTGGAGCGAGGTTGAGAGCCTTCGCAGCCATCGCATAAAGCTTTGGCAAATCCTCCTTGTCCGTATAAGAAATCGAACACTCATCAAGGATACGCTTGCAGACAGTTTCCAGCAGCGTGCGAGCGACTGTAATGGCACCTTCTGGGTCGGATGATCGTCTGGCCAGAGCCTTGTTCCAGACGCCATGAACTCCCTCGGCATCGAACGTTTCCAGTGCCTCGGAAACCAATTTGTCGCCGGGAGCGGACCCCTTGCCTTCCAAATAATCCATAAGCGGCGTGAACCCGGTCGCGATTATCTGTCGGCGTTCGGCATAGGTTCCGGCTTGCTGCTTTATCCACCCCCAGAATGACGTCAGGTTCCGATGAGTTCGAACGAATGGAGGCAGCAACGGCTTGAGCTCCTCGTTCTGCACGAATTCCCGCCGCAGATGTTCGTAAATGTCATTTTGCGAAGACCCGCCCGTAGCGCAGTCGATCAAAATGCCCTCGAACATGGCGGCTCGCTCCGTCACGATCGAAGGCAGTTCGGTCTCATCTATCGTCATTTGCAACTCCAGACGCTTGGACTCGGCGCAGCCAACATTCCATCAGACGATCAATCATGATCGCTTCTTGTTCATGTGGAGCCGCGCGGCTTGCTCCAAAGCGCTTCCCCACGCTTCCAAATAAACAGCGGCCCGGTCTGGCATCTTACCCATGAGCCCTTTTGCGGCGGCCTCGGCTTGGCGACAAAAGAGCTTGGTGCACCGGAGAGGAAATCCTCGACTATCGTTGAAATCAAGACCGAGCCGCGCCAGAACAACTACGGCTTCGTCGTCCGTGGCCTCGCCCGTTTCGTAGTTCTCTTCGTGCTCGTCCAATTCGTCATCGATCTCCCATCGCTCTGGAGAAGCTTCGTGCAAGTCATTTTAGTGGCGGGGTAGCGGGAACAGGGTGTCGTCTCGGATTATTCCAAAAGTCTTTTCAGAAAGATCGTTGACGTCGAACTCCAACGCAGGCGACAGTTCGCTACGCACGGACGTGTAGAGCAGAAGCTTTCGTTCGATCGCTTCGAATCCGGGCAAGTCCAAAACTCTTAACAGCGTCGCTGGAGGTGAATGAGCAGGTGCGTTGCCGGCTATCAACTTCAACCATTCAGCATGTCGTTTCTTCATGCGGGCGAACCTCTAAAAGAATCGAGTCGCTCGAATACTACGCGCGTTAGCTTTGGAACAAAACAGGAATATGCCTGGGTTTGCCCGAGATTCACGGTTGCCGTGAATTAAACGGATGTCGTCTGGCGCTGACACGCGAGCGCGCCGACATGTGAGACTTGTCCTGCTGAATTCCGTTGGCGGTCGGACATATAGTGGAGGCCACATACAGTGCTAGCTGGTGCGGACCGGTCGTATGGCCCCGCGCTGAAGGGCAAACAGTGCGCCGACCAGCGCGATGTTTATCAGGGCGAGCCCGAGCAGTACGGTCAGCAATCCGCGCTCACCGGTATGTTGCAAGAGCAGCGCGCCGACGGACGGCGCCGCGGCTTGGGCGATCAAGCTCGGCATGGCGAGCCGGCCCATCAGTTTTGCGTAGCCAGAGGCACCAAACAGCGCCAAAGGCAAAGTGCCGCGCGCGATCGATTCCAGGCCGATGCCGGCGCCGTAGAAAATCAGAGCGACCGGCAGAACAGGCAGGCCGGTCCAGAGCGTCGCCACACCTATGACCACGAACGTGACCGAGGCGAGTTTGGTCCAGATCGGATGGTGATAGCGCGCGATAGCCATCTCGATGGCGCGGGCGCCGACCTGGGAAGGACCGACCAGTGCGCCAAGGCCGACCGCCGCGCCGAGCGCCAGTCCAGTCGACTGCAGCACGGTCAGCAGATGCACCGACAAGGTCGACGATATGACGGCCGACAGCGTGATGCTTGCCGCCAGCGTGGCCATCAGGGGCAGGCTGCGCGGCGCCAGGCCGGTTTCCGGCGCGGCAGCCGTCTGGGCAGACGCTTCGGCGGGAACGCCGCGCGGCAGGACAAGCAGATAGACGGGCAATGCCACCAGGAGCTGGATTGCCGCGTAGACCAGGCACACACCACGCCAGCCGAACGCGTCGAGCAGAAACGCCGAAATCGGCCAACACACCGTGCTGGCGAAACCGCCGAACAAAGTGAGGCTGGTGATGGTCGAGCGGGCGCTGCGCCCATACAGGCGTCCGAGCGTGCCGAAGGCGGCATCATAAAGGCCGGCGCCCATGCCGAAGCCCATGATCAGCCAGCCGGCGACGAAGACGGAAAGGGTCGGCGACGCGGCCACCACCGCCTGGCCGATGCCGAGGCAAACGGCGCTGAAGGCGAGCGTCATGCGGCCACCGTGGCGCTCGATCGCCGCACCGACATGCGGCGATATCAGGCCCGCGACCAAAAGCCCGAGCGACAGGCTGCCGATCACCCAGGGAAATGGCCAGCCGGTCTGAGCCGACACCGCAGGCGCGATGACCGCGGGCAGATAGTAGGAGGAGCCCCACGCCATGATCTGTGTGAGGCCGAGCGCCGAAACGATAACACCTCGACTTGGGATCACAGGCGTTTCCACTCAGGCATGCTCCCGAAAGTGAGTGGGGCGGTCATCGTCGGTGCCTTCACGAGCCCATCAAAGCCCGCTATTTCTGATCCCTCAAAAGGAAAGACCTGATGCGCATCGCGGTGTTTGATGAGAATGAGGCAAGGCTTCATGTGCGAGCCCTTGCCGAGCTGCTGACCCAGAGCGTCGAGGACGGCGCGCTCGTTGGCTTCGTGCTCCCTTTCGATGAGCCTCAGGCGCTGACACACTGGGAGGATGTTTTCCGTTCGGTGAGGGAAGGCGAACGGCTCCTCATCTGCGCCGATATCGACGGCCGTGTCGTCGGCACGGTTCAACTCTATCTGTCGCCGGAGCCGAACGCGCCGCACCGGGCCGAAGTCTACAAACTCCTCGTTCATCGCGACTTCCAGCGGCAAGGCATCGGTCTCGCTCTGATGCAGTCTGTCGAGCGTGAGGCCATGGCTAGAAAACGGTCTTTGCTCCTCCTCGATACAGTCGAGGGTGGGGCCAGCGAGCGACTCTACAGGCGGCTCAACTGGCATGAGGTCGGCTCCGTCCCGCATCACTTTGTCGACCCGCATGGCCAGCCGAAAGTCTCTGTCTATTTCATGAAGCATCTGTCGCTCTAGGCCGGTAGGCGACCTTCTCGCCGTCTTCTTCACGAAGTCTCGAACAGGCTGGTCGAGGAGAGGCAGCACGGCTTCGGGCAGCGAGCTCACGCGGCAACGCCGCAACCGCATCCACTCCTACCGACGGCTTTTGCCTCGACATCGGCGACGCAGCAGCCTTTGGAGGCGCCAAGTGCAGAAGACGGCACCGTACAGACGCCGGTTTCCGGCAGCACGAGTTGCACTGCATCGGCGGAAACCATGTCGCCGGCAAGAGCGGCGGCGACGGAGCGGACCTGCTCATAACCCGTTAGCAGCAGGAAGGTCGGCGCCCTGCCATAGCTCTTGATGCCGACCGTATAGAAATCGGGCTCGGGATGGCTGAGCTCGCGGTGGCCATGCGGCGGCACATCACCGCAGGAATGCTCGTTGGGATCGATGAGCGGCCCCAGCGCCTTGACGCCTTCAAGCCACGGATCGAGGTCGAGGCGAAGCTCCCTGGTCAGCGAGAGGTCGGGCCGCTGCCCGGTTGCGGCGATGATACGGTCGACAGGGCCGACCTGGCGCAAGCCGTCTGCGGTCTCGCCTTCGACGATCAGGCGATTTCCTTGCGCACGGATGGCGACGGTCGCAAATCCTGTCACCAGCGAGACGCGGCCGCTTTCCGCCAGTTCGCGAATATCGGCGCCAAGCTCGCCGCGCGCCGGCAAAGCATCGGCATCGCCGCCGCCATAGATGCGCACGAGGTCGGTGCCGCGCGTTACCCAGATGAACGCCGTGTTCGGTTCGATATCGGCCAGCCTGGCAAGGTCGAGCAAGGCATTGGCGGCCGAGTGGCCCGAACCGGCAACCAGCGTCGTGCGACCGGAATAAAGAGCGCGGTCACGGCCGAGAATATCGGGGATTCCATAGGCGACACGGCCGGCATTCTCTGCCTCACCCTCGGCCGCGATTCCGCCAGCGCCGAGCGGATTTGGCATCTGCCAGGTGCCGGATGCATCGATGACGGCGCGGGCGCTGTCTCGCCTTGTGCCATTGGCCGTTTCAACCACCAGCATGAAGGGCCGCGTCCCGCGTGCCTTGCTCAGCACCTTGTCGGCGCCCCAGCGCGATATGCCAACGACGCGGGCGCCGGTTTCGATCGCCGGCGCCAGTTCCGGCAGCCTGGCAAGCGGTTCCAGGTAATGCTCGACAAGCTCGCCGGCGGTGGGGAATGCCTCTGGCTCCGGCATGCGCCAATCATGGGCTTCGAGCAATTTTCTCGCTGCCTGGTCGATGCAATACCGCCAGGGCGTGAACACCCTGACATGGCCCCAATCCCGCAGGTTGGACGCAACGCTGCTGCCGGACTCATAGACCTTCACCGGCAGGCCCTGTTCCAACAGATGGACCGCTGCCGCCAACCCAACCGGACCGGCGCCGATGACGGCAATGGGTAGATCGCTATGAGTGGTCATTTCCGTACCTTCCATCATTCCGGGATTATCGAAATACCAAGCAAAAAATTATGCCGCTGCCTCGCCTTCGGCCGGATTGCAGGCGGCATCGGCACAGCATTCGTCGGCGAGGAAACCGATCAAATCCTGCATGATAGGATAGTTGGCGCGGCAGATCAGCGTCGTCGCCTGCCGTTCCTGAGTCACCAGGCCGGTCAGGATCAGCCGGTGCAGATGATGCGACAGCGTCGAGGCGGCGATGCCGAGACTTTCCTGCAGATAGCCAACCGGCCTCCCCGCAGCGCCGGCCCGGACCAGCGTGCGATAGAGATTCAGCCGCGTCGGATTGCCGAGGGCTTCGAGCTGCTTTGCTGCTTGTTCGAGTTTCATGGAAATACCATTAGACCCAAGGCTTCGTGGTGTCAATTCTATTTCGAATAATGTCGAATTACCCGACACCGCAGTTCTGATCACGCAACGCGCTTGCCGCCCGCGTCGATGACAACTTCACCGTCTTCCTTGGTGAAGGGGCCGATATCGGGATTGGGCAAGATGTCGAGCACCGCTTCCGACGGCCGCGCCAAAAGCACGCCGAGTGGCGTCACCACTATTGGTCGGTTGATCAGGATCGGATGCGCCAGCATGAAATCGAGGATCTCGTCGTCGCTCCATTTGGGATCGCCGAGATTAAGTTCGGCATATGGCGTGCCCTTTTCGCGCAACAAGTCGCGCGGCCTCATTCCCATTGCCGCGATCAGTTCGATCAGCTTTTCGCGCGACGGAGGCATCTTCAGATACTCGATCACCTCCGGCTCCTCGCCGGATTGGCGGATGATGGCCAGCGTGTTGCGCGAGGTACCGCAATCGGGGTTGTGATAGATGGTGATGGTCATTCGGCAGCTTTCATCTCTGGCACGGGTTTCGATTCGGAAAGCAGCCAGCCGGCTAGCGCCATGGCGAGCAGCGCGCCCAGCAGTTCGGCGACGATGAAGGCCGGGACATCGAGCGGCCGGATCCCGGCGAACGTGTTGGAAAACGCGCGCGCAATGGCGACGGCCGGATTGGCAAACGAAGTCGAGGCTGTGAACCAGTAAGCGCCAGTGATGTAGAGCCCGACCAGCCAGGGAATTGCGTCACTGCGAAAGCGCAAGCCGGCAAGGATGGTGAACACCAGGCCGAAGGCGGCCACCAACTCTGCGATCCATTGGCCGCTTCCGGTTCGTACGGTTTCGGAGACCTGCAGGATCGGCAGTTCGAACATCGCGTGCGCCAGGAAAGTACCTGCGATGCCGCCCGTGATTTGGGCGATGACGTAGGCAGTAGCCGCATTTGTCTGGATTTCCCGCCGCAAGGCAAAGACCAGCGTCACCGCTGGATTGAAATGCGCCCCGGAAATCGGCCCAAGAATGGTGATCAGCACCACCAGCATAGCGCCGGTCGGGATCGTGTTGCCGAGGAGCGAAAGTGCCACGTCGTCGGTCAATCGATCGGCCATGATGCCCGAACCGACAACGGCGGTAACCAGCATGGCGGTGCCGAGCGCTTCGGCGACAACGCGTCGGGACAGATCAGCGGCCATGCTGCTAGCCGGCCTTTGGAAGATTGCGGCCGATCTCGTCCAGTCGCTTCTGCAAGGCGAGCCTGTCGACCATATCTATCGGCAGGCTGACAAAGATCGAGATCCTGTTATTGAGCATGCGGTAGGCATCGGCGAATGCCAGGTGTTTTTCAGCATCCGTGCCCTCGACGGCTGCGGGATCGGGCACCCCCCAATGCGCCGTCATCGGCTGACCGGGCCATACGGGACAGGATTCATTGGCTGCGTTGTCGCAGACAGTGAAAACGAAATTCATCTCAGGTGCGCCCGGCACTGCAAATTCCTCCCAGTCCTTCGAACTGGCAAAGGAGGTGTCGTGGTTGAGAGTCTTTAGAAGCTGCAGCGTATAGGGATGGACCGCACCCTTCGGATGGGAACCGGCAGAAAAGGCCTTGAACCTGCCGGCGCCGACACGGTTCAGGATCGCCTCCGCGAGGATCGACCGCGCCGAATTACCGGTACACAGAAACAACACATTGTATATCTGATCGCTCATTGCTTCCCCCTGGCATTTACCGACTTAACACTTGCAAGTCACCGCCTGGATTACCGGCTGGCAAACCTCCGGTGCACCGTTGCAGCAATCCTCCATGAGGTAAGCAAGCAAGTCGCGAAATCCGGTCATGTCGGCGACATAGCGAATGGTGCGCCCCTCGCGCTCCGCGCGGACCAGCCCGGCATGGCCGAGTATTTTCAGATGCGCCGACATGGTGTTCTGGACGATGCTTAAGCGCGATGCGACTTCGCCGGCGGGCACGCCTTCAGCGCCGGCCCGAACCAGCAGCCGGAAAACCTCCAGCCTTGTATCCTGGCCAAGCGCTGCAAGCGCGAGAAGGGCAGTCTCTTTGTCCACGTATCCATAAATCCAGATTTATCGTCGTATAGCCAAGGCGTATGACGTTTAGATGACATTCAGGAAACCGGGTCGATGGCTGGCTGGACAGCGCTTGGCGAGGACAGACTACATCTGCGACGGCAAGAGATGCGCCTGCAAGCTGGATCACCAAAGCAACAAAAAAGCCCGGACGAACCGGGTTTTTTTGTCAGGCGTCTCAACCACGCTAAGCGGCTCGAAACGGCAATTTGGTGCCCAGAAGAGCCGTGCTGCGACTAGCATACGGCAGGCCGCGAAGCGGAGCCAAGCGTGTTGGACCGCTCATCCCAGAGCCAAACGGCCATGCTCATGGCTCCTGTCCGCCAAAGTCTCGATGACCCGGCATTCCGCCACTCTGCCGCAAGCGCACTCATCGACCATGCGCATCAGCTCCAGTCGCAGGGCGTTCAGGCTCGCGATCCTGCTCTCTACTTCCGCCAGCCGGGCCTTGGCGATCGCATCAGCTGTCGCACAGGATTGGTCCGGGTTGTCTTGAAGCGACAGCAGCGCCCGGATGGCGTCGACCTCGAAGCCCAGCTCGCGGGAGTGCCTGATGAAGGCCAGTCTCGAAACGGCGCCCTTCGCGTAGCGTCTCTGCTGTCCTTCGGTACGCGGCGGCGCCGGCAGCAGCCCGATCTGCTCATAGTAGCGGATGGTGGGGACTTTCACCGCCGTTCGCCGCGAAAGTTCGCCGATTGAGAAATCCATGAAAAACCTCTTGAACCTCTAGTGGCTAGAGGAACTAAGGTGATCGCAAACATGGAGATTTTCAATGGCCGACGATTGCTGCGCCCACGAAACAACGGCTTGCGCTGGCCCGCCGCCTTTGGTGCTGCCGGCCAGGATCGACAAGGCGGAGACGGCAAGTCATGGCGCGCCGAATGCCTCGTGCTGCTCTGGCGGCGTGGCCGTCTTCGATGGCATGGACATCAGCTACAAACGGGTGCTTTGGGCCGTCATTGCGATCAACGGGGCGATGTTCCTTACCGAGATGGTCGCCGGACAGCTCGCCGGATCGCAAGCCCTCAAGGCCGATGCCCTGGACTTCCTCGCCGACACCGTCACCTATGGCCTGAGCCTCGCCGTGATCGGTGCAACCCTGCAAACACGCGCGACCGCGGCCTTGTTCAAGGGGCTGTCGCTGTTCGTCATGGCGCTGTGGGTGTTCGGCTCGACGATCTACCAGACCTTGATCCTCGGCGTTCCGAGCGCGGAAGTCATGGGGGTCATCGGCTCTATGGCGCTGGCTGCGAACCTCGGCTCCGTGCTGCTGCTGCGCCCCTATAAGGACGGCGACGCGAACGTCCGCTCGGTCTGGCTTTGCTCGCGCAACGACGCCATTGGCAATGTGGTGGTGATGGCTGCCGCCATAGGCGTTTGGGGCACAGCCACCGCCTGGCCGGATCTCGTCGTCGCCGCGCTGATGGCGGGAATATTTCTGACCTCCTCCGTTCAGATCCTGAGACAGGCCTGGGTCGAGTACAGCCAGGGCCGACAGCTTGCTGCCGCGGAATGACAAAAAAGCCCGGACGAACCGGGCTTTTTTCTGAGAAACCATCACCAGTCCTCCTTCGCCAAGGCTTCGGAGGACACTCCTTCGTCTAACGACTTCGGGTGGCCTGCCACCCGAAGCTCGAAGAGCGAAGGGTGGTGCCCAGAAGAGGACTCGAACCTCCACTCCTTGCGGAACACGGACCTGAACCGTGCGCGTCTACCAATTCCGCCATCTGGGCTGGTGCGGGCTCATGTAAGCGGGCAAGCGACGGGTGTCAACGCGCTTTTTCAGACCATGATCCCGAAAAGTGGGAACCGGTTTTCGGAAAAGATCATGTCAATCAAGAAACACCCGCCCGGCACGCGCCGGCTCAGTTTTCCAGCACGTCCTTCGACGCCACGGTGGAATCGGCGTTGAGTTTGTAGATCACCGGCACACCGGTGCCGAGTTCGAGCTTGACGATCTCCTCGCCGCTCTTGCCGTCCAGCGCCATGATCAGCGCGCGCAGCGAATTGCCGTGCGCGGCGACCAGCACCGTGCCGCCCTTCAGCACATGCGACTGCATGTCGTGGAGATAGTAGGGCCAGACGCGGGCGCCGGTGTCTTTCAGGCTTTCGCCGCCGGGCGGCGGCACGTCGTAGGAGCGGCGCCAGATGTGCACCTGGTCTTCGCCCCACTTCTTGCGCGCGTCATCCTTGTTGAGGCCGGAGAGGTCGCCATAGTCGCGCTCGTTCAACGCCTGGTCGCGGATCGTCTTGAGGTCGCTCTGGCCGACCGCGTCGAGAATGTGCTGGCAGGTCTTTTGCGCCCGGATCAGCGCCGAGGTGAAGGCGATGTCGAATTTCAGGCCCCGGGCCTTGAGTTTCTGGCCGGCTTCCTTGGCTTCCTTGTGGCCCTGCTCGGTCAGGTCGACATCGCGCCAGCCGGTGAACAGGTTCTTCAGGTTCCATTCGCTCTGGCCGTGGCGCACGAGCACGAGAGTTCCCGACATGTTTGCTCCTTCAAAATTATGGATATCTCAGGCTAAGCCCAGCACGTCCCGCATCGAATACAGTCCAGGCTTCTTGCCGCGCGCCCAGAGTGCGGCCTTGACGGCGCCGCGGGCGAAGATCGCGCGGTCCTCGGCGTGGTGGGACAGCGTGATGCGCTCGCCCGTGCCGGCCAGGATCACGCTGTGGTCGCCGACCACCGAGCCGCCGCGCAGCGAGGCAAAGCCGATCGTTCCAGGCTTGCGCACGCCGGTATGGCCGTCGCGTGACCGCACATCGTTGCCGGCAAGGGAAATACCGCGTCCCGCCGCCGCCGCTTCGCCGAGCAGAAGTGCGGTGCCCGACGGCGCGTCGACCTTGTGCTTGTGGTGCATTTCGAGGATCTCGATGTCGAAATCCTCGGCGTCGAGCGCCCGCGCCGCCTGTTCCACCAGCACCGCCAGCAGATTGACGCCGAGGCTCATATTGCCGGATTTGACGATCGTCGCATGGCGCGCCGCCGCTTCGATCCTGGCGTTGTCTTCCGCCGAGCAGCCGGTGGTGCCGATGATATGGGCAATGCGCGCCTGCGCGGCATAGCCGGCGAATTCGACGGTGGCAGCCGGCATGGTGAAATCAAGCACGCCGTCGGCCTTGGCGAACACCGGCAGCGGGTCGTCGCCGATCGTCACATTGATGATGCCGATGCCGGCAAGTTCGCCCGCATCCTTGCCGAGATAGGGCGATCCGGTCCGCTCGACCGCGCCGACGACGCGCGCGCCTGGGATCGAATGGATGGCGCGGATCAGCGTCTGGCCCATGCGGCCGGCCGCCCCCACCACCACCAGGCCCATATCGCCGGATTCGCTCATACGGTCCTCCCAACCACCTTCTTTCCACGCGAACGCGGCAGCGGAGTTTGGATTGGCTTGGCGTCGTCGACAAGCCCCAGCCCCTTCTTGCCCTGCACGCGGTGGAAGCGGGCATAGACGCTGTGCGGATCGGCCATCAGCGACGCATGCGTGCCTTCCTCGACCAGCCGGCCCTGCTCCATGACGATGATGTGGTCGGCATTGACCACGGTCGACAGACGGTGCGCGATCACGATGGTGGTGCGCCCTGCCATGATTTGGGTGAGCGCTTCCTGGACCCGGGCTTCGGCCTCGTTGTCGAGCGCCGAGGTCGCCTCGTCGAGCAACAGGATCGGCGCATTGCGCACGATTGCGCGAGCGATCGAGACGCGCTGGCGCTGGCCGCCCGACAGCGTCGCGCCGCTTTCGCCGACCGGCGTGTCGTAGCCCTGCGGCTGCTGGCGGATGAAGTCGTCGGCAGCGGCCTGGATCGCCGCCTGTTCGATCTCGGCGTCGGTGGCCGAAAGCCGGCCGTAGCGGATGTTGTCGCGGATGGTGCCTTCGAACAGATAGGGCGACTGCGAGACATAGGCGATCGAGCTTCGCAGCGAGTGTTTGGTGACCTTGGAAATGTCCTGGCCGTCGATTTCGATCGTGCCTGCATCGACATCGTAGAAGCGCTGCAGCAGCGCCACCAGCGTCGTCTTGCCGGCGCCCGAGGCACCGACGATGGCCGTCATCTTGCCGGCGACGGCGGTAAAGCTCAGATCCTGCAGCACCGGCACTTCCTCGACATAGCGGAAGGACACGTTGTTGAACCGCACGGCGCCGGTGGTGAAATGCGCCTCGGCGGCACCTGGCGCGTCGCCTTGCTTCGGTTCACGGTCGAGCAACTCGTAGATCATGCGCGCATTGACCAGCGCCCGCTCCATGCCAACCTGCATGCGCGCCAGCCGCCGGGCCGGGTCATAGGCCAGGATCAGTGCGGTGATGAACGAAAACACCGCGCCCGGCGGCTGGCCGAGCACCAGCGCCCGATAGCCGGAATAACCGATGACCGCGGTCACCGCGAGGCCGGCCAGCATGTCGGAGATCGGCGACAGCCGTTCCGAGACGCGGGCGATCTTGTTGCTGCGCTGTTCGGCGCTGGCGGCGAGGTCGCCGATGCGGCGCGACAGCTCCTCCTCCATGGTGAAGGCCTTGACGATGGCGATGCCTTGGGTGGCCTCTTGCACGGCCCCGATCAGCCGGGAATTGATCAGCACCGATTCCCGGTTGATCTTGCGCACCCGGCGCGTGATGTAGACGACGGCCCAGATCAGTGGTGGTCCGATCAGCAGCGAACTCAGCGACAGCACCGGATCCTGGTAGATCATGACGCCGACAAGGCCGACCAGCGTCACCGCGTCGCGGGTGATCGAGACCAGGGTCAACGACAACAGGTCGCGAATGCCGCCGACATTCTCGTTGACCTGCGCCGCCAGCCGGCCCGAACGCGTGTCGTTGAAGAAGTCGACGCCGAGCTTCATCAGATGATCGAAGATGCGTCTCTGGTAGCGGGCGACCAGATTGTTGCCGATGGTGGCCAGGGCCACCGCCTGGCCGTAACCGGCGAAGCCGCGGATCATGAAGGCGCCCATGAAGCCGGCACAGATCCACAAGACGGCGCCGCCCTGCCGTTCGTAGAATATCTGGTTGACCATTGGCGCCATGATCCAGGCGCTGAAGGCGGTCGTGCCCGAAACCAGCAGCGAGCAGGCGATGGCGACGGCATAGTACCGGCGATAGTCATGACTGTTTTCAGTCAGAATGCGGCGCAGCACGGCCGTGACCTCGGCCGGCCTCACCTTCGCTCTGCTTGGGCTTTGAAGTGTCAAATCTGCTGCGCTTCGTCGGTTTCCGCATCGTAAGCGGGCTGGAATTCGGCCCCCCTCTTAGCGCCCCGGCCGTGGCTTGCCTATGGCCAAGGCGGCGAAACTTCGTCGCGGCCCGGTTCACGATTTAGAGTTGATCGCCAGTTTTTGCGGGTGCGGATCACGCCCGCCAGCGCCGACCCGCGGTCTGGACGCCGAACAGCGACGGGTTGCGGGCATAGGCGGCAAGGCCGGAAAGGGCGGCCAGCGGGTGGGTGATGACGTAGACCGGCATCGAGGCCATCAGCGCGCTGTGCGGCGCCTTGTCCTCGAAGGCAGCGCGGAAATTGCCTTCCTTCAGCGCCGGCACGATCTTTTGCGCGATGCCGCCGGTCAAAAACACGCCGCCGCGGCTCATGAACACCAGCGCGAGATCGCCTGCGGTGCGGCCGAGACAGGTGACAAACAGCGCCAGCGCTTCCTCGGCGACTGCATCGGTCTTGGCCAGCGCCGCCCCGGTGACCTCGGCCGGCGTGGTGAACGGCGCCGGCTTGCCGTCGGCTTTGGCCACCGCCCGGTAGACATTGACCAGGCCGCGCCCGCACAGGATCTGTTCGCCCGAAATGCGGCCTTCGAGCTTCTCGATATGCGGGAACACCTCGAAATCGCGCGGCGTGCGCGGACCGATATCCATATGACCGCCTTCGCCGGGCACCGGTATCCAATGGTTGAGGGCATGCACCAGGCCGGCAACGCCGAGCCCGGTTCCGGGGCCGAGCACGACGCGTCCGGCATTGGGCTCCGGCGTGCCGCCGCCGATCTTTTCCATATGCTCTTCGCCAAGCGCCACGACGGCCAGCGCCTGCGCCTCGAAATCGTTGAGCACGACGATGTCGCTCAGGCCCAGATTGGAAAACATCTGCTTCGGCTTAACCACCCAGGGACAGTTGGTGAGCGGGATCTCGTCGCCATCGACCGGGCCGGCGATCGCCAGCACCGCCGAATTCGGCCGGATGGACGAGCGGTCGAGCACCGCCGCCTGGATTGCCTCGTCGATGGTGTTGAAATTGGCCGTCTGCACGATATGCGGCTCGCCGGCTTCCGAATTCGCGTCGAGCACGATCGAAAAGCGCGCATTGGTGCCGCCGATGTCGCCGATCAACACTGGAAACCGCAACGCTGCGTCGTCGTCGCCTGACATGCCTTGGTCGTCCCCTTTGTGGCGACGTTGCGCCCGTTTCAATCGATTGACTAGCGCATGACCCAGGAAAGGGGAAGCGTCAGTTCGCCATTACTGTCCGACGTTTGCCGGCGGCCGTCGCCTCGGCAGGGGAATGCCGATCTCCGGCGTGGCGGTGAAGGCGTTGACTGCATTTGGCAGTCCTGCTGCGTTGCCAGTGATGGGCGGCGCAGGCGCGTCGGATTCCGGCGCCCTGGCAGCGATCGGCACGCCGCCGCCGCGATAGGTGACGGCTTCGGCCGAGTCGGCATCGGGCTGATCGAGCACGAACCGGCATTGTTTCGGCAGGTTGGCCATCGTCATCAGGTCGCGCGCCTTTGGCGCATCCGGGTTCTTGTTGGGCCGCCACGGCTCCTCGGTGAACCACCAGGCCAGCGGCTTGCCGCAGCCGTCATCGTCGGGCGTCATTTCCTGTCCCTTGCAGTTGGGCGAGCCCGGCTGGCAGCCGATGCGGATGTGGAAATGATAATCATGACCCCAGAACGGCCGGATCTTGCGCAGCCAGGAACGGTCGCCGGTGACGGTGTCGCACAGCTTCTTCTTGATGCCGGGATTGACCAGGATGCGCTCGACTTCCGGGTAGCTCGCCGCACGCTTCAACAGCTGCGTGTGCATCGGCTTCCACAGCCGGTCCTTCACCAGATGCGTCTTGTCGTCGACCATCAGCGTGGCGCTGATGTTCTCGCGCTCCTGGGTCGTGAGTTTGCGGTCGGGCATCGGCGTCAGCCAGATGTCGGCGTCGAGGCCAATCTGGTGCGAGGCGTGCCCGGTCAGCATCGGGCCGCCGCGCGGCTGCGAGATGTCGCCGATCAAAAGCCCCGGCCAGCCGTCAGCAGCCGAGTCGCGTGACAGTTTCTCGATCAGCGCGATCATCGTCGGGTGGCCCCAGCGGCGGTTGCGCGACGGCCGCATCACTTCCCAGTTCATGCCATCCATGGGCAGGGCGACACCGCCGGTGAAGCAGCCCTTGGAATAGAAGCCGAAGGATTGCGCCGCCGCCACCGCCGGCAGCTTCTTGGCGCCGAAAAGGTCTTTTGCGCGCGGCTCGGCCGTGATTGCGCCCGCCGCCAGCCCGGCCAGCGCCACGATCGCCAGCGCCGCCGTCAGGAACGGTCGTCTGCCGGGCAAGGATCGCACCGAAATCGTCATGAGCCCCCTCTGCAACAGGTCGCTAGTCCAACCGAATCATACCACGCTTGGCGCCGCGTTTCGATTATCCACCCTTCATCGGGCTGCGCGGTTCGCCGTCGCGCCAGGTGCCGTCAGCCCACATCCGGTCGAATGCCTGGCGGTAGTCCGGAAAGCGAAACCGGTAGCCGGCCGCCTTGATCGCCTTGTTGGCGACGCGCTTGTTCTCGCCATAGAAGGACCGCGCCATGGGCGAAAGTTGGGCGGTCTCGAAAGGAATTTCGGGCGGCGGCTCAATTCCCATCAGCGACGCGGCATAGGTGACGACATCCTGCGGCGGCGCCGGTTCGTCATCGGTGACGTTGAATATGCCTGATATATTGCCGCCAATGAGTTGCCAGAGCACACCGGCGATGTCGTCGCAATGGATGCGGTTGAACACCTGGTCGGGTTTGACCAGCCGCCTTGCGGTGCCGTTTTCCAGATTGACCAGCGCGTTGCGGCCCGGCCCGTAAATGCCGGAAAGCCGCAGGATGGCAGTCGGTACATGAACTTTCCGGCCGAGCTCAAGCCACTCCTTTTCGGCGGCGACGCGCATGACAGAGCGCTTTGATACTGGGCGGCATTCAGCTGTCTCATCGACCCACGCACCACCGTGGTCGCCATAGACTCCAACGGTGGAGAGATAACCGATCCATTCGAGCTTTTCCGTCCATTGCTCGATCGGCTCGCTATAGTGCAGCCCTGGGTCACGACCGGTCTCGTCGGGTGGAATGGAGACGATGAGGTGGGTCACATGACTTATTTCGTCGCAAATGTCAGCGGTGCTATTGAATGCGATTGGCTTGATGCCCGCCTGCTGCAGCCTTTCGAACTTCTCCGGAGACCTCGTGGTTCCAAGGATCTTCGTGGCCGGATCCCTGTTGGCGCGTGCGAACGCAATGGCAGAGTAGCCGGCGCCGAATATCAGAATTTTCTTGCCTGTCATGCATGCGCCTCAATTGAATTTTTTTGCTGTGGCAGCGCCTGCTGCCATTCATTCCGCACGGCTTCGTCCTGCTCCGCTTTCAAACCGCTAGCCGCCTTTTCCCTGAATTCGGCGTCTGGCACCAGCCGCGCCAGCGCCCAGACGGCCGCCCCGCGCACCAGCGGTGAGGCATCGCCAAGCAGGTCGCGCACCGGGCCAGCCAGCGACAAATCGCCGGAATTGCCGGCAGCGGTCAGCACGTTGCGGACAAAGCGGTCGCGGCCGATACGCTTGATCGGCGAGCCCGAGAAGAAAGACCGGAACGCCGCATCGTCCAGCCGCAACAGCTCCGCCAGCGGCGGCTCGCGCAAATCCGCTCGGGCGGCAAGCTTGGCTTCCGAAGCGGCGCGGGCGAACTTGTTCCACGGGCAGGCGGCGAGGCAATCGTCGCAGCCATAGATGCGGTTGCCGATCTTTTCGCGGAATTCGTGCGGGATCGGCCCCTTGTTCTCGATGGTCAGGTAGGAGATGCAGCGTCTGGCATCGAGCCGGTAGGGCGCCGGAAAGGCATCGGTCGGGCAGGCATCGAGGCAGGCCCGGCACGAGCCGCAATGGTCCTCATCCGCTTTGTCCGGCGCCAGTTCGGCGGTGGTGAAGATGGTGCCGAGAAACAGCCAGGAGCCGTGCTCGCGGCTGACCAGATTGGTGTGCTTGCCTTGCCAGCCGAGCCCGGCAGCCTCAGCCAGCGGCTTTTCCATCACCGGCGCCGTATCGACAAAAACCTTCACGTCGCCGCCGGCCCGCGCCACGATCTTGCCGGCGATCTCCTTCAGCCTTCCCTTCATCACCTCATGATAGTCGCGGTTTTGCGCATAGACCGAAATCGCGCCGCGGTCGCGCCTTGCCTGCAGCGCACGCGGATCGTGGTCCGGGCCGTAATTCATCGCCAGCACGATGATCGAACGCACGTCGGGCCACAGCGTCGAAGGTTCGCTGCGGCGCTCGAGCGTTTCGGCAATCCACGCCATCGAACCGTGAAAACCGTCGGCGACGAATTCGGCCAATCTGGCTGGCGCCAGCGGGATCGCATTGGGGGTGGTGACGGCGACGGCATCGAAGCCGGCGCGCCGCGCCTCGGCGTCGATCAGCGCGCGCAGGGTTTGGCTTTTAGAAGTCGAGGTCCGCATAATGCGACACCGGCGACAGGCCGCGCACCCGGTCGGAGAGCAGCGGCCGGAATGAGGGCCGCGATTTCACCCGCGTGTACCATTCGCGCGCCGCGGCATGCTCGCGCCAGTCGATCTCGCCGAGATAATCCAGCACCGACAGCGTCGCCGCCGCTGCCAAGTCGGCATAGGTCACCTTGCTGCCGGCCAGCCAGTGGCGGGTGCCGGCCAGCCAATTGGTGTATTTCATATGCTGGCGGATGTTGGCGCGTGCGGCACGGATCGCCGCCGAATCGGGCGAACCGCCGCCCGCCGTTTCCGGCATCACCGGCTTCAGCACGCGTTCGCGCACCAGATGCCGGGTCACCTCGCCTTCGGCCTTGTTGAGATACCAGTCGGTCAGTCGGCGGATTTCGGCGCGCTGCATCGGGTCTTCGGCAAACAGCCGCTTGTCGCGCTTCAGGACACCACGCGTCTCGTCGAGATATTCGGCGATTACCATCGCGCCAACGATCGGCACGTCGCCTTCGGCAAGCAGGATCGGCAAGGTGCCGGCCGGGTTCAGCGCCAAAAACTCCTTGCGCCGCGCCCACGGCTTTTCCTCGATCAGCGCCAGCTCCTCGCCATACTCGCCAAAGGCGAGGCGCACGAAGCGGCAAGTGGCGAACATCGGGTGATGGAAAAGCGTCAACATGGTTCCGCGATAATAAGGCGCACTGGCGAATCGCCGTCCGCACCGGTAAGTCTTGGCGGCCCGTCATGCGGCCGTCACGGTGTTGCGACCTATAGGGGGACTTCCACGCCGTGACAAGCAAGCCATTTGCAAGCCGCTTCCTTCCGTCACTTGAATGCCGAGGTTGCCATGGATAGCCACACCATCGTCGAAGCCCTGCTGCTCGGCCTGCTCGAGGGGCTGACCGAGTTCATTCCGGTCTCCTCGACCGGCCATATCCTGCTTGCAGGCCATTTTCTCGGCTTCCATTCCACCGGCAAGGCCTTCGAGATCCTGATCCAGCTCGGCGCCATCCTGGCGATCCTCAGCGTCTATTTCCGCAGGCTGTGGCAGATGCTGCTCGACCTGCCGCATGACCGGCTGACGCGGCATTTCGTCCTCGGCATCCTGATCGCCTTCCTGCCGGCGGCCGTCATCGGCGCGCTGGCGCATGATTTCATCAAGACGGTGCTGTTCGAATCGCCAAGGCTGATCTGCATCATGCTGATCATCGGCGGTGTCGTGCTGCTGGTCGTCGACCGCATGAAGCTGCAGCCTGTCTACCACGACGTCGAGCGCTTCCCGACCCGGCTCTATCTGCAGATCGGCCTGTTCCAGTGCCTGTCGCTGATCCCCGGGACGTCGCGTTCCGGCTCGACCATTGTCGGCGCGCTGCTGCTGGGCGTCGACAAGCGGGCGGCGGCGGAATTTTCGTTCTTCCTCGCCATCCCGACCATGGTCGGCGCCTTCGCCTTCGACCTGTTCAAGAACCGCAATGTGCTGAGCAGCGCCGACCTGCCGATCATCGCCATCGGCTTCGTCGCCGCCTTCGTCACTGCGCTCGTCGTCGTGCGCTACCTGCTCGATTACGTCTCGCGCAACGGCTACTCGCTGTTCGGTTGGTGGCGCCTGGTGGTGGGGATTGTGGGTTTGGCGGCGCTGTTCATCTGGGGTTGAGCCCCTTACTCGGTTCGTAGAGTTCCTTCGCGCCCCCCTCTGTCCTGCCGGACATCTCCCCCACTTGGGGGGAGATTAGCAGCCCCGCTGGCGGTGCCTGCAAAGGCGGTGATTGGCGAAAGCCGACACGACGGCTGATCTCCCCCCAAGTGGGGGAAGATGGCCGGCAGGCCAGAGGGGGGCGCTGTCCCGCTAACGTCTCACCGGGATCGCTCAGCGATATCCCTCAACTCCGCCCATAAAACGCATTCTCGACATGCACCGGCCAGCGCCAGGGCAGCACCGCCACCATGTCGAAACGCATCGACAGCTTTCCATAATCCGGCTGCCGCGACAGCCAGAGGTCGGCGGCGCCCTCGATGCGGCGCTCCGATTCATGGCCGATCGCCTCCATCGCTTCCATCAGCGTGCGCCGCGCCTTGACCTCGACGAACAGCACCAGGTCACCGCGCCTGGCGATCAGGTCGATTTCGCCGAAACGCGTGCGATGACGGCGGGCGAGAATGCGGTAGCCCTTCAGCATCAGCGCCGCTGCCGCCAGCCATTCGCCGCGATGGCCGCGCCGATAGGCCTTTTGGCGGCTGGCGCTTGGGCGCTCAGCCACCTTCGCCTTCTCCAACGGCATCCCTGAGTTCGAGCAGTCGCCGGTACAGCGCCTGTTTCTGCCCGCCGGTCATCTTCGCCGCTTCCGCCGCTGCCTTCGAGGCCGGCATTTCAGCGGCCAGCGACAGCAACAGCCGGTCGATGTCGGCGGGTTGGTCGGCTTTGGCCTCAGTGGGACCGACGCAAATGACAATTTCGCCCTTCGGCGTGTCGGCCGCCGCATAGTGATCAGCCAGCGCCTGCAGCGTGCCGGTGCGCATTTCCTCAAATGTCTTGGTCAACTCACGGCCGATCGCCGCCTTGCGCTCACCACCCAGCGCCTCGACCATGGCGACCAATGTCTCGGCCATTCGACGCGGCGATTCGAAGAAGATCAGCGTCGCCGGAACCGCCCTGAACGTCTCCAGCTTGGTCAGCCGCTGCCCTGATTTCACCGGCAGGAACCCGGCGAACAGGAAAGCATCGGACGGCAGGCCCGACGCCGTCAGCGCCGCCAGCGGCGCCGATGGTCCGGGGATGGGCACGACACGCAGGCCGCGCTCCAGCGCCTCGCCGACCAGCCGGTAGCCGGGATCGGAAATCAGCGGCGTGCCGGCGTCGGAAATCAGCGCCACACTCTGCCCGGCCTCGAGCGCTGCGATCAGCTTCGGTCCGGCCTCGCCGGCATTGTGTTCGTGATAGGCGGTGGTGCGGCGGCGGATGCCGTAGCGGTCGAGCAGTACGCGCGAGACGCGGGTGTCCTCGCAGGCGACGATGTCGGCTGCGGCCAGCGTTTCCAGCGCGCGCAGCGTGATGTCGGAGAGATTGCCGATCGGCGTCGCCACCAGATACAGCGCCGCCTCGAGCGGCCGTGCCGGCATCTCGGTCTGGCCGATCACATAGCTGCGTTTTTCGCCGGTCACCGCTGCATCTCCATTCAGCCCTGTTTGGCACGGCGCAGGCGCGGTTGCAAAACGCCTGGCGTCCGGGCCCGAACCTCACGTCCCCAAATCTCACGCGGATGTAATCTGGCCGCCATGTCTTTGCCATAGTAGGGAACGAAACCGTGGCCGGCGGATTGAATGCCTGAGTCTCTTGAGGAGGAGGACAGGATGGAAAGCCTGAAACTGCAGGACGTTTTCGAGCCCTATTATGCCGGCCGCAAGCGCTTTGCCGCGCCGCGCGACAAAAGCCAATCCGCTGAAGCCCGGGACGAGGCTATCCGCAGGGAAGCTGGAAAGCGGCTTCTGCGCCGTGTGCTCGCCGAGGCCCGCACCGAAATCGAGATCGACACCGAAAGCACGACGGAGCACTGACCGGACGATGCCCAACCGCTTCGATATCTTCATCACCCGTCTTGAAACCAAAAGCGCCCGCGAAGGCGCTCCGCCAAATCCGATGAACGACCAGCACAGCGTCCGCCGCGACAAGGCCGATGCCAAGCCGGCCCGGACCGGAGAGGCGCATGCCGAGAAAGACCGCGGCAAGCGCCGCTTCAAGCACGACGCTTGATCTCGCAGACCTTCTGCGGTCGGGTCGAGACGATTGTTACTTCGTCATCCTATGGCGAAGCAAGGAGCGTAGCGACGCGGCGCAGACCATAGGATCCATGCCGTGACTTCTGCCGAAGGATGCGGCGGCCCAGAATTCTGAACCGTTGCAACGCCTTAAGCTCGCGGCATGGATCCTCGGGTCAAGCCCGAGGATGACGAAGGCGCGGGTGCAAACGCCCCGCACTTATTCAACCGAGATACCGCGAAACGCGCGCCTTTAGAAGGCTAATCAGCTCCAGGTCCATGAATTCATAATTATCCGGGATGTCGAGGCAGATGACACGGGCCTTCTTCAGGCTCGTCTTGAATTTCTGCTGCAGCTTGGTGCGGTGCGCCTTTTCCATGACGAAGATGATGTCGGCCCAGGCCACCAGCTCATGCGTCAGCGGCGTATCGGCATCGTGGTTGGTGCCGGCCGACGTGACTTCGATATCCCAGCGTTTTGAAAACACCTGTTCGGCGGTCGGGCTGCGCAAGCGATTCTGGCTGCAGACGAAGAGCACGTTCTTCATCGTTGAGCTTATCTCGCCAGGTCGGCGACCACGGCATCGAGCACGATCATGCCGGCCGGCGTGGCGCGCAGCCTTGCATTGCCGATCGGCGCCACCAGCCCCTCATCTTGCAGCACGGTCAGCCGGGCGCTCGACAGGCCGCGTCCGGAAAACGCCTCGTAGCGGGAGAGGTCGATGCCCTCGGCCAGCCTCAGCCCCATCAGCAGAAACTCGTCGGCCTCTTCCGAGCGCGTCAAAACCTCGCCGCCGGTGACGCCATGGCCCTTGGCTTCGACCAGATTGGCCCATGTCTCCGGCATCCGCTCGGCGATGGTGACCGTGCGGTGGCCGTTCTCGATGAAGCGGCCATGCGCGCCGGGGCCGACGCCGACATATTCGCCATAGCGCCAGTAGGTCAGATTGTGCCGGCTCTCGGCGCCCGGCCTGGCGTGATTGGAAATTTCGTAAGCCGGCAGACCATGCGCCGCCGTGACCTCCTGCGTCAGCGCATAGAGATCGGCCGCCTGGTCATTGTCGGGAATGGTGAATTTGTGCGCCGCGTGCAGCTGATAGAACGGCGTGCCTTCCTCGATTGTCAGTTGGTAGAGCGACAGATGGTCGGCGGCATGGCCGATCGCCTGTTCGAGCTCCGCCTGCCATGCGTCCAGCGTCTGGCCGGGACGGGCGTAGATCAGGTCGAAGGAAAGGCGCGGAAAAATCTCGCGCGCTAGGCCAATCGCATGCAGCGCTTCGTCGACATTGTGCAGCCGGCCGAGGAAGCGCAAATCCTTGTCGTTCAGCGCCTGCACACCGAGCGATACGCGGTTGACGCCGGCGGCGCGGTAGCCTCGAAAACGTTCGGCCTCGACCGAGGATGGGTTGGCTTCCAGCGTCACTTCGATGCCATCGGGCACCGTCCAGTTCTTTGCCACGGCGTCGAGCACCGCCGCCACCGTTTGCGGCTGCATCAGCGACGGCGTGCCGCCGCCGAGAAAGATGCTGGTCACTTCGCGTGGCCCGGTGCGCTCGCGCATTGTCGCGAGTTCGGTCTCGAAGGCGCGGGCAAAGCGCTCCTGGTCGACCGGCTGGTGGCGGACATGGCTGTTGAAGTCGCAATACGGGCATTTGGCCGCGCAGAACGGCCAATGGATATAGACGCCGAAGCCCGGGCTGCGGTCCAGCGGCATCTCAGGCCGAACCAAGCCGTGCGCGGGCGAATTTCTGGAAGGCGCGGGCGCGGTGCGACAGCGCCGTCGGCTGGCCGGGCTTCCAGCCGTGCTTTTCCTCGGCACTCATCTCGCCAAAAGTCTTGTCGAAACCGTCGGGCAAAAACACCGGGTCGTAGCCGAAGCCGAGCTCGCCGCGCGGCGGCCAGACCAGCATTCCCTCGGCCTCGCCGCGATAATACTCGGCCTCGCCATCGGGGAAGGCGAGGCAGATGACGGCGACGAAACGGCCCTTGCGCTGCTGAGGTTCGGCGGCGCCGACCTCCTGCAGGGCCACTTCGGTGCGCTGCATGGCCATGCCGAAATCGCGAGTGCCTTCCGGAGTTTCGGCCCAGTTGGCGGTGTAGACGCCGGGCGCGCCGTCAAGCGCGTCGACGCACAGGCCGGAATCGTCCGACAGCGCCGGCAGGCCGGTGGCTTCAGCCGCGGCCAAGGCCTTGATGTAGGCGTTTTCCTCGAAAGTGGTGCCGGTCTCGTCCGGTTCCGGCAGGCCGTAGTCCTTGGCCGACTTCGCCTCGAAGCCGAACGGACCCATCAAATCGGCGAATTCGCGTAGCTTGCCCGCATTGTGGCTGGCAACGACGATCTTCTTTCCGTCGAGAGAATGCATCAAAGGCCCCAGATTCGTGGCTCGGCGAATTCGATCGAATTGCCCGAGGGGTCGCGTATGTAGATCGAACGCCCGCCCTGCGGCCATTCGAATTCGCTTTCGATGGCGATGTTTTTCGCCTCAAGCTGCGCTTTCCAGCGCGCGAGTTCGTCCGCGCTTGCGGCAAAGCAGAGATGGCCCTCGCCGACCGTGCCATGCGGTGGCACTTTCAACCGCGCATCCGGCGCCGGCGGCACTTTGGTCGCCTCGGCGTTGAAGATCAGCAGCACGCCATCCCCGCAGCGGAAGAAGAGATGGCGGCCGTCGACCTTGCCGAGGAGGTCGAGGCCGAGGACGTCCCGGTAGAAGGCTTCGGCGGTCGGGAGGTCTGTGACGTAGAGCGCTGACTCAAGAATAGCAGAGGGTTGCATCAGGCACCCCCCTCTGCCCTGCCGGGCATCTCCCCCGCAAGGGGGGAGATTGGCAGTTTCGCTGGCAGCGTCTCAACGTTGATGGTTGGCGAAAACGGTAGCGACCTCTGATCTCCCCCCTTGCGGGGGAGATGGCCGGCAGGCCAGAGGGGGGTGTGAAGGATCGCCAACGTCATCGAAGTAATTCAATCAGGCCACAGCCATCTGCTGCAAACTCACCAGCCGCTGGATGCCCTTCTTGGCCAGGCCCATCAACTCCGCGAACTGCCCTTCCGAAAACGGCTCGCCCTCGGCGGTGCCCTGGATCTCGACGATACCGCCCTTGCCGGTCATGACGAAATTGGCGTCGGTGCCGGCCGACGAATCCTCGATATAGTCGAGGTCGATGACCGGCTGGCCGTCATGGATGCCGCAGGAAATCGCCGCGACATGGTCTTTCAGCACCTTGGCAACGCTGGCCATCTGCCGTGCTTCCATCCAGCGCAGGCAGTCGTAGAGCGCCACCCAGCCGCCGGTGATCGAGGCCGTGCGGGTGCCGCCATCGGCCTGGATGACATCGCAGTCGACCGTGATCTGCTGTTCGCCCAGCGCCTGCAAATCGACAACGGCGCGCAACGAACGGCCGATCAGCCGCTGGATCTCCAGCGTGCGGCCGCCTTGCTTGCCGGCCGAGGCTTCGCGGCGCATGCGCTCCCCGGTCGAGCGCGGCAGCATGCCGTATTCGGCCGTCACCCAGCCCTTGCCGGAATTGCGCATCCAGCCCGGCACCTTTTCCTCCAGGCTCGCCGTGCACAGGACATGCGTGTCGCCGAATTTCACCAGGCACGACCCCTCGGCGTGTTTGGACACGCCGCGCTCGAAGGAGATGGCGCGCATTTCGTCGACTTGGCGTTTGGAGGGGCGCATCGAGGCCTCTTTCTGTTCTTTTTGCGGTTGCGTCGGCGGCTTGTAGACGCATGCAGGCCATGGCGCAAAGGAAAATGGCCGCAACCGTTGCGCCGTGACCGCAAGTGCGGTACGGGCGATCGTAAGAGCGACACCGGGTTGCGCGCCGGCAAGGGAAGTCTATATCCTTTAGCCGGAGGTTTTTGGCTCGAATGACCAAGGCAGTCACCGAACCCAGTCTGCTGGCGCCCGCGCTGCAGTCGCTCGACATGCGCTCGCGCGACATCTTTCGGCGCATCGTCGAGTCCTATCTGAAGGACGGCGAGCCTGTCGGATCGCGCAGCCTGTCGCGCATCCTGCCCTCGTCACTGTCGCCGGCCACCATCCGCAATGTGATGAGCGACCTCGAACATCTCGGCCTGATCTATGCCCCGCACATCTCGGCGGGGCGCCTGCCGACGCAGACCGGCCTGCGCTTCTTCGTCGACGCCTTCATGGAACTCGGAGATCTCTCCGACGAGGAACGTCGCGTCATCGAGGCGCAGGTGCGCGCCTCCGGCTCGGGCGCGACGCTGGAACACATGCTGACCGAGGCCAGCCAGATGCTGTCGGGCATGTCGCGCGGCGCCGGCCTAGTGCTTGCCACCAAGAACGAGGTGGCGCTGAAGCACATCGAGTTCATCCAGCTCGAGCCGACCAAGGCGCTGGCCGTGATGGTGTCGCAGAACGGCGATGTCGAAAACCGCGTCGTCGACCTGCCGGCCGGCATCACCGTCTCGCAGCTGCACGAAGCCTCCAACTTCCTCAACGCCCATATCAGGGGTCGGACGCTCGCCGAGGCGCGCATCGAGATCGCCCGCATCAAGGACGAGACCAGGGCAGCCCTCGACACGCTGTCGCAGGACCTGGTCGAGAAGGGTCTGGCGGTGTGGGCGGGCGCCGACAGCGGCCTGCCGGCGCGCCTTATCGTGCGCGGCCGCGCCAATCTCTTGGAAAACGTCACCGCCCAGGCCGACATCGAGTTGCTGCGGCATCTGTTCGAGGATCTGGAGACGCAGGACGGGCTGATCCAGCTGCTCGACCTCGCCGAGGACGGCCCCGGCGTGCGTATTTTCATCGGCTCGGAAAACAAGCTGTTTTCGCTGTCCGGCTCGTCGCTGGTGGTGGCGCCCTACCGCGACAAGGACGCCCGCGTCGTCGGCGCGCTCGGCGTCATCGGCCCGACCAGGCTGAATTATGCCCGCATCGTGCCCATGGTCGACTACACTGCTCAATTGATCACCCGGATGTTGAGATAAGTCCAAAGCCGGGATCACCGCAAAGGAGGGCGCAGAATGGCGCTTGAATCGTTCAAGGCCCAGATCAGTATGTTGCTCGAGGAAATGGTCAACCAGCCCGAGGACGAGCACGAAATCCAGGAGCAGCTGCGCGAAAAACTGCGCGAAATGCGCGCCATGGGCCTGCCGCTGCCGGACGATCTCGTGAAGCTGGAAAAGCGTCTCGATGACGACCTGGACGTCGAAGAGGAAGGTTGAGCGGTTCTGCCTTGAATCTGTGCCTGCACGCTTCTCTTTTGCGGCACACGCACAATATCTCCTTGAGGCATGACGCGCCGACCGGCGTGAATTCGAGGAGAACAGCATGATCCGGATTGCCGGCTTGGCGGGCCTTGCCCTGCTTCTGGCCACCAGTGCCTTCGCCCAGCAGGCCGATCAACCGCTTCTGACCGGCAAGGACGCTTTCGGCGATTGGAAGGCCGACAAACCGGGCGTGCGCCGGCTGATCAAGCCGGATGATCTGCAAAAGCCCTATCTCACCGAATCCGCCTCCAACGGTGCCGGCCTCGGCGACCGGCCCGAAGGCGCCAAGCCTATCCTGCCGCCCGGCTTCTCGGCCGAAATGATCGCTTCCGGCATCGCCAATCCGCGCGTCGTGCGCGTGGCGCCGAATGGCGATTTGTTCGTCGCCGACAGCGATGCCAACCAAATCCGCGCCTATCGACTCGCAAAGGACAGCGCGAAGCCCGCCGAGGACAGCATTTTCGCCGGCGATCTCAACCAGCCCTATGGCATCGCCTTCTACCCGCCGGGCGACAAGCCGCAATGGGTCTATGTCGCCAACAATGACAGCGTCGTCCGCTTCGCCTATCGCGACGGCGACCTGAAAGTCTCCGGCAAACCGGAGACGGTCGTCTCCAACATCCCCTCGGGTGGCCATTGGACCCGCGACATCGCCTTCTCGCCCGATGGCAAGACGCTGTATCTCTCGGTCGGTTCCGGATCGAATGTCGCCGAGGGCATGGAGAAGGAGCCGGATGGCGGCCTCGACGCGTGGGCCAAGTCCATGCCTTCAGGCGCTGCCTGGGGTGAGGAGGACGGCCGTGCCGACGTGCTGGCTTTCGACCCCGCTGGCAAGAACGGCCGTATCGTCGCCACCGGCCTGCGCAATTGTTCGGGCATGACCGTGCAGCCGGCAACCGGCGCGCTCTGGTGCGTCGTCAACGAGCGCGATGGGCTGGGTGACAATGTGCCGTTCGAATATGCCACCTCTGTCAAGGACGGCGCCTTCTACGGCTGGCCCTGGTACTATATCGGCGCCAACGAAGACCCGCGCCACAAGGGCGCGCGGCCTGACCTCGCCGACTCGGTCACCGTGCCGGACGTGCTGATGCAGGCGCATTCGGCGCCGCTCAACATCGCCTTCTACGACGGCGGCAATTTCCCCGCCGAGTACAAGGGCGATGCCTTCGTCGCCCTGCACGGCTCCTGGAATCGCGGTGTACGCACCGGCTACAAGGTGGTGAGGTTGAGATTCAGCGACGGCAAGCCGACCGGTGAATACCAGGATTTCGCCACCGGCTTCGTTCTCTCCGACGATGCCGTCTGGGGCCGGCCGGTGGGTGTTGCGGTGGCCAAAGACGGCGCGCTGATCCTCACCGAGGACGCCAACGGCACCATCTGGCGGATCACCCATGTCGACGGGCCGTCCTGAGCCGGCGAACAGCGCAATTCGGCTCTAAGGCACGTCTCGATGTATCACCTTGGGATAGGTATGGATCACCTCGGCCGATGAGACGCGGTCATCGAAACCGGTGTCTCTGAGATTGAAGAGGCCAACCGAGCCGAAGGACTTCTTCGCCCCTTGCGCGAAGCGGCTGTCGCTGAAATCGTGTTCGTAAAGCGTCACCGTGACGTGGCCGGCATTGAGCTTCGGCACGTAAACACTGCTGATCGTGTCGTTGGCGACGCCCAGCTGGTTGACGTTGAAGCGATAGACGTCCTGCACCATGCGCCGGGCCGCATTGCCGTTGATCATCCAGTACTCGCGGCGCGATGCGCGGTTCGGGTCGATGAGTTTGAGCGGCGCCTTGCGGCCAAGCCCGAGCCAGTGCTCGAACACCATCACATTGGCGCCCCACGGATAGGGATAATTGGACTTGTCGATGATGCGTGGCGGGCCGTCGTCGGGGATATCGTTGGTGTCGACATAGTCCAGCCATTGCAGCTGGAACGACGCTTCCACGTTGAGGTCGGTATTGCGCGGATCGGCAGCAATGATGCGCCAGTCGGAAACCGGCGGATATTTGGTGTCGAGGTCGATGTAGAATTCGCCCTTGGCAGTGTCGTCAGGGTCCGGGGAATCGCGCTCCAACGCGACCAGCCGCACCTTGAAGCGGTTGTTGACGACCAGCGGATAGATCATCGGACGAATGGGATGGGCACCGGGGTTCCGGCTGTCGGTAAAGTACCCGGGCGCCGGGACAATATCGCTGGCGCCCTTGTCGAACAGGCTGAAAGCCTGCCGCCCCTCGAACCACAGATACCATTCCAGCTCGTGGACGTGACCGCGCGCTTCGGAACAGTTGTTGGGCATCCATTGCATGAGCTGGATGTGAAGTCGTTTCGCTAGCATGGTTGGTTCCTGCCGGTGTAGCCGCGCAAGCGCGCAGCCATGAGGGATTGCAACGTGCGGTGGGGCGGCTGGGGGATAGCCGCTCTTCGCCGCTGCGTAAGTGAACCATCTCTCGTTTTCGGCCGTGCCCCGACGACCGTCGGACACTGCTGGCGCAATCGAATCCGTTTTGCCCCCGGCGGCTTTCATGGCATCAGGGGCCGTTCACGGGGTGCAACCGTCATGACACTCACCGGCTTTCTCGCTTACAGCGCCGCCCTTGGCATCGCCGCCGCCATTCCCGGCCCCGGCGTCACCGCGCTTGTCGCGCGGGCGCTGGGCTCCGGCTTCCGCTCATCGCTGGCGATGTCGTTCGGCCTGATGCTCGGCGACCTCATTTATCTCACCGCCGTGGTGCTCGGCCTTGCCTTTGTCGCGCAGACCTTCGGCATGGTCTTCCTCGCCATCAAATGGCTGGGCGTCGCCTATCTCGCCTTCCTCGGCTGGCGTTTCTGGACCGCCGGCATCACGCCCGAGACTGTCGAGGCCCGGAAAGGCAAGGGTGGTCTGGCATCGAGCTTCCTTGCCGGCCTCACCGTCACGCTGGGCAACCCGAAGACGATGATCTTCTACCTCGCCATCACACCGACCATCGTCGACCTGAAGACCATCACGCTCGCCGACTACGGCATCCTGGTCGCGCTCACCGTCATCGTGCTGTTTGTGGTGCTGGTGCCCTATCTGGCGCTGGCCGCCAAGGCGCGCTGGTTCCTGAAATCGCCACGCGCGCTGAAGGCGCTGAACCGCACCGCCGCCGGCTTCATGGTTGGGGCAGCGGCGGCGATTGCCGCTCGCCAATAGATCGGTTTCAGCCAATCCATTCCGCCAATCGGGCAATCCGGGAAATGCGTTTCCGGGACAGAACCGTTTTCAGCAAGCGCCCCACTCGATATTTTCGGCTGGCAGCCTATCTTGCGCGGTCGAAAGCCCTATTCTGTCCGCCGATGCCAATTGCCTGACCAATTGCCTGACTTGGGAGCGAAACCAATGAACAAGCCCGTCTCTTCGCCGCGCGTACCCGGCCGCGGCCGCGTCTACAATTCGATCACCGAGACGATCGGCGACACGCCGCTGGTGCGGCTCGACAAATTCGCCAAGGAGAAAGGCGTCGTTGCCAACCTGATGGCCAAGCTCGAATTCTTCAACCCGATCGCTTCGGTCAAGGACCGCATCGGCGTTTCGATGATAGAGGCGCTGGAAGCGTCGGGCCGCATCAAGCCCGGCAAGACGACGCTGATCGAGCCGACCTCCGGCAATACCGGCATCGCGCTCGCCTTCGCCGCCGCCGCCAAGGGCTACAAGCTGATCCTGACCATGCCCGAGACCATGTCGGTGGAGCGCCGCAAGATGCTGGCGCTGCTCGGCGCCGAACTGGTGCTGACCGAAGGTCCCAAAGGCATGAAGGGCGCCATCGCCAAGGCCGACGAACTGGCCGCCACCTTGCCTGACGCCGTCATTCCGCAGCAGTTCGAAAACCCGGCCAATCCGGAGATCCACCGCCGCACCACGGCCGAGGAGATCTGGAACGACACCGATGGCGGCGTCGACATCTTCGTCGCCGGCATCGGTACCGGCGGCACCATAACCGGCGTCGGGCAGGTGCTGAAGCAGCGCAAGCCTTCGGTGCATGTCGTCGCCGTCGAGCCGGAGGCCTCGCCGGTGCTGTCGGGCGGCCAGCCCGGCCCGCACAAGATCCAGGGCATCGGCGCCGGTTTCGCGCCAAAGATCCTCGACACCTCGATCTATGACGAGATCGTCAAGGTCTCCAACGAGGATTCGGTCGCCAATGCCCGCCTCGTCGCCCGCCTCGAAGGCGTGCCGGTCGGCATCTCGTCGGGCGCCGCCCTGCAGGCGGCCATCGTCGTCGGCTCGCGGCCGGAGAACAAGGGCAAGAACCTGGTGGTGATCATCCCGTCCTTCGCCGAACGCTATCTCTCGACCATCCTGTTCGACGGACTTGGCGCCTAGTTCCGGCTGAACTGCTGAAAAAGCGTCCGTGGCGGCGGTGGCCTGCTTGAGCGAGCCCGCTGCTTCCGGTGCGTTAACGCTGCCGAAGGTGGAGGGACGTCGACCTTCGGCGGCCAGAGGCTCGAGAGATTCGGACCCGATGCATTAGCCGGGGGAAGCACGCGCTGATGTCCGCGCTTCATGAAGATCGGAGCCTAGTTCGATTCAATAACCCCGTTCGAGGTCGATCTTGTTGGACAGAGGCTCTCCTCTTGCGACTTGACCGCAGAGATCGGCGGCTTGGTCGATCCCAGAATCCACCCAGAAGCTCGCGACATGAGGTGTGATGGTCACCTTGGGATGAGTCCACAACGGCGACGAAGCCTCCAGCGGTTCACCCTCAAACACGTCAAGACAAGCACCAGAAAGCTGGCCTTCGTCGAGAGCGCGGATCAGGTCGGCTTCGTTGACATGCGCGCCCCTGCCGACATTCACAAGGTAGGCACCTCGCTTCATTTTTCCAAAGGCACTGGAGTTCAGTATCCCACGAGTGTCACCAGTCAGGGGAAGTGAACAGATAACGTAGTCCCGACTTGTGAGTGCGTCCGCAAGCTGGGCACCACCAAAGTAACTGTGTATGCTTGGAAGCGTCTTTTGATGGCGAGACCAGACTGCCGTGTCGTAACCCAGGTCCGCAAACAGCTTTGCGGCCCAACCACCGATCCGGCCCGCACCCAGCACAACAATCTTTGTCTCGGAAATCTTCCGCGGCGCGAGAGGAGTCCAGGACTTGCGGGCTTGCAGACTCATGTAGTCCGCAACATGCCGTTGCTGGCAGAGAACGCGAAGGACGATGTACTGCACCACTTCCGAAGCCTGCTCACGCGTTGCGAGCCTGATGAGCGGAACACCCTTGGGAAAGCTCTGAAGATCAATACCTTCGACACCGGCCCCCAAATAGACGACGGCGCTTAGCCCCGCCATGGCGTCAAAAAAGCCAGGACTGGCGCCCTTGTCGATCAGCACAATATCTATGTCACTTTTGTTCCCGGCGTCTGGCCAAAGCCTGAACTCCAGCTGCGGCACACGGGTTTTCAGCTCAGCAGCCCATACTCGTGCATCAATGTAGTCAGGATACTCATTGACCATCAGAACGGTAATGGGCTCACCGGTCACTTCGCCCTCCCAGATTCAGGTATCAGGCATCCATCGGATGACCGCTCTGTTGATGCTGAGGTTTGCGCAAACTGGTACCAGTTGCAAGACCGGACCCCGGCAGAATGGCGTTTATACGTGTCCGGGTGGCGGCTTCGTTGCGGAGGCCGCACTCGGCCTGAACGGATTGCCGACAGCGAAGCGCCGCCTCCCGCCGCTCAATTCTTCAGCGCCGCGCGCTTTCCTTGCAGGAAGCGGCGCACAGCCGGGTCGCGCTCGAGGCCGATCGCCCGGTCATAGGCCTCGCTGGCCTGCGGTATGTTGCCGAGCCTGGCCAGCAGACCGGCGCGGGCCGCCCAATAGGGCTGGTAGTCGTCAAGCCGCTTGTCGTCACCCAGCACGTAAAGCGCCGCCAAGCCCGCCGCAGCACCTTCGGCCTCGGCAATCGCCACCGCGCGGTTGATCGCCACCACGGGCGAACCGGCAATCACCGACAATGCATCGTAAAGCTCCCGGATCGCCACCCAGTCGGTCCGGCCGGTCAGCCGCCGTGTCGTGTGGGCTGATTGCACGGCCGCCTCGAGCTGGTAGCGGCCGATGACGCCTTTGCAGGCGGCGTGCCTGAGCAGGGCCTCTGCTTCGTCGATCAGGGCATCATCCCACAGCGCAAGATCCTGCTCGGCCAGCGGCACATAGTCCCCGGCGGCGTTGCGCCGCGCCGCGCGCCGCGCTTCGGCAAACAGCATCAGCGCCAGCAGCCCCAGCGCCTCCGGTTCGTCGGGCATCAGCGAGGCGACCAGCCGGCCGAGCCAGATGCCTTCGGTGGCCAGGTTACGCCCTCGCGTCTCGGTGCCGGCGGGGTCCGACCAGCCTTCGGCAAAGGCGGCGTAGATCGCCTCCAGCACCGTGTCCAGCCGCTCGCCGAGTTCGGCCCGTTCCGGCACCCGGAAGGGGATGCCGGTTTCGCGGATGCGCGACTTAGCGCGCACCAGGCGCTGGCTCATCGTCGCCGGCGACACCAGGAAGGCAGAAGCGATCGTTGCCGCGTCGAAGCCCAGAACGGTTTGCAGGATCAGCGGTGCCCGCACGCCGGCCTCGATCGCCGGATGGGCGCAGGCAAACATCAGCCGCAGCCGCTCGTCAGGCAGGTCTTCATCGGTCATGCGCGCCTCCATCTCCTCGGCGATCAGCTTGAGGTGGTCGCGGCCCGCCTCGCTGGTGAGCCGGCGTCTGACCGCGTCGACGCTGCGCCGCCGCGCCACCGCCAGCAACCAGGCTTCCGGCTTTTCGGGCACGCCGGTTTGCGGCCAGCGTTCAAGGGCTGCGGCAAAGGCATCGGCCAGCGCGTCTTCGGCGCCAGCCACGTCGCGCGTGCGCGCGGCGAGATAGGCAACCAGCTTGCCGTAGCTCTGCCGAGCAGCAGCTTCCGCCGCCGCCCGTGCAGTGTCTGGTCTACCGGCTGTCACGCAGTGTATGCTGGCATGTATTCTGCCATCGGCCAGATCGGCCGCACTTCCATCGTGCCGGTGCCGGCACCGGGACAGCGCGCCGCCCACGAGATCGCCGAGTCCATGTCAGGCGCCTCGATCAAATAGTAGCCACCGAGCTGCTCCTTGGTGTCGGCATAGGGGCCGTCAATCACATTGGTCTTGCCGCCGGCCACCCGCACGGTGGTCGCTATCTTCGTCGGCTTCAACCGCTCCCCGGCCAAGAACACGCCGGCCTTCTTCATCGCTTCGGTATAGGCGCCATAGGCGGCGCTCATCTGGATGGCCGCCTCCTTCGGTGCGGCGGCCATTACGGCTTCGTTTCCATAAATGAGAAGCAGGTACTGCATGGTCATCTCCCGTGTTTTTCTGGGCCGCATCGTTGCGGGCCGAACGTATGTCGCGCGGCCTCGCCCGATTTCGACAGGCGCTGGAAAAATCTTCGTCCCTGGCGGCGTATTGCGCAAGGACGCTGGCTTGCCGATGGCGTTAATTGCCCAGCGCGACAGACTCCTGGGGTTGTCTGGAGCCTTGCGAGTCGGCTGGCACGAGCCAGCCGCGATAACGCACGATCAGCCCGGTGAGCGGGTGCGAAATCTCGACATGGAAGCGGAAGCGCCCGTCCTCGACGCGCTCATAGGATGCCGAGCGCGGGCAGAGCCACATCGGCAACGGGACGCCGAGAAAGCTCCAGCGGCGCAGCACCAGCGACAATCTTTCCTGCGACGCCACCAGCGCCATGGCGAAGCTCAGTGGGCCGAAGCGCTCGCACAGCAACCGCTGCGACCGGCCTCGGCCGGTGAACTGGTCGCTGGCGAAAGTGCGCGCGCCGAACGTTCGCGTCCAGGTCTCACCATCCTTGCCGGTATCGAAGCGGACATGGACCGGTACGTCGGCACTGGCGGGAGGAAATCCGACCAGCCAGCCGGATAGCCGGCCTAGAATACCGGCGCCACGTTCAACGCTGCCGCGTCCCTCAGCCGTTCCCGCGCGCTCATGCATGGCGCGGATTTCTTCGGGCAGGTCCTGCCAGGCGTCGCCGACCACTTCAGGATAAAGCGGCCTTTCGACGTCGGAGGTGTCGTCCCTGAAGCCGGCATAGATCGCCTTACTGGCAAATAGCGCCTCGTAGTCGCTCAGTTCGAGGTCGCGCACCGCCGCCCGCGCGCCTGGAGCCGGCGCCTGTCCGTCCAGCGTCTTGCGCACCAGCGCCTCGACCGCCATGGCCGGGATCAGCGGCCCGTCATCGCCTTCGGCCAGCAGATGCCAGGAGCGTTTGACCGGTTCGCCGGCCTTGCCGGTCCCTTCCACCGCGACGAACATGCCGCCGCGATGTTCGCCCCAGCGCAGCCGGTTCGACGCCCAGTGCATCAGCGGCGCCAGCGGTAACAGCGACCGCCCCAGTCCTATTCGCACCAGCCAGGCAAGGCCGATCAGGGCGCGGTGCAGGATTTCGGGAACCGGCCCGGCGCCCATCCAGATGGTTTTGGCTTGCGGCCACAGTTCCGCCAGCGCGCGCAAATCCGGCACGTCGACCAGCGAAAACAGCGTGCTCTTCAGCGGCACCTTGCCCGGCGGCGCGATGGTGTAGCGCATCTGCTCGGTCAGCGGATGGCCCTGCACCTTGACGCCGTCGCGCTTCAGTTCGACCGGCTGGCCGGCGTAGCCGGCAATGGCGCGGATGACGTTCTCGCCGACGCCGGCATAGGGCGACGGCGCGATGCCGCCGCGGATCGTGTCGACCCGTGCCATGCCGGCGGAGAGACGACGCACGACCGCCGCGGTCAGTACCGGGAAACTCGACACGCCCGACAGCACGAATAGGCTCGCCTGCTTGGCCGCCGTATCGAAATCACCGACGCCGGCGACAAAGTCCGACCCATCGGCGAGGTCGAGATAATTGACGCCTTGCGCAATGCAGGCCTCGATCAGCCGGTAGCGACCCGCGCCATAGGCTTGGAACGGGCCGCTGGCATCGACGACGCAATCGGGCTTGAGTGCGCAGAGCTGTGCCGCGAGGTTGCCGTCGCGATCGAACGCAGCCGGCACCAGCTCCGCCGCCGCGCCGGTGCGGGTTTTGCACCAGGCTTCGGCCCGGGCCAGCGAACGCCCGGCGACGATCAGCGTCAGGCGCGGCTCGCTCTCCAGCAATTGGACGATGCGGCCGCCGAAAATGCCATAGCCGCCGACAACCAGAAGCTTCATGGCGCGGTTGCCTCCCTGCATGTCGTTTCCCCAAAACCGAGGTCACATTTGGGCGACATGGGGTTAGCCGATCATCCGCGCACGCATCGTCGCGGACGGAATCTCGCAACTGTCCTTGCGGCCGAAGATGGCGTAGCGGTTTTTGGCGATGCGTTCGTAGAGCCAGTCGCGCAAAGGGCGCGGCAAAAGCAGCAGGGCTTTCGCCGCCCGCCATGGCCAGCCGAGTTCGGCCATCACGGCAATGAAACTGTCCAGCCGCATGAAAGGAGCGCCGCCGATGAGGACCAGATTGGTCTCGTAACTGTCAGTGCGCAGTCCGTATTTGTGGAACAGCGCCTCGCCGGAGGGCGACTGCGCAGTGGCAAAGCGGAAGCGGTTTTTGCGGTCGAGCCTGACCACGGTTCGCACGAAGCCCGAGCACAGCACACAGACGCCATCGAAAACGATCAAAGGCAGGCTGGCATCGAAGGGTTCAGGAGAAGAAGTCACGGGACATCCGGCAGCTCATGTCAGGCGACACTAAGCCTGCCGGCTACGGGATCAAAGCCGCGGCGTTGTCGCACGGCTTCTCGCGGCCAGCGCGGGGCGCTCGGCGCGATAAGTGGTTGCGCGGTGGTCAGCGCCCGGTCTGCAGATCCGGCTGTCGTGACGCGTTTCGAACGTCATGATCAGTGCGCGCCGAGCGAGCTGCCACGACGGGCGCAGGCCGGGCCCGGGCCGCGCATGTAATAGCGCTCCGGCCGATAGGTCGGCGCGATGAACTCGCGGATGGCGGCGGCGTAGCCGGCGATGTGGCCCCAGAATTTCATTTTACTTAAGTCCCTGTCCCGATTTTCGGATGTCCCGTCCGATTGCGGGGATCATAGCGTCGAGGCGTGAATAGTCGGTGAACACGATGTTAATCTTTGGTCGAAAACCCCATGCTTCGTGGCCGGAATGCGGCTTTGTCGGGGTCTTTCGGTGTGGTTCGTCGCCATTTCCGGCATTGTGACTTTTGCATCACATATGTTTCGTCTGGATGTCGCTTGGGCGCGGTTCTGTTTCAATTTCGAAAGCCCCAGCGAAATTTCCGTGCGCACGGCCGGCAAGCTCCTTTGGCAGCGCCCGGAACCGGAACGGGCCTTACCCGTTCTCGGTTGAACCGCATCGCGCAGGAGTTTCGCCATGGCACCTCGCCCCGCCTGGAAGGGCTATCTGAAACTGTCGCTGGTCACCTGCGCCGTCGAACTGACCAACGTCGTCACCCACACCGAAAAAGTCTCGTTCCGGGTGCTGAACCGCAAGACCGGCAACACGGTCAAGCGCATCTATGTCGATGCCGAAACCGGCAAGCCGCTGGACGAAGGCAACGAGATCAAGGGCTACGAACTCGACGACGGCGACTTCGTCCATATCGAGGAAGACGAGATCGCGGCGGTGCAGATCGAGTCCTCGCATACCATGGCGCTGGACGGCTTCATCGACAAAGCCTCGATCCAGCAGATCTATCTCGACACGCCCTACTATGTCGCGCCGGCCGACAAGGTGTCGGAGGAGGCCTTTGCCGTCATCCGCGATGCCATGGCCGGCAAGAAGATGGCCGGGCTGGCGCGCATCGTGCTCTACGCCAGAGAACGGCCCGTGGTCATCGAGCCGCTCGGCAAGGGTATGGTGCTGACCACCTTGCGCTACGACAACACGGTGCGGCAGCCGGACAGCGTCTTCGGCGACATCAAAGCGGTGAAGACCGACCAGGAGATGACCGATCTGGCCGAGCTCATCATCGACAAGAAGAAGGCCAAGTTCGATCCGTCAAAATTCGAGGACAAATATGAGGATGCGCTGCTCGAACTGATCCGTGCCAAGAAGGCCGGCAAGAAGGCGCCGAAGGCAGAGGCGGCGCCCAAACCGTCCAATGTCGTCAATCTGTTCGACGCGCTGAAGAAGAGCCTGTCGGATGGCGGCGCGGCGAAGACTTCGGCGAAGAAGGCTAAACCGGCGGCCAAAAGCGGCAAGGCGAAAGCCGCAGCACCCAAGCGCAAGTCGGCTTGAGGGCCAGCTCCATGGCCAGCCTCGAACAGTACCAGTCCAAGCGCGATTTCAAGAAGACCGCCGAGCCTGCCGGCAAAGTCACGCCTGGCAAGCAGGCCGGCGGCATCTTCGTCATCCAGAAACACGATGCGACCAGGCTGCATTACGATTTCCGCCTTGAGCATGACGGCGTCTTGTGGAGCTGGGCAGTGACGCGCGGCCCGAGCCTCGATCCGCACGAAAAGCGGCTGGCCGTGCATGTCGAGGACCACCCGATCGACTATGCGTCGTTCGAGGGCACCATTCCCAAGGGCGAATATGGCGGCGGCACGGTCATCGTCTGGGACGAAGGCACGTGGACGCCCGAGATCGACCCCGCCAAGGCGATGAAGAAGGGCCACATCTCCTTCGAGCTCAAAGGCCGCAAGCTGAATGGCCTGTGGCATCTGGTGCGGCTGAAACCCCGCGCCGGCGAAAGACGCGACAACTGGCTGCTGATCAAATCCGACGATGCCGCCGCCCGTCCCGGCGAGGACATTCTGAAGGACGCGCCGAAATCGGTGAAGTCGGGCCTGACCATCGAGCAGGTTGCGGAAGGCAAGACCGTTGACGGCAAGAAGCCGAAAGTCTGGCACTCCAACAAGCCCAGCGCCTCCAGCAAGGCGAAGGCCGGCAAGCGTCTCGATTTCATCGAGCCGCAACTGGCGACGCTGGAACGCGATGCGCCGCCGGGAAAGGATTGGCTGCACGAAGTCAAATTCGATGGCTACCGCATGCAGGCGCAAATCGCCGGCACCGAGGTGCGGCTGCTGACCCGCACCGGTCTCGACTGGACGGAGAAATTCGGTGCTGAGATCGTTGCCGAGCTGGCCCAGCTGAAATGCAGCGACGCCATCATCGATGGCGAGATCGTCGTGCTGGCCGACAGCGGCGTTTCGTCCTTCGCGTTGCTGCAGCAGGATCTGTCGGCCAATCGCACCAGCCGCTTTACCTACTACGTCTTCGACCTGATGCGGCTCGACGGCAAGGATTTGCGCGCCGAGCCGCTGGTCGAGCGCAAGCAGGCTCTGCAGGAGCTTCTTGGCGGGACGGCCGAAAATGCCGCCGTTCGGTTCAGCGACCATTTCGCCGAACCCGGCAAGATCATGCTGCAGCACGCCTGCCGCATGGGGCTCGAAGGTATCGTCTCCAAGCGCGCCGACGCGCCCTACCGCAGCGGCCGCGGTCCGAGCTGGGTGAAGTCGAAATGCACGTCGCGCCAGGAATTCGTCATCGGCGGCTATCTGCCATCGGAGAAGACCGGCCGCGGCCTGCGCTCGCTGCTGGTCGGCTACTTCGAGGGCGGCAAACTCCAATATGCCGGCCGTGTCGGCACGGGCTTCTCGGCCAAGGGCGCCACCGAGCTGAAGAAGAAGCTCGATGCGTTGAAGGCAAAATCATCGCCGTTTTCAGCCGCCGTGCCGAAGGGCAAGGGCCTGGTCTGGGTCGAGCCGGAACTTGTCGGCGAAGTGGAGTTCCGCAGCTGGACCTCCGACCGTATAATACGCCACGCGTCGTTCCAGGGACTGCGCGAGGACAAGCCGGCGGAGGAAGTCGTGCAGGAAAAGCCATCGAAGGCGGCAAGCAAGCCGGCGGCAAGCAGTGCCAGTAAGGCCGGATCCAAAGCTGGGGCGATAACCACCAGCGTAAAACTCTCCCATCCCGAAAAGCTGCTGTGGCCCGACGAAAAGATATCGAAGCAGGCTTTGCTTGAGCACTACGCGCTGGTCTGGCCGCGCATGGAGCAGTTCGTCGTCAACCGGCCGCTCAGCCTGGTGCGGGCGCCGGACGGCATTGGCGGCCCGCGCTTTTTCCAAAAGCATGCCTCGGCCGGCATGAGCGACAAGATCGCCCGGATGAAGGATTCGACCGATGGCGAGGAAATCCTGTTCATCCGGGATTTCGACGGCCTCGCCGCTCTGGTCCAGTACGGCGTGGTCGAGGTCCACATCTGGGGCTGCAAAATCGACGCGCTGGAAAAGCCGGACCAGATCATCTTCGATCTCGATCCCGACGAGGGCGTCGACGTCAAGGCGGTGCGCGACGCGGCACTCGACATCAGAGGCAAGCTCGACGATTTGTCGCTGCCGAACTTCGTCAAGCCGTCGGGCGGCAAGGGCTACCACGTGCTGGTGCCGCTGAAACCGTCGGCGGATTGGGAAGCGGTCAAAACCTTCTCCCATGATTTCGCCAAGGCGCTGGAGCAAGCTGCGCCCGACCGCTACACGGCGACGCTGTCGAAAAAAGCGCGCACTGGGAGAATCTTCGTCGACTATCTACGCAACGGCAGGGGCTCGACGACGGTCGCGCCCTATTCCTCGCGCGCCAAGAAGGGAGCGACGGTGTCGGTGCCGGTGACGTGGGCCGAGGTGGAAGCGGGGCTCGCACCGAATGCATTTCCAATCGGCGACAAGACGACGCTGAAGGAGTTGGCGAAGGCCGATCCGTGGGTGGATTTCTTCAAGCAGGCGAAGGTGCTGAAGCGGGGGTAGGGTAGCGATCCTTCACGCCCCCCTCTGGCCTGCCGGCCATCTCCCCCACGAGGGGGGAGATTGGCGGTTTGGGCGCCCCGCTCATTCCTGCAACCCTGAAGATTGGCGAAAGCCCGAGTGACGTCCGATCTCCCCCCAAGTGGGGGAGATGTCCGGCAGGACAGAGGGGGGCGCTGTCCCGCCGGCATTGCGAAATCAGCGCCAACCCCTCAACCCAAAAACACCTTCTCAAAAGCCTGTTTCCCCGGCGGTGAAAACACCACCGCGCGGCTGTCCTTCTCGCGCCGTGCCCATTTCTCCGCCAGGATCTTGTCGAGGATTGCCGCCCCCAGCGTGCCGGCGAGGTGCGAGCGGCGCACGCTCCAGTCGAGGCAGGCGCGGCAGACCGGGCGGCGTGGCTTGGCGTCGACATCGATGCCGATGGCCGAAAAATGCGATGGGGCCGACGGGCCGAGCCGGATCTCCTTCTCGTCGCGCAAAAGAATGTCGCGCGCGACGAGGCGGTCCAGCATCGCCACCGCCTGCTCGCCGGCGAGATGGTCGTAGCAGACGCGCGCCACGCGCATCGCGCCGTCGCGCGGACCCGGCCGAACACGCTTGGGGCCAACGGCTTCGGCCACCCCGGTGATAGCTTCGATCATGCCGGCCACTTGCGGCCCGGCGAGGCCGTAATAGCGATGCCGGCCCTGGCTGGCCAAGGTCAGCAGCCCGCCCTCCATCAATTTGGACAGATGCGAGGACGCGGTCGGCAGTGACACGCCGGCCTCCAGCGCCAGTTCGCTGGCCGTCAAAGCCGTGCCGCCCATCAGCGCATTCAGCATGTTTGCCCGCGCCGGATCGCCGACCAGGCTGGCGATGCGGGCAATGTCTGGTCCTTCACGCATAGTTAGGTCTCCATCGAAGCATTCTCGTCAGATAATCATTATTGTCGGGCGAGATCAAGGAGAACGCCGATGCCAACCGCTTCTGCCCCACTCGCCAGCCGCCAGCCGTTCCCGTTCGTCACCTGGCTGCACCGGCGGCTGCTCGCCCGCTGGTATGACCGCCATCTGCAGCGGCTCGACCTCTCAGAGATCGACGACCATTTGCTGCGCGACCTTGGCCTGAGCCGGGAGGATGTGCGGCGCGAATGCGCGAAATCCTTCTGGCAGGCCTGACCGCCAGCACTTTTGCTTAGCAGACCCGGCGGCACAACGTTTCGACGCCGCTCGAACTATCCACGCAGAAAACCCAAGGAGATCACGATGACCATCACCTGCTTCATCCGCTATGAGATCGACCCGTTCGGCAAGCCGGCTTTCGAGCAATATGCCAAGGCCTGGGGCCAGGCGATCCCGCGCTGCGGCGCCGATCTGATCGGCTACTACGCCCCGCATGAGGGCTCGGCCACCACCGCATATGCCGCCTACAACATCGACAGCCTGGCCGCCTACGAAGCGTACCGCGCCAGGCTTGCGGCGGATCCCGCCGGCAAGGCCAATTACGAATTTGCCCGCCGCGAAAAGTTCATCTTGAAAGAAGACCGTATCTTCCTGAAGCTGGTCTCCGGACCGCATGGACCGCGACAGCTGTTCCAGAGCGCGGTCAAGGAGGAAGCATGATCGCTGTCATCTTCGAGGTGCAACCGGCGCCGGGCAAGCGCGATGCTTATCTCGGCATCGCCGCGGAACTGAGGCCGCTGCTCGACGGCATAGACGGCTTCATCTCGATCGAGCGTTTTCAGAGCCTGGTCGACCCGAACCGCGTCCTGTCGCTGTCCTTCTGGCGCGACGAGGAAGCGGTGAAGGCCTGGCGCAACACCGAGGAGCACCGGCAGGCGCAGCAAGCCGGCCGCGGCGGAATCTTTGCCGGCTATCGTCTGCGGATCGCACATGTGGTGCGCGATTATGGGCTGACGGAAAGGGATGAGGCGCCGGCGGATAGTCGGGCGGTGAATGGGTGAAGCTGACGATGTTCAGCGGCATTCATAGCCGTCGACCACCGCGCCGCCCCTCATTGTCCTGCCGGACATTTCTCCCCGTATAGTGACGGGGAGAAAGACGCTGCTGCCGATGGCTTCGCCAATTGTCAGCGTTGCAGAATGGGCGTCGCGGTTGCGGCCAGCCCCCTTCTCCCCGTTCACGGGGAGAAGATGCCGGCAGGCAGATGAGGGGCAGCGCCGACTTTGCGTTGCCTAAGCATTCCCGATCAGCACCCCAGCCGCAAACACCAGCGCCCCACCCAGCACCACCTGAAACGCCGCGCGCAGGAAAGGCGTCTGCATGTAGCGGTTCTGGACGAAGGCGATCGCCCACAATTCGAAGAACACCACCACGGCGGCCACCGCCGTCGCCGTCCAGAACTGCGGGATGATGTAGGGCAGCGCGTGGCCCAACCCACCGAGCGTCGTCATGATGCCGACGGTGAGCCCGCGCTTGATCGGCGAGCCGCGGCCCGACAGTTTGCCGTCGTCGGAGGCGACTTCGGTGAAGCCCATCGAGATGCCGGCACCGATTGAGGCGGCTAGGCCGACCAGCAGCGTCTGCCAGGTGTCATGCGTGGCGAACGCGGCGGCAAAGATCGGCGCCAGCGTCGACACCGAGCCGTCCATCAACCCGGCCAGCCCCGGCTGCACATAGGTCAGGATGAACTGGCGCTGCTCGGCGCTTGCCTCTTCGTCCTTCACCTCGCCCGGCACAAGTTTCTGCTCCAGCCGATGCGCCGAATTCTCATGGCTTTGCTCCGCCGCTGCGAGGTCGTTGAGCAGTTTTCTGGTCGAGGCGTCGCTGGTGCGCTTGGCCGCTTCGACATAGAAGCGATAGGCCTGTTGCTCCATGGCTTCGGCTTGGCTCCGCACATGCTCGATGCCCAGCGGCCGCACCAGCCAATCGGGCTTTCGCTCATAATAGCCTTTCACGTGCTCGCGGCGCAGCAGCGGAATGCGCTCGCCGAAACGCTTGCGGTAGAGCTCGATCAGGGAATCGCGATGGCCGTCTTCCTCCTCGGCCATCGCCTCGAACACTTTCGCCGATTGCGGAAAGGTGTCCGCCAGCCCCTCGGCATAGGCGCGGTAGATGCGCCCGTCATCCTCTTCCGACGAAATTGCCAACGCCAGGATCTCCTGTTCCGACAGCGTTTCGAAGGGACGGCGGCCGAAACCGAAGACGCGGGAAAGCATGATAAATTCACCCTAGTTTAGAATAGTTCTAAACTAGGCGCTGGCGGCTCGCCGGTCAATCGCCGGTCAACAAGTGTTGAAGTGCCGGGCTGCGGTGCACTCTTCATTATCAGCGAATGTTCGCCTATATGAATGGCAACACGCAAAGCGAAAGGTATGAGCAAGATGACGGCAAAGCCGCACGACCACTTCGATCCCAAACCCGTCCTCGATCTCATCGCCAGCATCGAGGCCGACCTGCAGCGGCTGAAAGGCCTGGTCGAACAGCAGGTCGAAAAATTCGACCCCGCCAATCCGCACAACAAGGCCCCTGACGGCAAGCTCACCGAGGAGGGCGTCGAGTGCTGCTACCGCATGTTCGACGAAGGCAAGTCGCGCTATTCGGTCGCCCAGCAGATGAAGATCTCCTTCGCCGCCGCCACGCACAGGTTTAATTCCTGGCGCAAGGCGGGTGGGTCGAGGCGGCAAAGAGCGCTGCTGGGATGAGAGCCCGGTTCGCCGAAGGTGAATTCATCGTGCCGGTGGCACGATGAAAGGGCTCGAACGCCGGGGAGTTGCCGCAGGCAACGGGCCCCCGGCCGGGCGGTTATGAGATGTAGGCGGAACAGCCCCTCTGTTCTGCCGGACGTTCGTCGCTCGGAAAGCCAAGCAGTTGGCTTTCCGTCCGCTGCGCGGACCACTCCTCAACCCCCACACGGGGGGAGATTGGCTGCATCACCTACGGCACCAGTTCAATTTCCTCGGTCTCGCCGCCTTCGCAGGTGTAGCAGCAGTCTTCGCATTTTTCCTTGTTGTTGGGCCCGACGCCCCAATACGTCTCTTCGTCGCCGTCGACCCAGGCGCCGTAGCAGATGGACTCGCCTTCGTTGCACGAGATCGGGATCTGCTTGGTCTCGCCATCGTCGAGATAGAAGTCCTTGTCATTGCCCGGCCAGACATAGTCGCGGTCCTGGCTGTAGAGCTCGAGGCGCATGGCGTTGGGATGACTGTTCTTGACGGCGAAGGTGATGTCGGCGGCATAGGCCGATGGCGCGAACAGCGCGGCAAGCGAGAATGCAACGACGATGCGGCGGGTGATGGTGAAAGACATGACGTTCCCCGGATTGAGAATCGGCCCCCTCGGCCGAGAGGGCGAGCATGGCATGATGCGGGGTGACATTGAAGGGTAACGCCTGACTGAATTTGGGGGGATTGGCGGAGGTGGGCCGGCAGCGGAGCTGCTGATCTCCCCCCTCGTGGGGGAGATGTCCGGCAAGGCAGAGGGGGGCGCGAAGGATCGCCGGCGTGTCGGATCAACAAAGCCTGAAATCGAAAAGGCTTGGGCTGCAGGATTGAGGGTTGGCGGGACAGCGCCCCCTCTGCCTTGCCAGGCGTTCGTCGCTCGGAAAGCCAAGCAATTGGCTTCCCGTCCGCTGCGCGGACCACTCCTCAACCCCCACGAGGGGGGAGATCAGCAGCTTCGGCGCCTCACTCGTCTACCCCACAAACCCCACTCTCTTGTGGCTGCCGTCGCAAAACGGCTTGTTGGCGGAGTGGCCGCAGCGGCAGAGAAAGGCGCGGGTGGTGCGGTCGATCGTGTGGCCGGTGCCGGTGACGATCTCGGCATTGCCTTCGACCTTCAATGGCCCGTTGGTGGTGGGCGTTATGATCAGCGGGCCGTTGCGCGCGTCCAGCGTCGCCGGCGCGTCCTTCAGCGGCGGCTCGCCGGTGGCTTTGAAGCCGGCCTTGATGTGGCTGTTGTCGCAGAACGGCTTGTTCTGCGAGGCGCCGCAGCGGCAGAGCGTGGCGCGAAAGAAGGTCTCGCCGCCGAGCACGATCTCGGCATGGACAGCCAGCGGCCCGTTCTCGCGCAGCCGCACGGTGTTGACCACCGGCGGCTTCTCCTGCGGCCCGCCATCCTTCCTCAGATAGCCGATGGCGCCGGACGGACAGTTTTCGGCCAGCGTCACCACTTGCTCGACGCTCGCCGCCCCGGGGTGGATCCATTCGCCGGGCGCATTGGGCACGAAGACATGCGGGTTGCCGAGCACGCAATTGCGCGAATGGATGCAGCGCTTGCCGTTGAAAGAAACGTCGATCTTCTCGCCTTCGACCGTGCCTGCCATGGAGCTCTCCTCGTGGTGGGTGACAAGAGGCTAGGGCGGTGGCGGCAAGGGCGTCAAGCTGGCAGGGAGGGKGGAGAGGTGATCTCCCCCCTCGTGGGGGAGATGGCCGGCAGGCCAGAGGGGGGCGCGAAGGATCGCCAGCGTATCGGATCAACAAAGCCTGAAATCGAAATGACTTGAGCTGCAGGATGAGAAGCCGGCGGGACAGCGCCCCCCTCTGCCTTGCCAGGCATCTCCCCCACGAGGGGGGAGATCAGCAGCTTCGGCGCCCCGCTACTCCACCAGATCGATCGTCTCCGTCGTCTTCTCCACGCAGATGAAGCAGCACGTATCGCAAGGCTGGTCATTGTCCGGACCCACCCCGGCCGAAATCGCGTCATTGCCGTTCACCCAGGCGCCATAGCAGATGTTTTCACCCAGGGAGCACGAGATCGGCACCGATTTCTGCGAGTTGGGTTCGATCAAAAACACCTGATCGCCGCCCGGCCACGACATCTTGCGGTCACGGCTGAACAGCTCCACCGCCACCGCCTGGCTGCGCAGGTTCTTGACGAAGAACGCCATATCGGCGGCATGCGCCGGGGTGGCGATGAGAAGGGCGGCAAGGGTGAGGCGGAGCATGGCGGTGGTTTCCGAATCGGAGAGGGGACTAGAGCATGAGCGGAGAAGCGACGCGAGGCGGCGGAGCGTTAATCTCCCCCCTCGAGGGGGAGATGGCCGGCAGGCCAGAGGGGGTCGGTCCGACCGGGCTCAACCCTGTTGCGGCAGATGAAGGCTAGCGCTTGACGCGCGGCGACCCCCTCTGTCGCCTGCGGCGACATCTCCCCCTCGAGGGGGGAGATTAGTGCCCTACCTTCCCAGCCGCCGGATCGCAGCATGAGGTCGAGTGCGTCAACCTGCGATCCGGCGCGCCTTCGTCAGCCGGCCGCTCGCGGCAGAAATACAGCACCGTCAGCATCACGGCGACCAGCACGACGGCGTAGTAGACCCCCAGGCGGGCATAGGCCTCCGCCTTTTCCAGCGGGAAGGTGCGGCCCTCCCTGGCGGCGCGGGCCACCATCGAGGCGATCAGCGCGTCATGCGAGAACATCTGGTTTATCAACGTCAATGGGATGAACGAGATGAACAGCAGGGCGTTGTAAAACTTCGCCCTTGGCGTGAACCGCAGCAGCATGGCGCCACACCAGCTGCAGACGGCGCTGTAGAGCGCGACCGCCGCAATCTTCAGCGGCGTCTGCTCGACCATGAACAGGAACGGCATGCCGTCATCGCCTTCGGTCAGGTGCAGCGCATACCAGATGCCGGAGAGCACACCGAGCGTGCCGAGCAGCACATTGGCCCATTGCCGCTGGCCCTCCGGTTGCTCGTTGAGCGGGTAGGACAGCAGCCATTCGCCTACCGAGGCGTGCGCCAGCCGCACAAGAGCGACCAAAGCCAGCGAAACGAGCTGACGGACCGACCATGACATCGGCTGACCGAGAACGGCCTCGCCAACATCGGGAAGCAACCGGTCGGCCAGAACGACCGCCGCGTTCACCCAGGCGTAGTCGAGGCAGAAGCTGAGGAACGGCAAGACATATTTGCGCAAATCGAGATCCCCCGCCCTGTCATTTCTGCATGCCCCCCCTGCTTACTGCCGGGGCCAGACAAGTGTCCAGATCCAGCCGACGAAAGTCAGCACCAGGAACGGATAGCCGGCGGCGGGCAACGGCGCCGAGGTCGGCAGCAAGGGCGCTCCCCACAGCACCATGGCCACCGTCACGACAAACAAGATGGCGGCGATGAGGCCGGTGAGCCGCATCCACAGCGCAAAGGTGTTCGCCGCGCCGATCAGGACGAGCCCTGCCGCCCACAGCGAGATGCCGCCGACATAGGAGGGCACGCTGGCCTCCAGCCCCGCCGCATTGCCGGCCAGAAGCAGGCTCTCGCCGGCGAGGAAGGTGAGGAAGCCCGCGGCCACGCTATCATTGCCCAGCCGCTGGTATTTCATGGTCAGCAGCGCGGTGGCCACCACGAGCGCCACGCCGTCGATCGCCCACAGCGTTTCGCGGAGTGGAGCGCTGGAAACAAAGGTGCCGGCCAGGCCGAAGGCGCCGCCGATGGCGAGGCCAATCGCGGCGGCGGTGTCTGAAGGACTGGAACGCATCGATATCTCCCCCCGAAGCCGACACAGGGACACTTCAGTGGGGACGTTGTTCAATAGCGACCCCGAAAGGAGGCCCGTCCCCGTCTTACTGCCCCAACATCCTTAGCAACTCACCGAAATTGGCAAGACATTGTTCCACGTGATGATGTTTCTTGGTACTTCGTGGTATAAGTTTTGCCCGAGATATCACTTCCTCAGCGCTTTTTCTTATGACGTTTTTCTGGTTTGCGTCATAATTGGTTCCTCGTGCTATGTAAAATGGCAGGTACCCGGATGCGACCCTGAATGGATAGTACGCGTCCTCCTCTTTTACCGCCTGCTTTATGAGAAGAGCGTGCGCATCTAGGAAAACCTTAAAGTCGTCACGATAAGACATATCCTTAGTCCTGCTTTCCAAAAGAAAACGGGCGTAGTGATTGTCGATTTGAAATGTGTCAAAATATGCCTTCCTATTCGCGTGACTATAGGCAGTTCTGAAATGAATCTCACAGGCAGGATAGTTACCGTCCTCAAGTCTAGAAATAGCAAATTGCAACCAGAACAATGGGTTTCTTGCCATCGACGGAAGCTCTTTCAGGCGATCATATATAACCTTATACTTGTCTCCCATTTTTCTACGAGCAAAAATCCTATCAATAAAACTAAATCTGATAAGTTCCTTTTGAAGGTCGAAAAATAGCCTATTCTTACCGGCGGTTTCACACTTCTTCACAACGTCTATTATCAAATCGACCACATAATCGACATCCACCACGTGCTGCAGCACATACTCACCAAAAATTGATGACTTTAGCCTAATATTACCATGGCGCCGCTCTATTACCTCCATCGAAAATTGATTGTTAATCAGCTCTCTTTTCGTGAAAACATCGATCCCCGACAGTTGCCCTACGAGCATTATATCCGGGCGGAACCCTGCAATATCCAGGAAAAGCGTTATACAAACTATCCGGAGAGCCTCGCTACTTGGTTGCGCGTTAAACGCCCTGATGATCTTGTCGCGTATGGACGGCGACTGGAAGAGAGAAACAAGCAAATTCCTAATTTCCGCCTTGCATTCACTATATACGTAGTTCTCCTTATCTCCTTGGTTTTTGTTTGAAAACTCTGCCCAAAGACCGTTGTCATCAATAACTTTGACAAAAGCAGATATGTCACGTCTGGATAACTTGTTAACGTCATACTCTGTGTAACTCTCGCCAAGAATCTCCGCCACTCTGTATGATCTCAACTCATATATCGATGAGCGCGTCATGGCGACAATGGAAGCGTTGGGAATCTCAGACAGGATCACTTTGACAGTTTCGGAAAACCGGAAAACGTCATCGACAAAGAAAATCGGATCAACGAAACGACGCGACACAATCGCCAAATCTTGGCCAAGTGTCTCATCAGAGGCGTTTACATGAAGAACCGTGCGACCCGCCTGGAGGAGTCGCATTTTGAGCGATTCTGATAGCACTGACTTGCCGTTACCTAAATCTGAGTGAAGCAAAATCCGTGAGGGACCATTCGAGAGTCGGTCCAATATCGCTTCCTCAACCTCTCGACGCACCACATAGGGAGTCCCCTGGACTCCTTGCCCCAATAGAGCAATGTCATCTATGCCGCCGTACAAAAGCAATTTTAGAACGTCATCACTGGTCGGCCGGCGAGATTCGGTCGGTATCGATTCCAATGTGAAGGAAATTAATTCTTTTGCAGTCCGATCCGTATGCTTAGCCCGCAGGACAATCTCGGCAAACTGCTCAACTCCGATACTTAACACTGTTCCGTATTGCTCGAGTTCTCGCTTCAGTACAGGGTCGATGTCGTCGACCTCAATAAAGAATAGTCTCGATTTCAAAACGGGATCAGAATACAATATTCGTGCAATATCAATGTCGTATACGCTGTAACCTATTATTACGGCGCAACCGGCGATCGACAAATCGGTTTTGAACTTCCAGTACCATGGCGATTCGATAAATGTGTTTGTTAAATAACTGGCCTTGGTAAGTTTAATGCGCGAAGCGAAAGGGACCTATATACGTGCTTGACCCAAACTGAAAAGCGGCCTATATAGAAAGGGCAACCGGAGTTCGCGCCGTGATCGCCCATATCGACAGCCTCTTTGACTTGATGTCCACGTTCCCCGACGAACAGACATGCATCGAACAGCTCAAGGCGATCCGCTGGCAGGATGGCGAGTTTTGCCCCCTTTGCGGCGACGGTCGTATCTATCATTTCAGCGACCGCAAGACGTTCAAGTGCGGCTCCTGCCGCAAGCGGTTTTCCATCAAGGTCGGCACCATCTTCGAGGACACGAAACTGCCGCTGCGCAAGTGGTTCATGGCCATCTGGCTGATCACCAACCATCCGAAAGGCGTTGCCAGCACCACGCTGGCCAAGGATCTGAAAATCACGCAGAAAACGGCTTGGTTCGTCCTTCATCGCCTGCGGCACGCCGCGCGCACCAATTCGTTCAACGCGCCGCTCAAAGGCACTATCGAAAGCGACACCACCTACGTGGGCGGCAAAGAGAAGAACAAGCATGCCGCCGACCGCAAGGGCGGCACACAGGGCGGCGCTGGCAAGGAAATCGTGCTCGGCATCATCGAGCGCGATGGCGAGCTTCGGACCAAGCACGTGCCGAACAGCACGGCGCGCGTAATTCAGAGCGAAGTCCGCGGAAATGTCGCGCCGGGGTCAGCGGTCATGACGGACGAAGATCGGGCATTCATCGGCCTGTCCGGCGCCTACTTCCACCACACTGTCAACCACTCGCAAGGCGAATACGTCCGCCACCAAACCATCCATACCAATTCCATCGAAGCGGTGTGGGCCCTGTTGAAGCGCCAGATCGTCGGCATTCACCACTGGGTTTCGCCGAAGCACTTGAACAAGTACGTGGATGAAATGACATGGCGGTATAACCGCCGCGACATGACCGTAGGCCCGCGCATGAACGACATGTTCACGTGCGTTGAGGGTCGGCTTCGCTACAAGGAATTGATTTCGTGACGGACGACAAGCGCAAGCTCGAACCGCCGCTGAAACTGGATATGGATTTCGGCGAAGCGCTTAAGCGGTTCGTGGGGACCAAGCCCGGCGAGGTTGCAGAGAGCGTCGAGAGGTCGAAGGCTAAGAAGCCGCCGGGGCAAGACGCCCCGACGACCAAGACCCGCCGGAAGGCTACGCCGTCAAGCAGGACAGGGACCACAAACGGCTCTTAGCCGCAGCAGCGCCAATGGCCAGACACGTGTTCGAGCCGTCCGAAACGGAGGCGCGTATACGCGTTGACCCAGTGGCAAGCTTTCGCGAAGAAGGTCATTGGGACCTCCCTTACTGGGGCGTGCCAGTTGCGCTCTCCGGCAAATCAGTGTACGAAATACTGGCAAAACAATCACCAATTGCCTTCGCTCTCGGGGTAGCACTATCCGAAGCCCGAGAGATGCCGGCAACTCCGCGACCCAGGTCTGATACACCTGGGTCGTTTGCGTTACCGGGTAGCGCAAGAAATCATTAATCTGAATCCTCGCGGCTGTACAGCCCCCGTGAATGTGGCTTGAAATGGGCTTCTCCCCGGCGTAATGTTGCCACTCACGGGAGATTTAGCATGTCAGACGCAGCACTCGAAAACGCTAAGGCGCTGAAAGCAAAGGCCCTTTCAGAGATTACACGGCTCGAAGCCGAATTGCGCGGCTGGCATGACCGCAGAGCCATGGCCGACCAATTCATTGACCAGTGGAACGCGTTCGCCTCGGGCGAGCCTGTGATTCCTGTGGAAAGCGCGCCTGTTGAGCAGAACAAACCGGCACCATCACCGGTAAAGAAAAAAGCGATTCGCAATTCCAAAAAGGAAGATGTCGCGGAAGAAACCCGACGCATCATTTCCGAACGCGGCACTCCGGTTGGCCGGTCAGACCTATTCAAGACACTTATTGAGCGGGGTTTCACCATCGAAGGGACTGACCCGGAAATGGTCCTGTCCACTATGTTGTGGCGGATGAGGGACCGCGTTGCGCGCCTCAAGACTGGCGGGTATTGGCTATGCGAGGTCCCGTATGAACCGGAAGGCTACAACCCGAACCACTTGATGGGCGCTCTTGCGGAGGCAGCGCAGCGGCAGCCTGAGTTGGCGAGAATGCTTATCGACAGCCACCGTGACGATGATGATGACAAGGAGCGGAAAGCAGTCCAAGACCTGATCTAGGCGCAACTGCGCTTTCCCAGTCGTTCTAACATCCGCTGGTGCCGGTGCGCGCATTCCATTCGCAATCGCCACTTTGCGAACTGTGGCCAGATGGGCGCGTGCCTAAGAACAGCGCGATCCCGACGACCATCACGACAAAGAAAACGATGTTGATGAACTTGTCGCCCATGTCTGGAAGCTACCGGACTGACCGAAAATCGTCAATGGGTCAGACACGTATATAGGTCCCAAGCGAAATCGGGAAAATCTACGCCGTCCAAAATACCGTTGATATGCACAACCGACGTTGTGTTGTTTTTTTCTGGCAGATATCGAGATGCGGTGCAGTCTATCGGGTGCGAAGCTACCTTTCGTCTCAACCTCGAAATTTCGACTACGCTATCGTAGTTTGTCGTGTATATTCGTTTCCAACGAAAAGCCGCTATATCCTCGATATAGGCCGGTATATAGTCAGGAGTTAACTTCGCATTTAGAAGGTCGAATAGATCTAGCTCGCCAATCTGATGTATATACTCTCTAGATATTGTATCCAGTTCGTACTTGATAGGCATTTTTAGCCGCTCATGAAGCAGCCTTACCAAGGCTCGTCCCGTTGGCAGTGGATCTTTGTTTTTGTCTAGCGCGTTTGCTGAGAAACCCGAACCAACAAACAGGAGGGGAAAGGAAGATGATAGGCCTTCGGTGAGCGCAGCCAAGGCATCCCGATCATCACTCATCCTTCCACCACTCCAGTTTATCTGTGACGTATTCGTTTTTTCCGTTTTTGCTAGTGGAGAGCTGGTCGAATTTTGCTTCTTCACGCAAGCTGGAAATGACTTACGCGGGAACTATGCATCTCGCGGCAGCGCTTCTCAATCCCCCATCTTCAAGGCTTGGATAAACGCCTCCTGCGGAATATCCACCTTCCCAAACTGCCGCATCCGCTTTTTGCCCTCTTTCTGCTTGTCCAGCAGCTTGCGCTTGCGCGAGACGTCGCCGCCGTAACACTTGGCGGTCACGTCCTTGCGCAGCGCCGAGATGGTTTCGCGGGCGATGACCTTGCCGCCGATCGCGGCCTGGACCGGGATCTTGAACAGGTGGTGCGGGATCAGCTCTTTCAGCTTCTCGACCATCTGCCGGCCGCGCTTTTCCGCCGCCGTGCGGTGGACCAGCATCGATAGCGCGTCGACAGGCTCCTCGTTGACCAGGATCGACATTTTTACCAGGTCGCCCTCGCGATAGTCGGTCAGATGATAGTCGAAGGATGCGTAGCCCTTGGAGATCGACTTCAGCCGGTCATAGAAATCGAAGACGACCTCGTTGAGCGGCAGGTCGTAGGTCAGCATGGCGCGCTTGCCGACATAGGACAGGTCGGCCTGGATGCCGCGCCGGTCCTGGCAGAGTTTTAGAATGCCGCCGAGATAGTCGTCGGGGGTCAGGATGGTGGCGCGGATCCATGGCTCCTCGATGGCCGAGATCTTGACCACGTCGGGCATGTCGGCCGGGTTGTGCAGTTCCTTCATCGAGCCATCGTTGAGCAGCAGCCGGTAGACGACGCTCGGCGCCGTGGCGATCAGGTCGAGGTTGAACTCGCGCTCCAGCCGCTCCTGGATGATTTCCAGATGAAGCAAGCCAAGGAATCCGCAGCGATAGCCGAAGCCGAGCGCGGCACTGCTTTCCATTTCATAGGAGAACGAGGCGTCGTTGAGGCGCAACCTGCCGACCGCGGCGCGCAGATCCTCGAAATCGGCGGCGTCGACCGGGAACAGGCCGCAGAACACCACCGGCTGCGCCGGCTTGAAGCCGGGCAGCGCCTGCTTGGTGGCACGCTTGTCCTCGGTGATGGTGTCGCCGACGCGTGTGTCGGCCACTTCCTTGATCGAGCCGGTGAAGAAGCCGAACTCGCCGGGGCCGAGCTCGTCGACATTGATGCGGGCGGGCGTGAAGACACCGGTGCGCTCGACCAGGTATTTGGCGCCGGTGCCCATCATGCGGATGGTCTGGCCCTTTTTCAGCACGCCGTCGATGATACGCACCAGCACGATGACGCCGAGATAGGCGTCGTACCAGCTGTCGACCAGCATGGCTTTGAGCGGGGCGGTGGCGTCGCCTTCGCGCGGCGGCGGCAATTGGTGGACGATGGCTTCCAGCACATCGGGAATGCCAAGCCCGGTCTTGGCCGAGATCAGCACGGCGTTAGAGGCGTCGATGCCGATCACCTCCTCGACCTGCTCGCGGATGCGCTCGGGCTCGGCGGCCGGCAGGTCGACCTTGTTCAGCACCACGACGATCTCGTGGTTGTTGTCGATGGCCTGGTAGACATTGGCCAGCGTCTGCGCCTCGACACCCTGCGAGGCATCGACGACCAGCAGCGAGCCTTCGCAGGCGGCGAGCGAACGCGACACTTCATAGGCGAAGTCGACGTGTCCGGGCGTGTCGATGAGGTTGAGGATATAGTCCTCGCCATTGTTGGCGCGGTATTTCAGCCGCACCGTCTGCGCCTTGATGGTGATGCCGCGCTCGCGCTCGATGTCCATCGAGTCCAGCACCTGCTCCTTCATGTCGCGCAGCTCCAGCCCACCGGTGGACTGGATCAGCCGGTCGGCAAGCGTGGATTTGCCATGGTCGATATGGGCGACGATGGAGAAATTGCGGATGTGGTCGAGAGGCGTGCTCATGGCGCGCGCTTTAGCAGGGGCTGTAAGCAGGGGCAAGCGGGGGTGGTGGGCGCTGCCACGCGGTCGCGTGGAACTCATACGCCGCGATCCTGCACACCCCCCTCTGGCCTGCCGGCCATCTCCCCCTCAAGTGGGGAGATCAATCGCTCAGTCGCTTTCGCCAATCTTCTATGCCGCAGGAAAAGCGCCGTCGAGGAAACTGCCAATCTCCCCCCTGGAGGGGGAGATGTCCGGCAGGACAGAGGGGGGCGCTGTCCCGCCTGCCTTCCCTCAATCACAAACCGGTGAGCGCTGTAACGAAGCCGCTTAGCCGGGCGAAGTGGGGATATGGCCGGCGACGGCCGCCGCAACGGAGACCCCCGATGACTGGATTTAACCCAAAACGCAGCGCGATGCTGGCAGCCGCAGGTGCGGCGCTGATGATGCTTGGCGGCACCGCCTTCGCCCAGCCGCTGACCGTGGTCGAATTGTTCACCAGCCAGGGCTGCTCGTCCTGCCCGCCGGCCAATGCCAATCTGATCAAGGTCAAGGACCAGCCCAACGTTCTGGCGCTGTCGTTCAACGTTACCTACTGGGACTATCTCGGCTGGAAGGACACGTTCGGCCGCGAGGAATTCACGCAGCGCCAGGTGCGCTATGAGCCGTCGCTCGGCCGTTCCGGCCCGTTCACGCCGCAGGTCGTGGTCAATGGCGGTGCCGATGCGGTCGGCGCCGCACCCGGCGAGATCGAGCAGCTGATCTCCTCGAGCGGCCACGCATTAGGTCCGTCGCTGTCGCTCGATGGCGGCAAGATCAGCATCGGCGCCGGTTCCGCGCCGGGCGGCAAGGCCGATGTCTGGCTGGTTCGCTACAACAAGGGCGTCATCGAGGTGCCGGTGGCGCGCGGCGAGAACACCGGGCGCACGCTGCCGCATGCCAATGTCGTGCACTCGCTGGAGAAACTCGGCAGCTGGAGCGGCGACGCCACCTCGCTGCCACTGCCGGCAGCCTCCGGCGGCCTCAGCACCGCGGTGCTGGTGCAGTCACCCGGCGGCGGGCCGATCTTGGCCGCGGCTGCCAACTGACTTTTCTTTTTCACCCAACGCCGCAAACAGCGGCATAACCGGGCTCGCATCCGCGCGCCCTCTTCAAGAGGAAATACCACCATGACCAAGACCCTGAGCGCGCTCGCCTTTGCGCTTTCGATGACCGCCTTCGCCGCCGGCGCCCGCGCCGAAGACGCCATGAAGCCGGCCGATCCGATGGCCACCGAGGCGATGAAGCCGGCGGACGCTATGAAGCCTGCGGACGCCATGAAGCCGGCGACCGATGCCATGAAGCCCGTCGACCCGATGGCGACGACTGCGATGAAGCCCGCCACCGACGCCATGAAGCCGGCCGATGCGATGAAACCCGCAACGGATGCGATGAAGCCGGCGGACGCGATGGCGCCGGCCCAATAAGGCTTGAGCCCATGGCCTGGCCGTACGGCGGCCGGGCCAGCGCACGGCAATTTGAGAAACCAGACGGGACGATCTGTCGTATAGTCGTCGCCACCATCAAGGAGATCAGACATGACCGGCATTGCAAAGATGAGATCGCCGATCTTCACAAAGACCGCGCTTGTGGCGTTGGCGCTGACCGCCGCCGCGGCCATCTTCTGGCAGAGCCCGGCACGTTCGGCCGAGGACGCGGTGGTGATCCCGCCGCCCGCAATGGACGAGAAAGCGGCCAGCGGCAGCGAAAAGGCGATCTTCGCCGGCGGCTGCTTCTGGGGCGTGCAGGGCGTCTTCCAGCACGTCAAGGGCGTGACCAAGGCCGTCTCCGGTTACACCGGTGGCGCCAAGGATGACGCCGTCTACGAAACGGTGGGCAGCGGCCGCACCGGTCACGCCGAGTCGGTCGAGATCACCTACGATCCGTCCAAGGTGACCTACGGCCAGCTGCTGCAGGTCTATTTCTCGGTCGCCCACAACCCGACGCAGCTGAACTACCAGGGCCCGGACTCAGGCACCCAGTACCGCTCGACGATCTTTGCCGAAAATGGCGAGCAGCAGAAGATCGCCCAGAGCTACATCGCCCAGCTCGATCAGGCCAAGGTGTTTGCCAAGCCTATCGTCACCACGCTGGAGACGGGGAAAACCTTCTATCCTGCCGAAGAGTATCACCAGGACTTCCTGACGCTGAACCCGACCTACCCCTACATCGTCTACAACGACCTGCCCAAGGTGGCGAATTTGAAGTCGCTGTTCCCGGCGCTTTATAGCGACAAGCCGGTGCTGGTGTTGACGGCAAGCAAGAGCTGAGCCTCGCGGTTCTGGGCCTTCTCCCCGTCACTATACGGGGAGAAGGTGCCGGCAGGCGGATGAGGGGCGGCGCCGGCATCGAGAGGCGTCGGGCCACACGTTTCTGCTTGATAGGGTAGCGCTGCCCCTCATTGCCCTGCCGGGCATTTCTCCCCGTAAACGGGGAGAAAGACGCCCTCACCCTCAATCATACGTCAAATCCGTCGCCTTCCCGCCAAACACGCGATACGCATAGAACGAATAGAAAATAATCACCGGCAGCACGACCACCGTGCCGGCAAGGATGATGGCGAGGCTTTCCGTCGCCGACGCCGCCTGCCAGATGGTCAGCTTGTCGGGCACCACGAACGGGTAGAACGACCACGCAAGCCCGGCAAAGCCGAGCGCGAAGATGGCGGCCAGCGTCAGGAACGGCCGCAGCGCATGGCGGTCGTCGGGCTTGGGCAGATGGAAGGTCTGCCGCCACAGCCACAGGAACAGCAGCGCCGACAGGATCGGCAGCGGCGACAGGTAGAGCATTTCGGGCCAGACGAACCATTTGGCGAAGATGCGCGGGCTGGCGAAGGGCGTGGCCAGCGACACCGCGGCCATGCCGAGCGCGGTCAACACCAGTGCCGTGCGCAGCCAGGCCACCGCCTTCTTCTGCAATTCCCCTTCGGTCTTGTAGATCACCCAGGCGGCGCCCATCGCGGCATAGGCCGCCGACAGGCAAAGCGCCACCAGCGCACCGAAGGCTATGCCGCCAAGGCCGACATCGAGGCCGAGCACATAGACGCCGAGCATATAGCCTTGCGCCAGCGAGGCGATGATGGAACCGAGGAAGAAAATGCGGTTCCAGCGGTGCTTCTTGCCGGCCGGCACCTTGGCGCGGAAATCGAAGGCGACGCCGCGCAGGATGAGGCCGACGAGCAGCACGAAGACCGGCAGATAGAGCGCGGTCAGGATGACTCCATGCGCCATCGGGAAGGCGACGAGCAGCAGGCCGACGGCTAGCACCAGCCAGGTCTCGTTAGCGTCCCAGAACGGCCCGATGGCCGCAATCATGGTGTCCTGCTCGGCATCTTCGGCGACCGAGAACAGGATGCCGATGCCGAGATCGAAACCGTCGAGGATGACGTAGATCAGGATGGCGAGGCCCATCAGGCCGGCGAAAATGAGGGGGAGCGCGGTTGGCCAGTCGAATGTCATTGTCTCACTCCCCAGCAGCCGGTTGCGACATGGCCGTCTTCATCACGCCTGGCAGCGGCGAGGTGTCGCCGTCCTTGGCCGCCTTCAGCGCCAGGTGCACCAACACGCCGAGATAGGCGATCAGCAACAGCACATAGAGGATGAGATAGATCGCCAGCGTCAGCGCGACATGGCTGCCGGCGACCGGGCCGACGGCGTCCGCGGTTTTCAACACGCCGGTGACCAGCCAGGGCTGGCGGCCGATCTCGGTGGTGTACCAGCCGGCAAGTGTGGCCAGCCAGCCGGATAGCGACATCGGCACCATCAGCATGGCCAGCGGCCTCGGCAGGCTGTGGCGGCGCTTGAGGAAGAAGGTGGCCGACCATGAGACGATGAGCATCAAAATGCCGGTGCCGACCATGATGCGAAAGCCCCAGAACAACGGAAGGACCGGCGGATGGAGGCCGGGATAGTCGTTCAGCCCCGGCACGATGCCGCTGGTCGAGTGTCGGAGCACCAGGCTGGCCCCGTCGGGGATGGCGATCTCGAATTTGTTTTCCTTCGCCGCCTCATCCGGCCAGGCAAACAGCACCAGCGGCACGTTGGGCCCGGTGTTCCAGTTGGCCTCCATGGCGGCGATCTTCTGCGGCTGGTGCTCCAGCGTGTTCAGCCCGTGCTGGTCGCCGGCAAGGATCTGGATCGGGATCAGGATGGCGGCGGTGAAGACGCCGGTGCGCAGCGCCTTCCACATCGATTCCGAACGGTCGCCAGTGAGATAGCGCAGTGCCGACAGGCCGGCGATCAGGAACGACACCGTCAGCCCCGAGGCGAGCAGCATATGCACGAGGCGGTAAGGCATGGACGGATTGAAGACGATCGCCCACCAGTCGACGGGATGCGCCTTGCCGTCGATTATCTCGAAGCCGGCCGGCGTCTGCATCCAGGAATTGAGCGCGATGATCCAGAAGGCGGACAGCGTGGTGCCGCCGGCGACCAGCACCGTGGCCAACGTGTGGACGCGGTTGGAGACGCGGCGGAAGCCGAACAGCATGATGCCGAGGAAGGCCGCTTCGAGGAAGAAGGCGGTGAGGATCTCGTAGGCGAGCAGCGGCCCGGCAATGTTGCCGACCTTTTCCATGTAGCCCGGCCAGTTGGTGCCGAACTGGAAGCTCATGGTGACGCCCGACACCACGCCCATGGCGAAGGACAGCGCGAACACCTTCACCCAGGTGAAATAGGCGCGCATCCAGGCGGAATCATTGGTGGCGTTGTAGCGGAGCTTGAAGAACAGCAGCACCCAGCCAAGCGCGATCGTGATCGTCGGAAACAGGATGTGGAACGATATATTCGCCCCGAACTGCATACGCGACAGGATGAGCGGGTCCATGGCGGGCTCCGGCTGCTGTTGTTGGCCGAAGAATAGGCCGCGGACGCGGCGCGGTCAAAGCGGCGTGGCGCCACGCGGGGCGCGTTGTCGCAGCAGATTGGGCCAAACCGTCAGCGCCCCCGGCAACGCCCTGGCGAAACGGCGAAAAGGGAACGTTTGTCCACATTTGTCAGCAGCGGCATTGACTTCCGGCCGTGCGCACCGACATTCAGCGCAATAAAAATCCCTTTCAGGCAGTCGTTTCCCGCCCCATGCCCTCCATCATTTCGATTTCCGGCGTCACCAAGACCTACGCCACCGGCTTCAAGGCGCTGAAGGAAATCAATCTCGACATCGAACGCGGCGAGATCTTCGCGCTGCTGGGGCCGAACGGCGCCGGCAAGACGACGCTGATCTCGATCGTCTGCGGCATCGTCAACCGTTCGTCTGGAACGGTGACGGTCGACGGCCATGACATCAACCGGGACTATCGTGCCGCGCGCAGCCTGATCGGGCTGGTGCCGCAGGAACTGACCATCGATGCTTTCGAGACGGTCTGGACGACCGTCAATTACAGCCGCGGCCTGTTCGGCAAGCCGCCCAACCCGGGCTTCGTCGAAAAAGTGCTGCGCGACCTCTCGCTGTGGGACAAGAAGGACGCCAAGGCGATCACGCTGTCGGGCGGCATGAAGCGCCGGCTGATGATCGCCAAGGCGCTGTCGCACGAGCCGCGCGTGCTGTTCCTCGACGAGCCGACCGCCGGCGTCGATGTCGAGCTGCGCCAGGACATGTGGGCGATGGTGCGCCGCTTGCGCGACGACGGCGTCACCATCATCCTTACCACGCACTACATTGAAGAGGCCGAGGCGATGGCCGATCGTGTCGGCGTCATCAACCGCGGTGAGATCATCCTGGTCGAGGGCAAGGCCGAGCTGATGCACAAGCTCGGCCGCAAGCGGCTGATCGTGGAGTTGCGCACGCCGCTGATGGCCATTCCCGACGCTTTCTCGCACTATGCGCTGGAGCTGTCGCCCGATGGCGGACAGCTGACCTACACCTATGACAATCAGAGCGAACGCCCCGGCGTCGCCTCACTGCTGCGCGAGCTCGAGGCGGCCGGCATCCAGTTCCGCGACATGGACACGCAAAACAGCTCGCTCGAGGAGATCTTCGTCAATCTGCTGAGGCAAGAACCATGAACTGGCGCGCAGTCTGGGCGATCTACCGGGTCGAGATGGCGCGTGCGTTCCGCACCGTGCTGCAGAGCATCGTCTCGCCGGTGATCTCGACATCGCTCTATTTCGTCGTCTTCGGCTCGGCCATCGGCTCGCGCATCACCGAGATCGACGGCATCAGCTACGGCGCCTTCATCGTGCCCGGCCTGATCATGCTGTCGCTGTTGACGCAGTCGATCTCCAACGCCTCCTTCGCCATCTATTTCCCGAAATTCGTCGGCTCGATCTACGAGCTTCTGTCGGCGCCGGTGTCCTATCTGGAGATCGTCATCGCCTATGTCGGCGGCGCGGCAACCAAGTCGATCATCCTCGGCCTGATCATCCTGGCGACGGCCTCGCTGTTCGTGCCGCTGCACATCCAGCATCCGTTCTGGATGCTCGCCTTCCTGGTGCTGACGGCGGTGACCTTCAGCCTGTTCGGCTTCATCATCGGCATCTGGGCAAAAAGCTTCGAGCAGTTGCAGCTGGTGCCGCTGTTGATCATCACGCCGCTGACCTTCCTCGGCGGTAGCTTCTATTCGATCAACATGCTGCCCGAGGCCTGGCGCACGGTGACGCTGTTCAATCCGGTCGTTTACCTCATCAGCGGCTTCCGCTGGAGCTTTTATGGCAAGTCCGACGTCTCGGTCGCCGTCAGCCTCGGCATGACGCTGGTGTTCCTCGCCATCTGCATCTGCATCGTCGGCTGGATCTTCCGGACCGGCTACCGGCTGCGCAACTGAACGGTAGCCGGCAAAGCTCGACGCGGACAGCTACGGCACATTCGTAATGCGGCCGCTGCCTCTTACCTGCGAACGCTTCATCGTCGGGTGCCAGCGATGATAGCTGGCCCGGCGGCGTCGCTTGGCGCCGTCGGTCAAAATCTACAGTTTTGCTGAGGGCAGATCGGCCGCGTTGGCCGCCACGGATCTTGCTAGATCGCCTTGATCAGGCGCAGCAGTCCCAGCATCTCGATCAGCGTGCCCTTGCGGAAGGCGATGTAGGTCGGCTCCTCGACGCCATGGAAGCGGCGCTTGAACGCCGCTTGGCCCTTGAGGTTGAATTTGCTGCGGTTGACCCAGGGCGATTCATAGGCGCGCTCGAAGGCGCTACGCCAGAAGCTCGATTCGGCAAACTCATTGGCCCCGACGTCGAGCATCGGCGACAGGCCGAGCGTGACGACGGAAATGCCTTCATTGCGAAAGCGGTCGACGGCGAATTTGGTCAGGCCGATTTCGGCATGCGGCGAGGCATCGATGTGCTTGCGCTTGAACGAGGTGGTGTAGCCGATCACCTTGCCGTCCCTGAACAGCGGATCGAAATCGAGCAAGGCGATGAGCTCGCCTTCCGGGCTGTAGAGCACGAAGCGGCGCATATCGATGCCGAGATGATCGGCAAAGGGGCGGTTGAGGAAGGCCATCTCCCAGCGCTTGACGATGCGGTCGGCCCGCCAGTTCTGCGACAGCCGCTGGACCTCGTCGAGATAGACCGCTCCCTCGCCAAAGGAGAAGCCTTTCTTCAGCAGCCAGCGTTCGGAATAGCGCACGGTTTCGTTGCGCTTGCCGGAAAAGTCGTGCGCGGGAAGCTCCAGCCGCGTGTCGATGCCGAGACGGTTGACCTTGTAGCCGAGCCCGGACAACACGCGCGCCGTGGGTTCGCCGATCTGTACGAACCACGGGCTGTCGGCGGCTTCGACAAAGCGCCTGATATAGTCGGGCCGATCGGGTGGATGGGCCACCGGGTCGCCGAGCGCGAAATGGTGCTTCATCTTGGTGCCGAAGGCGATGTAGCCGTCGGCGTCGCCGAAATAGGACAGTTTTTGCTGCACAGCGGTCGAATAGGCGAGCGAGAAGTCGCCGTGCTGGCGGACCAGCGCCAGCCGCTCGACATGCGTCAAATCCTGGCGCGGCACCTTGGCTGCGGCGCCCTCCAGCAGTCTGTCGAAATAGATACGCAAGGAGGGCATGGTCGAGCTTCCGCGTGCCGATGATAAACAGAGGCCTGCCCCCAAGGCCTCGAATCAGTCGCATTGACGCGACCTCATTATCGATCATATCGCCGCTGTGCCATATAGGACGGTCCCCATGGCGCACCTAAAAGGGAATCTCGACCGAATGGCGGCAACGACAAGCGAAACGATTTCTATCGTCTCGGGGCCGAAAGGACCTGGCGAGACGGTGATCGTCATCGGCGCCGGAGCGGCCGGGCTGGCCGCCGCCGACGCGCTTGGCAGGCACGGCCTGCGGGCGGTCGTACTGGAGAAGGAACAGCGGATCGCCGAACCGTGGCGGCGGCGGCACGAGAGGCTGACCCTCAATACGCATCGCGCGCTGTCGGCGCTGCCCGGCCTTGCCTATCCGCCGCGCACCGCTGCCTTTCCGAACAAGGATGTCATCGTCGGCTATCTCTCGGATTTTGCCCGCGCCCGCGGCATAAGGGTCGAATTCGGCACCGCCGTCGAGCGGATCGAGCGCAACGGCGACGGCTGGATTGTCCACACCAGTAAGGGAGCGCTCAGCGCCCCCAATGTCATCGTTGCCACCGGCCGCGACCGCTTGCCATGGACGCCGGACTGGCCGGGCACGGCCTCCTTTTCGGGCAAACTGATCCACGCCGCCGACTTCGGCACAGCGGAGGACTATGCGGGCAAAAAAGTGCTGGTGGTCGGCGCCGGGAATTCCGGCTTCGACGTGCTCAACCATCTCGCCCGCGCCGACACCAAAACCGTGTGGCTGTCGGCCAGGCAAGGTCCATCGCTGATGCCCAAACGGATCGGCAAGGTTGCCGTGGCGCGCTTCGGCGGCTTCATGGCGATACTGCCGACGCGGGTTGCCGACGCCATGATCGCCGCGATGCAACGGCTGGTGTTCGGCGACCTCACCCGTTTCGGCCTGCCGCCGGCGCCGAAAGGCGGCGCCAGCCGGCTCGGCGTCGAGCAGATCGCCATTGCCGTCGACGACGGCGCCGTCGCCGCGCTGAAGGCCGGGCGGATTTCGGTGGTGGCGCCGGTGGCGACCTTCGAGGGCGGCGGCGTGCGCTTAAACGACGGCACTGTGATCTCGCCGGATGTGGTGATCGCGGCGACCGGCTATCGCACCGGGTTGGAAACCATGCTGGGCGATCTCGGCGTGCTCGACGCCAAGGGTGTGCCCAAGGCCAATGGCGGCACGCCGAGCGGCCAGCCCGGCCTGTGGTTCATCGGCATGCGACCGAGCCTGACCAGCTATTTCCACAGCGCCGGCCTGCAGGCCGAAGCGATTGCCAGGCGGATCGTCAGAGGGTCGTAGCGGCCTTGGCGATTGGCCGAGGCAACCCCGTCCCTTCGTCATCCCTGGGTCTCCGCGACGGAGCTTCGCTCCTGCTTCGCCCAAGGATGACGACGTTGAGATGCTTGCGGCCAATCTCCAAAGCACGCTCTTGATCTCTTTTCTTGCCTTATTATATAACATGTAATGAATAACTAGCGGACTCACCCATGGAAGACATCATTCGATCTCTCGGCTACCTCACGCTCGGCAGCAGGCTGAAACGCATCGGCGAGCAGCTACAGGCCGATACGCAGCGCATGCTCGATGGCCTTGAGGTGCCGGTGCAGTCGAGCCAGTATCCTCTGCTCGCCGCGCTCGACAGGCTGGGACCACTGCCTGTCGGCGAGCTGGCGCAGTCGCTCGGCATCACCCAGCCGGGCGTGACGCGCAGCGTGGCGCTGCTGGCTGAACTGGGCCTGGTCGAGGTTATCCAGTCGGACGGCGATCAGCGCCGCAGAATGGTCTCACTGACAGGGAATGGTCAGCGTCTGGTCGACAAGGCGAAGCGGGACGTATGGCCTCGCATCGAGAATGCCGTCGCCGACCTGTGCAAAGGCCTAACAGGGCCGCTTCTCGAACAACTCTCGGCAATAGAGGACGGGCTGGAGGCGGCCCCGCTCGATCGTCGTGTGAAACAGGATGCCGTGCGATGAGCCATGTCCTCGATCGTCCCGTCTGGAGCGCGCTAACCACGCGTCAGCAGGCCTTCGCGCAAGGTGACAAGCGCGCCAGGCGCTATCCCTCCTCGATCGTCCCCTTTGCGGCTTCCAGCGCAGATGACGCTGAGAGCCTGCAGGCGCTCGCAAGACTCGTTCCCGCAGGTGAAAGCGTGTTCATGCTTCAGGCGGACCCCATTGCCCTGCCGCCGGAACTGACCGCGACCGTGACCGCCTTCGGCGTTCAGATGGTTTCCGAGGCGCCGTTGCCTCCCATGTCGGATGAGCGCGTGCAGCAGCTGACGCTGGACGATGCGGCCGAGATGCTCGCTCTGGCGTCGCTGACCAAGCCCGGTCCGTTCACGCTCAAGGCGTTGAGCCTGGGCGAGTTCTGGGGGGTGAAGATCGGCGGCAGACTGGCGGCTATGGCCGGCGAGCGCATGAAGCAGCCCGGCTACAGCGAACTCAGCGGCGTGTGCTCGCATCCGGACTTTCGCGGCGGCGGCCTCGGCAGGCTGCTGTCGGTGTTCGTGTCGAACCGGATCATGGCGCGCGGCGAGGTGCCCTACCTGCACGCCTATGCCAACAATGCCAACGCGATCGGTTTGTACGAATCCATCGGCTTCAAGCTGAGGTCGGAGATGAACGTGGCCGTCGTGCAGCGCGCCGGCTAGGCGAACACCGCAATCACGCCGATTTCGGCTCCAACCGGCGGAAACCGACGGTTTCCATAAGCATATCTTCGTCGACCATCCCGGCATTGTGCAAAGCCAGCAGGTTCAGCGCGATCTCCCGCGCCTCGGCCGAATCGGGATGCACGTCTCGCCTGCTGCAGGCCTCGTCGAACACACGTTGCAGCCTGGCGATGTCGGCGGGCCTGAGCAGGCCACGATCATAAACAGACTTTGGCATGGCAGCCTCCTCCAGAAGACCTAGGGCGCCACGTTTAAATGTCCAATCTTTCCCAAGGCTTGAGTGAAGCAGCCGCCCGGGTTTGGGTGAATCCAGCCCGAGCGTTGGCAATCAGACCGCGATCTTGCCGCCCGGCTACCTCTCGTCACCGGTCGGGCTTGTGCCGCCGCAGTCTGCTTGACGCGCTGGCGCGCTTGCGAAACAAGAGCTGCCACAAACGACAGCGAGGGACAAAGTGAGCTTCTGGGGACTGGCGCAGCTCGTTATTTCGACGGTGATCTTCCTGCTGGCGGCAACCGCGGCCAAGCAATGGGGGCTGGCGCCGAGCCTCGGCAAGATCGTAGTGACGCTGGCGCTCTACACGCTGGGCAATCTGATCATGCTGCGGCTGGTCCGCGAGTTCGGCATGTCGGTGTCGTTCAGCCTATCGGCGGTAATCCAGCTGGTGTCGGTCAATGTCGTGGCGCTGGTGTTCTTCGGCGAACGCGTCAACGCCTTGCAGGCGACCGGCATCGTGCTGGCCATTGCTGCCGTGGCGCTGATCACGCTCGGGCCCTATCTGCAAGGGCGACTGTAGGGCCCCGATGAAGATCTCCTCGAGCACGCTCACCAATTGGTTTGAATTTCCGGTGCTGCTGGCCGGTTTGGTGATCGCCGCCGGGCTTTGGGGGTTTGAGGAATTGATGGAAGTGGCGCGCGCTACCACGCCGCATGCTTTCGATACCGAGATCCTGCTCGCCTTCCGCCAGCCCGGCCACCCCGATATCCCGATTGGCCCGCTCTGGCTGGAAGGGGCGATGCGTGACATCACCAGCCTCGGCAGTTCCGCAGTGCTGACGCTGATCGTAACGGCGGTGATCGTCTACCTCCTGCTCATTCGCAAGGCGGGAACGGCGCTGTTCGTCCTGGCGGCGGTGGCCGGCGGACAGCTGCTGTCGACCTTGCTCAAAGCCGGCATCGACCGGCCGCGCCCAGACCTCGTCTCGCACCTCGTCAACGAGACATCGCTGTCGTTTCCGAGCGGCCACGCCATGGTCTCGGCGGTGACCTATCTGACGCTCGGCTCGCTGGCGGCGCGCTTCCTGCCGGGACGGACGACCAAAATCTTCGTGCTCTGCCTGGCGGTGCTGACAACGCTGCTGGTCGGCGTCAGTCGCGTCTATCTCGGCGTCCACTGGCCTTCCGACGTGCTGGCCGGCTGGTGCGCGGGCTTCGCCTGGGCGATGCTGTGCTGGCTGGCAGCGCGGCTGCTGCAGCGGCGGCATGCGGTGGCCGATAGTGACAGTGAGCTTGAAGACTGACGGTCCGTAGCGACAATCAGATCAGCCGGTTGATCAGCCCGTGTCCGCAGCCTGCCAGCAGAAAAACCGCCGACAGCAAGGCTGCCGATGTCGTCAAGGTCTTGAAAATGTTCAACTGATATCCCCCGCCAATGAGAAGGTGGGGAGCGTAGCACGGGCATCCTGTTCGCCACCATCCGGTTCTCACCGACGGATCATGTTTCATATATGCATCATGATGATTGAAACCTTATAATGATTGTATTATACGTAGAAGCCGCAGACTCAGACCGGCGCGCATGGACCGGTTTCCGGCATGCTGCATTCGCTGTTCCTGCTGGTCTTCATGCTGGTGGCCGCACCCCTGGCCAGCTACATCCCGCTTGCCGCCCTTGCCGGGGTGCTGGCGGTGGTGTGCTGGAACATGTTCGAGAAGCAGGGCTTCGCCACGCTGCTGCGCGCTTCGCGCGGCGACGCGCTGGTGCTGTTGGCGACATTCCTGATCGTCGTCTTTCGTGACCTCACCGAAGGCATCGTCGTCGGCTTCGCGCTGGGCTCGATCCTGCTCATCGACCGCATGGCCAAGTCGATCGCCGTGGAGGCCGACCTGCCGCTGGTGCAGGACGATGTCGCCGACAGCAGCGGCCGCGCCTACGATGCCAGCGAGGCGAGCGATGCCGACACCGTCGTCTATCGCATCTCCGGCGCCTTCTTCTTCGGCGCCGCCTCGACCGTCGGCACGGTGCTGGACCGCATTGCCGACCAGCGCAAGAACTTCATCCTCGATTGCTCGGCGGTGCCGTTCTTCGATTCCACCGCGGCCAATGTCATCGGGGGCGCGGCCCACAAGGCGAAGCGCGCAGGGGTGCGCTTCATCATCGCCGGCGCTTCGCCGCAGACGCGGCGCATGCTGATCAACCACGGCGTCAAGCGGCCGCTGGTGACCTTTGCCGCTTCGATCCCGGACGCGCGGGCGCAGCTTAAAGCCGCACCCGCTGGCTGAGCCGGCAAGTGCACCCTGTCAGTCCAGGCTCATCGCTGCGATCTCACCTTCGTTCATCAGCGGCACATAGATCGTCGACTTGCCGTCTGTGCCGATGTCGGCGCTGCCTGGCTTGAACTGCGCTACTGCCTCCGGCGTGCCGCCAACCTTGTAGCGATAGAGCGTGCCGGTCATGTAGGCGGTGGCGTAGACGCTGTCGCCGATGGCGACGACGCCGTCGAGGTCGGCGAAGTTTTGCGCGCCGGCCAGCGGCGTCACGGTTTTCGTCGCGAGATCGACTGACAGCAGGCCGCCGGGCTCGGCGGTGCTGAAGTCGGCCTTGATGCCCTTGCCCCACGACGCCACGATCAGCCGGCCGCCATCGGCGAAGACGCCATTGGGTGAGGCCAGCATCGCGTCCTTGACGAACAGTTCAGGCTGGTCGCCGTCGATGCGGTAGATCGCATCGGCCAGCATGTCGGTAACATAGATTTTGCCCGAACTGTCCGACGCCACGTCGTTGAGGAAGACGGCGCCAGGCACATCGATGGTCGAGACGAGCTTGCCGCTGGCGAGATCGACGACGCGTACCTTGGTGATATCGGCGACGTAGAGCTTGCCGCCGGAGACTGCCGAGCCTTTCGGTGCATCCATGCCATCGGTCCAGTGTTGGGTGACGATCTTGCCGTCCAGCGACAGCAGCGAGAGATAACCGTTGCCGTCGGCCTCGCCGGGATTGCCGACGATGTTGGAGACGATGATGCGGTTGTTGGCGGTGTCGAACAGCGCGGATTCCGGCTGCTGGAAGCCGGAAGCGAGCCAAGTCTCGCCGGCCTGGGCCGTTGATGCGAGCGCGATGCCTAAGGCGGCGACACAAATCGAGGTGATGAAGGTTTTCATGGCCAGGTCTCCTGTGATGACAAGCGGAGAGCTAGAGATTTCGATACTTTTCTGGAAGAGCGATTGCCGCTAGTATCGGAACCCGATACCAAATAGTGCAAAAGAGGTGCATCCCATGAACGGCCTGATCTTCGAGGCGCTGAAGCGGACGCTGAAGGCCAAGGGCGTCACCTATCGCGACCTTGCCGAGCGCATGGGTGTTTCCGAGCCGACGGTGAAGCGCATCTTTCATGAGCGCAACTGCAAGCTCGACCGGCTGGTCGAAATCTGCGCCGCCGCCGGCGTCGAGCTGGAAAACGTGCTGGGTTCGATGAACAGGGGACCGGGACCGGTCAACCGCATCGCGCCGGAGATCGAGCGCAAGCTCGCCGGACGGCCGGCGCTGCTGTTCATCTTCGTCATGCTGTCGGAGAAGTTCACGCCCGAAGGCGTCATGCGCTCGCAAGGCCTGAGCGAAGCCTCGATGTTCCTCTATCTGCGCGATCTCGAAGCGCTCGGCCTGATTGCGCTCGGCAGCGGGCTGTCGGCGAGGCTGCTGGTCGACACGCCCATCCAGTGGAATTTCGAAGGGCCGCTCAGGCCATTGTTCGAGATGACCAACAAGAATTTCATCGGCTGGGCGATCACCCATCTGGAGCGGGAAGCGACCTTCGTCTCTTTCTCCAGGCGGATGCGGCCGGAGACGGCGGAGATGGTCAAGCGCGAGGCGGAGGAACTGGCCGAGCGCGCCAAACTGCTCGCCCATCATGACCAGCACACGACGCCGGAAGACGGGCTGACCGGCTACAAATGGACGTTTGCCTTCGGCGCAACGCCGTTTCCCGCAATCATGCCGATCGGCCCGCATCCTAGGGATGCCGGGGCGCCCGACCGGCCCGCCGCTCCTGCAAAGGGACGCCGTCCGTTGCCGGCCTGACACGGCCCAGCGCCGGCCGCGGGCCGAACGCATCCATGTAGAGAGTGACGCCGGGCGCTGCGGTTTTTTGGTGACCTGAACAGGGAAGCCTCCGCCTGTCCTGCTCCGGTTTTCACCATGATCTTTGTCCGGACATTTTTGCTCGTTGCAGCCGCGTTTCAAACATGAAACCGCATTCATGATAGAGTTCGCGCACTGATTTGCCAGCAGAGGCGGGTTTGCCGAATGCTTGACATGTCCCCGCGAAATCGAAGTGATTCTATGCCGACCGCACCAACACTTGAACTTCGCCGCTATTCGCGCTTGAAAAATTTGCGGGAGCGCGCAGAACGCCAAGGTGCTGCATTGCAGTTCTGGGCGCGTACGGCATCGCTTGCTGTGATCTCCTGCTTCTTCTCATTGATCAGCCGCTGGGATGCCTCGCTGCTCTTCGTGCTGGCGGGCCTTGTGCTGTTCCAGCTCGTCGGCCTGATCCAGTTTCTCTTTGCGCGGCGTCGCGCCACGGCGCGATGGTGGATCGGGTACCTCGTCGGCACGCTGGACATCATTCTGTTGACCGTTCTGCTGGTAACGCCCAACCCGTTTTCCCTGGAGGTCGCGCCGGCCGCGATGCAACTGCGCGAGGGCAGCTTCAAATTCCTGCTGATTTTCGTATGCCTTGGCGCGCTGACCCTTTCGACACGATTGGCGCTCTATCTCGGCGCGCTCGCGGCCTTGACCTGGACGATCGGCGTGGGATGGGTCATTTTTCGTCCGGGAACCGTCATTCCGGCGACGAACCTCTATTCGATGCCGGTGACAGAGCGACTGAACCTCTATCTCAACCCCAATTTCGTCGATACATTCGCGCAGGCGACCAACGTGTTGATTGTGCTGATTATCGGCGCAATCATGGCGCTGGTCGTCTCTCGTTCCCGACATCTGTCGGATGACTATGTCAAGGCAGAGCGCGCCCGCGCCAATCTCGCCCGGCATTTTTCGCCCAATGTCGTCGACCAGCTCGCCGCGGATGACGAACCCTTCGGCCCGGTCCGCCGGCAGGATATTGCTGTGCTGTTCGCCGACATCGTCGGCTTCACACACTATTCCGAGGATCATCCGGCCGAAGCCGTGTTCGAACTTCTGCGTCAGTTCCACCGTCGCATGGAGCAGGTCGTTTTCGACCACCATGGCACCGTCGATAACTATATCGGCGATTGCATCATGGCGACATTCGGGGTTCCGCAAGCCAGCCACGACGATGCGACTCGGGCCATCCAGTGCGCTGAAGCGATGATCGCCGCTCTCGAAGACTGGAATGTGCAGCGGGTGTCCAGGGGATACCCGTCGCTGGACGTTCGGATCGGTGCACAATATGGCGCAGTCGTCATCGGCGCGGTGGGCAGCGAGCGCAATCTGTCCTTCGCGGTGGTCGGCGACACCGTCAACGTCGCCAGCCGTTTGCAGGCGCTCTGCCGTGAGCTTCAGGCGAATATTTGCTTTGGGTCACGGCTGATTGAGGCCGCGAAGGCGGAATCGCCCACGACACAGCTGAATGCGCGCGATCATGGACCGGTGAGCATCCGCGGCCGGGACGAACCGGTCCATGTCTGGGTCGAACACAGAGCCGAAAACCAGGCCGCTGTTGCGGTTTCGGCGTGATATAGGCCGCCTGACCCAGGCCGAAAGCCATCACGTGCCTGAGGTGATTGCTCCAGCCTTCGCGGCTGCGGCGTCTGTGCTTGCCTTGTCCTCCCAGGTCACCGCCCGGTAGTCGAAACCATATTCCAGCGTCGGTTTGACGATGCGGAAGAAGGGCGACAGGTCGAAGTCGCGCGGCGTGTAGAGCGAGTGGTGGCGGATGTGCAGGATTTCCCGGCGCGAATAGTTCGACTGCGCCGAGGCGCGGCCGGGTGCGCGGGTGATCTCGGGCAGGATCGGATAGCGGATCTCGCCATAGGCCTCGGCGATCAGCGTCGAGCAAATGGCGCGCGTCGGATCGCCCGAGCCGAAAGCCAGCATGCGGCGGCGCCAGCGCACCGGCACCGGCAGCGTCGGCAGGAAAAAGCGCAGCATGTCGAAAATGTTCTTGAGATCGTATTTCAGGCCAAGCTTGCCGATCATGAAGGCGACGACATGGTGGCGGTCCTCCGGCGCCAGCCCGCTCGCCCGGCAGATGCGGGTGTTGTAGGTGCGGTAGCGCGACAAAGGCACGGCGACACAGCCTTCGCCGAGCGTCACCTCGATCAGGCGGGGACGTTCCGATCCGTCCGCCGGTTCAGGCAAGGCATCGCCGACATAGAAAGCGGCGTGCGACCACGTCGACTGGGTCAGGTACTTGATCACCGCCGAGATCTTCTGGTTGCCTTCGACGAGCAGGATATCGCCGGGCTCAAGCGTGCGCCGCAGCGTCTCTGCGTCGGATGGCGTGTACGGTTCATAGCCCGAAGACTCATCCTGCAGCCGGCCGGCAAGCCAGCGGCCAAGCCGGTCGAGAAGCCTGTCGCGAGGCGCGGTCATGGTAGAGTGTGACCAGAGCCTGTTCCATTCCGATGGAATCGGGATGGGGCTCTAGCCTTTTGTTTGAGCATGATCTTTTCCGAAAACCGGATGCCACTTTTCGGGATCATGCTCTAGCACGGGCCGATGGGCGAGGGCCAGCGGTCGTCAGCCGACCGTCGCGTTCGCGTCTTCCGCTGGGCCGGCGAGGTCGTCGCGCACATTGCGGGCGAGTTTCTTTGTCGAGCGCTTGGGGCTGTCGCCGAACAGTTCGGCGGCACCGGTGAGACAGCTCTTCTTCAGGCTCTTTTCCGAGCGCTTCAACAGCTTGCCCAAAAGCTTTGTTTCCTGCGCATCGCCGAGCGGCTCACCGTCGGCTTCAAGCAGTGCGCGCATGACGAAGACATCGTGCAGTTCGCCGAGCTTTTCGCCCAGCTCGTCGACCGCCTTGCGCCGCACCTTGATCGGCGTCGGCCACAGCCGGCCGAGCAGCGACAGATGCATCGAGTGGGTCTTTGCCGCCTTGCGCAGATCGTGGAAATCCTCAGGCGAGCCGCGCGATCCAGCTCTGTCCAGCGCCTTCCTGGCGCGGCGCAAGGTCTTGCGGGCGCCGTCGGCAAGCACATCGGCGGCATGTTCGGGCAAATCGGGGAGCAGCAGCCGCTCTATCCGGACCAGACCTTCCTCGCAGGCGGCGGTCGCCGCGCCTATGGCGGCGTCGAGGCCGGCGCCGGCATGGATTTCGTGCTGGCGGGAAATGAGCCGGTCGCGCACGCTGTCGAGGCCGCCGCCGGCCACCTGCTCGGGAAAGGCGGCCGCCAGCCGGTCGATGGTCTCGACCAGCGCGGTCGCCTCGCGCGGACCGGCAAGCAGGGCCGCCACCTGGCGGTAGCACTGGTTTTCAGTCTGGCAAAACGTTTCGTTTCCGGAATGGACGAGGCGCAGCAAGGCGCGCGCGCTCTTCAGCCGCTTGCGGCATTTGTGCAATGCCTGCTCCGGCCGGTCGTGCGCGACGGCCAGATGCGCAAGCGCCTTGCCGATCTCCTCGCCAAGGATGCGCCTGACCTCGCCGGTCAGCGGCAGGCGCGGGTCGATGCGAAAACTCATGCGGCGATCTCCGGAATCCCCCCGAGGGCGAGCGACGCGTTGTAAAACCTCTGCTCGCCGGTCACTTCGCGGCCGAGCCAATCAGGCAGCATTTCGTCAGGTACATCCTCCGGCGTCTCGAGCTCGGCCACCACCAGGCCAGCAAGAATCCCGCCGAAAACATCGACTTCGTAGAGATAGCCGCGATGCCTAACATGGTGGCGTGTCTTCTCGATGACATGTCCGATGGCGAAGGCCAGCATCTCCTCGGCGTCGGCCAGCGGGATCGGATATTCATATTCGTCGCGCTCGCGGGCGCGGCTGCCGAATTTGAGCGTCAGTTTCGCCGCGGTGCCGTCGCTGATGCGCACGCGCACGGTGCGGCCGGGAGCTGCGGCAAGGTAGAACTGGCGAATGCGGATATCCGCCTCGGCCAGATTACGCCACTCGGCGCTGGAGACCAGGAACTTGCGTTCGACTTCCTTGCCCATGGCCGCGCACTAAAGCGTCTGCGGCTCGACATGGCAAGCCAGCACAGAGAATCAATTTGACTTTAATCAATCGATTGATTAAATCACTGGCATGATCAAACCAACACCAGACAAAATGCCCCGCCAGGAGACATCGCCCGCTGAGCAGACGCGCGCGGCGCTGGTGCTGGCCGCGCTCAAACTGTTCGGGCGGCAGGGCTTCGACGGCACCTCGACGCGCGAGATCGCGGCGGAGGCCAAGGCCAATATCGGTTCCATCGCCTATCACTTCGGCGGCAAGGAAGGGCTGCGCGCGGCCGCCGCCGACCACATCGTCGAGACCATCCAGACAATTGCCGGACAAGCGATCGGAACTGCGCCGGCTCCATCCACGCCCGAGGTTGCCAGGGCGCAGCTGTTCGCGGCGCTGGAGCGCATGGTGGGGTTCATCGTCGCGAGTCCCGAAGCCGGCGAGATCGTACAATTCGTACTTCGCGAGCTATCGCATCCCACGGCGGCGCTCGACCGCATCTATGCCGGCGTGTTCGAGCCGACGCATCGACGGCTGTGCCAGGTCTGGGAACAGGCGACCGGCGAGCCGGCCGAGAGCGAAGCCACCAAGCTCACCGTTTTCACCATGATCGGCCAGGTGATCTATTTCCGCATCGGCCGCGAGGCCGTGCTGCGCAGGATGGGCTGGCGCGAGATCGGCGCCGCGGAAGCCGCCAAGGTGGTGGCGGTCGCCACCAACAACCTCGAGGCCATGCTGGGCGCGCGCAAGGCCGCCGCCCGCAAGGAGGGCAAGCGATGAGTTTTCTCTGTTCCCTGCCGCTTGCGGCCCAGCTGTTCGGCGCCTGCGCGCCGGCGGCACCGCTGGCCGTCGGCTATGTCGAGGGCGACTATGTCTTGCTGGCGCCGATCGAGGTGGCGCAGGTCGAGACCGTCACGGTCAAGCGCGGTGACCGTGTCGAGCCCAACACGCCGGTGGTGACGCTGGAAAGCGCCGACGCAAAAATCGCCGTCGCCCAAGCCGAGGCCGCACTCGCCCAGGCGCAGGCGCAGCTTGCCGATCTGCAGGTCGGCAAAAGACCGGAAGAGATCGCCGTGCTGAAGGCCGAGGTCGACATGGCCCGCGCGCAAGCCACCGACGCCAGGCGCCGATATGACCGCGCCAGCGACCTGTTCAAGCGCGGCACCGGCACGCAGGCCGACTACGACACGGCGTCGGCGACGCTGGAGACGGCCAATGCGCAGGTTGGCCAGGCGGAGGCAAATCTCGCCGTCGGCGGCCTGCCGGCGCGGCCCGAAACCATCAAGGCGGCGGACAACCAGGTCAAACAGGCGCAGGCGGCACTGGAACAGGCGCAATGGCGGCTGTCGAAGCGGGTGCTGGCGGCACCTTCGCCCGGCCGCGTCAACGATGTCATCCGCAACCCCGGCGACACGGCCGGGCCGACCGCGCCCGTCATCTCGATGCTGCCGGACGGCGCCGTGAAACTCAGCGTCTATATCCCGGAAAGCGCCTTCTCCTCGATCAAGGTTGGCACGCTGCTTTCGGTCCATTGCGACGGCTGCGGCGAGGGCCTAAAGGCGCGCGTCAGCTATGTCTCGCCGGATCCGGAATTCACCCCGCCGGTGATCTATTCGCTCGAGAACCGGCAGAAGCTGGTCTACCTCGTCGAGGCACGGCCGGAGGGCAATGCCGGCGCGCTGCAGCCGGGCCAGATCGTCGATGTCGAACTGGCGGCCGCGGCAAAATGAACGCCATCGACGTTCATGGCCTGGTCAAGCGCTTCGGCGACAAGACCGTCGTCGACCATGTGACGATGACGGTGGCCGAAGGCGAGATCGTCGGCTTCCTCGGCCCCAACGGCTCAGGCAAGACGACGACCATCCGCATCATGTGCGGCCTCCTGACGCCCGACGAGGGTGAAGGCACGGTGCTGGGCTTCAACATCCGCACCGAGTCGCTCCGCATCAAGCGCGAAGTCGGCTACATGACGCAGAAATTCTCGTTCTACGAGGATCTGACGATCGGCGAGAATCTTGAATTCGTTGCGCGGCTCTATCGGCTGAAGCCGGTCGAGGAGCATGTGGCGAAGACGCTGGAGGAGCTCGGTCTGACGTCGCGCCGTAACCAGCTCGCCGGCACGCTGTCGGGCGGCTGGAAGCAGCGCCTGGCATTGGCAGCCTGCATCATGCACAAGCCGAAGCTGCTGCTGCTCGACGAGCCGACCGCCGGCGTCGATCCCAAGGCGCGCCGCGAGTTCTGGGACGAGATACATCGCCTCGCCAGCGGCGGGCTGACGGTGCTGGTGTCCACCCATTACATGGACGAGGCCGAGCGCTGCCACCGCATCGGCTATATCTCCTATGGCAAGATGCTGGCGACCGGCACCGTGGACGAGGTGGTGAAGAATGCCGGGCTGACCACCTTCGTGCTGCAGGGGCCGCGCCTCGACCAGGTCGCCGACGCGCTCAAGGATCGGCCGGGCGTCGACCAGGTGGCGCCGTTCGGCGCGACGCTGCATGTCGTCGGCTCCGACAAGGCGGCGCTGGAGAAGGCGCTTGCCGATGTCGAAAAGCAGCACAAGGGCGTGACCGTAAAACCTGGCGAGACCAGCCTCGAGGATGTGTTCATCCAGTTCATGTCCGGCTCGAAGGACAATATGGCATGAACAGCGTCTTCTCCTTCGCCAGGCTCGGTGCGCTGCTGATCAAGGAATTCATCCAGATGCGGCGCGACCGCATCACCTTCGCCATGATGCTGGGCGTGCCGCTTTTACAGCTGGTGCTGTTCGGCTACGCCATCAACAACGATCCCAAAAGCCTGCCCGCCGCGCTCGTGGCGACCAGCAACGACCCCTATACCCGCGCCATTGTCGCGGCCCTGCAGACGACCGGCTACTACCGCTTCGACCATGTCGCGCAAAGTGCCGAGGAAGCTGAATTCCTGATGGCGCGCGGGGATGTTGCCTTCGTCGTCACCATCCCGGCCGATTTCGGCCGCCGGGTGGAGCGCGGCGACAACCCGCAAATCCTGATCGAGGCTGACGCCACCGACCCGGCCGCCGCCAGCGGCGCCATCTCGACGCTAAGCAAAGTGGCCAGCCAGGCGCTGCTTCGGGCGCAAGGCATGCAAGAGGCGGCGGCCGAAAACGCCAGGGGCCAGCTCGATGTGGTCGTGCACCAGCGCTACAATCCGGAAGGCATCTCGCAATACAACATCGTGCCCGGCCTGCTCGGCGTCATCCTGCAGATGACCCTGGTGATGATGACCTCGATCGCGCTGACGCGCGAGACCGAGCGCGGCACGATGGAGAATCTGCTGGCCATGCCGTCCAGCCCATTCGAGATCATGCTGGGCAAGGTGCTGCCCTATCTGGTGGTCGGCGGCGTCCAGGTGGTGGTGGTGCTGGCGGCGTCGAAGCTTCTGTTCGCCATCCCCTTCGCTGGCTCGATATCGCTGCTGCTTACCGCCGTGCTGGTGTTCGTGCTGGCGCTGGTGCTGCTCGGCTACACCATCTCGACCATCGCCCGCACGCAGATGCAGGCGCTGCAGCTGACCTTCTTCTTCTTCCTGCCGTCGATCCTGCTGTCCGGCTTCATGTTCCCCTATCGCGGCATGCCGGGCTGGGCGCAGACCTTCGGCGAGATTTTCCCGCTGACGCATTTCCTGCGCATCACCCGCGCGGTGATGCTGAAGGGCGCCGAGCTGCCGGCGGTGGCAGGCGAGATCGCCTGGCTGGTTGCGTTCGTGGCTCTGTTTGCCGGTGTTGCGCTGGTGCGATTCAGGCGCACGCTCGACTAGCTCTCACGGGTTGAGCGATCTCGGACCACTGACGAAAGGGCTGCCCCGGACATAAAACCGCAGCGGGCGGTCCGCATCCTTGGTAATGCCGATCCGGATGCCTTGCCCGATGTCGCCGCCTTGATGCTCGTCGACAGCCAGCCATAGCGGGCCTTGCCGGCACAGATCGAGGCCGTCGAGCGAACGATCGATCCGCAATGCCTGGGCGAGCCGCCCCGGCCCGCGCGCCAGGTCGCGCAGGCGTTCGACGCCCCGGTTCAGCCGCATGATGGCAATGCCTTCGAGCGGTTCGAGCGCCCGGATCAGTACGCCGGTGCCGGTCCCCGGTCCCTCGCTCGAAACATTGAGCATCCAGGAGACGCCATAGGCGAGATAGACATAGGCGTGCCCGGGTCCGAGAAACAGCGAACGATTGCGCGGCGTCATCCCGCGATAGCCATGGCCGGCGGCGTCGCCGACGACATAGGCTTCGGTCTCGACGATGCGGCCGCTGACGATGCCTTCCGGCAGTTCCCGCACCACCAGTCTGCCGATGAGATAGCGGGCGAGAGCGGCCGTATCATCCGGCAGGTCCGCGCGGTCGAGCGGGTGGTGGCCGGCCATGCCCATCACCGCCCGGCTTCAGGGTATCCGCTCGACCCATTGCGCGCGCGAAGGGCCCGGCTCGAAAGGATCGCCGAAATACTGGGTCTCACGGGCCACCTTGCCATCGACGAACTCCATGATGCTCACCGTATAAGACGGAATCCCGTCATAGGTCAGGACATATTCGGTGATCCAGAGTTCGCCCGAGCCGGTGATCCGCCGCACCGTAAAGTGCTTTTGGTTCGGCTGCGCGGCGCGCGACGACTGGATGTTGCGCCGACCTCGAATGCGCTCGCCCGACTGCGGATAGTCGAGCACCGCGTCCTCGCGATAGATCTGATGCTCGGCCTCGAAATCATTGGCATCGGACGCCGCCCAATGGCGATCCAGCGCCGCTCTTATGTCAGCGTCTGCCATATCGGTTCTCAGGCTGCGGCCATGATCTCGGCATAGGTGCTGAAATCGACATTGCCGCCCGACAGCACCACGGCCACGCATTTGCCCGACAGCTCGATCTCGCCCGACGAAAGTGCCGCCAGCGCGACGCAGCCGCCGGGCTCGACCACCAGCTTGAGGTGGGCCATGGCGTCGCGCATCGCTTGTGCTGCCGCCTTGTCGGAGACGGCGATGGCGCCGGCGAGGTTTTTGCGATTGATCTCGAAGGTGATCGCTCCGGGCTCGGCAACCAGGATCGCATCGCAGATCGACGAGTGGCCCGGTTCGTTGGAAACCCTTTTTCCCTCGATCAGAGAACGGCGGGTGTCGTCGAAATGCTCAGGCTCGACAGCCCACACTGCGGTGGTCGGTGAGGCATCCTTGACGGCGATCGAAATGCCGCTCGACAGGCCGCCGCCGCCACACGGAATGACCACCGCGTCGAGGCTGACGCCGAGCGCTTTCGCCTGGCGCATCAGTTCGAGCCCGATCGTGCCCTGGCCTGAGATGATGGCCGGATCGTCGTAGGGCGGCACCAGCACCATGCCTTTGTCGATATAGGGGCGGACCACAGTCATGCGGTCGTCGCGAAAACGGTCGAACGGCACCACTTCGGCGCCCATTTTGCGGACATTGGCGATCTTCATCGCCGGCGCGTCGGCCGGCATGGCGATGACCGCCTTGATGCCGAACATGGCGGCGGATGCGGCAACGCCTTGCGCATGGTTTCCGGAGGAGAAGGCGACGACGCCACGGCCGCGCTCTTCCTCGCTCAGCGTCGACAATTTGTTGTAGGCGCCGCGGAACTTGAACGAGCCGGTGCGCTGCAGCGTCTCTGGCTTGAACAGAATGCGGCCGCCGAAGCGCTTGTTGAGTTCCAGCGATTCGATCAAGGGCGTCTCAACGATCAGGCCGGAGAGCCGCGCGGCGGCGGCGTGGATGTCGGCGATGCCGGGAAGCGTGGTCATGGCGAAGTCCTGAGAGGGATGAGATCGCGGCATGGTGCACGCAAAGGCAGGCCGCGCACCAATGAAAAAATGTGACCGTTACAAAGTTTGGCGGGCATGACTCGCGAGGAGGCGGGTCAAACTGGCCCACCTCTCCCGCCTTTATCCGCGGGGCCGTATCGGCTAAGGGCGGGGAAGCAGAATTCCGGACCGCCAGAAATGACCGCCAAACCAAAACCCCTGTTCCTCGGTATCGACACCGGCGGCACCTATACCGATGCCGTGCTGTGGTCTGAGCAAGGCGGGCCAAAAGGCAAGGTGCTGGCCAAGGCCAAGGCGCTGACCACACGGCACGATCTTGCCGTCGGCATTTCCGGCGCCGTCGATGCGGTGCTGGAAAAATCCGCCACCGACCCTGCTTCGATCAAACTCGTGTCGATGTCGACGACGCTAGCCACCAACGCGCTGGTCGAGGGCCAGGGCGGCCGCGTGGCACTGATCATGATCGGCTTTTCCGAAGGCGACCTTGCCCGCGACGGGCTGAAGACCGCGCTCGGCACCGACCCGGTAGTGTTTTGTCCTGGCGGCCATGACGTGCACGGCAACGCGGCCAAGCTCGACCTCTCAGGCTTGGAGGCAGCGCTGCCCGAACTCGGCGCCTCGGTGTCGGGCTTTGCCGTCTGCGCCTATTTCGCCACCCGCAACCCCGCGCACGAACTCGCCGCGCGCGACCTCATCCGCGAAAGGACCGGCCTGCCGGTCACCGCCAGCCACGAATTGTCGGCCAAGCTCGGCGGTCCGCGCCGGGCACTCACCACCTTGCTCAATGCCCGGCTGATCTCGATGATCGACCGGCTGGTGGCGGCGACCGAAGGATTTTTGGAAGCGCGCAAGATCGTAGCGCCCCTGATGGTGGTGCGCGGCGACGGCGCACTGGTCTCGGCCGCCTTTGCCCGCCAGCGGCCGATCGAAACCATCCTGTCCGGCCCGGCCGCCAGCCTGGTCGGCGCCCGCCACATGACGGGCCTGGACAACGCCATGGTCTCGGACATTGGCGGCACCACCACTGACGTCGCCGTGCTCGATGGCGGTCGGCCCAGGCTCGATCCCGAAGGCGCCACCGTCGGCGGCTTCCGCACCATGGTCGAGGCGGTCGCCATGCGCACTTTCGGCCTCGGCGGCGATTCCGAAGTGGCGCTGGAAGACGGCGCGCTCAACCCAAAAATCCTGCTCGGGCCGCGCCGGCTGGTGCCGCTGGCGCTGGCCGGCATGATGCATGGTGTTGCCGTGACATCGGAGCTCGAACGCCAGCTGCGCGCGCCCAATCCCGGCCGGATGGATGGGCGCTTTGCGCTGCGCACCGGCGTGCCGGACAGGCTCGCCGCCGGGCTGACCGCGCCTGAGGCCAAACTCTACGAGCTGATCGGCGCCGTGCCGCTCGCCATCGACAAATTGCTGATCTCGAACGCCCAGAACGCCACGCTGAACCGGCTGGTGTCGCGCGGGCTGGTGCATATTTCGGGCTTTACGCCCTCGGACGCCGCCCATGTGCTGGGCAAGCAGGCCAACTGGGATCAGGCGTCCGCCCGGCTCGGCGCCGAACTCTTCGCCCGCAAGCGCGACGGCCGCGGCCAAAACATCGCCGCCTCTCCCGAGGTGATTTCAGAACGCGTGCTGCTGACGCTGACGCGCTGGTCGGCCGAATACATTCTGGAAACCGCCTTTGCCGAGGACGGGCTGGATGGCGCCGCCACCGTCGCGCATGCGCTGGTGCAGCGCGCCGTCGATGCCCATCCCGGCATCGCGCGCTTAAGCGTTGCGCTCGACCGCCCGGTCATCGGCCTCGGCGCCTCGGCGCCGCTGCACTATGCCGGCTTGGCCGAGCTGGTCGGCAATGAGTGCGTGGTGCCGGAAGATACCGACGTCGCCAACGCACTCGGCGCCGTCGTCGGCCAGGTCCGCGTCTCGGCCGAAGCCCGCGTAAGCCAGCCCAAGGAAGGTTTGTTCCGCCTCGCCTCGGGGCAAACGGTGCGCGACTTCACCGACGAAGCGAAGGCGATCGCGGCGGCGGAGGCCGATGTGCGGGCGATTGTCGCCGAACGCGCGAAAGATGCCGGCACCGACAACGCCGAAATTGAAGTCGCCACCGAATTCCGCGTTTCCACGGTGGAGGCTCAGCGCATGTTCATCGAGGCGCATGTGGTTGCGGTGGCGTCGGGAAGGCCGAGGATTGCGGTTTGAGCGCCTCTTCCTTCTCCCCGTTTCACGGGGAGAAGGTGCCCGAAGGGCGGATGAGGGGCAGCGCCAACGAACGCGGCTTCACTGTACCGCCACCTCACGTAGACCGGCGCCGCCCCTCATCTGGCTGCCGCCATCTTCTCCCCGTAAACGGGGAGAAGGACGCTCCCATCACCGCCTTCGCCAACCCGCCAAAATCCCCACCTTCACCCTAAGCTGAATTGACCCTTCACCCCTGACATGCCAAAGGCCGCAAAGCCTTTCATCTGGAGAAGCCCTGATGACCGATCGCGTCGAGATCGCCGGATTGCGGATTGCCCGCGAACTCAATGACTTTGTCGCCGGCGACGCGCTGCCGGGCACCGGCATTGCGGCCGACGCCTTCTGGAACGGCTTCTCTTCCATCGTCCACGACCTGGCGCCGAAGAACCGGGCGCTGCTGGCCAAGCGCGACGCCATGCAGGAGCAGCTCGACGCCTGGTACCGCGCCAATGGCGCGCCCATCGACATGGAGGCCTACAAGACCTTCTTGCGTGAGATCGGCTATCTCGTGCCGGAAGGCCCGGCCTTCTCTGTCTCGACCGACAATGTCGACCCGGAAATCGCCATCGTCGCCGGGCCGCAACTGGTGGTGCCGGTGATGAATGCGCGCTATGCGCTCAACGCCGCCAATGCGCGCTGGGGTTCACTCTATGACGCGCTCTACGGCACCGACGCCATCGCCGAGACCGGCGGCGCCGAAAAGGGCAAGAGCTTCAACCCCGTGCGCGGCGCCAAGGTGGTTGCCTGGGCGAAGAGTTTTCTAGACGACTCCGTGCCGCTCACTTCGGGCAAATGGGCAGGCGTCAACGGGCTGACGGTTTCTGGCAGCACGTTGCGGCTCAGCGCCGGCGCCGGCGGCACCACGCTGGCCAACCCGAAACAGTTTGCCGGCTATCGTGGCGACGCCGCCAACCCTGAAGCCATCCTGCTGATCCGGAACGGCCTGCACATCGAAATATCAATCGACCGTGCCAACCAGATCGGCCGCACCGATCCGGCCGGCATTGCCGATGTCATCCTGGAATCGGCGCTGACGACCATCCAGGACTGCGAGGATTCGGTCGCGGCGGTGGATGCCGAAGACAAGGTCGTGGTCTACCGCAACTGGCTCGGCCTGATGAAGGGCGATCTGGCCGAGGAAATCAGCAAGGGTGGCAAGTCTTTTGTCCGCAAGCTCAACCCGGACCGCGCCTGGACGACGCCCAATGGCAGCGCGCTCAGCCTGCCCGGCCGCTCGCTGATGCTGGTGAGAAACGTCGGCCACCTCATGACCAATCCCGCCATCCTCGACCACGACGGCAATGAGGTGCCGGAAGGCATTATGGATGCGGCAATGACGGCGCTGATCGCGCTGCATGACGTTGGGCCGAGCGGGCGGCGGATGAATTCCCGCGCCGGCTCGATGTATGTGGTGAAGCCGAAGATGCACGGACCGGAAGAGGTCGCCTTCGCCGTCGAGATTTTCGACCGCGTCGAAGCGCTGCTCGGCATGACCGCAAACACCATCAAGATGGGCATCATGGACGAGGAGCGGCGCACCACGGTCAACCTCAAGGAGGCGATCCGCGTGGCGAAGGAGCGCGTGGTGTTCATCAACACCGGCTTCCTCGACCGCACCGGCGACGAGATCCACACCTCGATGGAAGCCGGGCCGATGATCCGCAAGGGTGACATGAAGCAGGCCGCCTGGATTTCCGCCTATGAGGCGTGGAATGTCGACACGGGCTTGGAATGCGGGTTGGCCGGCCATGCCCAGATCGGCAAGGGCATGTGGGCAATGCCGGATTTGATGGCGGCGATGCTGGAACAGAAGATCGCTCATCCGAAGGCCGGAGCCAACACCGCCTGGGTGCCGTCGCCGACCGCGGCGACGCTGCACGCCACCCACTATCACAAGGTCGATGTCCACGCCGTCCAGGCAGCGCTGAAGAGCCGGCCGAAGGCAAAGCTCGACGACATATTGTCGGTGCCGGTCGCGGTGCGGCCGAACTGGACGCCGGACGAGATCCAGCGCGAGCTCGACAACAATTCGCAAGGCATTCTGGGTTATGTCGTGCGCTGGATCGACCAGGGCGTCGGCTGCTCGAAAGTGCCTGACATCAACGATGTCGGCCTGATGGAAGACCGCGCCACGCTGCGCATTTCCTCGCAGCACATCGCCAACTGGCTGCACCACAAGGTCTGCTCGCAGATTCAGGTGATGGATTCGCTGCGCCGCATGGCGGCTACCGTCGACCTGCAGAATGTCGGCGACCCACTCTACCGCCCAATGGCCGCCGACTTCGACAGTTCCATCGCCTTCCAGGCCGCCTGCGACCTGGTGTTCAAGGGCCGCGAACAGCCGAATGGCTACACCGAGCCGGTGCTGCATGCCAGGAGGCTGGAGCTGAAGGCGAAGGCCTGAGCGTCCCCCTCCTCCTTGAGGGGAGGGTGGCCCGAAGGGCCGGGAGGGGTCCTGCGTGAAGCGCGCCGACTCCCACTTGGACGACACGCGAAGCAATATCATCGCTGAGCCTCGTCCTCGCTCAGTTTCATAAGGTCGAGCATTCTTCGGCGACCCCACCCGGCCGCTTCGCGGCCACCCTCCCCTCAAGGGGGAGGGATCTACGCCGCCTGCGCCATCCGCTCCGACATCATGCGGTAGGAGATCGCCTCCGCCAGATGGATGCGGCCGACGGTCTCGCTGGCGTCGAGATCGGCCAGCGTGCGCGCGACTTTCAGCACGCGGTGATAGGCGCGTGCGGAAAAGCCGAGTTTTTCGCTGGCGTCTTTCAGCAACGACAGTCCAGCGGCGTCCGGCACGGCGATGTCTTCGATGATCGAAGGCGAGCAATGCGCGTTGGTGGTGGCGAAGGTAGCGCCCAGCCGCTCGAAGCGTTCACGCTGGATGGTGCGGGCACGCGCCACCCGCTGGGCTACAGCGGCGCTCTTTTCCGCCCGGTCGGGCCGGATCAGGTCGGCGGCCGAGACGGCGGGCACCTCGATCCTGAGATCGATACGGTCGAGCAGCGGGCCGGAAATGCGCGCCTGATAGTCGGTGCGACAGCGCTCGCCGCGCAGGCAGCGATAGCCGGGTTCGCCGGCCATGCCGCAGCGGCACGGGTTCATCGCCGCCACCAGCTGGATGCGCGCCGGATAGGTGACACGGTGGTTGGCGCGCGCGATCATGCAGTCGCCGGTCTCCAGCGGCTGGCGCAGCGCATCCAGCGTCTGCGGCGAAAATTCGGGAAACTCGTCGAGGAACAGCACGCCGTGATGGGCGAGCGAGACCTCGCCCGGCCGCACCCGCAAGCCGCCGCCGACCATTGCCGCCATCGAGGCCGAATGATGCGGGGCGCGGAACGGCCGCCGGTCGGTGAGCTTGCCTTCGCCGAGCTCGCCCGCCACCGAGGCGATCATCGAGACTTCGAGCAGTTCCTTGGGCGCCAGCGGCGGCAGGATCGACGGCAGCCTTTGCGCCAGCATCGACTTGCCGGAACCTGGAGGCCCGACCATCAGCATGTTATGGACAGAAGACCCTCACTCTTGTAAGGCCCAGCCAATGACGAAACACACCCCACGCGCCGCGCCCACCAACCGGGCAAAAGCGTACTCCTATGTTCGCTTCTCCACGCCAGAGCAAGCCAAGGGCGACAGCTTCCGACGACAGACCGACGCAGCTGAGAAATACGCGGCGCTGCACGGCTTGGAGATGGACACCAAGTTCACGTTCCACGACCTTGGAAAGTCGGCCTTCCGGGGTGGCAACATGGCAGATGGCATGCTTGGCGAGTTTCTCTCGTACGTCAAATCCGGGGATGTAGAGCAAGGGTCGTACCTTCTTGTTGAGAACCTCGACCGCGTGTCTCGGGAGACGCCCCGCAAGGCGCTGCGGACGTTGGAAGACATCGTGGACGCGGGGATCAACGTCGTAACGCTCACCGACAACAGGACGTACACGAAGGAAACCCTCAACCAAGATACGATGATGCTGTTTGCCTCGATCATGTACTTCGCGCGGGCGAACGAGGAGAGCGCCACAAAGGCACGGCGACTGCGGGAAGCATGGGGGAACAAGCGCAAGAACGCGGCAGCGAAACCACTGTCGGCGTTGTGCCCTGGCTGGCTACGCCTCAGGGACGACCGAACGGGGTTCGACGAGATATCCGAGCGATCCGCTGTGGTGAGCCGCGTGTTTGACATGACGTTGGCGGGGAAGGGGCAACACACCATTGCCGAAACGTTCAATCGGGAAGGGGTTCCGGTGTTTGGCCGGGGCAGCCATTGGCATCGCACCTACATCGCGAAGATGCTGATGGACCCGTCCGTAGTTGGGTCGTTCACCCCGCATCGGATCGAAGTGATGGACGGCAGGAAGCGGCGCATTCCGACGGGCACTGTCGAGGGGTATTTCCCAGCCGTCATCGACCGCGAGACGTTCGACAGGGTCAACGCCATGACCAACGGGAGGGCCGTCAGGGGAGGCAGCAAGGCGGGGATGGCAAACATCCTTGCAGGGCTCGCCAAGTGCCCGAAGTGTGGGGCAACGATGACCCGAGTTAACAAAGGGAGCGGACCCAAGGGAGGCCGGCCCTATCTGGTCTGCACCGTGGCGAAAGCGAAGGCGCTGCGGGCTGGTGGGACTGGCTGTGAGTATCGGCAGGTCCGTCTAAACGATGTCGAGGGGGCAATCTTGGAGAAGGCGGCGATCCTGTACGAGCTTCTCCCCTCGACCGACGAAGCGTTGCAAGCGGAATGGGATCGGGCGACGACTGCCGACATGGCAGTGAGCGACGAGATCGAGAACGTGATTGAGGCCATCGAGCGGGGAGGACATTCTCCGGCACTACTCGACCGACTGAGGCAGAACGAGGCAGCGCGGGAAGACATAAGGCGCAACAAAGCTGACCTTGAGCGGCGAATAGCGGACACGCTGACAAACCGCGTGCAAGTGACGATCAGTGAGCTTGTGGATGCCGCTGAGGGGGAGGGCACGCGAGACGTAGCGGCGATAAATGCCACCCTGCGGCAGTTGTTCACCAAGGTCGAAGTGGATTGGTCGACTGGGTTCCTGTTGTTCCACTGGAAGCATTCGCCTGGCGAAGTGTCGAGCATCATGTATGCGTGGCCGAAGGACGATGGCTGAGGGGAGGCAAAAGGGCCAACTGCCATTGCTTTAGTTGTACAAACAGCCGAATAAATACGCTCAACATATCAACTAAGGGAGGGGCGGTTGATAGATGATGAGGTAGCGCGGAACGCGATCGCCGAAGCTATACGCACAGCCGTTGATCGGACTGTCCAGCAACAAGTCAGAAGGGGCATAGCACAAGAGGCGCAAATTACATCCAAGATTGGGTCGGCGATTGAGGCCGCCTTGGACCAAAAGACGTTTGGTGGCTACCGGCTCCGTGTAGCGGCACAAGATTTGTCCGATCGAGGCCCTGGCGCTCTGGAGGAAGAGTACGGTTCCGATATGTATATCGGCATTCAAACTATTGAGGATCATCCGAAGTCAAAAGGTATCATTGTTCAGTCCAAAATCGTTCCTCCAGGACGCAAGAGAATTGTTCGATCTGCTGATCTTATTAAGCAATGTCGGAAGATGGAGAGAATATCTAAGATTGGATCTTATGTTTGGGTCTATGATGCGGAAGGTGTAGGGGTGTCAACGACCCAAGAGGTCCTGAACATGAAGAAATACTCCAGGATCAAGATCGGAAGTGACACGGTATACGATCAAATCGGGGCGGTGCTTGAATGTAGCAAGGGAGACCCCGACATTGGACTTCCCATTTTGGCGGGCGCGTACACCGCATTTGATGATGAGCCCGCTTTTGATCGTGCCTTAGGTGAGATGCTTCGAACCCTTAAGATACGATCTGGCGTTTCGGTAAGTGTTCGCCCCCCTTCTCGGGTGAGGCATCGTATCACAAGGGGCTAATCGTCCCTCCAAACGACCCGCCGCATTGTCCTGATTTCGGCAAGCCGCCTAACCCGAATGGCCTGCCGTTCTCGAGCCGTTGGGTTTTGTGTCTCCGCATGCATGCAATCGTTCTTGCCGCATCGTTCGCAGCTCATCTTGGTCCCCACCAACTCAGCCTCAATGTTCCCGAAGATTTCCCTCAGGTCACTCGGCTGATACCAGCGTTTGACGTTGCATAGCCCACAGCGAACAAGCACCAACTGCCCGACCTCATGGGCATTGCTGAGGTTCCATGCGCCCCCGCGCTTTCGTCTTCCGCCGGTGTCGGGCATGCCACCACTTAGGAACTCTTTCCTCTCTCAGTCAATTCATCCTTGACAGTTTTGTTCCTTTTTTGTTCACTGAAGACATCCAGCGTTTGGAGTGACCGGCGTGGACCAAATCGTGGGTGACGAAATCAGCCTCCCAAGGCCAGAGCACATCACGGCACCCGGCATCCAGCACCATTGGTGCGAGCGCCCTGGCTGCGGCAAGGATGGCGGGTGGGGTTTCGCGAAGCCAAAGCAGGCACCGCATTGGTTCTGCTTTGAGCATCGCGGCGATGGCGAGACATACCTGTGAGGCAGAGCAATGCCAGCCGAACAACAGCAAGTCGACCCTCCCGCGATGGACTGGGAGCTTGCGGCCGATGAGGTCATTGCAACATGCGGCGGGGATGCCCGAGAGGCTGTGAAGGCGCTTCTTGTCGCCAATGCCACATTGGAGCGTGAGGTGGCGCTATGGGCTCCTGCGGTGAGCTATGGGTTCAGCCGGGGGTGGCACAGACGGAAGCGCAGCGGGAACGACTAACGGCCAATGGAAAGCATCACCATGTCAGATAACATCCTTCCTCAGCAGAAGGCATCCAAGCTGATCGTCGTCACCGCCTTCGACCGCGATGAGAGCGGCGACCTCCAGCCCGTCTACGGGCCAGCCGAGCAGCAGACCGAGGACCGGGCGATAAGGACTGCAAAGGCCTTGTCAGGGAAGCATGCCGGGGTCATTGCGTGGTCACGCGAGGCCAACCCGACGTTGGGAGAATACGGTGAACCGACCACACTCTTTGTGGGTGGCGACGTGCCCGATATGGAATGATGGGTCATAGCTCCGCAGCCTCACTCATCAACATACCCTCCTCCTTGGCCGCAGCTCGGAATGCCTTACGGACCTCCTGAGCTGTCGCTTGATCAGCCAGGGCGGCCATGCAGACGCGCACCGCGAGGTTCCATTTGGGGCCACGTTTGGTCCACTTCAGGAGATGCTCGGAGGCTGCCTCAACGTTGCTGACGTTGTAGGTCATGCCGGCACGTTCGCCCCTGACAGGCACCGGAGGATTGAACCAATGGAGAGGCATGAGGGATTACTAATGTGGGGCCGGAATATTTGGTAGAGATTTCTGAGCGGGGGATCGGACAAGTAGCTCAGGCAGCGTACCCCCGTACCCCCTTCGTTTCCTTCAGGCGGGGCGATGAGGTCGGGTCACCGACTGCCCGGCTCCCCGGCGAGGCTCTGCGGTTCAAAGCGGAGGCCTATCGACGTGATTTCCAGACGGTAGTGTGCCGTCGCCGCAACAATCAACATTAGAACGATCGCCAACGGTGTAATCGAGGTGCCGATGGACAATCGCCCTAATCCCGATCTCAACCAACTGGAGATGTTAGACGACGGGGGTTTGTGCTGCCGGCTCATTGCCTTCGCCTTCCTTAGGCTGGGCAGCATTCGCTGCTTGGACTTGATGCCAATAGGCATAGTAGGCCTTGATGTCGTTGCCCCCGCCGACGTCGTTCAACCGGTCTAAGAACCTTGAGTAGATCACGTCTTGGACCTGACCCTGCGTCCTCATCCACTCGACGGCAGCGTTTGGGTTCGTCAACAAGACATAGTGGAACTCGCCGGATGCACCGGATTTGGTGGCAATGAAATTGAGTTCTCGGAGCCGCTTCATGCGCTTGCGCCAAGTGTCAACGGCTCGTTCTCCGAAGAAGCCGGCCTCAGCAGCGAACGTGGCGGGGTTCTCAACCGTCATGAAAGGATGATCGGGAGCGCGAGCCCAAAGACAAAACAGCGTGTGGCCGGCTGGTGTCCCCTTCGACTGCATGTCGATTGCCTGCATGGCAATTGGGAGCGTGCGAGGTACCGTGGTGAAGCCGTCGTTGGTCTTGCGGCGCCAAATCAAAGCTGGCGGGTAGTTAGGGAAATGCACGTCCATTTGCTGCTGGGCTCTCTCAGCCATATTCAATTTCTTCGCGGCAGCCTGTTTTGCGTTAGCCATCGTATGCTCCTTTGATGCTTCAACCTGCCATATCCGCCAACTGTCCGCGACATGCGGTTAGGCGCATGATCTGGCTGCATCTAATGCGGCCAATTGAAGATAACACGATTGGAAAATACAGGATAGAGTGTCTATTAGGAGCAATGAATTGCGCCATATCGCGCACTTTTGCAAAAATAGAGAAGAGTTATCATGGGCTTACGGCTGCCAAGCGGTACTCCGGTGATCCAGTTCTCAACGTAATCAACTGTGCTCAACGTCCTCTTGGGGGTTGTAGGGGGACCAGCCGCCCCGGTCTGATTGGGTGTGCCCTTTCCGAACCGGGTCGAAGGTGGTTCGATAAATAGCCCTTGACCAGTCAAACCGAACCACCTATTAGCGAACCAGTCAAACCGAACTGGAGCGCACACCATGGCATTCATCCGAGCCTACCTCAGGGCGTCGACCAAGGAGCAGGACGCAGGGCGTGCGCGGGAGGACCTTGAGGCGTTCTGCCGCGACCGAGGGCTGACCATCGCCGCCACTTACGAGGAGAACGAGAGCGGGGCGTCGCTGCACAGGCCAGAGCTGTTCCGGCTGCTCAGGGACAGCAAGCCCGGCGATATCCTGCTGACCGAACAGGTCGACCGCCTGAGCCGCCTGTCGGACAAGGACTGGGACCAGCTCAAGCGCGAGATTAAGGATCGAGAGGTCAAGGTCGTAGCGCTGGACTTGCCGACCTCGCACATGATGCTGAAGACCGAGGACGCCTTCACCGGGCGCATGTTCGACGCCATCAACGGGATGCTTCTCGACATGCTCGCCGCCATCGCCCGCAAGGACTATGACGACCGACGTCGCAGGCAGGCTCAGGGGATCGCCAAGGCAAAGGCTGAAGGGCGCATGAAGGGCCGGCCCGAGGACGCCGAGCGTAACGAGGCCATCATGGCCATGCTGCGGAAGGGCCAGAGCTGGAACACCGTTGTGCGAGCCACCAACTGTTCGCGCTCGACGCTCGCAAAGCTGGCGAAGCGCCTCGAAGGAGCCGACACCGCCGGAGGGTGAGGTGAAGGCGTCCTATCCGCACCAAGGGCGGGGCGTTGGCGGACAGCTTGTAGAGCCGCAGGCGAACGGGACGGCCAGCCCCTCCGACACCAATACGTCGCCCACATCTTGGCCATCGGCAAAGAGTGAGCCGCAACTTCGCCCGTAGTTGCACTTGCCGGTGCCCTCAGTGCCTGCCGGGCAAGAACAGGGCACCATCTTCAGCTCCAGCTGCGCGTTGGCAACCAACTCTTTGAGGCGTGCCTTCGCTCGACGCCCAAGGTCTGCCTCAGCGTCGCACCTTGGCTCGATGCTTTCGGGCGCATTGAAGCCGACCAGCCGGGTCCCTTTCGCGGCACCGATAAGCCTGATGGTGTCCCCGTCCGTGATCGTGAACTGGCTCCTCGTCAATGGCATGGCGGTGGTGGTGTCGGCCTCTGGCGACCCGAAGGCCCAACCGCTTGAAGAAGGAATGTGGAGGTGTCCTGTAACGTAGGAGTAGATCAGGGACCCGACAATCAATGCCGCTGCGAACCCAAAGGCTCTGGCAAATCGACCGGCCAGATAACGAGCCTCGCGCGCAAGTGGGTTCCGTCGGCGGCGCAGCCTCCACCGGGTCGAATGAGGGCCGATAGGGCGTGGCTGCGGCGGTGCCTGGCTGACTGGTGGGGCGTAGCCGATAGCCTCAATGAGCTTGGCGCGCTGCTTGTCAGTCAGCCTCGTGTTGGGGCCGTACTTCGCCAGACGGGCGTGAATGTCGACCAGGAATTGTCTTTGCCAATGGCTGAGATGACCGCGACCCAACGCAGTCTCGATACGGGACTTCAGGTCCTCGGGTTCCATTGTGAATGCCCCCCGGCCTCACAGGCAGACCCCGCAGCGTTGCGTCCGGCAAATGGGGTCGAAGCCCAGCCTATCACTACACCGGGGTGAGGCACAGCCCGTGCGCTTTTGCCTCTGTCCCTCGGATGGCCAAGCCGCCTGACTTGCGGTATCCCACTGGCCAACGGCAACCGGTGGCAGGTCGCCGTAGGCGCGCGCTGAGACCCGCGAGGCGCTGCCGAGGCCCCTTTCCCCCTACCCGACCTCATGACCGCCCGTGGCCCTCTGTGTGCCCGTGGGAGCGGGGTGGTCATTTTGAAGAATTGGAAGGCTGCAGTTGGATCAGATCGCCTCGCTTATCGCGACATCAGATGACGAAGATGACGAACGCGATCGTGCTCTCAATGCCTATCGGTTTGCTTCATCGGACAACGCTAAGGGCATCGTGGCGGAAGCCATCAGGTCGCTCCTGAACTACGAGCATCGTTCAGGGCTGACGAGGAACAAGCGCCGGGTGGCAGACCAAGAAACCTTCGACCTGACTGTAGACGCGATCCTTTCCGACCTCATGCATCATCACCTCGTGGACTATCCCGAGGGAATTTACGTCACCCGCTCCAACAGGCGCTTAGGGACGAAGAGCCGGTATAGGCCACGAGCTTATAGCAAGGTATTTCCGCGCATCTTGGACCTCCTCGCCAAGCCCGAGCTGGGTTATGTGCGTCAGAACACGGCCCCTCCGATACCTGGCGCTTCCAAATCGACGGTTATCCGACCGGGTCCGACCCTACTGTCGCGAATGGATGACGGCGACATCGAGACTGGCGACCTCGACGAACATCCTCACGGCGAGACCATCATTCTCAAGCGGGTGAAGGACGCTAAAGATTATTGGGATGAAGGGGGACTGGAGCAGTATGCGGACACCCCCATCACAGAGCGTTACCGCCGCGAGCTTAATGCGATCAACCAGTGGTTGGCGTCGGCCGATCTCCGGTATGATGCCTTGGGTATTCCTTGGCCGCACACATCGTTCGACATCGACGACAGGCGCCTACGTCGCGTATTCACCCAAGCGAGGTTCACCAGTGGCGGCAGGATGTTCGGAGGCTTCTGGCAGCAACTGCGGAAGCACGAGCGACGACAGGGCCTCAAGATCGGGGCAGAGAAGGCCGTGGAGCTGGACTACGGTCAAGTGGGCGCACGCATCCTCTACGGCATGGCAGGCCACCTCCCAGCCGCCGGCGACCTCTATTCGATGCCCAGGTACAACCATGAGCGAGATGGCATCAAGAAGGTGATGAGCGCCATGATATTTGCCGAGCGACGGCTCGACAGGTTCCCCAAGGACACTCGCAAGCTGTTCCGCAAGGCCGACAGGATCGGCGAGGTGGTCGACGCCATCGAAGCCAAGCACCCATTAATCAAAGATCATTTCCACAAGGGTCTTGGTCATGACGCTCAGTTCATTGAGAGCAGCATCCTTGTCGACGTTCTCCTTGATCTTCGAGCGAAGGGCATTGTCGCTCTACCGATCCATGATGCGGTGATGGTTCCATCCTCCAAGGTGTCGGTGACCAAGGAGACCATGCTAACTGTGTTCAAGGCTCACGCCGGTGTTGAAGGCACTGTCACGGTTGAAGACTGAGGGGGGAGACTTTGTCTCTGTATCAGATCCTATCAACCTTCATCTGCATCCTAAGGCCACCTCTGCTCCTGCTCAGGTAGCCGTTCACCCCACTGTTTGGTTCCCTTAAGGGGAGACCCAAGGAACACCTAAGAGGGACCCGAGATTGACGAATTGGTCGAAGAAGCGAGAGCGCAAGAATGAGGTCAAAGCCCGAGCAGCAAACCCAAGCCATATGTTCACACACTGCCGTGTCGTGGGGTGCGGCAAGCCTGCCCGTGCGGGCACAGAGGACGGTCTGGACACCCGTTTCTGTCGCTCACACTCAGATCATTACTCACGACACGGCAGTCCGTATAAGCCCTCATACACTGCCGCCCAGTTAGCCAGGCATCGCGCTGCTGCAGAGGCCTGGCTGGAGGCGAACGCAAACGACAAGTGGGTCCGCAATGCCATTGACCGCGTCGAGACGCTCTACCGTTGCTCAGGGCCTCATGTGGAGGCGTTCAGGCTTCGCGGTCTGTCACCTCAGGATCGCGCCCGAGCCGCTTGGGCGAGGCTGAGAAAGGCAAAGGTAGACCCCCATCGAGTAATCGCAGCGTGGGTGACAATCGAGCTTGCCATTCGTGCCGACCCGCAGCCGGAGACGAAAGCAGAGTATAAGAGCGTGCAGGCGGCGAAGCTCGTCCATCGCATGGCTTCTGGCTCGCACAAGCGATGGGGCGAAGGGCCTACGGGAAAGGGCCTGCACGTCTATCCACGACCACGAGGGCGAATGATACGCCACCTTGGCGCAGACATCGAAAGCGCGGTTGAGCTATTAACCGCCGGCTTGCTTCCGAGCGCGAACCCGTGGGCCTATAATGAGGTTGCCGGTTGAGCTCGGCTTCGGCGGTGCTAGAAGCTGCTTTGGACCTAATGCTCGCCGCCCTCACTACGATCATGCTCGATAACGAGTGGCCTATCAACTACGTTACCGTCCTTAATGCGAAAGTCGGCCGAGGTCACCCAACTCAAACCGCGCTCCACGATCTCATTTCGGAGCTTGCGGCGGGCATTCCAATCCAGAAGATTTGTCAGCCCCCACTGCGGCCAGTGCAATAATCCGGCTATCGTTTGATAGATACCTACGGCACCCATACCCCGGAGAGCCCAACTCCAGGCTATGTTTGTAGCGGGGAAAATGCCTATCAAAATGTCTGCGACAAAGGCGACGCCCAAGGCGATCAATGAAAGGTTTGCACCAGTCCGCACAAGCCTGCTGTTTCGATTTACGGCGACCAGCATCGTGCTTACCGCTTGGCGCCTTTGATCGTCGAGTTGCGATCTCTCTCGTTCCACACGGTCAAGGCTCTCACGAAGCGATCGGACCTCTTCCTCGCGCTCGGACAAATCGCCGATGTGTTTAGCGTTTGCCGCTCGCTGCGCTTGAGAATGCCTGTTCTTTGCATCCGCCAGCTTCGCTTCGTACGCCGATTTCACTTCCTCGGCTGTAGCGTTGCGCATCAGTTCCAGAAGCTCGGCCGCGTTTTCTCCCGTCACCACCTTCTCATCGTTGAGCGTCGCATCAGCAAGCTTTCGAATGCTCCGCTGATCCAGTAGCAACGCTTGATATTGCTCCAGCTTCTCAGGCGAGAACGCGCGGAGCTTGTCCTTAACGGTCTGCACCAGTTCCGGACGAACCTGAAGAACTCTGTTGCAGTGAGCGATGAGGACATTTCGTGGGATCGCTTCCGTGGCACCCAACCCAGTCCGCAGCCACGCAATCGTGGCAAGGTCACGTTGGTGAACAACGGGGCCTTCTTGGGAGGAGTAGAGCTGCCTCGCAGCCAAACAGTATTCGCGAGATTGCCGGGCAAAGGCCACGTTGCGGGTAACAAAGACATACCTGCAATTGAATACGTCACGCGAATGTTTCCCGTCGCGCAACCGCATTAGAAGCGTCAAACAGTCGGCGTCATGCTCCCGAGATCGTATGTCCAGACCCCACGCGATCTTTGACATGAAGTCGTCATGCATCTCACCCGTGAAGTATTTGTGAGAATTGGGGTAGTGAGTAAGGTTAGCATCTTTGACCAAAATGCCACTCATCTCCAACGCCCCCTCAGGGTTGTTGGCGACAGACAGGACATAGTCCGAAAGCACCTCGCCGGCGACCATAGCGCTGTGCGTGTAACCGTACCGATCAGGGAGCGAGTTGCCCAACATGGCCTTCAAATTCCGGGACATCTCACCGCAGGTAACGGGAAAGACAACGATCTTGCAGCCTATGGCACGCAGGCCATCCAGCACGGTTCGAATGTCGGTCTGGATGTCCTTTCCGGATAGCCCCAGGTAGTCCAGAGCCAGTGGCCCATCCACAACAACAGTTAGGTCAGTCTGCACAGCGTGCTCAGTAGGTCGGACGAAGTCGTCGACCACCTCAGTGAGTAGGCCGATTGACGCGAACGTCGAAAGATAGGGCACAAGGTCGGCCCGTTCCTTCAGCAGATGCTGGACAAACCGAGCGGCCATGTACCTATCGTACTCTGGCAACGGGCGGCCGCCTTCAGGCAGCTTGTCAAGTTCTCCGAGACTGCCCGTTACGACGTTCGGCAGCGCGCCGCTTGGTTGGAACAGGACGTTGGAACTGACGAGAAAACGAATGAGAATGTCGGCGAGTTGGTCGCGCGTGCGTGTGTAATTCAACAGGTCCGTGATGATCGGCGGAAACTTGGCAAACTCATCAATGATTGCTTCGAAGGTTTGCGTAATGTCGCTACTATCATCTGGCACTGCCGAAGTGTGATAGGTCACTACGTACATCATACGGGCGCCAACCCCGTGCCTCTCAAGAAGCTTCAGTGCCAGCAGTCGCGGAATGAATTGTTCCACGACCTCTCGCGTCATCCGCCAATGGTACATCTTGTGAACGCCCGCCACGATCAACTTGGGATCGAATATCTTGCCGTCTAAGAGCCGAAGGATAGGGTCAAAGAACGGGATCACCGCATCGAGGACGTCACCGTGCTTGCCCTTCAAGGCAGAGACTGATGAATAGACCCTAAGGGCATGCTTGGTGACTTCAGTCATAAAGGCAACTCAATTGAATGGAGATCGTCAATTACGCTATTTTTCGGAGCATTAGCCAGGGGTTTATAGCCTTGCATCAAGTCGGTGGTCACTCGGGACATCTTCGCTCGCCTTCCGGGCATGAACCAGCGATCAAACCTTTTCCTTTTTCTGCCCGCCATAGTACCATTTCTTCATGCCGATCAAGAAAGCTACTCCCAATAAGCCAGGCAAAGGACCAATGCGGGGTCTTCTTAAGAAATATTGGGCCGTGGCAGTCGCTGCAGTCGCGGCCATTGCCGGGCTGACCGGAAATATTGATGCAATAGTCTTGCATTATAGGGCATGGTTTGGCAGCGTAGCGGCGGGCATTCATATAGATGATGTAAGGGCGACTATTCAAGTGAAGAGTTATAGCGAGCCCAATTTTTTAACGATGCGTCTGGAGATGACAGTACTAAAGAAATTTGACGTTGAGCTAACCGATTGCGAGGTAAAGCTATCAAATCAGGAATACATAAAATGGAAAAGTGATGGCAGCTATAGCAATAAAATTGAGATACGGTCAGGTGTTGATAGCGCCAGGGTTGCGATTAGATTTGTGGAATACGCCACAAGTGATAGAATATCGCCGGATGATTACGTCAACCAAAAATACTATCCCGATCTATATTCCAATAAGATATTTCTGACGTGCGAGCAAGGTGTCTCAAATTCAATCGATATGCCATTTATCGTTCAAAGGGTGCTTTCTAAGTAGGCTGGATTAGGCCGCACCACATCATGAACTCGCGCGGGCCTCCGTGACGTTTGACCGTTCGGGTTGAGGTTCTGGCTCATGTCAAGGTTCATTGAGAATTTGGTGGATACATTATATACTTGATGATCCTACCAATTTGATCCGTCATCGATTAACAGGCTTGCGGATGGAGAAGCTCGTGTCGCCGAGGAAGCTCATCGAGTGGTGGTTTGCCCTCGCGTTCGCGATCTGCCTATTTGCCTTCGTTCTTGCATTCCTCAACGATTTCTACAACCCATCATTTGGCCGTTTTGGGGAACTGGAAACTCAGCTAAGAGCACTCTCCCCCATAGCCGTTGCCGGTTTTGCAGCACTTGTCGCAACACTGGTTGTTTTCTTATTTCGCTCTCCAAGCGGAGACCTTCAATTCAAGCTTCTGAACATTGAGGTTAAAGGACCTCGGGTCAGGTTTCCTTGTGGAGTTTGATCTTTCTCGCCGTCTCGTTTGTGATCTTAATAATCTCCCAGGTAGGGGGAGGGCTGGGCTAACCAACTGAGCGCTACGTACGCGGCCTGCAAGCATGGTCGTCGAGCGCGATTTCGCGCGGTCCATTTAATCAAGCGCAGAGCCAGGCCCTTAGAATGGGGTCTTTCGTACACATCATGAGCAGATTATGGCCGCCGGCCGCGGCCACTTCCAGCGCCCGCTTGGCGCTCTCCTGGCCCTTGATGTCGGCGAGGTCGGGCAGGTCGCGCGCCGAGACATGAATGCCGGGCTCGGGCCGCGACAGCACCTGCGTGCCGCGAAAATGATTGGCGATGGCAATCAGGCTGCGCGGCGCCAATATGTCGAAATCCTTGCCCGCCCATGCCGCTTCCGGCCCACAGCCGAACGGGCAGATCAGGCCCTTTCCCTCGGAATTAGCGCCGATCGCGGCGGGCAGCGCTCCGGCGACAGCGGCAATGGTGCCGTCGAGCGACAATTCTCCGAGCACGACATAGCTGGCCAGCATGTCGCCCGGAATGGCGCCGAGTGCGGCCATCAGGCCGAGCGCGATCGGCAAGTCGTAATGGCTGCCTTCCTTGGGCAGGTCGGCAGGCGCCAGGTTGACGGTCACCTTCTTCGACGGCATCGACAGGCCTGAGGCATGGAGTGCGGCCTGCACCCGTTCGCGGCTCTCGGTCACCGCCTTGTCGGCCAGACCGACGATCTGCATGCCGACCTTGCCCGGCGCGATCATCACCTGGACATCGACCGGCACGGCCTCGATGCCCTGGAAAGCAACCGTGCGAACCCGCGCCACCATTTTGCTCTGCCCCCGGATACAGGCTCGCCTCGGCCTTGTGGTTCAGGCCGCGAGCGACGTCAGGACAAGACAACCACAGATTTCAAGCCAAGGCAAGAACATTACAGGAACATCCCGCCCCGCGCCTACTTCCGCTTTGCCTCCACCGCATCCCAGAACAGGCTCGCAATGTCGGCGCCGCCGAAACGCTCCACTTCGCGCACGCCGGTCGGTGAGGTCACGTTGATCTCGGTCATGTAGTCGCCGATGACGTCGATGCCGACCAGGATGAAGCCGCGTTCCCTCAGCGATGGTCCGATGCGGGCGCAGATCTCGCGCTCGCGTTCCGTCAACTCTGTCTTTTCGGCGCGGCCGCCGACATGCATGTTGGAACGTGAATCGTGGTCGGCCGGCACACGGTTGATGGCGCCCACCGCCTCGCCATCGATCAGGATGATACGCTTGTCGCCCTTGCGCACGTCCTTGAGATAGCGCTGGACGATATAGGGCTCGCGCGACAGCTGGCCGAACATTTCGAGCAGCGAGGCGAGATTGCGGTCATCCTCCTTGAGATGGAAGATACCGGCGCCACCATTGCCGTAGAGCGGCTTGACGATGATGTCGCCGAATTCCTTGCGGAAGGCGGCGACCTCCTGCGGATCCTTGGTGATCAGCGTTTCCGGCATCAGGTCTGGAAATTCGGTGACGAAGATCTTTTCCGGGCTGTTGCGCACCCAGGCCGGGTCGTTGACGACCAATGTCTTCGGGTGGATGCGCTCCAGAATATGCGTCGTGGTGATGTAGTTCATGTCGAAGGGCGGGTCCTGGCGCAGCAGGATCACGTCCATCTCCGACAGGTCGGTGCGCACCTTGTCGCCCAGCGTGTAGTGATTGCCCTTCTCGTCGCGGAGCTTCATCTCCTCGATGCGGGCGAACACCTTGCCACCCAGCATCGACAGCCGCTCGGGCGTGTAATGGAACAATTGGTGGCCGCGCCGCTGTGCTTCCAGCGACAGCGCAAACGACGAGTCGCCGGCGATCGAGACAGTGGAGACATGGTCCATCTGGACGGCGATTTTCAGCTTCATGGCGGGTCTCCGGCGCGATTGGAGCGACGTTCGGGTCGATGCGTCGACGAGAGCGATATACGGAACTCGGCGCCGTCTGCCAATCACGCTTGCTTGGCTCAGGCTTAATGCGTGTCATCTGCGGCCCGGGCGGCGTTGCCGATCGAGGCGAGGTCGTCGGTGACATTCGGACTCGGCAGGCAGCGCCGTTCGGCTCCTGGCCAATTTCCTTTGCTTGAGTATTGGCTAATATATGCTTGCGCCGGGGGAGCCGTGAATGAAAGTCAATGTCGTCTACGCACACCCACTCGCCGACAGCTACCAGGCATCGCTTCACAAACGTGTCGTGCAGACACTCAAAGCCAGGGGCGACGAGGTCATCGACTTCGACCTCTACGAAATGAAGTTCAATCCGGTGATGCAACCAGAAGAGCGGCGTGGCCACTTTGATCCTTCCAAAACACCGGAGGATTTGCGGGTCTATATCGACGCTTTGCAATGGGCCGAGGCGTGCGTGTTCTGCTTTCCAACATGGTGGTCAGGCATGCCCGCCATGCTGAAGGGCTATTTCGATCGCGTTTGGCGACCCGGCGTCGCCTATCACGTGCCGGCGGATGGCGGCGTCATCAGACCGGCACTTCTGAACATCCGCCGAATGGGGGTGGTGACGACGTGCGGATCGCCCTGGTGGTATACGGAAATGTATATGCAAAATCCTGGAAGGAAGGTGCTGCTGCGCGGCCTGAAGACCATGTGTGGAGGCAACGTGAAACATCTGTACATGACGAGATATTCCGTCGAGGGCATATCCAACGAAAAGAGGGAAGTGTTCGCGCGCAAGGTGGAGCGGCGGTTCGAGAAATTTTGACCAACCAAGCCCATGCCAGCGTAACCGAGCTTGTCCGCTCTGGTGCTTCGACAGGGGCAGACGCAACTCTGAAAAGGAGGGGAGATGGCCACGCAGGAAAGTTGGAATGCAATAGCGAATTCGCCAGGCGGCGCTACCTTGCCTTCGGCGACAACGCTGACCGGAAACCACGTCAACCTCGCCCCACTCTGCCTTGAAGATGCCGACGATATCTTCCGACTCACCCACGCCCGCGAACGTGACGAGATCTGGGCTGAAATGAAGGTTGGACCATTCGACGGGATCGAGTCTTTCCGGGCTTATGTCGGCGGCATGCTCAACGACCAATCGCGCACATTCCTGACGCTGCGTACCAAAGCGGCGGGGCCGGTCGGCTGGCTTTGTCTGATGGAGGCCAGACCGGCGCACAGGGTGATTGAGCTGGGCTATGTGCTCTTCTCGCCAGCGCTGCAGCGGACGATCGCGGCCAGCGAATCTCTCTTCCTGATCATGCGCCACATCTTCGACGACCTCGGCTATCGGCGGTTGGAGTGGACGTGCACCACGGACAATGCGAAATCGAGGCGTGCGGCCGACAGGTTAGGCTTTGTCTTTGAGGGCATATTGCGCGACGGATTGGTGCTGAAAGGCCACGCACGCGATATCTGCATGTATTCGATGCTGGCACGCGAATGGTCGGTCGCCGGCGCGGCATTCGACACCTGGCTGTCTTCGGACAATTTCGTCAATGGTCGTCAGATCCGATCCTTGCAGGACGTAAGAGCGGCGGCCTCTTCGGGCTTTGCGCCAGCATAGGCTCATGTGGCGCGCGGGCCTATGCGCCTCTCGGGTTAACCTTTCACGGACCAGCGCTTCAGCGGTCGAAGACCAGCCGGGAATATCCGAGGAAGGACAGCGCCATGGCCACCAGCGAGGCGATGGCAAGTGCCGCCAGCGGCGGCATTGCCGGCAGCGTGAACAGGATGGCGCAATAGACGAGATAGTTGACGATGCTGGTGGCGATGCCGACGCCGCCATAGCGCGCGCCCTCCTGGGTCACGCCGCGGCTCGACGGCGAAAACGTCAGGTGCCGGTTGATCTGCCAGGTGACGCACAGCGCAAAGCCGATCGACAGCACGCGCGCGACGAAGGGGCCGAGCGGCGTGACAGTCAAAAGCAACCAGAGAGCTGCGGCATCGGCGACGAAGCCGACGGCGCCGGCAAAGACGAAGCGGGCGAGCCTGCCCACGGCCTCAGGCGGCCCGGGGCGTCTTGCCCGGTTCGGCCTTCGGGGTTTCGTTCGTGCGCTCGCGCCGTTCGACCCGGCCCGACGGGACCGAGAGATAGAAAATGCGCTTCTGCTCGGCGCGCCCGCGCGATACCGAATCGAGGATCAGTCCGGTCATCATCGCAAGCATCGAAAGCAGCAGCAGGCCGACCGACAGCACCCATGTCGGCATGCGCGGCACCAGGCCGGTCTGGGCGAATTCGATCAGCACCGGCGTCATCAGGGTAAGGCTCGATACCAGGAAGAAAATGGCGAAGGCGCCGAAGAAGCGCAGCGGCTGCGTCTCCTTCATCAGCATGGCGAACATCCACAGGATCCTGACGCCGTCGCGATAGGTCGACAGCTTCGACGACGAGCCTTCCGGGCGGCGGCCATAGTCGAGCGCGATCTCGTTGACCGGCAGCTTGAGCTGCGAGGCATGCACCGACATTTCGGTCTCGATCTCGAAGCCGCCGGAAACGGCGGGGAAGCTCTTGACGAAACGCCTGGAGAAGACGCGGTAGCCGGAGAAGATGTCGGTGAAGTCGGTGCCGAACAGCCGCTTGTAGAGGCTGTTGAAGATGCGGTTGCCGAAGGCATGGCCGGAACGGCCCGCATCGTCGGTGACGCCGCGCCTGGTGCCCACCACCATGTCGCAGCGCTCGGTCTGCAGGATATTGATCAGTTGCGGCGCATCTTCCGGCGCATAGGTGCCGTCGCCGTCGGCCATCAGATAGATATCGGCATCGATGTCGGCGAACATGCGCCGCACGACATTGCCCTTGCCCTGGCGCGGCTCGCGGATGACGATGGCGCCGGCCGCGCGCGCCTTGAGCGCGGTCAGATCCCTGGAATTGTTGTCATAGACATAGATCGCGGCCGACGGCAGCGTCTCTCGAAACCGCCGCACCACCTCGGCGATGGTCAGTTCCTCATTGTAGCAGGGCAGGAGCACGGCAATGGCCGGCTCGTGGCGGACTTCGTGCGGCATTTCCGTCTCCCGATGCCCGGCGGAGCCTCCGGCCGCGCTCAAATGCGGCCTCGCTCAGGCGACTTTACTATTTATTGAAGCTGTTAAGGCTAGGTTTAAGCTGAACATCTTTCCGACAAAGGCCATGATGATGAACGCAGCCAAGGCGGGTGCTTCCTCCTGGAAGTCCGATATGATGCTGGCGCTGCTTGCCATGCTGGTGGCCCTGGCCGTCAATGCCGCCACCGGCTTTCGTGAACTCAGCAATGCCGGCGGCGACAATGACAGCCTGCTGCGGCTGGTCGAAGTCCGCGACATGCTGGCCGGCCAGGGCTGGTTCGACCTGCATCAGTACAGGATGGGGCCGGAAGGCGGCTTCGTCATGCACTGGTCGCGGCTGGTCGATGCACCGCTCGCCGCCATCATCCTCGCCGCTTCGGCGCTGACCGGCAGCATGGCCACGGCCGAGGCGATCGCGCAGGTGCTGTGGCCGGCGCTGCTGTTTTGCCTGGCGGTGTTCTTCCTCGCCCGCGCCGCGCGCAGCTTCGCCGGTGCCGGCGCCGTACTGCCGGCAATCGTCATCGGCGCGGCTGCGCTGCATTTCATCGGCATCTTCTTGCCGGGTGCGCTCGATCATCACAATGTCCAGCTGACGCTGACCATGGCCAGCCTCAGCCTGCTGCTCGAGGCGCCCACGCGCCGCTGGGCGGCGCTGATTTCGGGCCTGTGCGCGGCGCTGACGCTGGCCGTCGGCATGGAAACCGCGCCCTATGTCGCCACCATCGGCGCCTGCATCGCCTTGCTGTTTGTCGTCGATCCCGCCGGCGAGCATCGGATCGCAAGGGACTTCGGTCTCGGCTTTGCCGGGGTTTCGGCACTCGTCTTCGTCACCACCATTCCGCCATCGGCCTGGGGCCAGGCCCAGTGCGATGCCTTTTCTTCCGTGCAATTCGTGGTGGCTGCAATCGCCGGACTGGGCCTTGCCGTCGTGACGTCGCTGAAGGCGTCCAATGGCATGGCCAGCCGCCGCCTGATCTCGCTCGGCCTGCTCGCGCTTGTGCTCGGCGCCGTTGTCGTGGCGCTGTTCCCGCAATGCCTTGCTGCCCCCTACGCAAACCTCGATCCGCGCCTCAAGGAATTGTGGCTCGACCACATCGATGAGGCACAGTCGCTGTTCTACATCGTTGTCAACGAACCGGCCTCGGTGGCGGCGCGCTATGTCACGCCGCTGGTGGCGATCGCGCTGATGGCGCTTCGCCTGCGCGGACCATGGCGCCGCCAGGACAGCCTCGTCGTCGCCTTGCTGGTCGTCGCCTTCATCGTCAGCGCCTGGCAGGTCCGCGGCTCGACATTCTCGATCGCCTTTGCCGTCATCCCGCTGTCGGCCTGGGTCGCAAGCTGGCGCGAGCGGGCGAGGATCAGCCCTTCGCGCAGCGTGTCGCTGCGCATGGTGGCAGTCTGGCTGGTCTCCGTGAATGCCGTCTGGGCCGGCGCTGCCGCCGCGACCACGAGGGCATTTGAGGCCGACAAGGTCGCCGTCGAGGCAAAGGATGCCGAAAGTGATCCGAGCTGTACTCGCAAGGCCTCCTTCGCGACGCTGGCCCGGCTGCCGGACACCACGGTGCTGGCCATTTCCAATCTCGGCTCGCCGATCCTGGCCTATTCCGGGCACCGGGTCTTTGCCGGCCCCTATCATCGCAACATCGCCGGCGACCTGCTTGCCTTCGATGCCTTCCTCGGATCGGCGGACCAGGCGAGGGCGATCGCGGCGGATCATCACGTCGGCCTGGTGGCGCTCTGCCGCGGCAGCGCCGAAAGCAAGGTGCTCGCCGCCAAGGCGCCGCAAGGCTTCCTGGCCCAGTTGATGCAGGGGAGCGTCCCCGATTGGCTCGAACCGGTGGCCGAGACGCACGAAAACCCGGTCGAGCTCTACCGCGTCCGCTAAACCATCATTCGCCAGCGAAAAATCGATTTCGCGATACGGTTCCTAAACGCTTTGCTGCCAGTCTCGGCGCAAATTTCGGAAGTCAAAAACAGGGATACCGATGCAAACGACGTTTGGCACCGGGCAGGCAAGCAGGGAAAACACCGATCTGGCGTTCACCGATACGCTGACCGGGCTTGGCAACCATCGCCGCTTTTTCGACAAGGTCGACCGCCTGATCAGCGACCGCGCCGACGATCCCGCGCCCTTCACCGTCGGTATTCTCGACCTCGACGGCTTCAAGCCGATCAACGATCTGTTCGGCCACAAGGCCGGCGACGACATATTGATCCAGGTGGCGATGCGGCTGCGCGCCTCGATGGACAGCCATTCCACCGTCTGCCGCATTGGCGCCGACGAATTCGCCTTCCTCTACCCGATGGTGTTCTCGGAGGAAGCCGCGGCCGAGAAGTCGCGCATGATGATCGAAATCCTGTCGGCGCCTTACGATGTCGGCGAACGCACCGCCAGGCTTTCGGCCTCGGTCGGCTGCTCGCTGTTTTATTCCGGCGACGAAACCACGGAAATCCTCGTCAACAAGGCCGAAACGGCGCTCTACCACGCCAAGCGTTCGGGCCGTGGCCGCGTCGTCGTCTACACACGCGAGATGGAAGAGGCGGCCAAGCGCGTCACCCGCATCGAGCAGGCGCTGCGCCGCGCCGTCTCGGCCGGCGAAGTGGAACCGCATTTCCAGCCCATCGTTGATCTCAACACCCGCCGCACCATCGGCTTCGAGACGCTGGCGCGCTGGACCGATCGCGACCTCGGCGTCGTCCCGCCGACCGTGTTCATTCCCATCGCCGAGGAGCGCGGCATCATTGGTCCGCTGTCGCAGCTGGTGCTGCGCAAGGCGACCGAGGCGGCGCGCAGCTGGCCGAAGGACCTGTTCCTGTCCTTCAACCTGTCGCCCTCGCAGCTCGTCGACCAGAACACCGGCCTGCACATACTGTCGATCCTCGATCGCACCGGCTTCGATCCGCGCCGGCTGGAGATCGAGATCACCGAAACCGGCCTGATGAACGATCCGGCCTCGGCGGAGAAGATCGTCGAGGATCTGCGCCGCGTCGGCATCCGCGTCTCGCTCGACGATTTCGGCACCGGCCAGTCCTCGCTCGGCCGCCTGCGCGAGTTCCATTTCGACAAGCTCAAGATCGACCGCGCCTTCGTCTCCTCGATCCTCGACGACCGTCCGTCGGAACACATCATCCGCGCCATTCTCGCCATGTGCGAGGGGCTCGGCATGGATGTCGTCGCCGAAGGCATAGAGGAGGAGGCGCAGGCCGACCGCCTCGTCCAGTTCGGCTGCGCCGGCGGGCAAGGCTATCTGTTTGGCAAGCCGGTCGATGCCGACGCCACGCTCGGCTATCTCCGCGATTCCTATCGCGGTGCCCTCTACGCCAAGGCGATCTGACCAGCGGTCTGCCGTGCGCCGAGCAGGTCAGCGGTTTCAGGCCGGGCAGGGCCTCGCCCGTCATCTTGCGTCCTTTTGTCTGACATAAGCCGAAGAAATCACCGTTTTCGCCCTTGCTCCCCGAACTTGGCTGGATAGGATGCGCGCCGACCGGTTCGGGAGTAGGAAAATATGATGCCATCGGCGGATTTTGCCGACCTCAGGGGAGCCTCGGTGTTGATCACCGGTGGCGGCTCGGGAATTGGTGCGGCACTGACCGAGGGTTTTGTTCGCCAGGGCGCCAATGTCGCCTTCATCGACATCGCCGATGGCCCAAGCATGATGCTTGCCGACCGCGTCGAAAAGGAACTCGGCCGGCGGCCGCTCTACCTCAAGACCGATTTGCGCGATGTCGAGGCGCTGCGCGCCTCTGCGGCCAAGGCAGCGCAGGCGCATGGCGACGTCACCGTGCTGGTCAACAATGCCGCGTGGGACGAACGCCACGAAGTCGCTGACGTCAGCGTCGAGTTCTGGGACAACAACCTCGCCGTCAATCTGCGTCCGCACTTCTTCACCGCGCAGGCGGTGGCGCCGGGCATGAAGCGGGCCGGTGGCGGCTCGATCATCAACTTCACCTCGACCTCCTATCTCATCAACCATCCGGATATGCCGGCCTACACCGCCGCCAAGGCGGGCATACTGGGCTTGACCAAGGGCCTTGCCGGCAAGCTTGGCGTCGACGGCATCCGCGTCAACGCGATTGCCCCGGGCTGGGTGATCACCGAACGCCAGAAAGAACTCTGGGTCACCGAACAGGGGCTTGCCGCCCATGTCGCCAAACAATGCATCAAGCAGGTCATGCAGCCCGACGATATCGTCGGTACCGTGTTGTTCCTGGCCTCCGACGCCTCGCGTATGCTGACGGCGCAAATGCTCATCGTCGACGGAGGTTTTCTGTGAGCCCGGCAAACCAGGCAAACAAGGCGCCGGCCGTCGCCGCCGTCGACTGGGGCACGACCCGCATGCGGGTCTGGCTGATCGACGAGGCGGGTGGGGTGCTGGCCGAACGCCGCGGCGATGATGGGCTGATCACCGCGCAGCAGAAGGGTTTTTCGACCATCCTCGAAGGCCATCTGGCGGCGCTCGGCGCACCAGCGACGTTGCCCGTTATTATCTGTGGCATGGCCGGCTCTCGCCAGGGCTGGCTGGAGGCGCCTTACGTCACGGTGCCGGCTCCGATAGGCGCCATTCTCGCGGGCGCTGCCCGCATTCCCCGCCAGAGCCGCGATATCCGCATCGTGCCTGGCCTGGCGCAGCGCCTGGCCGATGCTCCGGATGTGATGCGCGGCGAGGAAACGCAGCTTGCCGGGGCCAGTTTGCCGGCTAAGGGCCGCCACCTCGTCTGCATGCCCGGCACCCACTCGAAATGGGTTCTGGTCGAAGACGGCGCGGTCGATGGTTTCTGCACCTGGCCGACCGGCGAGTTGTTCTCAGTTCTGGCCCAGCATTCGATCCTGCGCCATTCGCTGGGCGAGAACCCGAAGCCGGTCACCCCGGACAATCCGTTCTTTCAGGACTGGTGCCGCAAGGCTTTGGCCGAAGGTGGCGATGTCACCTCGCGGCTGTTCTCGATCCGCGCCGCCGGCCTGCTGCAGGACCTCCAGGCCGACGATGCCGCCGCTTGCCTGTCCGGCCTGCTGATCGGCGGCGAGATCGCCTCGGCAGGCCGCCGCTATGGCGAAAGCGCGACCGCAATCGTGCTGGTCGCCTCCGGCTCGCTTGCGGCCCTTTATCGGCAGGCGCTCGACCTCGCCGGACTTGCCGTCAGGACGGTTGACGCCGACGAGGCGGTTCGTGCCGGCCTGATCGAAGCGGCGCGCGAAAATGGCATGATCGCCAAATGAACATGACCCACCAAGAGAACACGACTGGCAAGAGTGGAGTGACCGCGTGACCCAGACCGCACCTTTCCCGAAGCTCAAGCGTGGTCTTGTCGCCATTCTGCGCGGGCTGAAGCCCGGCGAGGCTGTCGCCATCGGCCAGGCGCTGTTTGACGCCGGCATTGAAGCCATCGAGGTGCCGCTCAATTCGCCGGAGCCGTTTGTATCGATCGCCAGCATCGTTGCAGCATTGCCCAAAACGGCGCTGGTCGGCGCCGGCACGGTGCTGACGGCGGCCGATGTCGACGCGCTGCACAAGGCTGGCGGCAGACTGCTGGTCAGCCCCAACATCGATGCCGAGGTGATGGCTCGTGCCATGCACCATGGCATGGTGACGATGCCCGGCGTGTTCACCCCCACCGAGGCCTTTCTGGCGATCCGGCTTGGCGCCTCGGCGCTGAAGTTCTTCCCGGCAAGCGTGCTCGGCGCCGCGGGCATTTCGGCGATGCGCGCCGTGCTGCCGGCCGATACCGTGGTCGGTGCCGTCGGCGGCGTTTCTGAGAAAGACTTTACCGGCTACAAGGCCGCTGGGGTGACCGCTTTCGGTCTCGGCTCCAGCCTGTTCAAGCCGGGCATGAGCGTTGACGAGGTGGCCACGCGCGCCCGGGCGGCGGTGACGGCCTGGGATGCAGCCTTCGGCGGAGAGGCATGATGGAAAACGTTTCGGTTTTCTCCAACCATGTCTGCGAACTCGGCGAGGGGCCGAGCTACGATCCGGCCACCGATACGCTCTACTGGTTCGACATCGTCAACGGGCTTCTGCTGGAGCAGGGCGTCGCCTCCGGTGCGCTGAAGGTCCATGAACTCGGCCAGATGGCCAGCGCCATCGCCATCATCGACGACAAGCGCCAGCTGATCGCCACGGAGACCGGCCTGCACGTCCGCGATGTCTCGACCGGCAAGCTGACATTGCATACGGCCATCGAGGCCGACAACGCGCTGACGCGCTCCAACGATTCGCGCGTCCACCCTTGCGGCGCCTTCTGGGTTGGCACCATGGCCAAGAACGAGGGCAAGGGCGCCGGCGCCATCTACTGGTTTTTCAAGGGCGAGCTGCGCACGCTTTACACCGGCATCACCGTATCGAACTCGATCTGCTTTTCTGAAGACGGGACAATCGCCTACTACACCGACACCGCGACCGGCCTGCTGATGCGCGTCGCCTGCGATCCGGCGACCGGGCTACCGGTCGGCGAGTCTAAAGTGTTCGTCGACCACCGCTCGTCCAAGGGTTACGTCGACGGCTCCGTGGTCGACCGTGATGGCGTGCTGTGGAACGCCGTCTGGGGCGGCAAGGCGGTCAAGGCGTATTCGCCCGAAGGCGTGCTGCTGCGCGAAATCCCGATGCCGGCGGCGCAGTCCTCCTGTCCGGCCTTTGTCGGCGCCAAGGCCGACCGCCTGGCGGTGACTTCGGCCTGGAAAGGCAAGGACGACAAGCAGCGCAAGCTCGACCCGCAGGCCGGCATGACCTTTCTGCTCGACATCCCGGTCAACGGCCGCTTCGAGCCGCGCGTGCTGATCGCCTGACAGGCGCGCCGGCGCTTCGTTGTCCGGTTGTCACGCAACCGCCCGGCCCGGTCGGTTTCCTGAAAGCCGATTGCGCCGGCCATGCGATGGTAACCGCTTCTATCGCCGGGAGCCGTCCATTCGATGCCGCAGAACAGCCCAACCCTGATTCTCGTCCACGAGCCGGAAAAGGCCTGTCTCGACCGGCTGGTCGCCGATGGGTTTGCCGCCGAACGTGCGCTCGAAATCTCGTCCTATCTGGCACAGTCGACCGACCTCGCCCCCGAATTCGATGAACTTGCCGCTGCTTGCGCGCGGAGCGGGCTCACCTTCATGCCCGTTGAGCTCGACGATGCGGCAGCAGCGCTGGCGAAAGCCGATCCGCAGACGACCATTGTGTGGACGCTGACCGACGGCATTGCCTATTTCCGAGGTGCGGCGGCGCCCGCGCTTGCCCGGCTGAACGGGCTCAAAACCGTCGGCGCCGACGATGCGCTGTTTGCGCTCTGCCAGGACAAGTTCCGCTCCGGCGCCGTGCTCGGCGCGCTCGGCCTGCCGGTGCCGCAGGCCGGCCTCGCCCGCGATGGCCACTGGCTGGTCGAGCCGACGCCGTCGGAAGCCGGCTGGTTCGTCAAGCCGAACCGGCTCGGCTCCAAGGTCGGCATCTGGCCGGATTCGCGCTGCCACGAGCTGCAGCACGCGCTGGAACTTAGCCGGCGTGTCTATGCCGCCTATCGCGACGATGTCGTCGTCCAGCCCTATGTCGCCGGCCGCAACGTACGCGCCAGTTTTCTCGGCATTGAGCCGGACACCGGCGCGGAAGCGCTCGGCATCGTTTTCGTTGACTCTGGTGGCGATTTTCAGACCATGGCTGACTCGATGGCGCTTTACGGCGACACTGGCGAAGCCGCCAAGGCGACCGGGCTCTACAGCGAGCCGGTGCTGGAGGCGGTGACCGATACTCAGCCGGCAGCCGCGGCAACCATACGCCGCATCGCCGAGCGGCTGGTGAGCGGACTTGGCCTGCGCGACGTGTTTTCCATCGATTTCAGGGTCGAGGCCGATGATCATGTCCACCTCATAGAGTTCGAGGTCTGCCCCGGCCTGCCCTGCTTCGATTTCCGCGCCTATTGTCGCACGCAATGGGGCCTGACGCTTGCCGACGCGATGGCGCAGACGGCGGCGAACCGGCTGAGCCGCCGGTCCATCTGAACAGGTCGCGCAAATCAGCTGCGCCTTGACGGCCTCTGCTCCACCTTTAGTCTCGCGCAACAGTCCTCAGCGAAGGTCGCGCGATGAACACGCCAGCCAGCACCCTCCATCACCACATCAGGCGCATGGCCGGGCGTGACCCGCATGAGGTCCATCGCGTCGCCACCCCGCTCGAACTGCTGTTCGACCTGACCTTCGTCACCGCGTTCAGCCTTGCCTCGTCGCAACTGGCGCATGCCCTGGCCGAGGGCCACTATGCGGCGGCGTTGCTCGGCTTCGGTTTTGCCAGCTTCGCCATCTGCTGGGCCTGGATCAACTTCTCCTGGTTCTCCTCGGCCTACGACACTGACGACTGGATTTTCCGCCTTGTCACCATGGTGCAGATGATCGGCGTGCTGGTGTTGGCGATAGGCCTGCCGCGCATGTTTGCCTCCATCGAACATGGCGAACACCTCAACAATTCGGTGATGGTGCTGGGCTACGTCATCATGCGCGTCGCCATGATCTTCCAATGGCTGCGCGCGGCGCGGCAGGACCCCGTGCGGCGGCGTTCCTGTCTTACCTACGCCATAGCCATCGCAATCGCCCAGGTCGGCTGGGTGGTGCAGATCCTGGTCGATTTCTCGCTGGAGACAAGCCTGGCTTTCGGCGCGATCCTGCTTCTCATCGAGCTTGCCGGACCGGTGATCGCCGAACGCCGGGATGGTGGCACGCCCTGGCACGCGCACCATGTGGCCGAGCGCTACAGCCTGTTCGCCATCATTGCGCTCGGCGAAGGGGTGGTCGGCACGCTGGCGACGCTGTCGGCCGTGGTCGAGGAGCAGGGCTGGAACCTCGATGCGGCCTTGATCGGCGTTGCCGGAATGGGCCTCACCTTCGGCATGTGGTGGGTCTACTACATGCTGCCTTCGGGGACAGTGCTGCACCAACACCGCAATCGTTCGTTTGTCTGGGGCTATGGCCAAATGCTGATCGTCGCTGCCATTGTCGCCACCGGCGCCGGGCTGCATGTCGCGGCCTATTTCATCGAGCACAAGGCCCATATCGGCCCGGTGGCAACGCTGCTCTCGGTCGCCATTCCGCTAGGCGTGTTCCTGGGAGCGATCTATGCGCTCTACTATTATCTGGTCCGGCGCTTCGATCCGTTCCATATCTGGCTGCTGGCGGGGACGGCTGCTGTCGTGGCGCTCGCCGTCATCGCCGCTCTTGCCGGCGTTGATATGGCGGTCTGCCTCATCATCCTGACGTTGGCGCCGGCCGTCAGCGTAATCGGTTATGAGATACTGGGGCACCGCCATCAGGCTGAGGTGCTTGCAACGCCACACTAGCGGGCTTCGGGCTTCAGATACCCTCGACCAGCACGATCTCGCCGTCGGCCACTTTCTGGCGGATGGCGACCGCGCGCTGATATTCCGGCGAGTGGTAGCAGTCATGCGCCACCGCCAGCGATTCGAATTCGATGATGACGTTGCGGGCGCGGCCTTGGCCTTCGGCCTTTTCGTGCTCGCCGCCGCGCGCCAGGAATTTCGCGTCGAAGCGCTCGAAGGCGAGCTTCGACGCCGCGACATAGTCCTTGTAGCCTTCGGCATCGCGCACATCGACGCGTGCGATCCAGTATCCCTTTGGCATTGTTCTTCTCCTGGTTCGAAAAATGTCAGGCGGAACGCATCTCTTCCAATATGGCTTCGGCCGCCGCACGCCTGTCGCTTGCCGCGACGATCGGCCTGCCGACGACGAGATGGCTGGAGCCGTTGCGGATCGCCTGTGCCGGCGTCACCACGCGCTTCTGGTCGCCATGGTCGCTGCCTTTGGGCCGTATCCCAGGCGTCACCACCGCCAGGTCCGGTCCGACAATGCGGCGCACCGCTTCCGCCTCTTCGGCCGAGCAGACGACGCCGCCCATTCCGGCATGCAGCGCCTGTTCGGCGCGCCGCAGCACCAGCGTATGCGGGTCGTATTCATAGCCGGCGTCGATCACGTCCTGCTCGTCCATCGAGGTCAGCACGCTGACCGCCAGCAGGCAGAGATCGCTGCCCTTGGCGGCTTCCACGGCTGCCTTCATCGCCTTGGGATAGGCGTGGATGGTGAGCATCGTCATGCCCATGCGCACGATGTTCTCAACCCCCTTGACCACCGTGTGGTCGATGTCGAGCAGCTTCATGTCGAGGAAGATCTTGGTGCCGCCGCTGGCCAGTTCCCTGGCGAAGTCGAGCCCGCCGGCAAAGGCCAGCTGATAGCCGATCTTGTAGAAGGAGACGACGCCGTCGAGCGCGCGCACCGCCTCTTCGGCCTCCTTCACCGTCGGCACATCGAGCCCGACGATCAGCCGGTCTCTCATGGTCTGGGCATGCATGGTCGTCGCCTGGATCATGCCCGGGTCGACAGCATATGCGAGGTTTCGATCAGCGTGCGGCATAGGTGCTCCATCGATTTGTTCAGTCTCTCATCCCTGAAATTGCCGTCGGCGTCGAAGGCACTGCCGCCATCGGGCACCGAGCATTCCGGCGTCACCACTTCCAGCCGGCAGCGCACCAGCACGGCGCGCAGATGGTTGATGCAGCGTATCCCTGCGAAATGTCCGTTGGAAGACGAGCACAGGCCGGCGACCTTGCCAACAAACGGCCTGAACGCGCGGCCGTTTTCCGTGCGTACCCGGCTCACCCAGTCGATCGTGTTCTTGAGCAGCGGCGGGATCGAGCCATTGTACTCGGGCGTCGCGATCAGCAGCCCGTCATGGGCGGCGATCAGCCGGCCAAGCTTCACCGCATTGTCGGGAATGCCTTTTTCCTTTTCGAGATCTTCGTCCAGGATCGGCAGCGGATAGTCGGCCAGCGAAATGCGCGTCACCTCGGCGCCCTGCATGGCCAGCTCCTTTTGCGCCACATCGGCGGTCCTGCCGCTGAAGGCGCCGCTGCGCATCGAGCCGGCGAAGACGAGGATTTTCGGGATCACTGGCATTGCTTCGCAAAGGGAATGGGCAGTAGGGAGTAGGCAGTAGGGGATTAGCGATTTCCTGCCTATTCCCTACTGCCTACTCCCTTATCCCTCCCTTCGATAGATCCACAGCTGCGTCGGCGGGATGTTGCGGAAGATGAAGTCGAAATGCTTGACCGTGTAGTCGCCGCGGCCGGGCGGGATCGGCGACAGCGGCCCGTAGGTCAGCTGCACGATCGGCCGTCCCACGGGGATGCGGTCGAGCAGGCTTTCGATATAGGCGATGCGCTGCGCGACCGGGAAGTTGAGCAGCGGCACGCCGGAGACAACGGAATCGAACACCATGTCACGCTTGTCGCCCAGCGTGGCGTTGAGATTGAAGGCGTCGCCCTCGATGACGTTGACGCCGGGATAGAGCTGGCGCAGATGGCGCACGAAATCGGTGGAATATTCGACCGCGTAGAGGTTTTCGGGCTTCACGCCCAAGGCAAGAATTTGGCGGGTGATGACGCCTGTGCCTGGGCCAACCTCGAGCACCGGCAGGCCGGACTTCGGATTGACGATCGAGGCCATCTTGCGGGCGGTGATGGAGCTTGTCGGCACGATCGAGCCGACGGACTTCGGCTTGTCGATCCAGCCTTTGAAGAATTTCAACTCGTCGTCGAACTTTTCAGCCAGTGCTTTCCGCAATCCGGGACCACGTGCCATGCAAGTTCTCCTCAGCCACCCCCCGAACGCTACTTAGCAGCTAGGTGGGACAAGGCAAGGCGCGATCTGGCATAAGATGTTGATGACGTTCGGGAAGCGTGCCGGGCGCAGCAGTCGTCTGCAACTCTATTGCTTGGAAATCAGCGCTCGCCGAAGGATTCGAAAAAGTCCTTCATGCGGGCGAAAAAGCCGCTCGACTGGGGCGAATTGTCCTTTGACGACAGCTGCTCGAACTCTTCCAAGAGCTCGCGCTGGCGGCGCGACAGGTTTTGCGGTGTCTCGACCGCGGTCTGGATGTAGAGGTCGCCGACATTGGGCTGGCGCAGCACCGGCATGCCCTTGCCCTTGAGGCGGAACTGGCGGCCGTTCTGTGTGCCTTCGGTCACCTTCACCTTGGTCTGGCTGCCATCCAGTGTCGTCACCTCGAACGAGCCGCCAAGGGCAGCCGTCGTCATCGAGATCGGCACCTTGCAGTAGAGGTCGGCGCCGTCGCGCTGGAAGAACTCGTGCGGCTTCACCGCCAGGAAAATATAGAGATCGCCCGATGGGCCACCGCGCAATCCGGCTTCGCCCTCATTGGCAAGCCGGATGCGGGTGCCGTCCTCGATGCCGGCCGGGATGTTGACCGACAGCGAGCGTTCCTCGGTGACGCGGCCCTGGCCGGCGCATTTCGGGCACGGGTCCTTGATCGTCTGACCGCGGCCCTGGCACTGCGGGCAGGTGCGCTCGATCGAGAAGAAGCCTTGCGTGGCGCGGACCTTGCCATGGCCATGGCACATCGAGCACATCACCGGCTGGGTGCCCGGCTTGGCGCCGGTCCCGGAGCATTCCGTGCATGAGATCGAGGCCGGCACGCGGATCTGCGCCGTCTTGCCCGCGAAGGCCTCTTCCAGCGTGATTTCCATATTGTACCGCAGATCGGCGCCGCGCTCGCGGCCGCCCGACGAGCGGCGCTGGCGCCCGCCCATCATGTCGCCGAAAATATCCTCGAAAATGTCGGCGAAGCCGCCGGCGCCAAAGCCTTGCGCGCCGCCATTCATGCCCCCCTGCTCGAAGGCGGCGTGGCCGAAACGGTCATAGGCCGCGCGCTTTTGCGGGTCCTTCAGCGTCTCGTAGGCTTCGTTGATTTCCTTGAACTTGTGCTCGCAGGAATGATCGCCGGGATTGCGGTCGGGATGGAACTGCATGGCGAGCTTGCGGAAAGCGCTCTTGAGCTCCTTCTCGTCGGCGCCCTTTTGCACGCCCAGCGTCTCGTAGAAATCAGCTTTCATCTTTTCCCGCAGTCCGGATGCTCAACATCTTGATGCATGTTGCGTCGTTTGCCGGCACGTTGTCTCGATTTAGGAGCGGTGCTGCCCGGATGCTAGGGCCGGCGCGGACTTGTTCGTGTTTTTCGGCGACTTTTTCGGCAGGCCCCGCACTTTTTCAGCGAGGGTTGCAAAAAAGCCCGGCTTTGCGCCGGGCTTTCAGCTTTATCTTGCCGTCAACCGGTTCAGGCCGACTTCTTCTTGTCGTCGTCTTCGTCGATTTCTTCGAAATCGGCGTCGACCACGTCGCTATCCTTGGCGGCGTCCGCCTTGGCGTCGGCTTCCGCGGCTTCCTTCTGCGAGGCCTCGTACATCGCCTGGCCAAGCTTCATCGAAGCTTCGGCAAGCGTCTGCGACTTGGCCTCGATGTCGGCCGCGTCGTCGCCTTCGGCAGCGGCCTTCAGCGCCGTGATCGCATCCGATATCGCCGTGCGCTCGGTTTCCGAAACCTTGTCGCCATATTCCTTCAGCGACTTCTCGGACGAATGCACCAGCGCCTCGGCCTGGTTGCGGGCCTCGACCAGCGCACGCCGCTGCTTGTCGGTCTCGGCATTGGCTTCGGCGTCCTTGACCATCTTTTCGATGTCGGCGTCCGAAAGACCACCCGAGGCCTGGATGCGGATCTGGTGCTCCTTGCCTGTGCCCTTGTCCTTGGCCGAGACGTTGACAATGCCGTTGGCATCGATGTCGAAGGTGACCTCGATCTGCGGCACGCCGCGCGGCGCCGGCGGGATGCCGACCAGGTCGAACTGGCCGAGCGCCTTGTTGTCGGCGGCCATTTCACGCTCGCCCTGGAAGACGCGGATGGTCACGGCCGACTGACTGTCTTCAGCGGTCGAGAACACCTGGCTCTTCTTGGTCGGGATCGTTGTGTTGCGTTCGATCAGGCGGGTGAATACGCCACCCAGCGTCTCGATGCCGAGCGACAGCGGGGTCACGTCGAGCAGCAGCACGTCCTTGACGTCGCCCTGCAGCACGCCGGCCTGGATGGCGGCGCCGAGCGCGACGACCTCATCCGGGTTGACGCCCTTGTGCGGCTCCTTGCCGAAGAACTGCTTCACGATCTCCTGGATCTTGGGCATGCGGGTCATGCCGCCGACCAGGACTACTTCGTCGATCTCGCCAGCCTTCAGGCCGGCATCCTTGAGCGCTGCCTTGCACGGCTCGATGGTGCGCTGAACGAGGTCGTCGACCAGCTGCTCGAACTTGGCGCGGGTCAGCTTCAGCGTCAGGTGCTTCGGGCCGGTCGCGTCGGCGGTGATGAAGGGCAGGTTGATTTCGGTCTGCGTCGTCGACGACAGCTCGATCTTGGCCTTTTCGGCCGCCTCCTTGAGGCGCTGCAAGGCAAGCTTGTCGTTCTTCAGGTCGATGCCCTGTTCCTTCTTGAACTCGGCCGCCAGGTATTCGACGAGGCGCATGTCGAAATCCTCGCCGCCGAGGAAGGTGTCGCCATTGGTCGACTTCACCTCGAACACGCCGTCGCCAATTTCGAGCACCGAAATGTCGAACGTGCCGCCGCCAAGGTCATAGACGGCAATGGTCTTGCCATCCTTCTTGTCGAGGCCGTAGGCAAGTGCTGCAGCCGTTGGCTCGTTGATGATGCGCAGCACTTCGAGGCCGGCGATCTTGCCGGCGTCCTTGGTTGCCTGGCGCTGGGCGTCGTTGAAATAGGCCGGAACGGTGATGACCGCCTTCTCGACCTTCTCGCCGAGATAGGCTTCCGCCGTTTCCTTCATCTTCTGCAGGATCATGGCCGAGATCTGCGAGGGCGACTGCTTCTTGCCGCCGGCCTCGACCCAGGCATCGCCATTGTCGCCCTTGACGATCTTGTAGGGGACAAGCTTCTTGTCCTTCTCCGTCACCGGATCGTCATAGCGGCGGCCGATCAGGCGCTTGACCGCGAAGATGGTGTTTTCAGGATTGGTGACCGCCTGGCGCTTGGCCGGCTGGCCGACGAGACGTTCGCCGTCGCCACTGATGGCGACGATGGAAGGCGTCGTGCGCGCGCCTTCCGCATTCTCGATCACCTTGGGTTCCTTGCCATCCATGATGGCGATACAGGAGTTGGTGGTGCCGAGATCGATACCGATTACTTTTGCCATTTTTCTAGTCTCTCCGCTAAGCAGGCTCTCAGGACCCGTGAAGGCGTTCCGACGAAAGCCCCTGTTCACAAGAAATTCCGCTCCGGCAACCGGCATTCCGGCACTGAGCGGCTTGGCGCGTATATAAGAACAGGCGGCATCGGGCGCAAGCATTCTGCGCATGGCGTCCACTATGCGTCTCCTGGCGCCAAAATCGACCCTCCGTCGGGGTGGAAGCGGCCGAGCGGGCAGCATTATGGACGAAAAGGCCGCTTCTCATCGTTTTTGCCGCAGCTATAGTGCCATATCGCTTGGGGACTGGATAATGCGTTGGATTTTTGGGCGATTGCTCGCCCTTTTTGCCGTTGCCAGCCCAACATGGGTCACGTGCCTGCCGGCCCAGGCAGTCGAATTCCAGACAATCACCATCAAGGTCGGTTATGGCGCAGGCGGTGGCTATGATCAGACATCCAGGCTGATTGCCCGTCATCTCGGCCGGTTTCTGCCCGGAAATCCCAACATCATTGTCCAGAATGTGCCAGGCGGCGGCAGCCTGAAGCTCACCAAGATGGTCGTGGGCAGCGAACCGGCCGATGGCAGCGTCATCGCATCGGTCAGCGAGGCGATGTTCTACGCCCCGATCCTCGATCCTGAAAATGCCAATTTCGATCCGCTCGCCCTGCAGTGGATCGGTTCGCTGGTCAACGACCCGGCCTATTGCCTGACCAGCAAGCAATCCGGCATCGACACGATGGAAAAGTTCCTGCAGTCGGATTTCCTGATCGGAGCGACGGGCAAGAACAGCACGACCTACATCTTCGCCGCCCTGGCCAAGAATGGCATGAAGGCCAGGTACAAGATCGTCACCGGCTTCGACGGCACCGCCGACATCGAACTGGCCATGCAGCGCGGTGAAATTGCAGGCATGTGCGGGGTCTCCAGCTCGCTGCTGAGGAACGATCGCGCCGCGATCAACATTATCGGCACGTTCGGGCAGGGCGGTTCCGGCGCGACGCCGAGCATTTCGGCAACCATCGCCGATCCGACGGCACATCAGGCGGCCGATCTCATCGAATCGGCGCTGCACATCCACCATCCGCTCGTCGCACCGCCGGGAACGCCGAAAGAGACCGTCGACGCACTGCGCAAGGCCTATTCCGCCATGGTTGTGGACGCCGATTTTCTCGCCGATGCCACAAAGCTTGGCGACCTCACCCTCAACCCGACATCCGGCGAAGCGATCAGCCAGCTGGTCGCGCAACAGCTGAAAGCCACACCTGCGGTCTTCGCCGCTGCCCGGGAACTCGTGAAATAGGCCTGATGTGGATCTGATCCTAACCGCCATCGCGGAGATGGCGCAGCCATTTCGTATGCTCATGCTGGTCACCGGCGTGTTCGCGGGTCTCGTCGTCGGTGTCGTGCCGGGCATTGGCGGCCTGTTCGCCATGGCCCTGCTGATCCCGATGACCTACAATATGGACCCCTACGCTGCCTTCGCGCTGCTGCTCGGCATGGGCTCGGTCACCACGACGTCGGACACCATTCCGGCGATCCTGTTCGGCGTCCCCGGTTCCGTCGGCGCCGCGGCAACCGTGCTCGACGGCCATGCCATGGCCAAGAAGGGCGAGGCGGCGCGCGCCTTCGGCGCTTCCTATTCGGCCTCGATGATCGGCGGCGTGTTCGGCGCGCTGGTGCTGGCGGCGGCAATTCCCGTCATGCGCCCACTGGTGCTTTATCTCAAGACGCCGGATTTCTTCGCCATCTGCGCCTTCGGCCTTTCCATCGTCGCCATCCTCGCCGGCAGCCAGCCTTTGAAGGGTCTGGCGGCGGCGATGCTCGGCATGCTCGCCTCCTTCATCGGCATAGACAGCATTGCCGGCATCGAGCGCTGGAGTTTCGGCCAGATCTACCTTTGGGACGGCTTGCCGATCTCGCTGGTCTTCCTCGGTCTGTTCGGCCTGCCGGAACTCGCCTCGCTGCTGCTGCGCGGTTCCATCCAGGGCAACGCCGAGCGGCCGACCTATGCCGGCATGTGGCAAGGCATCAGGGATACGCTGCGCGAATGGCCGCTGGTGCTGCGTTGCAGCGCCATCGGCTCGCTGCTCGGCGCCGTACCCGGCATCGGCATCGCCGTGCTCGACTGGATCGCCTACGGCCACGCTTCGCGCCGGCCGGGACCGGGGCCGAAATTCGGCCAGGGCAATGTGCGCGGCGTCATTGCACCGGAAAGCGCCAACAACGCCAAGGAAGGCGGCTCGCTCATCCCGACCATCGCCTTCGGCGTGCCGGGATCGGCTTCGATGAGCATTCTTCTCGGCGCCTTTGTCATCCACGGCCTTGTTCCCGGCCCCGATATGCTCGGCAAGAACGCCGCGCTCACCATTTCAATGGTGCTCTCCATCGCTGTCGCCAACATCGTCGGCGCCGTCACCTGCCTGTTGTTGACCAGGCAGCTGGCGCGTATCGCGCAGGTGTCGGCAGCCATTCTGGTGCCGCTGGTGGTCACCTTTATCGTCGTCGGCGCCTACCAGACCAATATGAGCGCCTTCGACTTCCTGCTGGTGATGCTGGTCGGTGCGGTCGGCATGGGAATGAAGGAGCTCAACTGGCCGCGCTCGGCCTTTTCGCTCGGCTTCGTGCTCGGTCCCAGCCTCGAAAACTATTTCTTCCTCGCCTACCAGATTTCCGGCTGGGCCTGGCTGAAACAGCCTTTGGTTCTGATCCTGCTCGGCCTCGCCATTGCCGGCGTGGTCAGGCAGACCGTGTCCTGGATCAAGGCGCGCGGCAATGCCGGCGCCCTGCCGCCGGTGCTGCCCGATATCGCCGCCAGCAGCGCGCTGACTCTACTGGGCCTGGCGGCCGTGATCACGGCGCTGCTCGATTTTCCGTTCGAAGCCGCCATCTTCCCGGCCATTACAGCCGGCCTTCTGGCGCTGTTTTCCCTGCTGACGACCGTCCAGACCGTGCTGCGCTGGCGAAAGCCGGTCTCCCCCGGAGCCGATATGACGCCGGCCAGCGAATGGCAGCCTTCCGACGGGCCGGCTCTGAAGGGCAATCTCACCGTGCTTGGCCTGTGCCTGGCGCTCGCCTTTCTGATCCTGCTGGCGGGCCATCTCGCCGCCACCTTCGTCTTTGTTGCCGGCGGCATCTGGATGCTGGGATCGCGATCACTGAAAATGGTGGTGGCTGTCGCCGCGGGCGCAACGCTCTGCATCTACGCCGTGTTTGATCTGCTGGCGTCGCAGCCCTGGCCGACGCCGTGGCTGGCCGGGCTTTTCAAAGCTTTCTGAAACGGCAGCGCGCAGGCAACGCTGCGCCGAGCCATATTTCGCAGCGGTGCTTCCCATCGTTTTCGCCGCCGCTATGATATTGGCGGGTTTTTGGGGGTACGACATGAACCGTCCGACGGTTGCGCGGCTGCCGCGCGTTTTTCTTCTTGGCTTTATCTGGATGCTCGCCGCCTTGACGGCAGCGCAAGCTGCCGAGTTCAAGACGATTACCATCAAGGTCGGCTATGGCGCGGGCGGTAACTACGATCTGTCGTCGCGTCTTATCGCTAGGCATCTCGGCCGCTTCCTGCCTGGTCACCCCGATATCATCGTCCAGAACGTGCCCGGCGGCGGCAGTCTCAAGCTGACCAAGATGATGCTGGGCAGCGAGCCCGCCGATGGCAGCGTCATCGCCTCGGTCAGCGAAGCCATGCCGTTTGCGCCGACATTCGATCCGGCCAACGCCAATTACGATCCGCTCACCATGCAATGGATCGGCGCGCTGTCGTCGGAGCCTTGCCTGTGCGTGACCACCAAGGCATCCGGCATCGACACGGTGGAAAAATTCCTGACGCAGGAGTTCCTCATCGGCGCGTCGGGCAAGAACAGCCTGAGCTACATTGCCGCCGCCATGGTGAAGAACGGCCTGCACGGCAAATTCGGCATCGTCACCGGTTTCGAGGGATCGGCAGATGTCCTCGTCGCCGCCCAGCGCGGTGAAGTCGCCGGCCTCTGTGCGCTGCCCTATTACGGCATCGCCGACAAGCTCGACCAGTTCAACATCCTCGGCACGATCGGCCCGGGCACCGTCACAGCAGTGCCGACGCTTCCGCGTTTTTCCGAGCAGATCAAGGACCCGCTGACGCGCCAGGCGGCTGAGTTCATCGAATTCTCGCGTGGTTTCTATTTGCCTTTGATCGCGCCGCCGGCCATTCCGCGCCACACGCTCGACGCACTGCGCAAGGCCTATATCGACATGAGCAAGGATCCGGATTTCCTGGCCGATGCCGCCAAAATGGGCGGCATCACTGTAGACATCACGCCGGGCGAGGAGATAGCCGCGCAGGTAGCGCAGGAGCTCAAGGCGGAGCCGGCGGTGTTCGAGGCAGCCAGAAACCTTTTGAAGTAAAACGCTATTGTTTGGCGGCAGCCGGCGACAGCGTTTCGACAAGGCGGCGGCGCAGCAATTTGCCATTGTCGCTGTAGGGCAGCGACGCCACCAGCCTGACCTCGCGTGGCCGCCGGTCGGGCGAGATGTTGGCGCGCAGGAAGGCTTCGAACTCGGCCACGCTGCCCTGTTCCGAGACGATGAAGGCGGCGATCTCCTGGCCCATCGTTGCGTCGGGAAAGCCGGCCACCGCGACATCCCTGACCTTGGGATGGGTGCGGATCAGCTTCTCCAGCTCTTGCGGTGCGACATTGACGCCGCCGCGCACGATCATGTCGGCCTCGCGGTCGACGATGGTCAGGAAGCCGTCCTCGTCGACAAAGCCGATGTCGCCGGGAATGCCCCAGCCGTCGCCCATCACCTTGGGATCGACGAAAGGCTTGTTGCCGGCCGACACCACCGCTGAAACCATCGTCGACGTCCACGCCTTGATCAGTCCGCTCTCGCCCTTGCCGAGCAATTGCCCGTCCGCATCGAGAATTTCGACACGCACATCGGCAAACGGACGCCCGGCAGTGCTGGGCTTGGCCAGCACGTCGGCGCCGGACAGCGTCGTGATGCCGCCGGTCAGGCTCGACGCATAATTGATGCGATATCCCGGCGAAAGGTTGCGGTAGGCCGCCAGCTTGTCTTCGACCGTCGCCGGCCCGCCGATGCTGAACAGCACCGCAAGGTCCGGCAGCAGCCGGGTCGAACGTTCGCCCACTTCGCGCACCAGCCGCGTAATCACCGGCGGCGGCAACGCCGATCCGCTGGCCTGGAACGACAGCAGACCCTCGATCAGTTCGGACGGCGTGAACAGCGGTGGAAAGAAGTTGATCGTCCCGCCATGGCGCAAATAGCTGAACACCTGATGGCGCGTTGCCGAATAGGACATCACCATCGGGGTCAGCAGGCGCATGACCGTGCCGGTCAGTCCGCGCCGGTGCCCCGTCACGCGCCCGGCAAGCGCCTCATGCGATTGCAGATAGCCTTTTGGGTCGCCGGTCGTGCCGGACGAGAACATCAGGAAGGCCGGGTTGCTGTCGTCGCCAAGGGCGCCGGAATAGGGCGCGGGCGAGGTGTGCTTCCAATCCTGCTGGAAAGGGACGCCCGGATAGACATCGTCACCGGGCGGGCTGCGGCTTTCGACGATAAGCCTCAGGACGAAGTCGCGCGCAAACTGCGCCCGCTGGCTGCGCGGCGCGCGAAAGTCGAGGATCGACAGTGTGGCGCCGAGCTTCCAGCAGGCCAGGATCGACAGCACGACATCGATGTTGTCGACCATGGCCAGGCCGACGCGATCGCCGGAGCGAATACCGAGTGCGTTGAAATTGGCGGTGAGATGGTCGATCTGAGTCAGCGCCTGCGCGTAGGTGATCTGGTCGCGACCGCTGACCATCGCGACGCGGTCGCCATGGCCGGCGAAGGCAGCCAGCACGTCGCGGCCAAAACCCATCTAGCGGACCGGCATTCCAGCCGGCGCAGCGGCGCGCCTGGCGTCGAGGAAAGCGATGATGGCGGCGTCGATCGCGTCCATGTTGGCGGCGCGGAACTTGTCGTGCGTGCCCGGCATGACAACCGTTTCCACCCGCGTGTTCCCGCTCGCCCAGTCCTTGTATTGCTCGACCGTGGCGGCGCTCCATTCCGAGCTTGCGATGACGAGCATGTCGCATGGGTAGGATGACGGTGAAAAGCCCGCGGCCGCCCGCACCAGCATGCTCTTGAAGGCTTTCTGCCTGGTGTGGCGCCCGAGCCTGGACTGCCCAAGCCCGACGGCCGCGAGGCTGTCGCGTAGGAGCCGCCAGTAGACGACCTTGCGGGTGATCTGACGCCGCCTTTGCGCGGTCATGCGGTTGTCCGCCACCGGTTTCAGCCAGGCCGAACCCAGCGGCGGCGGATCGATCAGCAGCAAGGCCGGCCGCTCGCCGGTCGCCTCATGCGTCAGTCGCCCGACCTCTATCGCCAGCAGCCCGCCGAGGCAGATTCCGCCGATGACACGCGGATGCTGGCCGGTGGCCGAACCCAGCCCGTCGAAATAATTGGCGCTGATCTCCTCGACGCTGTCATACGGCGTCTCGCCGGGCTCAAGCCCCATGCCGCGCACGGCGATGATGGAATAGCGCTGCTTCAGAGCCTTGCCGAAGCGGTTCGCAAACAGTGCCGAACCGGAAATGCCATGGATCATGGCGATCGGCTCCTGGCCGTTGCTGCCGGAAACCTGCACCGCCAGCCGCCGCGCCGGATGCTCCGGCAATTGCAACGCGATCAGCCTGCCGAATTCGCGCGGCGTCGGCGCTTCGAGCAGCACCGAGGTCTGCAGCTTTACGCCGAAGCGGTTCTGCACGCCAAGGACAACCGTTTCAGCGGCCAGCGAATCGCCGCCAAGATCGAAGAAATTGTCGTCGATGCCGACCGAGGCCAGCTGCAGCTCTTGCGCAAAGATGCCGGCAATAGCCTGTGCGGGCCCGCTGCCCGACGCGATCCGGCCAGGCCGGAGGGTGTTATGCATGTTCATCGGCAAGCCCTTGGACCGATGGAATTGCCGCTGCCGGCAACAGGGCATCCCCCTGAATGCCTGTCCGCTTTTAACCCACAGCCTATGCGTTGAACAGTGGCCTATCCCTGCGCAGTAGTACCGGCAGGCGCGGGTCCGAAGGCCTGCGCGCACAGCGCCTGCAGTTTTGGAAAGACATGGCTACCGCCGGCAATCACCTGTGTTCCCTCGGCAAGCACGGTCTTGGGGTCCGGCTTCAAGACGGTGCCGCCGGCCTCTTCCACCAAAAGCATGCCGGCCAGGCAGTCCCACGCATTCATGTGTTCCTCGACATAGCCGAGCAGCCGGCCGGACGCCGCATAGGCCAGCATCAGTGCGCCCGATGCGTTGCGAAAGAAGACACCGCCTTCCGCCATGATCAGGTCGACGAGCACGGCGACATGGCTGGTCTCCGCACGGTTCGACAGCCCTGTCCCGACCGAGCCTTCCCCGAGGCCGGCGGTGCTGGCCTTGATCGGCCGGCCGTTGACGAAGGCGCCGCCGCCGCGACGGCCGTGGAAGGTCTCGCCGGTCGACGGCTCGTGGATGACGCCGACGACGGCCTCGCTGTCTTTGGCGCAAGCGATGACAACGCACCAGGCCGGGATGCCGCGCACGAAATTCGCCGTGCCGTCGATCGGATCGATGACCCAGACATGGCCCGTCGATCCGGCAACCGCGTCATGCTCCTCGCCGACGATGCCGTCTTGCGGATAGGCGGCGGCGATTGCCGCGCGGATGAACAGTTCCACCTCGCGGTCGCCATCCGAAACCAGGTCCTGATGGCCTTTGCTCTCGATGGTCAGGTTTTCGAGGTCGCGAAAGTATTTCAGGCCGAGTTCGCCGGCGCGGCGCGCCAGATCGATGGCAAAATGCATGCGCTGGTCGAGATCATGGGTCACGGCAAGGCTCTTGGCTGAGGAAGGCGACTCTTGGCTGAGAAAGGCGACTCTTGGCTGAGGAGGGCGCCTGCCCTTAGCAGACGCACATGTCAGGCAAAAGCGTTACGCGGCTTGCGACAGCGATTTATGCGCCTCGGCCAGGATCTCGAACGAGCGCACCCGGGCCGCGTGGTCGAAAATCTGCGCCGTCACCATCAGCTCGTCGGCGCCGGTGCGGCGCACGAAGGCGTCGATGCCTTGCCGAACGGTTTCGGGCGAACCGACGACGGCGCAGGACAGCGCCTGCGAAAGCATGGTTTTGGCCATCGGCTCCAAGGTCTGGTCATAGCCTTCGACCGGCGGCGGCAAGCGGCCCGGCCGCCCGGTGCGCAGGTTGACGAAGGCCTGCTGCAGCGAGGTGAACAGCAGTTTTGCCTCTGCGTCGGTCGGTGCGGCGAAAACGTTGAGGCCGAGCATGACATAGGGCTTGTCGAGCTGTTCCGAGGGCTGGAAGCGCGAGCGGTAGATCTCCAGCGCATGGTCGAGCTCGGCCGGCGCGAAATGCGAGGCAAAAGCATAGGGCAGACCAAGCATGGCGGCGAGCTGCGCGCCGTAGAGGCTGGAGCCGAGAATCCAGACCGGCACTTTCTGGCCTTCGCCGGGCACGGCGCGGATGCGCTGGCCTTCCTCGGCCGGCTGGAAATAGCCCATCAGCTCGACGACATCCTGGGGGAAATTGTCTGACGCCTCGAGGTTGCGGCGCAGCGCACGCGCCGTGCCCATGTCGGTACCGGGCGCGCGGCCGAGGCCGAGATCGATGCGGCCGGGGTGCAGTGCGGCCAGCGTGCCGAACTGCTCGGCAATCACCAGCGGCGCATGGTTGGGCAGCATGATGCCGCCGGCGCCGACGCGGATGGTTTTGGTGCCGCCGGCGACATGGGCGATGACGACAGCGGTCGCCGCACTGGCGATGCCCGGCATGTTGTGGTGCTCGGCCAGCCAGTAGCGCTTGTAGCCGAGACGCTCGGCATGGCGGGCAAGGTCGAGCGAATTGGCCAGCGATTGCGAGGCGTCGCTGCCTTCGACGATCGGCGACAGGTCGAGTACGGAAAGAGCGGTCATGGGCCTCAAGCCTTTACGATGTTCAGCTGCCGGGCCTTGGTTTCGAAGGCGGCGCGGTCGGGGATGGCAATATCGAGCTGGCTTTCCAGCACGTCGGCGAGATCAGCCACCGTCTCGATCTCGCGCTGCTCGGTTCGGCCGCCGAGATGGTGCGTCGAAAGCCTGGCGTTGCGCAGCGCGTAGCGCCGGTCGGGCAAGGCGCGTGCCGCAACGACGGAGGACAGGAAGTGCGAGCTCGGGTTGGTCGACAAATAGTAATTGGCGACTGCATAGTCGACCTCGTAGGCCGGCTGCATGTCGAAGCGGTAGAGCGTGTGCCAGTCGCCGCCGACATTGGCCTGCACCCGGAAATTGCCTGATGTTTCGATGATGCGGAATGTTTCGTGCGGGGTCTGTTGTTCGGGGCCGGGCTCCAGCAACAGCGGCGCCGTCATCGTCAGCCCGCCAAACCCGACATCGGCGATGTAGGTGCGGCCGTCGAGCTCGATTCGCAGCAGCATATGGCTGCGCGGGGTAATGGCATCTTCGGGCAAGCCCCGCAGAACCCGCGCCGCGAGGCCGCTGACCTCGAAGCCCAGCGCCTTCAGCGCATGCATGAAAATCAGATTGTGCTCGAAGCAGTAGCCGCCACGGCGGCGCGCGAAAATCTTGTCCTGCAGCGAAGCGAGATCGAGCTTCACCGCGATGCCCAGCAACGGATCCATGTTCTCGAACGGGATCGCCTGCGGGTGCTGCCGGTGCAGGGTCGTCAGTGTGGCCAGCGACGCATCGATCGGACCGCGATAACCAATGCGGGCGAAATAGGCGTCGAGGTCGAAGGAAGCGTCGTTCATGGCAGGGTCCGGCTTGACCGGCTCGATATAGGCACTCCATCGGAAGACGACAAACAAGAGACGACAAGCAAATACCCGCCTCTAGGCCTTGGCCTTGCCGGTCTCCTCGACAGCGTCCTCTTCCACCACCACCGTCTGCTGGGCGGCGAGGAAGTTACCGACATGGCTGAGGCCGTCGAAATGGTCGCAGAACACCTTGATGACGACCAGCAGCGGCACCGCCATCAGCGCGCCGACAAATCCCCACAGCCAGGACCAGAAGGCGATGGCGATGAAGATCGCCACCGCATTGATCTCCAGCCGCCGGCCGACCACCATCGGCGTCACGAACTGGCCCTCGACGACATCGCACAACAAAACGAAGGCAGGCGCCAGCAGCGCGTAGGAGATGCTGTCGAAACTGATCAGCGCAATGACGCTGACCAGCACGATGGTGATGAGCGCGCCGACATAGGGCAGGAAATTGAGTAGCGCCGCCATCGTTCCCCAGACCAGCGGGTTGGGCATGCCGAGCCCCCACAGGCCGAGGCCGATCACCGTACCGAGGCCGGCATTGATGACGGCGACGGTGAGCAGATAGTTCGAGATTTCGCGCTCTACGTCGTAGACGACGCGCAGCGCCCGCTTCTTTTCGCTGAGCCTGGCGAAGGACTGGATGATCTTTTCATAAAACATCGTGCCGGACGCCAGCAGGAACAGCGACAAAACGAAGATGATCGTGATCGAGGTGCCGGCCGACAGGATGTTGCCGGCAGCCGACGACAGGATGCCGGACTGCGCCACCGCAACCTTCTGGACGTCAGGTTCCTGCGAGGTCTCGGCCAGCCCTTCCAGCTCATGCGCGATCTGCATGATCCTCTCGAACGGGCGGCGGAACTGCGCCAGCCGCTCGCTCAACTGCTGGCCGATCGCCGAAGTGTTGTTGATGAGGTCGATGACCGGACTGCTAAGCAGATAGCCGGCGGTGGCAAAGATGCAGACCGACAGCACCACCAGCAATGTCGCCGACACCACTTCGGGCACGCCGTGCTTGCGCAGGAAGCGCACGATCGGCGTCAGCGTCAGCGTCAACAGGAAGGCGAGGATGACCGGCATGAAGAAAGCGCGGGCGAAATACAGCGCGTAGATTGCCATGAACAGGAAGATGCCGACAAGCAGCGACCGCATCAGATGCGTATCCGCGCGGGCAGCAACGCGCGGATCCGGGCTTTCGGCGGCACCTGCGCCCGAAGCGGCGGGTTCGGCCTTCATCATGCTCCCCTCGCGGGCAGCACCGCAATTGGCGCTGCCCGTCGACGGAAACGTCCAGTCGGCTTCAAGGTTCCGTTAGCCGGCAGGCCGCCAGATGCGTGCCTGCCGTTGGCTCAGGCGGCCGGGGCCGTCACCGCCGCCGCGGTCTTCGCCGTTTCCGTGCGCACGACAGGCGCCACCTTGGTGCCGTAGAGTTCGATCGCCTTCATGATCCTGGGGTGCGGCATGGTGCCGATCGCCATCTGCAGCAGGAAGCGGTCGTTGTTGAAGATGTTGTGCTGGGCGACGATCTTTTCCGCCACCTGCTCGGGATTGCCGACAAACAGCGCGCCGTTCGGGCCGCGCGACTGGTCGAAATGCGCCCGCGACGTCGGCCCCCAGCCGCGCTCGCGGCCGATGCGATTCATCACTTCGGCCTGCGGGCCGTAGAAATCGTCGGCCGCCTGCTCCGTCGTTTCGGCGATGAAACCGTGCACATTGATGCTGGTGGCAAGCCCCGTTGGGTCGGTGCCTGCCCGCTTGGCGGCCTCGCGATAAATGTCGAACAGCGGCGCGAACCGCGCCGGCTCGCCGCCGATGATGGCCAGCGCCAGCGGCAGGCCGAGCACGCCCGCACGGGCGGCAGACTGCGGCGTGCCGCCTATGGCGATCCAGATCGGCAATTTGTCCTGCAGCGGGCGCGGGTAGACGCCGCGGTCGTTGATCGGCGGCCGCAGATTGCCGGACCAGCTGACTTTCACATTGTCGCGGATGGCCAAGAGCAGGTCGAGCTTTTCGGCGAACAGCTCGTCATAGTCTTCGAGATTATAGCCGAACAGCGGGAAGGATTCGATGAACGACCCACGTCCGGCCATGATCTCGGCCCGGCCGCCAGACAGAAGGTCGAGCGTCGCAAACTGCTGGAAGACGCGCACCGGATCGTCGGAGGACAGCACAGTGACCGCGCTGGTCAGCTTGATGCGCTTGGTGCGTTCGGCGGCGGCGGCAAGCGCCACCACCGGCGCGGAAGCGGCATAGTCGGGGCGGTGATGTTCGCCCAGACCAAAGACATCGAGGCCGACCTGGTCGGCCAGTTCGATCTCTTCGATCAGGTTGCGCAGCCGCTCATGCGGGCCGATTGCGCCGGGGCCAGGCTCCGGGCTGACATCGGCAAAAGTGTAGAGACCGAGTTCCATGATCTGTCATCCAATGGTTGGGTTTTGCGGCTAGAGGTAGCGACCGAGCCGCCCCGCCGCCAGAGGGGCGGATGGTGAACAGTGCATGTCGGTTTCAGCCAGCTTCTGTCGGCGTCCGTTCCAGGAAAGCGCGTCTCCTGACTGCAACAGCGTAGAATTTCATGGCTGGCATTCCGTTTTGGCGCTTGAACTCTCGGTTTTCACGCGTATGTAAGCGTCGCGAATTGACTTCAGGGAAGTGGACTTGGCTATCTACAGGGAAAAAGACATTTTCGAGCGGCGCAATGCCGCGAACGAGGCAAAGAAGGCGCTTCTGGAGCGCTTCAAGTCAAAGCCGGCGGCTGATGATCCTGCGGTTCTGGCCAAACAGGCCGAACGCAAGGCGATTCTGGCGGCTCGCGAAATACGCGAGGCCGAAAAGGCCAGGCTGAAGCAGGAAAAGCTGGCACGCGAGGCGGTCGAGAAGGCCGAGCGCGAGGCAGCGGCCGAAGCGGCGCGTATTGCGGCCGAAGAGGCAGCGCAGGCTGAAGCGAAGATCAAGGAAGCCGAAGAGAACGAGCGTATTGCCCGTTTGCTGGCCGACGAAGCCGAACGCAAGGCCAAGCGCGACGCACGCTATGCGGCGCGCAAGCAGCGCACCGGCAGGACGCCTCCGGGCTTCTCCGCCCGCTAATCGCTTCGATCGACACGATCGGAATCAGGGTCGCCCTCCAGCGGCCCTGAACGTATTTGTGCGCCGATTTCCTTGTTTGCTATGGCTTAGGCTGCGAGCTTCAGCCCCATAATGCCGCAGACGATGAGCGCGATGCAGCCGAGCCGGATCGCGGTTGCCGGCTCGCCCAGCAGCCAGATGCCGAGCAGCGCTGTCCCGACCGTGCCGATGCCGGTCCACACCGCATAGGCGGTACCGACGGGCAGCGTCTTCAGCGCCAGACCGAGCAAGCCCAGGCTGACGATCATCGAGGCGACGGTGAGCACCGTCGGCAGCGGTCTGGAGAAGCCATCGGTGTATTTGAGGCCGATCGCCCAGCCGATCTCAAACAGGCCGGCGAAAAACAGAAAAATCCACGACATCGGGATGCGCTCCATTCCATGAGGATGGCGGGTCGTCCCGGCCGGTTTTTCGGGGAAGGCGCGAGGTCGTCCTCGCCGCCTCGACATAGGCGGCTTCGCCTTCCCGATCAACAAAAACACCGGCAGCATTGTTCATGCCGCCGGTGTCAAAATCTGCGCCGAAACGGTTTGCCCGGACTTCAACGGTCCCCGGGTGAGATTACTTTTCCTTGAGCCTCATCGCCTTGACGGGCGGCGCCTTGAGCGCCGGAACCGCGGCGGGCTTTTTGGCGTCCTTCTTCGGCTTACGGGCTTCCTTGCCCGCCTTCATCGCACCTTTAGCCATGATTCGGTCCTCCAGTTGCTGGGAGCCTAAGTGAAACAAGAGAAACGCCGGACTGCAAGAGGGCGAGTGCTTGTCGCCAGCGCCAGCCGGCCGCTTTCAACCGGTTTCTAATTTGCTCGTAAACCATGCCGGTCCGTGCCATGGTTGTCTTCGCACTGCAGCATCGGCCATGCCTTCGCCCGGCGATGATCAGGCAGTCCGGTCAGGACGACAATGCGAATCCGCATCGGCAGCGAGATGAGTTTCGATTTTCCGCAGGAAACGCCGCTGATCGCGATGCTCAACGTCCACTACTCCAGGGCATCCGATCTCGAGCGCCCGGATTTCCTCACCTCCAACCCGCCGGTGCCGATCCAGAGCTACCGCGACAGTTTCGGCAACTGGTGCAACCGCTTCGTCGCCCCACCCGGCCGCTTTACCTTCGGCACCGATTCGGTGATCCGCGACCCCGGCACATTCGAGATGGGCGACCTGATGGCCTGGCAGCACGAGGTGCGCGACCTGCCGTCAGATACACTGCTGTTTCTGTTGCCCAGCCGCTTTTGCGAGAGCGATCTCCTGGCCAGCGAAGCCTGGCGGTTGTTCGGCAACACCCCGCTCGGCATTGCCCGCGTACAAGCGGTCTGCGACTTCGTCCACAACCACATCGTCTTCAGCTACGGCAATGCGCGGCCGACGCGCACCGCGGCGGAAGCCTATCGCGAGCAAAGCGGCGTCTGCCGCGACTTTGCCCATCTCGCCGTCACCTTCTGCCGCGCGCTCAACATCCCGACCCGCTACTGCACCGGCTACATCAGCGACATCGGCCTGGCCAAACCCTGGGCGAGCATGGATTTCGCAGCCTGGATGGAGGTCTATCTCGGCGGTCGCTGGCATGTCTTCGATCCGCGTAACAATTCGCCGCGCATCGGCCGCATCCTGATCGCCTCCGGCCGCGACGCCGCCGACGTGCCGTTGACCCATATCTTTGGGCCCGGCACGCTGGCCGGCTTCAAGGTGTGGACGGACGAGATCATCGAATAGGGGCGCCTTTTCCGCTGGAGCAATTCCAGGAAAAGTGTGAGCGGTTTTCCGTCCGGAATTGCGCAAAAACAAAGAGATAGAGCGGCTCGCCGTTTCCGTGAAACGGTGAAACGCTCTAGCGAGCCTTCAAGGGCCTGAACGACCGGGCGATTGGTGCGTTGTGATGCCTGTGGAGCTTCGGCGGCAGGGCCGTTACATTGGGTGGCTTGGAGGGACAAGACGGCATGGCTGCGCATGGCGGATCAAAGATGGTCATCTACGCGGCGCTCGCCGGCAATCTCGCCATTGCGCTGACCAAATTCGTCGCCGCCTTCTTCACCGGCAGTTCGGCCATGCTGTCGGAAGGTGTGCACTCGCTGGTCGACACCGGCAATGGCGGCCTGCTGCTCTACGGCATGCACCGCGCCGCCCGCCCGCCGGACCGAACGCATCCGCTCGGCCATGGCCGAGAGCTGTATTTCTGGAGCTTTATTGTCGCCCTGCTGGTTTTTGCGCTTGGCGCCGGCGTGTCCTTCTACGAGGGCGTCGTCCACATCATGGCGCCCGAGCCGGTCGCCAATCCCAAAATCAACTACATCGTGCTTGGCCTCTCAATGCTGTTCGAGGGCAGCTCCTGGTATGTGGCGCTGAAGGAGTTCCGCCAGCAAAAGGGCAAGCAGGGCTGGCTGCAGGCCGTGCAATCGAGCAAGGATCCGAGTGTTTACACGATCCTGTTCGAGGACAGCGCCGCTCTTCTCGGCCTCGTCGTCGCCTTCGCCGGCATATTGGCGGCAGATCTCCTTGACATGCCCGAGCTCGACGGCGCCGCCTCGATCGGCATCGCGATCATCCTCGGCGCCACGGCGATCTTCCTGGCACGAGAAAGCAAGGGCTTGCTCATCGGCGAGACGGCCTCGCCCGAGGTGCAAGCCAAGGTGCTGGCCATCGCCCAGCAGGATCCGGCGGTGCAGCGGGCCAATGGCGTCCTCACCGTCCACCTCGGACCACAACAGATCGTCGCCGGCCTCAGCATCGAATTCGAGGACCATCTGACGGCGCCCGAGATCGAAGCCTGCGTCGAGCGCCTGGAGGCGCTGCTGAAGAAGGAGGTGCCTGAGATCACCAGGCTGTTCGTCAAGCCGCAAACGACGGGAACCTGGGAACACCGGCGCAAACAGGTCGAGGCGGCATCGAACTAGTCCTGGACCAGAAGTCCACCGTTGGCCCCATCGCCTTGTCCCGCTAAGATCACTCGACGGATTTCGGAGGAGCAACCATGAAAATCGATGGTGGGTGTCATTGCGGCGCCATAACTTATGAAGCAGAGGTCGACCCGGAAAAGACCTCTATCTGTCATTGCACGGATTGCCAGCAGCTAACCGGCACCGCCTTTCGTGTCACCGTTCCCGCGCCTGAGGATCACTACCGGATCACCAAAGGCACGCCGAAGCTCTATATCAAGACAGGATCGAGCGGCGCCAAGCGCGCCCAGGCCTTTTGCGGCGACTGCGGTTCGCATCTTTACGCCACGTCGGCCGGCGACGGCCCGAAGATCTATGGGATCAGGGCAGGGACCGCGCGGCAACGCGAGGATCTGGTTCCAACCCAACAGAAATGGCACCGATCAGCCCTGCACTGGCTTCCGGAATTCGAGGGCGTAAGCATCGTGGAGGCGCAGTAGCACCTGCCTCCCGGTTAAACGCGGCCCAAACCAGACGATGATGTGCTAGGGTCGCCATCAAACGGATGGCGGGGGATAGCAATGTCGGAAACGGACAAGGTGTTTGCCGGCTCGGTTCCGGAAAACTACGACCGTTACATGGTGCCGTTGATTTTCGAGCCATTCGCCGCGGATATTGCACGACGGGCAGCGTCCCTGTCACCCAGCGCCGTTTTGGAGATCGCCGCGGGCACCGGGGTTGTCACCCGCGCACTGGCGCCAAAACTGTCTCCTGGCGCAAGCTATGTCGTGACCGATCTCAACCAGCCGATGCTCGACTACGCGGCCTCGCGGCAAGCTCCCGACAGTCGCATCCAATGGCGTCAGGCGGATGCTCTGGCGCTGCCGTTCGAAGATGCGGCATTCGATCTCGTTTGTTGCCAGTTCGGCGCAATGTTCTTTCCCGACCGCACCGCCGGCTATCGCGAAGCAAAGCGGGTCCTGAAGCCCGGAGGCCATTTCCTGTTCAACGTATGGGATCGCATCGAAGAGAATGTATTCGCCGATGATGTGACGAACGCTCTTGCGGAGATTTTTCCGGACGATCCGCCGCGCTTTCTAGCCCGCACGCCGCACGGCTACCATGACACGGCGCTGATCCGCGGCGAACTGGAAGATGCAGGTTTCTCCCGTGTGGCGATCGAGACGAAAGCCGAACAAAGCCGTGCCTCCTCGCCGCGCCTTCCGGCCGTTGCTTATTGCCAGGGAACTCCGCTTCGCAACGAAATCGAGGCCAGAGGAAAACTGGAAACCGCTACCGATCATGTCGCAGCCGCGATGACGGCCAGACATGGCAGCGGCGAGGTTGCGGCCAAAATTCAGGCACACGTAATCGTGGCTACGGTCTAATCGTCACCTTCGACGACACGGAGCCTGAGTTGGCCCGTCTTGGAATCCGCCACTCGTACCCCGGGTTCAGCCTTGGCCGGTCCGCCGCCACGCGCTTCGGCTTCGCTTTCGCCGAACTCCAGCGCCTCGATCTTCTTGCCGCGCCTGGTCACTTTCGAGGTCGACACCAGTATCTCCTCGATGTCCTTGGCCGACTGGCCAAAATGCGTCTGCAGCCGGCGCACCCGCTCGTCGACGCGATCGACATCCTCCATCAGCCGGATGACCTCGCCCTGGATCAGATGCGCCTGTTCGCGCATGCGGGCGTCCTTGAGGATCGCCTGGATGACCTGGATCGACAGCATCAACAGCGACGGCGAGACGATGATGACACGGGCGCGGTGCGCCTTCTGGATGAGAGCGTCGAAATTCTCGTGGATTTCGGCAAACACCGATTCCGACGGCACGAACATGAAGGCGGTGTCCTGCGTCTCGCCCTGGATCAGGTATTTTTCCGAGATATCGCGGACATGGATTTCGATGTCGCGGCGGAAAGCCTGGGCCGCGACCTTCTGCAGTTCCGCACCGTCGGCGGCGCGGATGGCATTCCAGGCTTCCAGCGGAAATTTGGCGTCGATGGCAAGCTGCGGCGCGCCGTTCGGCATCCGCACCAGGCAGTCGGGCCGGCTGCCATTCGACAGCGTGGCCTGGAATTCGTAAGCGCCCATCGGCAGGCCGTCGGCGACGATCGCCTCCATGCGCGACTGGCCGAAGGCGCCGCGCGTCTGCTTGTTGGACAGGATCGCCTGCAACTGCACGACCTGGCCGGCCAGCGACTGGATGTTGCCTTGGGCGGTATCGATGACCGCCAGCCGTTCCTGCAATTTCGCCAGGCTTTCATGCGTGGACTTGGTCTGCTCGGTCATGGTCTGGCCGAGGCGGCCGGTCATGGCGTCGAGCCGCTGGCCGATCGACTGGTTGAGTTCGGCCTGCCTTGCGCCGAACACGTCGGCGATGGCGCCCATGCGGCCCTGCATCTCGGCCTGGCTTTGCAATATGCCGGCCATCCGCGCCTCGGCGTCGCGGGCGTGGTCGGCGGCCTCAGCGGCTGCGATGGTGCGCGCCTTGGCCGACCGCCACAGAGCGACGACAAGCGCCAGGAACAGGCCGAGAAACACGATCGCGCCGAACACCAGCGCATGGCCGAGCGTGATGGTCGTGGCCCCGAGCCGGGCGACGGGTTCGGAAAGGATGGTGCTCAGATCGTTCATCCCCCAAGCATAGCCGATTCGCCGCCCTGGCACAGATCAAAACGTGAACGGGCGCCAACCGCACCGGTTGACGCTTTTCCTGCGACGTTTTAGGTGAGACGCCATGTCGATCAAGCCGCTCATCATCCTTCCCGATCCGATCCTGCGCCAGGTTTCCAAACCGGTCGAACGCGTCGACGCGTCCGTGCGCAAACTGGCTGACGACATGCTGGCGACCATGTATGACGCGCCGGGCATCGGTCTCGCCGCAATCCAGATCGGCGAGCCGCTGCGCATGCTGGTCATCGATCTCGCCAAGGAAGACGAGGCGCCGGCGCCGCATGTCTTCATCAATCCCGAAGTCCTCGAAAGCGCCGACGCCCGCTCGGTCTACGAGGAAGGCTGCCTGTCGATCCCCGACTATTACGCCGAGGTCGAGCGACCGGCTTCGGTGCGGGTAAAATATCTCGATCGCGACGGCAAGCTGCAGGAGATCGAGGCCGAGGGCCTGATGTCGACCTGCCTGCAGCACGAGATCGACCACCTCAACGGCGTCCTGTTCATCGACCACATCTCGAAGCTGAAGCGCGATATGGTGGTCAAGAAGTTCAAGAAGCTCGCCAAGGACAAGGCGCCGGGCAAGCTGGTGGGATAGGAAGATGCCGCTTCGCGTCATCTTCATGGGCACGCCGGAGTTTTCGGTGCCGGTGCTGCGCGCGATTGCTGAGGCCGGGCACGAGATACCAGCCGTTTACACCCAGCCGCCGCGCGCCGCGGGCCGCCGCGGGCTGGAGCTGACACCGTCGCCGGTGCAGCGCGAAGCCGAGCGGCTGGGGATCGCTGTACGCACGCCAACTTCGCTGAAAGGCGAGACGGAGCAGGCCGCTTTCCGCGCGTTGCAGGCCGATATCGCCGTCGTTGTCGCCTATGGCCTGCTGTTGCCGAAGCCTATTCTGGAGGCTCCGCAGCTCGGCTGTGTCAACGGCCACGCCTCGCTTTTGCCACGCTGGCGTGGTGCAGCTCCCATCCAGCGCGCCATCATGGCCGGCGACACCGAGACCGGCATGATGGTGATGCGCATGGAAGAGGGCCTGGACACCGGCCCGGTGGCACTGGTTGAAAAGTGCGCCATCGGACCCGATATGACGGCCGGCGATCTGCACGATCGCTTGATGAACATTGCTGCCACGCTGATTGTGGAAGCATTGTCCCGATTGGAGACAAATACGCTGGCATCAGCCTTGCAGGCGACTGACGGGGTGACCTACGCCAGAAAAATCGACAAATCGGAGACGCGTATTGACTGGACGCGGCCGGCTGGCGAGGTCCACAATCACATTCGCGGCCTGTCGCCATTCCCTGGCGCCTGGTGCGAGGCCGAAATTGGCGGCCGCACAGAACGGCTGAAACTGCTTCGCTCGACGCTTTCTGAAGGTACGCTTTCGGAAGGCATGGGCGAGTCGGGAGGAATTCTCGATGACCGACTGACGGTCGCCTGCGGGGCAGGCGCGGTCAGGCTGGTCGAAGTTCAACGGGCGGGCGGAAGGCCCGCTGCCGCGCAGGAGTTTCTGCGCGGGGCCAAAATCGAAAAAGGAATGAAATTCTCATGAGCATGATGTCGATACGCGGCGCGACGCTGCGGGACCGCGAGGCTATACGCCTCGTCGAGGAACACGCATTCGGTCAGCAGGCGGAGGCCGGGCTGGTCGACGCGCTGGTCACCGGCGGCGACTCCGTTGTCGAGCTGGTGGCGGAAGAAGACGGCCAGGTGGTCGGCCATATCCTGTTTTCCCGCCTGTTCGTCCAGAATGGCGGCAAGCAGTTTGCAGCCGTGGCGCTGGCGCCGTTGGCCGTCGAGCCGTCTTTCCACGGCTCGGGCATTGGCGGCGCGTTGATCCGCGAGGCGCATATCCGCCTCAGGGATGCCGGCGAGGTGCTCGCCGTTGTGTTGGGCGATCCTGCCTATTACGGCCGCTTCGGCTACAACCATGCGCGCGCCGAAAACTTCGAGAGCGAATACCAGGGCGAAGCGCTGCAGGCGCTGGCCTGGGGTGACGCACCCGAAAAAGGCAGACTGGTCTACGCCCAGGCCTTTACCGCACTCGCCGCCTGAGCATGATGCCGAAAAGTGTGAAGCGGTTTTCGGATGACATCATGCTCTATCTCTTCGATCTAGAGCCCGATTCAGATTTCAGGTCGAAACGACCTGAAATCTTCCGGCTCTAGGCGGGTGCAGATCGCTCATGCCGCGTTTTCGTCTCGATATCGAATATGACGGCAGCCTCTTCGCCGGCTGGCAACACCAGGCGGATCAGCCTTCGGTGCAGCAGGCGATAGAGCAGGCGATCGAGAAATTCAGCGGCGAGGCGGTGCGGTTGCGCGCCGCTGGCCGCACCGACGCCGGCGTGCATGCGACCGCCCAGGTGGCGCATGTCGACCTCACCAAGGCGTGGCCAAACGACAAGGTGCGCGACGCCATCAACGCGCATCTGCAGGCGGCGGGCGCGCATGTCGCCATCCTGCAGGCGACGGTTGTCCCCGACGATTTCGATGCCCGTTTCTCGGCTACCGGGCGGCACTATCTCTACCGCATCCTCAACCGGCGCGCGCCCGCTGCGATGGAAAAGGGCCGGGTCTGGTGGGTGCCGAAACGGCTCGATGCGGACGCCATGCACGAAGCGGCGAAAGTCCTGCTCGGCCGACATGACTTTACCACCTTCCGCTCGACGCAGTGCCAGGCCAACAGTCCGGTGCGGACGCTGGAGCGGCTCGATGTGAGCCGCCAGGGCGACCTGATCGATATCAGGGCCTCGGCGCGCTCCTTCCTGCACAACCAGGTGCGCTCCATGGTCGGGTCGCTGAAGCGCGTCGGCGACGGCGGCTGGACGGCTGCCGATCTCAAGGCCGCGCTCGATGCGCAAGACCGCGCCGCCTGCGGTCAGGTGGCGCCGCCCGACGGGCTTTTCCTCGTCGGTGTCGATTACCCGGAAAAATTCTAAGCCGGAGCGGCGGTCGGCACAGTGATGCCGAGCAGCGCCACCAGGCCGAACAGGACGGCCAGGGACACCACCAACATGCCTGCGAACACGGCGCTGCCGACAGCCGCGCCCTTGCCGATCGCGGCGTTGGTCATCCGCCAGGTGAGTACCAGCGACAGCACCACCAGAACCAGCCACACCAATTCGGCAACTGGGTTGCCGGACGGCAGGAAAAGCCGGATCAACGCCGATGGTAGCAGCATCCAGGCGGTGATTGCCGACGCCCAGTTGCTGGCGACGACGTAGTGGACGAAGCGGTCGCCGATGCCGGCGCGCGACGCGACCAGGGCAAGCACAACCAACGGCAGCAGCCACGAGCCGAGGTCGACGGTTGCCAGGCGGATCAACATGCCCAGCCGCCCGGCGAACGCATTGGGGTCGCCGATCTCGTTGGCCGTGCCGACCCAGCCGACGATCATCGCCGGCGCGGCGACGACGATGGCGAAGAAGGAATTCCAGAAGCCGTCTGCCGACAGGTCGAGCAGCCGCAAGCCGTCGGCCTTGCCGAGCATCAGCCGCCAGGCGCCGGTAAGCGATGAAGAGGTCTCGTCAGCCGAAAGCATGATCAGCCCTGCTCGAACCAGTCTTCGATGAAGCGCTGATAGATCTGGGTCAGCGTCTCGAGGTCGGCCAGTGCGACGCGTTCATCGACCATATGCATGGTCTTGCCGACCAGTCCGAACTCGACCACCGGGCAATAATCCTTGATGAAACGGGCGTCCGAGGTGCCGCCGGAGGTGGACAGCGCCGGCTCCTTGCCGACCGCCGCCCTAATCGAGCCGCGCAGCGTTTCGATCAGCTTGTCGTCGCGCGTCAGGAAGACATGGCTCGGCCGGTCGCGCCAGACCAGCTCGTAGTCGACCGGCGTCTTCTTGCCGGTTCGGTATTTCTTGCGCTTGGCCGCCTGGTCGAGGCGGTTGTGGATCTCGGCCTGCACGGTCTCGGCCGCCCAGCTGTCGTTGAAGCGGATGTTGAAGGTGGCTGTCGCTCTGGCCGGAATGACATTGGTCGCCGGGTTGCCGACATCGATCGAGGTCACTTCGAGGTTGGTCGGCTGGAAATCCTTCGTACCCTTGTCGAAAACGGGGTGGAGCAAGGCCTCGACCAGGCTCATCAGGCCGCGCACCGGATTGTCGGCCAGCAAGGGATAGGCGACATGGCCTTGCCTGCCGTTAACGGTGACGCTGCCGGACATCGAGCCGCGCCGGCCGATCTTGATCATGTCGCCGAGCGCGTCCGGGTTGGTCGGCTCGCCGACGATCGAGGCATCCCATTTCTCGCCCTTGGCCGCAGCCCAGTCGAGCAGTTTTGTCGTGCCGTTGATGGCCGGGCCCTCTTCGTCACCGGTGATCAGCAGCGAGACCGAGCCCTTCGGGCCGCCCTTTGTCTCGACATGGCGCGCCACGGCGGCGATGAAACAGGCGATGCCGCCCTTCATGTCTACGGCGCCGCGGCCGTACATCTCGCCCTTGGCGATCTCGGCGGCAAAGGGCGGATGCGTCCACGACGCCTCGTCGCCCACCGGCACCACGTCGGTATGGCCGGCAAACATCAGATGCGGCCCATTGCCGGAGCGGCGCGCGTAAAGGTTCTCGATGTCGGGCGTGCCGTCTTCGGAAAACACCGGGCGTTCGACCGAAAAGCCGAGCGGCTTCAGCATGTCTTCCAGCGCGCTCAACGCGCCGCCCTCGGCGGGCGTTACGGAGGCGCAGCGTATGAGGGTCGCGAGGTTTGCGGCGGGATCGGTCGGCAGTTTCATGGGCAAAGCGATAGTCGAAAGCGAAAGGCCTGTCACGGTCAGAGATGATGACCGGTCCTGCCGCCGACATTATGGTTTTCATGTCGTATAGTGCAGGCCAACACGAGATTATCGCATGGCCAACGCCGATAAGACCATCGTCATCGCCGGCGCCGGCAGCATCGGCTGCTATGTGGGCGGCTGCCTGGCACTGGCAGGACGCAAGGTGGTGTTTCTGGCGCGGCCGCGCATCGCGGAGGCCGTGCTGGGCGGTGGGCTGCGCGTCACCGACCTCGACGGCCGCGACCGATCCATCAAGCCGGGCGCCCTTTCCGTGACCGCCGATCCGGCCGCCGCCCTGGCCAATGCCGACGTGGTGCTGGTGACAGTCAAGAACGGCGCCACTGAAGAGATGGCGGCGCTTATTGCCACACACGCTCGTGGCGATGTCGTGGTGGTCAGTCTGCAGAACGGTGTCGGCAATGCCGACCGGCTACGCACCGGGCTGGGCTCTCGACTGGTGCTCGCCGGCATGGTGCCGTTCAATGTCGTCCAGTCGGCCGAAGGCAAGTTGCCGCTTCACGTGCATCGCGCCAGCGAGGGCAAAGTGATGATCGAAGACGGTATGGCCGGCCTTGCCGGCCTCCTCGATGTCGAAGGCCTTGCCGTCGAGACCCATGCCGACATGAAGGCGGTGCAGTGGGGCAAGCTGCTGATCAATCTCAACAATGCGCTTGTCGCTCTGTCCGGTCTGCCGCTGGCGCGCGAACTTGCCGACCGCCGCTGGCGGCGGATCCTTGCCGGTCAGATCGATGAGGCGCTGGCGGCGATGAAGGCGTCACACATTGCGCCGGCGCGGATCGGCGGATTGCGTCCCGGCCTGCTGCCGAAACTGCTCCGGCTGCCGGATTGGCTGTTCCGGCTGGTGGCGCGCCGCATGCTCGCCATCGACCCGCAGGCGCGCTCTTCCATGTGGGACGATCTCCAGCGCGGCCGGCCAACCGAAATCGGCGACCTGCAGGGAGCGGTGCTGAGCCTCGCTGAAAAGGTTGGCACGCCGGCGCCTTTGCTGAAGCGCGTCACCGCGCTGGTGCGGCAGGCCGAGCGGGAAAAGCGCGGGTCACCCGGGCTGACGCCGGAAGCCGTCGCTAGATAGGCTATTCGCCGCGAGCGTCAGGCCTTGGCCCGCACATGAGCCCGGAAAAAGCAGGCACGCCGGCACCGCTGCGTCACAGCTTTGGTGCCCGCCTCGGAGCCGGCGCTTTGCTCGCCGGGCCTGGCGCCGGCAGCGGCTGCGCCGCCGGATGGTTTTCGATCAGCGTGATCTTCTGCCAGATCTTGCGCGACAGGTTGGATGCCAGGTTCTCGATGTCGTTGACGCCGTCGATGACCACATCGTCATTGACCGACTGCGCGAACAGCGCCGCGATCTTGCCGGTGATCGACAGCATTTCCGAGCAATAATCGAGGTAGCGCGCCAGGTCCGCGGCATTGGTGATACGCGCCGGCGAATGCGCGGTCGGCCTGAAGTTTGCAGACAATGCGGCCGGATCCTTGGTCAGCTGGTGCATGTCGATGACATGGATCAGCGACCTCAGCCCATGCAGCTGGCGAAAGACCCGCTTGCGCTTGATGCGTTCCTCGGTGCGGATCAGCGCCAGCAGGCCTAGCACGGCAAGGATGATCATGTTGATCGTGGCCTCGATGCCTTGCACCGACTGCACCGCATCGTCGGCCTGCGAGATGTGGATGAGCGGCAGGATGGTGCCGACGAACAGGAAGATCAGTGCGCCGGCGGCAACGGCGGCGACGATGGCGCCGCGCAGCCACCAGATCGGCGTTTCGAGCGCTTGCGCCGCCTTGGCCAGGTCACGCGACAGCGACACCAGTTCGGCGGCGACGCCGCGCAGGCCGGCCTCGGGAAAACGCTCGGCGACGCGCTCCTCCAGCCGCTCGGCCGTGTCGATGATCAGTTTCGGATCAAGCGTGCGGTAGCGCATGGCGAGATATCCGGTCAGCCCTCAGGGTTGTGCAGGAGCATTGGTGTGCCGGCCGTAGCGATTAGGCCCGGGATCACTTCTGAAGCAGGCTAGAATGAGAAGAAGAATCGGGCCGATGATGAGAGAGATCAACGCGTAGTAAGTCGGCTTGCCGAAATCATGGAAGCGCTTTGCGGTAACCGCGAAGCTCGACCAGGTCGTAATCAGCAACGCAGTCCAGACCACAACGGCCCAGACTTGGCTATTTGCGGTGCCGGGCTCCAGCCTGGCAAACTGGTAGAGCGGGAAAAACTGGGCAAGCAGCAAAAGCAGGCCGGCCAGCGCATACGCACTGGGGCTGACGCGGCCTGAGGTTTTGAAGAAAAGCCAAATGAGGTCTGTTTTTTCAGGCAAGCGGGTCCGGTCCATATTGATTGGCGCCTCGAGTGCCTTCGAGAATGCCGCATTCCACGATGAACCAGATCGCACCAATAAAAGGCACAAACAGGATCAGGGTCCACCACCCCGACTTGTTGCGGTCATGCCAGCGCTTGGCGTAGACGGCGAAGACCAGATAGAGCGTGGCGATTACATAGATCAGGTAGACGAAACCGTAGGGCATGCCGTTGAAATTGGTGCCGATGATGTTGTCGATGATGATGGCGATGATGGCGCCGACGAATATCACACCAACGCAAGCCCAGAACTTGGCACGGTTAATACGGCCTTCATAGCTCGTCAGAAGATACTTCCAGTCCATGTCACCCCTCCATGCTGAATCAGCGCGACGGAATGTCGCGCCGGCGGAAGGTGCGTCCGTTTGCAAAAAAGATCAATCGCGCAGCAATTCGTTGATCGACGTCTTGGAGCGGGTCTTGGCGTCGACCCGCTTGACGATGACGGCGCAGTAGAGGCCCGGGCCGGGCTCGTTGTTCGGAAAAGCCTTGCCCGGCATCGAGCCGGCGACGACGACGGAATTCGGCGGAACTTCGCCATAAAACACCTCGCCGGTGGCGCGGTCGACGATCTTGGTCGACTGGCCGATGAACACGCCCATGCCGAGCACCGAACCTTCGCGCACGATGCAGCCCTCGACCACTTCCGAGCGTGCGCCGATGAAGCAATTGTCCTCGATGATGGTCGGGCCGGCTTGCATCGGCTCCAGCACGCCGCCAATGCCGACGCCGCCCGACAGGTGCACGTTCTTGCCGATCTGGGCGCAGGAGCCGACCGAGGCCCAGGTGTCGACCATGGTGCCGCTATCGACATAGGCGCCGACATTGACGAAGGACGGCATCAGCACCGCGCCGGGCGCGACATAGGCCGAGCGGCGCACGATCGACGACGGCACGGCGCGGAAGCCGGCCTTCTCGAAATCGACCGCGCTCCAGCCGTCGAATTTCGACGCCACCTTGTCCCACCACACCGCCTGGCCGGGACCGCCCTTGATGATCTCCATCGGATAGAGCCGGAAGGAGAGCAGCACCGCCTTCTTCAGCCACTGGTTGACGTGCCATTTGCCGTCGGCCTGGCGCTCGGCGACGCGCACCGTGCCACGGTCGAGCAGGTCGAGCGAAGTCTGAATTGCGTCGCGCGTTTCGCCGCGGGTCGCGGTCGAAATCGTGTCGCGCTCCTCGAAGGCCTTCTCGATGGTCTTTTCGAGGCTCGCCAGATCAGGCTTCGACATGAATTCGCTCCGTTACCGCGCTGTTAAGGGCCATCGCCTTAACCTGTTTTGAAAATCGCGCGGACCCTATGTTAAGGCGTATTGGGGGTCAATCGCGCGTGCGCCATGGGACGGCGCAAGTGAACTGTTGGGACGGGTAAAGCATATGACTCCTATGGAAAAGGCGGGATGGACGCCGCTGCCGCATTCGGACGAGGATCTGGAGCGCTCGAAAAGCGTGCCCGATACGCCGCAGACGCGCGCCGATACCTACCGTCTGGCGTGGAACGATCCCGACTTCATGACGCGTCGGGAATTGCGCGCGGTGCGCTTGCAGCTTGAACTCTTGAAGCCGGAAATGATCCTGGCCGAACGCGGCATCCGCTCGACGGTGATCCTGTTCGGCGGCGCGCGTATTCCCGAACCCGGTGGCGAGGCCTGGGCGGCCAAGAACGAGACGCAGAAGAAGAACCTCGAGCACAACAGCAAATATTACGAGGAGGCGCGCAAATTCGCCCGCCTCTGCTCGCAGCAGTCAGCCACGTCCTATTACCGTGAATTCGTCGTCGTCACCGGTGGTGGGCCAGGCGTCATGGAAGCGGGCAATCGTGGCGCCGACGATGTCGGTGCGCCGTCGATCGGCCTCAACATCGTCCTGCCGCACGAGCAGGCGCCGAACGCCTATGTGACGCCGGAGCTGTGCTTCAACTTCCACTACTTCGCCATCCGCAAGATGCATTTCGTCATGCGCGCCAAGGCCGTCGCGGTGTTTCCGGGTGGCTTTGGCACCATGGACGAATTCTTCGAGACGCTGACCTTGATCCAGACCGGGCGCATGGAGCGCGTGCCGGTGATCCTGTTCGGCAAGGCGTTCTGGAAAAGGGCGATCGATCTCGATTTCCTCGCCGAACAAGGCACCATCACGCCCGGCGACCAGGACATCATCGACTTCGTCGACACCGCCGACGAGGCCTGGGGCATCATCAGCCGCTTCTACAAGTTAGGGGAGTAGGGATTAGGCAGTAGGCAGTAGGCAGTAGGAAAGCAGTCCCACAATGCCTTTTCCCCTACTGCCCAATCCCTACTGCCTACTCACTATTCCAGTCAGAAATTCCGCAAGGTCGTCGGTGACGAAATCGACGTCGTCCTCATTGGCCGGGTCGCGTTCCCAAATCTCGGCAAAGGTCGGCTCGAAATTGCGCGGCACCACCAGCACCGTGGTCATGCCGAGCGATTTCGGCACCGCCAGATTGCGGGCGAGATCCTCGAACATCACCGCATTGTGGCCGGTGACGGCGTGCAGTTCGGCAAACTTCTCATAGGTCTGGCGCGCCGGCTTGGGATTCAGCCCGGCGGCGACGATGTCGAAAATGTCATCGAAATGGTCGAGGATGCCGAGCTGGCGCGCGGTCCGCTCGGCATGCCTGCGGTCGCCATTGGTGAAGATGAACTTGCGCCCGGGAAGCTGGCGGATGGCGGTGCCCAGCACCGGATCGGGCACCAGCCACGAATAGTCGATGTCGTGCACCTTTTCGAGGAAGTCGTCGGGGTCGATGCCGTGGCGCGTCATCAGCCCGTTCAGCGTCGTGCCATATTCCAGATAGAGTTCCTTCTGCAGCTTGCGGGCCTCGTCACGCGGCAGCGTCAGCAGTTCTCCGACATAGGCCGTCATCTTGACGTCGATCTGCGAAAACAGATTCGAATGGTGCGGATAGAGCGTGTTGTCGAGGTCGAACACCCAGTCGGTGACATGGGCAAAGCGGGCGGGATCGGGCGACGTGGTCATGGCGTCCTTATGGCACGAAATATCTGCCGTTCGAACCCCTTTCTGCGGCTGGACTTATCCACAACCTATACGCATCTAGAGTTGTAAAAATGGCCTCTCCATTCAAATTTTAGCCATCCCCGAAAGGTGGCCTTCAGGGCTTGCTGGCACAGAGACGGTTCAGTGGGAGCCAGCGATGAGTCGCATACTTTTAAAGTCCGCCGCCGTCGCGTTCGGCTCGGTAGCCGTCTCGCTTTTGCTGACGCTGATTATCGTCCCCGCCATGGGTTTTCCGGTCACTCGCACCATCTGGCTGACATCGACTGTGTGCCCGCTGGCGCTCGCCTGGATCGCCTGCGCCAGCACCTTCTGGCAGAGCGACAGGTTGAAAAGCGCGCATCGCGACCTCGCCCGCGCGCATGCCCAGCTCGCCGCCGCGCACCGGCGTCTGTCGGAGAAGGCAAGCCGCGACGACATGACCGGCATGCTCAACCGCGAGAGCTTCTTTGCCGCGCTCGACGGCTCTCGGCGCAAATCCGATCGCGGCGCGCTGCTGATCATCGACGCCGACCATTTCAAGGCGATCAACGACAGTTTTGGCCATCTGACCGGCGATGACGCGCTGCTGCTGATCGCCAGCGCCATCGAGCGCGGCGTGCGCAGCGGCGACGTGCTCGGCCGCATCGGCGGCGAGGAGTTCGGCGCCTTCTTGGTCGGCGCCACTGGCGGGGAGGCGAGGCGCGTCGCCGAGCGCATCCGCCGCGAAGTCGAGCTGATCCGCTTCCGCCCGGTCGACGAGCGCACGGTGCCGCTGACCGTCAGCATTGGCGGCATCACTTGCGGTGAGGACGCCAATGTTTCGGAGCTGATGCGCGCTGCCGACCTCCGGCTTTACGAGGCCAAGCACCGTGGCCGCAATTTGTCGATCCTCGACCGGGACATTTCCGAAGCCGCCTGAGGCTCCCGCCTATGCTTGCTAAGGATTTGCTAACATTGTTTTTCACGCAACCACGCCGTTTACCCGGTTGTAAGCCGTTTACCGGCTAGGACTGGCACGGAAATGGCCTGTCTGGCGGGCACGTGTGCCGTTCAGGGAACGCCATGCGTGGATCGAAGCCCCCATCGAGAGACGTTTCATGAGTTTCTTCATCAAGAAAATATCGCGCCGCGCCATCATGCAGGCGCTGGTTGCGATGCCGGCGTTACAGCTGTTTCGCAAGCTGCCTGACAGCGACCGCCCCGATGCCGACCCCGACGAGATCGTCGTGGTCAATGGCTGGGTCCTGAAGCGGAGCGACCTGGCATGATCTTCGACAGCTACGAGGCGTTTCGGGCCACGGATTTCAAACCCAAGGTCTGCATCCTCGGCTCCGGGCCCGCCGGCACCACCATCGCCAGGAAGCTCGGCGCCGCCGGCATTCCGGTAGTGGTGCTGGAGGCCGGCTCACGCGAGTTCAGTGACGAATCGCAGGATTTCTACCGCGGCACCACGGTCGGCGATCCCTATTTCGATCTCGACATCACCCGGCTGCGCTTCATGGGCGGGTCGTCGAACCACTGGGCCGGCTGGTGCCGGGTGCTCGACAAGCAGGACTTTGAGCCCAAGACCTGGGCGCCGGACACCGGCTGGCCGATCAGCCGCGCCGACATCGAGCCCTTTCTGCCCGAGGTGCACGACATTCTCGAGCTTCCCGACTTCCGGCCCGATGTGCCGATTTCGGACGACATACGCTGGGTGCAGCTGATCAAAAGCCCGGCCGTGCGCTTTGGCGAGAAATTCGCCGACGAGCTCGACAAGAGCAAGACCGTCGCGCTCGTGCTCAACACCTATGCCACCGAACTCGCCGGCGACGGCAAGAAGGTTACCGGCGCCAGGTTGTGGTCGAACGGCCAGGATGCCGGCGCCTTCAGCGCCGATTATTTCATCGTCTGCACCGGCGGGCTGGAGAATTCGCGGCTGCTTCTGTGGTCGAACCAGCGCTCGAATGGTGGCGTGGTGCCGAACGCCACGGCGCTTGGCGGTTACTGGATGGAGCACCCGACCTTCGAGGGCGGCAATGCCATCCTGGCCGACTACAGCGAGTTCGAGGTCGATGCCGTCAACGAGGCCTTCTTCTCGCCGACGCTTGCCGCCATGGAGCGGCTGCAGATTATGAATTTCGGCATCCGCCTGATCGAGACCCCCTACGCCGGGGTCAAGAGCCTGATTGCCGACCTCGCTTGCACCGCGCCCGACGCTGCCGAATGGGTGGCGTATCAGCTCAGCCAGAACCTGCGCTGCGCGGCCCAGCTCTACGTCGCCTGGGAACAGGCGCCACTGGCCTCGAACCACATCGAATTGTCGAAGACCGATGTCGACCATGCCGGCGTGCCGCGCATCGAGCTGCACTGGAAAAAGTCGCCGCTGGAGCGCCGCACCATCCTGGAGGGGCTCAAACTGTTCGGCACGACACTGATCGAGAAGGACCTCGGCCGCGTCCGCATCATGGACTGGCTTGCCAATGGCCAGGACTATCCGACTGATGAGGAACTGGCCGGCCACCATCATATGGGTGGCACCCGCATGGGCGCGGATGTGACCAAAAGCGTGGTCGACGCCAACTGCAAGGTGCACGGCATGGACAATCTCTATGTCGGCGGCTCCTCGGTGTTCTGCACCTCGGGCGAATGCAACCCGACGACGACCATCACCGCGCTGGCCTGCCGGCTTGGCGACCATCTGAGCAAAGTCATCACGGTGTGACGAAGTCATCATGGTGTGACCAAGTCATCACGGTGTGACCAAGTCATCACCGTCTGACCGCCAAAAAGCGGACGGCGCCGACAGGATTGCTGCCGCCGCCCTGGCGCGCCTTTGGGTGGATTCTGATCTGGCCGGAAGCGTGACCCCTGAAAACCGGTTTCAGAAGGATCACGCTCAAGCGGAAGACAAAGCCATCCCGAACCCATCGGGATGGAACAGCCTCTAAAGACCGTAGACGGCGATGCGCACCAGCACAGCCGCGGCGGCCAGCGCCACCAGCAGGATGCCGAGGCCGATGGGCGAGCCCCAGCCGTACCATTTCATCGCCATCTCGGCGTATTTGTACTCTTCCTCATGGGAGAGCGGCGCACGCTGTTGAATCAAGCTCATTTTTCACTCCTTCTCTGGCGGCAGGCTCTTGCTATGTCGGAACCAGAGCCGCATATTGATGCAATGGCCTAAATATTAGACAGATTGATAGTTAGATGATCAAAATAAATTCGTCAACCCTGAATCGCGAGGAAATGACGACGGCCATCGGCCTGGCCATCATGCAATGGCAGGACGCTACACAGGCCTATGACGAAGCGGTTGGGGTACGGCTTGGGCTGAACATGGCCGAACGCCATTGCATCGGGCTGCTCTATGGCGGCCCGCAATCGGCCGGCGCCATTGCCGTAGCAACCGGCCTGACGCCGGCGGCGGTGACCGCGCTGATCGATCGGCTGGAGGCGCGCGGCTACCTGACCCGCACGCGCAGTCTCGAGGACCGGCGCAAGGTGGTGATCGAGGCGACCGAGGCGACGCGAGAGCTGTCGGCGCGCTACTACGGCGCCATCGCGCGGGAAGGCGAGAAAGTCGTCGCCACCTTCAGCGACGCGCAACTGGCCACCATATCGCGCTTCGTCCACGCCGCACTCGACCTGCAACGCGACCAGCTGGCGCGGCTGAAGGCCGAGGGGACGGACACCCCCGGGCGATAGGGATGCCTGTGTGTTTGCGGTGTCACTGCATATGTCGGCAGGGACGAGACTATTTCGGCTGGACCCCATAAGCGGCAAGAAACGCCTCCACCGAGGCATCCGCGTGTCGTTCAAGTTCGGCCTTGGAACGCCGGTTGCTTCCCGTGAACATGGCTTCGTTCATGGGGATCCAAAGAAGCATTCCAAAAAAATGGCTGGCTGCCAGATGGGGATCACCGGTTTGTATCAGTCCTCGACTGGTGAGCCTTTGAAAGCAGGACGCCATTGAGCCAAGCATGCGCTCGAAGCCCTTTTCGTACCAGCTGCGGCCAAGCTGCGGCATTCGGTCCGCGTTGGCGATAATTAGGCGCCGCAGCTTCAACAACTCTTCATCCATGAGAACCGCTATCAAACGTCGAGCAAGCTGCTGCAGGCCACCCTCCATGAACTTCGCCTCGGAAAGCAGCGTCGTCACGGACTCGATGATGTCGTTGGCTTGTGTAGCGGTCGACAGAACGACTTCGCCGAACAGCGTCTCCTTGTCGGTGAAATGCTTGTAGACGGTCTGCTTGGAAGCTCCCGCCCTGGTAGCGATTTCTTCCATGCTGGTTCCATCATAGCCTTTGCCGATGAACGCCGCCGTGGCCGCTTGGATGATTTCACGATCCTTGCGTGCTGATCTGGTCTCACCGTCGTTTCCCATGGCACCTCCTCAACAAGTACTAGACGGTACCGTTCCTGCATGGTAGCCATGAAACGGTACTGGACTGACTAGTACCTGTCAACGAAGGCAAGGCTTAGAACGATGACCAAGATGATCTTTATAAATCTGCCGGTGCGCGATCTGCAGGCAGCGACCAACTTTTATCTCGCGATCGGGGGCACGCTGAATCCGCAGTTCTCGAGCGACCAGGCCAGCTCGATCATGTTCTCGGACTCCATTGGAGTCATGTTGCTCACGCACCAGCATTACAGCCAGTTCACAGCGCGGCAGATCGGCGACCCCAAGCGTGACAGCCAGATGCTGATCGCGCTCACCACCGATAGCAAGGACGAGATCAATGCCGTAATCGAGAAGGGCGTGGCGGCAGGCGGCCGCGCGGATCCCAATCCAGCGCAGGATCTCGGTTTCATGTTCAACCGTCACATCGAAGACCCAGACGGAAACGTCTGGGAGTTCCTGTGGATGAACCCGTCTGCCATGCAATAGCCTGGCGGGATCAAAGCGTCTAAAGCGCGTCGCGTCGACATGCGACGCGCCTTAAACACTGGTGCCGGATTTACTAGACCGTTGCCGGGTCGAGCGCCGGCTGGCCCTTGCGGCGGGCGACGATCGCCTTGAAATCAGCGGTCCGGAACGCATCGCGCAACACGTCGAAGGACGGCAGCACGAAATAGGCGCGCTGGAACTTGTCGATCTCGTAGCCGGTGCGCATCACCGTTTCGAGGTCGAAGGGCACGTGGTGCGCGGCCTTGCTGTCGACGGCGAACTGCAATTCAGTGAAGGACGACATCAGCCCGGCGCCGAAAGCTTTCAGCGGCTGGCCCTTCTCCTGCATCAGTCCGTATTCGGCCGTGTACCAGTAGAGCCGGGTAATCATCTCGTCGCCGCCCAGCGCAATCACGCTCTCGGCCTTCTCGCCATACATCTGCATGAAATCGGCAAACACCGGCTGCGTCAGGATGGGCACATGGCCGAAGAAGTCGTGGAACATGTCGGGTTCGACGATGTAGTCGAGTTCTTCATTGGTGCGCAGCCAGTTGGTCACCGGAAAGCGCCGGTTGGCGAGATGGTCGAAAAAGGGCGCTGCCGGAATGAGACCGGGCACGGCGACGATTTCCCAGCCGGTGAGCTTGCGCAACTTGTCGCTGACCGCCCCGAAATCCGGGATCTTGTCGAGCAGGCCGAGCGTGGCGACGCCATCGAGATAGGAATGGTGGGCCAACTTCTGCGTCAGCTTGGTCTGGCGGTCGCACAGCGTGCGCCACACCGCCTGTTCCTCGGCGCTGTAGTCGTAGCCTTGCCCCACGGTGAAATCGGAACGGCAGACCGAATAGTCGCCGCGCAACCCTTGCGCCGCGCAGTCGCGGGCATACTCGGCAACGCTCATCGTCGTCATGGGTCTTCTCCCTGCAAATCATCAACGGCTGACGTGCCTAAAGGCTAGCCCGGTTTGTCGAGGCAAATCGGTTTTGATGATGGCTCAGGCCGGCCATTCGAGGTAATATTCCCTCAATAACTATCTCAGGGGAGTGAAAATGCCTCAATTCGACGATTTCGAAATCAAGATGCTGGATGTGCTGCAGCGCGATGGGCGCAAGCCCGTCTCCGAACTGGCGCAGGAGATCGGCCTGTCGACGACGCCGTGCGCGCGCCGCTTCGAGGCGCTGCAGGAGGCCGGCATCATCAAGGGGTTCGCCGCCGTGCTCAGCCGCCGCGCCGTCGGCCTGATGGTCGAGGTGTTCATCGAGGTGCGGCTGGTCAGCCACAGCGACGGCTCGCCCGAGAGCTTCATCGCCGCCGTGCAGCGCATGGACGAGGTCTCGTCGTGCTGGACGATGACCGGCGATCACGATTTCCTGCTGCATGTCATGGTGCCCTCGGTCGACGAGCTCAATGCCTTCGTCATGCACCGGCTGATGCGGCTTGCCGGCGTGCGCGACGTCCACACGCAGCTGGTGCTGCAGAACATCAAGGGCCCTGGCCACGTGCCGCTCGCCCATCTGAGGCGGTAAGGCTCGGCATCGCCATTTCTACGGAAAAGCTGCACGCAAACTGCTGAACGGAGCCCAATTGCCGATCTGAAACACCGGCTACGCCATGCGGACCACTGCTCTGGGGTCCGCCATGAACATCGTGCTGATCAATCCGCCGCACACCGCCATAGGCAGCCGCGTGCCCGACGACCATCTGCCGCCGCTTGGTCTGCTGGCACTCGGCGGCCCGCTCATCGACGCCGGCCACAAAGTGCGGCTGGTCGATGCCGAATTCGGACCGATGCCGCTGGCCACACTGGTGCGCGATGCCCTGCGCGGTCAGCCCGACTGCATCCTGATCGGCCATTCCGGCTCGACCTCGGCGCATCCGACGGCGCTTGCCATCGCCGGCATGGTCAAGGCGCTCGAGCCGGCGACGCTGGTGATCTATGGCGGTGTGTTCCCGACCTACCATTGGCGCGACATACTGGCGGCGAGCGATGTTTTCGACTTCATCGTGCGCGGCGAGGGCGAGGCGACCATCGCAGCACTCATCGAGGCGCTGGACAACCGCCGGCCATTGGCCGAAGTCGCCGGCATCACCTATCGCGACGGTCTCGGCCGTCCGTTCGCGACGCGGCCAGCCGGCACCATTGCCAATCTCGACGACTACCGCGTCGGCTGGGAGCTGATCGATCATGCCCGGTACAGTTATTGGGGCGGCAAGCGTGCCGTGGTCATGCAGTTTTCGCGCGGCTGTCCGCATCTGTGCAATTATTGCGGCCAGCGCGGTTTCTGGACCCGCTGGCGGCACCGTGATCCCAAAAAATTCGCGCAGGAGATCGCCTGGCTGCATCGCGAGCACGGCGTCGAATTGATCAACCTCGCCGACGAGAACCCGACAGTGTCGAAGAAAGCGTGGCGCGCTTTTCTCGACGCCTTGATCGTCGAAAACGTGCCAGTGCTGATCGTCGGCTCGACCCGCGCCGACGACATCGTGCGCGACGCCGACATCCTGCATCTCTACCGCAAGGCCGGCGTCATCCGCTGGCTGCTCGGCATGGAAAACACCGACGAGCAGACGCTGCAGCTGATCCGCAAGGGCGGCAGCACCTCGTCCGACCGCGAGGCAATCCGGCTGCTGCGCCTCAACGGCATCCTGTCGATGGCGACCTGGGTGGCCGGTTTCGAGGACGAGACCTTTCGCGATTTGTGGCGCGGCTTCCGCCAGCTGCTTGCCTATGACCCCGACCAGATCCAGGCGCTCTATGTCACCCCGCATCGCTGGACGCCGTTCTTCCGCATCGCTCGCGACCGCAAGGTGATCCAGACGGATGCAAGGCTGTGGGACTACAAGCACCAGGTGCTGCAGATGACCCGGCTCAAACCCTGGATGCTGTTCTTCTCGGTCAAGCTGATCGAAGTGGCGGTGCAGTCGCGGCCGAAGGCATTGGCCCGCATTCTGTTCCATCCCGATCCCGAACAGCGCCACTCAATGCGCTGGTACACGCAGATGGGCCGCCGTGTCTGGTTCCGCGAGGTCTGGGGCTTTCTGGCCCGGGACCGCCGCCTCAAGGATGGCCCGACACTGGCTGAATTCTGGGGCGCGCCGCAGGATGCCGAAGAAGAATCGATGGTCGTCATACGCCCGCCGCGCAAGCCGGCCGAAGCGGCGATCGTCACGCCTGCCGCCCGAAGCTGAGGCGTCAGCTGCGGCTCAGGGCACGATCAGCGTGCCGGCGCCGTGTTCGGTGAACAGTTCCAAGAGCACCGCATGCGGCGTCTTGCCGTTGAGGATGACGACGCCTTCGACGCCGCGCTCGATCGCCTCGATGCAGGTCTCGACCTTGGGGATCATGCCGCCCGACACCGTGCCGTCCTTGATCAGCGCCCTGGCCTCGGCCACCGTCAGCTCGTCGATCAGCTTCTTGTTCTTGTCGAGCACGCCGGGCACGTCGGTCAGGAACAGAAGCCGCGTCGCCTGGCAGGCGCCGGCGATGGCGCCGGCAAAGGTGTCGGCATTGATGTTGTAGGTGTGGCCGTCACGGCCGGGCGCCACCGGAGCCAGCACCGGGATCATTTCGGAGCGCGCCAAAAGGTCGAGCAGCGTGCGGTCGACCTCGACCGGTTCGCCGACGAAGCCGAGATCGAGCACCCGCTCGATGTTGGAGTCCGGATCGATCATGGTCTTGCGCGCCTTTTCGGCGAACACCATGTTGCCGTCCTTGCCGCACAGGCCGATCGCCCATTCGCCCTCGGCATTGATCAGCGCCACGATCTCCTTGTTGATCGAGCCGGCCAGCACCATCTCGACGATCTCGACCGTCTTCTGGTCGGTGACGCGCAGGCCGCCTTCGAACTTCGATTCGATGCCCATCTTGGCCAGCATGGCGCCGATCTGCGGGCCGCCGCCATGGACGACGATCGGGTTGACGCCGGATTGTTTCAAGAGCGCGATGTCGCGGGCGAAGGCCTTGCCGAGCTCGATATCGCCCATGGCATGGCCGCCATATTTCACCACCACCGTCTTGTGCTCGTAGCGCTGCATATAGGGCAGGGCCCGCGAAAGCAGGGCGGCCTGCATTTCGGCGGTGGCGGTTATCTCCGTCATCGGCATGGTTCCCTGGATGTGGGTAAGGACGGCGGCGTCTTAGCGGGAATTGGCGCAGGCCGCAAACAGCTTTGCTGTCACAATCATAAAATCACGAGAGGGTGCGAGACTCTAGCCCGGCACGTTCAGCGGCGCCCGCCGCGTCAGCCAGCCCGAATTCTTTTCCATCTGCGCGGCCAGCGACAGAAGCGTCTCCTCGTCGCCCGGGCGGCCGACGGCCTGGATACCGAGCGGCAGGCCGGCATCGGTGACATGGACAGGCAGCGCGATCGACGGCTGGCCGCTGACGTTCTGGATCGCCGGCCAATGGGTGAACCACAGGCTCTTGTCCATCAATTGCCCGAGCAGCGGCTTGAGTTTCAGCAGCCGAGTGAGATGCAGTTTGTCGAGCAGGTTTTCGATGAGTTCGTCGGCGCCCTTCGGGTCCATGGCGCCGCAGGCGAGCGGCGGATGCGCGATGATCGGCATCAACACGGCGTCATATTGCACGGTCTCGGTGATCAGCCGGCGCGAAACGGCGTTGAGCCGCTGCAGGCCGGCATAGATCTCGCCGGCCGAGACGATCTCGCCGAAGCGCGCAATGACGCGCGTGGCGCGCTCGATGCCGCCCAGAACCGGGCGGCCGACGCGCAAGGCCTCCCCACGCATCGTGCCGGCCACCGCCGAGGCCACTGTCTTGGCGAAATCGGCCATGAAATCGCGATCGATATAGGGCAGGTCGATCTCCTCCACCGTGTGGCCGCCATCGCGCGCCAGCGCCACTGCACTATCCAGCGCAGCGAGCGTCTCGGCCGATATCGGCAGGCCGAGTGGTGACTGTCGATAGACGGCGAGTTTGAGCTTGCCCGGATCGCGCGCCGCAGCGGCGGCAAAGGTCCCTTTCGGCGCCGGCGCGGCGTAGGGCGCCAGCGGGTCGGGCCCATGCGTCAGGTCGAGCAGCAGCGCGCAATCGCGGACCGAGCGGCTGACCGCATGATCGACGACCATGCCGTACCAGGCTTCGCTGATCAGCGGCGTCTGCGGCACGCGGCCGCGCGACGGCTTCAAGCCGACCAGACCGGTGCAGGCCGATGGCACCCGGATCGAGCCGCCGCCATCCGAGGCATGCGCCGCCGGCACCACGCCGGCCGCGACCAAAGCCGCCGCGCCGCCAGAGGAACCGCCGCTAGTATGGCCCGTGTTCCACGGATTGCGGGTGATGCCGAAGGCGGCCGATTCGGTCATAAGCCTCAGCCCTTGTTCGGGCGAGGTGCTGGTGGCGATCGGAATGAGCCCGGCAGCGAGATAGCGCTCGGTCATCACCGAGTTGAAGTCGGCGGTGAAAGCCGGAATACGGCTACCGGTATGCGTCGGCACGCCGTTGATGGCGATGCCAAGATCCTTCAGCGCAAATGGCACGCCGGCCAGCGGCAGGGTGCGGTCGACGGATTTCGCCCGCGTCCGGGCGAAATCATAAAGCGGCTCGGCAATGGCGTTGATTTCAGGGCGGGTAGCCTCGGCGCGCGCGATGGCCGCATCGACAAGGTCTTGCGGCGAGATTTCGTCGCTATGTACCAGCTCCGCCAGGCCGGTTGCATCGTTGTCCCAAAGCATCCGTTCGGCCGACATTGCTTTCCCCTTTTGGCGAGAGGCTAACGACAGCGGATTTCCTTGGCAACTGACCGACAATTACTGGCGATTCGGCTCGGAGGACGTTGCGTGGAGATCAACATTTCCGCCTTTGCAAATAAATCGCAATCGCCTAGCCTATCGACATGACGCCGCAGGACATCTCCACCCTGATTGTCCGGACTTCGATGAAGGATCGGGCTGCGTTCGATCTGCTCTACCGGCAGACCAGCGCGAAACTTTTCGGCGTGTGCCTTCGTGTATTGAGGGACCGGGGAGATGCGGAAGAAGCGCTGCAAGAGGTCTTCGTCAAAGTGTGGACGAAGGCGGATCGTTTCGCGGTTTCTGATCTCAGCCCAATCTCCTGGCTGGTAGCCATAGCGCGCAATCATGCGATTGATCGCATCCGATCGCGACGCAAGCCTGCCGCCGATATCGATGTCGCGCTTGACGTGGCTGACCCCGGTCCGGGGCCTGAGGCCATGGTTGTTGCGGGCGGTGAATCCGAGCGCATCTACCAGTGCCTCGAAGAGTTGGAACAAGACCGGGCGCAGGCCGTCCGCGGTGCCTATTTGAACGGCGAAAGTTACGCCGACCTGGCGGAACGTCACAAGGTTCCGCTGAACACGATGCGAACATGGCTGCGCCGCAGCCTATTGAAACTTAGAGAATGTCTGGAAAGATGACCCTGGCAGAAGAAAATGGACCGGAACGTGGAGGCGACGACCTGCTCGCAGCCGAATACGTTCTCGGCGTCCTGCCGGCAGACGAACGCCAGATAGCCTCCGGACGCATCGACGCGGAGACCGTCTTTGCCCGTCTCGTCGATTCCTGGGAGGTTCACCTTTCGCCGATGGCCGCCGCTTATGCGGAAGTGGAGCCGCCGGCCACGGTCAAGCCGGCTATCGATCGCCGGCTGTTCTCCTCCACCGCAGCCTCGACTACTGCGGCGCCGAGCGGCAGCCTATGGGCGAGCCTTGCCTTCTGGCGCGGCCTCACCGCAGCGGCTCTCGCCGCCCTGGTCCTCTACATCGCCGTGCCTTACGTCAGGCCGCCGGTCGTCGTGCCGCAGGAGCGTCTGGTCGCTTCGCTGGCTGCCGATGGCAGCGACGTCAAATACCTCGTCGTCTACGACGCCGGACGCCGCGATGTCGGCCTCTCGCTGGTTTCGGGCGAACGCGCCGCCGGCAAGGACTTCGAGTTGTGGATGATCGAAGGCAAGAATGCGCCGGTCTCGATGGGTGTCATTCCCACCGGCCAGACCACGCACATCGCCGTGACACCGGCCGTGCAGCAGAAGCTGGCGCAAGGCGCCGTGCTCGCCGTCAGCGTCGAGCCGACGGGCGGTTCGCCGACCGGACAACCGACCGGACCGGTCGTTGCCGCGGGCGATCTGAAGGGCATCTGATAGATCTCAAGGTCATGACCTGATCATGAAGAACAGCGGAAGTTTATCTTCCGCTGTTTTCGTTTTGTCCGCGCTGATGGAAGTTATTGGATCGATCTCCGAAAATTTAATGCGCCAACCAAATAAAGAATAATTTTTCCCGACGCGCGGAAACTCGAGCGGCTCTATCTCGTATCTCCTCATGTTCCCGAAAGAGGAACAATAACCCGAGGAGTCCGAACACTATGCGTAAACTCGCCACCCTTTTGCTCGCCGGTACGATTGCCGTCTCCGCACTCGCTAGCGTCGCTTATGCCGAAAATCCGATGGTTGGCGGCGCCGCCATGTTCGCCGACAAGAACATCGTCGAGAACGCCGTCAATTCGAAGGATCACACCACGCTGGTCGCCGCCGTCAAGGCTGCGGGCCTGGTCGAAACGCTGCAGGGCGCCGGCCCGTTCACCGTCTTCGCACCGACCAATGAAGCCTTTGCCGCACTTCCGGCCGGCACGGTTGAGACGCTGCTCAAGCCCGAGAACAAGGACAAGCTCACCAAGATCCTGACCTGCCATGTCATCGGCGCCAAGGCGATGGCGGCCGATGTGATGAAGATGGCGATGGACGACGGAGGCACCCACAAGGTCAAGACGGTCGGCGGTTGCGAGTTGTCGCTCAAGGCCGATGGCGGCAAGGTCACCGTCACCGACGAAAACGGCAATGTCGCCAATGTAACGATCGCCGATGTCGAGCAGTCCAATGGCGTCATCCACGTCATCGACAAGGTTCTGCTGCCGAAGATGTAACAAAGCGCCTGCCGCCGACGAACAGTTGGTCAAGGCTCCCTGTAGATTGCGCGGCTCGCGCCCCCGTGGGCCGCGCAAACGACCGAGCGCTCCATCCCGTCCGCGACAAGCGTGGAACCGGTGTGGAGCGTTCGTTTGCAGGGCAACCGTCACCGGCTTTTGATTTTGCTGTGGCGGCAAAATTTGGCAAAATAAACTGCAGGAGGATTCTGTCATGAACCGTCGCGATTTACTTCTCAGCGGCGTCGCCTTTGCGGCCGTCGCCGGCGCCGTGGCAACGCTGCGTATGGGCGGGCCGGCCAGAGCTGCCGAAACCTTCGAGGTCACCAAGACCGACGCCGAATGGCACGCCATCCTGTCCGACGAAGGCTTCAACGTGCTGCGCAAGGAAGGCACCGAATATCCCGGCACCAGCCCGCTGCTCAACGAACACCGCAAGGGTATCTTCGCCTGCGCCGGCTGCGACCTGCCGGTCTATTCCTCCGAGACCAAGTTCGATTCCGGCACCGGCTGGCCGAGCTTCTGGCAGGAGATTGCCAACGCCGTCGGCAAGACCGAGGACCGCTCGCTGGGCATGACCCGCACCGAGGTCCATTGCCGCCGCTGCGGCGGCCATCTCGGCCATGTCTTCGATGACGGCCCGGCGCCGACCGGCCTGCGCCACTGCATCAACGGCGTCGCGCTGACCTTCAAGCCGGCGACTGCCTGACCGTCCAGTGTCTCTTGGCGATGTCGGGAATTTGGGAGGCGGCGTTACAACTGCCTCCTACCTCTTGAAATGGGGCGAAAACACTTAATTTCAAGAATTGGCAGACGGCTTTTTATGCGTAGATTCCGCAGCCCTTAATGAGAGGGCCAGAACCTATGCAACGAGTGCAAGAACAGGCTCGCCAGGGCGAGCGCAAATCGACCGGTCGTGCTGGTGCCGACCGGTCGCAAATCTCCCATCCTGTGGTGATCGTCGGAGGCGGGCCGACCGGGCTGATGCTGGCCGGCGAGCTTTCCTTGGCGGGCATCGATGCCGCCATCGTCGAGCGGCGCGTTGGACAAGAGCTCGACGGGCTGCGCTCAGGCGGCTTGCACGCACGCACCATCGAAATCTTCGACCAGCGCGGCATTGCAGACCGTTTTCTGGCGCAAGGGCGCACCGCCCAGGTCGCGGGCTTTGCCGGCGTTTCCCTTGACATCAGCGACTTTCCCACCCGCCACAATTACGGGCTCGCTTTGTGGCAGAAGCATATAGAGCGCATCCTTACCGACTGGGTGGAGGAGCTTGGCGTCACGATTTACCGTACCCGCGAAGTCACTGGCTTTCTCCAGGATGACAGCGGCGTCGACGTTGCGCTGAGCGATGGCCGCTCGCTTCGTGCCGACTACCTCGTCGGCTGCGACGGCGGCAGAAGTCTCGTGCGCAAGGCATCGGGCATCGAATTCCCGGGTTCGGATCCGACGACCAGCAATTTGATCGGCGAGGTCGAGGTAACAGAGGAGCCGAACTGGGGCATCCATCGCGATGCAACGGGAATTCATGGTCTCAGCAAGCTGGACGACGGGACCGTGCGGGTGATGGTGACCGAATGCGAGGTCGGGGCTGTCGCGCCGCCCACGCTGCGCGATCTGAGCGACGCGCTCATTGCTGTCTTCGGCACCGATTATGGCGTCCACAATCCGGCATCGCTTTCCCGGTTCACCGATATGGTCCGGCAGGCCGCGTCATACCGCAAGGGGCGGGTGCTGCTGGCGGGCGACGCCGCGCACGTGCATCCGCCAGACGGCGGACAGGGCATGCAGCTTGGCGTGCAGGACGCGGTCAACCTGGGATGGAAGCTCGCCCAGGTGGCCAGGAAAACGGCGCCGGAAAGCCTGCTCGATACCTACCAGGCAGAGCGTCATCCGGTTGCCGCCAAGGTGTTGCGAAACACCATGTCGGCGGTCGTGCTGCGCCGCGAAGACGAGCGCATAAAGGCGCTGCGAGACATGGTGTCCGGGCTTCTCGCCATGGAAGAGCCGCGCAAACGTTTTGCGGGAATGATGTCCGGCCTGGACATACACTACGACCTCGGCGAGGGGCATCAGCTGCTGGGACGTCGCATGCCGGATCTCGACCTCGTCACCGCCGACGGCCCGCAACGGGTCTTTGCGCTGCTGCACGACGCCCGGCCGCTGCTGCTCAATTTTGGAAAACCCCGCGCTTTCGATATCGGCCCATGGGCGGACCGGGTTCGGTTGGTCGACGCCAGCTACGATGGCCCATGGGAGCTTCCGGTCCTGGGCGAGGTCAAAGCTCCCGGCGCGGTACTGGTCCGGCCTGATGGCTATGTGGCCTGGGTTGGTGGGCCGACATCGGCGGGGCTGACAGTCGCGTTGACCAAATGGTTCGGGCCGCCGGCTGCCGCATAGCGCATTCAAAGCGTTGATAGCGTTTGATGCTTAAGCATGACCCCGGAAATCGGGGGTGATTTCCGGGGTCATGCATGAGGGCGCCAGGCGGGGGGTCTAGCGCGCTCAATGGCCTCCGCCGCCGCTGCCCGCCGGCGGCGCCGGCTTGGCGATGACGAGGGTGAACAGAGCCATGGTCGCGAACAGCACGGTCAGCATGGTGAACACATCCATGAACGACAGCAGCGACGCCTGCTGCTGGACCATGCCCGACAGCTTCGAGATCGCCGCCTTGGTGGCGTCGAGGCCGGGTGTCTGCTGGAAGTCGAGCGTCATGTTCTGCAGCTTCTGCTGCGCCGCCGCACTGCCCCATTCGACATGCTCGGCCAGCCTTGCATAGTGGAAGGCGTTGCGATCGATCAGCACGGTGTTGATGACCGCAAGGCCGACCGCGCCGCCGAGGTTGCGGGTCAGGTTGAACAGGCCCGACGCGTTCTTTAGCCGGTCCGGCGGCAAGGTGCCGAGCGCGATGTTGTTGATCGGCACCATGCACAGCATCATCGAGCAGCCGCGCAGGATCTGCGGGATGAGCAGCTCATAGAAATCCCAGTCGGCCGTCAGATGCGTCATCCACCAGGTGCCGGCGGCAAAGCCGAGCAGCCCGATCATCATCATGATGCGCAAATCCATCTTGCTCGACAGGATGCCGGAAATCGGCGCGGTGACGAACATCGCCAGGCCGCTGACGAACAGCGCCTCGCCGATCATCAAGGAATCGTAGCCGCGGATGCGCCCGAGGAACACGGGATAGAGATAGGTCAGGCCGTAGAGGCCGATGCCGATGACGAAGGAGAACAGCGAACCGAAGGCGAAATTAACATTGGTGAAGGCCCTGAGATCGACGATCGGCTCCTCGGCGGTAAAAGCGCGCCAGAAGAACAGCACCGCACCGACAACCATGATGATCGCACAGATGAACACTGCCTGTTCCTGCAGCCAGTCATGGTTCGGGCCTTCCTCAAGCACATATTCCATGCAGCCGAGGAAAGCCGCCATGCCGGCGAGGCCCCACCAGTCGAACTTGCTGAACAGGCCGAGATTGGGCTTGTCGAAATCGATCAGCGACCAAGTCGCAGCCGTTACCAGAATGCCGGGCACGACATTGATCAGGAACAGCCAGTGCCAGGAGAGGGCGTGGCTGATATAGCCACCGACCGTCGGGCCGATGGTCGGCGCCAGCGTCGCCACCAGGCCGATCATCGGCGACACCATGGCGCGGCGCGACGGTGGGAAGATGGTGAAGGCAGCCGCGAAGACGCTCGGGATCATGCCGCCGCCGATAAAGCCCTGGATGGCGCGGTAGACGATCATCTGGTCGATGTTGGTGGCAGTCGCGGCCAGCGCGCTTGCCGCCGTGAAGCCCGCCGCGGCACCTGCAAACAGCACGCGCGTCGACAGCATCCGGCTGAGGAAGCCGGACAGCGGGATCATCACCACCTCGGCGATCAGATAGGCGGTCTGCACCCACGGGATTTCATCGGAACTGGCGCTCAAGCCGGCCTGGATCTCGGCCAGCGAGGCCGAGACGATCTGGATGTCGAGGATCGCCATGAACATGCCGAACACCATCGCCAGGAAGGCGATGAGGCGGCGGGTCGAGATGGTGGTCGGCACCGCCGGCATGGCAGGCGCCGGCGCCGCTCCTGCTGTTATGGTTGCGGTTGCCATGGCGTTATCCCCTTGCGGCCGCTCAGTTCGCCGCGGCCGGAGCCGTGCGGCTGTCGACGGCGACGATGACGCTCAGGCCGGCACGCAGCCTGCCTGCCTTCAAGACATCGGCGGGTACCTCGATGCGAACCGGGACGCGCTGCACCACCTTGGTGAAGTTGCCGGTGGCGTTTTCCGGCGGCAGCAGCGAGAACACCGCACCCGACGCCGGCGCCAGCGACGACACCGTGCCTTCGAAATCATGGCCGTCCGTGGCGTCGACCGAGACCCGGACCTTCTCGCCGGGCACCAGCTTGGCCAGCTGTGTCTCCTTGAAGTTGGCGACGATGTAGAGCTTGTCCATCGGCACCACGACGGCGAGCTTCTGGCCGGGGCTGACGAGATCGCCCTGCTCGACCGAGCGGTTGCCGACGACGCCGTCATAGGGCGCCTTGAGCACGGTGAAGGAAAGATCGCGCGCGGCCTTGTCGCGGTTCAGCTGCAGCGAGGCCAGCGTGCTGGCCGACTCTGCGCGCTGCGCCTCGAACACGCCGATATTGGCCTGTGCGGCGGCGATCTGCGCGTCGGCGCCGACAAGAGCCGCATTGGCCTGGTCGAGTGCGGTCTGGGCGTCGTCGAGCTGCGCCTGTGTGCCGACATGGGTCTTGACCAGCTGCGCGGCGCGCTGCTGGGCACGTGCCGCATTGTCGGCGGCGGCCTGATCGGCAACCTTCTGTGCTTGCGCCTGTTGCAACGAGGCCTGCGCGGCCTTGGTCTGCGCGTCGATGCGGTCGAGCGTCTTGGCCAGCGTGGCGATCTGCGCTTCGGCCTGGGCAACGGCAATCTTGTAGTCGCCGTCATCGATCGTCAGCAGTGGATCGCCGGCCTTGACCTGCTGGTTCTCCGAGACCTTGACCTGGTCGACATAGCCGGAAATCTTCGGCGACACGAAAGACATGTCGGCCTGGACATAGGCATCGTCGGTCGAGATCAGGAACCGGCCGTCGGTCCAGTAGTTATAGCCATACCAGGCGCCGGCGCTGAGCAGGGCCAGGCCGATGATCGGCAGCATCAGCGAGCGCGCCGACCGCTTCTTCTTGGCCGGCGTCTCGGCCAGAACTTCGGCGGCAGGCTTGGGAGGCGCTTCCGGAGCTTCGATGACCGGCGAGACCTTGGCGGTGGGAAAGGGCCGAACTTCGGCGGTCGTGGTTGGGGTGTTCGAGGACATGATATCTCGCTACTGTCGCTATATAAGGAATTCGTGTTATACTGAACCGTTCGGTTCGATGTGGACGTTGACATAGCGTCAAAGTGGGCCCATATCAAGGGGCAATCGAACCGGTCGGTTCGAATTATTTGCGAGGTGTGACTTTTATGGCCGACACGTTAGCCGACGCTGAAACTGATCCGTGCGATGTGCTGGATAGTGCGCGTCGCGGCCGCCCGGCGGCGGGCCAGGATCCGGTAAAGCGCAGCCAGATCATCGAGGGCGCCCGCCGCGTCTTCATCGACAAGGGCTTCGAAGCGGCGTCGATGAACGACATCACCCGCGAGGCCGGCGTCTCGAAGGGCACGATCTATGTCTACTTCGCCAACAAGGAAGAGCTGTTCGAGGCGCTGATCGAGGAAGAGCGCGGCACCATCTTCAAGAACATGTACGACATGCTCGACTGCGCCGACGATCTGCGCCAGACGCTGGTGAAGTTCGGCAAGGTGCTGTCGATGAAGATCACGTCGGCCAAGGTCATCCAGGCACAACGCACGGTGATCGGCGCTTCCGACAGGATACCCGACATGGGCGCGCGCTTTTACGAGCGCGGGCCCAAGCGCGGTCACGACAAGGTGGCGCAGTTCTTCAATGCCGCCGTTGACCGCGGCCTGCTCAAGATCGACGATGTCGATCTTGCCGCCTATCAGTTCACCGAACTGTGCCTGGCCGGCCTGTTTCGCCAGTGCATCTTCGCCTACCGCACCAAGGCGCCGAGCCAGGATGAAGTCGACCACATCGTGCGGTCGGGCGTCGACGTGTTTCTGAAATACTACGGCACCGATCAGCTTGCCGAGGAAGAAAGCCACCAGATGATCGCCCTGGAGGCGAAGGCCAAGGTAAAGGCCTAGTCGGCCAAAGGTTTTTTTCGCAACTCCGGACGGAAAACCGCTTCACACTTTTCCTGGAGTTGCTTTTAGCCGCCATTGGCGGCCAGCACGATCGCCGCGCGTAGCTCGTCCAGACCCTCGCCCTTTTCCGACGATGTGGCGAGCACGAACGGGAACGCCGCCGGCCGCTTCTTGATCTTCAGCAGCGTCTCTTCGATCAGCCGCGGCACGCCCGCCGCCTTGATCTTGTCGGTCTTGGTAAGCACGATCTGGTAGGACACCGCCGCCTTGTCGAGCAGCGACAGTACCTCGTCGTCCTTGGCCTTGATGCCGTGGCGGGCATCGATCAGCACATAGACCCGCTTCAGCGTCACGCGGCCCTTGAGATAGTCGAAGACCAGCTTCGTCCAGTCGTCGACCTTTTCCTTCGGCGCGCTGGCATAGCCGTAGCCCGGCATGTCGACCAGCGCCATTGGCGGCAGGTCGGTGCCTTCACCGGAAAACCCGCCCGGCACGAAATAGTTGAGCTCCTGCGTGCGCCCCGGCGTGTTGGAGGTGCGTGCCAGCCCGTTATGGCCGACCAGTGCATTGATCAGCGATGACTTGCCCACATTGGAGCGGCCGGCGAAGGCGATTTCCGGCGGCCCTTCCGGCGGCAGGAATTTCATCGCCGGCACACCGCGGATGAAGATCCAACCCTTGGTGAACAGCTCGACGCCGATAACAGTGTTGCCCAAAGCGTTCAAACCGCTGCCTCCAGCCTGGAAATATCGGCGCCCCTGATGGCATTGAGGTTGCGGCCGATCTTGTCCACTGGCCAATTCCACCACGCCACCGAAAGCAGCCGCCGCACCGTCCTGTCGTCGAATCGCATCTTCACCACCTTTGCCGCATTGCCGGCCACGATCGCATAGGCCGGCACGTCATGCGTCACCACCGATTTCGCCGCCACGATAGCGCCATGGCCGATCGACACGCCTGGCATGATCACCGCATCCATGCCGACCCATACATCATTGCCGACCACCGTGTCGCCGCGCACTTCCTGCGACCACGTTTTCGGATCGAAGCCGTGTTCCCAGCCATGGCCGAAAATGTTGAACGGATAGGTCGAGAAGCCGGACATCGCATGGTTGGCGCCGTTCATGATGAAACGTGCGCCCTCGGCGATGGCGCAGAACTTGCCGATGATGAGCTTGTCGCCGATGAACGGATAATGATGCAGCACGCACCGCTCGGCGAATTTGTCCGGTCCGTCCGGATCGTCATAATAGGTGAAGTCGCCGATCTCGATGTTGGGTGCGGTGACCAGCGGCTTCAGGAAGCCGACCCGGCTGTGCATCGGGATCGGGTGCTTGATGTCAGGGTTGGGTCCGTCCATGGCGAGGTCCGTCGAAGAGTGGCAGCCGGGCGCAGGCGATATCGGGCAGGCGCCGTTCAAAATAGCGTGATCCGCCCTATAGCACCAATCGTCCGATGAGCGAGCCCTGCAGGGCTTCGACAATCACTTCGTGCTGCGGCAGATCACGATCGGATCGGACATCGCGCGGTCGAAACCACCGCCTTGATAGACCTGGACATTCGCGGCGCCTGGCGGCAGCAGGAAGCTGCCTTCGACGATCTTCTGGTCACCGCTCGCCATGTGCAAAGCCCAGCTGAAGCTGCAGAATTGCGGCGGCGCCTTGGGTTCGACATGGCTGCAGTTCAGTTGCGCGCCGCCCAGCATGGCGGCTCCGCCACAGCTGACGGCGTCCTTGGCGGCGGCTGGAAATGCGCATCCCGACAGGACAGCCACAGCAGCGATCCGGAGCCAATTCATCGTCATTGTTTCACCGGCTCGTGCCGGTCCTTCTGTTGCGCCACGCCGATGGGACATTTGCTCCAGGCGGCCTAATCCATCTTGCGCACGGCGTCCAGCAGGATTATGTGCATGATGATAATAAGCATGCTCACGAAAAGTTGCCCGCAGACTCTGATCTCCTCCCATGTCCTCCTCACCCAACATCAGCTTCGTGCTGCACGATGTCGCGCGCCTGTTTCGCAGGGGGCCTGAGCCGCATTCGCGCGCGGCCAATATCGGGCAGCTCCGGCTGCAAACCCTGACCCTGATCACATCCAATCTGCTCGAGGCTTGTACCCAGCCAGCCGTCGACCGGGAGAAAACCCATGGCTGAATCGACATCACCCAAGAAGCCGGCGGAAGACGCCACGGATCGGCCGCGCGACCAGATCATCCGGCTGGACAGCGAACGCGAACAGCGGCGCGCCGGCACGGTCATCGACGATGGCGAGCTGGAAACGCCGGTTGCGCTTGAGCCGGCAGCGCTCGAGGCGCCAACCAAGGAGCCGCTGCCGCAGCCGGCCCCGGTCATTGTCGCGCCGCCGGCGCCGGCCAAGCCGAAGCGCAGCCTGACGCGGCCGGTCCTGTTTGCCTTGCTGCCGATCGCGCTGATCGTCGGCGGTTACTATTACGTCATCGGCGGCCAGGTCATGACCACCGACAATGCCTACATCCAGGCGCAGTCGCTCGGCGTCTCCACCGACGTCTCCGGCACCGTGCAGGAGATCGGCGTGCACGAGAACGAAGCGGTGAAGAAGGGCGACGTGCTCTTCCGCCTGCGGCCGGCCTCTTTCGAGACCGCGCTTGCCGCCGCCCAGGCGCAGCTCGGCACCGTGCGCAACCAGGTGCTGACCTTGCAGGCGAGCTACCAGCAGTCGCTGTCGCAGATCGATCAGGCTGAGGCCGACATCCCCTACTACGAGGCCGCCTTCCAGCGCCAGCAGGACCTGCTCAAGACCTCGACCGCCTCCAAGGCGAGCTTCGACAGCGCCCAGCACGACCTCGTCACTGCTCGCCAGAAAGTGTCGGTCGCCAAGGCGACGGCGCAGGCAACCCTTGCCCAGCTCGGCGGCGACGCCAACCAGCCGGTGGAGAAGAACCCCTTCTACCTGCAGGCGCAGTCGGCCGTCGACGATGCCGAGCGCAACCTCGCCGATGCAACCGTCAAGGCGCCGTTCGACGGCATCGTCACCAATGTCGACGCGCTGCAGGTCGGCAAGTATTTGCCAGCGTCGCAGCCGGCCTTCAGCCTGATCTCGGCGACCGATCTGTGGATCGAGGCAGAGCCGAAGGAAACCGAACTGACTTATGTCAGGCCGGGGCAGACGGCGACGATCAGCGTCGACACCTATCCGGGCGCCGTGTGGCACGGCACGGTCGCCTCGATCAGCCCGGCCTCGTCGTCGAGCTTCTCGCTGCTGCCGGCGCAGAACACCACCGGCAACTGGGTCAAGGTTGTGCAGCGCATCCCGATGCGGGTGACGGTCGACGATCTCGCCGGCAAGCCGCCGCTGCGCGGCGGCATGAGCGTTGTCGTCGACGTCGACACCGGCCATGCCCGCGGCCTGCCCGACTTCGTCACCAACCTCATCAACCGGTTCGAGCAGAAGTCATGACCAGCGCGTCCGCGACAGGTGCCACGCCGGTGGTCGCCAATCGCGGCGCCATCACCGCTTGCGTGATCCTGGCTGTCATCATGCAGGCGCTGGACACCACCATCGCCAATGTAGCGCTGCCCTACATCCAGGGCAGCGTCTCGGCCAGCGCCGACCAGATCAACTGGGTGCTGACCTCCTACATCGTCGCTGCCGCCGTCATGACGCCGCCTTCGGGCTATCTCGCCAACCGTTTCGGCCGCAAGCGCATCCTGCTGACCTCGATCACCGGCTTCGTCGTCGCGTCCGTGCTGTGCGGCTTCGCGCAGTCGCTGCCGCAGATCGTCGGCTTCCGGCTGCTGCAAGGCCTGTTCGGCGCCGCTCTGGTGCCGCTGTCGCAAAGCATCCTGCTCGACATCTACAGCGTCGAGGAGCGCGGCTCGGCGATGGCGCTGTTCGGCGTTTCGGTCATGGTCGGGCCGGTGCTCGGCCCCGTCATCGGCGGCTGGCTGACCGAGAATGTCAGCTGGCGCTGGGTGTTCTACATCAACGTGCCGATCGGCGCGCTGGCCTTTGCCGGCGTGTCGATGTTCGTCATGGAAACCAAGATGGACCTCAAGGCCAGGCTCGACTGGCTGGGCTTCGGGGCGCTTAGCATCACCATTGCCGCGCTGCAGATGTTCCTCGATCGCGGCGAGCAGCTCAACTGGTTCTCCTCATCCGAGATCATCGTCGAGGCGCTGATCTGCGCCTCGGCCTTCTACATCTTCCTCGTCCACACCTTCACCGCCCGCAACAGCTTCGTGAACCCAAGGCTGTTCCTCGACCGCAACTTTGCCGTCGGCATGGTCTTCATCTTCATCATAGGCATCACCTACCTCGCCTCGCTGGCGCTGATGACGCCCTATCTGCAGACGCTTATGGGTTATCCCGTGGTGACCGCCGGTATCGTCATGGGTCCGCGCGGTCTCGGCACCATGGCCTGCATGTTCCTGGTCGGCAGGCTGGTAGGCAAGGTCGACACGCGCTGGCTGCTGTTCATCGGCCTGGCGATCACCGCCTGGGCGATGTACGACATGACCGGCTGGACCCCCGATGTCTCGCAATGGACGATCATCAGCACCGGCTTCATCCAGGGCGCGGGTCTCGGCTTCCTGTTCGTGCCGCTCACAACCATCACCTTCGCCACGCTGGCGCCGGAGCGGCGCGCCGAAGGCACCGGCCTCTACAATCTATCGCGCAACATCGGCTCCAGCGTCGGCATCTCGGTCGTCACCGCGCTGTTGACGCAGAATGTGCAGATCAACCATGCCAACATCGCCACCTATGTCACGCCCTACAACCAGGCGTTCAACAATCCGGCGATATTCCAGGCGATGAACCCCTACAGCGCTGCAGGTCGCGCCGCGCTCGACGGCGTCGTGACGCTGCAGGCAACGATCATCAGCTACATGAACGACTTCAAGCTGATGATGATCCTGTCGCTCGCCGCCATCCCGCTCGTTCTCTTGCTGCGCAAGCCCGCGACCCCGGCCAAGGTCGACCACAGCGCCGTCGTGGAGTGAAAACGAAGACGGGGAGTGAAAACGAAACCGGGGCCCTGCGAAGGACAGGCAGGACCCCGGTCGTGTCGAAGGCGGCTTCCGCAACACATGGCACCTCGTTACGAGGCGGGATGGCAAGCCGAGAAAGCCGTCACGGACTTGCCGTCATCCCCTTTTCCGGAAGCCGTTACTTCGGCAACAGCACTTTGTTGACGACGTGGATGACGCCGTTTGACTGGTTGACGTCGGCGATCGTCACCTTGGCGGCGCCACCGGATTCGTCGACAATGTAGAGCGAGCCGCCCTTTACCTCGGCGGTCAGCGTGTCGCCGGAAACGGTCTTCATCTCATACTTGCCGCCCATCGCCTTGGCCTTGGTCATCATCTCCTTGGCCGAAATCTTGCCGGCGACGACATGCGCGGTCAGGATCTTGGTCAGCTTGTCCTTGTTCTCGGGCTTCACCAGCGTGGCGACGGTGCCGGCGGGCAGCTTCTTGAAGGCGGAATCGGTCGGCGCGAACACGGTGAATGGGCCGGCGCTTTCCAGCGTATCGACCAGGCCGGCGGCCTTGACGGCTGCAACCAGCGTCTTGTGGACCGGCGAGTTGACAGCATTCTCGACAATGTTCTTCGAGGTCAGCATCGCGGCGCCACCGACGGCGGGGTTGGCGAATGTGTAGACGGTCGTGGCGGTAAGGCCGGAAGCCGCTAGGACGGCCGAGATGCAGAGAGCTTTGAGGATGGACTGTGCCATTGGAGAACCCTTCTGTTGCGACAATTGTTTATTCGATTGCCGGGAAGAGTTACGCGGCTTTGCCTCGGATAGTTTCGAGGTCCGGAAAGAAAAATATAATCAAAACAAATACTTATGCCGGGTCACCGTGTTCCACGACCAAGAACCCCGCGACAAGGTCACGAGGTATCGCTTCAAGCGAAGCGGGTTCTTCGGCTGAAGGGGATCGGTCTTGATCGTCTCGGTGGTACAGGAGCAGCCACGCCGATTGCGCGGCGCAAGTTTCGCGCTTCACGGGAACGTGATGCGCGTGGCGCGCAACAAAAAGCCCCGGACGAGCCGGGGCTTTTTGGATTCTATGGGGGTGCCGGCTATTCCGCCGGCGATGGTTTCTTGCGGAACAGTGCCGCCAGATTGTCCCACAATTCGATCTTGGCGCCCTGGCGCTTCATGATCACGCCCTGCTGCAGGATCGACAGCGTGTTGTTCCAGGCCCAGTAGATGACGAGGCCGGCTGGGAAGCTGCCCATCATGAAGGTGAAGATCACCGGCATCCAGGTGAAGATCTGCGCCTGCGTCGGATCCGGCGGCGTCGGGTTCATGCGCATCTGCAGGAACATGGTGATGCCCATGACCACCGCCCAGGCGCCCATATGCGGCAGGAAGGCCGGCGGCGCGAACGGCAGCAGGCCGAACAGGTTGAAGATCGACGTCGGATCGGGCGCGGCCAGATCCTGGATCCAGCCGAAGAACGGCGCGTGCCGCATCTCGATGGTGATGTAGAGCACCTTGTAGAGCGAGAAGAACACCGGGATCTGCAGCGCCACCGGCCAACAGCCGGCGAGCGGATTGATCTTCTCGGTCTTGTACAGCTCCATCATCGCCTGTTGCTGCTTCATCTTGTCGTCCGCGTATTTCTCGCGGATCTCAAGCATCTTGGGCTGCACCTTCTTCATATTCGCCATCGACGAATAGGATTTGTTGGCGAGCGGGAAGAAGATGGCCTTGACCACGACGGTGGTGGCCAGGATGGCCAGGCCGAAATTGCCGAAGAATTTGTAGAGCGTGTCGATCAGCCAGAACATCGGCTTGGTGATGAAATGGAACCAGCCCCAGTCGATCAGGAGGTCGAACCGCTTGATATGGCGATCCTCGGCATAGGCGTTGATCTTGCCGACTTCCTTGGCGCCGGCGAAGATTTCCGACTCCACCGTCGTCGATTGTCCGGGTGCAACGGTGATCGCATCGGACAGGAAATCCGCCTGATAGCTGTGCGCATGAGGCCCGGTAGGGAATTCAAAATAGGAGTAGTTGGGCTGGAATGGCTGCTTTTCGGTCGGGACGAGGGTCACCGCCCAGTATTTGTCAGTGATGCCAAGCCAACCGTCGGTCGACTTGCCTGGCTTGACCTGCCTGTCCTTCTCGATCGCCGCGTATTTATGTTCCTGCAGGCCCTCGGTGCCGGTGAAGCCGATCAGGCCCTCATGCAGCACATAGGTGCTGGCAACGGCCGGCTTGTCGAAGCGGGTGACACGGCCATAATTGTAGAGGGAAACGGCTGCCGCCCCGGAATTCTTCACCGTATCGGAGACGGTGAACAGGTAGTCATTGTCGACCGAGAAGGTGCGCTCGAAGGTCAGGCCCTTGTCGTTGACATAGGTCAGCGTCACCGGGTTTGCCGGTGTCAGCGTCGGATTGCCCGTCGCGGCCCAAACGGTGTCCGCTCCCGGCACGGTGCCGGTCTGATCGACATTGGCGGCGCTGTAGCCGATTTCGGCAAAGTAGCCGTTGGGCAAGGCCGCCGGATTGAGCAGGCTGATCTCGGGCGAGTCCTTGTCGACGGTCTCGGTATAGTGCTTGAGCTTGAGGTCATCGAGACGCGCGCCGGTCAGGTTGATCGAGCCCGACAGGCTCGGCGTGTCGATCTTGACGCGGGCTGTCGCCGCAAGGGCCTGTTCGCGGCTGGCCGCCGTTACCACGCCGCCGGGCGCGTTCGGAATAGCGCCAGGCGCCGCGGGCGCCGTCGTGCCACCGGGATTTGCGGCCTCGGCCGCCTTCTTCTGCTCGGCCGCCCGCTGCTCTTCGATGCGCGTGGCTTCGGCTTGCCGCTCGCTGCGCGGCAGCACGTAGAAATATTGCCACAGCCCGAGGATCAGCACCGACAAGACGATGGTGATGTAGAAGTTCCGGTTGTTTTCCATCGAAAGCCCTTGGCCTATCGTGTTCCGCTGATACGGCGGGAGAGCTCGGCCTTCAACTGGCCGAACGGAATGGTAAGCACGTCTTCACGCCCGACGATGACATAGTCATTGCCGGGCGCCATGTCACTTGCGGCATGGGTGCGCACGGCTTCTTTCAGCCGCCGCCTGATGCGGTTGCGCACGACTGCATTGCCGACTTTCTTGGTGACGGTGAAGCCGACGCGTGGCGACAGGCCGTCATTGCGGTCGAGAACTTCAACGAGAAAAAGCCGCCCGCGCCGCTTTTCACCGCGGCGGACGGCCAGGAATTCCGCACGTTTCAGCAGCCGCTTGGGGTTTGGTCCCACTGGCTTACCGGTTGCGGGCAACGATCTCGTCTTCCGTTCAGGCGCTGAGCCGCTTGCGGCCGCGGTTGCGGCGAGCTGCGACGACGCCGCGACCACCCTTGGTGGCCATGCGAGCACGGAAACCGTGCCGGCGCTTGCGGACGAGTTTGGACGGTTGGTAGGTACGCTTCATTTGTTTTAATACCGCGGGGTGCGGCCCTTCTTGATTCTGTCACTGTGTAACAGGAGCTTTGCCGGGCCGGCATTGGCGCGATCGAAACCGCGCCGGGACGAATGGCCCGAGCGTGAGCGGGCTTATAGAAAGAAGGTCTTTGGGAGTCAATCCAGCGCGAACACCAGTTCGTCGCGGCGCGAACTATCAGTTCGTCGCGGTGCGAGCCGCCAGTTCGTCGCGGTGCGAACAAGCAGTTCGAGGCGGTTTATTGCTGGTACCATCGTTCAACGAAGGATGAAATTGGCAAAAAAGCCGCAATCGCCTAATCTCAACCGATCAAGCGTTTGTGAAGACAGGTCTTAATGAGCGAACTTGCCTCAGCGGATGAAGGGACCGGCCCGGCGAAAGCCGACGCCAGCCCGGAGACCATTCGCCCGGTTCCAAGCCGCTCGGTATCCTTGGCGCGGGGCCTGTCGACCAAGCTGCTCCTGCTCACCATCGTCTTCGTGCTCCTGGCCGAAGTCCTCATTTTCCTGCCCTGGATCGCCAGCTACCGCCTGGCCTGGCTGAAGGAGAGGCTGAGCACCGCGGCCGCGGTGTCGATCGTATTGGTGCAGGGCGAGCCCAATTCTTTATCCCGCACCGCCCAGAACGACGTGCTGATGGCAATCGGCGCCAAGGCGATCGCCGTGCGCGATGGCGGCGTGTCGCGGCTGCTGGTGGTGGCCGAAATGCCGCCGCAGGTCGACGAGCATATCGACATCGCCAATGTCGGCATGATCAAGGGCATGACCGGGGCGCTCGACACGCTGTTCTTCGGCGGCAAGCGCATGCTCAGGGTTTTCGGCCCGGTCGGCGACAGCGACAAGGAATTCGAGCTGATCATGCCCGATTATTCCCTGCGCAACGCCATGCTGCGCTATTCGCGCAACGTCGCCTTCGTCTCGCTGCTGATCTCGCTGTTCACCGCCATGCTGGTCTATGCCGCGATCGACCTGATCATGATCGGCCCGATCCGCACCATGACGCGTTCGATGCTGTCCTTCTCCGAGGCGCCCGACGACCCTGGGCGCATCATCCATCCGGCTGCCCGCGCCGACGAGATCGGCGTTGCCGAACGCGAACTGTCGCAAATGCAGGAACGGCTGCAAAAGATGCTGGCCGAGCAGAAGCACCTTGCCGATCTTGGCCTCGCCGTCTCCAAGATCAACCACGACATGCGCAACATCCTGGCCTCGGCGCAACTGATGTCGGACCGCCTGCGCCTGGTCAAGGACCCGACCGTGCAGGCTTTCGCGCCGAAGCTGTTGCGCGCGCTCGACCGCGCCGTGTCCTATTCGGAAGGCGTGCTGGCCTATGGCCGCACCCAGGAGCCAGCGCCCTCGCGCCGCCGCTTGCGGCTGCGCCAGCTGGTCGACGACGTCCACGGCCTGCTCGACATCGAGGACGGCATCGAATTCGTCAACGCCGTCGAGCTCGCCTTCGAGGTCGACGCCGATTCCGACCAGTTGTTTCGCGTGCTCACCAATCTGTGCCGCAACGCGGTGCAGGCGATGGCGGCCGATGCCGAGAGCGCGCTGGTGCGCCGGCTCGCCGTCTCGGCCGAACGCATGGGCAGCGTCAGCCGCATCGTCGTCACCGATACCGGCCCCGGCCTGCCGCCCAAGGCGCGCGAAAACCTGTTCGCGGCATTTCGCGGTTCGGCCCGCAGCGGCGGCACCGGCCTTGGCCTGGCCATCGCCCACGAACTGATCCGGGCCCATGGCGGCACGGTGGAGCTGGTCGAATCGATCGGCGGCCGCACCACCTTCGCCGTCACCATCCCCGACCAGCCGGTCCGCCTCGACCAGGCCCGCAACGGCCTGCGCCGCCCGGCCTGAGGTATGTCGATATTCAGCTGAGGCCGGCCTGCAAATGGCGGATACCTACGCTTCCGGTGTCACGTACGAAAAGTACGCTCCGCTCCGGTTCTCGGCATCAACCATTTTCGACTCGGCCTGAGCTGAATCTCAACCCACCTCGATCTGTGCTGGCAAAAGCGCCTGCGACAAAACTTTTGCCGGATCGGCTTGCTTTTCGGAAATTCAGTCGTTAGGGAACACGTCTCGTCGCGGCCGGTCGCCAGGACCGGATCGCGGGGCTATGCAAGTCATGGCCTGTTGCGCGCCCGTAGCTCAGCTGGATAGAGCACCAGACTACGAATCTGGGGGTCAGGAGTTCGAATCTCTTCGGGCGCGCCATTTCAGAATACGCCATTGGTGCCGGAACGCGCCGTTCTTCCGATGCAAATCCCCGCAGCACCGTCGCCCAATGTGCGTGGTAAGACTGCGACGGCGGACCCAGCGGAGTCTGATTTGACCATGCCTTCTTCTACCACCAAGCGTGCGCTGATCACCGGGGCGGGTGCCGCCGACGGCATCGGCTTTGCCATTGCACGGCAGCTCGGCCTTGCCGGTCACGCCGTTTTCCTGAACGGTGCCAGCGCGCGTGTACTAGATCGCGCCGCCGAGCTTTGCGCCGAAGGCATCAATGCCAAAGCCGCGGTCGCCGATCTCACCATCGCAGCCGAAGTCGCGCGGCTGCGGGATGATGTCGGCGCTGTCGACATCCTGGTCAACAATGCCGGCATGGGCTCGCTGGCATCGCCCTCGGCAGACAAGGCGTTTCTCGCCATGACCGAGGCCGACTGGGACAAAGGGATCGACGTCAGCCTGAAGACCGCGTTTCTGGTCACCCGCGCGTTTCTGCCGGCGATGGTCGATGCGGGCTATGGCCGCATCGTCAATGTGGCGTCGGTCACCGGACCTCTGGTGTCCTTCGAAGGCACCGCCGCCTATTCCGCCGCCAAGGCCGGTATGGTCGGCCTGACGCGCACGCTGGCGCTCGAAGTGGCGAAAAGCGGCATCACGGCCAACGCCGTGGCCCCCGGCTGGATCGAAACGGGGTCGTCGAGCGAGATTGAGCGGCAAGCTGCCCTGCACACGCCGCCGGCGCGGGCCGGGCGGCCCGACGAGGTGGCCGCAGCGGTCGTGTTCCTGGCATCGGAAGGCGCCAGCTACGTCAACGGCGCCCTGCTGGTGGTCGACGGCGGCAACATCCTTCAGGAGCGCAAGGGCTGAATGCGAAAACGACGGGTCGTTCACGATGGGTTCGCGGGCCTATGCCAAGCACGGCCTGTTGCGCGCCAGTAGCTCAGCTGCATAGAGCACCAGACTACGAATCTGGGGGTCAGGAGTTCGAATCTCTTCGGGGCGCGCCATATTTCTGAAACAAAGGCTTAGACACTGGGGCCGCCCGGATTTTGGCTGAACATGCGGCCTCCGAACCTCCGAGAATACTACTTCACCGGGCCACGTGTGATGGTCGTGAGTTCTTCGATCACGTCAAACGCCTTGATGGTCAACGTCGGGTCACCTTTCATCTCCGCAACAATTGGCCCGTCCAAGAAGGCTTGCACTGCGGCGTCATCGTCGAATAGGTAGATCCCGCCAGCTTCGCTTTGGGCCTCGTTTATGATCCAGACCTTCCAGCGCAGGCCAGGTATCTCCGCGATTGGTTGAGCATAGGGCAGGTTTTCTCTCTCGTACTCGGCCCTCGGCCCGTCGAGCTTGTAGTTGATTTGCAGGATTTTGGCCGACATGTCTTTCGTCCCTCATTCTCTGTAGTAAACTTTGCACGGCCACAAGCGACCCTCCATGCGTCCGCTGTTACGTTTGAGCGGACGATCAAGAAAGGTGCCCAACACGCGCAGTGCGGTCCGGCCTGGTTGTATGCATGGTCATGATAACCCCCGATGGTTGGGGTCGCTCGAATGACGATCACCATGACGGCAGAAGGCGGGCCGGCGCTAGGGCAGCTTCGGAAGTGTTCCGCTTCAGATTGTGAACTGGCCTTGGACCTCCGCGCGGGCTAACTTGCGGTGCAGGAGTGGTCGGCCATGACGCGACGGCCTTACGGACTGGTCTGCCCGATCTCGCTCGCCTGCGAGATATTGGAACCGCGCTGGACGATCCAAATCCTGACCGAGCTCTGGAACGGCTCGACCCGCTTCAACGACATTCGCAAGGGGGTGGGCAACATCTCGTCCGCCATCCTGTCGAGGCGGCTCAAGGAGATGAAAGCGTTGGGCCTCGTCGAGCGCATCGAGGACAAGGCGGCGGGCACCGTCGACTATTTCCGCACCGAGAAGTCGATCAAGCTCGAACCGGCGATGAACGCGCTGGCTGAATGGGCGCAATGCAACATCGAGGCGGAGATCGCGCTCAGCGGTGCGGATGCTTCGACCATCATGTGGGCCGTGCGGCGAAAGATCGACCTCGCTGCACTGCCGCGGCGGCGCGCCGTCATCCGCTTCCATTTCCGCGACGATCCCCCACCGAAGTACCCCCATTACTGGTTTGTGGTCGAGCCAGGCGCAGACTTGCCGGAGCTATGCTCGCTCGACCCAGGCCGGGACGTCGACCTTTACGTCGAGACCGGCGTTGTTTCGCTAGGGGCCATCATCGAGGGACGCTCTAGCATTGAGCGCGAGAAAGAAAGGGGCGGCCTTTTCCTGAGCGGTGACCCCGGCCTTGCCCGCAGCATAGACCGTTGGCTGCGAACCTCGGGCTGGGCGGCGCTCGAGGGAATCGTCCAGCTTTCTTGAAAGCCATACTGGGGTTGCAGCTTATTCTACCTGTCCGGGGCGGCCCCGCCGTGTGCAGCCGCTACCGCGCGATCCTGCAGCGTGTTGACAAGGAATAGCCAACAACGGCCACCCGCCTGAACAGTGCGGATCAGCTCGACGCCCGGTCAGCTCCAGCCGCTAGGTGGCCAGTGCGTCCAGCGTCCATAGCGAACCCAGCACCGGCGCGATGCGCGCGATCCGACAGATGTCACCTAGCTTCTTCGACCGTGGGCGATCAGATCGTCCACTCTTGACAGGAATAGCTTCAGGGTCGGCCCTGGATATCGTTCGCCGACTGGTGCTGGTCGGCACTGGACCACGAAGCGGCGAAAGCATGGATACCGGTACGCCCGAAGGCGCCCAGATCTTCGGTGCGACCTATGAGAATCCTGACGACCTTTGGCTTCGTGTTCACTTTACGCCTTCGCAAGCGAGCCAGGCTGCCGGGCGCCGGCTTCTCAAGCGCTCCCAGCTTCGCACCGAAGATCGCGATCCTCCGGTAACCGACATGGCTGTGCTGGCGCAGCGCGCCGCTATCGGCAAATGGGGCGCCAAACGCAAAAACGCCTGGGATTACTTGAAGGACATCAAACAGCCTGCCCTGGTCATCAACGGCAGCAACGACGTCATCATCTATACGATCAACTCCTACATCCTGCAGCAGAACCTGCCCAATGCCCAGCTGATCATCTATCCCGATTCCGCACACGGCTCTCTGTTCCAATATCCGGCGTTGTTTGTCGCCGACGTGACGCGTTTCCTGAACGCCGAGATTCCGTTTCCAACCGAAGAGCGTAGTGCCGCGTAGTTCATCAAGGCCGCCGCGCCCTCGTCGCCCCTTCCCGCACTAGGAACCGGATCGCCCAATTGGCCTTGCCCCAGCCAGATACCGCTCATTGTCGAAGGGCTCCGCCTGGGTGCTGTCCGGGCTCCACATGTGGCGGTCGATCTCCGTCAGATTGCCGAGATAGACATGCAGTGCGCCGGAGCGTGCGCTGCCGGTGTTGGCGACCGCATGCACCGTATCCGGCGTCATGTGCACCACGGCGGGCGCTGCGATGTCCTGGCGTTCCGGTGTATCGATCTCGCTGCCGTCGACGGGATAGATGAAGTTGGTCTCGCTGCCCTTGTAGATGCCGATCAGCGCATCCATCAGATGATTGTGCGCCGGATACTGCAGGCCGGGCGACAGCGTGATGTGATAGATCGTCAAGTCGGGGCTCGCATGCAGAAGCACTTCATCGTCTTCTTCTTCATGGGCGAGCACGCCCGATGCGTGGAAGCGATCAGTGTGCTCGCGCAACACTGCCTTCACCCGATCGAAGGCATCAGGACCTTTAGCTGCGTTGACGATATCGGCGGTTACGGCGTAGAGAGGCGAGTCGGCGGCCAAAGACATTGTCAGTTATCCCTCTTAAGAAGCTTAATACTTATAACTGAGATGCTCAGGCTAGCGAATGCCGGAACCAGCGTCAACTGGATCGCCCGAACGGAAGAGCTGACATGATCGCCCCGAAATCCGCAGCCGCGTCCCCGTCGACCGCCGACATATTGCGCAGCGAGGAAGCCTATGAGCAGCTGAAGAGTGACATCGTCGCCTGCGTGCTGCGCCCCGGCGAAAACCTGACCGAAAAGCAGATCGGCGACCGCTACCAGATCAGGAAGGCGACGATCCGCTCGGCACTTGCCCGGCTGACGCAGGAAGGGCTGATCAAGAGCGAGCCGCGCCGCGGCTATGTCATCGCACCGCTCAGCCTGCGCGACGTCAACGAGATTTTCGATGTCCGCAGCCTGATCGAGCCGGAAGTGTTCCGGGTGGCCGCGGCAAACCTCACGGAACGCGGGCTCGACGACATCAGGCTGGCAGCACAAAAGGTGCTGAAGCCGGAGACGTTGCGCAGCCATGTCGCCTTCCTCGCCGCCGATCGCGCCTTTCGCCTGGCGTTGGCCGAGCTTTCGGGAAATCTGCGGCTGGCGCGGCTGCTCGACCAGATCCTCGACCAGTCGGAGCGCGTTCTCCATCTCGGCTTCAAATCGCGCGACTTCACGCAAACGATCATCGGCCAGCAGAAGGAGCTGGTGCTTGCCTGCGAGGTGGCCGAGGTCTCCGCCATGGCAAAGCTTGCCCGTTCGCAATGCCTGTCGCTCAAGAAGCAGGTGCTCGAGGCCCTGCTCGCCGGCTCCAAACTGCAGGACGCCAATTTGCAAAGCTTCGCCTGAGGCGGCGAAGGCCGTCTGCACTCATTCTTCGATGAAGCGGATCTCCGCGTCGGCGAGGCAATAGGGTGCATAGCGGAAATCTCTGATGTGGCTGACCTTTCCGTCCTGCCAGTCGACCAGCATGAAGCCGCGCACGGCGTCGTCCTCAGCCTGCGGATTGCGGATCAGGATCGCCGGTCTGCCATCAACAAGGCCGAGCGACAGCGCCCAGTCGCTGACGCGGTCGTAATTGCCGAAATAGTTGGAAACCTGCGCCTTGCCGCGCATGCGGGTGCGGTTGACGACTTCAAGCTGGATGTCCTCGGCGATCAGCGCGCGCACGGCGTCGAAGTCGCGCGCGTTGAACAGGTCGACATAGCGGCGCAGGCGCCGCTCATCGTCGGCATCGAGCTTTGGGACGGGCGCCTGTTCATCCTGCAGGGCCAGCAGCCGCAGCTGCGCCCGCCCGCGATGCAGCGCCGCCTTCGTTGCGGCCAGCGTCGCGCCTGACACTTCGCAGGTTTCGTGCAGGCTGAGGCCAAGCACGTCGACCAGGATCACGGCGCTGCGCTGCGCCGTCGCCAGCTGCATGAAGCTGCGCAGGCTGGCGGCGGTGGCGAGCCTGGCATCGGCATTTGCGGAGGGGTCTTCGATCGTCGTCATGTCGGTCTCGCTCATGCGCGCCTGCTCCCGCTGGCGCCGGCGCAGATGATCCTGCGCGGCATTGTGGGCGATGCGGAACAGCCATTGCTCGGGCCGCTCGACAGAGGCGTCGCCGTCAATGGCCTGGAGCGCCTTGATCAGGGTCTCCTGGACGATGTCCTCGCCATCGATCACCGAGCCGGCCATGCGGGCGCAGTAGCGGTGCAGCTTCGGCCGCAAGGAGCCAAGCATCGCCTCCAGGGCCACGCGGTCGAGTTTTGCTGTGTTCATCCTGTCCGTTCCCAGTATGGCGCTCTGGCACGGCGCCAACGCCGTGCCAGTCGTTGCAATCAGGCTGGCACGGCCGCATCGGCACCTGCCAGCATACGATAATTGCCGACGATCTTTGCCGGCGATCTGGCGAGCGGCGTCGAGCGTCGCCCGGCATGATCGGCGCTGAAGGCCTTGAAGGCGGCGAGCCCGGTCAGGCCGTCGCCGTCCTGGCTGACAAGATGGACGAATTCGCCATTCTCCAGTTCCAAGACGAGGTAGCGCACGGATTGCGGCTTGGTTTCGTCGAGCGCCTCGAACACCTTTGCCACCAGCATACGGTTCTGCGCGATGCTTTCATCCTTCACGCCGTAGCGGATGAGATTGTAGCCCATTGTCGTCTCCTGTTTTTCCAGTCTGCACGGAGAAGACGTTTCGCGGCCTCGAAAAGATTCTCCGCCCCGGCCGAATCTTTTTGATCGTCCGGATCGTCTTTCCCCGTGGACGGCTGCGCGGCAGCCAATCGAGAAGCAGGGAGAGACCCATCATGCATATCCAGTTTGCCGAATTGCCTGTCATCGACCAGGATCGCGCCAAGGCTTTCTACACCGATCACCTTGCCTGCCAGGTGATAGCCGATCAGCCGATGGGCAACAGCGGCTGGCGCTGGGTCGAACTGGCGTTCCCCTTCGCCGTCACCAATTTGCATTTCATCAGGCGGACCGATGAAGCGCCGAGCGCCGAACCCGTGATGGTTCTGGTCGACGACAATGTTGAGGCGATGGTCGCCGCGCTGAAGGCGCGCGGCGTCGAAATCATCACCGAGCCGCAGGAAGCGCCCTGGCAGCCGGGCCGAATTATCGCCGAGTTCCGCGACAGCGAGGGCAACCGCATGGTTGTCGCCAGCAAATGAGCGGGACCGACGCAAAGCTGAACTTTGACATGACAGCAACAGGAGAGATGGACATGACCCCTCAATCGTCGACGCTGAAAGTACCGGGCGCCAGCCTCTATGATGCGCGGTTCCGGCCCCGTGCTGCTGATCATCCCCGGCGGACCGCAGGACGCCGGCGTCTTCGCCGATGTCGCGCACCACCTCGCCGACCGCTATACGGTCGTCGCCTATGATCCGCGCGGCAATTCGCGCAGCATCTTTGACGGGCCGCCTGAGGAGCAGGACCTCGATGTCCATGGCGACGATGCCGCGCGGCTGATCGAGGCGCTGGGCGCCGGGCCGGCCTATGTGTTCGGCACCAGTGGCGGCGCCCAGATCGGGCTCAACCTCGCCGCCCGTCATCCCGGCCGGGTGCGTACGCTGGTGGCGCACGAACCGCCCAGCATGATGCTGCTCGACGACCCGGCGCCGGCTCTGGCCGGCATGCGCGACCTGCACGACACCTATCGCAGCCACGGCGTCGAGGCGGCAATGCAGAAGTTCTTCAGCGAGAATGGCCTGTCGGAAGGACTGGACCATGATGAAGCCGGACCGCACGAGCCACAGGACGGGCCGCCTTCGTTCGAACCGTCACCCGAAGAGGCCGAGACCTTTGCCAGGGTCAGCGGTAATTTCGAATACTGGCTGGCGCATGGCGTCATGCCGCTATCGCTCTATCGTCCCGATGTCGAGGCGCTGCGCGGCCGCCCCGTCGTCGTCGGCATCGGAGAAGAGTCCATCGGCCAGCCGATCGACGGCATGGGCAAGGCGCTGGCCGACAGGCTCGGCAGCAAGCGCGCCGCCTTTCCCGGCGACCATATGGGTTTTGCCCCCTATCCCGACCGCTTCGCCGAGACCTTGCACCTGGCGCTCAGCGGCGCGTGAGATCGTCAGTTCAGTAGAAAGGGCGTCCGCATGCTGATGCGGGCGCCCTTCTTCCATTAACTTACCCGGCTAATTACTACGGGATCAGACCGCCTCCCAGCCTTCCTTGCCGCCGGCGCGGAAGATGGCGTCGATGACCTTCTGGTTGAGCACGGACTCCTCCAGCGTGAAGACGCGTTCCTTGCCGCCCGCCGCTGCCCTCGCAAAAGTCTCGACTTCGCGCCGGTATTGCTGCGTGCCGGGAAAGCGGAACACCTGTGCCTCAGTGTGGTTCTGGTTGTGCAGTTCGATGCGGTGATGGTCGTAAAGCCCTGCATTGAACGGCGAGAACACTTCGATGAAACCCTTCTCGCCGTGGAACACCATGACCTGCCGCGCCGCCATCTGCGTCGACAGGTAGAACGACAGTTCGAAGTCGCCGAAATCGGCGCGGATCGAGGAATAGATGTCGGTGCCGAATTTCTTGTCGCGCTCAATCGTCGCCTGCACGCGCAGCGGCTCCTTGCCGGTCGAAAACCGCGTCGACACCGTCGGGTAGACGCCGATATCGGGCAGCGCGCCGCCGCCGAGGTCGAGTTGGTTGCGCATATTGGTGGGGTCGACATTGTAATAGGAGAAGGCGCCCTGCACATGGCGCAGCCGGCCGATGGCGCCGTCGGCGATGAGGTCGCGCACCTTGATCCATTGCGGGTGGTAGATGACCATGAAGGCTTCGCACACCAGCACCTTCTTCTGATCGCGCAGCTTGATCAGCGGCGCGATATCCTTGGCGTCGAGCGCCAGCGGCTTTTCCACCAGCACATGCTTGCCGGCTTCGATCGCCTTGGCCGTCCATTCGACATGCTGCGAGGTCGGCAGCGGGATGTAGACGCCATCGACGTCTTTCGACGCCAGCAGTTCCTCATAGGAGCCGAAGGCGTGGCGGGCGCCGAAACGATCGCCCAAGGCCTTGGCCTTCGACAGGTCGCGGCTGGCGATCGCCGACAGCACGCCATTCTCGGCCTCGACGATTGCCGGCAACAATTGTTCGCGGCCGATCTTGGCCGTCGACAAAACACCCCATCGGAACATCAGGCTTCTCCTATCGATTTACAGGCGAGGAGGTTTGCCCGAATTTGGGGGAAAAGCCAATTAGCGACAGGCGCGCTAGCCCTTTTTCCCCGTCAGCGTCATGTCGAAGTCGACGATATTCGAATAGATCGGCGTGCCGACATCCATGCCATAGCGAGAGCGCAGCACCTTGCCGGTGACGTGGAATTTTATGACACCGCCCTTCAGACCACCGAGTTCGGCGGTAAACTTTTCGGCAAACGTCTTGCCGCGCGCCGTCAGCCGGCCGCTGACCAGCGCCGTGGTGTCGCTGGTGCGGGTGACGCTGGTCGAGCGGAACTGGATTTCCGGACTGTTGGCGGCGTCGAACACCGCGTCCGAGCGCAGGAAGGCATCGATTCGGCCCTGGCCGGTGCCGACGCTTTCGGGATAGATGGTGAAATTGACCTGGGAGCGTCCGACATCGCTGTTGTCGATGCGGATCGAGCCCTTGAAGCGGCCGAAGGCGCCATCGAGGCCCCCGCCGCCGACCTTGCCGATGGAAAAGCGGATGCTGGAGCTGGCCGGGTTGACCGTGTAGCTGCCGGCGGCGTCGTTAAGGTCGACCGCGGCCAGGACGGGCATGGCAAGGCAAGCGGCGACAGCCGCCAATCCGAAGATGCGCGCATACATGGGTTTTGTCCTTCTGGGGCAGGCAAAGTCCTGCGTCTTTCCTCCATGAACGAATACGCGGCGTGCCCTATTCCACATCGTCATCTGACGAAGGCGTGATCATACGCGTGAGCACGCTGTCGCGCAGCCAGAAATGGTGGCGCAGCGCCGCCAGCGCATGCAGCGCGACCAGCGCAATGCCGGCATAGGCGAGATACCAGTGCGCGGCTGCCCAGAAGCTTTCCGCGGCATCAGATTCGACGAGCGGCAGATTGGGCATCACGAACAGGTTGAACGGCATGCTGGGGATCTCCAGCATCGACACCGAAACCAGTGCCCAGCCGGACAGCGGCAGCGCGAGCTGGAAGGCATAGAGCGCCAGATGCGCCAGCGGCGCGGTGCGGCGCTCCAGGCCTCCGACCGAGGCCGGCAGTGCCGGCGCCGCATTGCCGAGCCGCCAGGCAATGCGCAGGATGATGAGACCGAGCAGCAGGAAGCCGAAGGATTTGTGCAGCTGGATGAGCTCGAACGCGGTGCGCTGGCTGGTCAATCGCACCATGACGAAGCCGAGCGCGAACTGGCCAATGAAGATGATTCCGATCAGCCAGTGAAGGATGATGGCCGCCCAGCCGTAGCGGGTTGAGCTGTTTGTGATCGATGCCTGCATGGCAAATAAACGAATGGCAGGTGGCCTTTCTTCCGTGTGAGGCGGCGACCGCCTATGAGGCGAGACAATTTCCGATGCTGGCGCTGCCCCTCATTGCCCTGCCGGGCATTTCTCCCCGTAAACGGGGAGAAAGAAGCGGAGCTGCCCCGGCACCGCTCTTTCTGCAACGCCGGTGATTGGCGAAATCATCGAGGAGAGCGTCCCTCGCCCCGTTTACGGGGAGAGGATGCCGGCAGGCAGGTGAGGGGCAGCGCTGACGTCGGCTGTGTGAGTTCAAGCCGAAGCGACCATTTTCGCTCCTGCTCGTTCTCACCCACCCACCCTGAAAAAATCCACAAACGCCCGCAGCGCCGGGCGCATCTGGCGGCGGCTGGGATAGTAGACGAAGAAGCCGTCGAAGGGCGGGCACCAGTCTTCCAGCACGCGGATCAGCCGGCCGTCGGCGAGTGGCGCCCGCACATAATCGTCGAAAACAAAGGCGAGCCCAGCGCCGTCGACCGCTGCCTGGGCGATCAAATGGTCCTCGTCGAGGATCAGCGGCCCTTGAGCGGCGAATTCGATCTCTTCGCCATCCTTTTCGAATTCCCAGCGGTAGAGAATGCCGCTGGAAAAGCGGAAGCGGATGCAGCGGTGATCGGCAAGATCGCGCGGATGCTGCGGTCTAGGCATGGTCGCGAAATAGGACGGCGCGCCGACCACGGCGCCGCGAAGGTCTGGTCCTATGCGCATCGCGATCATGTCGCGCTGCAGGCTCTCACCGAGCCGCACGCCGGCATCGAAGCCGCCTTCGACGACATCGGTGAAGCGATCCTCGATGATGATTTCCAGCACGATATCGGGATAGGCCGATGCAAAGGCGCCGAGCCTGGGCGTCAATGCCAGGTGGGCCGCGGTGCGCGGTACGGTCAGCCGCAGATTCCCGGCCGGCCGATCACGCGCCTCGACCGCCGTCTCCAGCGCCAGGTCGATCTCCGACAGCGCCGGCCGCAGGCGCTCGAGCAGCTGAGCGCCTGCCTCGGTCGGCGCGACGCTGCGCGTGCTGCGCGCCAGGAGCCGCACGCCAAGCCGCGCCTCCAGGCTGGACACCGCGTGGCTCACCGCCGAAGGCGCGATGGCCAGTTCCCGCGCCGCGCCGCGAAAACTGCCGCATTGGGCGACTGTTGCCAGTACGGCCAGTTGAGAAAGATGGGCTCGGTTCATTGATCTATTTTATAGAACAGCCCGTGCGAATGACATCCAATTATCGAAAATAAGGCAAGGCGCTATCTCTCCCTCATCGCAACAAGGAGATGCGCCATGAAAACCCGCAAACTTGGTACTGAACTCGAAGTCTTCCCCGTCGGCCTCGGCTGCATGGGCATGAGCTTCGTCTATGGCGGCCAGCCGGAAGCCGAAGCGATTGCCACCTTGCGCCGCGCTGTCGAGATCGGCGTGACGTTTTTCGACACGGCCGAAGTCTACGGCCCCTTTGAGAACGAGATCCTTCTCGGCAAGGCGTTGAAGCCGGTGCGCGACAAGGTGACGATCGCCACAAAATTCGGCTTCAAGATTTCCGAGGAAGGCTCAGGCATCGAGCGCATGGTCGGCGTCGACAGCCGCCCTGAGCACGTCAAGGCGGTGGCGGAAGCCTCGCTGAAGCGGCTCGATACCGATGTCATCGACCTCTACTATCAGCACCGCGTCGACCCCAACGTGCCGATCGAGGACACGGTCGGCGCCATGGCCGAACTGGTGCGCGAGGGCAAGGTGCGGGCGCTGGGCCTGTCGGAGGTCAGTGCCGCCACCATCCGCCGCGCGCACGCCGTGCATCCGATCGCTGCCGTGCAGAGCGAATATTCGCTGTGGAGCCGCGATCCCGAAGACGAGGTGTTCGATGTCTGCCGCGAACTCGGCATCGGCTTCGTCCCTTACAGCCCGCTCGGCCGCGGCCTGCTCACCGGCACCATCGCCAAGCCGGATGCCCTAGGCGACGACGACTGGCGCCGCACCTTGCCGCGCTTCCAGGCCGACGCCATGGCGGCCAATGCCAAGGTCATCGCCACGCTGGAAAAGCTGGCGGTGGAAAAAGGCGTCACCTCGGCGCAGCTGGCGCTGGCCTGGGTGCTGCACCAAGGCGACTTCATCGTGCCGATCCCCGGCGCGCGAAAAATCCGCCATCTCGAGCAGAACACGGCGGCGGCTGGGATCGAGCTGAGCGCGGCCGAAGTGGCGGCGATTGGTGACGCGCTGTCGCCCGACAAGGTGGTCGGCAAGCGCTACACGGAGGAACTGCTGGCGCTGGTGAATGGGTAGGCCACAACATGCTGAGAGGGGCGCTTCGGCGCCCCTTTGTTTTGACATGTCGGCGCGCGGCACCCCCCTCTGTCCTGCCGGACATCTCCCCCTCAAGGGGGGAGATTAGATGGCATCGGCGCTTTCGCTTATCGCCAACATTGCAAGGAGGAGTGCCGACGCTCCAACTGCCAATCTCCCCCCTTGAGGGGGAGATGCCCGGCAGGGCAGAGGGGGTGCCTCGCGCCGACATTCTTCACCACGGCACAACCGTAATCTCCGGCCAGCACTCCTTCGCCCGCGCCCCCTTCGCCTCATGCGTGCGCTGGTTATCCGTCACCCGGTTCGGCGTGATGCGAAATGAAAACATATCATCCAGCCCGAACGGCGCCACCAGCTCCAGCTGCCCATCAGCATCGTACCGAACCCCGACCGCATGTGTCTTCGAGGCAAAATGGCTGATGGGTTCGCTGGAACTCGTATAGCGCGGGCACGGCTGCCCGAACTTCTTCGGATACCACAGATGCACCCGCGCCTGGTTGCGCACCTCGACCGGCAGCGCCAGCCCCTCGAAATGCCGCGCCGCCCGGCGGATCACCGCATCCTCGGCCTCGTAGGACAGGTCGCTGTCATCGAAGTAGAAGAGGTCGACATCCCTGATGCCGTAACCCGACGGCTTGCCGGTCAGATGGTTCCAGACGCTGTTGTAGAGGGCGCCGGACACCACCAGCCAGTCCTGCAGGTTGAGCGCGCGAGCCCGCGCCAACGCGTCGCCGACCAGCGGGTCAGCCGACACGATGGCGAGGAACGCATCGCGTTGTGCTTCGAACGAGAGCCCGGAATAGCGCAGATGGTCCATCGTCCTTTGGAGGGCGATTCGTCATCGCTCGGCAATCCTCAAAAGGCAAATGCGTAAAGCGGCGTTAGCCGCTCTACGTCCTCAGCACGCCGCCCGTCTGCTTGCCGACATTGTCGACGATGCGCTTGGCCAGCGCCTCGAAATCCTCGTCGGTCAGCGTCTTTTCGACCGGCTGGATGGAGACTTCGATGGCGATCGACTTCTTGGCGGCACCGAGCGACGCACCTTCGAAGACGTCGAACACCGAGACGCCGGTGACCAGCTTCTTGTCGGCGGCGAGTGCCGCGCGCACCAGCGTGCCGGCTTCCACCGTCTTGTCGACGACGAAGGCAAAATCGCGCTTCACCGCCTGGAAGGCGGACAGCTCCAGCTTCGGCTTGGTTTTCGTCGGTTTGGCCTTCGGCTCCGGCACGGCGTCGATATAGACTTCGAAGCCGCAGATCGGCCCGGAAACGTCGAGCGTCTCCAGCGTCTTCGGGTGGAATTCGCCGAACGTGCCGAGCACCGTCTTCGGCCCGAGCTTGATCGTGCCGGAGCGGCCGGGATGATACCAGGCCGCGCCGCCGGGCTCGATCTGCAGCCGGTCGACCGGCGCGCCGCAGGCTTCGAGTGCGGCAATCGCATCGGCCTTGGCGTCGAACACGCCGACCGGGCCGGAATTGCCGGCCCAGCTGCGACCGGAGCCGTCGAGCTTGGCGGTGCCACGCCGCACGCCGGCGGCAACGCGCCGCTGCTGGTCGGGGCCATCGCCTTCATAGGTGCCGGACACCTCGAACAGCGCCACGTCGCCAATACCCTTGTCGGCATTGCGCTGCGCGGCGACGATCAGCCCGGGCAGCAGCGAGGGTCGCATGTCGGACATATCCGCGGCGATCGGGTTGGCGAGCTTCAGCGCGGTCTGGCCGCCGCCGAACAGTTCGGCGTGTTTGGCCGGGATGAATGACCAGGTGACGGCCTCCATCATGCCCCGCACGGCGAGCGAGCGCTTGGCGGTGCGCGTGCGCACCTGCAGCGTCGTCAGGATCTTGGAATTGACCGCATCATGCGCGCCGAGCGGCTGCGGCGCGATGTTGTCGACGCCGTGGATACGCATGACTTCCTCGACAAGGTCGGCCTTGCCGTCGACATCCGGACGCCAGGATGGCACCTTGACGTCGACAATATCGCCCGAACCCTGCGACTCGAAGCCGAGGCGCGAAAGGATGTCGAGGCTTTCGGCCTTCGGCACCTCGATGCCGGTCAGCCGCTTCACTTCCGACAGCGGGAAGGAGACGATCTTGGGCTTGTGACCGGCATAGCCGACCACCTCGGTTTCCGTCGGCTCGCCGCCACAGAATTCGAGCATCAGCTTGGTCGCCAGTTCGATCCCTGGAACCATGAACTCAGGATCGACGCCGCGCTCGAAGCGGTAGCGCGCATCGGTGATGATGCCGAGCGTGCGGCCGGTGCGGGCCGTGGTAATCGGGTCCCAAAGTGCCGATTCGATCAGGACGTCGGTGGTGTTCTCGTCGCAGCCCGAATGCTCGCCGCCCATGACGCCGGCGATCGATTCGACGCCATTGTCGTCGGCGATGGCGCACATGTCAGGCGTCAGCGTGTATTCGCGGCCATCCAGCGCCATCACCTTCTCGCCGTCGCGCGCGCGGCGCACGACGAGATTGCCGGCGACCTTCGTCGCGTCGAACACATGCAGCGGCCGGCCGCGGTCGAAGGTGACGTAGTTGGTGATGTCGACCAGCGCGCTGATCGGCCTCAGCCCAATGGCGATCAGCCGCTGCTGCAGCCATTTCGGCGACGGGCCGTTCTTCACGCCCTTGACCAGCCGGAGCGCGAAGCCTGGGCAAAGCTCTGGCGCCTCGATCTTCACCTTGACCGGGCACAAGCCGTTGCCGACATGCGGCATGATCGCGCCGCCGACAAGGCGGCCAAGCCCGCTTGCCGCGAGATCGCGGGCGATGCCGTACACACTTGTCGCATCCGGCCGGTTCGGCGTCAGATTGATCTCGATCACCGGATCGTCGAGATGCGCATAGGCGGCGAAGCTGGTGCCGACCGGCGCGTCGGCCGGCAGGTCGATGATGCCACTATGCTCGTCCGACAGCTCCAGCTCGCGCTCGGAGCACATCATGCCGTGGCTTTCGACGCCGCGGATCTTGCCGACGGTCAACGTCACATCGATGCCGGGCACATAGGTGCCGGGCGCGGCGAAGGCACCGATCAGGCCGGCGCGTGCATTCGGCGCGCCGCACACCACCTGGATGGGCGCCGCGCCATTGCCGGTGTCGACAGTCAGCACCCGCAGCCGGTCGGCGTCGGGATGCTGCACGGCCGTCAGCACCTTGGCGATGACGAACGGCTTCAGGCTGGCCTTGTCGTCGACATGCTCGACTTCGAGGCCGATCGAGGTCAGCCGCTCGACAATCTCGTTGAGCGTGGCGTCGGTCTCCAGATGATCCTTGAGCCAGGAGAGGGTGAGTTTCATCACTGTGTTCCGTTTTGTCTGTGCCCGTCCGGTCGGGGCGCGCTTGTCTTCAAATGGCGCGGCAGGTCGTCGGGCATATGCAGGAAAGGCAGTTGCTCGCGCACATAGGCGTGGTGGGTCGGCCGAAAATAAGCCGGCATGTCCATGGCGCCGAGCATGAAGTAGATGTGGTCTTCCAGTCGCTCATCGACATAGGCGATCGGCGAACCGCAAATGCCGCAGAACGAGCGCGTCACCGGCCCGTTCTCGTACATTTTCAGCGCCTTGCCGGTGAAAGCCACCTGCTCGGTCAGGAAGCCGACAAAGGCCGACACCGGCGCGCCGCTGGCCCGCCGGCAATCGCTGCAATGGCAATAGCTGACATGGTGCGGTTCGGCCGAAGCCTCGAACCGCACCGCGCCGCAGCGGCAGCCGCCAGCATGCGGCGCCGTCATGCGGAGAGACCTCCGAACAGTGTCGGCATGTCGAGCGGCCGGAAGCCGTAATGCGACAGCCAGCGCACATCGGCGTCGAAGAAGGCGCGCAAATCCGGCATGCCGTATTTCAGCATGGCGATGCGGTCGATGCCCATGCCCCAGGCAAAGCCCTGATATTCATCGGGATCGAGCCCGCCGGCGCGCAGCACATTGGGATGCACCATGCCGCAGCCGAGGATCTCCATCCAGTCGGAGCCTTCGCCGAAGCGCACTTCGCCCGGCCGCGAGCGGTCGCACTGGATGTCGACCTCGAGGCTCGGCTCGGTGAACGGGAAGAAGGACGGCCGGAAGCGCATCTTCACCTGTGGCACCTCGAAGAAGGCCTTGCAGAACTCCTCCAGCACCCACTTCATGTTGGCGACATTGGCGGTCTTGTCGATCACCAGCCCCTCGACCTGATGGAACATCGGCGAGTGGGTGGCGTCCGAATCCTGCCGGTATGTCTTGCCGGGGATGACGATGCGGATCGGCGGCTTCTGCTTCTCCATGGTGCGGATCTGCACGGGCGAGGTGTGCGTGCGCAACAGCTTGCGCTCGCCCTTCTCGTCCGGCTGGAAGAAGAAGGTGTCATGCATCTCCCGCGCCGGATGCCCTTCGGGGAAATTCAGCGCGGTGAAATTGTAATAGTCGCTCTCGACATCGGGCCCTTCGGCGATGGCGAAGCCGAGATCGCCGAAGATCGCCGCGATCTCGTCGATGACCTGGCTGATCGGATGAATGCGGCCGCGCTCGGCTGGCGACTGCCGCACCGGCAGCGTCACGTCGACCGTCTCGGCGGCGAGGCGCGCTGTGACCGCGACGTCCTTCAACTCAGCCTTGCGCTGTGACAGCGCCTCAGTGACGCGGTTCTTCAGGCCGTTGATCTCCGGTCCAAAAATTTGGCGCTGTTCTTGCGACATCCCTCCTAGAGACTTCAACAATTCAGAGACGGAACCCTTTTTGCCCAACGCGGCTACGCGAACGGCTTCGATCGCCGCTTCGTCACCGGAGGCCGCGATATCGGCCATCAACGTTCCTTCGAGAGCGTCGATAGTGCGGTCGTTCAATGTGATGTTCATCGCGGATACCAATTGAAAGATAAGTAAACAGTGACTTACGTCGCGGACCATAAGAAAAACCCGCGCCAGCCGTGCCAGCGCGGGTTCCCCAGATCAGAATTGCGAATGCTTGGGAAGCGCTGGTCTTAGGCGACAGCGCTTTCAAATGCATTCGGCGTGGTGTTCTTCAGATATTCGAGCGCGACCTTGGCCTTGGCCACGAGCGCGGCGAAAGCCTGCGGCTCATGGATAGCCATGTCGGACAGGATCTTGCGATCGATCTCGATGCCGGCCTTATTGAGGCCGTCGATGAAGCGGCCATAGGTCAGGCCATGCTCGTGGGTCGCGGCATTGATGCGCTGGATCCACAGCGCGCGGAACGAGCGCTTGCGGTTCTTGCGGTCGCGGTAAGCGTACTGCAGCGACTTTTCCACCGCCTGCTTGGCGATGCGGATGGTGTTCTTGCGACGGCCGTAGAAGCCTTTCGCGGCTTTCAGGACCTTCTTGTGCTTGGCGTGCGAGGTGACGCCTCTTTTTACGCGTGCCATGTCATGATCTCCTTAAAAGCAATTCCAGGAAAAGTGCCTTGCGGTTTTCCGTTCGGAATTGCGTAAAACTAATGCGTGTCCGGACCGAATGCCTTAGAGGCCGTTCGGCAGAAAATTCTTGATGACCTTCTTGCCATCCGGTTCAGCCAGAACCATCGTGCCGCGGGCATTTCGAATGAACTTGTTGGAACGCTTGATCATGCCGTGACGCTTGCCGGCCGCAGCCGACAGGACTTTACCCGTACCTGTGATCTTGAACCGCTTCTTGGCGGCCGACTTGGTCTTCATCTTGGGCATTTTGCTACTCCGTATTGGTGGCGCACAATCGCGCTTCTTGTTCGCTTCGGGCGGACCAAAAGCCCGAAAAGCAAATGAAACCGCCACGGCATGCCCTGCCGGGCGGTTTTCTTGGAACGGCGGTCCTATACGTCAAAGCAGGCGCGCGCGCAACACCCGAAGGGCTGCGACGCTCTGTCTTAATCCACAGTGCAAGGCTGGGGTCGGATAGGTGGGTTGAGATTCAGGTCAAGCCGAGCCGAAAACGGTGGGTTCCGAGAACCGGAGCGGAGCGTACTCAAGTACGTGAGCACCGGAAGCGCAGGTGTCAGCCGTTTGCAGGCCGGCCTCACCTGAATATCAGCCTACCTAGGGCAGCCGGAACAGCACCGGCAGTATCCCCGACTGCTGGGCGCCGTCGATGGTCTCGAACACCGGCAACGCCACCAGGAACACCAGCCCGTCGAGCAAGGTTGTCAGCAACAGCCGCGGCTTGAAGCTGCCGGTATCGCCCTCCTGGTAGAGCGATAGTTTGGGAAAGAAGCGCGGCACCCGCGCCAGATAGGCTTCGTAAGGCGCGCCCAGCAATCCTTTGAGATACTTTTCTTCGCGCAGGATGACGATGTGGAAGGCGCCGGCGCAGAGAAGCGCAAACAGGATGACGCCGGAGAACGAGCCGATCTGCGCCCCGACGCCGGCGGCGGCAATTGTCGAGAACACATAGAGCGGGTTGCGGGTGATCGAATAAGGTCCGCCGGTGACGACTTCGGAGGATTTGCGCCCGCCAATATAAAGTGTCGACCACAAGCGCCCGACGACGCCAAGGAAGATCAACAGCACGCCGAACATCTCGATCGTTTCGTGCACCGGGGTCTCCGGTGGAAAGGTCGACTGGCCGAACAGCAGGGCGGCAAACAGCACCACCACCAGGACCGCAAGCACCATGCGGCGCATATGCTGGTAGCCGCCCAGCTCCTTGACGGGCGCAGGCTTGATTTCATTGGCCATGTCGGGAATCCGATCGTGGAAAAGCTTTGCCGGCGATCGCAGCGTCTGGACAAGAAAACAGGCGTCCCGCCGATCGCAGGGACGCCATGTAGCAGGATTCAGGCGGATTTAGAGCGCTATTGGCTCGCCTGAACCTATCGTGATCTAGCGTGGGGCCAGCACCATCATCATCTGGCGGCCTTCGAGCTTCGGCTCGGCCTCCACCTTGGCGATGGTCGCCGTTTCCTCGCGCACCTTGTTCAGGAGCTGCATGCCGAGTTCCATATGCGCCATCTCGCGGCCGCGGAAGCGCAGCGTCAGCTTGACCTTGTCGCCTTCCTCGAAGAAGCGCCGCACGGCCTTCATCTTGGTGTCATAGTCATGGCTGTCGATGTTCGGGCGCATCTTGATCTCCTTGATCTCGATGACCTTCTGGTTCTTGCGCGCTTCGGCCGCCTTCTTCTGGTTGGCGTACTTCAACTTGCCGAGATCGAGGATTTTTACGACGGGCGGCACCGCATTGGGCGATATCTCGACCAGATCGAGCCCGGCCTCTTCGGCGAGCAGCAATGCGTCGTTGATGGAGACATCGCCTCGGTTCTGGCCTTCGGCGTCGATGAGCTGGACCCGGGGAACCCGGATATCACGGTTGGAGCGCGGGCCATCCTTGGTAGGCGCCGCTGCTTTGAAAGGTCTGCGAATGGTCGTGGTCTCCTTGGCCGTTTCGTTCAGGGGTTCAAATCTAGAAATATTCAGGACGCGCCAATGTGGTGAGCGCGCGGGCGGAGTCAATAGCACAGCGCTAACGGAAAATCACCCTGAACGCAGGCCTGCACCAAACAAAGGATATAGCGGGCACTTTCCGGCTCGCCTTTGCCTGTGCCAAAAGACCGGCGAGGAAAATCGGGCCCCTACAACCAGGACTGACAGATCGCCATGACCGCGACCACCCCAACCCTTCTGGATGTCCAGGGAATCAGCATCGCGGTGCGCCATTCCTCGGGCGCGACGCCCGGCATTGTCTGGCTCGGCGGCTACAAATCCGACATGCTGGGCACCAAAGCCGAGACGCTGTCGGACTGGGCGGCACGGGAAGGCCGCGCCTTCTTGCGCCATGACTATTCCGGCCACGGCGAATCCGGCGGCGTCTTTGCCGACGGCACCATCTCGAAATGGCTTGGCGAGAGCCTCGCCGTCTTCCGGCGTTTCACCAAGGGCAAGCAAATCCTGGTCGGCTCATCGATGGGCGCCTGGATCGCGCTGCGCATGGTGCAGGAACTGCGCAAGGCGGGCGACAGCAATGTCGTCGGCCTGGTGCTGCTCGCGCCGGCGCCGGATTTCACCACCGAGCTGGTCGAGCCGACGCTGACCGAGGCGCAGAAGCGCGACCTCAAGAAGAAGGGCTTCTTCGAAGAGCCGTCGGACTATTCCGCCGAACCTTACATCTACACGCGCGCGCTGATCGAGGACGGCCGCAACAACCGGGTCATGACCGGACCGATCGACACCCATTGCCCTGTCCATATCCTGCAGGGCCTGGCCGATGCCGATGTGCCGGCAAGCCATGCGCTGAAGCTGGTCTCCCTGCTGCCGGCCGACGACGTCACTTTGTCGCTCATCCCCGACGGCGACCACCGTCTGTCGCGGCCGCAGGACCTCGACATGCTGCTCAGGGCAGTTGGCGAGATGGTGCAGCGGGCAGGGTAGGACATGCGCATTTCCATCCCGATATCCGCCTTTGTCGCGGCAATCGTCGGCTTTGGCGGCACGCTGGCCGTCGTCATTGCCGCCGCCAAGGCGGTTGGCGCCACCCAGGCCGAGACGGCGAGCTGGGTGACGGCGCTGTGCCTGGCGATGGCGATGGAGTGCCTGTGGCTGTCCTGGCGCACGAAAATGCCAATCATCACCGCCTGGTCGACCCCGGGCCTGGCGCTGATGGCGGCATCGAGCGGCTTTACCATGGCCGATGCTGTCGGTGCCTTCATCGTCACCGGCATCCTGTTGATCGCCACCGGCCTGTTCAAGCCGCTGACCCAGCTGATAGCAAGGATACCGGCCTCGGTCGCCTCAGGCATGCTGGCCGGCATCGTCGTCACCTTCGCGCTCAACGCCGTCAAGACCATTCCCGTCGACCCCTGGCTGATCCTGCCGCTGATCGCCGCCTTCTTCGTCATCCGCCTGTTCAACCCGGCGCTGTCGGTGCTGGCGGTGCTGATCGGCGGCGGCATTGCCGCCTTCCTCACCGGCCGCGTCGGCGGCCTGCCTGCGCCGGAACTGTCAACGCTGACGCTGATTGCGCCGCATTTCAGCGCCGCCGCCATCATCGGCCTGGCGCTGCCGCTCTACCTCGTCACCATGGCCTCGCAGAACCTGTCGGGCCTCGCCGTCTTGCGCGCCGCCGGCTATCACCCGGAACCCGGCCCGCTGATCGGCGTCACCGGCCTGTTCTCGCTGCTGTCGGCGCCATTTGGTGGCTCGACCACCAATCTGGCGGCGATCTCGGCGGCGATCTGCACCGGCCCGGATGTCCATCCCGACCCCGCCGAGCGCTGGAAGACCGGCCCGTTCTACGCGCTGGCCTATCTCGTCTTCGCGATTTTCGGCGCCTCGCTGGTGGCGATCTTTGCCGTGCTGCCGCAGAGCCTGATCGTACTGGTGGCGGGTCTGGCGCTGATGGGCTCGCTCGCCAACGCGCTGTCGATCGCGCTCAAGGACGAGGACCAACGCATGGCCGCCACGGTCACCTTCGTCGTCACCGCTTCGGGGTTGACCCTGTTCGGCGTCGGCGCCGCCTTCTGGGGCCTGGTCGCCGGGCTGGTCGTGCTTTTCCTCGAAGCGCTCAAAAAGCGGTAATCATTTCAGACCCTTGTCCGGTTTTGGCCGGCATTGTCTTGAATCGCCGTTTTTGTCTTCCCATTTCGATTCCACGCAGCCGGGTTTGGCTGTCTCCAACCGAAGGAATGGGAGAAAATGAACACATCCGCATTGATCCGCCCGGCCTGGACGCCGGCGACCATCGCGCTGATGGTGATCGGCTTCATGGTGTTCTGGCCGCTTGGCTTCGCCATGCTCGCCTACATCATCTGGGGCGACCGGCTTGACGGCTTCAAGCGCGACGTCAACCGAGCCACCGACGGCATCTTCGCCGGCTGCCGCCGCGGCTCCGACAAGGCCGCGCGCTGGGGCCATGGTTCTGCCCGCACCGGCAACGTCGCTTTCGACGACTGGCGCGAGAAGGAACTCGAACGCCTCGCCGAAGAGCGCCGCAAGCTCGACGAGATGCTGAGCGAGTTCGACGACTACGCCCGCGAATTGCGCCGCGCCAAGGACCAGGACGAGTTCGACCGCTTCATGGCCAACCGCCACAAGTCGACCGCCCCGACAACGACGGGCTCGACTGAAACGGCCAAGCCCGCGACCCCGAAGCGCAAGGGTCCGAACCTGCTTGACGACTGAGATCCTGCGACAGGTCTCGGCATGACAGACGGCGTCGCGCGAGCGGCGCCGTTTCTTTTTTGTTCTCTTTTCGCGTTCGCTCCACTGGTCGTTTTCCTCGAATCGCGTATCGTTCAGCCATGTCCTTCGGCTTCTTTCGCAACCTGACCAAACCCAAGCCCTCGCCCGTCGAAGAGCGAGAGCATGTCGTTGCCGGCCGCACGCTGCCGCTCAAGATCGTCGAGAGCGGCCGGGCGCGGCGGCTGACGCTGCGCATTGATTCCGGCGGCCAGGGCCTGCGTATCACCGTGCCGCCGGGCCTGCGCCGCGGCGAGGTGGAAAAGTTCCTGCATCGCCACCAGGACTGGCTGGAGCAGCGGCTGGCCAAGGTGCCGACACGGCCGCAGGTTCGCCCCGGCATCAAAATCCCGATACGTGGCGTTGCCCATCGCATTATCCACGAACCGTCGAAGCGCGGCACCGTCACCGTCTCGCGTGACGAACGCGGCCCGCTGCTGATCGTGCATGGCGAGCGCATCCATTTGCCGCGCCGCATCGCCGATTTCCTCAAGCGCGAGGCCAAGAAGGAGATCGAGAAGCTGGTCATCAGACACACCGAGGCGCTCGGCAAGCGCGCCAAGGCGATCCGCTTCAAGGACACGTCGAGCCGCTGGGGCTCCTGCACCTCCGACGGCAACCTGTCCTTCTCCTGGCGCATCATGATGGCGCCGACGCCGGTGATAAATTACCTCGTCGCGCATGAGGTGGCGCATCTCAAGGAGATGAACCACGGCCCGAAATTCTGGAAATTGTGCGAGCAGCTCTGCCCCGACACCGACCGCTGCAAGGACTGGCTGAAGCGCAACGGCGGCGCTCTACAGGCGATCGTGTTCGATTAGCGAGAGCCTTCGCCGCCACTCCGCTTAGTCATCGTTCGCCGCGTTGAGCTGGTCCGGCCGCAACCCCTCGTCATCATGGCGCGGCCAGGGCAGGAAATTCTGCTCGAATTCATCGCTGCCGAAATAATCCAGCGCCCGATGCGCCTCGGCGCCGTTGAAGGCGGCCTTGTCCATCAGAAGGGCGATCACTTCACGCGCCTGCGCCATCTTCTGCCTGAGTTGGGCGACGGTTTCGTCTGCCATGATCATGCTCCCGCCTGCTATGTCTTCATAAGAAGGTAGCGCGTTCCGCCCGGGCGGCAAACAGCATGCTTTTTCTCGACTCTCGACGCTTTTCGTGCCAATCCCCGCGCCATGGCGCTCGATATCAAGATCTGCGGGTTGAAGACCGATGAGGCAATGGCTGCGGCATTGGCCGGCGGCGCCAGCCATGTCGGTTTCATCTTCTTCGCCAAAAGCCCGCGCTATGTCGAGCCTGCGGAAGCCGGCCGCCTGCGCCAGGCGGCGATCGGCAAGGCCAAGGCGGTCGCCGTGACGGTCGATGCCGATGACGCATTCCTGGACCAGATTGTCGAAAAGATGCGCCCCGACATGCTGCAGCTTCACGGCACTGAGACGCCCGAGAGGGTGGCCGCGGTGAAAGCCCGCTACGGCCTGCCGGTGATGAAGGTGTTCTCCGTCAGCGAGGCCGCCGATCTCGACAGGATAAAGCCGTACGTCGGCATTGCCGACCGTTTCATGTTCGACGCCAAGCCGCCGAAAGGCTCGCAACTGCCGGGCGGCAATGGCGTCGCCTTCGACTGGCGGATTCTGGCCGGCCTTGACGCCGGGCTCGATTACATGCTTTCCGGTGGGCTCAACGCCGCCAATATCGGCGACGCACTGAGATCAGCCAATCCGCCCGCAATAGACATTTCGTCGGGCGTGGAAAGCGCTCCGGGCGTCAAGGATCCGGCGCTGATCGAGCAGTTTTTCCGGGCCGTCAGGGCCGCGCGCGACGACCGCGCCGCCTGAATAATTCTTTCGAACCAGGAGATCGGCGATGGACCAGCCGGCGACACCCAATTCCTTCCGCACCGGACCCGACGAGCAGGGCATGTTCGGCATCTTCGGTGGCCGCTTTGTCGCCGAGACGCTGATGCCGCTGATCCTCGACCTGGAGCGGCACTGGAACGAGGTCAAGAACGATCCGGACTTCAAGGCCGAACTGACCAATCTGTCGACCCACTATGCCGGGCGGCCGTCAAAGCTGTATTTCGCCGAAGGGCTTACAAAACATCTCGGCGGCGCCAAGGTTTATTTCAAGCGTGAGGACCTGAACCACACCGGTTCGCACAAGATCAACAACTGCCTCGGCCAGATCCTTTTGGCCAAGCGCATGGGCAAGAAGCGCATCATCGCCGAGACCGGCGCCGGCCAGCACGGTGTGGCCGCCGCCACCGTCGCGGCGCGCTTCGGCTTTCCCTGCGTCGTCTATATGGGCGCCACCGACGTCGCCCGCCAAAGCCCCAACGTCTTCCGCATGAAGCTGCTCGGGGCCGAAGTGCGGCCTGTCACCGCCGGCCACGGCACGCTGAAGGACGCCATGAACGAGGCTCTGCGCGACTGGGTGACCAACGTCGAGGACACCTATTATCTGATCGGCACCGCCGCTGGCCCGCACCCCTATCCGGAGCTGGTGCGCGACTTCCAGTCGGTGATCGGCATCGAGGCGCGCGCCCAGATCCTCGAACAGGAAGGCCGGCTGCCCGACACCATCATCGCCGCCGTCGGCGGCGGTTCGAACGCCATCGGGCTGTTTCATCCCTTCCTTGACGACAAGGAGGTCCGCATCATCGGCATCGAAGCTGGCGGCCGTGGCCTCGACGGCATTGAGCATTGCGCCTCGATGAATGCCGGTGCGCCCGGCGTGCTGCACGGCAACCGCACCTATCTGCTGCAAAATGCCGATGGCCAGATCATGGACGGCCATTCGATCTCGGCCGGCCTCGACTATCCCGGCGTCGGCCCCGAACATTCCTGGCTGCGCGATAGCGGCCGCGTCGAATATCTGCCAGTCCTCGACGACGAGGCGCTGGAAGCCTTCAAGCTGACGACGCGCGTCGAAGGCATCATCCCGGCGCTGGAATCCGCGCACGCCATCGCCCATGCGGTGAAGATCGTGCCTGCCATGGACAAGGACCAGATCGTCATCGTCAACCTGTCGGGGCGTGGCGACAAGGACGTGCACACAGTGGCCTCGATGCTGGGCATGGAGATCTGATTATGGTGACCCGCATCGACCGCCGCATGGCAAAACTGAAAGCCGAGGGTCGCCCGGCGCTTGTTACCTATTTCATGAGCGGCGACCCGGATTATGACACCGCTTTGTCGATCATGAAGGCGCTGCCAAAGGCGGGCGCCGACATCATCGAAATGGGCATGCCGTTTTCCGATCCTATGGCCGATGGTCCCGCGATCCAGGCAGCCGGCCTGCGGGCGTTGAAAGGCGGCCAGACGCTGGTCAAGACGCTGCAGATGGCGGCGGACTTCCGCGCTGGCGATAACGAGACGCCGATCGTGCTGATGGGCTACTACAACCCGATCTACATCTACGGCGTCGACCGTTTCCTAAAGGACGCGATCGCCAGCGGCATTGACGGGCTGATCGTCGTCGACCTGCCGCCGGAAATGGACGAGGAACTCTGCATTCCGGCGCTGAAGGCCGGTATCAACTTCATCCGCCTGGCGACGCCGACCACCGATGACAAGCGCCTGCCCAAGGTGCTGCAGAACACGTCGGGCTTCGTCTATTACGTGTCGATGACCGGCATCACCGGCTCGGCCTTGGCCGACACCGGCAAGGTTGCCGCGGCGGTCAAGCGCATCAAGGGTCACACCGACCTGCCGGTCTGCGTCGGCTTCGGCGTCAAGACCGCCGAGCAGGCGCGCATCATCGGCGCCAATGCCGACGGCGTCGTCGTCGGTACCGCCATCGTCAATGCGGTGGCCAATGTGCTGGGGCCGAAGGGCGAAAAGACCGCCGATCCGGCAGAAGCCGTCGCCACTTTGGTCAGCGGCCTGTCGCAAGGCGTGCGTTCGGCTCGCCTTGCTGCTGCCGAATAGTCTTCTTACCTTTTTAGCCAACTCTTCGTCAGGACAGGAGCCGAAGCGATGAACTGGATCACCAACTACGTTCGCCCGAGGATCAATTCGATGCTCGGCCGGCGCACCGACATGCCCGAGAATCTCTGGATCAAGGATCCCGAGACCGGCGAGATGGTGTTCCACAAGGACCTGGAATCCAACCAGTACGTCATCCCGTCCTCGGGCCATCACATGAAGATCTCGGCCAAGGAGCGGCTGAAATTCTTCCTCGACGACGGCAAATACGAGCAGCTTGAGAACCCGAAGGTCATGCAGGACCCGCTCAAGTTCCGCGACGAGAAGCGCTACACCGACCGGCTGAAGGACGCCAAGGCCAAGACTGGCCTGGAAGACGCCATCGTCAATGCGCTGGGCACGGTCGAAGGCCTGCCGGTGGTGGTGACGGTGCAGGACTTCGCCTTCATGGGCGGCTCGCTCGGCATGGCTGCGGGTGACGCCATCGTGCACGCCTTCGAGGTCGCCCTGCAGCGCAAACGGCCGCTGATCCTGTTCGCCGCCTCCGGTGGCGCCCGCATGCAGGAAGGCATTCTGTCGCTGATGCAGTTGCCGCGCACCACGGTCGGCCTCGACCGGCTGAAGGAAGCCGGCCTGCCCTACATCGTCGTCTTGACCAATCCGACCACCGGCGGCGTCACCGCCTCCTACGCCATGCTGGGCGATGTCCACATCGCCGAACCCGGCGCGCTGATCGGCTTTGCCGGCCCGCGCGTCATCGAGCAGACCATCCGGGAAAAGCTGCCGGACGGTTTTCAGCGCTCCGAATATCTGATGGAGCACGGCATGGTCGACATGGTGGTGTCGCGGCTGGAACTGCGCGGAACGATTGCGCGGCTCCTGAAAATGCTGCTGAAGGTTCCCGAGCAGAAGCCGCTGGAGCCGGAAATCCTGCCGCCGGCGGTGATCCCTTCGGAAGCCCGGCCGCAGGCCTGACGCGACATTCCTGGCCGCTATCAGCGATTGCGCGCGATGTTTCGCGCAGTATTTTGTTGCGCATGATCCTTTCCGAAAACCGATTCCGGTTTTCGGGGTCATGCGCTAGGATTCTCTTATGACCACACTTGCCGCAGACCGCGAAATCGACGCCTTGATGGCGCTGCATCCGAAAGGCTTCGACCTTTCGCTCGACCGCATCACACGGCTGCTCGAACGCCTCGGCAATCCGCAGGACCGGCTGCCGCCGGTCATCCACATCGCCGGCACCAACGGCAAGGGCTCATGCGCGGCCTTTTCGCGCGCGCTGCTCGAAGCCGGCGGACACCTTGTCCATGTCCACACCTCGCCGCATCTGGTGAACTGGGCCGAGCGCTACCGGCTGGCGGCCGAGGGTGGCGGAAAACTGGTCGACGACGAGACTTTCGCCGAGGCCATCGCCCGCGTCGCCGGGGCCAATGCCGGCCAGAAGATCACCGTCTTCGAAATCCTCACCGCCGTCACCTTCGTGCTGTTTTCCGAACATCCGGCCGCTGCCGCCATCATCGAGGTCGGCCTTGGCGGCCGCTTCGACGCCACCAATGTCGTCGCCAGGCCGGCGGTGTCGGTCATCATGCCGGTGTCGATGGACCACGAAGCCTATCTCGGCGACCGGGTCGAGCTGATCGCCGCCGAAAAGGCCGGCATCATGAAGCGCGGCTGCCCGGTGGTCATCGGCGCGCAGGAGAGCGAGACGGCGCTGCAGGTGCTGATCGAGACCGCCGAGCGGCTCGATTGCCCGACTTTCGTCTATGGCCAGGATTTCCTCGCCTTCGAGGAAAACGGCCGCATGGTCTACCAGGACGAGGACGGGCTGATGGACCTGCCGCCGCCGCGCCTGCCCGGACGCCACCAGTTCGCCAACGCCGCGGCAGCGATTGCCGCAGTCAAGGCCGCCGGCTTCGAGATCAGCCACCGCGCCACGGAGAAGGCGATGGCCACCGTCGCCTGGCCGGGCCGCATGCAGAAGTTGGCGCAGGGCAAGCTGGCGGAGCTGGCGCCCAAAGGCGCCGACATCTGGCTCGACGGCGGCCACAATCCGGGCGCCGGTGTGGTCATTGCCGAAGCTTTGGCTGAACAGGAGGAAAAGAACCCGCGACCGCTGTTCCTGATCTCCGGCATGATCAGCACCAAGGACCAGAGTGGCTATTTCCACGCTTTCAAGGGTCTGGTCCGTCACGTCTACACGGTGCCGGTTAGCCTCAGCGACGCCGGCGTGCCGAATGACGAGCTGGCGGTCCGCGCAACGGAAGCCGGTCTCACCGCCGAGCCGGTCAGCTCAGTTGCCAGCGCGCTGATGCTGCTGCGCGACACCTGGGACGGGCCGGCGCCGCGCATCCTGATCGGTGGTTCCTTGTATCTCGCCGGCGCGGTGCTGGCCGAGAATGGCACGCCGCCGACCTGAGGCCAGACTTTCGCGAGGAGCCCGTCATGATCAAGGTGAAGCAGCTCGCCCATGTCTGCATTTTTGCGCATGACCTCGAAGCGACGCGAAGCTTCTACCGCGACGTGCTCGGCCTCGACACGCAGTTCAATTTCCTGCGCGACGGCAAGATTTTCGGCTTCTACCTCAATTGTGGCGGCCGCAGCCATGTCGAGGTCTTCCAGAAGGGCGGCACTGCATATAGCGAGCAGAACCAGATCAACCATTTCTGCCTTGAGGTGGAAGATATCGACGCGGCGATCGCCCATATCAGCGCGAAGGGCATCGATGTCACGGCCAAAAAACACGCCTGCGACGACACGTTTCAGGCCTGGATCCGCGACCCCAACGGCGTGAAGATCGAGCTGTTCGAATACACAGCAAAAAGCGCCCAATTCACCGGCGGCGACCGCATCGCCGACTGGTAATTGCGTCGGCCTATTTCAGCTCGATCTCGATGAAGGCGTATTCGCCGTCATTGGCGCTGATGACGTCGTGCTCGACGCCCTCCTTGCGGAAATAGGGCGCACCCTTCTTCATCTCGGCGAAGCTTTCTCCGTCCTTGGTCACCAGCTTCACCTTGCCGTCCATTAGCGGCACCACGACATAGTCGTGGCCGTGCCGGTGCCAGCCGGTGTTGTCGCCCGGCTGGAAGCGGTATTCGGTGACGATGACGCGCTCATTGTCGATGAAGACGGTAGCCTTGGCGGATCCGGTCATAGGTCTCTCCTGTCATCCCCAAGCAGATGACATGGAGTGCGCCGATGCGAGGGCCAGAGGCGGTCGGACGATGACGCCAAAGAAAAAGCCCGGCGCGAGGGCCGGGCTTCGGTGTCGGAAATTGCTATGAGATCAGGCGAGGCTGCCATTGATCCAGTGCGACAGCGCGGTCTTCGGCGCGGCGCCGACCTTCATGTCGGCCACTTCGCCGCCCTTGAAGATCATCAGCGTCGGGATCGAGCGCACGCCGAACTGCGCGGCAAGCTCGGGGTTCTCATCGATGTTCAGCTTGGCGATCTTGATCTTGTCGCCGAGCTCATTGGCGATCTCTTCCAGCGATGGACCGATCATCTTGCATGGGCCGCACCATTCCGCCCAGAAATCCACGACGACGGGCTGCGAGGCGTTGAGCACATCGGCCTGGAAATTGCTCTTGTCGACCTTGACGGTGGCCATGCGAAAATCCTTTCGAAATTTATCTCGCACCAAATGTGGTGGTTAGGGCGGCGTTCTTCAAGCAGAACTTGTGTCACGCTCCCGTGAGTCGGGCAAGGGCATCGTCCATGGCCTGCGCCGGCAGCTCGATCAGCCTCGGCGCCTCGGTAAACAGCAGCGCCGCCGTTACCGCTCGGCCCGGATAAAGCGGCTTCAGCAGCGCGCGGTAGAGCGCCAGCTGCAGGATATAGGCCGGTGGTACCTGAGCGAGTGTGGCCGGCGCCGGCCGGTTGGTCTTGTAGTCGACGATCGAAACGCGCTCGGGCGTCACCGCCAGCCGATCGATCTTGCCGGAGATCGAGCGCAATCTGCCCTTGACCTCGAGGCTGCCCATGACCGCGACTTCGGCGCGGGACGAGGGCGAGAACAGCTCGGCAAAACGCGAATCCCCGAGGATCGCCATCACCGAGGCCAGCGCCTTGCTGCGTTCGGCTTCAGTCCAATCGGCGCCGGCACGGCTTAGATACTGCCCCGCCGCGCCTTGCCGTTCGCCCTCGGGGAAACCGGGCAGCATCTGCAGCAGCTTGTGCATCGTCAGGCCGCGCATCACCGCAAAACCGGGCTCCGCCTCGCTGTCGAGTACCGGCGAGCGCGTATCGACGACAGCCTCCTTACCCTCGTCGATCAGGGCCGAGGCGCCGGAGGGCGACAGCGGGCGCGGCAGTTCCTCATAAGGCGGCAAGGCCCGGTAGAGGCTTTCCGGCAGCGGCATGACCTGCGGCGGCAGTCGCGTCTCGTCTGCCGCCGCCTGCGCCACTGGCGGCAGCTTGGTCATGACAAAGCGGTGCACCGGCTCGCCGCTGGCGGGGTGGCGGCGCTCCGTGCTTTCCGGTGCGCCGGTCAGCGCGCGGCTGACGATCGAATGCCAGGTGCCAGTGCTGGGCGCGCGTTTGCCGTGATAGCCGCAGACGATCAGCCGGTCCTCGGCGCGCGTCATGCCTACATAGAGCAGCCGGCGATATTCGTCATCGGCAAGTTCCCGCGCCCGGGCGGAAGCCGTCTTGGAAAAGCCGTTGGCGACGTCGGCGGCCGAGCGCCAGAGATAGCCCTTGCCGTCAAAATTGCGGCCCGACCCTTGGAACGGCATCAGCCGCGGCAAATGCTGGTCGCTGAACGGCGCCGAGCCGCCATCGACCAGGAAGACGACAGGGGCTTCCAGGCCCTTGGCGGCGTGTACGGTCATGACGCGAACCTCGTCGCGCGTCTGGTCCATCTCGCGCTTGATCTCCGGGCCGGTGTTTTCGAGCGTCGCCAGGAAGGCCTCCAGCCCAGGCAGGCCGGTACGTTCCTCGGCCAGGCAAAAGCTCAGGAATTCGTCGAGAATGTCGCCGGCCTCCGGGCCGAGCCGGGCGATCATCTTCTTGCGCAGGCCGTCGCGCGCCAGCACACCGGCATAGAATTCGAACACCGGCCCGAACGCCGCCTCATTGGCCCAGCCGTCGAGCCGGGTGACGATAGCGGCCAGCGTGGCATTGTCGCCGGCATGATGCCGAAGCGACGCGATCAGCGATGTCGCGGCCGGCCTTCCCGCGCCAAGCGCAAACAGCGTCTCTTCCGACACGTCGAAGATCGGGCTGCGCAGCACGGCGGCGAGCGACAGATCGTCCTGCGGCTGGATGAGGAAATGGCCGAGCGCGATCAGGTCCTTCACAGCGATGTGGCCGGGCAGGCTCAGCCGGTCGGCGCCGGCGACCGGGATATCGCGGTCTTTCAGCGCTCGCGACAGCGCATGCACGAAGCGGTCGCGCTTGCGCACCAGCACGAGAATGTCGCCGGCCCTCAGCCTGCGGCCCTTGCCTTCGATGATCTCGCGATCCTTGAGCCAGGCCTGGATGGTCGCCGCCACATGTTCGGCCACCCGCACCGCCGGCGCGCTGGCGTGGTTGACCGGCAGCGTCCAGTCGTCGGGCTCCTCGACGGCGTCAGCGCCGAGCGACGGCCAGACCTCGACATAGCCAGGCGCGTCGTTGCGGATTGCCTTGTGGTCAAGCGGATCGGGGTCATGGCTGATGCCGCGCCGCACGACTGGATCGGCAAAGACGCGGTCGACAGCGGCCAGCACGTCGTCGGTCGAACGGAACGACCAGGTCAGCTTGAGGTCGGCAAACGAGGCTTCGGCGTCGCGCACGCGCCCGGCAAACAAAAGCCGGCTGTCGGCAAAGGAATCGGGTGCTGCCCCCTGGAACGAATAGATCGACTGCTTTTCGTCGCCGACGGCAAACACCGTACGATTGCCGGCGCCCCGCTGGCCGTGGCCGGCAAAGAACTCTTCCGCCAGCCGCTTCACCACCTCCCACTGGTCCGGGCTGGTGTCCTGCGCCTCGTCGAGCAGGATGTGGTCGATGCCCTGGTCGAGCTTGTATTGCACCCAGGGTCCGGCATCGGGCCGCGCGAGAAGATTGACCGTGCGGGTGATGAGGTCGTTGAAGTCGAGGAAGCTGCGGCCGCGCTTCAGGCGCTCGTAACGCACGATCAGCCAGTCGGCGATGGTCAGCGCCGCAACCGTTCCTTCCAGCATCCTGAACAGCGCCAGCCGGTCGGAGACCTCGACGATCGCCTTGACCGCCGCCAGATAGCGATCGGGAAGATCGGGCAGCCGGTCGAGCAGCGCCTTCTTGAACGCCTTTGTCGGATCGTACGGGTCGCCGTCGGCCTTGAGGAAAGCCTTGCCCAGCATCTGCAGCCGACGGATCGGATCGGTCTCGGCAAAGGCCAAGCGGGCATAGGGCAAGAGATTGTTGAGCACGGTGCGGGCGTCGGCGACCTCGGCGGCGTTGGCGAACACGGCAAAGAAATCAGGCAGGAAGCCCGGCAGCGGCCAGACCGATGCCGCTATGTCTTCGGCGCTCTGGCCGGGGCGGAAATGGAATTCCTCGAACAGGGCCTGAAAGCCTACGCCCTGGCGCCTCACCGCATCGATAAAGCCCCGCAACCCGTCGCGCTTGCGCACGATTTCGGTGAGCAGGGCATCGAGCCCGTGTTCGCCGCCGCGTTCCAGCACGGTGGCGAAAGCCTCGGCCAGTCCGGCGTCCCCGGCTGACGTACCCGAAATCATGTCGCGGCGCGCGGCCGCGAACAGCGAGGCCTCCATTTGCGGATCAAGCAATTCGAAATGCGCCGGGATGTTGGCCTCCAGCGGGAACTGGTGCAGCACCGATTCGCAGAAGGCGTGGATGGTCTGGATCTTCAGCCCGCCCGGCGTCTCCAGCGCCTCGGCAAACAGCCGTCGCGCCCGGCGCATCGTGTCGCGGTCGGGCCGGCGATCGTCCAGCGCGGCGATGCGTGCCGCCAGGTCTGCGTCGCCCAGCGCCGTCCATTCCGACAGCGTCGAGAACACGCGGTTCGACATGTTGGCGGCCGCTGCCCGCGTATAGGTGAGGCACAGGATCTTCGACGGATCGGTGCCGTTGAGCAGCAGCCGGATGACGCGCTGGGCAAGCACATGCGTCTTGCCTGAGCCGGCATTGGCCGACACCCAGGCCGAGTTCTTCGGGTCGGAAGCGCGCGCCTGGCTGGCGGCCGTTTCGCTGGGGATGGGATAGGCCTTCTTCATGCCTCCCCCGCCTCGTCGTCGTTGTCGCCGCCGGCCGACCATTCGAGCACGCGGGCAAGATGGTCGTAATCGCCATCGCTCTCACCCTCGCGAAACGGCAGCGCCCGCGACAGATAGCCGGTCGTCGGATCGGCATAGTGGACCAGCAGCTTTTCCAGCCGCGCCCAGGCCTCTTCGGCAAGGTCTTCGGCGGTCCTGGGCTGGCGGTTGTAGTCGAGGATGGATTCCTCGAACACTTCACCATTCGGCTTCAGCCGCACGAAGGCAAGCTGCGAGGGTTCGCGGGCGCCAAGGGTTCTGAAGGCGCCGCGCCGAAGCAGCGCGCCTTCGAGCGCCAGCTGCGGCGCCAGCAGCGTGTGCGCCTGTGCCTTGGAGGGTGAGGAGCCTGTCTTGTAATCCAGAATGTCGGCCATGCCGCCGGCCAACAGGTCGACACGGTCGGCATAGCCGGACAGCGTCACGCCGGTGCGGCCGACAGCGGTTTTTTCGGCGCGCTCCTCGGCATGCCGCCGGGCGACGGCGGGAGCCCGGCCACGCGCCCATTCGATGATGTTGGCGGCGAGCTTTTCGAAGCGCGGCCACCACACGGCCTCGACATCGGCGGGAAGGGCGGCCTCGGCAAAGCAGCTCCGTCCGGCGGCGATAAGGCGCTCCAGAGCTTCCGGCGCGCGCGGATCCAGCACCTCTGTCGAGAACTGATGCAGGATGTCATGAAACAGCGTGCCGCGCTCGGCGGCACCGGGATCGCGGATCACTGGCTCGAGCGGCAGCAGGCCGAGAATGCGCCTGGCATAGACCGCATAGGGGTCGCGGCGCAGCGTCTCGATCTCTGTGACCGAGAAATGCTGCGGCCGGACAGAAAGCGGCGGTTTTGGCTGGGGCCTTGGCGCGAAATGCTGCCGCTCGCCGGCATCGAGCGCGCGCGCCCACGCCAGCAACTCGTCGCCGCGCCCGCGCAGCGCGGTCGCAGAATCCTTGCCGATGAAGGTGAGGATGCGCTGCAGCCAGCGCGACGGCACCGCCGGTGCGTCGCCAGCGCGGGCGGAGCGCGTCAGCACCACCTTCTTCGCACCCATCGCCATCTGGAAATCGTGGGCGGCAAGGCCGATGCGCCGTTCGGGCGGTTCGAGGTCGATACCGGTCTTCATCAGCCGCGACATGAAGCGGTCGCTCTCCGGCTTGCGCGGCCACACACCTTCATTCAGCCCGCCAATGACCAGCGTGTCGACATTCTGCAGCCGCGCTTCCAGCGCCCCCCAGATGGCGATGTTGCGGTCGGTGCCTTGCCCTGGCTTGACCGTCTCCGGTGCGACCAGCGCGTCCATCACATCAGGCCATTCGTCGGCGGCGAAGTCGAATGACGCCGAGGCCGCGACCACGCCGCGCAGCAGCTCGGCAAGTTTTTCGCCGGCATCGCCGGCATAAAGTTCGACGAGACTGCCGTCGGCCGTGCGGCCGAGATTTTCCAGCGCGGCAACGCTCGCTCTGGTCAGCGCGACGAGATCGGCGTTCTCTTCGCCACGAAAGGCAGCCAGCGGCGCCAGTGCCGTCACAAGCCGGTTCAGCAGGTCGCGAGCATCCTCGATGCCGCGCACGGTCAGGCGCGAAAACCAGAAGGGCTGGCGCTTGTCGCCACTCAGGCCGGCAAGACGGTCGTCGAACAGCGCCGGCAAAGAGGCGATGTCGGGGCGTCCGGTGCCGCCGCGCAGCGCCACCAGTTCGATGAGCTCGGCGGCATGGCGCACGCCGGTGCGCTCCAGTCCGAGCCCGAGCAGCGGATGCTTGAGCAGCGACAGCAGGCCAACCGGATCGCCGGGCCGGAACACGGCCTGCAGCGTCAGCCGCAGCAGGCTGGCCGCCGGTGTATTGGCGAGCGGCGTGCCGCCGGAATCGTCAGCGACGACGCCGAAGCGCAGAAGCTCGGCCGAGACGCGCCGCGCCAGCCCGCGGTCGCCGGTAACGAGCGCTGCCCTTTGTCCCGGCTGTTCGACAGCAGTCTTCAGCGCGATGGCGATCGCCACCGCCTCGTCACGCTCGCTGGCGGCTTCCACCAGCGTCACATCGGCGAAGGCCTCGGCGATGTCGCCGGCATTGAAGCGGATGCGTGTCTCGGCCCACAATTCTGTGGTCTCGGCCGGCCGCAGCGCCTCGCCGACAAGCGCGGCACGAAGCGCCAGTGCCGGCTCTGCTGCTACCACCTCCTCGACATCGCCGCGCAGCACACCGATCTTGCCGATCAGCTTGGCCATGCCGTATTGCGGGTGGCCGAGCAGTGCCGGCCGTGCGCCGGGCGCTGCAATCGCGGCAAAGGACGGCTCATCCAGCATCCCATCGAGACCGGGCAACACCACGGCGCCGTTGGGCAGGCCGGCGACCGCTGCGAGCAGTTCGGCCGTGGCGGGAATAGAGCCCGTCGAGCCGGCGGCAATCACCGGGCCTCTCGGCGGATTGCGTTCAAGCCGCTTAGCCTCACGCCGGATCAGCGCGTTGCGGTGCGCGGCCGGGTTGGAGCGGTCGCGCTCCTCAAGCAATTTAGGCCAGGCGTCGGTGACGATGCGAAGGAAATCGAGCGTTACCAGCCACCAGCCGGCAAGATTGCCGGTCACCAGATCGGCAAGCCTGGTCCAGTCGGTGCCTTCGGTTTCGATCTCGTCCATCAGCCGGGCAAGGTCGCGCGCCAGCCAGATCGCATCGGCGGCGGAGGCCGGCACGACGATCTCCTCGTTGAACATCGCCCGCACATGCGCCGGCAAGGTGCGCTTCCAGGCGCGGACCAGTGGCGCCAGCAGCAGCAGGCGTTCGATGGCTGCGATCGGCGGCGCCATTTCAAGCTCGGTCGGCGTGCCGGCGTCAAAGTCGTCCTCGTCGAACTCGCCGAGCGGGCGGATGACCGGCAGGATCGCTGAACGGCCGCTTGCTCCAGGTCCGGAAAGCGCGTCGACGAAGGCGCCACGGAGAGCGCGGGCCGCACGCCGTGTCGGCACATAGATGGTGACGTCGGCCAGCGCCAGCGGATCGCCGTCGAAGCGGAAACCCGGCGCCAGCCGTCCGGCCAGCAAGGCCTCGGCCAGAGTCGGCAGGAACGGCGCTCCGGGCGGAATGGAGAGAACGCGGCGCGAGCCGCTCATACGGCCCTTGCGAGGGCGACCGCCGCTTCCGCCTGCGGAACGGCATCGGGCGTGCCGACGGTGATCCAGCGGCCGCGCATCTGCATGCCGAACAGGCGGCCCGCTAATATCGCCTGGTCGAAATAGGCGTTGAGCGAATGTGCCCCTGTCGGCGCACCCTCAAAGATGCCGGGATTGATGATCGCCGCTCCGGCATAAATCAGCCCGACCGGATCGCCTTTCGAGCGCCTCAGGCCGCCATCCGGCGCTATCAGGAAATCCGTGCCGACGCAGTGTCCGGTCGCCGAGTCGAGATCGGTAAGCATCAGCAGAATATCCATTTTCGCGCCGTCCCATGCAAGGGAAAGGCGCTCAAGGCTGGGCTGGCCGCTATCGATCCAGAACGTGTCGGCATTGATGATGTAGAAGGGTTCGGCACCCAGCAGCGGCAATGCCTTGACGATGCCGCCGGCCGAGTTCAGCAGCGCGTCGCCCTCGTCGGAAATAATGATTTTCGGCGCCTGCCTGTGGGCGACATGGGCGACGATCTGGTCCGGCAGATAATGCACGTTGACGACAGCTTTCTCGACGCCGGCTGCTTCCAGGCTGTCCAGCCCCCAATCGAGCAAGGTCTTGCCGGCGATCTTCACCAGCGGCTTCGGCATCGTGTCGGTGATCGGCCGCATGCGCTTGCCGAGACCCGCCGCCAGCACCATCGCGGTGGTCAGGGTCACGGCGCGCGTTCCTCCAGCAGGCCATGCACCATGTAAAACTCCTTCAGCCCGGCCAGCGCCGGATGCGCCAGCGCCCGCCTGAGATAGTCGCGGATACGCGGCAGGTGCTTCAGATAATAGGGCTTGCCGTCGCGCTTTTCGAGCCGCACGAAAATGCCGAGGATCTTCGAATTGCGCTGTGCCGCCATGATTGCGTACGCCTCGCGGAAACCCGCCTCGTCGAAGCCGCCGGCGGCATGGCGCGCGGCAACATAGGCGTCGACGGTCCGCTGCTCGATCTCAGGCGAAACGGTAACGCGGGCATCCATGGCGAGCGATGCGACGTCATAGGCGGCAGGGCCGATCAGCGCGTCCTGGACATCGACGATACCGAGACGGTCATGACCGGTGCGCTCGCCGCGCCAGATGATGTTGGGCGAGTGGAAGTCGCGCAGCATCAGCGTGTACGCGCTGGTGTCCAACCGGTCGAGAGCCGCGTTCCATTCCCTGTGATAGCCGGCGCGCAAAGCCTCGCTTGCCGGTTCGCCCGTGACCATCGGCACATACCAGTCGACCAGCAGATCAGCTTCGATCAGCATCGCATCGCGATCGAAAGGCGGCACCTCGTGGAAAACGCCCGGGACGGCCTCCATGCGTTGCGGCCACACCTGGCCATGCATCATCGCCAACAATTCGGCCGCCGCCGCGCAGCGCTCGGCCACCGGTTCGCCGTGGCCGTCGAGAAAGCCTTCCGAGCCCAGATGCTCCAGCAGCAGAAACCCTTGCTCGAGATCTTCGGCGTGGATGAGGGGAACGCTGACGCCTTGCGCCAGCAGCGCCTTGTCGATGGCGACAAAGGCGGTGACCGATTGCGCGGTGTGGGCGATCACCGCGTAGGGTTTGCCGTCGCGCACTGGCGGCCCGAGCACCAGCCGCGGCGAGTTCATCAGCACGCGCGGCGCAAAGCTGGCGAGCGAGACGATCTCATAGGAACGCGCCGAAGCGTCGCCGACGAAATGGCGCCGCGCGGCCTCGCCCCAGCCGGCCGTTTCAAGGAAATCGCGCATCGCCAGCGAGCGAGCGACTCGGTCGAAGGCGGCACCTTCGCCCGACAGCCGAGCCATGCGGCCTTCGCCTTGATGGACGAGTTCGATCCAGATCGACGTCCTGGGCAGGGCGGCTTCGGCCCGCTCCGGCCACTCAACCAGGGCAGCGCCCTGCAGCAGCGCTTCGTCAAAACCCAGTTCGTCGATCTCGCCGGCTGAGGACAGCCGGTAGAGATCGAAATGATGGGCGGGAATGCGCGTGTCGTAGCTCTGCACCAAAGTGAAGGTTGGGCTCGGTACGTCGAGGCTGGCATCGTCGGCCAGCGCCCTGATCAAGGCACGCGCCAGCGTCGATTTGCCGGCGCCGAGATCGCCCTTGAGCGCCAGCACATCGCCCGGCCGCAGCGCCATGGCCAGATCTTCGCCCATCCTTGAGGTAGCAGCTTCGTCGGCGAGAAAACGCTCCAGCACAGCAACAGTCATCGAGCGCGCTACTCGGCCGCGGCGCGGATGCCCGACGGTGCATCGGGGAAGGTGCAGATAACGGTGGTGCCCTGGTCCTTGCCGGTCTCGATGCGGACGTTGCCGCCATGCAGCTCGACAAAGCTCTTGACGATCGACAGGCCTAAGCCCGCGCCACGCCGGCGTCCGCCATTGGTGCGCGGCTCGAAGCGGCGGAACACCGAATCGAGCAGGTCCGGCGGCATGCCGGGGCCGTCATCATGGACGGAGAACTCCACGCCTTGCTCCAGCTGGCGGCAGGCCAGCGTGATCGTGCTCGCCTCCGGCGCATAATTGGCGGCGTTGCTGAGCAGATTGTAGAGGATCTGGCGGACCCGGGTCTCGTCGCCATGAAAACTCTTCGGCGCTGCCTCGGCGTCTATCTTGAGCTTGATCGCATGCTCTTCCAGCCGGTCGGCGACCAGTTCTGCGGCCGCCTGGATGGTGCGCTCTACGCTCACCTCCGAAATGTCGAGCTGCATGATGCCGGCGTCGACGGTGGCGAGGTCGAGTATGTCGTTGACGATGGTCAGCAGCACCGAAGATGACGAGCCGACATGCTCGACATATTCGCGCTGCTTGGGGCTGAGCGGCCCAGTCGCCGGCAGCGACAACAACTCGGTGAAGCCGATAATGTTGGTCAGCGGCGAGCGCAGCTCATAGGAGACATGCTGCACGAACTCGTTCTTCAGCTGGTCGGATTTCTGCAGCGCCTCGTTCTTGTCCTTCAGCGCACGCTCGACATTGACGCTGTCGGTGACGTCGACGAAGGTCATCATCACCTGCCCGTTGGGCAGCGGGATGACGGCGTAGCTGAGCACGGTGCCGTTGTTCAGTTCGGTCTGTCCGTGGCGCTCGCGGCGCTCGTCGTCGAAACCGGTGATGGCGGCGACGAAGCCGCCCCACGGGCTGTCGACGGCGCGCTGGTCGCTGAGATCGCGGATCGCCTGGACATGGACATTGGGTTTGACCACATCCTGGCTCAGCCCCCACAGGGCGACAAAGGCCGGGTTGGACAGGCGCAGCCGCCCATCGGGGCCGAACACCGCGACGCCTTCGGCCAGATTGTCGAGCGTCTCCCCCTGGACCCGCACCGCGGTCTGGTAACGGCTTTCGAGGTCCATCTTCTCGGTCAGGTTCTCGAACACCCAGGTCACGCCGCCCTTAGGCTGCGGGTTGGCGACCACGCGGATGGTCTTGCCATCAGGCAGATGCCACCAGTGCTCCTGCGATTCCACCGCGCGGTAGGCGTTAAGAAGGCCTTCCTTCCAGCGCCGCCATTCCGGCTGTTCGGCGATCTTGCCTTCGCTGCGCAGCCGGTCGAGCAAAAGCGCATTGTCGGGCGCGCTGTGCAGGAAGCCGGAGTCCAGTCCCCACAGTTTCTGGAATGCCTGGTTGAAGAAGCGCAGCTTCTCGTCGGTATCGAAGATCGCCACCGCCGTGTTGAGCTGGTCGAGCGTGTCGGCATGGCTGCGCACCGTGCGCTCATATTCGCCGCGGATGGTTTCGGTGGCGCTGGTATCGGAGGCAAGGCCGGCCGAGCCGTCGGCGCCGGCGAAATCGGTGACGGCAAAGACCCGGCGGTCGCCCTCTATCACCGTCGACAGCGTCTGTTCGAAGACCGGGCGCGTTCTGTGCTGCGCGGCGATCTGTTCGCGCGCCTGGCCGCCGAGGAATTCCTTGGCTTCGCGCACTGCGGTTTCGGCGCTCGAGGCTTCGACCGCTCCGGCATAGGCGCGGTTGACCCATTTCAGCCGTCCGTCGGCGGCGCGCAGCCATGCCGGCATCGGCAAGGCGTCGAACAGGCCGATCATGGTGTCGTAATCGGCGGCCAGCCGCTGGTTCTCGATCTTCAGCCTGGCCTGGCTTCGCTGCGTTTCGGAAAGCGAGACGAAGCGCACCAGCACATGCGCGGCACTCTTGCGGCCGTGCACTTCGAGCGGCGCCCCGGCCTGCGATTCGATGACGAGGTCGAACGGTTTCGCTTTCTCGCGCAGTCCCGCGACGGCATTTTCGAGCGCGGCCGCCGAGCGCGGCATCAGCCAGCGGCCGAAGGCGAGGAACGCTGCACGGTCTTCCGGTGCACCGCTTTCGAGCGGCAAGGTTCCGATCAGCTCCGGCTTCTTGTTTTCCGAAGCCCAGACGATGATGCGCTGGTCGCGCAGATTGAGCAGCGCTTCCGAACGCTGTAGCGCCGCGTTGACGTCGGCGATGCGGGCCCTGAGCTCGACATTCTGCGCCGAGGTGCGGGCTCTTTCACGGATCAGGAAGATGGCCGAGACCAGTGCGGCGCCCATGACGCCGACGAACATGGCGAGTTGGATGACCTCGACCGCGCTGACCGACAGCCCGGCGTTCTGCGCAATGGCTGGCTCGGCATGCGCGGCGAAGGAAAGCAGCGGACCGGCAAGAGCGGACGTGGCGAGAAAGCCCGCGACGCGGGCGCCGACGCACCTCTTCAGGCCACCGCCTGCCGTGGCGGAGCCAGTGATCTCGGAATCGTCATGGCCGCCGGAAACGGCCCATCCCGCGCGAGGCGGGTTTTCCCCCGGCATGTCTTGGTCCTCTTCGCCGCCTGAATGCAAGACCGCCCAGCTGCGTGCGCCGGCCCTCGTCCCCGGCCCGCGAATCACCACAATAGCGCGTGCTGGAATCGGCGTGAAGAATCATTCAGCGCAAAAAAGAAGCCGGGCGAAATGTCAATCGCCCGGCTTCAATATCTAGTGGTAACTTGCGCTATGCTTAATAGCGGTAGTGTTCCGGCTTGAACGGACCCTGCGGAGTCACGCCGATATAGGCGGCCTGTTCGCCGGACAGTTCGGTCAGGCGGGCGCCGAGCTTGTCGAGATGCAGGCGTGCCACCTTCTCGTCGAGATGCTTGGGCAGCACATAGACCTGGTTCTGGTACTGGCCCGGCTTGGTGTAGAGCTCGATCTGCGCCAGAACCTGGTTGGTGAACGAGGCCGACATCACGAAGCTCGGATGGCCGGTGGCGTTGCCGAGGTTGAGCAGGCGGCCCTCGGACAGCAGGATCATCCGCTTGCCGTCCGGGAAGGTGATCATGTCGACCTGCGGCTTGACGTTGGTCCATTTCAGGTTGCGCAGCGACGCCACCTGGATCTCATTGTCGAAGTGGCCGATGTTGCCGACGATCACCATGTCCTTCATCGAGCGCATGTGGTCGAGAGTGACGACATCCTTGTTGCCGGTGGTGGTGATGACGATGTCGGCGGTCGGAGCCGCATCTTCCAGCGTGACGACTTCAAAGCCGTCCATCGCCGCCTGCAGCGCGCAGATCGGATCGACCTCGGTGACCTTGACGCGGGCGCCGGCGCCCTTGAGCGAGGCCGACGAACCCTTGCCGACGTCGCCATAGCCACAGACGACCGCGACCTTGCCGGCCATCATGGTGTCGGTGCCGCGGCGAATGCCGTCGACCAGCGATTCCTTGCAGCCATACTTGTTGTCGAACTTCGACTTGGTGACCGAGTCATTGACGTTGATCGCCGGGAAGGGCAGCAGGCCCTTCTTCTGCAGCTGGTAGAGGCGGTTGACGCCCGTCGTCGTCTCTTCGGTGACGCCGCGGATGGCCTCCTTCTGCTTGGTGAAGAAGCCGGGCGACGCCTTCAGGCGCTTCTTCACCTGGGCGTAGAAGTATTCCTCTTCCTCGCTCTGCGGGTTGGACAGCACGTCCTCGCCGGCTTCGGCGCGGGCGCCGATCAGAATGTACATGGTGGCGTCGCCGCCATCGTCGAGGATCATGTTGGAGAGGCCGCCATCGGCCCACTGGAAGATCTTGTCGGTGTAGTCCCAGTACTCCTCGAGCGACTCGCCCTTGACGGCGAACACCGGGATGCCGGCTTCGGCGATGGCCGCCGCGGCATGGTCCTGGGTCGAGAAGATGTTGCACGAAGCCCAGCGGATATCAGCGCCGAGCGTCTTCAACGTCTCGATCAGCACGGCCGTCTGGATGGTCATGTGCAGCGAGCCGGTGATGCGCGCGCCCTTCAGCGGCTTCTTGTCGCCGAATTCCTCGCGGCAAGCCATCAGGCCCGGCATTTCGGTTTCGGCGATGTCGAGTTCCTTGCGGCCCCAGCCGGCAAGCGAAATGTCGGCGACCACATAGTCCTTGCTACCTGTCATGGCAGTGCTCCGGTGTGATTTGTCTTCAGATGCGCCTGCGCCACACGGCGCGTCGAAGGGCGCGGAATGCCGGCCTGACTAGCAGATCGCCGCCAAGACGACAATGGGATATAAAGAAATCTTTATGCGCGTATGTGTTTGCGGAGCATGATCCCGAACCGCAGAACCGCGTCAGCGAAAAGTGGAAGCCGGTTTTCTCGGACAAAACGGGAAACGTTTTGTCCGGAGATCATGCTCAAACAAAAAAGAGCTTCAGCACTCTTCGCCGAAGCGTGAAGCGACCAGCTGCTCCAGTGCGTCCATCGCCGCCACGGCCTCCGTGCCGCTGGCGGTGACGCGGATCGAATAGCCGGGACTAGCCGCCAGCATCATCAGGCCCATGATCGAGGTGCCGCCGACCTTGAGGCCGTCTTTTTCGACATGGACGGTGGCGTCGAAGCCGCTGGCGACCTGGACGAACTTGGCCGAGGCGCGCGCATGCAGGCCGCGCTGGTTGACGATCGGGAACTCGCGCACGATCTCAACCGGCGACAGCGCGTTCATTTGCTGCTCAGGAGCTGGCTGGCGACGTTGATGTATTTGCGCCCGGCGGCCTGCGCCTCATCGAGCGCGGCCGCCATGTTGTCACCCTTGCGGATCGACGACAGCTTGATCAGCATCGGCAGGTTCATGCCGGCGATGACCTCCGTGCGGCCGGATTCCATCACCGAAATGGCGAGGTTGGAGGGCGTGCCGCCGAACATGTCGGTCAGAACGATGACGCCGGTCCCGGTGTCGACGCGGCCGACGGCGTCGACGATATCGCGTCTACGCTGCTCCATATCGTCATCGGCGCCGATCGCCACGGTTTCGAAATTGTCTTGTGGCCCCACGACATGTTCCACGGCATGGCGGAACTCGGCGGCCAGTTGACCGTGCGTTACAAGCACGAGTCCGATCATTCTATGGTGGCTCCCGTCATCGCCGCTTCACAGGCGCTTTTTATGCTCGCCGGCCATCCCAGGCGGCGGGAGCGCTATCTTGTCGACGCGCGGCGCGTTGACAAGCCCAAAATTGCGCCGACCTACGCCATTTTGACGCATTGCAGCAATAAATCGAAACCGGATCATGCGAAAGCCGCGATCGACAGCCGCGCCATTACGGCCGGCAAGGCCGTCGCAACGTTGCGCTCAATGAGATCGATCCGCGGTACCGGACAGCCCGCGATCGGCTCGCTGAAATCTTCCTGAAAGCGGTCCCTCGCATGCTTCGGTACCAGCCGGATATGGAGGTCGATCACCCCGCTCGGCTCGAACGACAGCGGCCGTGGCATGAATCCTGGCACTTCTGCGAGGCCGGCAATGGTGGCGGGTACGTGGCAGATCAGACGCCCGGCGTGAGTGGCCGCAAGCAGCCTGTCGTCCCCGATCAGCCGCGAAAACAGGCCGCGCGCCCGGCAATGGTCGATGAGCACCAGCGCCAGTGTCGTCTTGCCGGCGCCGGACGGTCCGGTGATAAGCACACCGCGTTCGCCGATGAGCAGCGCCGTTCCGTGAATGTTTTCCGCTTTCGGGATTGGCTCAAGCATGATCTTGTCCGAAAAACCGGTTCCCACTTTTCGGGATCATGCTTCAGCCTTCGGCCGGCAGCGTCACCACGAAGCGCGCGCCCTTGATGTCGCCGGGCTTGGTGCCCGGAATGTTCTCGGCGGTCAGCGTGCCGCCATGGGCTTCGACGATCTGCCTGGATATCGACAGGCCAAGGCCGGAATTCTGGCCGAACGCCTCGCCGGCCGGGCGGTCGGTGTAGAAGCGCTCGAAGATGCGGTCGATGGTGTCGGCACGGATGCCAGGGCCGTTATCGTCGACGGTGACGATGTTGACCTTGCCGGCGCGCGCCAGCGAAATGGCGATATGACCGTGGTCCTCCGGCACGAAGGAGCGGGCATTCTCGATCAGATTGGTGATGACCTGGCCGATCCTCAGATCGTGGCCGGTGACGAAATAGCCTTTGACGCCTTGCGGCAACTTGGCGGCCTTGAACTCGATCTCGACGGCCTTCTTGTTGCGCGTCGCCTCGCGCGACACGGCGACGAGATCGGTAATGAATTTCTTCAAATCGACGAACGCCGCGTCCTCACGCGCCAACTCGGCGTCGAGCCGCGAGGCATCCGAAATGTCGGTGATCAACCGGTCCAGCCGCCTGACATCGTGCTGGATGATCTCCATCAGACGCGCGCGTGAGTTATCATTCTTCGCCAAAGGCAGCGTCTCCACCGCGCTGCGCAGCGAGGTCAGCGGGTTCTTCAACTCGTGCGAGACATCGGCGGCGAAGCTTTCGATAGCCTCGATGCGGGCATAGAGCGCATTGGTCATGTCGCGCACCGCGATCGACAGATTGCCGATTTCGTCCTGGCGGTCGGAAAAGTCGGGGATTTCCTCACGGTTCTTGACGCCGCGCCGCACCCGCACCGCCGCCGCCGACAGCCGCCGCAGCGGGTTGGCGATGGTGGAGGCCAGCAGCATCGACAGGATGGCGGTAACCAGTGCCGCGATGCCGAAGACGCGCAAAATCGCCTTGCGCTCGGCGGCGACGATCTTGTCGATGTCGCCACCTTCCGTCGACAGCATCAACACGCCGAGCACGGCGCGGAAGCGCTGGATCGGCACCGCCACCGAGACGATCTGCTCGCCCTGTTCGCTCACCCGCACGATCGTCGACGGGCTGCCGGTCAGCGCCTTGACCACTTCGGGGAAGGCCGCACCATTGCCGCCGGGCTGCTCGTGGTAGACGGGCAGGTCCTTGTTGCGGAAGAAATCGAAGACGAATTTCTGCACCCGCTCCAGCATGTCCGGCTGCTCGTCCTCGACCGGCGGCAGGTCGTAGCGCAGAATCTGGCCGCGCGAATAGAGATGGCGCGAATCGAGCAGCAGGTTGGCGTCGCGGTCGTAGATGCGGGCGCGCGTGCGCGTCGGCGAAATCAGCCGCCGCAGCACCGGCGCGACGCGCTCGGGATTGATCGGGAAATCGAGATTGTCGAGCTGGTCGGAGCCCGGCCCCAGGCTTTCACCGGCCTGCAGTTCGAGCAGTTTTTCCGGATCGATGCTGATCGAATCGGTTTCCACCGTCGCCGACGCCGCGATCGCGCCGGCGATGATCTCGCCTTGTGTCATCAGGCTTTCGACGCGGGCGTCGATCAGCCCGTCGCGGAAGGTGTTGAGATAGAGGATGCCGGTGACCAGCACGGCGAGGCCGGCCAGGTTGAGAAAAAGGATGCGCCGGGTCAGGCTGGAAAAGATGTGATGACCGAGGAAGCGGCGCATCGGCACCGTGATCCTCGACAGGAATGCGGGCAGAATCCTGGACGGCCGCCGGCCGGCGCCCGCCCGTCTGCCTCGCTCTACGTCCACTGCCATCGAATAGCAGCTCCCGGCTAGTCTTTGGTTTGATGCATGTCGTTGTCCCAAAACCGGGACCACTTTTGGGCGACATGCACTAACTTAAGCTTCGCGGAACCGGTACCCGACTCCGTAAAGCGTTTCGATCATTTCGAAGTCATCGTCGACGGCCTTGAACTTCTTGCGCAGCCGCTTGATGTGGCTGTCGATGGTGCGGTCGTCGACATAGACCTGCTCATCATAGGCCGAATCCATCAGCGCATCACGGCTTTTTACCACGCCGGGGCGCTGCGCCAACGAGTGCAGGATGAGAAATTCGGTGACCGTCAGCGTCACCGGCTCGCCCTTCCAGGTGCAGGTGTGGCGTTCCTGGTCCATGACCAGCTGGCCGCGCTCGAGCGAACGGGCCTGCTGGCTGGGCGCCTTTGCCGCAGCCTCGCGGGCGCTGGCACGGCGCAGCACGGCGCGCACCCGCTCGACCAGCAGGCGCTGCGAGAACGGTTTGCGGATGAAATCGTCGGCGCCCATCTTGAGGCCGAAAAGCTCATCGATCTCGTCGTCTTTCGAGGTCAGGAAGATCACCGGCAGGTCGGACTTCTGGCGCATCCGGCGCAGCAGCTCCATGCCGTCCATGCGCGGCATCTTGATGTCGAGGATGGCGAGATTCGGCGGACGCGCCGCCAGGCCTTCCAGCGCCGACGCCCCATCCGTGTAGGTCTCGACGCGATACCCCTCGGATTCGAGGGCGATCGAGACCGACGTCAGAATGTTGCGATCGTCATCGACAAGCGCGATTGTTGCCATTTCAAGCGGCTCCCTCATGAGCTGTCCCTTCTGTCTTAGAGAAGGGGCTTTTGCAGGACAAATTAGGTACAAAATGTGGCACAGGCTCCATCCGCTGTCGCGGACGGCTTGCCGTCGGCCCCAATCGCACCTCTACACGGATTGGACGAACACTGTGTGCCAATCCTTTGGGCAACCACTGTGATTTTTTGCACATATAAACGATTTAAACAACTTTCAAAATTTTTAAATCGATTAATGATTTGATATCATTCGGGTTTTCTGGTTCTGACCGTCTCAGCCCCCATCGCGGGCATGCCGGAAATGCGCCGGCAAAGTGCGGCGAATCCAGAAGAAGGGACCCTTGATGTCGGAAGTCGGCAAACGCAATTCTGCCTGCGCGATCGATCGTGTCGGCCTGAAAACCACCGGCACGGTGCATTATAATTTTGGTGCGGCCGCCCTTTACGAGGATGCGATCCGCCGTGGCGAGGCCAGGTTGACCGCCGGTGGCGCGCTGCTTGCCGAGACCGGCCAGCACACCGGCCGCTCGCCCAAGGACAAGTTTGTCGTCCGCGACAGCGCCACCGAGCCCCATGTCTGGTGGGACAACAACAAGGCGATTTCGCCGGCCCAGTTCGAAACGCTGTTGGCCGATTTCCTTGTCCACGCCGCGGACAAGGACCTCTATGTGCAGGACCTCATCGGCGGCGCCGATGCCGATCTGAAGCTGCCGACGCGGGTCATCACCGAATTCGCCTGGCACTCGCTGTTCATCCGCAACCTTTTGATCCGCCCGCAGGCCTCCGAGCTTGAGGATTTCGTGCCGGAGATGACGATCATCGACCTGCCGTCCTTCCGCGCCGATCCGGCCCGCCACGGCAGCCGCACCGAAACGGTGATCGCGGTCGATCTGACCCGCAAGATCGTGCTGATCGGCGGCACCTCTTATGCCGGCGAGATGAAGAAGTCGGTGTTCACCATGCTGAACTATCTGCTGCCGGAAAAGGGCGTCATGCCGATGCACTGCTCGGCCAATGAAGGGCCGGCCGGCGACGCTGCGATCTTCTTCGGCCTGTCGGGCACCGGCAAGACGACGCTGTCGGCCGACCCGTCGCGCACGCTCATCGGCGACGACGAGCACGGCTGGGGCCCGCACGGCATCTTCAATTTCGAAGGCGGCTGCTACGCCAAGACGATCAGGCTGTCGGCCGAAGCCGAGCCGGAAATCTTCGCCACCACGCAGCGTTTCGGCACGGTGCTGGAAAATGTCGTGCTCGATGCCGACCGCGTGCCGGACTTCAACGACGGCAGGCTCACCGAAAACACGCGCTGCGCCTATCCGCTCGACTTCATCCCCAATGCCTCGAAGACCGGACGCGCCAGCCATCCCAAAAACATCATCATGCTGACCGCCGATGCCTTCGGCGTCATGCCGCCGATCGCCCGGCTGACCCCGGCACAGGCGATGTATCACTTCCTCTCCGGCTACACCGCCAAGGTGGCCGGCACCGAAAAAGGCGTGACCGAGCCGGAAGCAACCTTCTCGACCTGTTTCGGCGCCCCGTTCATGCCACGCCACCCCAAGGAATACGGCAATCTGCTGCGCGAGTTGATCGCCCGCCATGGCGCCGATTGCTGGCTGGTCAACACCGGCTGGACCGGCGGCGCTTACGGCACCGGCAAGCGCATGCCGATCAAGGCGACACGCGCCTTGCTGGCCGCCGCGCTCGACGGGTCGCTGAAGGCGGCCGGCTTCCGCACCGACGCCAATTTCGGCTTCGAGGTGCCGGTGGCCGTGCCTGGTGTCGACAGCGCCATTCTCGACCCGCGCTCGACCTGGGCCGACAAGGCTGCCTATGACCGCCAGGCGGCAAGGCTGGTCGGCATGTTCGCCGTCAACTTCGAGAAATTCGAAAGCCATGTCGATGCCGTCGTGCTCGGCGCCGCGCCCCGCCTGCAGGAAGCCGCAGAATAAATCGCGCCATCGGCTCAGCCTGTCATTGAAAGGCCCCGGTCTCGATCGGGCCTTTTCTTTTTCGGCTCGTCGCGCCATGACTGCGGCATGCCGATCGACGACATCATCATTGCCGACGAAGCCGTAATCCATCCGGGCGACCTGCACGAGGATTTCATCCGCTCGTCCGGCCCCGGCGGCCAGAACGTCAACAAGGTGGCCACTGCCGTCCAATTGCGCTTCGACGCGGCCAATGCGGCCGGGCTGTCGGAACGCGTGCGCGCGCGCACGATCAAGCTTGCCGGCCAGCGCGCCACCAAGGACGGCGTCATCGTCATCGAAGCCGGCCGCTTCCGCACCCAGGAGCAGAACCGGGCGGATGCGCGCGCAAGGCTGACCGCGCTGGTCGCCAAGGCCGCCGAACCGCCACCGCCGCCGCGCAAGAAGACGCGGCCGTCGAAGGGTGCGGTGGAGCGGCGGCTGAAAAGCAAGGCCGGGCGCGGCACCATCAAGAAGCTGCGCGGCCGGGTAGAGAACGATTAAACGCCGGCCGGATGTAGTCCGCCCCCGACGCCTGACCGAAACCGGTCCTGATCGACAAACGGCGGCTTTCGGGTCGCCGTTTTTGTTTGGCGGTGGCATGGTTCGAGTATCAACCGGAGGAAATGGCCAAGCCATGCTCATTCTGCCCAAAGGCGTCCGCCATATGCCTGGTTACCTCACACGCGCGGCGCAGGAAGCGCTGATCGAAGCGGTCAGGACCATCGTGCAGCAGGCGCCGCTGTTCGTTCCGGCCATGCCGCGCACCGGCAAGGAAATGAGCGTGCGCATGACCAATTGCGGCTCGCTCGGCTGGGTCACCGACAAGGAGATGGGCTATCGCTATCAGCCGACGCATCCGCTGACCGGAGGGCCATGGCCGCCGATCCCGGACGTGCTGATGCAATTGTGGCAGCAGGTCTCCGCCTATCCGCATCCGCCGGAGGCTTGCCTGGTCAATTTCTATACGCAGGACGCCAAGATGGGCCTGCACCAGGACCGCGACGAGGCCGATTTCTCGGCGCCGGTGGTCTCGGTATCGCTTGGCGACGACTGCCTGTTCCGGGTCGGCCAGACGACGCGCGACGGCGGTACAAAATCGTTCAGGCTGAAAAGCGGCGATGTCGTCGTGCTCGGCGGCGAAGGTCGGCTATGCTTCCACGGCGTCGACCGGATTTATCCGTCGACCTCGGCGCTGCTGAAGAATGGCGGCAGGATCAATCTGACGCTGCGGCGGGTGACGAAGGCCGGCTAGCGTCGTCGCGAAGAAGGACCCTCAACGTATCGTCCTCGGCGATTTGCCGATAGCCTTGCATGAAGCGGACGAAATCCTGCCGGCCTGAAAGCTCGGCTAACCACAGCATGTCCGCTTTCTGCACAATCACCAGCGATGGCCGCTTGGTTTCGAGTTGGGCAAGCTTGGCGTCGACGTAGCGATCGGTGATCTGCCTGTAGTGTTCGGCCGCCGCCTGGTTGCCGCTTTGCGCCTCGACCTGCGCGAAATGCGTGGCGAATCCCCCAAGCCAATCGCTGCAGTAGATCGAGATCCAGCTCCCGCCGACCATCCGCGTCAGTGGATGGCCCGCGGCAATGTCCGAACCTATGAGTGCGACCGTTGGATGGTCCACCGCGGCATTTATCGTGGCGACGAAATCGGCGCCGGGTTTCTGGCTAGGCCAGAAGGGGGCAGCATTGGCCAGAATGGTGGTGGCAAGCAAAAGCATGCGCGCCGGCCCCATGCCCGTGCCTGATGGCGATTGCCTCGCGGGGTCGACCTGGACGGCTCTGAGCAGCAACGCCGCCGCCATCAGGCTGATCGCCGGGAATGCATGATAGGGCCAGCCCTTGGCCTGATAGACGAGAGGCACGGTGGCGGCCAATGACGCCAGGACGACCACCGTGATCAGCGGCGACAAGGCGAGGCCCGGCCGAAGCAAGCGTAACAGGTAGAGTGCGACGAGATAGGCCGGCGCGTACTTGACCAACAGCGCTTGCACGACCCGCAGCCGCATATAGGTGTCGGCCAGCACCGGGTAGATGGTGTTGAGGAACTCTGGATAAAAGTACAGCACGGCGACGAGATAGGCGACGCAGACCAAGCCGATTACCCAGTATTCGATGCAGAAGAGCGACCAGATCGACCGGCGCCGCCAGGCCACGTAAAGCGCCGGAACCAGCACCATCAGCGCATAATAGGGTTTCACAAGCACCAGTACGCTGCCGCAAAGGCTGGCCAGTACCGCTATAAGCAAGCTCGGCGTGCGCCCCTCCGTCGGCGCGGCGCGCCAGGCCATCAACACCAGCAACGGCAGAAACAGGGCAACGCCCAGATGCTCCCGCTCGCTGAAAGCATTGCCGGGAAGAATGATCAGCAGTGCCAGGAACAGCGGCAACATCGAGAACAGCACACGGTTCTCAGCAAAGCCGGCCAATCTGGCGATCCGCGCGGCAAAGCCGAGACCCAGCAGGCAGATCGCATAGGCATAGAGATGAATGACGACTTCCGGCGAAATGCCGAGAGCATGCGCCAGTGCCACGGCCGGCATGAACATCCACGGCGTGAACGGCGGATTGACCTCGAAGAGATCGACATAGAGCCGTGAGCCGGCAAGCACCTTCTCAGACATGGTGATTGCCCAACTGGTGTCGGGTATGACACCCCAGCGCATCTGCCAGGGCACGGCCGCCGCCAGCACGAGCAGGCAGAAGACCAGGGTCCGCGGCAGCGTGCGCGAGCTGCCCTGGGCCGAAGCCATGGCGGACCTCTCGATGAGCGAAGCGCGGGTCTCCGTATTCATCTGGCCGCCACGAAGACGAATTTGCGCAGGATGATGAAGTTCAGGACCGGAACCAGGACGGAAGCGATTGCCACCGGCACCAATGGCGCCAGTCCGGCCACGTCGGTAAGGATCACGGCCAGCCCGACCGAGAGCAGAAATCCGATCGCCGTGGCGCAGGCGAAGCGGACGATCTCGAAGCCAACCGCGCCATCCGACATGAACGTTACGAAGCGATGCCCGCAATAGGAGAACACCGCGCCGGCGCCATAGCCGGCGATCGAGGCGATTGTCGCCGGCATGCCGAAGCCATGCCGGGCCGAAAGTGCCAGGGTCAACACGGCGTAGATCAGGGTCGATACGCCGCCGATCGCAGCAAATCGCAGGATTCGCGCCGGCTCCGAACGGCCCATGGCCCATGACCAGAACCGGTAGCCGGGCAAAGGATCGTTGACGGCCTGGCGCACGGTCAACCGAACCGGCGTTCGTGCGTCGCGGGCGGCGTCTTTTTCGACACCTGGGAATTGCTCATCGCGGCGATCGCTTCCTCGAAGCCGGTCAGCCGGTCGACGACGTAAAGCGGTCGCCGTTTCACCTCGGCATGAATGCCGCCGACATAAAGGCCGATAACGCCGGTCATCAGCAGATTGATGCCTGAGAGGAAGGAAATGATCACGACGGTCGATGTCCAGCCATGGACGACGCCGCTGACAAACAGCCAGGAAAACACCGCATAGAGGCCGAGCAGCGCGGCGAGGCCGGAAATGGCCAGACCCGCCCACAGCGCCAGCCGCAGCGGCTTGTCGGAAAAGCTGATGATGCCGTGCACGGCCAGCCGCACCATCTTCCAGAACGGATATTTGGTTTCGCCCGCCGCCCGCATCGGTCTCTCAAACAGCACGGCGGTCTGCTTGAAACCCATCCAGCCGAACATGCCGCGCACGAAGCGATCACGCTCGGGCATGCGTTTGAAGGTCTCCAGCGCCTTGCGGCCGACAAGGCGGAAATCGCCGACATCGCGCGGAATGCTGACGCACGTCATCTGCTCGAGCACACGATAGAACAGATTGGCGCTGACTCGCTTGAACCAGGTTTCGCCCTCGCGCCGGATGCGCCGCGCATAGACGATCTCGTAGCCTTCTTTCCACTTGGCGACGAGATCGAGCACCACCTCCGGCGGGTCCTGCAGGTCGGCATCCATGACGATGACAGCCTCGCCGCCGGCCGCATCCATGCCGGCTGTAATGGCGATCTGGTGGCCGAAATTGCGCGACAGTTCGATCAGCCTGAAGCGGTGGTCCTCGGCAGCCATGCCGCGCAGGAAGATGACACTGGTGTCGCGGCTGCCGTCGTCGACGAAAATTGCCTCGGCGCGCGCATCCAGGGCGTCCATCAGCATTCCGATCCGCCGCACCAGTAACGGCAGCACCGCTTCCTCGTTGAAGATCGGAATGACCAGGGAATAGACCGGGGCCTGGCGGCCCACGGCATCGCTCGCATTGATCACCGCTTGCTCCCGACCCGCTGGAATTGCGCCAAAAACTAGCCGGGATTGCCTAAGGTGCCGTTAATCCAGTCGTCACAGTTTCCTGAGCGCCACTTCCTCGACCAGGTGATTGGCGCCCTTGCGCAGGATGAGGTCGGCGCGCGCCCGTGTCGGCACGATGTTCTCGCGCAAGTTCTTCAGGTTGATGTTGGCCCACAGCCCTTCGGCGATGGCGCGCGCGGCGTCTTCGGAAAGCTGCGAATAGCGGTGGAAGAAGGAGTCCGGATTGCGAAAGGCCGTCTCGCGCAGCCGCATGAAGCGGGCGATGTACCAGTGGTGGATCAGTTTTTCGTCGGCGTCGATGTAGATGGCAAAGTCGAAGAAATCCGACAGGAACGGCACGATCTTGCCGTCCTTGGGCAATTTGCCCGGCTGCAGCACGTTGATGCCTTCGAAAATCAGAATGTCGGGCCGGTCGATGGTGACGAACTCGCCGGGAATGACGTCATAAGTCAAATGCGAATAGACCGGCGCGCGGACATTGCGCTGCGCCGACTTGATGCCAGAGAGGAAACGCAGCAGCGCGCCGACGTCGTAGCTGTCGGGAAAACCCTTGCGTTCCATCAAATTATCGCGCCGCAACACCTCATTGGGCAGAAGAAAACCGTCGGTGGTGATGAGGTCGACCTTGGGGCTCGACGGCCAGCGCGCCAGAAGCTCCTTGAGCACGCGTGCCGTGGTTGACTTGCCGACCGCCACCGAACCGGCAATGCCGATGATGAACGGCGTCTTGACCACATCAAGCGCATTGAAGAAGGCCTGGCGCTGCCGAAACAGCAGCTGGCTGGCCTCGACATGCGCCGACAGCAGCCGCGACAACGATAGATAGATGCGCTTGACCTCTTCGAGGTCGACCGGGTCGTTGAGCGAGCGCAGACGGTTGATCTCGTCCTCGCTCAGCGTCATAGGCGTGTCGGCGCGGAAGTTCGACCATTGCTCGGCCGAGAAGAAACGATAGGGGGAATATTTCTCGGTCGGAGCGAGCTGGTCCATCGAGTTTCCTGCCCTCCTCGCGGTCAGCCCTTCGGCCGGGATGCCTTTTCGGCGACGCCCGAACGGCCGGTGCGATGCTCAAGTTCCTTCAGCACCTCGTCCAGCGGAACGCCGGCGATGCCAAGCACGACGAGCCAATGATATATAAGATCGGCACTTTCGGAAACGAGGGCTTTCTTGTCACCTTTGACGGCGGCAATGACGGTCTCGACCGCTTCCTCGCCGAGCTTCTGCGCCGCCTTGTCCATGCCCTTGGCAAACAGTTTCGCCGTCCACGAGTCCGGATCGCCGGACCGGGCGCGTTCCCCAATGATTGTCTCCAGGTCGGAGAGCGAGAATTCAGCCATGGCGCGGTCGCTTTCTTAGCCGGAAACGCTCTAGGGCCGATCGACCGATGAGTCCAGCCGCATCGGCAGCCCAGCCTTGGCCATATGCGCCTTGGCTTCGGCAATCGTGTACGTGCCGAAATGGAAGATCGATGCCGCCAGCACGGCTCCGGCATGGCCGTCGCGAATGCCCTCGACCAGATGATCGAGCGTGCCGACGCCGCCCGACGCGATGACCGGCGCGCGCACTGCATCCGCAATCGCGCGGGTCAGCGCAATGTCGTAACCGGCCTTGGTGCCGTCACGGTCCATCGAGGTCAACAGGATCTCGCCGGCGCCGCGATCGACCATTTTTCGCGCGAATTCGATCGCATCGATGCCGGTCTTTTCGCGACCGCCATGGGTGAAGATTTCCCAACGGTTGGCCTCATTGGCAGCAGAGACCTTCTTGGCGTCGATGGCGACGACGATGCACTGGTTGCCGAACTTGTCGGCGGCTTCCGCCACGAAATCCGGGTTCTTCACCGCCGCGGTGTTGATCGACACCTTGTCGGCGCCGGCCAAAAGCAGTTTGCGGATATCGGCGACCTGGCGCACGCCGCCGCCGACGGTCAGCGGCATGAAACATTGCTCGGCGGTGCGAGCGACAACGTCGAAGATGGTTTCCCGGTTGTCGGACGACGCGGTGATGTCGAGAAAGCAGAGCTCGTCGGCGCCGGCCGCGTCATAGGCTTTTGCCGCCTCGACCGGGTCACCGGCATCGACCAGGTCGACGAAATTGACGCCCTTGACGACGCGGCCGTTCTTGACGTCGAGGCAAGGAATGACGCGGGCCTTCAGCATCAGCCCTTCTCCATCGTTGCCAGCAGCTCGCTGAGCAGTTCGCCGACCAGCGGCGGAACCTCGGCCTGCGCGTCGAAGGCCGGATCGTAGGCCGAGATGGTGATGCCGGAAATCGGCAACAGACCGGCCATGCCGCAGACCGCCTGGCGCAGCTGTTTGGGCTCCGGGCCGCCCGGCGTGGTGTAGCGGTTGGCCTGCAACGCCTCGGGGTCGTGCACATCAAGATCGAGATGCAGGTGCACCCGCTTTGCGTCCGGCGCCTTCAATCTGCCGCAGGCCATGGCCCAGTTGGGGCATTCGGTGCGGATCACCGGCAGCGTCTTCAACAGCTCCGTTTCGGCGGGGTCGAGGTCGCGCGCATTGACCAGCACGCAGCGCGACGGGTCGATCGCCTTGAAGCCGGGAATGGCCGAGGCCATCGGCTTCCAGCACAGCCCCAGAACCGTCGCCAGCGCCATGCCGTCGAGAAACCCGTAAATGGAGGTCTCGGGCGTGTTTAGGTCGCCATGCTGATCGGCCCAGATGATCGCGTCGGCATCCTCGCCGGCGACAGCGCCGGCTGATGTCAGGCAATTGCCTGCCAGAACGATGGGAAACCGGCCGCGGTCGATGGCGATGCGGACTTCGCCGGAGACAGCATTGCAGACCGCAAAGCCGGTCGCGATCTCACGTTCCTGCTCCTCGCCCACCCTGCCGATATCGGTAACGACGACGTCATGCCCGGCCAATGTCAGCGCATCGACGAGACCGCCCGATATCAGCGCATCCGGGCCCTGGCCCATGCCGCCGTGATAGTGGCCGCTGTCATAGGAGGCGAGGATAATGGAGATTTTCAAGATCGGGTCTCCATTGCCTTGCCCTGCAGCACCGCCAGCGCTTCGGCCGGGTCGATGCGCCCGTCGTAAAGCGCGCGGCCGGAGATCGCGCCTTCGAGCTTTTTGGCGTCGGGCATGGTCATGCGCACGATGTCGGCGATCGAGGCGAGCCCGCCCGAAGCGATGACCGGGATCGACACTGCGTCGGCAAGGTCGATCGTGGCATCCCAGTTGATGCCGGTCAGAACGCCGTCGCGGTCGATATCAGTGTAGATGATGGCGGCAACGCCGGCGCCCTCGAATTTTTGTGCCAGTTCGATGACGCCGAGGCTGGACGCCTCGGCCCAGCCTTCGACCGCCACCTTGCCGCCCTTGGCGTCGATGCCGACGGCGATCTTGCTGGGGAATTCCTTGCAGGCTTGCTTCACCAGTTCTGGATCGCGCACCGCTACCGTGCCGAGAATGACGCGCGCCAGGCCGCGGTCGAGCCAATCCTCGATCTGCGCCAGCGTGCGAATGCCGCCGCCGAGCTGCACCGGGTTTTTCGTGGCCTTGAGGATGGCTCCGACCGCCGCGCTATTGACGCTCTGGCCCTTGAAGGCGCCGTTGAGGTCGACGACGTGCAGCCACTCAAAGCCCTGGTCCTCGAAGGCCTTGGCCTGCGCGGCCGGGTCGTCATTGTAGATCGTCGCGGTCGCCATATCGCCGTGCTTCAGTCGCACGCATTTGCCGTCCTTGAGATCGATGGCGGGAAACAGAATCACGGTCAGGCGCCCTCAACAATGACGAAATGGCCGGTCGAAGCGGCAAACCGGAATTTTGATGCCGCCTGATATTCAGGCGATTCGTAGCAGGCAAGTGCTGTTTCGTACGACTCGAACTCCACCAGCACATGGCGATTGCCTGTCGGTTGCTCCGGGTTGGCATAGCGCCCGGACCGGACCACGAATTTCGCCCCGTATTTGGCAAAAGCCACGGCATTCGCCGCGATATACTGCTTGTAGACCTCGGGGTCGCGAACATCGACCATCGCCATCCAATAGCCCTTCTTGCTCATGGTTCTCAGGGCCTCCAGCGCAGGAAATTGGTGATCAGCGCCAGGCCGAGCGCCTGGCTTTTTTCGGGATGGAATTGCGTGCCAGCGAGGTTGCCGCGCGCAACCGCGGCCGTCACTGGGCCGCCATAGTCGGCGACGGCCAGCACCTCGTCGGGCTTTGTCGCATCGAGGTGGTAGGAATGGACGAAGTAGGCGTGCAAGCCCTTGGCTCCCGTCGCAATGCCAGAAAACAGCGGATGCTTGCGGTTGAGATCGACCGTGTTCCAGCCGATCTGCGGGATCTTCAGCGCCGCATCGGCCGGCGTGATCTCCTTGACGTCGCCGGCAATCCAGCCAAAGCCCTTGGTCACGGTCTTTTCCAGGCCACGTTCCGACATCAACTGCATGCCGACGCAGATGCCGAGGAATGGCCGCGCCTTGGCGATCGCAACCTCCTCCACCGCTTCCCACATGCCGGCGACGCCGCGCAGGCCCGCCGCGCAATCGGCATAGGCGCCGACGCCGGGCAACACGATACGGTCGGCGCTGCGCACCCGTTCGGCATCGGCGGTCAGCTCGATTGCAGCGGCGATGCCGGCCTCATGCGCGGCGCGCTCGAAAGCCTTGGTGGCCGAGCGCAGATTGCCCGACCCGTAATCGATGATCGCAACCCGCATCTCAGACTTTTCCCGGCGTGTGGGTCAGCCCCAGCGTCAGCCCGGTCTGCGCCGGCCGGGCAAGGCTGGCGTCGGGCACGATGCGCGGCATCGGCGCCGGTTCATCGGCGAGCGCCTCGGCATCCAGCGTCTGGCGGATATCGGCATCGTCCTGATTGTCGGCTTGGATGACGCCCCATTCATGCCAGCCGCGGCGGCGAAGTGCTGCGATGCGCAACCCCTGGCCTTCCAGCCCGATATAGAGCGAGACCAGCAGCGACAGCGCCGAGCTCGCCCAATCCAGCCCCAGCCTTTGGCCGAGCAGCGAGATGAGGCCCATGGCGACAAAGGCGAGCGCGGCCTCGACCCACAGCCGGTGCCAGGCGAGCCATAGCGGCGCCAGCAGGAAAGCCAGCCAGGAAAAGCCGTCGCGGACAAAAATGGTTGCGTCGGCCGCCTCGGTGCGGCCTGGCGGTTCCATCACGACATAGATGGCCATCAGCCTACCCTTTCAGAGATCCCTTGGTGGAGGGAACCGCATCCGGCTGGCGCGGGTCGCGCTCCAGTGCCGCACGCAATGCACGCGCCACCGCCTTGAAGCAGGTCTCGGCAATATGGTGATTGTTGGCGCCATAGTGATTGGTGACATGCAGCGTGATACCGGCATTCTGCGCTAGCGCCTGGAAGAACTCACGCACCAGCTCGGTGTCGAACGTGCCGATCTTCGGCGACGAGAAGGCGACGTTCCAGACCAGGAACGGCCGGCCGGACACGTCGATCGCCGCGCGTGTCAGCGTCTCGTCCATGGCGAGATCGATCGAGGCATAGCGCATGATGCCGCGCCGTTCGCCCAGCGCCTTGGCCAGCGCCTGGCCGATGGCAATGCCGGTATCCTCGACCGTGTGGTGGTCGTCAATGTGCAGGTCGCCCTTGGCCTTGACCGTGATGTCGATCAGCGAGTGCCGCGACAGCTGGTCCAGCATATGGTCGAAGAAGCCGACGCCCGTCGACATGTCGGAGATACCGGTGCCGTCGACATGGACCGAAACAGTGATGTCGGTTTCCTTGGTCTTGCGGCTGACTTCGGCGGAACGGGACGCCATGACCTTGTCCTTGTCTTTGGGCATACGACTGGGGGCGAAACGTAAAGACAATGCCTCCAAGCGCTCATTTGCTTGAAAACGAAAGCCTTCTAGCAGCATGATCCGGCGATGGCCAGTTGCGATGCGGATCGCTATCGCTGGTAGCGGAGGCGGTTTGCAATCACCCGCCCCGTGCATACATATGGCCGATCGAAATCCCGCGCCAATCGCCTTATCGGGATCGCGCGAATCGGAGCTACAAATGTCGAATGAACTGACCATGCACGCCACGACCATCGTGACGGTGCGCAAGGGCAACAAGGTGGTGATCGCCGGCGACGGCCAGGTCAGCCTTGGCCAGACCATCATGAAAGGCAACGCCAAAAAGGTGCGTCGCATCGGCAAGGGCGGCAACGTCATTGCCGGTTTCGCCGGTGCCACGGCGGACGCCTTCACCCTGCTGGAGCGGCTGGAAGCCAAGCTCGAACAATATCCCGACCAGCTGACGCGCGCCTGCGTCGAGCTCGCCAAGGACTGGCGCACCGACCGCTATCTGCGCCGGCTAGAAGCCATGATGCTGGTCGCCGACAAGTCGGTGTCGCTGGCGCTGACCGGCACCGGTGACGTGCTGGAGCCTGAATTTGGCGTCATGGCCATCGGCTCCGGCGGCAATTACGCCCTGGCCGCGGCGCGCGCGCTGATGGACACCGACAAGGATGCCGAGGAAATCGCCCGCAAGGCGATGCAGATCGCCTCCGACATCTGCGTCTACACCAACAACAATTTCGTCATCGAAACGCTCGATGCCGCCTGAGTCGGCGGTGCTCTATGATTTTCGGCCGGTGACCGAAAGAGACCTGCCGATGATTGCCGGCTGGCTGGGCGAGCCGCATGTCGCGCAATGGTGGGACGATCCGGAGACCGAAATTGCAGGGATTCGGGAGAACATCGACTCGATTTCCGTCGAGCCGCTGATCGTCGAACTCGACGGCAGGCCGATCGCCTATCTGCAGAGCTACGATCCGCATTTGGAGGACGGCCATCCCTATGCCGACCAGCCGTTCGGCACGCTCGGTATCGACCTGTCGATCGGCGTGCCGGACCTGGTCGGCAAAGGTCATGGCTCGGCGATCGTGCGGCAGTTCGTCGAACAACTGTTCGAGGAAGGCGCGCCGCGCGTCATCATCGATCCGCATCCCGACAATGGCCGCGCCATCCGCGCCTATGAAAAGGCGGGCTTCAGGGCTATCGATCGCAGGCATTCGGAATATGGGGACGTCGTTTTGATGGCCGTCGATGCCGAAGGCGACGCGCAAGAGGGGGAATGAGGTGATGACGACACCGGGCGCCGACAAGAATTACTCGGCCTATGAAGACAGCTGGCGGATGGGGCTTCTGCTCGTGCTCGCTCTGCTCATCTTCCAGGCCGGCGCGCTCTACGGCATGGGCCGCACGCCGATCTGCACCTGCGGCTACGTCAAACTCTGGCACGGCGTGGTGAACAGTTCGGAGAATTCCCAGCACATTTCCGACTGGTACACTTTCTCGCACATCATCCACGGCTTCCTGTTCTACGCCTTGGCCTGGTTCCTGTTTCCGCGCTCGCCGATTGGTCTGCGCCTGGCGTTCGCCGTCGTCATCGAAGGCGGCTGGGAGCTCCTGGAGAACAGCCCGTTCATCATCGAGCGCTACCGCGCCGGCACCATTTCGCTGGATTACTACGGCGACTCGATCATCAATTCAGTGTCCGACACACTGGCCATGGTGCTGGGATTTGTGATGGCCAGAAAGCTACCTATATCAGTCGTCGTCGACCTCGCCATTATCTTCGAACTGGGTGTCGGCTACCTCATCCGGGACAATCTGACGCTCAACGTGATCATGCTGCTGCATCCGTTTGAGTCCATCAAGCAGTGGCAAAGTGGAATGTAGTGATATGACCACCTTCTCTCCCCGCGAAATCGTTTCGGAACTCGACCGCTTCATCATCGGCCAGAAGGACGCCAAGCGCGCCGTGGCCATCGCCTTGCGCAACCGTTGGCGCCGCCAGCAGCTGGAAGGCCAGATGCGCGAAGAGGTGATGCCGAAGAACATCCTGATGATCGGCCCGACCGGCGTCGGCAAGACCGAGATCTCGCGCCGCCTGGCCCGGCTTGCCGGCGCGCCCTTCGTCAAGGTCGAAGCGACCAAGTTCACCGAGGTCGGCTATGTCGGCCGCGATGTCGAGCAGATCATCCGCGACCTCGTCGAGATCGCCATCGGCCTGGTGCGCGACAAGATGCGCGAGGACGTCAAGGCGCGCGCCCACCTCAACGCCGAGGAGCGCGTGCTGGAGGCCCTGGTCGGCAAGACGGCGAGCCCGGCCACCCGCGATTCCTTCCGCAAGAAGCTGCGCGACGGCGAGCTCGACGACAGGGAAATCGAGATCGAGGTCGCCGATACCGGCACTGGCGGCATGCCCGGCTTCGAGATTCCCGGCATGCCAGGCGCCAATATCGGCGTGCTCAACATCAACGACATGCTGTCGAAGGCGATGGGCGGCAAGAAGACCAAGGCGCGCAAGACGACGGTGAAGGAGTCCTACGCGCTGCTGGTCAACGACGAGTCCGACAAGCTGCTCGATCAGGACGAGGTCGTGCGCCGGGCACTCGATGCGACGGAAAATGACGGCATCGTCTTCCTCGACGAGATCGACAAGATCGCCTCGCGCGAAGGCGGCATGGGCGCCGGCGTTTCACGCGAAGGCGTGCAGCGCGACCTGCTGCCGCTGATCGAGGGCACGACGGTGGCGACCAAATACGGGCCGTTGAAGACCGACCATATATTGTTCATCGCCTCGGGTGCGTTCCATGTCTCGAAGCCGTCCGACCTGTTGCCGGAATTGCAGGGCCGCCTGCCGATACGAGTCGAGCTGCGGGCGTTGGAGAAGGACGATTTCGTCCGCATCCTGACCGAGACCGAGGCCAGCCTGATCAAACAGTATATCGCGCTGATGAAGACCGAAGGCGTCGACCTCACCTTCACCGACGACGCCATCGATTCGCTCGCCGGCATCGCCGTCGACCTCAACGCCAGTGTCGAGAACATCGGCGCCCGACGCCTGCAGACGGTGATGGAGCGCGTGCTGGACGAGATCTCGTATGACGCGCCGGACCGCAACGGCACCAGCGTCACCATCGACGCCGCCTATGTGGAAAAGCATGTCGGCGACCTCTCCAGAAACACAGATTTGTCGCGATTCATCCTTTAAACGGGGGCGCCGGATCAGTCCGGCGCCGGTTCAGGCAATAATTTCCGGCAAACAGCATGATGTGTGGCCGGATGGTATCATCGGGCCACCTTTCGTCTTGCCGGCTGCAGGGGCGCTCTCGACTCAACCAGGAGCACTCCCTAGTTTGCGCGGCAATTCTTTAGGCGGCGGCGCATGAAAAAACTGATCCTGATCATTCTCGGCTTGACGCTGGCGGCGACGCTGTTCGCCGCCGATGCGGCAACATTGGTGCCGGCGGGCAACCGGAATGCCGTGCAACCCGACATACCCGGCGCCTCCAGCCGTCGCACCCAGGCCACCAACACCACCTTCCAGGCCAAATACCGCAAGGTCTACGCGCTGCTGCAGAGCGACGCCGAACTGCGTGCCAAGATCAAGAAGGCGGCCGCCGCTTACGGCATCAATCCCTTGCACATTGTCGGCGCCATCGTCGGCGAGCACACCTACAATGTCGACGCCTACGACCGGCTGCAGACCTATTACGTCAAGGCGATCTCCTACCTCTCCAGCAAGCTGTCCTTCGCCTATGACGGCGAGGACATCACGGATTTCGTGCAGCGGCCTGAATTCAAGAAATGCACAATGTCCGACAGTTACGATCTGTGGGAATGCCGCGAGCAGGTGTGGAACCACTCCTTCCGCGGCAAGACCGTCGGCGGGACAAGCTTTCCCAACGACCGCTTCGGCGCCACCTTCTTCCAGCCTTATTATGCTGGCCAGACCTTTGGCCTCGGCCAGCTCAACCCGCTGACCGCGCTGCAGATGAGCGATCTCGTCCACAAGGTTTCGGGACTGCCGGAACTCGATGTCGGCGATCCGAATGGGGTCTACAAGACGATCATGGATCCCGACCTGACGCTGCCTTACGTCGCGGCGACGATCAAGAAATCGATAGACGCCTATAAGAGCATTGCCGGCTTCGACATTTCGGGCAATCCAGGGCTGACCGCCACGCTCTACAATGTCGGCAATCCCGAGCAGCGCGCCTATGCGCTGAAAGCCGAGAACGACAAGCGCCGCGCCGCGGGCGAACCGGAAAAGCTGCCGGAAGAGAATTATTACGGCTGGCTGGTCAACGACAAGCTGGACGAGTTGAAGGCGCTGTTTTAGGGGCGCGCGAAGCTCGGGGCGCCTACCTCCCCACAAGGGTGGGCCAGCTCACTCACGCCGCCAGCAACGACTTCAGCTTCACATCCTGCGATCCAAGTGCCTCCGGCGACGGCTTTGCCTGCCTGGCGATCAGCATCTCGGCCAGCCTGACGTCGCGCGCCACCGCATTGCCGGGTCCGATGCCGCTGGCCGCCACCAGTCTGCCGTCCTCAGCCAGATGGAACAGGATGAAGGCGCCGTCTCCAAGGTCGCGGCGCACCGTGCTTTTGCCTTCGTCGGAGAGCCCGGCGATTTGCAGCGACAGCCCATACTGATCCGACCAGAACCATGGCACCGCCGCATGCGCCTCGCCGGCGCCAAGCATATTCCTTGCGGCCAGTGCGCCCTGTTCCTGGGCGTTGCGCCACGCCTCCAGCCGCACCCGGCGGCCAGCATAGACAGCGAGCGGAAACGAACAGCAGTCGCCGGCGGCAAAGATGTCCGGGTCACCAGTGCGCAGCATGGCGTCGACCGCAATGCCATTGTCGATGGTCAGGCCCGCTTCGGCGGCGAGCCCGGTCACAGGCACGGCGCCGATGCCGATGATGGCGAGATCGGAGACGATTTCCTGTCCGTCGGCGAGCGTGATGCGGACCTTGGCGCCATCGTCGGCGATATCAGCGATCCCCACGCCAGTAAGCACGGTCACGCCTTCGCTTTCATGCGCCTGATGGATGATTTCAGCGATCTCCGCCGGCACACCACGCATCAGGATGCGCGGCTGCGCTTCGATAACGGTAACGGTGGCCCCGAGCTTGCGCGCCGCTGCCGCCAGTTCCAGCCCGATAAAGCCGCCACCAATGATGGCGATACGGTTGGCGGGGCTGAGGTGGGCGCGAATGGCGAGTGCGTCGGCAAAGGTACGGAGGTAGACGCAGCGCACGCCCAACCCGGGCATTGGCAGCCTGCGCGGTGTCGAGCCGGTCGCCAGCAGCAGTTTGTCGTAGGGCAGGACAGAACCGTCCGAGAGCCGCACCGTATGCGCCGCACGATCGATCGCCACGGCCTGGACGGAATGGATATGCCGGATCGATTTCTCGGTCAGCATCTCGTCACTGGCGATCGCCTTGATTTCAGGCGCATCGCTAATCATCGCATCCTTGGACAGAGGCGGACGTTCATAGGGCAGATGCGGCTCGTCGCCGACCAGCGTCACTGGCCCGTCATAGCCGAGCTCGCGTAACGCAAGGGCTGCCCGCCCGCCACATTCGCCGGCGCCAATGATGACCATCCCCGCGTGCATCGCCATTATCCGATCTGGATCAGCACTTTGCCGGCCTCGACCTTGACCGGATAGGTCGCGAGATTGACGCAGACCGGCGCGCCGCGCGCGGCGCCCGTTTTATAATTGAAGCGGCCATTGTGTTTTGGGCATTCGATGATGTCATCCATCACCAGTCCGTCGGCCAGATGCACCTTCTCATGCGTGCAAAGCCCATCGGTGGCGAAATAATCGTCGTCCGGGCTGCGATAGATGGCGAAAGTGCGGCCGCCATGATCGAAGCGCATGACATCTTCTTCGTCGATATCGCCGGCCGCGCAGGCCTCGACCCAGTCGCTCATGTATTCCTCCCCAAAAATCGAATTGTCATTCCGCGGCGGCGGCGACGGCGTCGTTGTGAAATTCCTCGCGGTATGGCCTGGCGGTCGGCGGCAGCTCGCGCTTGAGGAAATAATCCTCGTTGCGCAGCTGGCGCAGGAAGGCCGGGATCATCTCGCGGTAACCGGCCAGGATCGACGGCGTCGGCGCCGGCAGATCGTGCTTGATCAATTCATGCAACCTGGGCAGCGCGTGATAGGGCACCATCGGGAACATGTGATGCTCGACGTGATAATTCATGTTCCAGTAGATGAAGCGGCTGACCGGGTTCATGTAGACGGTGCGGCTGTTCAGCCGATGGTCGACGACATTGTCGGCCAGCCCGCCATGCTGCAGCAGGCCGACCATGACGTGATGCCAGGCGCCGTAGAGCCTGGGCAGGCCGACCAGCATCAGCGGCAGCCATGAGCCGAAATAGAGTGCCAGCGCGATGGTGACGGCATAGATCGCGGTCCAGATGCGGGCGATGCGGATCGCCCTGGGCTGTTCCTGTTCGGGGATGAAAGTCTTTTCCGCCGGGCTGATGTTGCCGGCGGCGTTGCGCAGCATGTCTGACATCGCATGCCACGCGTCGAGCACACCGACGAACGCCAGCACGACACGCAGCAGGTCCGGCGGCCGCATGACGGAGATTTCGGGGTCGCGGCCAACGATGATGGTGTCGGTGTGATGGCGGGTGTGGCTCCAGCGCCAGGTAACCGGATTGCGCATGATCATGAAGCAGGCGATCTGATAGACCGCATCGTTCATCCATTGCGTGCGGAAGGCGGTGCCGTGGCCGCATTCGTGCCAGCGTGAATCGGTCGACGAGCCGTAGAGCACGCCATAGACGAAGAAGAACGGCACGCACCACCACGTGCCCCAGAACCAGGCGCCACCGGCTGCACTCAGGATCAGCGCGGCGAGCCAGATCGCGGTATCGCGGATTGCCGGCCCGTCGGAGCGCTGCATCAGCTCCTTCATCTGCTTGCGCGGAATATCTGTGTGATACCACTCGGCCGCCGACAGGCCGGTCTCGACGGCGAGCTTGGCGTCGCGGCCGATCAGGCTGTAGTCGCGCTGGGACGGTGTAGCAGTCATGATTGCCTCCCACGGCAACGGCGCTCGCTCTCGCGAATGCCAGCCTGGCTTCGAGCGTGAAAATAACGCCGACCCATGATAGACTCAACATCACAAAGATAGTTTCTATCATTTCCTATCATGATGATGTAGCATGCTTCGGACAAACCCGACGAGGCGAGCATGGCGAAACGGCCGACCATCACCGATCTGGCGCGCATTTCCGGCGTCAGCGTTGCCACGGTCGACCGCGTGCTCAACAGCCGCCTGCCGGTGCGCGAGGAAACGGCGCGCCGCGTCTACGAGGCGGCGACCGAGATCGGCTATCATGCCGCCGGCCTGATCAAGCAGCGCCTGCGTCATGAACTGCCGGAATATCGGCTCGGCTTCCTGCTGCTCAGGGGCAATTACGTCTTCTACAGCGAATTCGCGCGCCAGCTTGAGCTGGCCGTATCGCAATCGCCGCGCTTTCGTGGCGTCGCCATGGTCGACTTTGCCGACTCATTGGCCCCCGACGAGATCGTCGAGCGCGCGCGCAAGCTGGCTTCCAAATGCCGGGCCGTCGCTTTGGTCGGGCCCGATCACCCGACAGTGACGGTCGCCGTCGAGGAGATGAAGGCCAAAGGCTTGCCGGTGTTTTCGCTGCTGTCCGACTTCGCCGCCGGCATTCGCGAGGGCTATGTCGGCCTCGACAACCGCAAGGTCGGCCGCACCGCGGCCTGGATGATCTCGAAGGCCGCGAAGCGCCCGGGCAAGGTGGCGCTGTTCGTCGGCAGCCACCGCTTCCACGGCCACGAATTGCGCGAGATCGGCTTTCGCTCCTTCTTCCGCGAGCAGGCGCCGGAGTTCACTGTGCTGGAAACGCTGGTCAATCTCGAAGCCAATGAGATCACCCAGGACACGCTGGTCAATCTTCTCCGCAGCCACCCCGATCTCGTCGGCTGCTATGTCGCCGGCGGCGGGATGGAGGGCGCAGTCGCGGCGCTGAGGCAGGCCAAGCCCGCCGAAATGCCGGCCGTCATCTGCAACGAGATCACGGCGGTGTCGCGCGCAGCTTTGGCCGACGGCATCCTGACCATGGTGATCTCGACACCGCTGGCGGCACTCAGCCGTGAGCTGGTCGACCTGATGGCGCATGCCATCGAGACGGGCGCCGCCAACGCGCCGGGCCAGACGTTTTTGCCGTTCGACATTTATCTGCCCGAGAATATTTAGGGCGGGCGACACCGACGACCCGGCCGAGGCGTCCAACGCCTCGGCCAGCTTCCGGCGTTGGCGAGCGGCGATAGCGCTCATTATCCGAAAATCCTCCATCCGCTTTTGGAATGTCTCTTGACGTCCCGCGGAAAAATGGAATAAATATTTCACCAACTAGGTATTTTGGTTCTTTCGTTCCGGAACATCTGTTTCAAACAGGGAGCCTGGCGTTCCAATCGTCGGGGAAGCGCCATCCGGAAGAAAGGCATTCGGGAGAGATTCCTCGGGCGATCGGGGATTCCGGGTAGATCGGTGCAGCCGGACACCAATGTGGAGGAGAAACACAATGAAGAAACTGATTTTGGGCGTCGCCTTCGCGGCGCTGATGAGTTCGTCCGCTTTTGCCGCCAAGGTCGGCGTGTCGATGGCCAAGTTCGACGACAACTTCCTGACCGTGCTGCGCAACGGCATGATCGAGCAGGCCAAGGGCATGAGCGGCGTTGAGCTGCAGGTCGAAGACGCGCAGAACGACGTCGCCAAGCAGCTCGACCAGATCAAGAACTTCGCCGCGTCGGGCGTCGACGCCATCATCGTCAACCCGGTCGATACCTCGGCCACGCAGGCGATGTCGGATGCCGCTGCCGCCGCCAAGATCCCGCTGGTCTATGTCAACCGCGAGCCGGTCAATGTCGACACGCTGCCCGACAACCAGGCTTTCGTCGCTTCGAACGAGGCCGATTCCGGCACGCTCGAGACCAAGGAAGTCTGCCGCCTGTTCACGGAAGCCGGCAAGAAGGAAGCTAATGTCTATGTCATCATGGGCGAGCTTTCCAACCAGGCCGCCGTGCAGCGCACCAAGGACATCGAAGAGGTGATCGCCACGCCGGATTGCAGCTTCATCAAGATCATCGACAAGCAGACGTCGAACTGGAACCGCGACGAAGCGCAGAACCTGATGACCAACTGGCTCTCGACCGGCAAGCCGTTCGACGGCGTCATCGCCAACAATGACGAAAGCGCCATCGGCGCCATCCAGGCGATGAAGGCCGCCAATGTCGACATGAAGACGGTCGTTGTCGGCGGCGTCGACGCCACCCAGGACGCGCTGGCCGCCATGCAGGCCGGCGACCTCGACGCAACCGTGTTTCAGGACGCGGCCGGTCAAGGCGCGGGCGCTCTCGATGCGGCGCTGAAGCTCGCCAAGGGTGAGAAGGTCGAGCACAAGGTCTACGTGCCCTTCCAGCTCGTGACACCTGCCAACATCGACAAGTTCCTGAAGAAGAACTGAGCCGGCGACCCGTTCGACCAACGGAGCGGCGCTACCGCGCCGCTCCTGTTTCCCTCACCGCCCTTAACGGGCGGGAGGGCAGTTGCGGCCTCACGGAGGACAAGACATGTCACAGACATCTCATGGCGTCGGCGGCGTCAGCTATGACGCGAAGAGGCGCACATGGCCGGCCGAATTCAACGTCTTCCTGGCGCTGGTCATCCTCGTAATCGTCTTCGAACTGATCGGCCGCATCTTTCTCGGCGACTCCTTCCTGTTCAACACCCGCGACAACGTCGCCGGCATCTTCAATGAGGCCCGCCTGCAGATCATCATCCTGCAGGTGTCGATCGTCGGCATCATCGCCATCGGCGTCACGCAGGTGATCATTTGCGGCGGCATCGACCTGTCCTCGGGCTCGATCGTCGGCGCCACCGCCATGATCGCCATGAGTTTTGCCCAGGTGGCGACTGTCAACGGCAACCCCAACCCCAAGGCGATGTTCCTGGCGCAAGGCTGGACCGACCTGCCGGTCATCGTGCCGGTGCTGGTGGCGATCGGCTGCGGCACGATCGCCGGCCTGATCAACGGCAGCCTGATTGCCTACACGCGCATCCCGCCTTTCATCGCGACGCTCGGCATGATGATCACCGCGCGCGGAATCGCCAAATGGTGGTCCAAAGGCCAGCCGATCTCGTTTCCCACCGACAGTTTTGCCGCCATCAGCACCGGTTCGAGGCCGGTCATCATCTTCCTGGCGCTGGCGGTGCTGTTTCAGCTGATCCTGACCTATACGCGCTACGGCAAGCATTGTTATGCCATCGGATCCAATGAGGATGCCGCGCGCATGTCCGGCATCAAGATCCCCAATCACAAGATCCTCGTTTACACGATCGCCGGCATTCTTGCCTCGCTCGCCGCGGTCGTGCTGTGCTCCAAGAACCTGACCGCCCAGTCCGGCATGGGTGTGATGTATGAACTCGACGCCATCGCCATGGCGGTTATCGGCGGCGTCTCGCTGTCGGGCGGTCGCGGCTCGATCATCGGCACGGTGATCGGCGCGCTGATCTTCGGCGTCATCATTTCCGGCTTCACCTTCCTGCGCCTCGACGCCTACTATCAGGAGATGGTGAAGGGCGTGATCATCGTCGGTGCGGTCGTTCTCGACCAGTGGCGTCAACGCATGCGGGCATTGAGGGCTTGACCATGTCAGACATCGTCCTGAAGACCGAAAACCTCACCAAGCGCTATGGCGGCGTACATGCGCTGGAAGGCGCCAATTTCGAGCTGCGCAAAGGCGAACATGTCGCCATCATGGGCGACAACGGCGCCGGCAAGTCGACTTTCGTGCGCCAGATCACCGCCGTCGAGCAACGCACCAGCGGCCAAATCTGGTTTGACGGCAAGGAAGTGAACTTTGCCGGGCCGATCGAGGCCCGCACGGCGGGCATCGAGACCGTGTTCCAGAACCTGGCGCTGGCCGACGATCTCGACGTGCCATCGAACCTGTTCCTCGGCCGCGAAAAGGTGCTGTTCAACCTCGGCCCGTTCTCGATCCTCGACCGCAAATACATGCGCAAGGCGACCGAGGCGGCGCTGATCCGCACGGCGGTGAAGATCCCCAACCTCTCCAACACCATCCGCCACATGTCGGGCGGCCAGCGCCAATGCGTGGCGATCGCCCGTACCGCGACCTTCGCCTCCAAGCTGATCATCATGGACGAGCCGACGGCAGCACTCGGCGTGCAGGAGACGGCTCAGGTCGAAAACATCATCCGCACGCTGAAGGACAATGGCGAGCCGCTGATCCTGATCAGCCACAATATGCGCCAGGTGTTCGACCTGTGCGACCGCATCGTGGTGTTCCGGCGCGGCCGCATCGTCGCCAATCTGCGCAAGGAAAACACCGACGGCAACGATATCGTCTCCTACATCACCGGCGCCAAGACCGGGGAGGCGGAACTCGCGGCCTAGGCTAGGGTGGTGGTCACCCGACTTCCGGGAGGATCTGCCGCGCTGGAAAAATACCCCTGCCACCTGTCCCAGACGGGAAGGTGCGGACAGAACTCTCTCTCGAACCCATCCCCCTAGAGGAAATACCAATGACTGTTCGTTTCGCTCTCCTCGGTGCCGGCCGCATCGGCAAGGTCCATGCCCGCGCCGTCGGCTCCAACCCGCAGGCCAGGCTGGTGGCCGTCGCCGATGCCTTCGAGAAAGCAGCGACCGAGCTGGCGTCAGCCTATGGCGCCGAAGTGCGCACCATCGACGCGATTGAAAAGTCCAAGGACATCGACGCCGTCGTCATCTGCACGCCGACCGACACCCATGCCGATCTGATCGAGCGCTTCGCCAAGGCCGGCAAGGCGATCTTCTGCGAGAAGCCGATCGACCTCAACGTCAACCGCGTCGAGAAGTGCCTTGCCGTGGTCGAGAAGGCCAAGGCAACGCTGATGGTCGGCTTCAACCGCCGCTTCGACCCGCATTTCGCCGCCGTGCGCAAGGCGATCGACGATGGCGCCATCGGCACCGTCGAGATGGTCACCATCACCTCGCGCGATCCAGGCGCCCCGCCGATCGACTACATCAAGCGCTCGGGTGGTATTTTTCGCGACATGACCATCCATGATTTCGACATGGCGCGCTTCCTGCTCGGCGAAGAGGTGGTAGCGGTCAGCGCCCATGCTTCGGTGCTGGTCGACAAGAAGATCGGCGAGGCCGGCGATTTCGATAGCGTCAGCGTCATCCTCGAAACCGCGTCCGGCAAGCAGGCCGTCATCTCCAACTCGCGCCGCGCCACCTATGGCTACGACCAGCGCATCGAGGTGCATGGCTCCAAGGGCATGGTCGCGGCCGAAAACCAGCGGCCGGTGTCGATCGAGGTCGCCAATGAGAAGGGCTATACACGCCCGCCGCTGCACGACTTCTTCATGACCCGCTATCTCGACGCCTACGCCATTGAGATCGCCGCCTTCATCGCCGCCGCAACCTCGGGCAAGAAGGCATCGCCGAGCGGCGCTGACGGCCTCGTTGCTCTGAAGCTGGCCGATGCGGCGCTGAAATCGGCAACGACCGGCAAGACCGTCCGTCTCGACTAGGTGTGTTGATATTCAGGTGAGGCCGGCCTGTAAATGACCGCTTCCTGCGCTTCCCGTGCTCACGTACTTAAGTACGCTCCGCTCCGGTTCTCGGAACCCATCATTTTCGGCTCGGCCTGACCTGAATCTGAACACACCTTGGGCTATTTGGAAACGAAAACAGGAGCAGAGCGATGAGCACATCAGCCGATCGCAATTCGAACACACGCGCCATCGTCACCGGTGGTGCGCAAGGCATCGGCTTTGCCGTGGCCGAGGCGTTGGTCGACGAAGGATGCCGCGCTCTGGCGCTCATCGGCCGCTCACAGGAAAAGGGCGACAAGGCGGTCGCCCATTTCAAGAAGGCCGGCGTCGATGCGATCTTCATCAGCGCCGACGTTTCGAAAGTGGCCGACTGCAAGCGCGCGGTCGCCACCGCCATCTCGCATTTTGGCACCATCAACGCGCTGGTCAACGCCGCCGCCACCTCGGCGCGCGGTTCGCTGGTCGAAACCTCGGAAGAGGTTTTCGACCAGATTTTCCAGACCAATGTGCGCGGCCCCTTCTTCCTGATGCAGGGCGTCGTGGCGCATCTGCTGGAGAAGAAGGCGCCCGGCTCGATCGTCAATGTGCTGTCCATGTCGGCGCATTGCGGCCAGTCCTTCCTGGCGTCCTATTCCTCCAGCAAGGGCGCGCTGGCGACGCTGACCAAGAACGTCGCCAACGCCTACCGCTTCAACCGCATCCGCTGCAACGCAGTGCTGCCCGGCTGGATGGACACCGAAGGCGAGGACATCGTGCAGAAGAAGTGGCACGGCGCGTCCGACGACTGGCTTGAGAAGGCCGAGGCCGGCCAGCCGATGGGCCAGCTGGTAAAGCCGGACCAGTTGGCACGGCTGATCAGCTATATGGCCAGCCCGCAATCCGGCGTCATGACCGGGTCATTGGTCGACTACGACCAGAGCATCGCCGGGGCTTCGCCGGAGTAGCGCCAGCGCCGCGGCCGGCCCCTTTCTCCCCGTCACTATACGGGGAGAAATGCCCGGCAGGGCAATGAGGGGCAGCACCGACTTTGACAGTTACAGGGTCTCGATTGAAGTCAGCGCTTTTCGCCGCTGTCCTATCCTCCGAAGCAAGCGCTGCCCCTCACCTGCCTGCCGGCATCCTCTCCCCGTATAGTGACGGGGAGAGGGGCGCTCTCGCCAGCGATTTCGCCAACTTATTTACGGCACGTGACAAGCGCCTTCGCATCGACTATATGAGCCTCATGATCAACCTGACCGCCACGTATTGGTACTTTAGGAGCTCGCTGGCGGCGGGAGGATTGCGCTCGATCTGAAGATTGCAGCAACAAGTCCGAACAGCCGCCAGACCTGGCGGCTTTTTTGTTTCAGCCGGCGGGTCTCCCAACCAGGAGCAGAAAGCCGTGTTGACCACCACCGACGACCTTCGGGTCATGGAAATCCGAGAACTGAGCACGCCGGACCAGGTGATGCGGGAGATCCCGCGCACGCTGACGGCAACGCGCACCGTCAGCGCCTCGCGTAACGCCATCCATGCCATTTTGAACGGGACCGACGACCGGCTGCTGGTCATCGTAGGCCCCTGTTCGATCCACGATCCGGTCGCGGCCGTTGACTATGCCAGCCGTCTGGCGGCGCTGCGCGAGACCCTGTCCGACCGGCTCGAGATCGTCATGCGGGTCTATTTCGAAAAGCCGCGCACGACCGTCGGCTGGAAGGGCCTGATCAACGATCCCGACCTCGACGGCAGCTTCAACATCGACAAGGGGCTGCGGATGGCGCGCAACGTGCTGTCGGCCGTCAACAATCTCGGCCTTCCGGCGGCGACCGAATTCCTCGACATGACCACGCCGCAATACATTGCCGACCTCGTCGCCTGGGGCGCTATCGGCGCGCGCACCACCGAGAGCCAGATCCACCGCGAACTGGCATCCGGCCTGTCTTGTCCGGTCGGCTTCAAGAATGGCACCGACGGCAATCTCAGGATCGCCGCCGAGGCGGTGAAATCCGCCGCCCAGCCGCATCATTTCATGGCGGTGACCAAGGGCGGGCGCAGCGGCATTGCGACCACCACCGGCAATGAGGACTGCCACGTCATCCTGCGCGGCGGCGTTCAGCCGAACTACGATGCGGCGAGCGTCGAGGCGGCCTCGGTCGAACTCGCCCGCATCGGCGTCGCACCGCGTCTGATGATCGATGTCAGCCACGCCAACTCGAGCAAAAAGCCGGAGAACCAGCCCAAGGTGGCGGTCGATGTCGCCGGCCAGGTGGCGGCGGGCGACGAGCGCATCATCGGTGTTATGATCGAGAGCAATCTCGTCGCCGGCCGCCAGGATGTGGTGCCCGGCAAGCCGCTGGTCTACGGCCAGAGCATCACCGATGGCTGCATCGACTGGGCAACCACCGAGACGGTGCTGCACGGCCTCGCCGGCGCCGTCGAATGGCGCCGCTCAGCCCGCCGCGCCATGCTGGAGAATCGGCAGGGCGCTGCTTGATTCGGATGCCATATACGGAGAGGGCGGTGCTTGCAGAGATCACGCCGCCCTCAGCCCCTCCCACGCGGTGAACACCGAAACCGCAAACAACAGCAGCCCAGCCGCCCTGCCGGCAATAGCCGTTGCCCGCGGATTGGCGACCAGAAGATTGCGGCTGCGGCCGGCGGTTATGGCGAGCCCGCCATAGATCGCGGCCTGCGTCAGCACGGTCAGTAGGCCCATGATTGTCGCCTGCATCCAGATCGGACCGTAATCCGGCTTCAGGAACTGCGGATAGACGGCGAGGATGAAAAGATAGGCCTTGGGATTGATCAGGCAGGTCATGAGACCCTGGCGGAATGCCTTCCAGGCCGAGCGACTGCCGGCGGGTCCGTCATGGCCGACGGTGATGGAACTGCGCATCAACGTGATGCCGATAAAGGCCATGTAGGCGGCGCCCGCAAGCAGCAGCGGCTTGAACAGGATCGGCACGAAATGCATCAGCAGGCCGACGCCGATTGCGCCGTTCAGCGTGTGCACCACGCCGCCGACCATAATGCCGCCGGTGGCGGCCAGGCCCCTGTCACGCCCACCGGTCAGCGCATTGGCGAGCACGAAGAGCATATCCATACCGGGCACGATGATGATGCCGAACAGCAGGATAAAGAAAAGCCAGAGATTTTCTGCATAACTCATGTCAGTTGCCTGTCGCTTCCTGCTGGAGCGCCGTTGAGTAATTTGTTGATTTTCAAGCCGATAGGCAGTCCAATAGATCATCCAAACTGACGGGGATGTGTCAGTAGCGTTTCATCCGGGAGCGGAAATGCGCAAGGCCTCGCGCCTGTTCGAGATCATCCAGATCCTGCGGCTGGCAAGGCAGCCGGTGACGGCGGCCATGATTGCCGCGCAGCTGGAAGTAACGGTGCGCTCGATCTATCGCGACATCGCCGCCCTGCAGGCGATGCGCGTGCCGATCGAAGGCGGGCGCGGCATCGGCTACATCTTGCGCCCCGGCTTCGACCTGCCGCCGCTGATGTTCTCGATAGAAGAGATGGAAGCCATCGTGTTGTCGCTGGCGCTGCTTGAGCGCACCGGCGACAGCGAGCTCAAGCAGGCGGCAAAGCGCGTCAGCGCCAAGATCGCCGGCGCTGTGCCGCCGCCCTTGCGTCAGGCCTTCGACGCCAATGCGCTGCATGTCTCGGGTTTTGCCGCACCTGCTTTCGGCACGATCGATCTGGCGCTTGTGCGCCGTGCCATCCGCGACGAGGAGAAACTCGACCTCTCCTATCGCGACGAAATGGGCCGCGCCCTCCGAGCGCCTGATCCGCCCCATCGCACTGATCTACTACGCCGAGACCGCCAACCTCGTGGCCTGGTGCGAACTCCGCCAAGCGATCCGCAATTTCCGCAGCGACTGCATCGAGGATTGCCAGCCGACCGGGCTACGCTTCAAGGGCGAAGGTGATCGCCTGCGGCAAGTGCGGGTCGACGGCTGGGAGACGAACGCCCCGGCTGCCGTCGTCTGAAGCGGATATTACCGCACATCCACCCAGCGCTTATCCTCGAACGACCTTGCCATTGCGTGCACGGTGCGCTCGATCTCCAGCCCTTCGGCGAATTCGATGACGCGCGCCGGCTTGCCGGCGAGCCGGGTCAGCAATTCGTGGCATTCGATGATCTTGAGATCGTTGAAGCCGAGGCCGTGGCCGGGTGCCGGCAGGAAGGCGTCGTAGGGCTTGTGGTGCGGCGCCACCAATATGGTGCGGTAGCCCTGCTCGGTCGGGCGGTCGGCGGTGACGTAGAGTTGGATTTCGTTCATCCTCTCCTGGTCGAACAAGATCGACCCCTTGGAGCCGAAGATCTGGATGGCGATGCGGCCCTTGCGGCCCCAGGCCGAGCGGTTGACCAGCAGCGTGCCGGCAATGCCGTTTTCCAGATGCATCAGCACGCTGGCAATGTCGTAGGTCTCGACCGCGCGGCGCCCGCCGCTCGCTACCTTGCGGTCGGCATAGGGCTTGGCCATGTCGCAGATGACTTTTGCCACGCGGCCGAACAGCGCCGAGACCAGCGACAGCGGATGCACGGCGAAATCGTCGAGCGCGCCATAGCCGGACGCGGCCTCATGCTTCCAGAAGAACAGCGCTTCCGGATCGGCCATGAAATCCTCGTCCATCTCGATGCGCAGATGGTTGACCTCGCCGATGATTTTTTCGTCGAGCAGCGCGCCGATGTGGCGGATGGCCGGGCTCTGAATGTAGTTGTAGCCTAGCGCTGCTACCTTGCCCGATTTCTTCGCCGCGGCAGCCATGGCTTCGGCTTCTGCAAAGCTCGGCGCCATCGGCTTTTCGCACCACAAATGCTTGCCGGCTTCGAGGATGGCTATGGCCATCTCCGGATGGAACTGGTTGGGCGTGGTCAGTGAGACGATATCGACTTCCGGATCGTTGACGACGGCGCGCCAGTCGCCCGATGCCTTGGCGAAACCGAACTCGCCTGCCTTGCGTTTGGCCAGCTCCTCATTGACCTCGCCGAGATGGACGAGCTTTGGCTTGGCGACATCGGGAAAGACGGCGCCGACGGCGCTCCACGCAATGGCGTGGCACTTGCCCATGAAACCCGTGCCGATAAGACCGACGCCGACCATCTTCGTCTCCACTGGATGAAATCCTCGGTGGATGAATTAGTCCATTTTGTTCTGAAATGGAATGTCTGCCTCATTTTTTATGGCGTTCTTGCGCAAGCTCGCTATGATGGGGCAGAGAGAGCGTTTCACCGATGAGCTTGGACGGGCCGACGATGGACGAACGGGTACCTCGCGACTTCGAGACGCTGCGCGCCACGATCCTCGATCGCCGCGAAACCTTGCCCAAGCGCATCGCCCAGATCGCCGCCTATGCGCTCGACAATCCCGACGACATCGCCTTCGGCACCGCCGCCAGCATCGCCGCTTCGGCCGGCGTGCAGCCGTCGACCTTGATCCGCTTTGCCCAGCAGCTTGGCTTTGACGGTTTCACCAGCCTGCAGCAGGTGTTTCGCGAGCGGCTGCGCGAGCGCAACTCCTCCTATGACGAACGCCTGCAGGCGCTGCGCGCCAAGGCCGATGCCGGAGCCGGCCACCGCGCCATCTTCGACGGCTTCGTCGCCGCCGCCAGCACCTCGCTCAATGATATTTCGCGCACCCTGGACGAAGCGCATCTCGAAGACGCGATATCGCTGTTGGCCAGGGCCGAGACCATCTATGTCCTGGCCAAGCGCCGCTCCTATCCGGTGGCAAGCTACATCGCCTATGCGCTGGGCAAATTGAAGATCCGCAACCAGCTGATCGAATCCGCCGCCGGCCTCAACGCCGAAATGGTCGCCTTCGCCACGCCGGCGGATGCCGTCATCGCCATCAGCTTCTCGCCCTATGCGCCGGCCACCATCGAGGAAGCCCGCACCATTGCCGAACAGGGCGTGCCGATCGTCGCCATCACCGACAGCTCGTTTTCGCCGCTCGCCCAGTTCGCCAAGGTCTGGTTCGAAGTCGCCGAGGCCGATTTCGCCGGCTTCCGCTCGCTGTCGGCAACCATGGCGCTGGCCATGGCGCTGACCGTCGGCGTCGGCGAGAAGCGGCGCAGTACGGGCAAGAAGCCTAGAGCAATTCCAGGAAAAGTGTGAAACGGTTTTCCCGGGAAAAGCGCGTAGCGCTTTCCCTTGGGAATTGCGTAAAAACAAAGAGCCCTAGATCACCTCTACGGCCGCCCCGCCTGCCGCGGAAAGCCGCGCTGCGTCACGCGCCGGCGGCGCTCCGAACTGTCGGGCGTATTCCCGGCTGAACTGGGAAGCGCTCTCATAGCCGACGGCAAAAGCGACGCTGGCAACATTGCCTGGCTGGGCAAGCAGCAGATGGCGGGCTTCCAGCAGCCTTATCTGTTTTTGATACTGGATCGGGCTCATCGCCGTCGCCGCCTTGAAGTGACGGTAAAAGGCAGCTTCACTCATATGGGCGATTTGGGCGAGGTCGCTGACCCGGATCGGCTGATGGCTATGCGTCCGGATCCAGGCGATGGCCTGGCCGATGCGGGACAGATGGCCATCGACGCGCGCCAGCTGGCGAAGCTTCCCGCCCTGGGGTCCTTGCAGCAGCCGAAACAGCATCTCGCGTTCGAGCGTGCTGGCCAGCACGGGAATCTCCGCCGGCCGGTCGAGCAGCCGCATTATGCGACGCAATGCGTCGAGCAAATCGTCATTGACGGGCGAGGTGGCGAAACTGTCGCCGCCGAACGCCGGTTCGTGCTCGACAAGCAGGGAGGCGACGGCCTGCAGGTCAAGGGTGAAGCCGATGGCGAGATATGGACGCGTTGCAGTCGCCCCGACGATCTGGCTGATGGTGGGTGTGTCGACGGTGTAGACGAAATAGCTGGCAGGGTCGTAACGAAGCGCGCGGTCGCCGATCAGAACCGTCTTCGCGCCTTGCAGCACGAACAGGATCCCGGAACCCCACACGCCCGGCACGGGCGTAGTGGTCGCTTCGCTGCGGCCGATCGAAACGCGGGGGATCGCCGTTCTCGCCCGTCGCCCCTGCGCATGGCGGCCGGCAATATCGATCAGTTCCCGCAGTGCCTCGCTCATGGCGCCAGCATCGCGCATCCAGATGCACCGCGCAAGGCGGGTGAGAGGATTAGGCAAGAGGAAGAGAGGTTCCGGCGCGCGGCATCGCCAGTGAAGCGCCATCTCTGTGTCTCCAATATGGAGAGATGGAGATATCGAAATGACGACAACGAAAACCGCCGTGGTGACCGGCGCAAACAAGGGCATCGGCCGCGAAGTTGCCCGACGGCTGGCGACGATGGGCTTCAAGGTCTGGCTCGGCGCCCGGGATGCAGAACGCGGCGCGGCAGCAGAACGAGACCTGCGCGCCGAAGGTCTGGATGTTCAATGGCTTGCGCTTGATGTCACGCAGGACGATAGCGTGGCGGCCGCCGCCAAAACGGTCGGCGCTGAAAGCCCCCGTCTAGACGTTTTGGTGAACAATGCCGGCATCGCCATCAACTATGAGCTGCCGCCGAGCGAGCAGCATCTTGCCGATATCAGGGCCACCTATGAGGTCAATGTCTTTGGACCGATCCGCGTCACCCAGGCCTTCCTGCCGCTGTTGCTTGCAGCGCCGGCCGCGCGCATCGTCATGGTGAGCAGTTCGACCGGGTCCATCGGCCGCGCGCTCGATTCCGGCACGCCGAACCAGGCGGTCAACCTGATGGGTTATGGCAGCTCCAAGACGGCCCTCAACGCCGTCACTGTAGCGTTCGCCCGCGAGTTCGCGCCGCGAGGCATCAAAATCAATGCAGCGGCGCCCGGCTATACCGCCACCGACCTGAATGGCTATAAAGGCCATCGTACCGTGCAGCAGGCGGCTGAGGTCATCATACACCTGGCGACCCTGGATGCCGACGGTCCGAACGCCGGGTATTTCAACGATGACGGTCCGCTTCCCTGGTGAAAGGAGCCGGACCGCGAAAGTCCTCCCACAGCTATCATCGGCGCCACTTTTAAGATAAGGAATGCTCATTCCATATTGACTATGGATTGGAATTATTATTTCATATTCCCGGCGTCACGCTGCCGCTCGCGCGTGTCCCCCAACTACGTTGCTCAAGACAACAAGACCGACGGGAGGTTCCAATGAGCGAAGCCGTGGACGCGAAATACGCTCCGCTCGATGTCATCACCATCGGTCGCGCTTCCGTCGACCTTTACGGCCAACAGATCGGCTCGCGGCTGGAGGACATCACCTCTTTCGCCAAGTCGGTCGGCGGCTGCCCGGCCAACATCTCGGTCGGCACGGCCAGGCTCGGCCTGCGCTCGGCGCTGCTCACTCGCGTCGGTGACGAGCAGATGGGCCGTTTCATCCGCGAACAGCTGCGGCGCGAAGGTGTCAATGTCGACGGGCTGAAGACCGACAAGGAGCGGCTGACGGCGCTGGTGCTGCTTTCGGTCGAGAGCGAAGGCGTTTCACCGATGATCTTTTATCGCTCGGACTGTGCCGACATGGCGCTGGCCGAAGAGGATATCGATGAGGCCTTCATCGCCTCGGCCCGTTCCATCGTCGTCACCGGCACGCATTTTTCCCGTCCCAACAGCGATGCCGCCCAGCGCAAGGCAATCCGCATCATCAAGGCCAAGGGCGGCAAGGTGGTGTTCGACATCGACTATCGCCCCAACCTCTGGGGCCTTGCCGGCCACGCCGAAGGCTTTGAGCGCTACGTCAAATCAGACCGCGTCTCCTCTCAGCTGAAGACGGTGCTGCCCGATTGCGATCTCATCGTCGGCACCGAGGAAGAAATCATGATCGCATCGGGCGCCGACGACTGCCTGAGCGCGCTGAAGACCATCCGCGCGCTGTCCAAGGCGACCATCGTACTGAAGCGCGGCGCCATGGGCTGCATCGTTTATGACGGGCCGATCAGCGACGACCTCGAAGACGGCATCGTCGGCAAGGGCTTCCCGATCGAGATCTACAATGTGCTCGGCGCCGGCGATGCCTTCATGTCCGGCTTCCTGCGCGGCTGGCTGGGCGGCGAAGACCATGCGACGGCGGCGACCTGGGCCAATGCCTGTGGCGCCTTTGCCGTGTCACGGCTGCTCTGCGCGCCGGAATATCCGACCTTCGAGGAGCTGCAGTTCTTCCTCAAGAACGGCAGCAAGCATCTGGCCTTGCGCAAGGACGAGGCGATCAACCACATCCATTGGGCGACGACCCGCCGCCGCGACATCCCCTCGATGATGGCGCTCGCCTGCGACCATCGTGTGCAGCTTGAGGACGTCGCCGCCAAGACCGGCGCCGATCCGGCGCGCATTCGCGATTTCAAGGTGTTGGCGGTCAAGGCTGCGGCGAAAGTCGCCGCCGGCCGCGACGGCTATGGCATGCTGATCGACGAGAAGCATGGCCGCGAGGCGATGTTCGAATTCGCCCGCCACCCCTTTGCCTGGCTCGGCCGCCCCGTAGAACTGCCGGGTTCGCGGCCGCTGCGCTTCGAATTCTCGCAGGACATCGGCTCGCAGCTGGTGGAATGGCCGGTCGACCACTGCATCAAATGCCTGTGCTTCTATCACCCCGACGATCCGGCGGAACTCAAGGAAGAGCAGCAGCAGAAGCTGCGCTCGCTGTTCGAGGCGGCCCGAAAGGTCGGCCGCGAATTGCTGGTCGAGATCATCGCCGGCAAGCATGGCAAGCTCGACGACACGACAATCCCGCGCGCGCTGGAAGAACTCTATGCGCTCGGCATCAAGCCGGACTGGTGGAAACTTGAACCGCAAGCATCGGCCGGCGCCTGGGCCAAGATCGAGGCCGTCATCCTGAAGCACGATCCGTGGTGCCGCGGCGTCGTGCTGTTGGGTCTCGAAGCCCCGCAGGACGAACTGGAGGCTGCCTTCGCCGCCACCGCCAAGGCGCCGATCGTCAAGGGCTTTGCCGTTGGCCGCACCATCTTCGTCCACGCGGCCGAACAATGGCTGGCCGGCAAGATGTCCGATGACGAGGCCGTCGCCGACATGGCCTCGCGCTTCGAACAGTTGACCGAAGCGTGGCTTGCCGCGCGTGGCCGTAAAGCAGCATAAGAAGACGCGACGCCGCGGAGGAAACACCATGAGCAAGACAATCCGCCTGACGATGGCGCAGGCGCTGACCCGCTTTCTGAGCAAGCAGATGACCGAGATCGACGGCACAAAAGTGCCGATCTTCGGCGGCGTCTGGGCGATCTTCGGCCACGGCAATGTCGCCGGCATCGGCGAGGCGCTCTACCAGGTTCGTGACGAACTGCCGACCTTCCGCGCCCATAACGAACAGGCGATGGCGCATGCGGCGATCGCCTATGGCAAGGCCAATTTCCGCCGCCGCTTCATGGCCGCCACGTCTTCGATCGGTCCCGGTGCGCTCAACATGGTGACGGCGGCAGCGCTTGCGCATGTAAACAGGTTGCCCGTCCTGTTTTTGCCGGGCGACGTCTTCGCCAACCGCATTCCTGATCCGGTGCTGCAGCAGGCCGAGGACTTTTCCGACGGTACGGCGACGGTCAATGACTGCTTCCGTCCGGTGTCGCGTTATTTCGACCGCATCACCCGGCCCGAGCAGATCATCCCGGCGCTGGCCCGCACCATGCAGGTGCTGACCGATCCGGCCGATTGCGGCCCGGTGACGCTGTCGCTCTGCCAGGACGTGCAGGCCGAAGCCTATGACTATCCCGAGAGCTTCTTTGCCGAGCGCGTCTGGCACCAGCGCCGGCCGCGTCCGGACCGCCATGAATTGGCGGCCGCAGTCGCAGCGTTGAAGGGCGCAAAAAAGCCGCTGATCATTGCCGGCGGCGGCGTGCTGTATTCGCAGGCCTCGGACGAACTGGCGAAATTCGCCGAAGGCGCCGGTATTCCGGTCTGCGAGACGCAGGGCGGCAAATCCTCGTTGCCGGACAATCATCCGCTCAACATGGCGGCGGTCGGCGTCACCGGCACGTCCGCGGCCAACCGGCTGGCCGAAGAAGCAGATGTGGTGCTGGCCATCGGCACGCGCCTGCAAGATTTCACCACCGGCTCGTGGGCGCTGTTCAAGAATTCCGGCAAGACCATCATTGGGCTCAACGTCCAGCCTTTCGACGCCGGCAAGCATCGTGCGCTGCCGCTGGTCGCCGACGCGGCCGAAGGGCTGGCCGAGCTCGGTGCTGCGCTGAAAGGCTGGAAAGCGCCGTCCACCTGGACGGATAATTCCGCCACCGGCAAGAAGGCCTGGCAGGTTGACGCCGGCAAGGTGACGGCCTCGACCAACACAGCCTTCCCTTCGGATGCGCAGGTGATCGGCGCCGTGCAGCGCGCTTTGGGTTCAGGCGTGACCTTGCTGCATGCGGCCGGCGGTTTGCCGGGCGAATTGCACAAGCTTTGGCAGGCCGGTGCGCCCGGCTCTTACCATGCCGAATACGGTTTCTCGACCATGGGCTACGAAATTGCCGGCGGCCTCGGCGCCAAGATGGCCAAGCCCGACGAAGAGGTCGTCGTCATGATCGGCGACGGCTCCTATTTGATGCTGAATTCCGAAATCGCCACTTCGGTGATGCTCGGCCTCAAGCTCACCATCGTGCTGCTCGACAACAGGGGCTATGGCTGCATCAACCGGCTGCAGATGGCCACCGGCGGCGCCAACTTCAACAACCTGCTCAAGGACTCGCGCCACGAAATCCTGCCAGACATCGACTTCGCCGCGCATGCCGCAAGCATGGGCGCGATATCAGAAAAGGTGCCGTCGATCGCAGGATTGGAAAACGCGCTGCAGAAATCGAAAGCTAACGACCGTACCACCGTTCTCGTCATCGACACTGACCCCTTGGTTTCGACTGACGCCGGCGGCACGTGGTGGGATGTGGCGGTGCCTGAGGTGTCGGCGCGCAGCCAGGTCAACGCAGCGCGCAAGGCCTATGACGAAAAGCGACAGATGCAGACCATCGGCGATTGATGTAGGTGCTGGAGTTCCTCCCTTCTCCCCGTTTCACGGGGAGAAGGTGCCGGCAGGCGAATGAGGGGCAGCGCCGACCAACAGGTAATAAGCAGTTCAAATCCGGAGCCAAAACTTGAAAGCCAAACTGGGCATGTCCCCCATTGCGTGGTGGAACGACGATCTTGCCGAACTCAGCGACGACGTCTCGCTGGAAGAGTGCCTGCGCCAGTCGCGCTCGGCCGGCTTCACCGGCATGGAAATGGGCCGCCGTTTTCCCAATGATCCCAATGTCATGCTGCCGATCCTGAAGAAGGCCGACGTGACGCTGTGCGGCGGCTGGTTCTCCGGCACGCTGGTCGATGAGGACATGGGCAAGAACAAGGATCGCATCCAGCCGATGATCGACCTGTTCAAGGCGGTCAACGCGCCTTGCATCGTCTATGGCGAGGTCGGCCGCTCGATCCAGGGCGACCGCTCCAAGCCGCTCGCCACCAAGCCGAAATTGTCTGGCGACGAGATGAAGGCCTATGCAAGGCGGCTGACCGAATTCGGCGAATGGTGCGCCGAGCAAGGCATGCCGCTGTCCTATCACCACCATATGGCGGCGGTGGTCGAGACCGAGCCGGAGCTCGATGCCTTCATGCGCCATTCCGGCGACGGCATTCCGCTGCTGCTCGATGCCGGCCATCTCGCCTTTGCCGGCGGCGACGTTCTGCGCGCCATCGACAACCACCACAAGCGCATCAGCCATGTTCATGTGAAGGATGTGCGCATGGCCGTGATCGACGGGCTCGACCGCACGAAACAGTCCTTCCTCGACGCCGTGGCGCTCGGCGCCTTCACCGTGCCGGGCGACGGCTCGCTGGATTTCGGCGTCATCGTGCAGCGCTTCGCCGATCATGGCTATGAAGGCTGGTTCGTCGTCGAGGCCGAGCAGGATCCGAAGAAGAACCCGCCGCTGAAGATGGCGCAGGTCGGCCACAAGGAACTGATGCGGGTGATGACGGCTGCAGGCTACACCGTCGAGACTCAAGGCTTTCCCAATGCCTGAGGCGATCCGATGAAGGATTACGAGCACCCGTTCTTCCGCCCGCTGTGGCGGCGCGTTGCCGTCGTCGCCGTCTGCGTGATCTGGGCGGGAATTGAATTTGCCTCCGGCACACCGTTCTGGGGCGTCATCGCGCTCGGCTTCGCCGCCTACGCCGTCTGGCAGTTTTTTTACCTCTACAAGCCGGTCACCGAGAAGGCGGCAACGCCCGATGAACCGAAGGCTGGCGCCGAACCGAAGGAATGACCGCAATGTCGAAACTGCTCGTCAAAGCCGACAAGGGCCACGGCCGCGTCGCTCATGTCACGCCCGAAAGCGCAGGCTGGACCTATGTCGGCTTCGACCTGCATCGGCTGAAGCCGGGCGAAAACGCTTCGGGAAAGACGGGTGACCGCGAAGTCTGCCTTGTCTTCGTTACCGGCAAGGGCACAGCAAAGGCCGGCGGTCAGGAACTCGGCCTGCTCGGCGAGCGCATGTCGCCCTTCGAGGGCAAGCCGTGGTCGGTCTATATCCCTGAGGGGTCGGACTGGTCGGTCACCGCCGACACCGACCTCGAACTCGCTGTCTGCTCGGCACCGGGCCTTGGCGGCGGCCTGCCGGTGCGGGTCATCGCGCCCAACGATCTCGGCCAGGAGGTTCGCGGCAAGGGCACCAACACGCGCTACGTCACCAACATATTGCCCGAAGGCAAGCCGGCGGACTCGCTGCTGGTGGTCGAGGTCATCACGCCTGGTGGCCACACGTCGAGCTATCCGCCACACAAGCACGACCGGGACAATCTGCCTACCGAATCCTATCTCGAGGAAACCTACTATCACCGCCTCAACCCGCCGCAGGGTTTTGCCTTCCAGCGCGTCTACACCGACGCTGACAAGACCGGCGCCCGCGAACTGGACGAGGCGATGGCGATCGAGGATGGCGATGTCGTGCTGGTGCCCAAGGGCTACCACCCCTGCGCCGCCTGCCATGGCTACGATCTCTATTATCTCAACGTCATGGCCGGGCCGAAGCGGACGTGGAAATTCCACAATGCGCCCGAGCACGAATGGCTGATGAAGGCCTGAACAGCGCAAGCTATTGGTCCAGCTGGAAAAAATCGTCGGCTAAGGACTTGTCTGGTCGATTTGCCATCGAAAACCCGCAGAAGCTTCGTCAATCCGTCATGGAAATCACCTATGGCAGCGGGCTGACGAGGATTTCTCATGCGTTATGCCATCTACTTCACCCCGAGGCAGGACGAACCGCTGGCGCGGCTCGCCGCCAATTGGCTGGGCCGCGACCCTTTCGGCGCCGCCACAAGGCCGGTCGAGGCGGTGGCGGACCTGTCGGCGGCGGAAGTCGCCTTCCACACCGCATCGGCCCGCCGCTACGGTTTTCACGCGACGCTGAAGGCGCCCTTCCGGCTGGCCGCCAACGAGACGGAAGCCTCGCTGCGCGCGGCGCTGGACGCCTTTGCCGAAGCGACGCCGACTGTCACCATCCCGCGCCTGATCGTCAGCCAGATCGACGGTTTCTTCGCCCTGGTGCCTGAGGGGCCGCTGCCGCCGCTCAACCGTTTCGCCGATGATGTCGTGCTGGGCTTCGACCGTTTCCGCGCCCCGCTGACCGAGGCCGAGATCGAGCGGCGCAGCCCGGATTCGCTGAAGCCGGCCGAGTTCCGCAATCTCTGCCAGTGGGGCTACCCCTATGTCTTCGAGACATTTCGTTTCCACATGACGCTGTCCGGCCGGGCCGGGCCACAGGAAAGCCAACGTCTGCGCGCAGCAATCGACAGCCTGTTCGCCGAGGTGCTGCAGCAGCCGGTGCTGGTGGATGCGCTGACGCTGTTTGTCGAAACCGAGCCGGGCGCGCCGTTCATGGTGCTCTCGCACCATGCGCTCGGGCGCCGCACTGCCCGAAAAACCGCCTGACCACATCGCCTGAAACCTAAGGACTGCCTGAGATGACCGCCGAGACCGTTCTGACCAACGCCCGCATCGTGCTTGCCGACGAAATCGTCGAAGGGTCGCTGCTGCTGCGCGACGGCCTTATCGCCGGCATCGACGCCGGCACCGGGCGAAGCGGCGAGGACATGGGCGGCGACTACATCATCCCCGGCCTGGTCGAACTCCACACCGACCATCTCGAAGGCCATTACGCGCCGCGGCCGAAAGTGCGCTGGAACCCGATCGCCGCCGTGCTCGCGCATGACGCGCAGGTCGCCACCGCCGGTATCACCACCGTGCTCGATGCCTTGCGCGTTGGCATGGACGAGGACGCCGACCTCACCTCCGACGACATCCGCAAGCTCGCCGACGCCATAGAGGACAGTGTCCAGCAGGATCGCCTACGGGCCGATCACTTCCTGCATCTGCGCTGCGAGGTCTCGGCGCCGGATTGCCTCGCCGCCTTCGCCAATTTCGACGGCGACGAACGGGTCAAGCTGGCCTCGCTGATGGACCATGCGCCGGGACAGCGCCAGTTCGTCAACCTCGAGACCTACGCCTATTACTACCAGCGCAAGCTGAAGCTGACCGACCGCGACTTCAAGCTGTTCTGCGAAAAGCGAATGAGTGAGTCGGCGCGGAATTCGGGACCCAACCGGGTGGCGATATCAGCCGCCTGCAACGAGCGCGGCATTGTGCTGGCAAGTCATGACGACGCCACATCAGGCCATGTCGACGAGGCGATCGAACAAGGCGTGCGGGTCGCCGAATTCCCGACAACGCTGGAAGCCGCCAAAGCCTCCAAGGATGCCGGGCTCGGCGTGCTGATGGGCGCGCCCAACGTCATGCGCGGCGCCTCGCACTCCGGCAACGTCTCGGCCCGCACACTGGCCGGCGATGGTCTGCTCGACATCTTGTCGTCCGACTACATTCCGTTCAGCCTGATCCAGTCGGCCTTCTTCCTCGGTGATGTCGTAGAAGGCATTTCCCTACCGCAGGCGGTTGCCATGGTGTCGAAGAACCCGGCCGAGGCCATCGGCCTCAGCGACCGCGGCGTCATCGAGCAAGGCCGCCGCGCCGACCTGGTGCGCGTGCGCGTCGACGATCATGTGCCGGTCGTGCGCACGGTCTGGCGCCAGGGCCGCCGGGTCGCCTGATGGTTTCGGCGTCAATCGAACGCGAACTCACCGCCGAGGCCTTTCCGGTCCGCAACGGCGTCTTTGTCGCCGTCGTCGGCCCAAGCGGCGCCGGCAAGGATACGGTGATCGGCTATGCCAAGTCGCTGTTTGCCGATGAGACAAGGCTGGAGTTCGTGCGCCGGGTCATCACCAGGCCGAGCGACGCGGCAAGCGAGGACCACGACACGCTGGCCGACGTCGCCTTTGTCGAGGCCGAAGCCGACGGCGCCTTCGCCATTTCCTGGGAGGCGCATGGCCTGCGCTATGGCATCCCGGCCGATGTCGACTGGTCGATCGCCAATGGCCATGTCGCCGTCGCAAATGTCTCGCGCGCGGTCATCCCGGTGCTGCGCGAGCGCTACGCCAATCTCGCTGTGGTCGAGATCACCGCTTCGCCGGAAATCCTCGCCGAGCGGCTCGCCCAGCGCGGCCGCGAGTCGCGCGGCGAAGTGCTGGCTCGCCTCGCCCGCAGCGCCAACGTCGCTCTGTCCGGCCCCGGCGTGACCTCGATCGACAATGGCGGCCCGCGCGAAGCCGCCGGCGAGCGCTTCGCCGAAGTGCTGCGCAAGGCGATGGCGTTCTCGGATATGTCCGGCGTGATTTAGGATGGCCTGATATTCAGGTGAGGCCGGCCTGCAAACGGCTGATACCTGCGCTTCCGGTGCTCACGTACTTGAAGTACGCTCCGCTCCGGTTCTCGATATCAGCCATTTTCGGCGCGGCCTGACCTGAATCTCAGACCATCCTGGGCTGGAGCTTGAAAGTAACTACTCCGCCGCCACAGTCTTCCGGCTTGCATCCAGCATCAGTCGTCTTGCGCGGAACACGCCCCATTGCTGGTCGACCAGCACGCCGATCAGGATCACGCCGCCCATCACCGCGAAGTTGAGCGAGGAAGGGATGCCGAGCAGATTGACCAGGTTCTGCAGCTCCTGCAGCAGCACCGTGCCGAGGATGACGCCGATCAGCGAGCCTTCGCCGCCGCGCAGCGAGAAACCGCCGAGCACGGCCGCCGCAATGGCGTAAAGCTCGTAGAACTGGCCATGGCTGGCCGGCGAGATCGAGCGCGTATACATGGCGAAATAGATCGCCGACAGCGCCGTCAGCACGCCGCAGATGACATAGGCGGCCATGACGACGCGCCCCGTTCGGATGCCGGAATATTTGGCGGCTTCCTCGTTCTTGCCGATGGCATAGAGATAGCGGCCGAACACCGAGCGGTGCAGCACCACCCACATCACGATGGAAATGACGATCAGCGCGATGAAGCTGTTCGGCACGCCATAGCTACGGCCGGCGGTGAGGAATTCGAGCTCGGGAAAATTCTGGCCGAAGGCGAAGCCAGCGGTGCCGTCGCCGGTGTAGAAGCGCGCCACGCCGCGATAGATCAGCAGCCCGCACAGCGTCACCACGAAGGGCTGCAATTTCAGCCGCGTGATCAGCCAGCCATGCGCCAGGCCGATGATGCCGCCGAGCACCAGGATCAGCGGCAGCGCAATCGGCCATCCCAAACCGCGCACGGCGATGAAGTCGATGAACAGCGTACCGAGCAGCGCAACCACCGAGCCGACCGACAATTCGATGCCGCCGGTGATGATGACGAAGGCCTGGCCGATCGACAGAATGCCGAACAGCCCGATCAGGTTCGAGGTGTTGGCAAGGTTGATCGGCAGCAGGAAGCGCGGGTTGATGATCGCCACGACGGTTCCCACCACCAGGATCAGGATCAGCAGGCCGAGATCTTTCTTGCTCATCGTCGTCTCCCCAATACCCGCTAATTCGGCTTCTTGCCGACAGCCAGCAGTAGCACGTTTTCCTGGCTGAAATCGTCCTTGTCGAGAATGCCCGAGATCTGGCCCTCATGCATGACGGCGATGCGGTCGGACACGCCGATCACCTCTTCCATGTCGCTGGAAATCATCAGCACGGCGACGCCGGCATCGGCCAGCGCCCGCATCAGCCCATAGATCTCGGCCTTGGCGCCGATGTCGATGCCGCGTGTCGGCTCGTCGAGGATCATCACCTTCGGGTTCATGGCCAGCCACTTGCCCAGCACCACCTTCTGCTGGTTGCCGCCCGACAGCGAGCCGGTGCGGGTCTGCACCGACGGCGCCTTGATGCCGAGATTGCTCTTCTGCTTCTCGGCGGTGACGGTCTCCGCGCTTGCCGACACCAGGTGGCGCTTCGCATGTGCCGGCAAATTGGGCAGCGAAATGTTCTGCGCGATCGACAAATCGAGCAGGATGCCGGTCAGCTTCCGATCTTCCGGGACGAGAAAAATGCCGTGTGCGACGGCATCGGCGGCCGAGCCCAGGACAAGCGGTTTGCCATCGAGTTCGAGCGCGCCGCCAAGCGTGCTGTCGATGCCGAAGAACACCCGCGCCAGTTCGGTGCGGCCGGAGCCGACAAGGCCGGCAAGGCCGAGGATTTCGCCGCGCCTGACGTCGAGATCGACTGGCCGGGCAGGGTAGGCGGGGGTGCGAACGGCTTTGGCCGATAGCGCCGTAGCGCCCGGTGCCCGTGCGGCCTCAGAGGCTTTCTCGCGCTCCTTCAGCATGCGGCCGATCATCAGCTTGACCATCTGGTCGTGGTTGATCGAACTCTTCGGCAAGGTGCCGGCCAGCATGCCGTCGCGCAGCACCACGACGCGGTCGGCAACGCGCTCGACCTCATGCAGGCGGTGCGAAATGAAGATCACACTGATGCCGTCGGCCTTCAGCCCCTTGATGACGTCGAGCAGCTTGTCGGTTTCGGCGATCGGCAGGCTCGATGTCGGCTCGTCGAGGATGACCAGACGCGCCTTGATCGACAGCGCCTTGGCGATCTCGACCATCTGCTGCTGGGCCAGCGACAGCGCCGAGACCGGCGTATCGGCGGAGAAATTGGCACCGACACGTTTCAACAATGGCGCTACCATTTCGCGCAGCCTGGCACGGTCGACCAGTCTCAGCGGCCCGCCACGCAACGGCTCGCGGCCGAAGAAGATGTTGGCGGCGACGTCGAGGTTTTCGAACAGGTTGAGTTCCTGGTGGACAAAGGCGATGCCCGACCCCAGGCTGCCTTCGACGGTGAGCCCGTCATGTGCAACGCCGTCGACGGTGATGGTGCCGCTGTCCGGCCTGGTGACGCCGCCGAGGATCTTCATCAAGGTCGATTTGCCGGCGCCGTTTTCGCCGACCAGGCCGATTACCTCGCCCGGTCGGACCTCCATGGAAAACCCGTCCAGCGCGACAACGCCGGGATAGGTCTTGCGCACGTTCTCGAGGCCGAGGAACGGGGTAGTCGCTGCAATGGATGTGTCGGAATAGTTCATCAAGCCTGACAGCAGCCGCTGGGCCAAAACAGCCCCTTCAGCAGACTGACGGGCCTGACCGGGCCCGTCAATACGATCGCCGGCTCAAGGCGAACCCCTGAGCCGGCGTAACTGCTCGCAGTCTCAGTTTCCGGACATCGCCTTCAGATTGGCCGCATAGGCGTCGACATCGTCCTTGCCGATGATCTTGGTCGGGATGATGATCAGGCCGCCTTCCGGAATGCCGGACTTGTCGCCCTTGAGATAGGCGGCCATCAGCTTCATGCCCTGATAGGCCCATTCGAAGGGCTGCTGCACGACGGTGGCGGCAACGGTGCCTTCCTTGACGCCGCCCAGCGTGATCGGATCGTCATCGAAGCCGACGACGGTGATCGAGCCGAGCTTGCCGGCGTCGCGCAGCGCTTCATAGATGCGCGGCGTGTTGTAGGAGTAGAAGCCGACCATGCAGGTGATGTCGGGGCTGGCGACCAGCGCGTCCTCAACATTCTTCTTGGCGCGCGCCTGGTCGATATCGTCGCCGCGCACGTCGACCAGTTCGATCTTGCTGCCGGCGAGGCCGTCCTTCATGCCCTGGATGCGTTCCTTGGCATTGTCGGCGCCGAGCAGGCCGACGAAGCCGAGGCACTTGCCGCCGTCCGGCATCGCCTTCTTGGCGATCTCGGCCGCCTGCTTGCCGGCATCGATATTGGACGAGCCGATATAGGCGACGCGCTTGGTCTGCGGTGCGTCAGAGTCGGTGGTGAACAGCGCCGTTTCCGAGGCGATCTTGTTCAGGCCGTCGGTCGAGGTCTTGGGATCGACGGCCGAGACCATGATGCCCTTGACGCCGGCGGTCACCAGATCGTCCATCAGCCGCTGCTGGATGGCGACCGAGGACTGCTCGGGATATTTGAGTTCGAGATTGTAGTCGGGCAACTCGCCTTGCGCCTTCTTGACGCCGGCTTCGGCGGCCTTCCAGAAATCGGAAGCGCCGTTGACGACGAAGGCCAGCGTCGGCTTGTCGTCGGCGCGCGCAATCGCTGTCGCCGTGAGGCCCAGCAGCAGGGCTGCGGTGGCTACGGATGCATGTCGTATCAAGGATTTCATGTTCAACCTCCCGTTTTGGTCCAGTCGTCGGACTGAACCGATCTTGCATTCACTGGTTTGCCGCTTGCGATTTGGACGCCCTCCTCCTCAGGATTCCCGGCACTGAAAGAATGGCGTCGTTCCAGTCGCGATCACGGACTTTAGAGACTCATCCCATGCTCGTAAATAGTCTGATTTGTCTGACATATCACATGTCCGAGACAGAGTTTGCGGAGGCAATCCCCGCTCACCATCAGGCTGTCCACTGCACTTTCCGCCGCGCCAGCCGCAAACGAGCTGGGCGCGGCGGATTGACGTTACAGCGCATCTTTGTATTAGTAAACAGTATTAGTAAAAGGCCTCGAGCGACGGCTCGGCGGCGGCCTTGGGGCTAGTTTGCCGAACGCGTGTCGGATCGGCCGCACCCAGGTGGATGCCTTGCAGCCTTTGAGTTTCACCGGTGCGGAGCGGCGTGGCGGAGGAACTTCAAAACTGCTAATAAACATAAACGCCTTCGACCACTTCCATTAGTCGACGGCGCCACGCCATCTTGTCGGCCTGACAGGCTGCCGCTAGACAGGCTGGGGATTGGGGACACGAATGCCATGAGCGAGACGAGGGATCCGGCCAGCGACACGGCGAAGCGGCGCAAGGCGCCGGTGAGAACCGCCAAGGGCGGCCGTGTCACCATGACCGATATCGCCAGGGCGGCCGGCTGCTCGCAGGCGACCGTCTCCTTCGTGCTCAACAATTCACCGGGGATCAGGCTGTCGCAGCAGACGCGCGAGCGGGTGATCGACGCCGCACGTTCGCTCGGCTACACCGCGCCCGCCTTCTCGGCGCTGCGCAAGCCGGTTCCCGCCTTCGAGGGGCTGGATGGCGTTATCGGCTTCGCCGTCGACCAGCTGGCGACCAGTCCGGAAGCCGTCGTCGCCATCGAGGGCGCGCGCCAGGCATCGTGGAACGCCGGCAATGTGTTGCTTGTGGCGCAGACCATGGGCGACGCCGTGATGGAGCCTCGCGCCATTGCGGCACTCACCAAGCGCGGCATCTCGGCGCTGATCTACATGACCATCTTCACCCGCGAGATCACGGCGCCGGACTTTCTTTACGGCCTCGACATCCCGGTCATCCTGCTTAACTGCTACACCTCCGACTATGCCTTCCCCGCGGTAGTGCCTTCCGAGATCGCCGGCGGCCAGAGCTCGACCCGGCATCTGATCGGCCACGGCCACCGCCGCATCGCCACCATCACCGGCGAGCCGTGGATGCAGGCGGCGCAGGACCGGCTGAAAGGCTACCGCAGGGCGCTCGCAACCGCCGACATCCCGTTCGATCCGGAGCTGGTGGTCGAAGGTGACTGGTCGGCAAGTGCGGGCTATGCCGCGACCGTCAAGCTTTTGGCGCTGAAAGACCGCCCGACCGCCATCTTCTGCCAGAACGACCGCACGGCCATCGGCTGTTACGAAGCGCTGAAGGAGGCGGGCCTGCACATACCGCAGGATATTTCGGTCGTCGGCTATGACGACGAGGAGATCGCTCGCCATCTGTTCCCGCCGCTGACGACATCGATCCTGCCGCACATGGCCATGGGCCAATGGGCGATCGAGCAGCTCGAAGTGCCGCCGCCTCCCGGCCGCGGCCGCTATCCCATCACCAAGCTGGAATGCCCGCTGGTCGAGCGGGACTCCGTGGCGGCGGTGGCTGGGCAAACATGACAGACCCATCCCGAAGCAAATCGGGATGGGTCTATTTTTAGTATTTGCGCCTCAGGGCAGCACTATCCGAACCCCGGGTCAAGCTGTGCGGCTAGAACCGCAGTATGACAAAGGAGCGCCTGCGATAGCAGCGCCGGTGCCACCGGCCATACCGCCAGAATGTACGGCAGTGCCGTCTCCAGACGCGCCGCCTGTGATGGCGGCGCCAGTGTCTCCGCCGATGCGAGATCTGCTCGACATCGCCCGGGCCTTCACCCTCATCGAAAGAATTGGCATCCTGCTTGTCGAGCTCATCGAGAATGCCGTTACCGACATTGGGAACCCCGGCCACGGCCTCGAGAGGCCGAACCGTCGTAGCAAGCGCCGCGGCCCCCGCAACGCCGAACAATGCTGTCAAGAATGATCGCCGATCCATCAAAACCTCCATCAGAGGATAAGGCTAACATTAGCCAGATAGAGCGGCTGACACAAAAGGCCAGAGGGGCAGCTTCTGGCCACTCCAAGGGCGCCCTGCGCAAGGAATTGTTCGGGTTTTAGGCGCGCCGCGATTGCGTCGATCCCGGCGTGTGGTCGCCCACAAGCGGACGTTGGCGCTGCTAGACGTTCTGCGAAGGGTGCATCAAGTCTGAAACAACCCTTTAATTGCTTGAAGGCCCGATGCGTTTGGAGCAACCATCGCCATTGCCTGGCTTGAGAGTCCAAGATGGTCTTGCAACACCGCGCTCACGATCGAGCGGACATCGGTGGTGACCGCCAGGTCGGTCCCCGCGTGGAGCTGATCTGCCGCCAATCCGGGCCAGTGACCTGCGATCCGCCCACCGGCTATCGCACCACCGATCAAGAACGCTACGCTGGCACTGCCGTGGTCGGTGCCGCCTTGCTCGTTGAAGTGGATGGAGCGCCCGAATTCCGTAATGCCGAGCACAACGGTTTGACGCCAGATCGCGGTTGCCGCTTCCGAGAACGCGACGACACCACGCGCCAATGTCCCAAGGGTCGCCGAAAGACGCTCTCCCTGAGCAACGTGGGTATCGATGCCGTCCAACTGCAGCAGGGCCACGCGCGGACCGTCGGGCCTGGACAGCGCCTGCGCCGCGGAGGTCGCCGCTGCGGCAAAGCTGGCAGCACTCAGCGCATGTCGCCGTGCGAGCAACGTCTGCACCGCGTCTCCGGCTGAACCGGACGCCTCACCGAGGCAAAGGCGAGCGATATCAAGTCCCGGATTGGCCAACACGAGATCGGAAAGCACATCATTCGAGAGGTCGGTCGGCGCTGCGCGCCAGATTGGTTGGCTTCCCTGCGACAGCACCGAAGCGGTTCTTCCTGGCCAGCCAAAATCGCCGCCGTCGACATCGCCGTCGAACAGGACCCTCTGCGCGGCGCCATGCGATTTCCCGATATCCGGGATGCCCGTCGCGGGCAGGATCAGCAATTCGCCGGCCGAATAGAACCGAGCAAGTGGTTCCAGCGCCGGATGAAGCGCAAACAGCGGATCAAGCTTCACGCCGAATGCGTCGTCGGAGCCGCCAAGTTCTCTCGCCCTGCCTCGCACCCGCCGGAAATCCGGATCACCATGGGGCGGCAGCGCGGCCAGTGCATCAAGTCCGCCCCGAAGATGAACGACCAGCAGCCGCGGTTGGCTGTCGCCGGCAAAAACCGCCGAGGCAAACCCTGCGCTGGTCGCAAACAGCGAGGTAAGACCCAAACCCTGGAGGGCCGTGCGGCGCGTCAATTGCTGCATTTTGGATAATCCGGATCGGTGACGTCCGGCGTTCCGGGCGTCGAAAATCCAAGCTGATCGGCGTTTGGGATCACGCCTTTTTTGATCGGAACCTCCTGCACATTCGGAGTGGGCCGCGCCAGCAGTCCCGCCAGGACTGGAGCGGCAAGGGACGTCCCCGAACAGATATTCTGTCTTAGCTTGTGGGTGATGTTTGTACTCCGCCAAAGCACCGGGACGTCAACGCCGGGCTCGGACATGGCCGCGCCAAAAGCGCCGCCATCCCAAAGCAGATCACACCAATTGCCTGACACGGTGCTGCACGCGCCGGTGCCGGTGCCGGTGATATAAGTGCTGTCGGATGCCGAGACACTTTGGATGAAGCCTTGCGTGGGGTCTGCAGAAAAATATTCCGACGCATTGGCCGGGAAAAAGGACTGTACCCACGACGCCTCGTCGTCTTTCCGCGCGTTGCCCGCCGCGATCACAATGCGGACCTGCTTGTTTGCGATCTCAAACAGCAGCTTGTCCATCTTACCAAGCAGGTCTAATTGGCCACCCTTTCTCGCGGTCTCCATGAACTGCGCGCCCCAGCTGATGTTCAGGATTTGGCCGGCTGACGCATTGTCATGAACATATTGCAGGGCGACGAGCGGCGGCCCGACGATCTTCGACTTCTCGCCTTCAAATGCCTTGACAATCTTGAGCGGCACCCCGGGGCTGACCCCAACGATGCCAAGGTATTTAGTTCCAGTTGTTGTCGCAACTTGCACACGCATTCCGCCAATGATGCCTGCGACCATCGTGCCGTGACCTTGAGCGTCTGCCACGCCCATGGTCGTGCTGCATGGAGTGACCGTACAGTTGATCCGTTCCGAAATATTGAGAAGCCCTTTTGCGACGATGTCTTCATCGACGCCGCTATCGATGATCCAGACCGCGGACCCGTTGGTCACGGGACTGGGCGACTTGACGACTCTGCAAACGTTCGGCGGCACGAGCTTGTCATCCGCCACAGGCTCTAGCGGACGGCGTGCTTCGCAACCGCCATCCGCGAACAGGCTCACTTCCAGCGAGTCCGGTTCCTGATACCCTTCCGACAGAAGCTGGTTCGCTTCCTCCTCCGTAAAGCTTCCCGTGACCAGGCTAAATCCCAGGTCCGGCATGTCGACAGCCTGCAGAGCTTCCCCCGACGCATTGATCTTGTTCAGGTTGGCGATAAACGATGTAAGTTTGTCCTTGTCCGCAAGTGGCGCAATGAATGTGTGTTGCGTTACTTGCGGCCCGTCCGGGTCTTCGTCCGCGTGCACGATCGTGGCCGCGGAAAGTGTGGTGGCAAGAAAAGTCACAAGCCAGGTGAGCCTCATGGATCCCTACCGTCTGCTGGTCGACCGACGGGCAGCATGCTCCCAATACCGCTGTCTGTCCACGGCAAAGCATTGGAGGCAAACCGTTTGAGGCTCTTCTTGCAGCCGAAGAAAAAGCAGCCTAGGTTGTTCTCGCACGCCTCAAAGCGGGGGAGCAACGCTTGTGCCCAAAGTGAAACTCAAGCAGGGCCGACAGGCTCAGGAGATTGGCGCGGCGCTCGTGGGGGCTTGGCTGAAGGCTTTGCCGCCCGCGTTCACGGCGACTGTATCAGCAGTAGTTTCGACCAATCCCTTGCGTATAACCGTCGACATACCGAACGCATTCACGCTTAATGACGTCATAGCTCTGCGCACTCAAGATAAAAATGGCGGACTTCGAAGTGTGAAGGTAGGGCAGGTCACAGGCACTACGGGAAAAACCTTACGTGTTGTTGATCTTGGTGGTCTCGATATCGATTACAAAGGCAAAAGTTTACTGAATGGCGTAGTGTCGAAAGTAAAAGACCTGAATGACGCGACTCTTCGTAGCGAACTTAAGATTGTGCTGGAGCAGATCGTCGACGCGAAAGTGAAACTGGTGTGCGACGCCCCAACGGAGCTGACTGTGGTCCTGCCAGCCCTGCCGGAAGGCGTTGTCACACGAGAGGACCTGATAGATTACCTCGGGACGTACCACAACAACGCACAGGGTCGGCACTATCATGACGAGCTTGCGTCCGCGGTCCTTTTCGGCTGCCGATAGCAAACTTCAATTTCAGTTCGGCAGTCCTGCGGCGAGCAGCCCTTTGAGCAGCGTGGCCCGATCCTCCTCCAGGCGATAGGGCTCCTTGGCCACAAATCGACCGCAAGAAAAGCTGGGCGTAGCCGCCAACACGCGAGCCGCATACAACTTGGCGTCGCTGTCCCGGCCAAGCGCCGAGTTCGAAGCGGCCATGTAGGCGGTAACCCATGTCGGCATTGTCGACGAACGGGTCAACGCGACCAATGCCGACTCGGGCCGGCCCGCAATGAAGTGGGCGATGCCGCGAAACGGCCAATACCAGGATGGTTCGTAGAGTGGATCGAGCACCTGCGCCCGCTCGAACCATTGCATGGCGCGATCCGGCTCGCCGCCAAATGTGTAGAGGGTTCCGAGATAAGAAACCTGCTCGGGATCGTTCGGATTGAGGTAGAGCGCCCGTGCGTAGAGTTGCGCGGCGACGTCGAAGTCTCGCAAGTGCAGCAGCACCCAGCCGAGAATGTTGAGGCAAACCGGATCGTTGGCGGAGAGCGCCACTGCCTTCTTGGCAATTGCATGCGCCTCGTCGAGCAGGGCATCGGAATATCCCATGTCGCGAAACCATTCCAGCTGCTTGTAGTGAGCCAGCTTGGCATAGGCGCGCCCATAGGTCGGATCGAGGTCGATGGCGCGCTGATACCATTGCCTGGCTTCCGCTTCGGAGGCGAGGTCGCCCAGCGGCAGGGCATTGCCGCGCAGCACGCACTCATAGGCCGCCAGGTTGGCCGGCGGCTTGCGTCGCGCCTTCTCAGCACCCGCTGCCTTGAGGCGCCCGATAACTGTGCCCACGATCTTGCGGACCAGTTCGTCCTGCACTTCGAATATGTCCTGATCGTCGCTGTCATAATGCTCGGCCCAAACGTCGCCGCCGGACGTGGCGTCAACCAGTTCGCACGAAAGGCGGATACGCTTCCCCATCCTCCGGATTCGCCCCGAAAGCTCGAAATCGAGCCCGATATCCGAGACCAGCTTCGGCAGTTCCACATCCTTGAGCCGCAACGAGGTATGATATGACGCGACGGAGAGCTGGGTGAACCGTGTCAGCTCGGTGATGACGTCTTCTGTGAACCCTTCGCTGAAATAGGGTTCCACGCCGCCGGTGCTGACAAATGGGCGGACCAGGATCGATGGCGTGTTCGAGCCCGAAGTCTCGGCACCGATCCTCGGAGCCGGGCCGTCGGGTCGGTGAATAAGCGAGTAGACTGCCACGGGTCGGGGAATGTTCTTGAGCTGAAACTCACCGCAATATTCGAAGGGCAATTGCAGCCCTCCGCGGACCTCCTCATGCACTTTTGCCGAAAGGCAAATGCCTCCGGGGGCTGCGATCTGTTCAAGGCGTGCAGCCACGTTCACACCGTCGCCGAACACGTCTCCGTCGCCGTCGACGATAATATCGCCGAAATTTATGCCCATTCGAAGCAACAGACCGGGCGACGATCGCTCGGGGCTTGCGAGATAGGCCTGAATAGCGACGCTACACCGGACCGCTTCGACGGCGCTGGGGAATTCCGCGACGACACCGTCGCCGGTGTTCTTTACAACGCGGCCGTCATGCCGATGAACGTAGCCTGGGACCTCGTCGTGCATCAGTGCTCGGACGCGGGTAAACGTGCCTTCCTCGTCTTCCGCCATTTGTTGCGAATAGCCGACCACGTCGGCGACCACGATCGCAGTCAGGCGCCGCTTCAGGGTGCCGTTGTTTGCGGTCAATCCAGGCTTTGGGGTCAATCCATACCTCGGGTCGGAGTCCGAACGTACTTTAGCACATTTGCATGATGCTATCGCGCATGGCAGCGTGTAAACTGCCACACGAGAGCTTCGGACGTACGACAGGGTGAAGTCCGTTCAGAAGCGCTCGCAATGCCAAAGATTCTCACTTCGAGGTCTGCGTGGGGTCGAGTCTTCTTTATGGCCCGGTGGTGATCTCGGACCCATTGCTCGGCTGTCCTCTCACCGTGGCGGCCGGCCGCGTTCGCGCCGCCAGGGATGGCGATGAGGGCACTTACTTCGTGTCTGGTTGGGGCACGACGGTCGAGCAGGCGCTGCAAGGCTGCCTTTATGAGGCGGACGAGACCTACTTCGCCCAGATCATTCCCGAGACGCGACTTCTCCGGTCGTGTGCCGATGCGATTCATGGGCGGGTCGTCGAGCCGCCCGGCATCCTTCTTTTCAGCGAAGAGCAATATGACCGGCGAAAGGCCGGGAACCGAAAGCCCCGCAATATGGTTCCGGCCCGCTGGGATAGATCCGCGCCTGAAGACTGGATCCTGAGTGACGACAAGCTCGGTACGGAGCAAGCCTGGGTGCCCGCGGGGTTGTGTTTCCTCGGATATGATCCCGGTGGCGAGGAATCATCTCTGCCGGCTGCCGACTCGAACGGACTTGCGCTGGGCATCAACCCTGAGGACGCTGCGATGAGCGCCCTTCTCGAGCTGATAGAGCGGGATGCGACCTCCATCTGGTGGTACAATCGGCTTGTTCTGCCTCGCATCGATCCGAAGTCGTTGGCAAGCGACGCCGTATCTTCTTATGAAGATTGGCTTCGGCACCGAGGTCGCGAATTGCGGCTTCTGCGACTCACGCTGGATTTGGCGGTGCCAATCGTTGCGGCAATCTCCAGCGACAGTTCCGGCCGGTGTCCGGCGATGGGGTTTGCGGCAGGCGCATCGTGGTCAGCGGCTGCCGCAAGGGCGCTTGGCGAGCTTGCTCAATGCGAAGCGAACCTTGCTCTGCTCTCCCAACAGGCGCAGCAACAGGGAACGACCCGCTTTACACCCGGGGCGCGGCAACTTTATCGCTGGCATCAAGAGACGGATCTTGGGCTGTGTCCATATTTGCAGGGTGGGAATAGCGGCCCTGCCTGCACGGATGAATCGACACTTGACTACGCCTCATGCGTCAAACTCTGCCACGAACGAAACCTGGGGGTATTCGCCGTCATCCTGATGCAGGATGAGCAGCGGTCCCTTGTCCGCATTTTCGCTCCGGGCTTACGTTCGACCAAACCAAGGTTTGGTCCGGGCAGGCTCTATTCTGTTCCAGGCACTCTTGGCCTCAGGCCTGCGGGCTCCATATGCCGAGACCCTTTCCCGTTTTAGCGCCGAAACCAAGGCTGCTGCAAAGTTCTAGTTTGGGACCGAACACCGGGGAGCATGCGCTTCAGCTTCCATCAAGCGGCCGTACCGCACAGGCTGCGGTTAGCGCAGGGCCGCAACCGGGCGCCGTGCTTCCTTCGGCTGGACAACAGAACCATGCAGAATGCTGCCGATGTTTGCGACCAGAAACGCGGCCAGCTCGCGCGCCGGCGCGTCCAGCCGTTGTGAGGGCGCGATCAACGCCAGCTCGGATGGCGGTTGGTCGGCAAACCCGTCGGCGGCGCTCAGCAGGCGGTGCTCGGGAAGCACCGCATCCACCGGCAGCAGGCTGATGCCCAGCCCCGACGCCACCGCCGCCTGCACGCCGATCAGCCCCTGGCTGGTATAGGCGATGCGCCACATCCGCCCCGCCGCCTCGATGGCGCGCGTCGCCCTTTGCCGGTAGATGCAGCCTTGCGGAAACATGGCCAGCGGCATCGGGTCGGCGTCGAGCTCACCGGACGGGGGCGCAAGCTGGCAGGCGGCTTCCAGTGTGAGGTGTAAGTGAGCGGACATTGAGCTCGGCGCAGGCTCTGTCCTCACCTGACCCTGAGCGGACTTTGCCGCTGCACGGTAGCAACGTCGCGAAAGGTTCGTTTTCTGCGTACGTTCTGCGATCGGAAGGGGCAACTCGTGCCAGAATCAGTCAGGCGCTCACATTGGACGCGCTTGGGAGCTCCCCACGACCGGTTACTTTAGTCCCGCCATGCGCATGCCATGCGTTATGTGTTCAAGATCGGCGGGGTCTCGCCACCATTCAGACCGTTCGAAGTCCGCTATGGCAAAATCAGGCTTGAGGCGCAGCACATCTGCGGCCGACTGTTTCGCCTGATCGATCTTGCCCAGACGAGCCTGACAAGAAGCAATGTAGCAGGGTAGCCACCAGTGCCAGAGGTGGTCGATATGCTGAAACGCTTCGAGGGCCTCGGCGTGGCGCCTCAACTGCAGAAAGGCCACTCCGCGGCACCCCCAGTACCAAGCTGGCGGAAAGGGATCGCAGCGAAGATCTGCCTCCAGGCTGCGCAGCGCTTCCTCTCCGCGTCCCGTAAAGGCCAGCCACAGCCCTCTGAACGTCGAGGCATACACGTCGTTCGGATTGAGCGCGACCGCTCGGTCGAGGTGTATCCCTCCCAGCTCATACTGCCTCATCTTAGAATAGATGAGGCCGAGTTGCCGGTGACCGTTAGAATCCAACGGATCGAGCCGTACCGCCGTTTGTGCGGCACGAAGGCCTTCCTCCAGATCCTCGCGCCGCCCGTGGTCCGAATGGAGGACATAGGCGACACCCGCCAGCCACGCATGGGCTTGGGCGTGTGCCGGGTCGAGCTCGATTGCGCGGCGCAGGAACTGAGCCGCGGCTTCCGAATCGAACCGTATCGAACGCTCCCGCCCTTGCAGAAAGTGATCGTGGGCCGCCCAAAGCTGCGGTGGCTTGCGGCCTGACTGCTCGGCACGGGTGGAGGCGACTCTCCCGACCAGGGTGCCGACGATCATGGATACGACTTCGTCCTGCACCGCAAAGATATCTTCGACATTGCGGTCATAGCGCTCGGCCCAGCGATGCTTTCCGCTGGACACGTCGATCAACTGGGCTGTGACCCGCACGCGATTGCCCACCCTGCGCGCACTGCCCTCGACGATGAAATCCGCGCCGAGCCTATGGCCAACTTCCTTGGCGTCGAGCGCCTTGCCTCGGAGCGCAAAGGAAGAATTCCGTGCGATCACCATGATCTCCCTGAATCGGCTCAGCTCGGTGATGATGTCCTCCGTGATCCCGTCTGAGAAATAGTCCTGCGCAGGATCGCCGCTGATGTTGTCGAAGGGCAACACGGCAATTGACGGTTTGTCCGACGTGACCGCTGGCTTGCTCGGCGCGACAACAGCGGGACGGACCAGGTAGGCGCGCACAGGCGCTTCGATGTTCTTGAGCTGACGGTCACCCAGGGGCTCGAATGTGCCATCCACCTTTTTGGCCACCTGTTCGTACACGTTTTGCGACATGCAGATGCTGCCGGGCTCGGCCAGGGACTCGAGTCGCGCGGCAATGTTGACGCCCTCTCCATAGACATCCGTGCCCTCGCCGATCACGTCGCCCAGATTGATGCCGATCCGGAGCATGATCCGGCGCTCATCGGCCACGTCGTCGTTGGCATCGGCCATCCTGGCCTGCAGTTCGAGTGCACTGCCGACGGCATCAACTGCGCTGCCGAACTCGACCAGGGCACCGTCGCCCATGAATTTGACGATGCGTCCGCCATGAGATCGCACGATGGGCTCGAGCACGTTCCTGCGGCGGTCCTTCAGCGCCGCGAGCGTGCCGGCCTCGTCCGCCTCCATCAGGCGCGCATAGCCTACGACGTCGGCGACCATGATCGCCGCGAGCCGGCGACGGATGCGTTCTTCGGCCATTGCGACCTTGTGGGCGACCGGCCTCCAGTGAGACAGAATGACCTCACTAAGCGCGCTTTCTTGGTGGTCGACGGCATTCATTATGTGCCTGTGAAGAACGAAATGCGAGCCCTATGGCGCGACTGAAGGTCCGACAAGGGTCGCATCGAGCCGTTCTGGTATTGTTAGGCAAGAGTCCCGTGTACGGCTTGGCGCCAAGTCCAATCTCAGCGAAGCAACGATCCACGATTTTGAGATCGGCCGCAGAATTCCGAATCCGGGCACACTCACCCGCATACGACAAGCGCTGGAGGGAGCTGGTGTTGTCCTTACATCTGGAGGCCCGTCGCTGGACCAATCTCTCTGAAGGTGAATCGGCTCCAATGAGATGTAGCGCCCCTGCGGCTTTGGCCAGCACGGAGTGTATCATTTTAGCACAATCCCTAATTAGTAGACTCGCACGATGCAGCGGCAGTTAATCACGCCCGTCACACGAGAAAGCATGGACTGGTGTCAACGGAAACCGAGATCTGCCGCTTACGCGGAGTTCGCCCCGAGGAGTTGCAGTCCGGCTAAACCACCCTTCAAGCCATTGTAATCAAAGGATAAATCTGGCGCACCCGACAGGATTCGAACCTGTGACCTCTGCCTTCGGAGGGCAGCGCTCTATCCAGCTGAGCTACGGGTGCTTTCAGGATCGGTATTCCTAAAAACGAACCAGCCGGCGAACCGGCAAGTCACGGCTTCTTAGCGGAAGCCGGCGCGGGCTTCAACGGGCAAGTGCAGGTTGCGCGAAATCGGAAGATCGGGTCTTAGGGGGTCGATCCCAGTCGCTCGTGGATCTGGTCCAGAAAGTGAGTTCAAGCGACTCAATAGTATCAGTGGGTTGAACTGCACTATTGATCAGTGTGAGCTTACCCCATAGAGCGTGTGTGGGGGAATGCCAACCAATGGACAAACGAAGCCTCACCGAACGCGACATCTGCACCAAGTTCATCTTGCCCGCCGTCAAGAGCGCCGGATGGGACGAGATGCTTCAGGTCCGCGAGGAAGTCTATTTCACCAAAGGCCGGATCATCGTACGCGGGAAGCTGGTCACGCGTGGCAAGGCGAAGAAGGCCGATTTCGTACTCTACTACAAACCGAATATCCCGATCGCTCTGATAGAGGCGAAGGACAATAATCACAGCGTCGGCGATGGCATCCAGCAGGGCCTCGACTATGCCGCGACGCTAGACATCCCTTTCGTGTTCTCCTCGAATGGCGACGGTTTTCTCTTTCACGACCGCACAGGCTTGAGCAACACCAAGGAAGCGAACCTTGGTCTCGATGCTTTTCCATCACCCGCCGATCTGTGGGCGCGGTACCGCGCTTGGAAAGGCCTCGATCCAGAAGCAGAACAGATCGTTCTTCAAGACTATTTCGACGACGGCAGCGGCAAAGCCCCGCGCTACTACCAGGTAAACGCCGTCAACGCCGCAATCGAGGCCATTGCCAAGGGTCGCGATCGCGTGCTGCTCGTCATGGCCACCGGCACGGGCAAAACCTACACGGCGTTTCAGATCATCTGGCGTCTGTGGAAGGCGGGCCGCAAGAAGCGCATACTTTTCCTCGCCGACCGGAACGTGCTGATCGACCAAACGATGGTGAACGATTTCCGGCCGTTCGGTGCGGCAATGGCAAAGCTTTCGACCAATGCGAAGACCATCGAACGGCAGGACGGCACCACGGTTGATCTGACACTGGCGCTCGACAGAAGGCGGCGGATCGACACGGCCTTCGAGATCTATCTCGGCCTCTATCAGGCCATTACCGGACCAGAAGAGCGCCAGAAACTCTATAAGGAGTTCTCGCCCGGCTTTTTCGATCTGATAGTCATCGACGAATGCCATCGTGGCAGCGCCGCCGATGATTCAGCATGGCGCGAAATCCTCACGCACTTTTCCGCCGCGACCCAGATCGGCCTAACCGCCACGCCGAAGGAAACGGAATACGTTTCCAACGCCGATTACTTCGGCGAACCGGTTTTCACCTATTCATTGCGCCAGGGCATTAGCGACGGCTTTCTTGCGCCCTACAAGGTCATCAAGGTCCACATCGATCGCGACGTGGAAGCGAATCCCCGAATCCTCCGAGGATTTGCCCGCGCTGTATCTTCGAAAATTCGACCTGCTCTACAATCGCACAAACAGTGCTGAGCTTGTTGGGAAGACAGGGATTTATCTTGGCGACGATGGCGCCAGAACATTTGCATCGTATCTAATCCGGCTTCGGCCTTCGCTTCTATCCAGCAATCCCCGGTTCTTGAACATGGCGATGAATACGCCCGAGTTTCGCGAAACACAGATACTCCCGCTCATCAAGAAGCAGACTGGGCAGGCGAACGTGAATGGCACGGCGCTTAAGAACATGCTCATTCCCCTCCCACCGCTAGTCGAACAGCACCGGATCGTTGCCAAAGTCGATGCGCTGATGGCGCTGTGCGATCGGCTGGAGGCGAGCCTCAACGTCACAGCCACCACGCGTCGCCGCCTGCTCGACGCCCTGCTCGCAGAAGCGCTGACGCCGGTAGGTGCGCGGCAAATGGAGGCTGCGGAATGAGCAGCCCAACCGAAGGCTTCATCCGCACCTTCGAAGCCCTCACCCTCACGGCCCCGCCTTCGCCACCCGCCTCCTCACCCCCGCCCGCTTCGCCTTCTTCGCACCCGTCAGCTCGTGCATCGCGTCCAGCTGCATCTGCTGCATTTCGGCCAGCCGCGTCCATTGGCGCGAGATCAGATAGTCGAGCTTTTCGTGCAGGTGGCGCACTTCCAGCTCGGCTTTCAGGTTCACCCGGTAGTCGTTGAAGGAGCGCAGGCGGTCCTTGGCCTCCGTCCGTCTCTGGCTCATCATGATGATCGGCGCCTGGATGGCGGCGATGCAGGAGAGCAGCAGGTTGAGCAGGATGAAGGGGTAGGGGTCGAAGGCGCTGCTCATGCCCGCGATCAGGTTGATGCCGATCCAGACGGCAAGCACGCTGCCGAACGAGATCAGGAACCACCAGCTGCCGCCGAAGGCCGCCATATTGTCGGAGACGCGGTCGGCGAACGACCTGTGCTCCTCGAACTCCTCTTCCGAGTTCTCCGAAATCGTGTCCTGCCGGGCGATCGATTCGACCACCTGGCGGTCGAGCTCGGAGAATTCGCCATGCTCCTGCTGCAGCAACTCCTCCATGTAGCGCATGCGGTAGCGGCCGAGCTCCTCGCGGCTGATGCGGGCGCCGCGCGGCAGGTCCGGATGGTCGGAGCGGATGCGGTCGGCCAGGCTCGGCCTGAGGTCGTCGATGCGCACCAGATCGCGCTTGCGGAATTTGCGGCCCGATATCGCCGATGGTTTCCGCTTTGGCTTCAGGCGGCCATGACTGGCGGGTTCGGAATCCGGCACATCGGGCGCTTCGAGCGCCTCATCGGCAACCAGCTCGGCTTCGTGGTCGCCAATCGTCGGCGCCTCGAAATACTCGCCGCCGCTGTCATTTTCATTGGCGGCCTGTTCGGAAGGTTTTGGGACGGTGCTCATGATGCCGGCTCCTGCTGTCGCGCCCACGATACGCCAAGCCGGCGCGGCATAGCCACTGTTGCGGCCCATTTCGCGCATGTCCGGATTTCAATTCTTCTTGCGACAAACTGCTTGCAGTTCGCAAGCGGTTATGCCTCATTCAGTGTGGACAAAAACGGAGAGGTCAGATGGCCAGGATCGTCTATTCCATGCTGACGTCGCTGGACGGCTTTATCGAGGGACCGTCGGGCGACATCGGCTTGCCGGTGCCCGAGGAAGAATTGCACCGGCATTTCAACGAAGAGATGCGGCGGACCGCGATCGCGCTCTGCGGACGCCGGATGTATGAGGCGATGCGCTTCTGGGACAGTCCGGAGCGCGAGGCCGGGGGAGAAGTCGAGCGGGATTTTGCCCTGGCTTGGCAGAAGACACCGAAGATCGTGTTTTCGACGACGCTTCGCGACGTCGGACCCAATGCCCGGCTGGTGAGTGGCGATGTCGAAACCGTTGCAAACCAGCTCAAATCGCAGACGGAGGGTGAAATCTCCGTCGGCGGCGCCGATCTTGCCGCTCACTTCGCGCAAGCGGGCTTGATCGACGAATACCGGCTCTACATGCAGCCGGTCGTGCTGGGCGGCGGCAAGCCGTACTTCCAGTCCGGCCTGTCGCTGACCTTGCAGCCGCTCGGCACGCAAAGCCTTGCCCAGGGCGTGACGCTGCTGCGCTACGCGCCCGCCAGCTGAGATTCGGCCTGGAACAGTATGAGGATCGACGATACTGCGGCCTGAAAGAAGAACCCCGCCGGATCGCTCCGGCGGGGTTCTGATTTTGGCTCGCATCCAGAACCTACGGCTTGAAGTTGGCCGCCGGATCCCTTTGCGGCTGCGTGTCCTGCTGCGGCGTGCGCTTCGGTATCAACTGCTGAAGGATACCCGGATTGAGCAACAGGCTCGGATCCAGCCCCGGCTGTTGCCGGATAGCCCTGCAATTCGGATACCGTCCAACCGTGCCTTCCGGGCAGCGCCGCTTGATGATCGGCACGCACTGGCCACCGACCATCTGCGAGCCCGGTGCGCATTCCACCTGCGGCCTCGGCTTGCGGCATGCGCCGTCGATCACCTTGGTGCCGCGCGGGCACACGCAATCGCCGTCACCGTTGTGGACCTGGCCGCGTATGTCGCACTGTTCCTGCACAGGCCTCTTCTTGCGGCAGGCATTGCCCTGCACCTCGGTACCCCGTGGGCAGACGCAATTGCCATTGGCGTCATGAACCTGACCGCGGATGGTGCATTGCTCGGGCTTCGGCCGGATCGGCCGGCAGGCTCCATTGCGCACCTCGGTGCCACGCGGGCAGACACAATCGCCGTCAGCGTCATGAACCTGACCACGGATCGAGCACTGTTCAGGCTTTGGCTGGATCGGCCGGCAGGCTCTATCGCGCACCTCGGTCCCACGCGGGCAGACGCAGTCGCCGTCAGCATCGTGGACCTGGCCGCGGATGGTGCACTGCTCGGGCTTCTGCTTGTCTCGCACGCAGGCATTCGCCTGTCGGTCGAGATGCGTGCCGTCGGGGCAGTAGCAGCCATTGCCGTCCGACGTCGGGACCGAACCGGGGATGGTGCAGCCCGGCTTGTCGGTCTTGACGCAGGCGCCGTTCTCGAGCTCCGTTCCACGCGGACAGACACAGCGTCCATCCTCGGTGCGGATCTGGCCCTTGAGCAGCACGCACGGCCTCGGCTTTGGCTCGATGATGACGCCACCGTCCGGCGAGCACTGGCCGTTGCGGAAGGTGGTGCCTTCCGGACACACGCACCGGCCGGCATCGTTCATGACGAAGCCCGGCGAGCACTCTTTCTTCACCTCACGCTTGATGGTGAAGGGATGGCACGCATAGGCCTTGCCGCGATCGCCCTGGATGTTGGTCTGATCGCCGGACAGCACGTCGCCGCCTTGCACCCTTGTATCCGGAGACAAGACACCGACGCAGTTCCGGCCGGTGACGTTGCCCTGCAGCTTGGCCAGGCGGCCGTCGTCGGGAAGGACCACGGTGACATTGTGCACGTGGCTTTCCCCAGCGCCGAGCGTCAGGTTGGCAATACAGGACAGAGGCAGTGTCGTCGGTTCCGGCGAGCAACCGAAGGGCGGCGAGATCGAGGTGATCTCGACGCCTTCCAGCCGGCCGAGCCCGTCCACACCGATCGCATCGCCGATGCGGACCGGACCCGAGAATGGGGTCTGGCCGTCATTGGTGATGGTGATCTCGAACGAGCAGGGTTGTCCCGGCTGGCACTCGGCATCGCCGGTCTTCTTGACGCTGATCGTGGACGTGCCACCGCCCTTGGCGCAGGCCTGGCCGATCGGGTAGACGATGTCGTCTCCCGGAGCCGGGCCATATGAGCCGCGTGCGCAGTTTTCGAACGCGCCATTGGCCGAGACCGTCACGTCGAAGTGCCTGGAGGTTCCAGGCGTCATCACGGCGCCGGGAATCTGGCACGACAGCGCATTGGCCGGGACCGCTCCGCAGGCCCATTCCGCGCCGTCGGGGGTGACGGTCTGGATCTGGACCGGCGCGCCGCCCGAGATCAGCGTGGCGGCATCGTTGACCCGCACCGGACCGGTGGGGGCAGCGGTGCCAAGGCTGATGACCGTGATGCGGCAAGAAACCACCGCTGCACCGGCCAGCGAGCCGTTGCACACCTTGGTTATGCGCAAGGTTGGCTTGCCGCCATTGGGATGACGGAAGCGTTCCTTGGCGCAGGCCTTGTTGTTGGTGAGGTCGACCTCACCGGGGACAGGCTTCAGCGCCGCGCAGTTTTCCACCGAGTCCGACTGGTAGCCGGCCGGCATCACCGCCTTGACGACGATCGGCGTCGAGGCGCCCGGCATCAGCACGATGCCGGCATTGTCGCAGCGGAACTGGCCGGGGCCGTTCGGTCCGCATGTCCAGGGCGGAGACGGGCCGAAGGTCGAAGAGGCCGGCGCACCGCCTGGATAGTTGTCGATGACCGTCAGCGGCCCATTATAGGGGACGCTGCCATTGTTGATGATGTCGATCACGAAGTAGCAGATGCCGTCGGGCGTGCAGACCGGGATGCGGGCACGCTTCTTCAGGATCAGGTCGACTTTCTTGTCGACCGGCGGCCGGCAATCGCGGTCGCGGTCGCCACGCCGGCAGATCGGGATCGAGGCGCAGCCGCGATCGTTCTGCTGGCTGCCGAACAGCGGCTTGCCGCTGGCGCCATAATTGTAGGTGGCGCAGTTGCGCAGCGCGCTGCCTTGCCAGCCGCCCGCCGGCTTGAAGCCGAGCTTGAGGTTGACGGAGGCACCGGGATTGAGCGTGGTCACCGGATAGGTGCACGTCATCGGCGTCACGCCGGGCACGCAGACCCAGGGCGGATTGGGCCCTGAATCCAGCGTCGAGCCGGCCGGCAGCGTCACCTCGTCGAGCACGATCTTGCCGTGATACGGCCCGTCGCCGACATTGGTGACCCTGATGGTGAAGTCGCAGCCGCCGCCCATCGTGCAACGCGTCACATCGGCGCGTTTCTCGACCTTGAGGTCCGGCTCCTTATCCTTGGGCGGACATCTGAGGTCACGCGGGATGACGATGTCGATCGTCTGCGTGCAGCACAGGCCCCAACCCTCCTTCGGGCCGGCGTAGGTCTCGATGCCGGTGACGATGAGGTGGATAACGTCGCCAGGCGATGCGCCGACGATCTTCCAGTTGAGCACACCGCCGCCCGCCGGCACCAATTGCGTGTCGGGGATGATGGTGATGCCGGGGGTGGTCGTCGACACCTGAACCCACTTGCCGCCCATCTCCGGGCCGACAGGCATGTGGTAGATGAAGGCGCCGCCGCCGGGCACGCAATCGACGGTGCCGCGCTCCACCTTGAAGCACTCCCGGTCGGGAGGCGGAGGCCGCTTGTCACAGTTGGTGAGGTCGATTTTGATCGAGGTCTTCACCCCGGTCTTGTAGTCGCCATCGTCGGGCTTGCCCGGATCCTGCGACGGGATGATGGTCCCGGTGCCGGCTCCGTTAGTAATCTTGATCAGGCCCTGGTTGTCGATGACCGTCGGCGAGGGAAACGTCGCGTGGTCGATCTTGGCGGTGATCTGGAAGTTGATGACGCGTTCGTTGGCAGCGCCCGCGCCGTCGAGATCGGCGGCGGACAGCCGGAAGTCGGACACAATTGCCGTATCGTTCGGATCGGCCGAAGTGCTGATCGAAACGCCGGGCAACGGGCCGCCCGCAGCGTCCGTGCCGTCGCCCGACACATGCGCGCTGACGATCGACAGGCCGTGCGGAAGCTGGTCCTTGAACTCGATCTTGAGCTTCTTCAACAGGGCAATCATGCCCGGGTCGGCAAAGCTTTGCGCATCGCCGCGCAGGCCGAAGCTCAGGGAGTAGACGACATAGTCGCAGCTCCGCTGGGTGCCTTTCTTGGTGAAGAACGGCACGACCCGTTCCGGCCTCGGATTGATGATTTTCGAATTATCGAGGTCGAGCCGCAGTTCCGGCGTGATCGGGACGGCGTCTTCCGCGTGGCTTGCCACAGGGGTGTACATGGCGACCGCGATACCGGCCGCCATCAGCCAGCGCGCGCCGCGCCTGGCGTATGACAGGGGTCTCATGATGGTCTCCATGACGGTTTTCTGGTTGCGCGTTGCGGTCGGGGAGAGTGCTGAAGTGTTCATCTTCCCCTCCTCAACGTTCGCAGCTGACGGCTGGGGTTCTGAGCGGCAAAGTCATCTTGCAGCAAGGGTAGTAGCCACCCTTGTCCTTGTCGGATTGCCTGTAGAAGCAAAGCCCGACATCGACTCTGTCGCCCGGAGAATGGCCGGTGATGTCGACCGTGTAAGGCTTGCCGGGCGCATGCGACTGGGGTGACGTCACCCCGACGCCTGGCGTCCTGGACTGAGCCTTGATCGAATCGCCGCCGAAGCCGGCATGGTCATGGAGATAGAGGTCGGCCTGGAGGCCGCGAGGCGTGCAGTAGAACTGAACATCCTCGACATCGATGCACGGAGGCAGGTCGCCGGGCGGTGGGAAGTCCGGCGGATAGAAGGGCGGCAGATAACCGCCGGGGATCTCTTCATAGTAACCGGCACGGCCTTCGCAGGGGTGCCAGACCTCGACGTCGCCGACATGGCCTTCTACTTCGGGATCTTCGAAATAGCCGTCGAAATCGACGAACCACGAGCCGAAGGGCGGCACGTTGGCCGGCTTGACCATTGGTGTCGGCGTGATCTGCACGCCGTGCACGGCAAGCGGTCCGCCGGCGGCGAGCTGGTCGGCAAGTGTCGGGTTGTCGCGCAGCTTGTCGCCGGTGTTGACCAGCGTGTCGGTGCACACACCCGTGTCGAGATTGCCGTCGGCGTCATAGCCATATTGCAGGTCCAGCCCGCCGGCCGACTGCCGGTTGCCTTGCGGGAAGCCGACCGCATATTCCTGCGGCTCTTCCACCCACTCTGATTCCGTCGCCGGATCGTCGGGGTTTTCGCGCCAGTAGCGGATCACCTCGCCTTTTCCGGAATCGGCGAACTGGCTGTAATCGTAGCGATTTTCCACCGGGCCACGCTGCGCCAGGTACATGAAGCCCTGGTTGTCGAAGGCGATGTCGGTGACGGCGTAGTCCTTGTCGGCCTTGACCGTCAGCTCCCAGCGCGGATCGCCGGCAAAGCTGCCGTCGCGGGCAATGCCCACCGACCAGATCTCGGCCTTTTCGCCGACCGAATAGTAAACCCGACCGCCATGATAGGCGACCGCCCAGACGCGGCGCTCGTCCTGCGTGTAGCCCCAGGTGTCGGGGTCTTCCGAATCGAAGGCCGCGCCCTGTATGTCCATCACCGCGCCGTCGTCGGCAACGGGCGCCAGCCCATGCGCCGGCCGCCCGGCAACGCCATGGTCGAACGTATCGATCAGCGTGCCGTTGGCGTCGATGCGGTGGATGAGGCCTGTGTCGAGGTCGCTGGCGAAGAACTCGCGGTGATTGCTGTCGAACGTGACGTCGCCGACGCCGGGACCGCTGTTGGTGTCGATGTCGGCGAATTTGGAGACGGCGCCGGTGATGCCGTCGATCTTCCAGATCGTGCCGGGACCGCCACCGTTTTCGGTGCCGAACTGGCCGTCCATGAAGGCGGCGCCCGCCGTACCGCGGCGTTGCCGCTCGGGGCGGCCATCGGCGTCTTCGTCGGGGGTGACGATGCGGATGCCGTGCAGCGAGGTGGCGCCGGCATAGAGGTTGGGGATGCCGGATGGGACGCCATCACGCACGCCGTCATCATAGGTGATGGCGAACACCTGGCCGATCTGTTCGGCCGTCACCTCGAAAGGCGGGGGCGTGTAGACGAGCTGGCCGGAGGCCGGTCCGCCCAGCGCCGAAACGTCGAAAACGCGCAAGGTGGCGCGCGTCGTGTCGATGAAGGTTTCGTCGACCGGGTCGACGCCGGGCGGCAGCCCTTCGTCGAAATTGGGAATGACAGTGCCGGAAAATCCGGTCACGGCCATCGAGCCGGGATAGATGATCTGGGTTTCCTGCGCCCGGGCAGCTGTGCCCAACCAGAGCGTGGCGCTCAGCGCCAAGGCAAGCAAACCGCCGGCCAGTTGGAGCGAACGGCGAAAACCGCTTGGAGATGGCATGGACGTGCCGCGATCGCAGGACATAAAACTCCCCCCGAAGTTTTCGGGAGGAACATCCGGTCCCGCCGCGCGAGTCAGGGCAAGGCGCGGCGTTCCGGCACGTTCATCCCTGATCGAATTGTCTGCTTTCCTCATCCTCACGATACGCCTGCTCCTACGCAGGGTCAACGGAATCAGCCGAAAGCCCAGCGCATCGACTCCATCCCGAAGGCGGTGGTCGCGCTGAGCTTGCGTTGGTCCCGGAGACCGTGGAGCCTCTAGGGTCCTGGTCATTGGGGGCATCCTTTCCGGCCCCGCACCATGCGGCGCCTAGTCGTCAGTCGCAGGCTGGAGCGGAAAGGTTCATGCAAAACGGAGGCTGGGTCTGTTTGCCATTTCACAGAAGTGGCGACTCGTTCTTTGTGTCAGGCAACGCAGGCTGGAAAACAGCTTGGTGCGAAAGGCCGGCCGGCTTACTTACCGTCAGTGCCGCCTTCTGCTAGCGTCTTCCCAACCCTGGGGGGGTACCATGACAAGCAGGCACTTCATTCTGTTGCTGGCCGCGCTTTTTCTATGTGCGTTGCCGGTTCATCAGTCCGTAGCCAAGACCTTGGTCTACTGCACCGAGGTCAGTCCGGACACGTTCGATCCAGCGCTCGCCTCTGGCGCCCGCGACGCCTCGGCCACCGCGCTCTACAACCGCATCGTCGAGTTCGAGCCCGGCACCACCAAGGTGCGCCCCGGCCTTGCCGAAAGCTGGGAGATTTCCGACGACGGCCTCACCTACACATTCCACCTGCGGCATGGCGTGAAATTTCACAGCGTCGATGGCTTTACGCCTAGCCGCGACTTCAACGCCGACGATGTGCTGTTCACCTTCGACCGGCAGGGCAATGCGCAGAACCCGTTCAACAATTATGCCAAACGCCAGTACATCTACTTCGACGGCATTGGCATGCCGGGTCTCGTCGCCGGCTGGCACAAGCTTGACGACTACACCGTCGTGTTGACGCTGAAGGCGCCGCATTCGCCGATGCTTGCCGACCTGGCGTTGGATTTTGCTTCGGTCGTCTCCAAGGAATATGCCGACAAGCTCGTCGCCGAGAAACGGCTGCTCGATCTGGCGCTGAAGCCGGTCGGGACGGGTCCGTTCCAGCTTGTCGACTATCAGCAGGATGCGGTCATCCGCTACAAGGCCAATCCGGACTACTGGCGCGGCAAACCGAAGATCGACGATCTCGTCTTTGCCATTACCGCCGATGCCAGCATTCGCATGGAAAGACTGCGCGCCGGCGAGTGCGATCTCATGCCCTATCCAAATCCGGCCGACCTCGGGACTATCGAGGCGACGCCCGGCATCAAAATCATGCGGCAGCAGGGCCTCAACACCGGATACCTCGCCTTCAACACGTTGCAGAAGCCCTTCGACGATCCAAGGGTGCGAAAGGCGATCGCCATGGCCATCGACACCCAGGCGCTGGTCGATGTCGTGTTCCGCGGCACCGGGGAAGTCGCACGCAATCCGCTGCCGCCGACCTCCTGGGCGTATGACAAGACAAGTCCCGATCACGTCTTCGACCCCGCTGCCGCGAGGCAGGCGCTCGCCGGTGCCGGCGTCAAGGACCTGCACATGAAGATCTGGGCCATGCCGGTGCAGCGTCCGTACAACCCGAATGCGCAGCGCATGGCTGAGATGATCCAGTCGGACCTGGCAAAGATCGGTGTCAGCGTCGACATCGTCACCTATGAGTGGACGGAATACCTTGCCCGCTCAAAGGCACGAGACCGCGACGGTGCCATGCTGTTCGGCTTCACCGGCGACAATGGCGACCCCGACAATTTCCTGTCGGTGCCGCTCGGCTGCGCCGGCGTCGGCACCACCAATCGCGCCAACTGGTGTTTCCCGGCCTTCGACGATCTGCTCAAGCAGGCGGCCGGGATCGTCGATCCCGCTGCCCGTGCGAAACTCTATGCCCAGGCGCAAACGATCTTCAGGGAGCAGATGCCGTGGATCGTCATCGCCCACTCCGTGGTCTCGATACCGATGCGCGAACGGGTGACCGGCTATGTCATGGACCCGTTTGATCACCATGATTTCTCGGGCGTCGACATCAAGGAATAGCGGCTCGTGGCGGCAGCGGATCTCGATGTCTATGTGGAGAGCCTGCGCAATTTCCGCCTAGTGCGGGGCTACTCCATAGCGCAGTTGCTGCCCTACCTGGAACAGGCCGGATTGAAAGTCCGCCTGCTCGACCGGCCGGCCCGCCAGAATAGGGCGCCGGCGGCCCTGCTGCACATCGACCTGACCGTGGTCCCGCCACCCTACCGCGACATCGGCCAAGGCTACGAGCGCACGATCAATGGCCATGCGCTGTCCATCCACAGGTACCTTTATTCGACGCTGAAGCTGGAGGCCGGCGACAGCCACAATGGGCCGGTTATCGTCAAGACCGTCCTCAACTCCAGGGGCCGGCCAGAGCAGCGCTGGTGGCAGCATCGCAACGGCCTGACCCGGAGCGCTCATGCCATCCGCAAGCTCTTCGAACCCGGCTACAAGGACCGCCTGTGCCCACCTTATCAAGTCTACCAGACGATCGCGGAGGTTCCGCCGGATGTATGGCGCAACGATCGCCTGATGGTCGAGAAATTCGCTTTCGATACGCTCGACCTGCCCATCGTCAAGCATCGCTACATGTTCCTGCTCGGCGCCGAGGTCAACATGCGGCAGGTCTATGACGACGTCCTGTGCGCCGGCTCAAAAATACTGAGCAACGAGGTGGGCGGCGCCGTCCCGCCGGAGGTGCTGGCGGTGCGGCAAAGGCTCAATCTGGATTTCGGCGCCATCGACTATTTCATCGTCGACGGCAAAGGCATTGTCGTCGACGCCAACAAGACCGTCGGCTCAAATCCGGAATGGCTGAAGAAGAACCGCTTTCGCCAGGAGTTCAACGATCGCATGGCCGAGGCGCTGATCGCCTTTGTTCGCGGCTGAGCCGTTCACCAGATCCAGTCGCCCTTGCCAAGCACCGAGACCGCCTCGATGATGCGGCTGAAGGAGGCACGGGCACGGCCGACTGTGTGCCTGGCCCGGAGATAGCCGTGCACCAGTCCTGGCTCTTCGAACCATGTCGCATGCCCGCCTGCGGCACGGATGCGGTCGCGATAGGCCTCGCCGTCGGATGACAGCGGGTCACACTCGGCGGTGATCAGCACTGTCGGCGGCAGGTCGGTGAAATCGGCGTCGGCCAGCGGCGACAAACTGACGTCGCCGGTTCGATCAACACCGCCGGTACGGATATCTTTGTAGAACTCTATATCGCGCACGGTCAGCATCGGCGCCTCGGCATGCGTCACATAGGAGCCCTTCGACCGGTCGCCGAAAAGCCCGGCATAGATCAGCACCTGACCGATCGGCTTTTTGGCGTGACCGCGCGTCGCGTGGGCGACGGCGGCGCACAGATTGCCGCCGGCGCTGTCGCCGCAAAGCACAACGGGACGGTCGTACGTCGAGGTTGCCCATTCGAAGGCATGCAGCGCATCCTCGAAGGCGGCCGGGTGCAGATGCTCCGGCGCCAGGCGGTAGTCGACCGAGACCACCTCGTAGCCAGTGCGGGTGCACAAATCGGCGCAGACATCGTCGTGGCTGTCGAGCCCACCGAGGATGAAGCCGCCGCCGTGGACGTAGAGCACCATCGCCGCCTTGTTCGGGGTAGCGCTGCGATAGATGCGGATCGGAATGTCATGCGCCGCAATGACGTTTGTTTCCGCGGTCACGCCGTCGGGATAGCCGGCAAAGAACTCGCGGCACATCCGGTCATAGATCGCGCGCTGCTGGGCAATGGTGTAGTCGATCGTGTCGGGCGGATAATAGGAATTCGTCCGCTCGATGAAGGCCCAGGTCTCGGCGTCGATGAGGGTTTTGTAGTCGGTCATGCTGGCCGCGCCAGATGCAAAGGCCGAGCCCAGCCACCCCCCTCTGGCCTGCCGGCCATCTCCCCCGCAAGGAGGGAGATTGGCAGCATCGGTCGCGGCGCTTTTCTTGCAACGCAGGTGATTGGCGAAAGCGGAAGTGACATCTGATCTCCCCCCTTGCGGGGGAGATGCCCGGCAGGGCAGAGGGGGGTGTGAAGGAACGCCATCGTCTGCGAGGCTACCTGCCCTTCCACACCGGATCGCGCTTCTCCGCAAACGCGCGAAACCCTTCCATATTGTCTTCCGAGCCATAAAGCGCATCGACGGTCGCCAGTTGGCGGCGGGTCACGCGGTTCATCGCATCCTGGAAGGTCAGCGCCTCGGCCACGCGGGCCGTCTCCTTGATCGCGGCAAACACCAGCGGCGGGCCGCTGGCCAGCAGCCTTGCGATCTCCCAGACGCGGTCCTCGAGCTTTTCCTTGGGCAGCACTTCGTTGACCAGACCCCAGCGATGCGCCTCGGCGACATCCATCCAGCGGCCGGTGAGCAAAAGGTCCATGGCGACATGATAGGGAATGCGCTTCGGCAGCTTGATCGTCGCGGCATCAGCCAGCGTGCCGGCGCGGATCTCGGGCAGCGCGAAGGAGGAGTGGTCGGAGGCGAAAATGAGGTCGCAGGACAGCGCCAGCTCGAAGCCGCCGCCCACCGCCATGCCGTTGACGCAGGCGATGACCGGCTTGTTCATGTCGCGCAGCTCTTGCAGGCCGGCAAAACCGCCAACGCCATAGTCGCCATCGACCGCATCGCCACCGGCAGCGGCCTTCAGATCCCAGCCAGCGCAGAAGAACTTGTCGCCGGCGGTCTTGACGATGGCGACCCGCAGCTCCGGATCGTCGCGGAACGCCTTGAAGGTCTCGCCCATCAGCCGCGAGGTCTTGAGGTCGATGGCGTTGGCCTTCGGCCGGTCGAGCGTGACCTCGAGGATGGTGCCCTCGCGGCGGGTCGAAATGACGTCAGACATTCTTCTTGTCTCCCAGCACCAGCAGCGCGTCGGCGATCCAGGCGCCCTTGCCCTCGGCGCAGACGATCAGCGGGTTGATGTCGAGTTCCTCGATGTCGCCGGCGTTCTTCTGGACGAAGTCGGCAATGCCGGCGATGGCCTCGATGGCAGCAGCGACATCGGACTTGGGCCGGCCGCGGTAGCCTTCGAGCAGCGGGAACAGTTTCAGGCGCCGCAACGCCGCCTCGATATCGTCGCGCGTCGCCGGCAGCATCAGGGTGACGCTGTCGCGCAACAGCTCGACCAGCACGCCGCCGGTGCCCAGTGTCATCACGGCGCCGAACATCGGGTCGCGGGTGAAGCCGACGATCAGCTCGGCGACGCCGTCGCGCACCATGCGCTCGACATAGAGGCCGGTGCCGAGCGGCAACAGATCATGCGCCGCTGTGCTGACGGATTCGGCATCCTTGAGGCTCAGCCTGACAGCGCCGACTTCCGACTTGTGGGTGACGCCGAGTGCTTTCAGCGCGACCGGGAAGCCGAGCGCCATCGACGAAATCACCGCCTCGACCGCATTGGCGGCGCGTTCGCCCTTGGGCACCGGCAAGCCGGCCTTGATCAGCCGCTCCTTGGCTTCGGCCTCGTCTGGGGTGACATGGTCGCCTCGGGCAGCACCGGCTGCCGTCGTGTCGATCGACTGCGCCTGAGGCTCAGCCCAGGCCCAGCCGATGAAGGCTGCGGCGCCTGCGGCGTCCATGGCCTCGGAGATGCCGAACAACGGCACCATGCCGCGCGCCATCAGCTCGGCGGTGTATTCCTCCGGCAGGTTCTCCGGCAGCGAGGAGACGATGGCGCCATGCGCCTTGTTGGTCTTCAGCGCCGATTCGAAGGCGCGCAGCGTCGCCCACCAGTCGGTGACCGAGCAGCGGTCCGGGCGCGGAAAATCGAGCACCAGCATGTTGAGGTCGAACCCGCCCGACACCATGGCGGTGAAGGTGGCGGTCATCGCCGGCTCGTTGTTCCAGATGAAGGTGTGGTAGTCCAACGGGTTGGCGACCGCGACCAGCGGTCCGAGCGTCGATTTGACATGGGCGCGGTGCTTGCTGGTGAGCTCCGGGAAGTTGACCCAGCGCCCCTCGGCGCTGTCGGCCATGACCGAGGCTTCGCCGCCCGAACAGCTCATCGACGACAGACGATAGCCGGGCAGCGGCCCGGTGACATGCAGCAGCTTGAGCGCTTCGATGAAGGCGGGGATGGAATCGACGCGCGCAATGCCGAGACGCCTGAGGAAGGCGCCTGATGCCGCGTCCGAGCCGGCAAGCGATGCGGTGTGCGAGACGGTCGCCTGCCGTGCCTGTTCCGAGCGGCCGACCTTCATGGCGATGATCGGTTTCTTCAATTCGCGCGCCCGCGCCGCCAAGCGCTCGAAGCCGGCTACCGAATCGAAGGCCTCGATGTGCAGACCAAGCGAGGTGACGCGCTCATCCTCGATCAGGCCGAGCGCCATTTCTGACAGGCCGGTCTGCGCCTGATTGCCGGCCGTCATCAGGAAGGCGATCGGCAGGCCGCGCTTTTGCATCGTCATGTTGATGGCGATGTTGGAGGACTGGGTGATGATGGCGACGCCCTTGGCGCCTTCGGGCAGCCTGATACCGCCATGCTGGTCGGGCCACAGCAGCGCGCCGTCGGCGTAGTTGATCAGGCCGTAGCAATTCGGGCCGATGATCGGCATCTGGCCGGCAGCCGCCACCAATTCGGCCTGCAGCCGCTCGCCGTCGTCGTCATAGGCCTCGGTCTCGAGAAAGCCTGCGGCAAAGCAGACGGCGCCGCCGGCGCCACGCTCGGTCAGCGCCTTGACCACCTCGATGGTCAGATGCCGGTTGACGCCGACAAAGGCGGCGTCGGGCGCGCCGGGAAGGTCTGCAACAGAACGATAGGCCTTGCGGCCGGCCACCTCGTCCTTGGTCGGATGCACCGGCCAGATTTCGCCGGCAAAGCCCATCTTGATCGATTGCGCGACGACGGCAGCGGCCTGCGCCCCGCCGAACACGGCAATCGACTTCGGGCGCAGGAGACGTTCGAGTTTATGCATGGCCATCTTTTCGTTTGAGCATGATCTTCTCCCCAAAACCGGACCCGGTTTGGGGTCCATCATGCTCTAAGCTCCGAACGGACGCAGCAGCGCCCGCGAAATAATATGTCGCTGAATCTCCGAAGTGCCTTCCCAGATGCGCTCGACGCGGGCGTCGCGCCAGATGCGCTCCAGCGGCAGGTCATCCATCAGCCCCATGCCGCCATGGATCTGGATCGCCTCGTCGGCAACGTAAGCCAGCATCTCGGTCGCCTTCAGCTTGGCCATCGCCATGTCCTGGTCAGTGACGGTGCCCTGATCGTACTTCCAGCCGGCCTCGAACACCATCAGGTCCGCCGCCTTCAGTTCCGTCGCCATGTCGGCCAGCTTGAACGACACGCCCTGGAACTTGCCGATCTGCTGGCCGAACTGCTGGCGCTGTGCTGAATATTCGATGGCATGGCCGAGCGCCCGCTCGGCGCGGCCGAGACAAGTGGCGCCGACCTGCAGGCGGGTGGCGCCGAGCCAAGAATTGGCGACCTCGAAACCCTTGTGCACTTCGCCCAGAACCTGGCTCGCCGGCAGCCGGCAATCGTCGAATTCGAGGATGGCGTTGGTGTAGCCGCGATGCGAGACGTTGCGGTAGCCGTCGCGCACCGTGAAACCCTTGGTGCCCTTGTCGACGAAGAAGGCGGTGATCTTCTTGCGTTTGCCGCGCGGCGTTTCTTCCTCACCCGAAGCCATGAAACAAATCGCGAAATCGGCGAGATCGGCGTGGCTGATAAAATGCTTGGTGCCGTTGAGCACCCAGTCGTCACCGTCCTGCACGGCGGTCGCCTTCATGCCGCGCAAATCGGAGCCGGCGCCCGGCTCGGTCATCGCCAGGCAGTCCCATTTCTCGCCGCGGATGCACGGGAACAGGTATTTCTCGCGCTGCTCCGGCGTGCCGGCGAGCAGGATGTTGGAGGGACGCGCCACGCAGGTCCAGTGCAGCGCGTAGTTGGCGCGACCGAGTTCCTTTTCGTAGAGCAGCCAGGTCACCGTATCGAGGCCGGCGCCACCGACATCGGCCGGCATGTTGGCGGCGTAGAGCCCGGCTTCGATCGCCTTGACCTTGATCTCTTCGATCAACTCGCGGCGCAGCACGCCGGTGCGCTCGACCTCGCGTTCGTGCGGATAAAGCTCATTCTCGACGAACGCACGCGTCGTCTCGACAATGAGCTTCTGTTCCTCCGATAGCCCGAAATCCATGGCTTCAGCCTTTCTTCTTTTTCTTTGGCTTCTCAGCTTTCTTCACCAGCTTCGACGCCTTGGCCTTTTCGGCGGCCTTGGAAGCGGCCAGCTTCTTCGCCGCCAGCTTGGCCAGCTGCTTGGTATAGTCCTTGTGCAAGGCGCCGGCGCCCCAGCCCTTGCCTTTGTTCTGCTTCGACAAAGCATCCATGATCGCGACCAGATTGTCGTCGCGGATCTTTTCCAGTTCGCGGATCGACAGGCCGTGCGCCTGGTCGTCCGACTGGGTGGCGATCAGATCGACCAGCTCGTCGTTGAACTCCGGCACGTCCATCAGCTTGGTCCACGGCCATTTGAGGCAAGGCCCGAACTGCGCCATGAAGTGGCGCATGCCGGCCTCGCCGCCGGCGACGCGATAGACTTGGAACATGCCCATCTGCGCCCAGCGCAGGCCAAAGCCGTAGCGCATGATGTCGTCGAGTTCCTCGACTGTGCAGATACCGTCCTTGATCAGCCACAGCGCCTCGCGCCAGGCGGCTTCCAGCAGGCGGTCGCCGACGAAGGCCTCGATCTCCTTGCGGATGACCACCGGCTTCATGCCGATCGAGGTATAAATCTCCTTGGCGACTTCGATCGCCTCGGGAAACGTCTGCTCGCCGCCGACGATCTCGACCAGCGGCAAGAGATAGACCGGGTTGAAGGGATGTCCGACAACCAGCCGCTCCGGGTGCTTCTTCATCGCCACCTGCATGTCGGTCGGCTTGATGCCGGAGGTCGAGGAACCGACGATGGCGTTGGCCGGCGCATAGAGATCGATCTCGGCCAGCACGCGGTGTTTCAGGTCGAGCCGTTCCGGGACGCTCTCCTGGATGAAGTCGGCATCGGCCACCGCTTCGGCGATGGTCTTGGCGAAGGTCAGCTTGCCTTCCTTGGGCAGGCCGCCGGGAACCATCTGCTTGTAGGCGCGGCGGGCGCCCTTCATCACTTCCGAGACCTTGCGCGACGCTTCCGGGTCCGGATCGAAGATCGACACATCGATGCCGTTGAGCAGCAGCCGCGCCACCCAGCCGGCGCCGATGACACCGCCGCCAATGGCGGCCGCCTTGTTGATGATGCTCATGGTCAGGCTCCGGTTCTTGTCTTGACTGTCTGAGGGTCGATGAGAGGCACGCGCTCGCCAGCGCGGATCACCGATGCGTCGTAGGCCTTGCGGGCGAAGACTTCGAGCACGAAGGGCCGGAAGAATTCGATCGGCAGCGTCTCGTAGTCGGGGTCGAAGCTCGACTGGTCCCAGCGCTCGCAGAACTGGTCGCAATCGTCGAAATACATATGGCCGGCGAAGCGGTCGCGGGCGTGGCGGTTGCCGCCGAGATGGTGGGCGTAATAGAGCCGCTGGAAGTCGCCATGCTTTTCCACCACCCAGGTGCATTGCTCGCGCACAAAGGGCTTCAGGATCGACGCGGCGTATTCGTCGTGATTGTAGGGCGCGTAGATGTCGCCGATGTCGTGCAACAGCGCGCAGGCGATCCAGTCGGTGTCGGCGCCGTCGCGCCAGGCGCGCGTCGCCGCCTGCAGCGAATGGCCGAGGCGGGTGATCTTGTAGCCGGACAGGCCTTCGTCGAGCTGCACCAGGGCGTCGAGCAACCGCTCGCCGGTCTTGGCGGCATAGTCGATTTCATGGGCGGTCAGGAACTCGTAATCGTCCTTGTCGCCATCCTTCATCGCGGTGAATTTGACGGTAGCCATGGTCAGCCTCCGCTTTATGCCGCGGCTGCGATCGGCGCCCGCTTGGTCAGGTTCAGCTTCTTGCGCACTTCCTCCGGCCCCAGAATCCTGGCGCCGAGATTGGTGACGACACTGGCGGCGCGCTCGACCAACTGCGCATTGGTGGCCAGCACGCCTTTGTCGAGCCACAGATTATCTTCCAGGCCGACGCGGACATTGCCGCCGGCAAGCACTGCCGCGGCGGCATAGGCCATCTGGTTGCGGCCGATGGCGAAGGCCGACCAATTCCAGGTCGACGGCACATTGTTGACCATCGCCATGAATGTGTTGAGGTCGTCCGGCGCACCCCACGGCACGCCCATGCAGAGCTGCACCAGCGCATCGGGGTTCAGCACCTTTTCCTCGACCAGCTGCTTGGCGAACCAGAGATGACCGGTGTCGAAGGCTTCGATCTCCGGCTTGACGCCGAGCGCCGTCATCATGCCGCCCATGGCGCGCAGCATGCCGGGCGTGTTGGTCATGACATAATCGGCTTCGGCGAAATTCATGGTGCCGCAATCCAGCGTGCAGATTTCCGGCAGGCACTGGCGCACATGTTCCATGCGGTTGGTGGCGCCGCCCATGTCGGTGCCTTTTTCATTGAGCGGCAATGGCGCTTCGGGCGAACCGAACACCATGTCACCGCCCATGCCGGCGGTGAGGTTGAGCACCACATCGACATTGGCATCGCGGATGCGCTCGGTCACTTCGCGGTAGAGATGGACATCGCGGCGGGGCTTGCCGGTTTCGGGGTCGCGGACATGGCAGTGGACGATGGCAGCACCGGCTTTGGCCGCGTCGATGGCCGAATCGGCGATCTGCTTGGGCGAGCGCGGCACATGCGGCGACCGATCCTGCGTGCCGCCGGAGCCGGTGACGGCACAGGTAATGAAGACCTCACGGTTCATCGCGAGCGGCATTGCAATCTCCTCCCATCATCAGAAGCCTAACAATGATCCGACTTGCAGCAAACTGTTTTGCGTTTTACGAAGCTTCCATGATCAAAAGCGAAAAACCGACCATCTTTCGCTCGGAACGCTCACCGCTCAAGGTGACGCTGCTGGTGTTTTCCGGCTCGTCCATCATGTGCGTCGCATCGGCCGTCGATCCGCTGCGCGCCGCCAACCGCATTTCCGGCGAGACGCTGTTCGATTTCAAACTGGTCTCGGTCACTGGAGAAGCTCCGGTCACCACATGCGGCCTGCCCGTGGCGGTCAGCGGCCGTTTCGATGCGGCCGAGGCGACCGATGTGCTTGTCGTCGTCGCCGGCTTCGGCACCCAGAATTACGCGACGTCGGCGCTGCTTTCCGGCTTGCGGCGAGCGGCCCGAGCGGTCCGCGCCTGCGGCGGCGTCGAGGCCGGCACCTGGCTGGTGGCGCGCGCCGGTCTGCTCGAAGGGCGCAGCGCCACCACCCACTGGGAAGACATGGAGGATTTCTCCTCGGCCTTTCCCGGCGTCGATGTCCGCCCAGACCGCTATGTCATCGACGGGCCGGTGTTCACCTCGGGCGGGGCGTCGCCGACCTTCGACCTGATGCTGCATCTGATCCGCACCCGCCTCGGCATGGCTGTCGCGCTCGATGTCGCCAGCGTCTTCATCTACGACCAGGCCCGCGCCGCCACCGATGCGCAGCCGCTGGTCTCGCTCGGCCGGCTCGACGGCTATGACCCGCGCCTGGCGCAAGCCATCCGGCTGATGGAATCGCATGTCGACCAGCCGCTGACCATCGATGCGGTGGCAAAACGCGCCGGGGTGACGGCGCGGACATTGGAGAGCATTTTCCGCAAGTCGATCGGCGAGACGCCCGGCGCCTACTATCTCAGGTTGCGGCTGGGAGCAGCGCGCCGCCTGGTTGTCGACACGCGAATCGCCATGGCGGATATTGCCGGGCGGACGGGGTTCTCGTCCGCCGCGGCATTTTCCAGAGCGTTTTCAAGAGCGTTCGGCGAAGCGCCGGTGCGGCTCCGCCGAGGTTGATGCATGTCGCCCAAAAGTGTGTCGCGGTTTTGGGATAGCGACATGCACAGACAAAGAGAGATCAGGCGGCGTTCTGTCGATCGCCGCCGGCGTCCATCTGCGAGCGCATCTGCCTCGCCAGTCGGACTTCGAAACGGCTGCTGACAGCGCGATCCCATTCGTTTTTCACATTGTCGGTCGGCCGCGGCAGCGCCATCAGCCGATCGATGATCGATCCGGTCTCACCGGATGAGAGTAGGGCGTCGATTTCGCGTTCGTGTTGCATTATCGGTTCGCCTCCTTCCTTTTCACCCGCCACGACGGCACTCTTATACGAGATACGTGACGGCAGTTTGAAGGCAAGAGCGAGGTCATTGAGGGGCGACGAGGGGCAAAACCATGTCGCCGGAAGAGGGCTGCCGCACAAAGCGTTCCAAGGCGGCAGGGGTGTTCATCCTGCCGCCCCTTACGCAGTGCGAATCGGCTTTCCGCCTTCAGACGTAGCGGTTGACGATGTTTTCCAGCAGTTCCTGACGGCCGGAGCGCGGTTGCGGCTCGATCTTCTTCTTCACCACGCGCTCGGCGATATCCTCCAGCGAGCGCTTGCCCGACAGCATCGCTTTGGCCTCGGCGGTGTTCCAGCCGGCATAGCGCTCGGCCAGCGGACCCGACAGCGCCTTGTCCTCGACCATGCGGGCCGCCGCCTTGAGACCGCGTGCGCAGGAATCCATGCCACCGATATGGCCGATCAGCAGATCCTGCGGATCGAGCGACTGGCGGCGCAGCTTGGCGTCGAAATTGGTGCCGCCGGTCTTGAAGCCACCGGCCTGCAAGACCTGATAATAGGCCAGCGCCATTTCCGGCACATTGTTGGGGAACTGGTCGGTGTCCCAGCCCGACTGGTAGTCGTTGCGGTTCATGTCGATCGAGCCGAAGACGCCGAGCGCATTGGCCAGCGCCAGTTCGTGCTCGAAGGAATGGCCGGCCAGGATGGCGTGGCCCTGCTCGATGTTGAGCTTGACCTCCTTTTCCAGTCCGAAGCGCTTGAGGAAGCCGTAGACGGTCGCGACATCGTAGTCGTACTGGTGCTTGGTCGGCTCCTGCGGCTTCGGCTCGATCAGGATCGTGCCCTTGAAGCCGATCTTGTGCTTGTAGTCGACGACGAGGCTGAGGAAGCGGCCGGCCTGTTCCTGCTCGCGCGCAAGGTCGGTGTTGAGCAGCGTCTCATAGCCCTCGCGCCCGCCCCACAGCACATAGTTCTCGCCCTTCAGCCGCTTGGTGACGTCGATGCAGCTTTTCACCGTTGCCGCCGCATAGGCAAAGACATCCGGATCGGGATTGGTGGCGGCGCCCGACATGAAGCGGCGGTTGGAGAACAGGTTTGCCGTACCCCAGAGCAGCTTGACGCCGGTCTTCTTCATCTTGCCGGCGAAATAGTCGGCGATCTCGTCGAGCCGCGCAGCACTTTCGGAGAAATCCTTGCCCTCGGGCCGCACATCGGCATCGTGGAAGCAGAAATAGGGCGCGCCGAGCAGCGAGAACATTTCGAAGGCGACGTCGGCCTTGAGCTTGGCCAGTTCCATCGTGTCGACTCCGCCAGCCTTGGGGAACCAGGGACGGTCGAAGGTCTGGCCGCCGAAGGGGTCGCCGCCCGGCCAGGCGAAGGAATGCCAGTAGGCGACGGCAAAGCGCAGATGGTCTTCCAGCCGCTTGCCGGCGACGACCTCATCCGGGTTGTAGAACCGGTAGGCCAGCGGATTGGTCGAATCCGGTCCTTCATATTTGATCTTCTGGATGTCGCCGAAAAATCCGCTGCTCATGATTCTCTGTCCTCTCTCGAATAGTTCGCCCTGATTACCTCAGGCGTAATTGGTTTCGTTCTTGCCATGGGGTGAAAAGGCTCGTGTCAAAGCCGCTCAACGAAGGAGACAGACCATGACCGACCTCAACACGATCGCCCAAAACTACATCACCGCCTGGAACGAGGCCGATGCGGATCGCCGCGCAGAGCTGCTCAAAGCGACTTTCACCGAAGACGTCAGCTATCGCGATCCGCTGATGCAGGGCGACGGCCATGCGGGTGTCGCCGCGCTCATCGATGGCGTGCAGCAGCGCTTTGCCAGCTTCCGGTTCTCGCTGAAGGGCAAGCCGGACGGCTTTGCCGACACGATCCGCTTCTCGTGGAATCTCGGACCGGAAGGTGTGCCCTCCGTCATAGAAGGCACTGATATCGGCGTTATCGAGAATGGGCGGCTCAAGAGCGTCACCGGGTTTCTGGACAAGGTTCCAGCGCAGTGAGGCTTTACTGCCGGGGTGGGCGCCAGGCACCCCCCTCTGGCCTGCCGGCCATCTCCCCCTCAAGGGGGGAGATTGGCTATCACGCCGGCTTTCGCCAGTCTCCAGCGTTGCAGGAATGAGCGGGGCGCCGAGGCTGCCAATCTCCCCCCTTGAGGGGGAGATGCCCGGCAGGGCAGAGGGGGGTGCCTCGCGCTTGCTCACGCGGTTGCCGCCTTGATCGCCGGATACAGCGCCCGGTAGCGCTGATAGGCATCCGCATACGCCCCACCAAGCACGGCATCCGGCTCGATCGTCGCATCCGTCCTCGGCGCCGTGCACACGCTGAGCGGGTCCGCCCCCGTCGCAGCAATCAGCCCGAGCCGCGCCGCACCGAAGGCGGCGCCGAAATCGCCATCTGCGGGAATATCCACCGGCACTTGCAGCGCGGTGGCGATCGCCTTCAGCCAGTAGCGAGAGCGCGAGCCGCCGCCGATCGCCGTCACCCGCGTCAAGGTAGTGCCGGCTGTCTTCAAGGCTTCGAGACTGTCGCGGAAGGCGAAGGCGACGCCCTCAAGCACGGCTTGCGTCAGCACTGCGCGGCTGGATTCATGCGCCAACCCGGTGAAGGACCCGCGAATGGCGGAATCATTGTGCGGCGTCCGCTCGCCCGAGAGGTAGGGCAGGAACGACACGCCGCTCGGCGCCTTCAGCGCCTCGCCGAGTTCGGCGGTCAGTTCGCCGGCCTTTTTCCCCGATATTTCCGACAGCCAGTTCAACGAATCCGTTGCCGACAGGATGACGCCCATCTGGTGCCAGGTGTTGGGCAGCGCGTGACAGAAAGTGTGGACCGCACTGGCCGGGTTGGGCAGATAGGACGCGTTGGCGGCAAACAGTACGCCGGATGTACCCAGCGACACAAAAGCGTGGCCGGCGCCGACCGTGCCCATGCCGCAGGCGGAAGCCGCATTGTCGCCGGCGCCGCCGGCAACCGGGATGCCAGCCGAAATGCCCCATTTGGAGGCGAGTTCGGCGCGCAAGGCGCCGGCCTTTTCCGTGCCTTCGACGAGCGACGGCATCTGCGTCTCGTCGAGCGATGTCGCAGCTAGCAATTCCGCCGACCAACGCCGCTTGCCGACATCGAGCCAGGACGTGCCGGCCGAGTCGGACATTTCCGACATATGCTCGCCGGTCAGCCAGAATCGCAGGAAATCCTTCGGCAACAGCACCTTCGCCACCTTGGCGAAGACAGCGGGCTCGTTGTTCTTCACCCAGGCGAGTTTCGGTGCGGTGAAGCCGGGGAAGACGATGTTGCCGGTCAGCTTGCGGAAGCGCGGATCGGCGTCGAGTGCTGCCGCCTCGGCATGGCTGCGCGTATCGTTCCACAATATGCAGGGGCGCAGCACTTGGTCGGCGGCATCGAGCAAGGTGGCGCCATGCATATGGCCGGACAGGCCGATGCCTTTGACCGCGGCAAGCTCTTTCGGATGCGCTGATTTCAGCTCGGCAATCGCGGTCTCGCAGGCGCGGACCCAGTCGGCGGGGTTCTGCTCGGACCAGCCGGGATGCGGCCGCGATACGTCAAGCGAAGCATGGCCGGAACCGATGACGGTTTGCCCGGCATCGATCAACAGCGCCTTGACGCCCGACGTGCCGAGATCGAGGCCGAGATACATGCAGTCCTCCCATTACCATTAATTTTTTCGGGTCTCGAAAAAATCTGGCTTGGCCAGTTTTTAAAACAAGATCCGTTGCGGGTCAATTCTCTGACAAATCTGCTGCGCGCCGCGAAAACAGCGCCGACAGCGGACTGTCCGGCCGGGCCAGTTGGCGCTCGGCCGTCAAGGCCCGGGCAAGCGCCGTGCCGCCGGCGCGCAATGCCGCTTCGATCAGCGTCAGGTCGATCACATCGCGCTGGGCATGGCTGCCGCCGAAGCGATAAGCGATGGCACGAATGGGACGGATCAGGCGCACCGCCTCGGCGTAATTGCCTTCGCCAAACGCCTTGATCGCCAGCGTCAACGGATGGCCGACATCCCTAGTGAAGGCAGCGTTGTCGTCACTGCCGCGCATCGCCTCTTGCTGCGCCTCGAGCAAGGTCTTGGCTGGCGCTTCGAGCCCTGCTCCGACGAAGGCCATCATCGCATGGGCGTCGTTGAAGGCGTAATTGCCGGCACCGACCTTGGGCCAGTTGGCGGCGAGCGCTATCCAGCGGTCGCCGACATCGACGCCGCCGAGATGAAGCCGCCACAGGATTGCCGAGGCATCGACCATATTGAGCGCCATCGCCGACGGGGTGCCGTAGATCGGCCCGTCATAGAGATCAAGCACTTCGCCGGTCTCGCCGAGATCGTAGTGGAACAGCGCCAAATGCCACCAATTGTGCACCTGCAGGAAGCTGTCTTTCGTCCACGCCTCGGGATTGGCGCGCATCCAGGCGATGCCATCCCTTTGCCGGCTTTGCATTTCCATGACGTGAGCGACGGCATGTTGGCCCCAGCCGTCGCGCGGCTCGATGGCGACCGCAGTGCGACCAAACTTCTCGGCCTGTGCATAGTCGCCCATCTCTTCCAGCCCGAACGCCTGCATGCCGAGGATGGCGTGGTATCCAGGCATGTCTTTTTGCCATGACGGCAGGGCGCGGCCGATGCGGTCGCGCAGCATGCGGGCATTGCCGGTGAAGAAGTCGACCTGGTGCCCGGTCTGCAGCGCCACCGCGTCTAGCGGGAAGTCGATGGCGATATCTTCGAGCAAGCGTGAGGCCTCGTGCCAGCGGCCGGCGGCGAGATCGCCAAGGGCCGCGACATGCGCCTGCTCGCGCGCTGTCGCGGCAAGCGGCAGCGCAGCTTCGTGGCATGCCTTGGCCACCGCTGTTGCCTCGCGTTCGGTGGCAAGGCCGAAGAGATAGCCCTTGAACACGTGCGCCATGACGAAGCCCGGGTCGGCCGCAATGGCGCGATCGACGGAAGCGACGGGGTCGCCGATGAAGCATTGCAATTCACGGACAGCCTGGCTGTAGGGCGTGAAGCCGGCCTCCGTCGCGCCTGATAAGGTCAGGCCGAATGCGTCCCTGATTGCCATGCCCGGTCCTCCGGTGATCACAAAATTCCAGCTGCGCGGCCGATCCTAGAGCATCGGCGGCGGGCGCGCCAAGCGAAGTCTGGACCAATCAGTACCGGAGCCCAGTTCAACTAGTTTCGTAGTTCATCAACCATGAGGTGCAGAATAGGCTTTGTAAAATCTGGCGGATTGTGTCTTCATTGCGGCGCTGGGCGGGGACTTTGAAATCGCGAATCGAGAGGGACGCGATGCGGCACCTGAAGAACAGGCCTGCGGACAGTTGTTTGCGGGATGTGGAGGGAACAGTTGCTTCATCGCGGCGAAAGCTGCGTCAGCCACATCCGTGGTTAATTAGCGTTCTCTCAACTACGGCACTGGCGTTGCTGCCCAATTCTACGGCCTTCGCCGCCTGCGCGCTGGTCCCACCGGCCGGGAATACCGCCTACATCTGCGACAGCGGCGATTCGGGCGGCGGCCTCACCGACACCAGCGGCGACAACACGCTGACCTTCCCCACTGCCGGCACCGGACAGATCAGCGGCAACGTCACCTTCGGCACCGGCATCGACCGCATCGACATGCAGTCCGGCACCATCACCGGCGGCGTCGACCAGGGCGGCGGCACGGATTTCTTCACCATCGGCGGCGGCACTGTCGCCGGCAATGTCCAGCAAGGCGCCGGTATCGACGATTTCAACATGAGCGGCGGCCAGATCGGTTCGCTCAACCAGGGCGACGCCCTCGACACCTTCTTCATGAGCGGTGGGCGCATTGTCGATTTCTTCGACGACGGCGACCATGCGGTGATGACCGGAGGCCGCATCGGCCGCGTCAACATGAAGCTCGACGACAATTACTTCAACATGTCCGGCGGCACCATCGACCGCAACCTCGTCACCGGTTTCGGCAACGACACGATCCTTCTCTCAGGCGGCACCATTGGCGGCAACATCAGCGTCAGCGGCGGCGCCGACAGCGTAACGGTTACCGGCGGTACCGTCGGCGGCGATGTGCTGATGAGTTTCGGCGCCGACAGCTTCGTCTGGAATGGCGGTGGCATCATCTATGGCATGCTCGATCTCGGCGGCGACAACGACACCGCCAAGCTCAGCAATCTCACCAACGCCAATCTCGGTGGCACCGACGCGTTGAATGGTGGCGCTGGCGCCGATACGCTGACCTTCGACAATGTCTCGCTGGACGGGATCAGCCGGGTTCAGAACTGGGAGACGATCAACGCCACCAACGACACCGAATTGACGCTGGACGGCAATCTTGTGCTCGGCGACAGCGGTTCGGGCACCGGGTCGTTGAACGTAGATCAGGCAAGCACGCTCTATGGCGGCGGCTTCATTGCCTCGATCCAGGCCTTTACCGCCGGCCAAATGGCCGAAGTGATGAATGCCGGCCGCATCGACCTGACCAACGGCGGCGCGAGCGTGACCGACCGCCTGACGATATCAGGCAATTATACCGGCCTCGGCGGCCTGTTGCTCATCCAGACGGAGCTCGGCGACGATAGCTCCGACTCCGACAAGCTTGTCCTGTCCGGCGGCACGGCCTCCGGCTCGACCGGCATCACGGTCGTCAATGTCGGCGGTGCCGGTGCGGAGACCACTGCGGACGGCATCATGGTCGTCCAGGCGATGAACGGCGCGACAACGGCTGCCGGCGCTTTTGCGCTCGACGCACCGGTCGCCGCCGGCGCCTTCGAATATTATCTGTTCAAGGGCGGGGTCACCGCCGGCAGCGAAGAGAACTGGTATCTGCGCTCGACGCTGATAACACCGACGACGCCGGCCGCGGCGCCGCCAGCGCTCGAACCCACTCCGGCGCCGGAGCCGGAAGCGCCGGAGACCGAGCCGCCACCGCCGCCATCGGAACTGCCGCCAGTACCGCCGCCGACCGAAGGTGACGTCAACAATCCGCCGGTCGATCCGACGCCGCCGGTCCAGGCCGGTGATCCGGAGCCCGAGCCGCCGCCACCGCCGCCACCTGCGGCGGAGGCGGATCCTCCGCCACCGCCACCGGAAGTGCCAACGGATGCACCGGATCTGCCGATCCCGGCTGCAGGTGAGGAAATCCTGCTTTACCGCATCGAGGTTCCCGTCTATTCGGCCGTGCCGCCAGTGGCGCAGCATCTTACGATGGCGACGCTCGGCACCTTCCATGAACGGCGTGGCGAACAGAGCCTGCTGTCGAACACCGAACTGTCGCCGGTCTGGGGCCGCATTTTCGGCCAGGACACCAAAATGGCCTGGTCGGGAACGGTGTCGCCGTCCTTCGACGGCACGCTGTTCGGCCTGCAGGCGGGATTCGATCTGTTCGGGCGCGAGACCGCATCAGGCAGCGTCGATCGCGCCGGCCTGTTCATCGGCTATGGCAGCATGAATGGCGATGTGCGCGGCCAGGCGTTGGGGCAGGACGGTCTCGCCGTCGGCGGCATCGATCTCGGCGGCACCAGCATCGGCAGCTACTGGACGCGCATCGGCCAGGGCGGCTGGTATCTCGACGGCGTGCTCATGGCCACCTTCTTCAGTGGCTCGGCAACCTCTTCGCGCGACATCGGCATCGACATCGACGGAACCGGCATCACGGCTTCGCTGGAGGGCGGCTACCTCATCGCGCTGGCGCAAGGTTGGACGCTGGAGCCACAGGCGCAGCTGGTCTGGCAGCATCTGTCGCTCGACGATGCCAAGGACCGCTTTTCGTCGGTCTCGTTCGATCTCGACGATCAGGTGAGCGGCAGGCTGGGGTTGCGGCTGCAGGGCGAGACGGTGCTGAACGGTATCGCGCTGCAGCCTTACCTGAAGGCCAATCTCTGGCATGATTTCGGCGGCACCGACCACGTCAATTTCGGCGCCACCGACATCTCGACCGAAGGCAAGTCGACATCGCTGGAATTCGGCGGCGGCGTGGTCGCCAAGGTGACCGACAAGGTCAGCCTCTTCGCCACCGGCGACTACACCACCAATCTTGGCGGCGACAAACGGCGCATTCTTGAGGGCAACCTGGGCTTTAGCGTGAAGTGGTGAGGCCTGTCGGCCTCACCCGCATCGGCAAAGACGTCAATTCCCCGAACGTATTGCCACTGTAGCGATGCCGGCGCCGACCAGCAGCGTGCCGCCGGTGCGGTTGAAGATGCGGATCGCCTTGGGGTTGCGCACGACATTGCGGGCGCGCGCCGCGATCAGCGCGTAGCCGAAGGCATTGGCGAAGGCGAGCGCGAGGAAGGTCGTCTCGAAGATCAGCATCTGCGGCCAAAATTCGGCTTCCCGGTTGAGGAACTGCGGCAGGAAGGCGACGAAGAAGGTGATGCTTTTCGGGTTGAGCGCGGTGACCAGCCAGGCATGCGCCATCATCTTGGCGGCCGAGACGGCGTCGGTGCGCGGCTCGGCTTTCAGCGCGCCGCCGGCACGAAACAGTTTAATGCCGAGATAGATCAGATAGCAGGCGCCGATCAGCTTCAAGATGGTGAATACGGTTGCCGAAGCCGCCAGCAGCGCGCCGATGCCAAGCATCGACAATGTCATGGCGGTGAAGTCGCCCAGAGCCACGCCGACCGCCATCGGCAAGGCGGTGCGCCAGCCCTGGCCCAGCGCATAGGACACGACCAGAAGAATGGTCGGGCCGGGAATGATCAGCAGGACGGTGGAGGCGGCGGCGAAGGCGGCCCAGTTTTCGAACGACATCTTTGTCTCCTTGAGCGCAAAGAAAAGGATAAATCCTCGGGTCCGCGGGAATGTAAAGAGCCATCTGAAAAAATGCGCGGGGTGCCATTTCGCGTGGCCGTCGCGGCTAATGGCGGCACAGGGTTAAGACCGATCGTGAGGCCTTCACCCTTTTTCAACCATGTTTGGCGAAACTGCCTGCTATCCGGCCGGACCGTGTTTCCCGCCGACAGTGTAGGGTTTGGGTGCATGCGTGAGTTGCCGCAGAATCTGACGCCGCCTGGAAATGGCGACGCAATCGAAACCGAAAATCTCTATTCCCGCCGCTTCGTGTTGTCAGGAGCCGGCGCCATGGCGCTGCTCGGTATGGCCGGCTGCAGCACCTCGACGCTCGAACTGCCGCAGTTGCAGCTGGATGACACGGTCACCGGCTCGGTACGGCCGATCCGCCCGGCGATCAGCGTCGACAAGAACGTCACCGGCCCCGACGTCATGTACGCCGCGCTCACCGATGGCGGTTTCGAAGTGCCGGCAGTGCCCTATCAGAAGGTCAAGCCGGAGTTCCGCCGCCAGATCGTCGTCAACGAGACCGGCGAAGCGCCCGGCACAATCGTCGTCCATTTGCAGGAGCGTAAGCTCTATCTCGTGCAGGAGGGCGGCGACGCCATCCGCTACGGCGTCGGCATCGGCAAGGACGGTTTCCGCTGGTCCGGCCGCGCCAACATCCAGTACGGCAAGGAATGGCCGGTCTGGACGCCGCCGCCGGAAATGATCCAGCGCAAGCCGGAACTGGTGAAGTGGCAAAACGGCCAGCCCGGCGGCCTCACCAATCCGCTCGGTGCGCGTGCGCTCTACATCTACCAAGACGGCAAGGACACCGGCTACCGCATCCACGGTTCGCCCGAATGGGCGAGCATCGGCCAGGCGATGTCGTCGGGCTGCGTCCGCCTGATCAACCAGGACATCATCGACCTCTACAGCCGCGTTTCCAAGAAGAACCCGGTCGTCGTCGTCTGATCCTTCCGCGGCGGTTTGGCGCCGCTCGATCTTCTTGTTAGAGCATGATCTTATCCGAAAACCGGTTTCCACTTTTCGGGATCATGCTCCTATCCTCCCGTTGCGCGATGCGGCAAGACAGGCCAAGGTGCCTTGAAAACCACAGCGCCGGGAGACATCAAGCATGGCTGGAACGTTTGTCATCGCACAGGGCGGCGGCCCGACCGCCGTCATCAACCAGACGGTCGTCGGCGCCACGCTGGAAATCCGCAAGCGCCATCCCGGCGCCAAGGTGCTGGGCTCGATCCACGGCGTGCGCGGCATCCGTGACGGCAATTATGTCGACCTCTCCGCCATCCCCGAAGATCGTCTGCGGCTGATCGCCGGCACGCCGAGTGCCGCTCTTGGCTCGACACGCGACAAGCCGGACGCCGCCTATTGCGAGGTCATCCTCAACGGCCTGAAGAAGGCCGGCGCCGATGCCTTCATCTACATCGGCGGCAACGACACGTCGGGCACGCAGCAGATCCTGACAGACGCCGCCGGCGGCAGCATTGCTTTCGTGCATGCGCCAAAAACCATCGACAATGATCTCGAGGAAAACGACCACACGCCGGGCTTCATCTCGGCGGCCGAATTCGTTGCTGGCGCCTTCCTGTCCGTCGATCTCGATTTCCGCGCGCTGCCCGGCATCTATGTCGGCATCGTCATGGGCCGCCATGCCGGCTTCCTCACCGCGGCTGCTGCCGCCTGGCAGCTCGATCCCGACAGCGGCCCGCATCTGGTCTACGTGCCGGAGCGACCGTTCTCGGCCGCCGGCTTCATCGACGACGTGCGCGCCTCGCTCGACCGCCACAAGCGCTGCATCGTCGCCGTCTCGGAAGGCGTCAGCACCGCAGACGGCAAGGCGCTGGTCGAAAGCCTGGTGCCGCCGGATAAGCTCGAGCGCGACGCGCATGGCAACGTCAAGCTGTCGGGCAGTGACCTGCCGGCTGCCCTCGAGCGGGCACTGGCCGAAGGCCTGCCGGGCAAGCGCGCGCGTGTCGATGCGCTTGGCTACATGCCGCGCGGCTATATCGGCGCGATCAGCGCCGTCGACGCCCAGGAGGCCTTCGATGCCGGCGCCTTCGCGGTCGCCGTTGCCGGAGAAGGCGGCGGTTCGGTGGCGCTGCAATATGACGGCACGAAGACCGTGCTGAAGAAGGTGCCGTTGAAGAACGTCGCCGGCAAGACGCGTCATATGCCCGACGATTTCATGAAGCCCGACGTCAACCAGCTATCAGAAGCCGGCATGGCCTATTTGAAGCGGCTGGTGCCGGAAAAATACAAGGTCGGAAAGCCCTTCGTCTGAAAGGCGGCTGTCCGGTGGGCGGCAGTTTCATGGGCGAACGTGTTGTCGGCGACTGGTTCGGCAAGACCATCATCGACGACCGGACGACGATGCTGACCGAACCGTTCGTGCACGATTTCGTGCGCGCCAACATCTGGCATTTCAAAGGCCGCGACGCCGACCTGCTGGTCGACACCGGCATGGGCATTTGCCCGCTGGCGCCGCAGATCGATACGCCTGCGGGCAAGCCGCTGATCGCTGTGGCCACCCACATCCATCTCGACCACGTCGGCTCGCTGCACGAGTTTCCGCTGCGCGCCGGGCCGCGGCACAGTGCCGAACATTTCGAGACCATGAACGAGCAGGTGACCTACGCCTACATGTTCAACAATCTCGACGGCGCCGTCTCGAAATTGCCGGCGCCGGGCTGGACGGCGGCCGATTACAAGATCCCGCCGGCGCCGTTGACGCGCACGCTGGATGAGGGCGACGTCGTCGACCTCGGCGACAGGCAGTTCCGCGTGCTGCATCTGCCGGGGCATTCTCCCGATTCGATCGCTTTGTTCGACGAGGCCGACGGCCTGTTCTTTGCTGGCGACGCCATCTACGATTCCATGCTGATCGACGACCTGCCGGACTCCTCCAAACCCGATTATCGCCGCACCATGCAGAGGCTGCTCGACCTGCCTGTCCGCCTCGGCCATGGCGGCCATGGGCCGAGCTTCGACGGCAATCGGATGCGCGAGATCGCCACCGCCTATCTCAGACGCACCGAAGGCCGCTGACAAAGCAATTCCAGGAAAAGTGTGAAGCGGTTTTCCGTCCGGAATTGCGTCAAGACAAAAAGGAAAGTTAGAACGTTTCGCCGTTTCCGCGAAACGGTGAGCCGCTCTAACGAAAATGTGAGCGGATATTAAATCTTCGTAAGATAGGGCAAAAACCCTAAATCGGGCCGATCCGTGCCCTAGATGCAGGGCTGTCGATCCGGCCGGCTGCCATGCCAGGCGAGACGGGCAACCGCGACCGTCGACACGCTGATGACCTTCCCCAGGCCACGGTGCCGGATCATTTCTCGCCCGGACAAACGACCATGTCAGACATACTTCGCAGACATCGCGTCGCGGCCTTGCTGGGCGCTGCGCTGATCGTAAGCCCTTTCATCGCGTCTTTCGCGCAAAGTGCAAACACCACCGTCGCCACGACTCAGACCCCCGTCGCTGGAATTACGGCGCCCAACGGCTCCTTCGCCCCGATCGTGGCCGTCGACAAGCCGGCAGTGGTGACCGTCACCACCGTCATGAAGGCGCAGCCGCAAGATATGAGCGAGGAGCAATCCTTCGGCGGCAATTCGCCCTTCGACGACTATTTCCGCCAGTTCTTCGGCGACCAGGGCATACCGATGCCCAAGACCCCGCCGCAACAGCAGGCACAGCGCGCCGAGGCACTTGGTTCCGGCTTCATCGTCGATGCCGACGGCACAATCGTCACCAACAACCATGTCGTCGACGGCGCCACATCGATCAAGGTGACGCTGGACGACGGCACCGAGCTTCCCGCGAAGCTTGTCGGCCACGACGCCAAGAACGACCTTGCCGTGCTCAAGATCAAGGCGGACAAGCCGCTGCCGACTGTCAAATGGGGCGATTCCGACAAGCTCATGCCTGGCGATCAGGTACTCGCCATCGGCAATCCGTTCGGCATTGGCACGACTGTCACCGCCGGCATCGTCTCGGCGCGCGGCCGCGACCTCAACAGCGGTCCCTTCGACGACTTCATCCAGATCGACGCGCCGATCAACCACGGCAATTCCGGCGGTCCGCTGGTCGATGTCGCGGGCAATGTCGTCGGCATCAACACGGCGATCTATTCGCCCAACGGTGGCAGTGTCGGCGTCGGCTTCGCCATCCCGTCGGACCAGGCGCAGAAGGTCGTCGCCAAGCTGATGAAGGGCGGCAACATCCAGTACGGCTATCTCGGCGTCCAGATCCAGCCGGTGACGCCGGATGTGGCTGGCGCCGTCGGCCTCGACCATCCCGGCGGCGCGCTGGTTTCCGAGGTCACCGAAGGATCGCCGGCGGCAAAGGCCGGGATCAAGACCGGGGACGTCATCACCAGCTTTGCCGGAGAGCCGATCAAGGATCCCAAGGACCTGTCGCGCGCCGTCGCCGATGTCGCGCCCGGCGCGAAGGAAACGCTCGATGTCTGGCGCGGCGGCAAGACGGTGCAGATCTCCGCTGATGTCGGCCGCAACAATGACGATGTGAAGACCGCCTCGACTGAGGGCGACAATCAAAAGCCCTCGGCCGGCCAGGCGCTTCGCGTGCCCTCGCTCGGCCTTGGTCTGACCGACCTCACGCCCGATATACGCGAGGAGCTGAACCTGGCGGCCAACCAGCGCGGCGCCGTGGTCGAGCGGGTCAATCCGGACAAGGCGGCGTCCAATGCCGGCCTGCAGCCGGGCGATGTCATCGTCGCCGTCGACCAGTCTCCGGTGCGCAACGCAAGGCAGGCCAACCAGGCGATCGCCGAGGCCGGCAAGTCGGGCCGGAAGTCGGTGCTGCTTCTGGTCGACCGCGGCGACGCGCAGATATTCTTCGCTGTGCCTTTCGCCGCCGGCTGAGCACATGATACGGCAGGCTCGCCGGGATCACCGGCAGGCCTGCCGTACCGCGCAGCCAAAATTCCTGTTGCCCGCCGGGATATCTTCGAGAACACTGCGGCAGCTCGGCTCGCAGCAAACGGACAAGTCCCGATGGCCACTCGCGGTTTTTTCTCCGGTCGAAAGCCTCCGACAGAGACGGACGCGCGCATTCCGCCCGGGCAATATCTGGAACAGGGTTTTCCGGTGCTGTCGGCGGGGCCGACGCCGCGCGTGCGCACCGAGGATTGGTCGTTCACGCTCAAGCATGGGCCGCGCCCGATCAAGAAATGGAACTGGGCCGAGTTCAACGCGCTGCCCTTGACCAAGATGATGCGCGACATCCATTGCGTCACCGCCTGGACCAAGTTCGACACCGCCTGGCAAGGCGTGCTGGTCGACGACGTTCTCGCCGATGCCGCCATCGAAGCGCCGACCGGCTTCCTGCTGGCGCATGGCTATGATGGCTACACCACCAACGTGCCGGCCAAGGATCTCACCACCGGCAAGGCGATGGTGGCGCTGCTCTACGAAGGCAAGCCGATCACGCCGGACCATGGCGGCCCGGCGCGGCTTTTGGTGCCGCATCTCTATTTCTGGAAGTCGGCCAAATGGCTGAACGGGCTGCAGTTCACCGAGCGTGACGAGCCGGGCTTCTGGGAATTGCGCGGCTATCACATCTATGGCGATCCGTGGCGCGAACAGCGCTACAGCAGCGATCCATGAGCGAAGTGCCGCAATCTCCCTGGCAGACGGCGAAAATCACCCGGATCGAGAAGCGCACGCCGCGCGTCACCAGTTTCTTCTTCGCGCTGTCGCGACCTTTTGCCTATCGCGCCGGACAGCATGTTGACGTCCGGCTGACGGCGCCTGACGGCTATCAGGCTCGCCGCTCCTATTCCATCGCCTCGGCGCCGGAGAGTGGCGCCACGATCGAGCTGGCGATCGAGAAACTCGACGATGGCGAGGTCTCGCCCTTCTTCCACGAGGTGGCTGCGGTCGGCGACGAGATCGAGCTGCGCGGGCCGCTTGGCGGGCATTTCGTCTGGTCCGACAGCGATGGCGGGCCGCTGCTTCTGGTCGGCGGCGGTTCCGGCGTCGTACCGCTGATGGCGATGGTGCGTCACCGGACCTTGCGCAAATCGGCGGAGCCGGTCGCGCTGATGTTTTCGGCGCGGGTCTGGGATGAGGTGATCTTCCGTGACGAGTTGATCGGTCTCGACGACCACCGCGACGGGTTCGAGCTGGTGCTGACGCTGACGCGCGAGGCGGCACAGCGTCCGTCCGACTATTCGAGGCGTATCGACACGGCAATGGTCATGCAGGCGCTCACGCGGCTGCCGCAACCGCCGACGCTCGCCTTCGTCTGCGGCTCGAACGCCTTCGTCTCGGCGGCCGCCCAGGCGCTGATCGACGCCGGCATATCAGCGGAAATCATCCGCACCGAGCGCTACGGCGTCTGAACAGATATGTCTTTGTTTTTACGCAATTCCCAAGGGAAAGCGCTCCGCGCTTTTCCCGGGAAAACCGCCCACACTTTTCCTGGAATTGCTTTAGCGGGTTGGCGAAAACCGCGCCGACAGCAATTGGAACGGCAATGCGCCATAGGCGGCGATTTCGGCCTCATTGTCCCAGGTGCGGAACTGGCGCGACGGCCGGGCTTCGAGCACCAGCGCCCGGCCGGACTCCCCCAGGCTAACCCGACCACGAAAATGCAGCACCTTTTCCCCACCGGCACGGCTGATCACCAATGAGCGCAGGCGGGCGACATGCAGGCCGCCGGCATTGATCTCCATCTCGATGCGGCGGCGCACCGGCGGAACGACGATCCTGACGGTGACGTCCAGCGTCATCTCCCCAGCCCTGTCCGGAGGCGGCAGAGCCTGCGAAAGTGCAAAGGGCGCCGGCGCCGGCTTTGCCCTGCGCAAGACCGGCTTGCCGCGCCAGACGGTAGCTGCCGGCTGCTGCAGGCGGCCTTTCTTGCGTTTCAGGCGCAGTTGCTTGGCAAAGCCGCGCGACAGCCAGACGAGGCTACCGAAATCGGTGCGTGGCTTGGCTTGCAAAACCGAGGACCAGCGCGACAGGCCGGCGCGATCGGCGCTCGCCACCGTTCGCAGGAGTTCGCCCAGTGGCACCGCTATGCCGATCTCCAGACTGAGATAGGACAGCGCCACCGCTGCAGCAACGGCCAAATGGCGCCTGGCGACGATGTCGGCAAATACGTCCCAGTCGACCTCGCCGCCCTGGATGGCGACGGCGCAGTCGACCAGCCAGTCGCTGTGGGTATGGGCATCGAGGCCGCCATGCGCGATGGCGAGCGTCATGCGGTCGGCAGGTGATGGGACGAGCAGGCGGACGCCGTTGAACTCGGCAAAACGCGCCCGCTGCCAGATCGCCAAATCATCTTCCGCGCTTTGCTGCGATCCGTCATAGGCCTGCTGGTGCAGGTCGATATCGCCGAAATTGCCCTTGAAGAAATTCATCGACCGCAAGGACGCCAGCCTCGTGCGCAGGAACTGCGGGCTGACGCCGGTGGCGATCTGCCAGTCGCGCTGCGTCAGCACGTCGAAAGCGGCGAGCATGTCTTGCGGGCGCACCAATATGTCGATGTCGTGCGCCACCCTGCCGCGCTGCGCCGATGCGTTCACCGCGATACGGCTGGCGCCCTTGATCAGCATGACCGCGCTGCCGGCATCGACCATAGCCTGAAGGGCAGGCTCGGCCTCGCGCATCGCCAGCCGCGATTTGGTCCAAAGCATCTTTTGCAGGCCGACAAGGCGTGGATGCGCCGGGTGGCCGGCGAGTTTGCGGCCGAACCTGTCGGAGATCGCCGCCAGCAGCCGATGTTCGCGGAAGGAGACATCGTCGATGACGTTTTCATCGAGCCAACGCGCAGCGTGTCGGGCGGCCGCCTCCTCATCGGGCAGCAGCGCTGCCTTCAAAAGCTGGTCGAGGCCGCCGGTGGGCCACGACCAGCCATAATCCGGAAACCGGCGGCCGATACGGCGAAGAGCGTTGACCATCACCAGGGCTTCTTCCCTGCCCGCCTTTGCATGGCCGGCCTTACGACGTCGAGATAGCGGCGCAAGGCCAGGACCTCGTCGAGCATGGTCAGTACAATGCCCGCCTCGCGCGCCCGGGCGACAGCGACGATCGCGTAGACCCGCTGCTGCATCGCTCTATCCCCGTCGCGGACGCCCCTGAAGGGGATCGCCCCGGTTTACGGTCTGGCAGGCCCTTCCAAAGGTGCGTCTAGATCAGTTGGCCCTTGCTTGGCAAGACAAAGACCCGCGAGCGCCATGCCTGCGCCGCATGACCAGTTGCCGCCATGTGGCGCCGCTCAAGCCTCGATTTCGAGCGCCGACAGCGGTTTCGAGCAGCAGGCAAGGATGAAGCCGTCATCGATCTCGTGGTCGAGGATGCCGCCATTGTGGCTCATCTCGACAGCGCCGGAGACCTTCTTCACCTTGCAGGTGCCGCACAGGCCGAATTCGCAGGCGGCCGGTATCCGCACGCCCGAGCTGCGCGCCGTCTGCAGCACGGTCTGGCCGGCGACGCAGCCGGCGTCGACCTCCGAAAGCGAGAAGCGGATCGGCGTCACGGCTTCGACGGGAGAAGTGATGCCGTCCTCAGCGGGTGAGGCAAACGGCGCCGGGATTTCCTCCACTGCAGGCGCGGCAAAGCTCTCCTGATGGTATTTCGTCATATCGAAGCCGGCGGCATCCAGCATGCCGCGCACGGCGCGCATGAACGGATCAGGGCCGCAGCAGAAGATCTCGCGTTCGCGGAAGTCCGGCGCCAGCAGCGGCAGCCGGATCGCGTCGATACGGCCCATATGGCCGTACCAGCCCTCGCGGCTCGACCGCTCCTCGATCATGAAGCCGAGCGACAGGCCCGGCATATGGCCGCCGAGCAGTTCGAGCTCCTTGCGGAAGATGATCTCTTCCGCACGCCGCGCGCAATTGACGAAGCCGACATCTGTCCATGGCGCGCAGTCGTTCAGCCAGCGCAGCATCGACATCATCGGCGTCACGCCGGAGCCGGCCGAAATGAACAGATATTTGGCCGCCGGATGGCTATGCAGCGAAAAATCGCCGGCCGGCCCATAGGCCTTGACGTGCGAGCCGGGCACCAGATGGTCGAACATCCAGCGCGTGCCTATGCTGCCGGCCTGCGCTTTCACCGTCACCGCGATCGAAAACGGTCGCGACGGCGACGACGACAGCGTGTAGGTGCGCATCAGCGGCCCGTCCGGGGTCGGCAGTTCCAGCGTCAAGAACTGGCCCGGCTTGTAGCGGAACCAGGTCTGGTTGTCGGAGCGGAAGGTGAAAGTCTTGACGTCAGGCGCCTCGTCGCTGACGCCGATCACTTCCAGCACCTGAAGCCTGTCGTTCCACGGCGCCATCTGGTCGAGATGGCGATAGAGGCCAAGATCTGTCATCGCATTCATCCTCTGGTCCTTCTTCGCCTGCCTGAGCTCACGCCACGCTGCGCAGCGCCGGCCGGCCGCCTTCGGCGAGGCGCGGACCGATGAAGGCTGCGTACCATTCGACGAACTGGATCACGCCGCCCTCATGCAGCTCTGAGTAAGGGCCCGGCTCATAGGCCGGCGACAGGATGCCGAAGGCATTTTCCTCGACGATGCGGCGGTCCTGGTCGTTGGTCTCGGTCCAGACATGCGTGAGTTCGTCGATGGTGTAGTCGACACCCTCGACGGCATCCTTGTGCACCAGCCACTTGGTCGTCACCGCGGTTTCGGTGGCGCTGATCGGCAGCACCCGGAAGGTCACCGCATGGTCGATCAGGATGTGATTCCAGGTCGTCGGATAGTGGTAGTGCATCAAGGTGCCGATGCGGTCGGCGGCAACAGTGTTGGAGAGGTTCTTGGTCACGGCGCGCTTTCCCGTCATCGTATAACTGACGGCATCGCGCAGCAGCGGCGCGCGGGTGGCGCGGTACTGTCCGGCCGGGTCGATGCGGAATTTGCTCGGCAGGCCCGCCGCCTCGCATTTCGCCCAGTGCGCCAGCATCTCCGGATCGCTGTCGGCGCCCTGCACGCCGGTCACCGTCGGCGCTTCAGGGAATGTCTTGCAGAGCTCGGGATGGTTGCCGGCGCAGTGATAGCACTCGCGGTTGTTTTCCCAGACCAGCTTCCAGTTGCCTTTCTCGACGATGGTCGATTCGAAAGCGATCTTGGCTTCGCTCAGCCGATGCGGCTTGAGGTAGGGCTCGATCATGGCCCGCATCGGTGCGAAGTCGGCGGGCTCTTTCGCCAGGCAGATGAAGATGTAACCGGCCACACTTTCGCAGGCGACCGGCTTCAGGCCGAACTGGCTCTTGTCGAAACCCTCGGCCATCTGGCGGGCAAACAGCAGTCGGCCATCCAGCTCGTAGGTCCACTGGTGATAGGGGCAGACGAGCTTTGCCGCCGTGCCTTTCTCGGTGTTGCAGACGCGGCTGCCGCGATGGCGGCAGGAATTGTGAAAGGCGTTGATGTTGCCCTTCTGGTCGCGGACCAGAACCACCGGATAGTCGCCGATCTGAACGGTGATATAGCTGCCGGGCTTCGGCAGCTCGCAATCATGGCCGATGAACAGCCAGTCGCGATACCAGATCAGCTCCATGTCGAGCTTGAAATAGTCCGGGTCGGTGTAGAAGGGCTGTTCCAGCGAAAAGCCTTGCTTGCGGCCGTTCAAGAGCCTCAGCATGTCGTTGCGCGCATCCATAGTTCTGTCCTCGTGGTTTAAGGACTGAACTTGGTGGTGATGGAGGAAGGATCGGCCGCAGGCCGGCAAGCCGCCGGACATGCGCTACCCACCTCTTGACCGCCCACCGCGATCAGTCGAGTTCAAGCATCTCGGGCTGGTTTCCGGGCTCTGGAGTTGTCCTTGCGGACCATCGCGACACCTTCCCAGGCTGTTGCCCAGTGGTCTCCCGTTGCGACTTGAACTCCACCACCGTTGCGGGGGCAGCGCCGGATTCTGACCGGCTTCCCAATTCTCCGCTGCGTCGTCACGAAGCGGCACCTGAGATGCGATCATCTAACCACGGCAGCGATCGCGACATCGGCATGAAAGCGACATCGTATCCATGCGGCGCGACACGCGCGGCATGCGCTTCGGCCAACGACTGAACGGCTGAAATCCTGTCTTGGGAAGCGATCCTCGCCGTTTCGAATCGCTTCGAATCCAGCCCCCTGCGCCTGCAAAATAGGTTAAAGGTATCGAAAAGTTACTATTAGCGATCTCTAAAATCGAACCGAACGGTTCGTTTCTGTTGACAATGCGTGCAGGACGGTGTGAACGACGGTCCGAAAGCCGACACCGGAGCGAACCGCCCGGTTCGACGTAACTGCCTGAAAACAATATAATAAAGCACCATGAAGGAACTCTCTGGCACAATTTCAAGGTGCAGAGTCGTGGTCCACACGGAACAACTTCGTGATTGGAAACCAGCCTATGGCTTTCCCACATCGGGGCTGTCCGAACGACGCGAAATCCTCCCAGGACACGCCGCTAGACGGACAGACAAACTGGAGTGCTAAAAATGAAAAAGATCATCCTTACTGCCGCCGCCGTTTTGGCCATCACCGGCAGCGCCTTCGCTGGTAGCGACAATTACAGTTCCAATGGTTCGAACCAGCCTGCGGTTACGTCGACCGACAGCGGCCATACTGCCGCGATCGTGAAGTCGGATTCGTCGGCTGCTCAGGCGCCGGCCCCGGGTTCCGACCGTAACCTCTTCGGCAATCGCTAACAGGCGATTCAGCGTCTGATCCCCGAGTTTTTCGGAAAACGATCCAGGCCGATATCGAACAAGACGCAGAGCGGCGGGATTGCCCAGCCGCTCTGCCGCATGATGAAACTCAGGAGACTTGAAATGAAGAAGATTGCTCTTGCTGCCGCTGCGCTTTTGATTGCCGCCGGCAGTGCTTATGCCCGCAACGACAATGTCGGCTCAAGCGCCGTCGACAACCAGGCGACTGTCAACGTCGACAACACCCGCACGTCGTCGGTACCGAACACCGGTTCGCCGGTCTACAAGCTGTTGAACTCGTCGGGCGACGTGCAGAAGCCCGCCCCGCAAGGCAGCAACCGGGATCTGTTCGGCAACCGCTAACAGCCGACGTTTCCAAAAAAGAGCGGCGGGCCTGGCCCGCCGCTCTTTTTTCATGCCGATACGACGAGCCGACTCTCAGGCCGCCTTCACTTCCAGGGGCTTGAGCGAGAAGGAGTGTCCGTCGGCGTCGAAGATGTGCAGGTCGCCGGCATCCGCGGTCAGCCGCAGCTTTGCCCCGCGCTTGACCTCGACATTGCCGGGCAGCTTGGTCACCAGAGGCAGGTCGGCGCGGCCGATGTCGACATAGACCAGCTGGACCTCGCCGAGCTGCTCGACATAGTCCACCACCCCCTCGAACAGATATTCCGCGCCGGTGGCGACCGACAGATCCTCCGGCCGAACGCCGAAGCTGACCGCCGCACCCTTGGCGGACGCCGGCGTCGCGATCGGCACCGTCGCCTTGCGGCCGCCGACATGGCTGACGATGGTCGGGTCACCCGTTTTATCGATGGTCGCTGGCAGGATGTTCATGGCCGGCGAGCCGATGAACTGGGCAACGAACAGATTGCCGGGCTTCTTGTAGAGGTCCATCGGCGTGCCGACTTGCTCGATATGGCCGTCCTTCAGCACAACGATGCGGTCGGCCAGCGTCATCGCCTCGACCTGGTCGTGGGTGACATAGATCATCGTCGTGTTGGGCATCGATTCCTTGAGCTTGGCGATCTCGATGCGGGTGGCGACGCGCAGCGCGGCGTCAAGGTTCGACAGCGGCTCGTCGAACAGGAACACTTTCGGGTTGCGCACGATGGCGCGGCCGATGGCGACGCGCTGACGCTGGCCGCCCGACATCGCCTTGGGCAGACGGTCGAGATATTTGGTCAGCTGCAGGATCTCCGCTGCCTGCCGCACCCTTTTGTCGATCTCGGCCTTGCTTTCCTTGCCGATCTTCATCGAGAACGCCATGTTGTCGTAGACGGTCATGTGCGGGTAGAGCGCGTAGGACTGGAATACCATGGCGATGCCGCGCTTCGAAGGCGGCACGTCGTTGACTACCTCGCCAGCGATCTTCAGCTCGCCGGAGGTGATCTCCTCAAGCCCGGCGATGGACCGCAGCAAGGTCGACTTGCCGCAGCCCGACGGGCCGACGAAGACGATGAACTCGCCCGACTTTATGTCGAGGTCGATGCCATGGAGAATGTGCAGATTGCCGTATGATTTCTTCACTTGTCTCAGCGTGACATCGGCCATGATTTCCTCCCAGTGATTTCCCTAGAGAACCCAGATTTCCTCAAGAAATTCGTTTCGTCAAAACTCAGTCGATACGCCCGAACCAGGCGCCGTAGCCGCCGAGGCGGATGGAGCCTGTGCCGGATTGTCCCGAAAAACCATGCCCGGCCAAGGGCTGCAGCGCCTGGCCGCCGAGATCGACCGTGGCCGGCTTGTTGCCCAGATTGAAGACGCAGACGATCTGCTCGTTGCCCTCGCGGCGAGTGAAGGCGACAGTGTCGCCCTCGCTTTCGATGAACTCGATGTCGCCTTTGGCCAGCGACGGATGCTGGCGGCGGAAGCCGAGAAAGCGCCGATAGTGCTCGAGTAGCGAGGCGGCGTCGCCCTGCTGAACATTGACCGCTTGCGACAAATGCTTGCCGGGCACCGGCAGCCAGGGCTTGGCCGTCGAAAAGCCGGCATTGGCGGCGGTTGCATCCCACACCATCGGCGTGCGGCAGCCGTCGCGACCCTTGAATTCCGGCCAGAAGCGGATGCCGTAGGGGTCCTGCAGATCCTCGAACTTAAGCTCGGCTTCGCCCAACCCAAGCTCCTCGCCCTGATAGAGGCAGACCGAGCCGCGCAGAGACATCAGCAGCGCCGAGATCACCTTGAGATAGGCGGTCGGATCGGCCTCATCTGCGGCCCAACGCGAGGCTGGACGCATCACGTCATGATTGGAGAAGGCCCAGCATGACCAGCCGTCGCTGGCGACCTTGCCGAAGGCTTCCAGCACCTGGCGCACCTTGGCGGCGCTGATCTTTTCCGGCGCCAGGAAATCGAAGGAATAGCACATGTGGACGCGCTTGCCGCCGGCCGTGTAGGCGGCGACCACTTCCAACCCGCGCTGCGAATCGCCGACTTCGCCGACGGCGGCGGTCGCCGGATATTCGTCGAGCAGCGCCCGGAACCGTTCGAGGAAGGCAAGGTTTTCCGGCCGGCTCTTGTCGTAGATATGGTCCTGGTAGTTGTAGGGGTTGACCGCAGGTGCCGTCTGGTCGTTGCGTTCTTCCGGCGGCAGCGGCGGATTGTTCTCCAGCCCTTGGCTGTGGAAGTAGAAATTGATGGTGTCGAGGCGGAAGCCGTCGACGCCGCGCTCCAGCCAGAAGCGGGTGACGTCGAGCAGCGCGTCCTGGACTTCCAGATTGTGGAAGTTGAGGTCCGGCTGTTCGGACAGGAAATTATGCAGATAATACTGCTGGCGGCTGGTGTCCCACTGCCAGGCCGAGCCGCCGAAGATCGACAGCCAGTTGTTGGGCGGCGTGCCGTCGGGTCTGGCATCGGCCCAGACATACCAGTCGGCCTTCGGATTGCCGCGGTTGGCGCGGCTCTCCTTGAACCATGGATGGATGTCGGCGGTGTGCGACAGCACCTCATCGATCATCACCTTGAGGCCAAGATGATGAGCCTCGGCAACCAGCGCGTCGAAATCGGCGAGCGTGCCGAACATCGGGTCGACGTCGCAATAGTCCGACACGTCGTAGCCGAAATCCTTCATCGGCGACTTGAAGAAGGGCGAAATCCAGATGGCGTCGACGCCCAGCGAAGCGATGTAGGGCAGCCTGCGGATGATGCCCTTGAGGTCGCCTATGCCGTCGCCATTGGAGTCCTGGTAGGAGCGCGGATAGATCTGGTAGATCACCGCGCCCCGCCACCAGTCGCGATCGACGGCGAGATCGGGCTTCGAGGTCGCCTTCAAAGCGGATTGCATAAGTCTCAACCTCCTTTGACCGAGCCGGCCAGTAGCCCGCGGACGAAATAGCGCTGCAGCGAGAAGAACACGATCAGCGGCACGATGATGGTCACAAAGGCCGATGTCGTCAGTATCTCCCAGTCGCCGCCGCGCGAGCCGAGCAGCGCATTGAGCTTGGCGGTCAGCACGATCTGATCGCCCTCGGTACCGAGGAAAACCATCGCCACCAACAAATCGTTCCACACCCACAGGAACTGGAAGATGGCGAAGGAGGCCAGCACCGGGAACGACAGCGGCAGCACGATCTTGACGAAAATCTCGAAATCGCTGGCGCCGTCGATGCGTGCCGATTCCATGATCTCTCGCGGCAGGCCGGCAATGTAGCTGCGCAAGAGATAGATGGCGAAGGGCAGGCCGAACCCGGTATGCGCCAGCCAGATGCCGAGATAGGTTTTCGACGGAACTCCGAAGAAAGTGCCGACGCCGTTGTAGAGTTTGAGCAACGGGATCAGTGACATCTGCAGCGGCACGACCAGCAGGCCGATGATGACGGCGATCAGCAGCGCGCGGCCGGGAAAGCGCATCCAGGCCAGTGCATAGGCGGCGAAAGCCGCGATCAGGATCGGGATGACGGTCGCCGGAATGGTAACGGTCAGCGAGTTCATGAACGAGCGGCCGATGCCTTCCGAAAACAGCACCGTGTTGTAATTGTCGGTGGTGAATTTCGGCGGCGCCGACGAGGCATAATAGACGCGCTGGCCACGGTCGCCCTCAAAGGCTTTCGGCGACGACATGACGAAAGTTCCGTCGGCATTGAGCTGCAAGGTGACGCCGTCGCCGAGATCGGCAGTCGTGCCGGCCGGATATTGCGTCGGTGCCGCCGACTTGACGCCGAAGGCGCTGATGTTGCGGGCGGCAGCGTCGCCAAAGATGTTGCCGGCAAGCACGAACTTGCCGTCCTTCTCGACCTGCGCCGAGGCCGGCGGCAACCGCCCGGCTTCGGTCTGGGTAGAGCTGGAGAACGAGTTCCACCAGCCCGAGGCGATGATCTGGTCCTTGTCGCGCAGCGACGAGACCAGGATGCCGAGTGTCGGCACGGTCCAGATGGCGACGAAGATGAGCACGGCGATGTGGACGCCGAAACGGCTGGCAAAGGATTTTCCGGTTGCGACGGCCATCTCAGTGTCCTCCCGTCTCTTTGTTCGCCTGGCGGATGTTCCAGACCATGATCGGGATGACCGCGATCATGATGATGATGGCGATGGTGGCGCCGCGGCCGAAATCACCGCCGCCGCGGAACATCCAGTCAAACATCAGATTGGCCAGCACCTGGCTGTTCCATTGGCCGTTGGTCATGGTCAGCACGATGTCGAACACTTTCAGCACCAGGATGGTGATCGTCGTCCACACCACGGCAATCGTGCCCCAAATCTGCGGCACCATGATCTTCCAGAAGATCTGGAACGGATTGGCGCCGTCGATGACGGCGGCTTCGAGTGTCTCCTCAGGGATACCGCGCAGCGCCGAAGACAGGATGACCATGGCAAAGCCGGTCTGGATCCAGATCAGGATGATCATCAGGAAGAAATTGTTCCAGAACGGCAGCGATATCCACACCTGCGGCTGGCCACCAAAATACTGGATGATGGCGTTGAGCAGGCCGATCTGCGTCTGGCCCTCGCCGCGATATTCGTAGATGAATTTCCAGATCACGCTGGCGCCGACGAAGGATATCGCCAGCGGCAGGAAAATCAGGCTCTTGGCGATTGTGCCCCACCAGATCTTGTCGGTGAGCACGGCGATGATCAGCCCGAGGAAGGTACACGCCGCCGGCACCACCGCCAGCCAGATGATGTTGTTGAGGATCGAGTTGCGGAATTCGCGGTCGCCGAACGCCCATTCGTAGTTGGCGAAGCCGACAAAGTGCTGGCCGCCGCGATCGAGGAAGGACAGCCAGAGCGTCGCCACCACCGGGTAGATCAGATAGACGGTGAGGATGATCATCGCCGGGCCGACGAACAGCCACGGACGCACCAGTCCTTGCCGGCGCAGATTGTCGATGGCCGCAGCCCCAGCGACGCCGCGCGACGGGAAAATCAGGTCGACCAGCTTGTTGGCGCCCCAGAAATAGGCGACGCAGCCGCCGACGCCGATGATGATGACAAAAATGGCCGATAGAATCTGAGCAGCCATGGGTCCCTCTCCCTGCGCATGATCGGCCGGACCTTGAACAGCCCTGGCGATGTGGCGATGCGCCGATTTAAGTTATTCGGAACGAACGAACGCAAATCGGTCCGGCACACTGTGCCGGTCGGATCCGGGCCAACAAGGCCCGGATCCAGTCTGTGGAGGACGTCCTAAAAACTGCAGCCTGAGCGGCTGCCGACTTGCCGCTGATTTACTTGGCCGCTGATTACTTGATCGCGTCCCAGCTCTTCTGGATGTCGGTTGCGACATCCTGCGCCGACTTGCCGCCGACCAGATCGATCATGCCGGTCCAGAAGGCGCCGGCGCCAATCTTGCCCGGCATCAGGTCCGAGCCGTCGAAGCGGAAGGTCGAAGCGTTGGCCAGGATATCGCCCTGCTTGCGCAGCGCGTCGCTGGCATAGGCGTCCTTGTTGACCGACTTGAACGGCGTCACGAAGCCGCCCTGGGCCATCCAGATCTCATGCGCCAGCGGCATCTTCAGGAATTCGATGAAAGCACGCGCGCCCTTCGAGTCCTTGGTGATCATGGCCAGCGTACCAGCGCCAAGCACAGGCGTGCCGAGCTCGGGCTTCGAGGCATAGGGCGGGAAGTAGAAGAAGTCGGCGTCCTGCCCCACCTTGGTGCCTTCCGGGAAGAAGGTCGGGATGAACGAGGCCTGATGGTGCAAATAGCATTTCGGCGGCACCGAGAATAGGCCCTTCGGGCTGTCGCGGAAATCGGTCGCGGCAACCGCCTTGGCGCCGCCGTCGACCATCTTGTCGTCGGTGGCGATCTTGCCGAAGATGTCGATGGCGTTGACGACCGCCGGGTCGTTGAACGGAATCTCGTTCTTCACCCACTTGTCGTAGACGTCAGGCGCCTGGGTGCGCAGCATGATGTCTTCGACCCAGTCGGTCGCCGGCCAGCCGGTGGCGCCGCCCGAACCGAGGCCGATGCACCACGGCGTGCCGCCGTCGGCGATGATCTTCTTCTCGAGATCGTCGAGTTCTTCCTGGGTCTTGGGAACCTTGTAGCCGGCTTCCTCGAAATTGTCCGGCGAATACCAGACCAGCGATTTCACGTCGGCCTTGTAGGGGAAGGCGAAGAAGCCCGGCTTGCCGTCCTTGTCCTTGAAGGTGCCGAGGTCGACCCATGACTGGCCGGCGCCGTAATTGTCCTTGACCCATTTGGCGGTGTCGTCGCCCAGCGGCGTCAGCAGGCCCTTGGAGGCCAGGTCCTGGATCAGGCCCGGCTGCGGCAGAACGGCGATGTTGGGCGGGCTGCCGGCCTGGGTGTCGATGACGATCTGCTGTTCGTAATTCTCCGACGAGGAGTACTTGATCTCGGCGCCGGTGGCTTCCTGGAAATATTCGAGAACCGTGCGGATGAGGCCTTCGTCCTCGCCGCGCCATGGCCCGAAGATGGTCAGCGTCTCGCCCTTGAGATCGACCTTTTTCAGCTCTTCGTAATTGGCCCAGTTGAAGCGCGGGTCCTCGCCCGGCTTGAACTTCAGTTCGGCTTGCGCCGGCAGGGTCAAGGCCAGCGTGGTAAACGCTGCGCCAAGCAGAAGCATCTTCTTCATCGGTATTCCTCCCAGTGGTCACATACACCCGGACGGAACCTCCATTCCGTCCGCCGACGCCGCAGGACTGTGACTCACTCGGAAAGGAACCGCAACCTTTCGAAAGAGTCTTCCAAAGCGCTTTGGTCCTTTTGATCTCGCCATTGAATCCAACGGAAGTCAAGAGGGTAGTAGGCTAATCGATTTAAGTTCGTGCTGCAACACTTGATAAAGTGCACTGCAGCATGGTTTTTTGGCGGTGCAGCAGCATATTATGCTTCAAACTGGCCAGACCAGTGCGTATGGTCGATGGGCTCGGCGGCGCCCGTCGTGGCGGCCGCGTGGATTCAAAATTAAAAGCGCTTTGAGGCTTGGAGGCCTCCCAGTGAACCTGAAGCAGCTCTCCCATATGCTGGCTCTGTCGCAGACAACGGTAAGCCGTGCGCTCAACGGCTATCCGGAGGTCAACGAGGAAACCCGCCGGCGCGTGGTGGATGCCGCCAAGCGCCACGGCTACCGGCCCAACCCGAGCGCGCGCCGGCTGGCGACCGGCAAGACCGGCATGATCGGCTATGTCCTGCCGACCGGCGCGTCGGTCGACATCGATCCGCATTTCGTCGAATTCCTCTCCGGTCTGGGCGATTATGCCCGCTCGCACGAACTCGACCTCGTTCTGTCGCCGGCAGATGCCGACGACCAGGAGACCACCTATCGCCGCATCGTCGCCAACCGACAGGTCGACGCGGTCTACATCTCCTCGCCGCGGCCGGCCGACCGGCGGGTGGCGCTGGTCAACGCGCTGGGCATTCCCTTCATCGTCCATGGCCGCAGCGACGGCTTCGATTTCGACTACCCGTTCACTGACATCGACAATGAGGGCGCCTTCCACGAGGCGGCCCGGCTGCTGGTCCAGCTCGGCCACCGGCGCCTCGCGCTGATCAATGGCGACGACCGCGAGACCTTCGCCATCCACCGCGAACGCGGCATGCGCCGAGCGCTGGCCGCCAGCGGCCTGACGCTCGGGGAGCGCCATGTCTGCTCGGTGACGATGACCGAGGAGAACGGCTATCGCGCCGCCCGCCGCCTGCTGGAACAGAGCGAACCGCCAACCGCGATCGCCTGCTCCAGCCTGATCATGTCGCTCGGCGTCGTGCGCGCGGTGCGTGATCTCGGCCTGACCATTCCCGGCGACCTGTCGCTGATTGCTCATGACGACGTCTTCCCATGGCTGAAGCCGGAGAATTTTTCTGTGCCCTTGTCGACGACGCGCTCGTCCATCCGCCTCGCCGGCGCCCGCGTCGCCGAGCGGCTGGCGGCGCGCATTTCCGGCCTGGAGGAAGGGGCGCGAGGCGAGGTCTGGCCGGTCGACCTGGTGGTCAGGGGCTCGGTGGCGGGCGCGCCGGTTTAGGGTCAGAACTCAATCACCTGTAGCGATCGAGCTGGACCCAAAGCCTACGTCCGTCTTCCACGACGCGAATGGCCCCTACGCGCCCAACATCAGCCGTTGAGCAGACATACATGCGTTCGCGCCTCGACCAACGCCGCCAACTGAGGCGGAGATATTCCCGCTATAGCCAGGAAAATGAATGCAGGACCTCTGCTGCGCTATTTTTTTGGACGGTCGTGTGAGAGGCTCAGGCCGTGGGTCCGATATGCCCTAGGAAAGAAGCATGCTTAAGATGCGTTGCGCCCCCTCCGGCAGCGATTGCGGTTGAGCACTCAAGCCGCTGCCCGGCAACGCGGGGAATGCGCACGCATCTGTCCAACACCTGCCAGCGCATCTTCCGCGACCGACGTACCAACCAGCCCGGACGGCGCTTCGAAGCGGATTGAAATCGGCAAGAACTGTTCCGTCGGGAGAATTCGAAGGTATTTGAGGAGATCGCCACCATCATGAGCGCTCAAGGCTTGCCCAGCGTTCTCGCATTTGAACGCTACGACCCGACTGACGCCTCGCTGGACTGGCTGCGCGAGCGTGGGGTCAACGTCATTTTCGGCAATGCGCTCTGGGAAATGCCGTTCAAGCGCTTCACCGAGGATGAGCTGATTGCCAAGGCACATGGCTGTGTCGCCTTGATGGGGGCAAGCGGCACCCGCATCACCAGGCGCGTGATGCAGGCGCTTCCGGATCTGCGCTACATCTCAAAATATGGCATTGGCGTCGACAGCATCGACATCGACGCCGCCACCGAGCACGGCATTCTGGTTTCGAGTACGCCGAACGATTTTCAGATCTTCACGGTCAGCGAGCACGCGGTCGCCCTGATGCTGGCGGTTGCCAAACAACTTGGCACGTGGACGCCCGAATTCATGCGGCGTGGCGGGTGGCGCGGCCTGACCCATGGCGCGACGCTGCGCGGCGCCACCGTCGGCATCCTCGGCCTCGGTCGCATCGGCCGTGGCGTGGCGCAACGGCTGTCGGGCTGGGAGACCCGCATCCTTGCCTACGATCCCTTCCTGAAGGAAGCGCCTCCAGGCATCGAACTCGTCGACTTCTTCACCCTGGTGGCGCAATCCGACTTCCTGACGCTACACGCAACGCCGAGCCCGGATAACCATCACATCCTGAACGCCGCCGCGTTCGCGAAGATGAAACCGTCAGCCATCGTCGTCAACACCGGGCGCGGATCGCTGATCGACTACACAGCCCTGCGAGCAGCGCTGGCCAATGGCCAAATCGCGGGTGCGGCGCTCGACGTGTTCGACCAGGAGCCGCCGAAGACCGACGATCCGTTGTTTTCGCTACCCAACGTCTTGTGCACCCCACATGTCGCGGCCTGGACGACAGAAGGAACTCAGGCCATCGGCTGGCATGCGGCCAAGAACCTGTGGGCCATGATGAGCGGCGAAGGACAAGCCGATATCGTCAACCCGCAAGCCAAGCAGCGTAGGACTGCGGCCTCGCTCAGCGACGTGTGATTTCAGAAGGCTGCACCAAGCCGCCCCTTGATGCCCTTGCTCATCCAGTCTGATCATGGCGCTCGGCGTCGGGCGCGCGGTGCGCGATCTCGGCCTGACCATTCCAGGCGACCTGTCGCTGATTGCCCATGACGACGTCTTCCCATGGCTGAAGCCGGAGAATTTTTCCGTGCGCTTGTCGACGACACGCTCGTCGATCCGTCTCGCCGGCGCGCGCGTCGCCGAGCGGTTGGCGGCGCGCATTTCCGGTCTGGAGGAAGGGGCGCGAGGCGAGGTCTGGCCGGTCGACCTGGTGGTCAGGGGCTCGGTCGCGGGCGCGCCGGGCTAACAGCAATTCCAAGAGATAGGGCGGTTCGCCGTTTCCGGGAAAACGCTCTAGCAATCAAAACCCGATCGACTGTGTCCAGCCCGTCACGAGCGCCCCACAATGTGTTCGACAAGGCGATGTGCCTCCTCGGCAATCGCCAATATTGTGCCCGATTTGCGCGTGGAGGCAAAATCCAACCCGGCGAAGTAGATACCCGGAAGCGCGGCCACGCCATCCTCATGAATGGGCTGTCCCCCTGAGTCGATGACACCAGGGAGACTCACCCAGCTGAAATCGCCCCGGAAGCCAGTGCACCACACCACACTCGTGATGCTGGACTCGGCAACATCGAGAGAACGGACAGTCGGTTTCGGCAGATGCGCCGCGACAGTCTCCGCTGGGTCGGGTTCCGAAACGGGGGCATCGATCCCGGAGCGGCTGATATACTCGCCGATATAACGTTTGACGTTGGTGGAGGCTTCATCCGCAAAGCGAACATGCGCTTCGAGATCGTCGGCGAATGAGAGACGGCCGCCTTCCTCGACGCCTGCGAACCGCCCAAGCAGCACGATACCTCGGGCGCTGAGCGCCTGCAGGCTTATCGTGTATTCTGCCCCAAGCACACCACGAGGCGGAATGCGTCCTGCAAGACGGATGATTTCCTCTCGACGCACGTCGAGAAATCCGCTTTCGACGAGCCACATCATGATGTCGCGACCTCGGTAGCGGCGTGAGAGCCTTCCGACCCGGCCGGTGGCAAGGAAGACTGTTCGGCCTGCTGTTGCCAAGTCCTCCGCGATCTGGGCACCCGACTGGCCGCTTCCGACAACCAGCGCAGCGCCATCAGGAAGATCGGCGGCGCTGCGATAATCGGAAGCGTCGATCTGGCGGAGACCGGGCGTCAACGAAGCGGCCCAAATCGGGCGCACCGGACAATTCAAGTGACCGCTTGCGATCACCACGTTCCGTGCCAAAACTGTGCCACGCGAGGTGGTGAGCCGATACGCGCCATTCTCGTGCTCGCGGGCGAGCTCGGTCACCGCAGTATCCGGTTCGACCGGGAGCCCGTTGCGCCTGGCGAAGTCCTCAAGGAGGGCGACGAACTCGCTGCATGGCAGGGCACCGAACGGATCTGCGCCATCATAGGAGTCGCTTGGCATTACGGTCTGGACGTTGGGGGTATTCATCTGGAAAGAATCCCACCGCTGTGTCCGCCAGGTCTCACCAATGCGGCCTCTCTCCAGTATGCTGTGGCGCAGACCTCGCCGTGCCAGCGAATGGCTGACGCCCAGACCGGCCCAGCCGGCCCCGATTACCACCGCATCAAGGACATTGGCGTTACTCGTCATTTGCCACAGGCCCTGGTGCCAGGGCCGTTGCAGCGCTTCGAGGCGGACACGGTGCACGAAAAACGTAACGCCTTCGCCAGCGCCCAACCACCGAGACAGCGGTCGATGCCGCCTGAACCGATCACCACGACCCGCATGGTCTCCCCCCAGATACGAGAGCAAGATAACACCGCTGTCGGCCACGATCAAAATCTCGCCGGCACCGGCAATGGCCCTGCCGATAAACTCCGCATAGGCTCAATGAAGGTTCAAAGCTTTGCTGTCGTGGGACAACGGTCTGCCTGGCCCTGTCCTTGCTTTGACTTCTAGGGGGTGGCAACCAGTAAGCCAGAGCCATCGACCAGCCCACAGGGTGCGCCACTTGCCTACATTCCCGTTCTCCGAAGCGGATCCAATCCAGCATCCTGGCCCGGCTCCGAAGAGTTCGGAGGTGGTGATCGTTGGCGGCGGTGTTATCGGCGTAACGACGGCGCTTTTCCTGGCGCAGAGGAACATTCCGGTCACGCTGCTGGAGAAAGGACGCATTGCGGCCGAACAGTCATCCCGAAACTGGGGCTGGATTCGAAAGCAGGGACGAGACGCCGACGAGTTGCCCATTGTCATCGAGGCTATTCACCTGTGGCGGCAACTGGCTGAAGAGTGCCGCGAAGACATCGGGCTGACCCAGACAGGCGTGACCTACCTGGCGAACTCCAACAAGGACATGGCCGGCTTCGAAGCATTCATGAAGATCGCAGCGATCCATGCGCTCGACACGCGCCTCCTGGACGGCAACGAAACGGCGAAACTCATCAAAGGCACGTCGCGCAAGTTCAAGGGCGCGATGACGACGCCCTCCGACATGCGTGCGGAGCCTTGGTTGGCGGTGCCGGCGCTTGCCCGGCTTGCCGTCCGAAAAGGCGTCAAAATCATCGAGAATTGCGCAGCGCGAACCCTCGAAATCTCGGCCGGCAGGGTCACAGGGGTGTGGACCGAGGCGGGGTATATCGAGGCCTCCAGCGTACTGGTTGCGGGCGGCGCCTGGTCATCCCTGCTTTTGCGAAGACACGGCGTGTCCATCCCCCAGCTCAGCGTCAGGGTGACCGCAGCCGCAACGGAGCCCTTGCCTGAGATCTATCCGGGCGCGGCGGCTGACGAACACATCGCTTTCAGGCGCCGGCAGGATGGCGGCTACACGCTCGCCCCGGGGAGCAGCCATTTGCTTTACCTGGGGCCTGATGCATTCCGCCACGCCACCAAATATCTGCCCGCCCTCAGGGACAGTCCGCTGGGAACACGCTACTTGCCGTTCGCGCCATCAGGCTACCCCGATAGCTGGTCGACCCCGCGCGATTGGGCGCCGGATTCGCAGAGCCCTTTCGAGAGAAAGCGGGTGCTCAACCCGGCCCCGGAACCCGCCAAATTGCGATCGATAGAACGCAATTTCAAACGCCTTTTTCCACAGTTCGAAACCGTTCGCCTGAAGGCCGGCTGGGGCGGCATGATCGACGCCATGCCCGACGTCGTCCCTGTCGTGGATCGGGCGGAGGCAATCGGCGGTCTGTTCGTCGCCACGGGAATGAGTGGTCACGGCTTCGGCATCGGGCCTGGCATAGGTCGCGTCGTTGCCGACATGATCCAGGGAAACGGGACCGGGCACGACCTCAGCCGCTTTCGACTGTCGCGCTTCCATGATGGAAGCCCTGTCCGGTTAGGTCCGGCACTCTGAATCGGTCGGGCGCGAAATCCGCCCAGCGCCACTTCCGCCGCCTTCGTATCCAGCAAACATAGCCGAAATCATTGTCGCGGCCCTTGGGACCGCGCTCCCTGGCGGTGGCGGCCAGTGCCTCTTCGACGTTGTCGGCAGAGCGTTCGGGCACGGCATGGATCAGGCTGGCAATCGCGCGAATATTTCGCTGCGGCAAACGATCCCTTGCGTCGGCCATATGGGATTTTGTTACCGACCGTCTGTTTTGGTGCAACCTTGCAGATACAAATGTGGAGCATTTAACAGACCGTTGCGCGGTTGCGTGAGCATAACCCGAGGCGCCCAAAGCTCTACAGGAGATAAAGATGTCAATGTTTGAAACGGTCGCGCGCTATGGGGCGGCTATCAAAAACGCCCGTGAAGCACGAAAGTCCGAACGCGTTCTGAACAGCCTGCCGTTGGAAATTCAAAAGGACATTGGCTGGCCGGTTACACCGCGCCAGAAAAGGCTCTCTTCCAACAGCTGGGGCAGGATCCTCTGAACGAGGCACCACCCCAACCTCGGCGATCCCTGGAGTTCGGCTTTGCCGCAGTTACGCCAGCACCGTCCGCTGCAAGCGGAACCTCACCTGTCAACAGGAGTACGACATATGACCAAACACACGGAAACTGCCACAAATGGTGTCAACGTAGCCGCCTTGCTTGGCGCCCGCGAGGCGCTGAAGGATGCCCCCGAGGCCGCCCGCTTCAAGTGGCGCGCCACGAGTGAATGGGTCAAGGGGACCCACAACCGAGCTACAGTCGACGGATTCTTCGGCCTGGGCGCAGAACAGCAGCATCGCCAGACCTACAAGTTCGAGTCCGATCACCCGGAAATCTTTGCGTCCGAGGATAAGGGTGCGACACCCGTCGAGTTTGTGCTGGTCGGCCTGGCCGGCTGCCTGACCGCGGGCATCGCGGCAGTCGCACAAAACCGCAACATCCAGCTCCACTCGGTCAAGGCGACGCTCGAAGCCGGCATGAATATCCAGGGCATCCTCGGCATCGATCCGGACGTCCGCAACGGCTTCGACGGCATCAAGGTGCACTACGACATCGACGCGGACGCCAGCGCAGAAGACATAGCCGCTCTTGTCGCGCAGTCGCAAAAGCGCTCGGCGGTCTTCGACGTGATCACCAACCCAACTGATGTCACGGTCACCTCGAGCAAGTCCTGATGAGCGAAAGCCCATCGCGCGGGATCGCCGGCACCGTTGACGTCGTCGTCATCGGTGCCGGTCACTCGGGCCTGGCGATGAGCTATCTGCTGGGCCAGCACTCGCTCAGGCACGTGGTTCTCGAGCGGGGCGAGGTTGCGAATAGCTGGCGCACTGAGCGCTGGGATTCACTGCACTTGCTCACACCCAATTGGATGGCGCGGCTCCCCGACTACCCATACCAGGGCGATGACCCGGACGGTTACATGAGCGTCGGGCAGGTCGCCGATTTCATTTCCGATTACGCCACGTACACATCAGCACCGGTTCTGACGCGCACCGCAGTCAACAGAGTTGCGCAGAGCAGCCACGGCTTTCGGGTGGAAACCCAAAATGGGGACTGGCTGTGCCGTGCCATAGTGCTCGCGACTGGCGCCTTCAACAAACCGGTCATACCTCGGCTGGCCGAGGCCATGCCCGCGACCCTCGAACAACTATCGGCTCGCTCCTATCGCAATCCGGGGCAACTTGCCCCTGGCGGCGTGCTGGTGGTTGGGGCATCGGCGACAGGCCTGCAATTGGCGCAGGAGATCCAGCTCAGTGGCCGGCCCGTCACGCTCGCGGTGGGCGAACACGTCCGGCTGCCGCGCGTCTATCGAGGTCGCGATATCCAATGGTGGATGCTTGCGACGGGCGTGCTCGACCAGCGCATCGAAGACGTTGACGACCCCGATCGCGCCCGAAGAGTACCATCGCCGCAGCTTGCGGGCGCATCAGACCGCGCCACGCTCGACCTCAATGTCCTGCAGGGGCAAGGCGTTAAAATCGTCGGACGCCTGATGGGCATTCGCGACGCAACAGCCCAGTTTTCCGGAACGCTTCGCAACGTCTGCGCGCTCGCTGACCTGAAGATGAACCGGTTGCTCGCTTCAATCGACGAATGGGCAGAGGCGAATGCACCGTCCGGCGTTGGTCCCATCGAGCGCTTTGCCCCCACTGCAATCGACGGGGCGCCGCAACTGAATCTTAGACTCGGCGAAGACATTCGCACGGTGCTGTGGGCAACCGGTTTTCGGCCGGACTTTTCCTGGCTGGACCTGCCGATCTTCGATCGCAAGGGCGACCTCAAGCACGATCGGGGCGTTGCTGACGTTCCCGGGGTCTATGTGGTGGGCCTGCCATATCTACGTCGCCGGAAATCGAGCTTCATTCACGGCGCCGAAGACGACGCGCGAGAACTCACCGCGCATCTGACCGACTACCTCGACAGGACGATCAAGCGTGAGATGCCACTGCGCGCAGTTGCCACTTGAAGGGACCGCGCCGCAAAACTCACTGCTTCGCCGCTTCCGCCGCCTTGGTGTCCAGCAACCCATAGCCGAAATCATTGTCGCGACCTTTCGGGCCGAGATCCCTGGCCGTCTCCACCAGTGCCTTTTCGATGTCGTCGGCCGAGCGTTCGGGCGCGGCGTGGTGGTCCCGGAATCAACGCTGATGCGCGGTACGCAGCACATATAAGGGTGAGAGCGTTGCCGAAACGATCTCGATCGATGAAGGCGTTGTTCAGCTTGGTTCTCAACCTCGCAGGCTCGGATAGGGACTACCTCGTCATTTCGCGACCGGCCGATTCCCGTGGACGATTTCTTCGGTAACGACCATCATGTTCGCGCTACCCATTCATTGCCTCAAGCCGCAGATTTGAGGTGATCGATGAAAGCGCGCAGTTTCGGCAGGACTTGGCGCTTGCCGGGATGATAGAGGAAGACGCCTGGCGTCGCGGCGGCCAAACCCTCCAGCACCGGCTTGAGTTTTCCCTGGGCGATCGGACCTTCAGCGACGGGTCGAGGCGTCTGCGCCAGCCCGACGCCCTGCATCGCAGCCCCCAGCAACGTCGGATAGTCGTGCGCGATCAGCGGGCCTGTGACCATCGCCTCGACCGCCTCGTTGCCGTCGGCGAAAGACCAGGGCGCAATGGCGCCGTTCGAGCGGCGCAAGCGCAGGCAGGCGTGGTGGCGCAAGTCGTCGACACGCTCGGGACAGCCGTGGCGGTCGAGATAGTCGGGGCTGCCGACAACTACAAACGAGAACGATGGCGTAAGTCGCACCGCGACCATGTCGGACGCGATGAACTGGCCCAAGCGAATGCCGGCATCGAAGCCGCCGGTCGCCAGATCGACCATCTCGTCGCTCGCGGCAATCTCCAGTTCGATCTCCGGGTAGGCCCGGCAGAACGACGCGATCATCGGCTCCAGGATCAATGGTACGACGGAACGGGGCACCGATAGGCGCAGCAGCCCCGTCGGCCGTTGGCCGACGTCGCGCGCGGCCTCGCCGGCCGCAACGATCTCCTCGAAGGCAGGGCCGGCGCGGTCGAGGAAGCGCTGGCCGGCCTCGGTCAGACCGACGCTCCGCGTCGTGCGGGCGAACAGCGCCGCACCCATGCGGGCTTCCAGCATGCGCACCGCCTGGCTCACCGCGGACGGCGTCACACCGAGATCGGCGGCGGCGCGGCGGAAGTTGCGGTGCCTGGCGACAGCCAGGAACACCTCCACGCCCTCCAGCGCACCGTACCGGATTGTGTAGTTCTGCTTCATAGGTTGTTCTGATTACAGCGAATGGTCGAATTATGGAAGCGGGCTTAGGTAAGAGCTGCAAGTCAGACACCTTGCCCAGAGATATCTTGCCCAGGAGATATATTGCATGACCGATGAACTTGATGGCGTGCGCGACCATTATCGCGCGACTGGCCTGACCGAGCGGCTGAAGACGGTACTGGCTGCCCTCGGCCCGGAGGATCAGCTTCTCACGCCCCAGCAATTGGGTGCCGTCGACCAGTTTCACACCCGTGGGCTTGCTGCCACCGCCGAGCTTGCCCAATTGGCGGGGATTGCGGCCGGCATGTCGGTTCTGGACGTCGGCTCGGGCGTCGGCGGGCCGGCGCGCTTTCTGGCCGCGACCTATGGCTGCTTGGTTACCGGCGTCGACCTCAGCGAGCCTTTCGTGGATGCCGCGCGCTATCTGACCAAGCGGACGGGACAGAGCGGGCAGCTGTCATTCCAGATTGCCAGCGCGCTGGAGCTACCATTCGATGATGGCCGTTTCGACGTCGTGCTGCTGCAGCATGTGGCGATGAACATTTCCGACCGGGCGCGGCTCTACAGCGAGATCCGGCGCGTGCTGAAGCCTGGCGGCAGGTTTGCCACCTTCGACGTCGTCTCGGTCATTGGCGAGCCGCACTATCCGCTGCCTTGGGCGCGAACGCCGGCGACGAGCCTCCTCCTCACAGCCGAAGCGACGGGCGAGACGATCGAATCGGCCGGCTTCCGCGTGCTGGCATGGCAAGACGACACCGAGACCGCCAAGGCCTGGTTCGCGCAACTGCGCGCATTCGGGCCGCCGCCTTCACCAAATCTCGGCGTGGTGATGGGACCGGACTTCGCTGAGCTTTCGACCAACCTGGGACGAAATCTCATGCAAGGCCGGCTCGGCGTCCTGACCGCGGTGTTCGAGGCCGTGTGAACCAACTGTTGATGGGAGGCCAAATGTCGACGGAAGTCCTGTTCCAAATCCATCTCGTTCTAGGCTATGTCGCGTGGCTGCTTTGCTTTGGCGCTTATATCTGGCCGTGGTTAAGCGCGATGGAAGGGGGCGCGGCGCAACGCGCCATCGCTACCCTCCACAGCTTCCGCTTCTTCGGGCTGGTCTTCATCCTTCCGGGCGTCGTCAGCCCCGATCTACCTTCCAGCTTCGCCACCTTTGCCGCCTATGGCGACTTCGCAACAGGCGTGCTGGCCATGCTGGCGCTGCTCACGGTGAGGATACGTTCGCTGTTCTGGCTGTTCGTCGTCGCCTTCAATCTCGTGGGAACTGTCGACATCGTCGTCGACTATTACCATGCCATACAGGTCGACCTTCCCGCGCACGCGGAGTGGCTGGGCGGCACCTACGCGATCCCGGTCATTTATGTACCGCTGCTGATGATCACGCACATCGTGGCAATCTATTTTCTGGTACGTCCTCGACAAACCGAGACTTGAGCCAGCGCGGCTACTCCTTCGCCGCTTCCGCCGCTTTCGTATCCAGCAGGCCGTAGCCGAAATCGTTGTCCCGCCCCTTCGGGCCGAGATCCCTCGCGGTGGCGGCCAGCGCCTTCTCGATGTCGTCGGCCGAGCGTTCGGGCGCGGCGTGGATCAGGTTGGCGATGGCGCCGCTGACGATCGCGGCGGCAAACGAGGTTCCGGTGACGACATCCGAGCCGGCGCCGCTCGGCGCCACCATCTCGACGCCGGGCGCGGAGATGAAGACATAGGCGCCGCGATTGGCCTGCTGCATCAGCCCGTCCTTGGCGTCGGTGGCGGTGACCGCGATGACGCCGTCATAGGCGGCGGGGTAGCCATAGGGCGCTTTCGGCCCGTTATTGCCGGCCGCCGCAACCAGAATGATGCCCAGTCCGCGTGCATTGCGGCAGGCGGTGGCGAGCAAATCGTTCTTGGGGCCGACAAAGCTCATATTGATGATGCTGACATTCTGGTCCGCCGCCCAGTCGAGCGCAGACAGGATGACGTCCATGGTCGACTTGCCGTCCTCGAAGGCGCGGGCGTGATAGATCCGGGCGCCGGGCGCCATGCCTTCGAGCGCGCCGACGCCGGCGATCAGCCCGTCGACCGAAGTGCCGTGGTCGCGCTTTTCGATCGGCACGTTGGGCATGGCGTCGAACTGGTCGGCAATGACGCCGGCCAGCGCCGGATTGGTGTCGTCAATGCCGGTGTCGATGACCGCGATGCGCACGTTTTCGCCGCTGGCTTGCTTGTTGTCGAGCTGGATGCGCTCGAACGCATAGTTGACGATGCCGGCCGCCTGCTGCAGCGAATAGATATGGTTGGGCTCACGGCGCTGGGTGCGGCCGTCGGCGGCCAGTTGCGCCAGCACGGTACCGACCGGGCGGCCGTCGGGAATGCCGAAGCGCACCAAAGTGGTGCCGAGCAGCCGCGACTGGCGCTGCGAGCGTACTTCAAGGCCGAAAGAGGCGGCGATCTGCTGGACAGCGCCGGCATCGCCATCGACGGTTACCAGCACCTCGTCGGGCACGAACTCGCCGACGACAGCGCGGCGTGGTGCGGTCGCGACAAGATCGGTCGGCGAAACGATCGGACCGCCGGCCGGAGGCCCGGCCTGCGTATCGGCAGGCGGCGCTGACGGCCGTGGCGTCGGTACCGGCGCTGCGGACGCAGGCGGATTGGGAAACAGGTCGACGATTAGGGCCGGAAGGACAACCGCGCCCTGGCCGCCGCCCGCTCCGCCGTTTGCATCCTTGTCGTCCTTGGGGCAGTCGGCAGCCGCCGCACCGGCTGCGTCTGTGCAGTCCACTTTTGTGCGGCCGGTATTGGGGTCGTTGGTCTGGGCAGACGCGGGCGCGGCGGCGATTGTCATCGCCGCCGCAAGGAATGCCGCAAATCGAAGGGCTGCTTCAGCCGCCATCAACCGGTTTCCTTCCCTCGATGACAGTCTCCGCGAAAGGCTGGGCGGCAATAAGGCCGACGAGCTTGGTGTAGTCTGCTCCGGTCTTGGCCGGGATGGCAATGCGGAAGACGCCCGAGGCGGTCGGCCCGCCGGCGATCTTCAATCCGTTCTGGTCAAGGAAGACGGCGATGTCGGACATCTTCGCGTCCGGCTTGAACTTGACCAGTGCGAAGGGCAGTTTCGCCAGATCGTCCTCTGCGCCGGCAATCTCGAAGTCATTGCCCTTGCCACCGGTGTGCACGTAGGACTGCACCACCACCAGCGCCAGCAACACCGCGGCTGCCGCCCAGCCAACAGTGGCCGGCATCGCCGTGAAACGGCCAAGCGCCTGCGCCAGCCAGGAACGGCCCGCCGGCGCGCGCACCGGCCCGGCTTCTGCGTCGAGCGCCTTGGCAAAGCGGCTGAGCGCATCGGCCGGCGGCCGGATCGCCTCGTTGGCGGCAGTGGTGCCGGAGAATTCGGCCTCGGCCTCGCCAAGCGCTGCCATTGCCGCCGGATCGGACGCCAGCCATTCCTCGACGGCTTCGAGGTCGGAGCCTTCCAGCGAGCCGTTCAGGTAGAACGGCAGCAGCGTTTCCATTTCGTCGCGGCGCGACATCTTTTCAGCGGCACTCATGGCCACCCCCTGTCGTAACCGGCGGCCTTCAAGGCTTCGCCGAGTTTCTTGCGGGCGTAGAACATTCGGGTCTTGACGGTGGCGACCGGGATGTTGAGCACCTCGCCGATCTCCGTCACCGACTGACCGTGGTAATAGGCAAGGTCGATCACCGAGCGGTGTTCTTCCGGCAAGGCATCGACGAAGCGGCGCAACGCGGCGCCCTTGTCTTCCTTCATGGTGGCGACTTCCGGCGTGTCGGCGCTGTCGGGAACCTGCGCCGCATCGTCGTCGTCGATCCAGTCTTCCTTTTTCTTGCGCAGCATCGACAGCGCCTTGAAACGGGCGATGCCGAGCAGCCAGGTCGAGACTTCCGAGCGCCCTTCGAAGCCGGGCGCCTGGCGCCACAGCTCAAGAAAGACCTCGTTTGCGATATCGTCGGCCATCATTTCCGATCCCGTCTGGCGCACCACAAAGCGGTAGACCCGCGCGTGGTGACGCATGAACAGCAGCCGAACAGCGGCACGGTCGCCCTTCGCGACCCGGTCGACAAGCGCGCGATCAGTCTCTGTCGCTGCCGTCATGGCCGGTCGAGCCGCCTGGCTCCTGTCTGCTCTGTCGCCGATCGGTCCAAAAAGGTTCATCCTTCCGCCAAGGAATTTTCCGGAAGCTAACCGAAGAGAAGGAGTGTTGCCAGAGCGTCTCCCTTCTCCCCGTCACTATACGGGGAGAAGGTGCCGGCAGGCGTATGAGGGGCGGAACCGGCATTGCCTGTTATATCAAGATGTTAGCCCTGCCTCTCACCCTTACCCTCTCCCCGTATAGAGACGGGGAGAGGGGGGCGCCAGCGTCGCACTCACATCACCCCAGAAACGGCTTCGCCTTCATCGTCTCCGGCACCGCCACACCCAGCCGCTTCAGCACCGTCGGCGCCAGCTGCAGCTGGTCGAGCAGCGTGTCGGCTTGCGGCCCCTTGCCCGACCCGAAATAATACAGCGCGAAATCCTGCATTTCGTCGTCATGGCCGCCATGATGGCCGCGGTCGGTCTGGCCGTGATCTGCGGTAACGATCACCTCATAGCCGGCTTGCCGCCAGACTGGCAGGAAGGCGGCCAGCATCCCGTCCATCGCGTAGACGGCATGGTCCATCTCGTGGCAGTCGTGGCCGAAACGGTGGCCCATCGAATCCAGCGTGCAGGTGTGCAGGATGCCGTAATCGATGCCGTGGCGCCTGGTCAGCATGGTCAGCGTCGCAAACAGGTCGACATCGCTCGGTGTCATCTGGTTGCGCAAATTGTAGCCGGTCATGGTGTGGAAGCGGCCATGCGTGATCGGCCCGTCCGGCTCATCGAACTCCATGTCTTCGACCAGGTCGAACGGATAGGAGCGGAAGAATTCCGACCAATAGGAATGCGTCACCGCGCCGGTCTTGCCGCCGGCCTTGCTGACCTCGGAGAAAATGTCCGGCTTGTTGACGAGAAAACGGTTCTCGTTGGACAGGATGCCGTGCTCCTGCGGCGTAACTCCGGTGTGGATCGAGGCGTAGCAGCAGGCCGAGGTCGACGGCAGCACCGAGCGCATCTTCCATACCTGCGCCTCGCCCGACTGCACCCAGCCCTCGAGATTGCCCATCAGCCGGCGCCAGTTCCGATAGGGCACGCCATCGAGGACGATGAGGAGAAGCTTGGTCTTGAGCGCCATGGGAGTTCCGCTTGGGTTAAGCCGTGACATCAAAGCGCCGTGCACCACTGGGGCGCACGGCGCTTTCTGTTATGAAACAACAAGCAGGATTTGGCTACGCCGTCAGCCAGCAGGCGCCGAGCGCATAACCGTCCATCATCTCGCCGTTCGGGTTCTTGACCCAGCCGGCGATCTTGCTGGTGGCGGCCGCGTCGATGAACTGGTTGAAGAACGGCACGATCAGCCCGCCTTCGTCGCGCATCAGCACCGCCATGTCATGGTAGATCGCCTTGCGCTTGGCCTGGTCGAGTTCCGCGCGGGCGGTGAACAGCATCTTGTCGAATTCCGGCCGCTTGAAGCGGGTGTCATTCCAGTCGGCGGTCGAGACATAGCCGGTCGAATACATCTGGTCCTGGGTCGGCCGCCCGCCCCAGTAGGATAGCGAGAAGGGCTGCTTGTTCCACACTTCCGACCAGTAGCCGTCGCCCGGCTCGCGCTTGATCTCGATCTTGATGCCGGCCTTGGCGCAAGACTGCTGGTAGAGCTGGGCGGCATCGACCGCGCCCGGGAAAGCTACATCCGAGGTGCGCAGCAGGATCGACCCGCTATGGCCCGATTTCTTGTAGGCCGCGGCCGCCTTTTCCGGATCGAACTTGCGCTGTTCGATATCGGTCGAAAACAGCGGATAGGCCTCGTTGATCGGGAAATCGTTGCCGACCGAGCCATAGCCGCGCAGGATCTTCTCCAGCAATTCGTCACGGTCCATGGCGAGCTTCAGCGCCATCCTGAGGTCACTGTTGTCGAAGGGCGCGGTGTCGCAGAACATGTTGAACGGGTAATAGCCACGGCCCGACACGTTCTCGATGGTGACGCCGGGGATGCGCTTGACCAGGTCTACTACTTTCGGCTCGACGCGGTTGATCAGATGCACCTGCCCGCCCTGAAGTGCGGCCAGCCTGGCCGTTGCGTCGTTGATGACGACGATCTCGATCTGGTCGGCATGGCCAAGCGTGTCGCCCTGCCAGTAATTGGCGAAGCGTTCACCGCCATGGCGCACGCCGGGCTGGTTGACGGTCACCTTGTAAGGACCGGCGCTGATGCCGGCATTCGGGTTGTCCTTGCCGCCATTCGGCTGGATGACGAGGTGGTAGTCGGCCATCAGATAGGGGAAGTCGGCATCGGCGTCGCCGAGGGTGACGACCACTTCCTTGCCGCTCGGCTTGATTGCCTTGATGTTCTTCAGGACGCCAAGCGCGCCCGATTTCGACTTCTCGTCGGCATGGCGTTCGAGCGTGGCCGCGATATCCTCTGCGGTGACGGTCTTGCCGTTATGGAACTCGATGCCGTCGCGCACCTTGATGGTCCAGGTCTTGGCGTCGGCCGAAGCGCCGATCTCTTCGGCGATCAAATTCTCGACGCCGCCTTCGGGCGTCAGTCGCACGAGGAATTCGCCCCATTGCTTGCCGAAATTGTAGGTGACCTGGCTGAGGTTCAGCGCCGGGTCGAGGCTATTGGTGGATTCGCCGCCCTGCAGGCCGGCCTTGATGATGCCACCCTTGACCGGCGTCTGCGCAAACGCCTTGCCGGCCAGTGCCGGCAGCATGGCCGCCGACACGCCGAGCGCGGCGGCGCGGCCGAGGAAATCGCGTCGAGAGATCCGGCCCTTGCCGGCGAGTTCAGCGAGATGATCGAGTTCGTTCTTCATTTTTTCCTACCCCTTATTCCGTGAAAACAAATTCGGCGCGAGCCGTGTCCGCTCGCGCCGATCTTTTCCGTTCAGCATTGCAGCCGGATGACGGCGGCAGTGTTTATCCCAGGGCTAGTTGCCCGCGCTGGCCATGCGCCGTCCCTTGATCGCCTTCTCCAGCCAGCCGATCTCCATCTCTGGGACGGAGGACAGGAGCAGGTCGGTATAGGCGTCGAAGGGTGGCGTCAGCACCTTGCTCTTGGCGCCATAGCGCACCACCTCGCCGCGATACATCACCGCGATCGAATCGGCGATCGACTTCACCGTTGCCAGATCGTGAGTGATGAAGAGGTAGGCGACCTTCTCATGCTGCTGCAGGTTGAGCAGCAGCTTGAGGATGCCGTTGGCCACCAGCGGGTCGAGCGCCGAGGTCACCTCGTCGCAGATGATCAGCTTCGGCTTGGCGGCAAGCGAGCGGGCGATACAGACGCGCTGCTTCTGTCCACCGGACAGCTCGGCCGGGTAGCGGTCGAGAAAGCCTTTGCCCATCTCGATCTCGTCGAGCAGTTCGGCAACGCGCTTGTCGCGCTCGCGGCCGCGTATGCCGAAATAGAACTCGAGCGGCCGGCCGATGATGGTGCCAACGGTCTGGCGCGGGTTCATCGCCACGTCGGCCATCTGGTAGATCATCTGCAATTGCCGCAGATCCTCCTTCGGCCGGTCGGCAAGCCGGTTGGCCAGCGGCCTGCCGTCGAAGGTGACGGTGCCTTCCTCGGGCGGCAGAAGCCCGGTGATGGCGCGCGCCAGCGTCGACTTGCCGGAGCCGGATTCACCGACGACAGCCAGCGTCTGGCCCGGATAGATGTCGACCGAGACGTTCTTCAGCACCTTGACGTTGCCGCCGCTATAGGCGGCGGTGACGTTCTTCACCGACAGGAACGGCGTCGCGCCAGGCTTCTGCTCGGCGTGCTCGATCTCATGCACCGAGACCAGCGCATTGGTGTATTCTTGGCGCGGCTCCTTGATGATCTGGCGGGTGCCGCCCCATTCGACCAGCCGGCCATGGCGCAGCACCATGATCTCGTCCGAGACCTGGGCGACGACGGCTAGGTCGTGGGTGATGTAGAGCGCCGCGACATGGGTGTCGCGGATGGCGTCCTTGATTGCCGCCAGCACATCGATCTGCGTCGTGACGTCGAGCGCCGTGGTCGGCTCGTCGAAGACGATCAGGTCGGGTTCCGAACACAGCGCCATCGCCGTCATCACCCGCTGCAACTGGCCGCCGGAGACCTGGTGCGGAAAGCGTTCGCCGATGGTTTCGGGGTTCGGCAGGCTGAGCTTCTTGAACAGCGCCACGGCGCGTTTCTCGGCCTCAGCCCGTGTCGCCGTGCCGTGCAACAGCGTGGCTTCCACCACCTGATCCATCAGCTTGTGCGCCGGGTTGAAGGCGGCGGCCGCCGATTGCGCGACATAGCAGACCTCGCGGCCGCGCAATTTGCGGAAACCTTCCTTGCCGCCCTTGAGGATGTCACGGCCGTTGAGCAGCACCTCGCCGCCGGTGATGCGCACGCCGCCGCGGCCATAACCCATCGACGACAGGCCGATGGTCGACTTGCCGGCGCCGGACTCGCCGATCAGGCCGAGCACCTTGCCCTTTTCCAGCGTCAGCGAAACATCGTGCACCAGCACGATGTTCTTCGGCGCCTCGCCGGGCGGAAACACTGTCGCTTCGATGCGCAGGTTGCGGATATCGAGCAGCAGGCCGGGTTTTGCTTTTGTGTCGGCCATCACCCGCGTCCTCCCTTCAGGCTTGTCGTGCGATTGAGGATCCAGTCGGCGACAAGGTTGACCGAGATTGCCAGTGCGGCGATCGCCCCGGCGGGAATAAGTGCCGCCCCGATACCGAAGACGATGCCGTCCTTGTTTTCCTTGACCATGCCGCCCCAGTCGGCATCCGGCGGTTGCACGCCAAGGCCGAGGAAGGACAGCGTCGACAGGAACAACACGGCATAGATGAAGCGCAGGCCGAGTTCGGAGACCAGCGGCGACAACGCGTTGGGCAGAATCTCACGGAAGATGATCCAGCCGCTGCCTTCGCCGCGCAATTTGGCGGCTTCGACATAGTCCATGACGTTGATGTCGACGGCGACAGCGCGCGACAGGCGGTAGACGCGGGTCGAGTCGAGAACGCCCATCACCAGGATCAGCGTCACCAGATTGGTCGGCAGCACCGAGAGCACGACGAGCGCCATGATCAGCGTCGGGATCGACATCAGCAGATCGACGAGGCGCGACAACAGCGTGTCGAACCAGCCGCCGAACACCGCCGCCGAAAAGCCGAGTATGGCGCCGAGCGAGAACGATAGCGCGGTGGCCAGCACCGCGATGAACAGTGTAATGCGGGCGCCATAGATCATGCGCGACAGCAGATCGCGGCCGAGATTGTCGGTGCCCAGCAAATGTGCCGCCGTCATCGGTTCCCAGACGTCGCCGACGATCTCGGCATTGCCGTACGGTGCGATCAAAGGCGCGAAGACCGCTGCCAGCACAAACATCGCCGTCAGCACGATGCCGATCAGCGCGGGGATGGGGATGCGTTTGATATCGAGCATGCCCGCCCCCCTATTTCGGATGTCTGAGGCGCGGATTGGCGACGATCGCCCCGATGTCCGCAATGATGTTCAGGCTGATATAGACGGCGGCGAAGACCAGGCCGACCGCCTGCACCACCGGCACGTCGCGCTTGGTGACGTGATCGACCAGATATTGCCCCATGCCGGGATAGACGAAGATCACCTCGACCACGACGACGCCGACGATGAGGTAGGCGAGGTTGAGCATGACGACGTTGATGACCGGCGCGATGGCATTGGGGAAAGCATGCTTGCGGATGACGTTGAAGGCCGACAGGCCTTTCAGTTCCGCCGTCTCGACATAGGCCGACTGCATGACGTTGAGGATGGCCGCGCGCGTCATGCGCATCATGTGGGCAAGAACAACCAATGTCAGGGCCGTCGCCGGCAGCGCGATCGCCTGCATGCGCTCGCCGAACGGCATGCCGTCATAGACCGTGGAGATGGCGGGAAACCATTGGTACTTCACGGCAAAGAAATAGACGAGCACATAGCCGATGAAGAATTCCGGGAAGGAGGTCGAGGCAAGCGCCAGGCCGGAGATCAGCTTGTCGACCCAGCCATTGCGGTAGCGCACCGCGATCAGGCCGAGGATGATGGCCAGCGGCACAGCCACGACCGCCGCCCAGAAGGCGAGGAACAGCGTGTTCCACAGCCGCCCTTTGATCGAGGTCGCGATATCCTGGCCGCTCGACATGGCGGTGCCGAGATCGCCGGTGAGCACACCGCCGAGCCAGTGGAAATACCTGATGTAAGCCGGCTGATTGAGGCCGAGCTGCTCGCGCAGATTGGCGAGCGACTCCGGCGTCGCCGATTGTCCGAGGATGGCTTGTGCGACGTCGCCGGGCAGGATTTGGGTACCGGCGAAGATCAGGACCGAAACGGCCAGCAGGAGGACGATGCCCAGCGCAATGCGCTGGGCAATTAGTTTCACGATGGGTGAGGACATATCCGCAAAGCCGGGCTCAGGCTTCGAGCCAGCACTTCGCCAGCGCGTAGCCGTTCATCAGTTCCTGATGCGGATCGTCGACCCAGCCGCCAACCTTGGCGCCCGTCGCGTCGATGAACTGGTTGAACATCGGCAGGATCAGGCCGCCTTCGTCGCGGACCATGACAGCCATGTCGTGGTACATCGCCTTGCGCTTGGCCTCGTCCAGTTCGGCGCGCGCGGCCAGCACCATCTTGTCGAAGTCCGGACGCTTGAAACGGGTGTCGTTCCAGTCGGCGGTCGACAGATAGGCGGTCGAGTACATCTGGTCCTGGGTCGAGCGGCCGCCCCAGTAGGAGGCGCAGAAGGGCTGCTTGTTCCAGACTTCGTTCCAGTAGCCGTCGCCGGGCTCGCGCTTGATCTCGAGCGTGATGCCGGCCTTGGCCGCGCTCTGCTGGTAGAGCTGTGCGGCATCGACGGCGCCGGGGAAGGCGACATCCGATGTGCGCAGCAGCACGGAGCCGTCATGGCCCGACTTCTTGAAGTGGAACTTGGCCTTGTCTGGATCGTATTTGCGCTGTTCGATCTCGGTGAACAGCGGGTAGGAAGCATTGATGGGGAAGTCGTTGCCGAGCGAGCCGTAGCCGCGCAGGATCTTGTCCAGCATCTCTTCGCGGTCGATCGCCAGCTTCAACGCCATGCGCAAATCGGCGTTGTCGAAGGGCGCCGTGTCGCAATGCATGATGAAGACGTAGTGGCCGGGGCCGGCATGGTTGCGGATGGTAACGCCCGGAAGGCGCTTGATCAGGTCGACGATCTTCGGCTCGACGCGGTTGATCATATTGACCTGGCCGCCCTGCAGGGCCGCCGTGCGCGCCGTCGCATCGTTGATAACGACGACTTCGATCTGGTCGGCATGGCCCATCTTGTCGCCCTGCCAGTAATTGGCGAAGCGCTCGCCGACATGGCGCACACCGGGTTCGTTGGTCTTGACCACGTATGGGCCGGCCGAGATGCCGGCATCGGGCTTGTCCTTGCCGCCGTTGGGCTGGACGATCAGGTGATAGTCGCTGAGCAGATAGGGAAGGTCGGCGTTGGCCTCCTTCAGCGTCAGCACCACTTCCTTGCCGCTGGCCTTGATGGTCTCGATGCCCTTCATGTAGCCGAGTGCGCCGGACTTCGACTTTTCGTCCGAATGGCGCTCGAGCGTGGCGGCGACGTCCTCGGCGGTCACGGTCTTGCCGTTGTGGAACTCGACGCCGTCGCGGATTTTCAGCGTCCACACCTTGGCGTCGTCGGACGAGCCGATCTCCTCGGCGATGCGGTTCTCGAGCTTGCCCTCGGGCGACAGCTCGACGATCATTTCGCCCCAGCACTTGCCGAAGGCGAACGGCACCTGCGTCATCATCAGCGCCGGATCGAGGCTGTTGGTGGATTCACCGCCGACCAGGCCGGCCTTCAGCGTGCCGCCCTTGACCGGGCCTTCCGCGCGAGCCGCACTGGAAAGCAGCATATTGGCGAAGGGTGCGGTGACGCCGAGCGCGGCCGCACGGCCGAGAAAATCACGACGGCTCAGCTTGCCGGATGCAACGCGCCGGCTCAGATATTCGAGTTCGTTAGACATTTGAGTTCCTCACTCTGTTGGTTCGACCTTGTGGTCGTTTTTTTGTTTGTTGTTACCAAAGGGATATTGACCGGAAGGCAAAGCCGTAAGCAAGACGGAATGCGACATGCCGTGGCGTAAATCGCACGTCGCAACTGGACCAGTCGGATCTGCGCTCAGAGCAGGTCGCGCGGGATCGTCTCTTGGAAATCGCGTTCGAAAACCAGCGCTTCGCCGTCATAGGCTTCGATTCTGGCGTTGACGATGAAGTTTTGCGCATCGCAGCGCATTTCGGCCGATGTCTCGGTGCGCACCGACCATCCATTTCGCGACAGGGTCTGCGTCCAGTGCGTGCGACCCGAGGCCGACAGCGGGTCGTCGGGATGGATCGACCATGTCTCGCGGGCGATGCTGCCATTGGCCAGCCCATGCGCGAGATCGCGCACCGCGCCGAAATCGTCCGTGATCGACAGCGTGACGATGCCGGTCTTCTCGTCGCGACCGACATGGCGCTCGGAATTCGCCGCCCGGACAGTCCCGGTTGCCCAGGGCGTAGCGCCTTCAGGGGCCTGGAATGAGACCTCGCTGCCTTTTGCCAATGGGCGCAACGGCAGCCTCAGCGTCGCCGCCGAAAGGTCGAGCCGCACCGGCTCGGGCGACGGCCAGATCATCGGCCAGTAGGCGTTGGACACTGCGATGCGCAGGCGGTGTCCGGCCGGAACGCGGTAGGCGCATTGGTCGAGGATAACGCGCGCCGAAACGGTCTTGTCGGGCACTAATGCTTCCGGGGATTCGTGCGAGTTGCGATGCGTCAGGTTGAGCACGCCGTAGGAGATCAGCTCCGAGGCGCCGTCGGGATGCACGTCGCACAGCCGTACCGCAATGTTTGCCTGTGGCCGATCCGACGATACCCGGATGAGAAGCTCCGGCGCGCCGACGATGTCGATGGCTTCAGCGAGCGGTGGCTGGTCGAAACAGACCGACAGTGCGTCGTCGGGGCGCTGGTCGCCCGGCAGTTCCGGACCAAAGGTGAAGGGAAAATATTCGCCGCCGGCGAGCCCGCAGCTTTGCGGCGAAGCGACGATCGCGGGCTGGGCGCCGGCAGCGATGAGTTCGATCGCCTCGACCTTGATGTTGGGTGACGGCCATTCCTGTTCGGCGACCCAGCGGCCCGGCCGCGCGGGGTGCCAGCGCGACGGCCGCACACTGTCCATCACATAGGCGCGGTAGTCCGGGTCGGCCTCGACGCCGGTGTCTACGCCCTTCAGCCAGCGGTCCCACCAGCGCAGCGCTTCCTGCAGGAAGCCGATGGCGGGTTTTGGTCCGGCATAGTGCGGGTATTTGTGGATCCACGGCCCGACAATGCCCTTCACCGGCGCCTGGATGTTGGTGACCAGGTGCGAGATCGTGTTGCGGTAGCCGTCATGCCAGCCGCCGATCGACAGCACTGCCGCTTTGACAGCGGAAAAATCCTCGCAGATCGAACCGCGTTTCCAGTAGGCGTCGCGATGCTGATGGCTGAGCCAGAGCGGCAAAAGGAAAGACTGGTTCTCCAGCCGTGTCAGCCACAGATCGCGCCAGCGGTTGTCGCCGGCAATCAGCGGATCCGGTGGCCGCGACGAGTAGGACAGCATGGTCGAAGCCCAGCCGAAATTCTCGGTCAGCAGGCAGCCGCCCTTGTAATGGATGTCGTCGGCATAGCGGTCGACGGTCGAACACAGGCTGATGACAGCCTTCAGCGCCGGCGGCTGTTTGGCCGCCACCTGCAGGCAGTTGAAGCCGCCCCAGGAGATGCCCATCATGCCGACGCTGCCGTTGCACCAAGGCTGGCTTGCCGCCCAGGCGATGACATCGCAGGCATCCTGCAATTCCTGCTCGGAATATTCGTCGTCCATCAGCCCTTCGGAATCGCCATTGCCGCGCATGTCGACGCGGATCGAGGCGTAGCCATGGCCGGCGAAATAGGGATGCGTCAGCTGATCGCGAAAGATGGTGCCGTCGCGCTTGCGGTAGGGCAGATGCTCGAGGATCGCCGGCACCGGATCATCGCCCGCATCCTCCGGCATCCACACCCGCGCCGACAGCCGGCAGCCATCCGGCATGACGATGCCCATGTCGGGGAATTCGACGACCTGGCGGGGAAATTCGGTGACGGTTTTCATGGGCTGGCATAACGCCCCGCCAGCCCGCGACTTTCAATCGCCATTCGCGACTGGAGCAGCGAAAAATGCGACCTGGCCAGCGCCTACCTCACGACCTCAGTTCAGAGGGATATCGTTCTCGGCCTTGCTGTCCTGATAAGCGCCGGACAGTTCATCGTAGCGCGCCGAGATCTTACCGATGCGCGCCTCCAACCGGCCGCGCTCGGCCTCGGGCAAAGCCCGCACCAGCCTGCGTATGGAAAAACTCTTCCAATAGGCGTTCTCGGCATTGTAGCCGCCGGGGTCGAGGGTGAAGACCTCTTTCAGGATTTTCAGATCATGCGGGATGGCGAAACTGTCGCGCGAATCCTCGTGGCTGAAGAGGTAGTAGAAATTGTCGAAGCCGGTCCAGGTGATCGCCGACAGGCAGAGCGAGCAAGGCTCGTGCGTGGCGATGAAGATGGCATCCTTGGTGTCGACACGCTCGGCCTTGGGCATTTCATAAAAACGCTTCAGGCAGTGCACTTCGCCATGCCAGAGCGGGTTTTCCATCTCATTGTTGGTTTCGGCCAGTACCAGGGAATGGTCGCCCTTGCGCAGGATCGCGGCGCCGAACAGCTTGTTGCCATGGGCCACGCCTTCTTCTGTCTTCGGCACGATGTCTTGCTCGATGACATCGAGCAGGCGGTCGATCAGCGATATTTCGGTCATTAATGGTTCTCGTCGGGGAGATGGATTTCGTAGGGGTGCGAAAAATGGAATTCTTCGAGGTTGGAGCCATCGCCGCCACGGTCGACAATGACGAAATCCTGGGCATCGCCGAGCGGCGTCAGCACGCCATGCCAGAGATTGCGCGGATAGTTGATGCCTTGGCCGGTCGCGGTGATGAACGCATGCGGCTCGCCCGGACCATCCTTGCCGTCATGGCAGACGACGACCAGGAACGGCCGCGGCGACAGCGGAATGAAGGCCTGGCTGCCGAACGGGTGGCGCTCGACCATGGTCAGTTTCAGCGGCAGTTCGTAAGGCATGCCGCGCGCCATCGAGATCAGTACGCGGGCATTCGGACCTGCGGCGTCAGCCGTGGCAAGATCGTGGTAGCGCTCGGTCTTGCCGCCATTGATCGGGTAGTGATTGTCGCCGCCCATGTCGATGACGTCGCCGAAGCCGGCAAAGCTTTCACGGGTCAGCGGCCGCGCAACGATGCGGCTCACCGCGCGCGACCGCCAATGCCCGCCCCGCCGAGCTTGGCGTGTCGGTTGACGTCCTTGTAGAGCAGATAGCGGAATTTGCCGGGGCCGCCGGCGTAGCACGCCTGCGGGCAGAAGGCGCGAAGCCACATGAAGTCGCCGGCCTCGACCTCGACCCAGTCCTGGTTGAGGCGGTAGACCGCCTTGCCCTCCAGCACATAGAGCCCGTGTTCCATCACATGCGTCTCGGCGAACGGAATGACGGCGCCGGGCTCGAGCGTGACGATGGTGACATGCATGTCATGGCGCATGTCGGCCGGATCGACGAAGCGCGTCGTCGCCCAGCGGCCCTCGGTGCCGGCCATGGGCGCCGGCTCCACTTGCTGGTCACTGCTGAACAGGGCTTCCGGCGCGTCGATGCCATCGACGACCTCATAGGCCTTCCTGATCCAGTGGAAGCGCACTGCATCGCGACCTTCGTTGTGCACCGTCCAGCCGCTGGCGGGCGGCAGGAAGGCAAAGCCGCCGGCTTGAAGCACGTGCTTCTTGCCGGCGAGCGAAACAGTCAACGCGCCCTCGACCACGAACAGCACGCCCTCGGCGCCGGCGTCCGGCTCCGGCCGTTCGCTGCCGCCGCCGGGCAAAACCTCGACGATATATTGCGAAAATGTCTCCGCGAAACCCGACAGCGGCCTGGCGATGATCCAGGCTCTGGTCTTGTCCCAGAACGGCAGGGGGCTGGTGACGATGTCCTGCATCACCCCCTTCGGGATGACGGCATAGGCCTCGGTGAAGACGGCGCGGCCGGTCAAAAGCTCATTTTGGCCGGGATGGCCGCCATGCGGCGCATAGTAGGTTTTCTGGTCAGTCTTGATCATATCCATTGGGTCCTGACCCCTCAGTCATTAGAGCGGGAGCATGTCTTTCAGGCGGAGCAGCGCGATGCGCTCGACCTGTTTGCAGGCGGTATCGAGTTCGACGCCACGACTGTTGCCGATGCGCGCCTCGAACTCGGCGAGGATTTCCTCCTTGGTCTTGCCCCGCACCGCGATGATGAAAGGGAAGCCGAAGGTGGTGACGTAAGCGGCGTTGAGCTTGGAGAACAGCTCGCGCTCCTTGTCGGTCAAGGCGTCGAGGCCGGCGGAAGCCTGCTCGCGGGTCGATTCCGCCGTCAGGCGTCTCGCCTTGGCCAGCTTGCCGGCGAGGTCGGGATGGGCGTTGAGCACGCCGAGCCGTTCGGTCTCGCTGGCGGCACGGAAGACGCGGCACAGCGCATTGTGCAGGCCGCCGGCACTGTCATGCGCCGGTCCAAGCTCCAGTTCGTAGGCGCGTTCGGCAATCCACGGCGAATGCTCGAACACGCCGCCGAACGTGTGGACGAAGGTCTCGAACTCCATCTTCGACGGCTTGAGCGCCGCCGGCTTGTAGGGATGGGTCTCCTGCCAGTGCCGGGCGATATCGATGCGCCGCGCCAGCCAGACCTTGTCGTGCGATTTGACATAATCGACGAAGCGCTTCAGTGCCGCCACCCGGCCTGGACGTCCGACGAGGCGGCAATGCAGGCCGATATTCATCATGCGCGGCCGGCCCGCTTTACCTTCGGCGTAAAGCGTGTCGAAACTGTCTTTCAAATAGGCAAAGAACTGATCGCCCGAATTGAACCCTTGCGGCGTGGCGAAGCGCATGTCGTTGGCGTCGAGCGTGTAGGGGATGACGAGCTGCGTGCCGCCACTGTGCTCGAACCAGTAGGGCAGTTCGTCGTCATAAGTGTCCGACACATAGTCGAAACCGCCTTCTTCTGCGACCAGCCGCACCGTGTTGACCGACGTGCGGCCGGTGTACCAGCCGGTCGGGCGCTGCCCGGTCACCTCATAGTGCAGCTTGATCGCCGCTTCGAGGTCGCGGCGCTCATCCTCGGCACTGTGATCGCGGTAGTCGATCCATTTCAGCCCGTGCGAGGCCATCTCCCAGCCGGCCTCCTGCATCGCCGCCACCTGGTCGGGCGAGCGGGCAAGGGCGGTGGCGACGCCGTAGCAGGTCACAGGCACGTCAGCCTCGCTGAACAGGCGCAGCAGCCGCCAGAAGCCGGCGCGTGCGCCATATTCGTAGATCGATTCCATGTTCCAGTGGCGCTGGCCTATCCAGGGCGCCGCGCCGACGATTTCCGACAGGAAGGCTTCCGATGCCTTGTCACCGTGCAGCACGCAGTTCTCGCCACCTTCCTCGTAGTTGACGACGAATTGCACGGCTACATGCGCGCCGCCGGGCCATTTCGGATCCGGCGGATTGGCTCCGTAGCCGCGCATGTCTCTAGAGTAACGCATTGCCCCTCCTGCCGGACGCTGCCGGAAGTTGTCATCAGGATAGTCGAAAGGACTGCCTGCGCATTCCCCCGAAATTTTTGAAAGTGTTTTTGTGCCGCTCCGCTCGACCGGGACTTATGCATCGCCTTTAATTGGCGCACAATTCATTGCTTTGTTCGATTGTACCGAGATGGGAGGCGCGGGTGGCAGAAACGTCGAAAGCCGATGGCGGACGTCTGACGACGCATGTGCTCGACACCGCGACCGGCAAGCCGGCGGCGGGCCTGTCGATCGCGCTCTATCATCTTGAGGGCGACGAGCGGACACATCTGAAGACCGTTGTCACAAATGCCGACGGCCGCTGCGATGCGCCGCTGCTGGCAGGGGCGGAGTTTCGCACCGGCGAGTACGAACTGATCTTCGCGGCCGGCGACTATCTGCGCGGCCAGGGAACAAACCTGCCGAAACCGGCCTTCCTCGATACCGTGCCAATCCGCTTCGGCATGGCTGCGACAGTGCATTATCACGTGCCATTGCTTATCTCTCCTTATGGCTACTCGACTTACAGGGGGAGCTGACGCATGGCCAAAGTCACCATCCGCAACGAGATCCGTTTCATCCTCAATGGCAGGGATGTTGCGCTGCCATCAATGGCGCCAGACGCGACCTTGCTCGATTGGCTGCGGCTCGACCGCTCGCTGCGCGGCACCAAGGAAGGCTGCGCCGAGGGCGATTGCGGCGCCTGCACCGTGCTGGTCGGCAAACTCTCGGCCGGCAAGCTGGTCTATGAAAGCGTCAATGCCTGCATCCGTTTCCTCGGCTCGCTCGACGGCACCCATGTCGTGACCGTCGAGCATCTGCGCGGCGCGCCCGACCAGTTGCATCCAGTGCAGCAGGCGATGGTCGATTTCCACGGTTCGCAATGCGGCTTCTGCACGCCGGGCTTTGTCATGTCGCTTTACGGCCTGTGGATGAAGTCGCCCGACCCGTCGAATGCAGCGATCGAAAAGGCGCTGCAAGGCAATCTCTGCCGCTGCACCGGCTACGAGGCGATCATACGCGCCGCGCGCGCCATCTCCAGCTACGGCAAGGCGGCAAAGGATCCGCTGGCGGCCGAGCGCAAGGCGATCACGGCAAGACTCCAGGCCATGCATGACGGCTCGCGTGTCGAAATCGGCACGGGCAAGCAGCGACTGGTCGTGCCGGCCAACGTCGACGATTTTGCCGCCGTGCTGGACAAGGAGCCCGGCGCCACGGTTGTCGCCGGCTCGACCGATGTTGGCCTGTGGGTCACCAAGCATATGCGTGACATTTCACCGGTGGTCTTCATCGGCAATCTCGACGGGCTGTGCGCGATTTCCGAAGACAATGACGTCATCACCATCGGCGCCGGCGTCACCTACACGGACGCCTTCGCGACGCTGGCGAAGCGTATCCCGGCGCTCGGTCCGTTGTTCGACCGCATCGGCGGCGAACAGGTGCGCAATATGGGCACCATCGGCGGCAACATCGCCAATGGCTCGCCGATCGGCGATACGCCGCCGCCCCTGATCGCGCTCGGCGCGCAGCTGACAATGCGCCGGGGCAAGAAGCGGCGCACCATCCCGCTGGAGAACTTCTTTATCGCCTATGGCAAACAGGACCGGCAGCCGGGCGAATTCGTCGAGGCTGTGCATGTTCCTGTGCCGACTAAGGGCACAAAGTTTGCCGTCTACAAGATCACCAAGCGCCGCGACGAGGACATCACCGCAGCCCTCGGCGCCTTTTTCCTCGATCTGGCCAAGGATGGCACTGTGGCTGACATATGCATCGCCTATGGCGGCATGGCAGCGACACCGAAGCGGGCTTTCGGCGTCGAAAAGGCGCTGCTCGGCAAGCCGTGGACGGAGGCGACGGTGGAAGCGGCGATGGCCGAATATGCCGGCGATTTCACCCCGCTGACCGATATGCGAGCTTCGGCCGAATACCGAGCACTGGCGGCCAAGAACCTTTTGCTGCGCTTCTTTGCCGAGACCAGCGGCAGCAAGGCGCCGTTCCAGGTGTCACGAAACGAGGCGGCATGATGAACAAGCACGCTTCCCCCAACCTCAAGGCGCAAAAAATCTCAGGCGGCGTTGCCACCGACCAGCGCCATGATTCCGCGCACAAGCATGTCAGCGGCACCGCCGTTTACATCGACGATCTGCCGGAACCGGCAGGCATGCTGCATGGCTGCCTCGGCCTGTCCACGGCGACGCATGCGACGATCACCAAAATGGACCTGTCGGCGGTGCGCGCCGCGCCGGGCGTCGTTGACGTGCTGACGGCCAAGGATGTTCCGGGCGAGAATGACATCTCACCGACCGGCCGCCACGACGAGCCGGTGCTGGCCGACGACAAGGTGCAGTTTTACGGCCAGCCGATCTTCTGCGTCATTGCCAGGACGCGCGAGGAGGCACGCCGCGCCACGCGACTGGCCAAGGTCGAATACAGTCAATTGCCGTTCGTCACCGATATTGGCGACCTCGACCCGCGCAAGGACAGACTGGTCACGCCGCCGCTGACCTTGAAGCGCGGCGATGCCGCTGCCGCGATCAAGGCGGCGCCGCGCCGGCTGAAGGGCAAGATACGCATCGGCGGCCAGGAGCATTTTTATCTCGAAGGCCATATCGCCATGGCCATTCCCGGTGAGGACCAGGACGTCACCATCTATTCCTCGACCCAGCATCCGAGCGAAGTGCAGCATATGGTCAGCCATGCGCTGGGCGTGCCGAGCAACGCTATCACGGTGGAAATCCGCCGCATGGGCGGCGGCTTTGGCGGCAAGGAGACGCAAGGCAACCAGTTTGCCGCCCTGGCGGCGATTGCCGCGAAGAAACACCATCGCGCCGTAAAGATCCGGCCCGACCGTGACGACGACATGATTGCCACCGGCAAGCGCCACGACTTCCTCGTCGACTACGAGGTCGGCTTCGACGACGACGGTAACATTCTTGGCGTCGACTTCATGTTCGCAGCGCGCTGCGGCTTCTCGTCGGACCTCTCAGGCCCGGTCACCGACCGCGCGCTGTTCCACTGCGACAACACCTATTTCTGGCCTGCGGTGCATGCGCAGTCGGCGCCGCTCTACACCAACACCGTGTCGAACACGGCGTTTCGCGGCTTCGGCGGTCCGCAAGGCATGGTCGGCGCCGAACGCGTCATCGACGAGGTCGCCTTTGCCGTCGGCAAGGATCCGCTCGAGATCCGCAAGCAGAACTTTTACGGCACCAGCGATCGCAACGTCACGCCCTACCACCAGACGGTCGAGGACAACATCATCCACCGCATCGTCGCCGAGCTGGAGGCGAGTGCCGACTATGCAAGCCGCCGCCGCATCATCCAGGCTTTCAACGCCAACAGCCGCTTCATCAAGCGTGGCCTGGCGCTGACGCCGGTGAAATTCGGCATCTCGTTCACCGCCACCCACTACAATCAGGCCGGCGCGCTGGTGCATGTCTACACCGACGGTTCGGTGCATCTGAACCATGGCGGCACCGAGATGGGGCAAGGCCTTTACGTCAAGGTGGCGCAGGTGGTGGCGGAAGAGTTCCAGATCGACCTCGACCAGGTCAAGATCACCGCGACGACCACCGGCAAGGTGCCGAACACTTCGGCCACCGCGGCCTCGTCCGGCACCGACCTCAACGGTATGGCAGCGCAGAACGGCGCCCGCCAGATCAAGGACCGGCTGACCGATTTCGCCGCTGAAAAATACCAGGTGCCGCGCGACCAGGTGCTGTTCCTTCCCAACCGGGTGCGCATCGGCAATCAGGAGATCGCTTTCGCCGACCTGATCAAGCAGGCCTATATGGCGCGCATCCAGCTGTCGGCGGCGGGTTTTTACAAGACGCCGAAAATCCACTGGAACCGCGACAAGGGCGAGGGCCGTCCGTTCTATTATTTCGCCTATGGCGCCTCGTGCTCGGAAGTCTCGGTCGACACGCTGACCGGCGAATATGTGGTCGAGCGCACCGACATCTTGCATGACACCGGCCGCTCGCTGAACCGCGCCATCGACCTTGGCCAGATCGAGGGCGGCTTCATCCAGGGCATGGGCTGGCTGACCACGGAAGAACTATGGTGGGACGACAAGGGCCGGCTGCGCACCCACGCGCCGTCGACCTACAAAATCCCGCTCGCGTCCGACCGGCCGAAGATCTTCAACGTCACGCTGGCCGACTGGCCGGAGGCCAACGAGCCGACGGTGCACCGTTCCAAGGCGGTTGGCGAGCCGCCCTTCCCGCTCGGCATGTCGGTGCTGCATGCACTGTCCGATGCGGTGGCCAGCGTTGCCGACCACAAGGTCTGTCCACGCCTCGACGCGCCGGCGACGCCGGAACGCGTGCTGATGGCGATCGAGCGGTTGAGAGCCGGAAACCCGGCGTGAGCGAGCCAGAACGTGCAAATCACGCTTGAAACCGCTATATTTCCCATCCGGGAAGCTGGAACATGAACTCGAAAGTGCAAAGCCTGAAAGCTTTTCTCGGCAGCGCCGGCCGGCTTGCTTTGGCCGAAGTGGCGGGCACCAAAGGCTCGACGCCACGCGAGAAGGGCGCGTTTATGCTCGTCTCGGCATCAGCGATTTTCGGCACGATCGGCGGCGGCCAGCTCGAGTATATGGCGATCGACAAAGCCAGGCAGATGCTTTTCTCCCCCCTCGAGGGGGAGATGGCCGCGAAGCGGCCAGAGGGGGTCCTCTCAGAGGGCACCGCAAGGGCGTCGCGCACTGCCGCAACGACCCCACCCGGCGGCTCCGCCGCCACCCTCCCCTCGAGGGGGAGGGGAACCCGTATCGAGGTCGATGAAGTCTGCGCCACGCTCGATGTGCCGCTAGGCCCCGAAATCGGCCAATGTTGCGGTGGGCGCGTCGAAGTCTTGATCCGGCTCGTCGATACCGCGCTTGCAGCCGAACTGGTTACGGCGGCGGAAGCCGAGGAAGCACATCTGCCGCATGTCTACATCTTCGGCGGCGGCCATGTCGGCCAAGCGCTGGCCTCGACCATCGCGCTGCTGCCGGTTCACGGCGTCGTCATCGAGACGCGGGCCGAGGCGCTGGAAGGCATGCCGGAAACCGTCGAAACGCGGCTGACACCAATGCCCGAAGCCGAGGTGCGCAACGCCCCCGCCGGCACCGCCTTCGCCATCCTCACCCATGATCACGCGCTGGATTTCCTGATCGTTGCCGAAGCGTTGAAGCGCGACGACGCGGCCTATGTCGGCATGATCGGCTCGAAGACCAAAAAGGCGACGTTCAAGCACTGGTTCCTGAAATCGGCGGATGGCTCCAAAACAGAGTTCGCCCGCCTCGTCTCGCCAATCGGTGGCGATGCGGTCAAAGACAAGCGCCCGCCCGTCATTGCGGCGCTTGCTGCTGCCGAGGTCATGACGGCGCTGGTCGTTCACAACGCTGTCTCGAATGCCGAACAGCAGGTCTCACAGGACAAGGCGATGGCCGGCTAAGCTTCGCCGCAGCTAGGCCGGCCGCTTCAAACCCAGATGCTCGCGCAAGGTGCTGCCCTGGTACTCCCGGCGGAACAACCCGCGTCGCTGCAGTTCCGGCACCACGAGGTCGCAAAAGGCATCGAGTTCGCCGGGGAACCAGGACGGCATGACGTTGAAGCCGTCGGCGCCGCCGCCTTCGAACCGTGCTTGCAGCTCATCGGCGACCTGGGCGGCTGTCCCGACGATACGCCAATGGCCGCGTGCGCCGGCGAAGTGACGGGCAAGCTCGCGGATCGAAAGGCCGTCGCGGCGCGACTGTTCGACGACCAGCGCCTGCCGACTCTTCATCCCCTCTGTCTCCGGCAATTCCGGCATCGGCCCGTCGATCGGATAGCGCCCGAGGTCGGAGATGCTGAGATAGCTGGACAGCAGCGCGACGCCGACATCGTCGGGAATCAGCGCCTGCAATTCCTCGTGTTTCTCCCGCGCTTCTGCCTCGGTTTCCGCCACCACGGGCGACACACCAGGCATGATCTTGATGTCGTCGGGCTCGCGCCCATAGGTCGCCATGCGGCCTTTGAGATCGTCATAAAAGGCTTTCGCTTCCTCGAAAGTCTGCGCTGCAGTGAACACCACATCGGCGGTGCGGGCAGCAAGGTCGCGGCCGACATCCGAGGCGCCGGCCTGGACCATCACCGGCGCGCCCTGCGGCGAGCGCGGCAGGTCGAGCGGATCGCGCACCGAAAAGCTCTGGCCGTCATGGCCGTGAAAGCCGCCGCCTTGCCAAAGTCCTGATACCACCTCGGCGAACTCACGCGCCCGCTCATAGCGGTCGGCATGAGGCTTGAGACCGGTCGCACCGAAATTGGCGGCTTCGATGGGGCTCGCTGATGTCACCAGATTCCAGCCGGCGCGGCCGCCGCTCAGCTGGTCGAGCGACAGGAAGGTGCGCGCCAGGCCGTAGGGCTCGTTGTAGCTGGTCGAGGCCGTCGAGACGAGGCCGATGCGGCTGGTCTGCACGGCGAGCGCCGACAACAGGCTGATCGGCTCGAAGCCGATCGAGCGCGAGGTCTGGCTGGCGATGCCGACATTGGCTTCGCGCAGGCCGGCGGCGTCCTCGCAGAACACCATGTCGAACTTCGCCGCTTCCGCCGTGCGCGCCAGCCGGATGTAATGGTCAATGTCGATGCCCGCTGTCACATGCGCCTTGGGATGGCGCCAGGCGGCGATGTGGTGCCCCGTCGCCCACAGGAAGGCGCCGAGCTTCATCTGGCGGGTCATTGCGCACCTCCGGCAAGTCCGAGATGCGAGCGCAATGTCGTGCCGGGATATTCCGCCCGAACCAGATCGCGCCGCTGCAGAACCGGCAGCACGCGGCCGAAGAAGCCCTCGAGCGCGGAGGGCGACATCGCGATGTTGAACCCGTCGCAGCTTTGCGACCGGAACGACGCCTCGAGGCTGTCGGCTGCGACATCGGCACCAACAGTCAGCAGCAACTTGACCGCATCCGGATCGCGTCCGCAGGCTGCAACGCGCCGCTTCAGGTCGTCGTAGCGCGCCTTGGCGTCCTTAACCTCGTCGAGCAGGATGACATCGGCGGTCCGGGCCGCAATATCCAGATCGGCCTCGGACAGCACCAGCACCGGGCTATCCTGCGGCGAGCGCGCAACGTTCAGCGGACCGCGCACCGAGAAGAACTCGCCCTTGTGGTCGAGGAGATGCATCCTGCCGGGATCGTGGAAGCGGCCGCCGGTCTTGTCGAACAGCAGCGCATCCGCATCCCAACCCTGCCATAGGCCTTGAACGATGCCGATATATTCTTCGGTACGACGGCGGAAATCGGCTTCGGAAAAACCATCCGGCCGACTGAAATTGGCGGCGTCGCGTGGCGCCTGCGCCATGGTCGCGTGCCAGCCTGCGCGGCCATGGCTGATGATGTCGAGCGAAGCAAAACGGCGCGCCAGATTGTAGGGCTGATGGGCGACGGTCGATGCGGAGGCAACGAGGCCGATCCTGTTCGTCACCGCTGCCAGCGCCGCCAGCAGGGTCGTCGCCTCGAAAGGGCTCTTCGATCCGGCGCTGTCCGGCGCGGAGTCGTCGAGGACAATCATGTCCAGCCCGGCCGCTTCCGCCTGGTTGGCAAAATCGGCGAGGTCGCCGAACGCGAGCGGCTGCCCGGAAGCAATGTTGAGCGAAACGGCGAGATGCATTGTGGTTTGCTTGTCAGTCGGCGCGGGGCCATCGAGGCGGAGCATGCAAGCCTAAGGTCGCCTGCGTGTAAGGCAACCCTTGCGACTGGGCCAACGGCCCATCACTTGCCGGCCAGCAAATCCTTGATCAGCCGCTGGCAGCGCTCGGCCATGAAGTCGAGCAGCAGCCGCACCTTCGGATCCTGCAGCTTCTTGTGCGGATAGACGGCAGCGAACTGCACCGGCGTCGGCGGCGTGCTGGCCAGGATGACCTGCAGTCGGCGGTCGCGGATGAACGGCTCAACCTCGAAGCGCGGCTTGTTGATGATGCCGCGCCCCGACAGCGCCCAGCCGGTCAGCACGTCGCCATCGTCGGTGTCATAGGGGCCGTGCACCTCGAATTTCTGCGGGCCGGACGGCGTTTGCAGCGTCCAGACATATTCGCGCGCGCCGGAATAGCGCAGCATCAGGCAGTCATGCTTCTTGCCGATCAGCTCCTGCGGCTCCAGGGGTTCGCCGCGCGCCTCCAGATATTTCGGCGCCGCGACCAGCACGCGCTCGCATTCCATGATGCCGCGCATTCGCAAGCTGGAATCCTCGATGATGCCGAGCTTGAAGGCGACGTCGATGCCTTCCTTCATGATATCGATGTTGTGGTCCGAGAGCCTGAGCCGCACCTCGATATCGGGGTATTTGTCGTGAAAATCCGGAATACCCGAGGCCACCAGCCGGCGGCCGAGACCGAGCGGCGCCGTCACCCGGATGGTGCCGCGCGGCTGGCCGGAGAGCGCCGAGACCGCGGCTTCCGCCTCGGTGATCGCTTCCAGCACCTGTTTGGCGCCGGAATAAAAGACATTGCCATGTTCGGTCGGCATCAATTGCCGCGTCGTGCGATTGAACAGCCGCACGCCAAGGTGTTTTTCCAGCTCCTTGATGCGGTTGGAAGCGACCGCAGGTGAGATTCGCATGTCGCGGCCCGCCGCCGACAGATTGCCAAGCTCGACGACACGGACGAAGACGGCGATGTTGTCGAGATAGGCCATAAGATTTTCGTGGCTCTCAAACGGCTGCGTGGGATCAACCTACTATTTTCCATTTTTTTTTGAAAGTCATCGTACACCTCGCCTCTTTTCGTTTGCGCGCCACACCGTAAAGTCAGCCAATCGGCAGGGACGATTTCAAATGATGGATTTCGCGATTTTCTGGGACTGGCTGAGTTTTGCCGTGCGCTGGCTGCACGTCGTCACCGGCATTGCCTGGATCGGCTCGTCCTTCTACTTCGTCGCGCTCGATCTCGGCCTGCGCCAGCGTCCCGGCATGCCGGTCGGCGCCTTTGGCGAGGAATGGCAAGTGCATGGCGGTGGCTTCTACCACATCCAGAAATATCTGGTGGCGCCGGCTGAAATGCCCGAGCACCTGACCTGGTTCAAATGGGAATCCTACGCCACCTGGCTGTCCGGCTTCGCCATGTTGTGCGTGGTCTACTATGCCGGCGCCGACCTGTTCCTGATCGATCCCAACGTGCTGCCCATGTCGGTGCCCGTCGGCATCCTGCTGTCGATGGCCACGATCGGCGTCGGCTGGGTGGTCTATGATCTGCTGTGCCGCTCGCCGCTCGGCAAAAGCGACACCGGGCTGATGCTGGTGCTCTATGGCGTGCTGGTGTTCATCGCCTGGGGGCTGACGCATCTGTTCACCGGCCGCGCCGCCTTCCTGCATCTCGGCGCCATCACCGCCACGATCATGTCGGCCAATGTCTTCATGGTGATCATTCCAAACCAAAAGATCGTCGTTGCCGACCTCATCGCCGGCCGCAAGCCCGATCCGAAATACGGCAAGATCGCCAAGCAGCGCTCGCTGCACAACAATTACCTGACCCTACCCGTGCTGTTCCTGATGCTGTCGAACCACTATCCGCTGGCGTTCGGCACAGAGTTCAACTGGGTCATCGCCTCGCTGGTGTTCATCATCGGCGTCTTGATCCGGCACTATTTCAACACCGTGCACAAGCGTGCCGGCAACCCGCACTGGACCTGGATGGCGGCTACGGTGCTGTTCGTTATCATCATCTGGCTGTCGACGGCGCCGAAGATACTGACTGGCGAACCCAAGGCGTCCGCCGCAGCCGAGGTCTACATTGCGTCTTCGCATTTCCCGGCGGTGCGCGACACCGTGCTCGGCCGCTGCTCGATGTGCCACGCGGCCGAGCCGGTCTATGAAGGCATCTATCATGCGCCGAAAGGTGTGATGCTCGACACCGATGCCGGCATCGCCGAGCATGCGCGCGAGATCTACCTGCAGGCCGGGCGCAGCCACGCCATGCCGCCGGCCAACATCACCCAGATCAGCGACAAGGAGCGGGCGCTGCTGGTCGCTTGGTTCGAAGGCGCAGGGAAATAAGCATGACCTCCACACTTCTGCGCGGCCGCACGCTGAGCTTTTTGCGCTGGCCCGAAGCAATCGACGACCATGCCGCCTGGCGCTACGAGGAGGATGGCGGCCTGCTGATCCGCGACGGCCGGATCATAGCGGCCGGCGCCTATGCGCAAGTCGAGAAACAGGCCGGCGAGGGCGTAAAGAAAATCGACCATCGGCCGCATCTGCTGCTGCCGGGCTTCATCGACGCGCATGTGCATTTCCCGCAGATGCAGATCATCGCCTCTTATGGCGCCGAGCTGCTCGACTGGTTGAACACCTACACCTTTCCCGAAGAGACCAAATTCGCCAATGCCCAGCACGGCCGCCGCATCGCCCGGCTGTTCCTCGACGAAATGGTGCGCCACGGCACGACGACGGTCGCCGCCTATTGTTCCGTTCACAAGGCCTCGGCCGAAGCCTTCTTCGCCGAGTCGCATGACCGCAACATGCTCAACATCGCCGGCAAGGTGATGATGGATCGCAATGCGCCGGCAGGCGTGCTCGACACGCCGCAATCCGGCTATGACGACACCAAGGCGCTGATTGCGGAATGGCATGGCAAGGGGCGCCAGCACTATGCGATCACGCCGCGCTTCGCCATCACCTCTTCGCCGGAGCAGCTGGAAATGGCCGGCGCGCTCTGCCGCGAGCATCCTGACCTGCACATGCAGACACATTTGTCGGAAAACCACGCCGAAATCGCGTTCACCCAACAGCTCTATCCGCAGGCGCGCGACTATACCGACGTCTACGAGCAGTACGGGTTGTTGGGGCCAAAGAGCCTGTTCGGCCACTGCATCCATCTGTCGGAGCGCGAAGCGGATGCGCTATCCGACTCAGGCTCGGTGGCGGTGTTCTGCCCGACCTCGAACCTGTTTCTCGGTTCCGGCCTGTTCGACTACCAGCGCTTTCGCCGCCGCGACAAGCCGCTGCGCATTGCCGCCGCTACCGATGTCGGCGGCGGCACCAATTATTCGATGCTGCGTACCATGGACGAAGGCTACAAGGTGATCGCGCTGAACGGCGAGAAGCTGAACCCGTTCCAGTCCTTTTGGCAGCTGACGCGCGGCAATGCCGAGGCGTTGTCGGTGGCGGAGAAGGTCGGCACGCTCGATGAAGGCACCGACGCGGACATCACCGTGCTCGACGCCCGCGCCACCCCGGCGATGCGGCTACGGATGGAAACTGTGGAGACGCTGGCCGAAGAGCTGTTCCTGCTGCAGACGCTGGGCGACGACCGCGCGGTGCGCGAAGTCTATGTCGCCGGGCGGCCGGCCAAGAGCGACATGGCCAGCTAGGCTTCCCATGCCGTCCTTGCTTGACCCGGCGGCGGCCATCGGTCAAACCGTGCGGCGACATTGACAGGGGAACGACATGACCGCTGCGGACGACATCGCTCTGATCCAGAAACAGGAAGAGACGCTGGTCTTCCCGGCCTTCGACGAGGCCGTCGCCTTCAAGATCGGCGCGGCGATCCGTGAGCGGGCGCTGGCCGAAGCCATGCCCATCATCGTCGACATCAGGTTGTGGGATCGGCCGCTGTTCTATGCCGCGATGCCCGGTTCGAACGCCTCCAATCCGGATTGGGCGCGGCGCAAGATCAACGTGGTCAAGCGTTACCTCAAAAGCACCTATCGCCTGGTGCTGGAACAGCAGCGCCCCGACCGCACCTTCAAGGTCGGCGAGGGTTTGGATATAGCGGACTACGTGTTGGCCGGCGGCGGCTTCCCGGTGACGGTCAAGGGCGCCGGCGTCATCGGCGCGATTACGGTCTCGGGCCTGCCGGAGCGTGACGACCACGGCGTCGTCGTCGAGGCGATCTGCAAGCATCTGGGCGTCGACGCGCACAAACTGGCTCTGCCGCCGGAAACAAAATGACCGACCCCAAGCCTTTCCTCATTTCGATCTTCAATGCCGCTCTCGCTGCCGCCGATCCGGAGCGGACGATCAGGGATCATCTACCGGCCAGGCCCAAGGGCCGCACCATCGTCATCGGCGCCGGAAAGGGTTCGGCACAGATGGCGGCAGCTTTCGAGAAGGCGTGGGATGGCCCGATCGAAGGGCTGGTCGTCACCCGCTATGGCTATGGCGCCAAATGCGAGCGCATCGAGATCATCGAAGCGGCGCATCCGGTGCCGGACGCAGCCGGGCTTGAGGCCTCGCGGCGCCTGCTCGAGAAGGTGCAGGGGCTGACGGCTGACGATCTGGTCGTGGCACTGATCTCCGGCGGCGGCTCGGCGCTGTTGCCATCGCCTGCCGCCGGTCTGACGCTGGCCGACGAGATCGCCGTCAACGAGGCGCTGCTCGCTTCCGGTGCGCCGATCGCGGCCATGAACACCATTCGCAAGCATGTCTCGACCATCAAGGGCGGCCGGCTGGCCGCAGCCGCCTGGCCGGCCAAAGTGGTGTCGCTGGTGGTCTCCGACATTCCCGGCGACAATCCGGCCCTGGTGGCCTCCGGCCCGACCGTCCCCGACACCGGCAGCCGCGCCGATGCGCTGGCCTCGATAGTGGCCTATGGCATGAAACTGCCCGACGCCGTCATGGCGCATATCAATTCGCCGACCGCCGATGCGCCGCGCCCCGATGATCCGCGCTTTGCCGGCAATGAAGTGCACCTGATCGCTTCGGCTGGCGTGTCGCTGGAAGCGGCAGCCGCCGAGGCAAAACGGCAAGGCATCGAAGCCGTCATCCTTTCCGATTCCATCGAGGGCGAGGCGCGCGAGGTCGGCGGCGTGCATGCCGCGATTGCGCGCGAAGTGGCGACGCGCAACCGGCCGTTCCAGAAGCCGGTGCTGATCCTGTCGGGCGGCGAAACAACGGTGACCTTGCGTGCCAAGGGCAAGGGCGGCCGCAACTCGGAATTCCTGCTCGCCTTCGCCATCGCCATCGGCGGCGCGGACAATATCCATGCACTCGCCGCCGACACGGACGGCATCGACGGTTCGGAAGACAATGCCGGCGCCTTCGCCGACGGCTCGACCGTGGCGCGCATGCGTGCATCTGGCGTCGATGCCAAGGCGATGCTGGCGGGGAACAATGCTTGGACGGCGTTCAATGCCGTCGGCGACCTGTTCGTGCCTGGGCCTACAGGCACGAATGTGAATGATTTGAGGGCGATTCTGATCCGCTGAGTCGCGGAGCGGGCCATCAAACTTCGTGCAAATAGAGGTGGTAATCCAGCTCGCTGACGGTGCGGGCGACGCGCAAATATTCGGACTGCTTGATCGCCACGAAGGTGCGGTGCAGATCTTCGCCCAGCGCCTCTTTCAGGAAGCTCGAGGCCCGCGCCGCCTCGATCGCGGCGCGCCAGTCGACCGGCATGGTCGTGCGCGTGACAGCTGCTTCATAGCCATTGCCAGTCGTCTCCGGGCCGGGGTCGAGGCCTTCGTCCAGTCCCTTAATGATGCCTGCCAGCACCGTTGCCGCGATCAGGTAGGGGTTGGCATCGACGCCCGACGGCCGGTGTTCGATGCGCCGGTTCTTGGCGTCGCCAGCCGGCACGCGCAGTGCCACCGAACGGTTGTTGACGCCCCAGGTCGGCGCCACCGGCGCATAGGATTGCGAGACGAAACGCCGCCAGGAATTGGCGTGCGGCGCAAACACCAGCATCGATTCGGCCATGGTCTGGATCAGGCCGCCGAGCCCTTGCAGCAGCGGCAGCGACCAGCTCTCGCCGCCGGCCTCGGCAAACACGTTTCGGCCGGCCTTGTCCTGCAGCGAAACATGGAAATGCATGCCGGATCCGGCGTATTTCTCGATCGGCTTGGCCATGAAGCAGGCGGTGACGCCATGTCGGCGCGCCTGCGCCCGTACCAGCCGCTTCAGCATGACGAGGTCGTCAGCCGCCCGCATCACATCCTTGCGGTAGTTCAGCGTCAGTTCGTATTGGCCGGGCGCATACTCGGAAATCACGGTCTCGGCCGGGATGCCTTGCGCCTTGGCCGCGGCATAGATGTCGGAAAACAGCGGCTCCATGCCATGCAGATGGTCGACCGAATAGACCTCGGTCTTGGCCGAGCGGCGGCCGTCGAGCACGGCGTCCGCCGGCTTCACCTTGCCGTCGGCGTCGCGCTCATTGGCCAGCAGGAAAAATTCGAGCTCGAAAGCGCCGGCGGGGTAGAGGCCCTTGGCCGCCAATATGTCGACCTGCCTGGCCAGTGCCAGCCTGGGGTCCGACGACATTGGCTGTCCGTCGAGATGGTACATCGCCATCAGCAACTGGCCGCGCGGCGGGCTGGTGCCATAGAGCGGCACCAGCGTGCCGGGGATCGGCCATGCCCTGAGGTCGCCGTCGCCGGTCGTCCAGATCAGCCCGGTCTCGTGCACATCCTCGCCGGTGATATCGAGGCCGAGGATCGAGATCGGCATGTGGCGGCCGCCCTCATAGATGCTTTTCAGCTCATGCCGGCGCACGATCTTGCCGCGGCCGACGCCGTTGGCGTCGGTCAAGACGATGTCAAAAGCTTCGATTTCAGGGTGGGCGTCGAGAAAGGCTTGCGCCTCGGCGGGCGTCGAGCCCGAAGGTGAAGTCATGATTACTGTACTCAAGGTTTCCTTGGCGGTCCGTTCGGCAGCCGCCCGTTCAGTCGCCGCCCGTTCAGTCGCTTGTCTCATGCCGTCAGCCTTGCCGCAACTGTGGCGAAGGCGGTGATCAGCCGGTTGACCTGGGCGCCGGTGGTGGCCGGCGAGATCAGCATCATGTTGTGGAAAGGCGCGATCAGCACGCCCTGGTTGACCAATGCGACATGGACAGCGGCTTCGAGCTCCGGCGCGTGTGCCGCTTCCGCCTCGGCGCCATTGCGCAACGGGCCGGGCGCGGAGATGAACTCGATGCGGGCGCCGACGCGGGCGACATGCCAGGGCAGGCGGTAGCGGTCGATGACCCCGGTCAGCCCGGCGTCGAGCCGCAGCGCCAGACGGTCCATATGGGCGTAATTCTCTTGCGTCATCACCTCTTCGAGCGTGGCGCGCATGGCCGCGAATTGCAGCGGGTTGGCCGATAGCGTCGTGCCCATGCCGGAATAACCGGGTTGCTTGGTTCTGTTGTAGTCGGCGTAGCGGTTGGCGACTCCATCACTCATGCCCCACACGCTCGCCGGCACGCCGCCGGCGATCGGCTTGCCCAGAACGAACAGGTCGGGATCCAGCCCATATTTCCTAGTGTAGCCGCCGGGACCGGTGGAGATGGTGTGGGTCTCGTCGATGAGAAGCAGCGTGCCGGCCGCGCGCGTCAGTTTGCGCAAGGCATCGTGGAAACCCGGATCGGGCAGCACCATGCAGGAGTTGGTCAGCACCGGCTCTGCGATGACGCAGGCCACGTCCCTGTCCTTGAGCGACGCTTCCAGCGCGGCAATATCGTTGAACTCGATGACCTTCGCCGTCTTGGTCAGGTCGCGGAATTCGCCCGCCAGCCCCGGCCGGTTGACCGGGATACCGTCGACCAGCCGCACCATCGTCTCGTCGACCGAGCCGTGATAGCAGCCGTTGAAGACCAGGATTTTTTCGCGCCCCGTCACGGCCCGAGCAACGCGCAGTGCAAAGCGGTTGGCGTCGGTGGCGGTGGTCGCGATCTGCCAGAACGGCAGGCCGAAGCGCTGTGCGAGAAGCGACCCGATCACCAACGCATCTTCCGAAGGCAGCATGTAGGTCAGGCCGCGCCCGGCCTGGCGGCGGATGGCGCGCGCCACCGGTGGCGGCGAATGGCCGAACATCGAGCCGGTGTCGCCAAGGCAGAAATCGTCGAGCCTGTTGCCGTCAATGTCGGTGATGGTGGCGCCCTTGGCGCTGTCGACCAGGATCGGGAACGGCGTCGGCCAGTCGTTCATCCAGTGCATCGGCACGCCGCCGAAGAAACCGGGCAGGCCGTTGCCAACCTTGGCCGCCGATTTCGGCCGCGCCTTGCGGAAGGCTTCAGCCTCACTCTCGCGCAACTGGGCGATGCGGGTGGCGCTGATGCCGCCGATGGACGCCTTTGAACTGTCAGTACTGTGCATGAAATCCCTCTCAGCAGGCACACTAGCCAATTGGCGTCGGCAACCGCAATTGGCCGGGTCGATGCCCTGCATTGGCTCAGCGGCGAGTTCGACAGGCTTGACCTTGCGGCGCAGTCAGGCGCCAATGCGGTCGGGTTTGTGGTTTTGGGGGGAGAAAATGCGGACGATCATCTGCGCTATTGCGCTACTCTTGTCGGCCGGTGCGGCTTCGGCATCCGGCGGTATCTGGTGCGACGTCGATGATGCGATGGTGAAATTCGATGTCGGCGCCGGCGTCACCAGAGGCATGGGCGGCCCGACCTTCAATTTTCGCGGCGATCTCGAGATACTCGGCCGGCCGGAAGGCGACAGCCTGCGCAAGACCGTCTTCGAGGATTCCGACCTGACCCAGTACTGGCTCGACGACAAGGAGTTGCGGCTGAACATCTACCACGAGCATCAGCTCGGAGATAAATTCAACTCTGTCGAACTGACGATCCTGACCAAGACGAGCGACGAGGGCGTCTATGACGGCCAGTACACGCTTGCCGTCTACGACAATGCTGCCGATACGGAACAGGACGGCAAGCCGAAGGAATCGACCGGCAAGGTGTCGTGCGGGGCCGAATAGGTCAGGCGGAGATGTCGATGACGCCGCAATCGCCGGCAGCGCTGCCGAAGGCGACCCGGCGCTCTTCCTTGTCCCACATCATCGCGGTGATCGCGCCCTTGCCCGGGCGGCGCAGCAGCACCTCCTTGGCATCGGCAAAGCGCACCGCCATGATCATGCCGTCATCATAGCCGACGGCGACGACATCCTGGCTCGGATGGCAGGCAACCGAAGTCACCATGGCGTTGCCGCGCGTGCCGAGTTCCAGCGGCGCCTTGCCCATCGGGCCGTCCTTGCCCGAAAACGGCCAGACGATCGCCGCCGGCGCGCCGGAACTCGCCAGCCACTTGCCCTTCACGCTCCACGACAGGCTTTTGACCTTGCCGGGATAGCCAGTCATGCGCATGTGCTTGCCGTCAGCGAGCTTCCAGCCATGCAGCGCGTTCTCCTGCATGGTGGTGACCAGGAAAGCGCCGTCCGGCGAGAAGGTGATGCCGGTATGGGCGCCGGCCCATTCGAGCTCCACCGGCTTGCCCTCGGCGGCCGGGAAATGCAGCGTCGCGCCATTGTAGCGGGCGACGCCGAAGCGCATGCCCTTGGGCGAGAAGGCCAGCCCCTCGACCGAACGCGGATGGGTAAATTCTTTGGTCTTGCCGCCGGCGAAGCGCACGAAGGCGGTCTTGCCCGTGGCATAGGCAATCGCGCCCTGCGGCCCGGCGGCGACGCTGGTGATCCATTTCTTGCCGGCGCTTGCCAACTCGCTGACATTGCCACCTGCGTTGACGGCAAAAATCTTGCCGTCCTCGCCGCCGGTGATCAGCCGGTCGTTGGCGGCGTCATGGAAGGTGGAGAGCAGGCCGTCATTGGCTTGAATTGTCTTGTGGCCATTGTCGAGCCGATGCACAGCGCCATCAGCCAGCGCAAAATGCGGCACGTTGTCGAGGAAGACGGCGGCGAGACAATGGCCGTCGAGGTCGAGGGGGGCAACTGTGGGCATGGGAACCATTCCAATGAGATTTGTCGCCACCCCCGAAAAGTCGCCAGCGCGGCCAGGTATGGCGCCAACCTTCTCCCCTTGTGGGAGAAGGTGGATCGGCGCGCAGCGCCGAGACGGATGAGGGGTATTGGACGGATCGCCATCCTTGCCAAGCTGGAACACCCCTCATCCGACCGAGCTTCGCTCGGCCACCTTCTCCCACAAGGGGAGAAGGAAGAGCGGGCAGCGCTATCGCTATAAAGTCCGGAAATCAAGCCGCCTGGCAGGCCTCGAAGCTCTTCTTCAGCCGTTCGGCATCGAGCTCGCGGCCGATGAAGACCAGCCGGCTCTCATGCTTCTCGCCGTCCTTCCAGGCGCGCTGGTGGTCGCCTTCGATGATCATGTGCACGCCCTGGATAACATAGCGCTCGTCATCACCCTTGAGCGCGATGATGCCCTTCAGCCTCAGGATGTTGGGGCCTTCCATCTGGGTGATCTTTTCGATCCAGGGGAAGAATTTCTTCGAATCCATCTCGCCGCCGCGCAGCGACACTGACTGCACCGTCACATCATGGATGTCGGAGGGATGCGCGTGATCGTGGTGATGATGATGATCGTGGCCATCATGATCGTGGTGATCATGGTCGTGGTCATGGTGGTCGTGATCATGCGCTTCGAGGAAATGCGGGTCGTTTTCCAGCGCGCGCGACAGGTCGAAGGCACCGCGGTCGAGCACTTCCGACAGCGCCACGCCGGCGCGGGTGGTGCGGTGGATCCTGGCCGCCGGGTTGATGGCGCGGATGGTCGCTTCGACCTTGGCGAGTTCTTCCGGTGTGACGAGATCGGTCTTGTTCAGCACCACGACATCGGCGAAGGCGATCTGGTCTTCTGCTTCCCTGGAATCCTTGAGCCTGAGCGGCAGATGCTTGGCGTCGACCAGCGCCACGACAGCGTCGAGCTTGGTCTTGGAGCGGACGTCGTCGTCCATGAAGAAGGTCTGCGCCACCGGAACAGGGTCGGCGAGGCCCGTGGTCTCGACGACGATGGCGTCGAAACGACCGGGGCGGCGCATCAGGCCTTCGACGACGCGGATCAGATCGCCGCGCACGGTGCAGCAGACGCAGCCATTGTTCATTTCGTAGATTTCCTCGTCGGATTCCACGATGAGTTCGTTATCGATACCGATCTCGCCGAATTCATTGACGATGACGGCATAACGCTTGCCGTGGTTTTCCGACAGGATGCGGTTGAGCAGGGTCGTCTTGCCGGCGCCGAGATAGCCGGTGAGAACGGTCACGGGGATCTGCGTCGTCTGTGCATCGCTCATGTCTTGCCTCAAAATGGCTGGGCCGCGAAATTCCGGGCCGCAAGAAGGGATTGTTGGCCTGATATAGGATGTGTGCCGGCCTTTTGCACGAGGCAAACCGCCTGGGCGTTTGACCCAGGCGTGACAAGCGGATGGGTGGACCGAAATATCACCCGTGCGAGGGATGCGGACCGTCCACCGCGTCGCCTGAAACACCTCTTCGTTGAGTTGTGCGGAGCCGTGCCGCGTCAAACCGTTGCAATCGCCTTGGCGGAAACTCGTTTGTCATCTAACTGAAATAAACATCTGGCATCACCACGGTCGGCACCACAAATGCTTGCCGGCAAAGCTGTTTCGAAAGCCGGAATCTTTTTGATCGTCGATTGCCAACCGGCCGGCTGCGTCTATGCTGCACGCACCGGTACGGCCGAAGAGGGATCACCATGGCCAAGGCGGACAAGACTGCAACAATGAGCCGGCTGCATTCGGCGGCAAGGCTGGCAAGGACCGCGCTGGCGGCAAGGCTTCTGACGCACGGCTTCTATGCCGGCCAGGACCAGATCATGCTGACGCTCGACCGCGAGGACGGCCAGACGCCGGGCAATCTCGCCGGCCGCCTCGGCGTGCGCCCGCCGACCATCACCAAGACCATCAACCGGCTGCAGGCGCAGGGTTTTCTGGAAAAGCGCGCCTCCTCGGCGGATGCCCGTCAGGCGCATATCTTCCTCACCGACACCGGCCGCGAAATCATCCATGCGATCGAGAAATCGGTGAAGAAGACCGAGAAGCAGGCGTTGAAGGGCCTCGACAAGAAAGAACAGAAGACGCTGTTCAAGCTGCTCGCCCGCATCGAAGCCAATCTGTCGAACGAAGAACTGGTGCTTGTCGACGACGATGCCGACATCGACGATTGATCGGCGCGTTTTGAGCTAGGCCGCCACGGAAGGTCCGCGCACCAGCGCCGACCAGCGTCCGGGCGTCAGGCCGAATGTTTTCTTGAAATGTCTGTTGAAATGGCTCTGGTCGCTAAAGCCGGCGCCAACAGCGATCTCGGCCAGCGGCTCGCCCACCTCGATCATCCGCCTCGCCTTTTGAAGCCGGCGCATCAGCAGGAAACGATGCGGGCTGGTGGAATAGGTCGCGCGGAAATGCCGTGACAGTGCATAGCGGTCGAGCCCGGTGATCGCCTCCAGCTCATCGGAACGGACTGGCCGCTCGGCATTCTCCTCGAGATAGTCTCGCGCCAGCGCCGCCGCGCGCCAGGCGGTCTTTCCCATCGGCTTTGCCTTTTGTCCGGCATGGCGCCCGAGATGCTGCGCCAGCTCTGCAACGAAATCGGCGACGAACAACCCGTCCAGTTCTTCGTCGAGCGGCGCCAAGGCCGAAAGCAGCGTGCCGCGCAGGGCAGGATCGTTGACGACCGCATCCCTGACGAAAGGCAGCGGCGCGCCATCGAGGCAATCGAGCAGCAGCGATGGCTCCAGATAGAGGATCCGGTAGCGTAAGCCGTCCTCGGTGCCGGCACCGCCATCATGCACTTCGTCGGGATGCAGCACGATGACCTGGCCAGGCAGGCTGTGCTGGATCGCGCCTCGATAGTGGAAACGTTGCACGCCGGACAGCGTCACGCCGATGGCAAAGGTGTCGTGGCGGTGCAGGTCGAAGGCATTGCCGTGGAAATGCGCCTCGATCCGCTCGATACCAGTGGTAACAGGCGCCGACACGATGCGGTCCCCAGAAGTGACTGAATCCGCGCACGAACGTTCAAGACCCTGTACCGCCTCACCGTCTAGACCGTGCGCCATCGCATATCCTGCCCTTTGCGGGCCAACTCCTGGAGTCCTAATCTTGGTGTTCGATACAAAATTTGCAATCGTGCTGCGGGACGATCTCCCCGTCTGGCAGAAGCTGAACGTCACCGCGTTCCTGACCAGCGGCATCGTCGCGCAATTCCCCGACATTATCGGCGAGCCCTATCGCGACCGCGCCGGCAACCTCTACAATCCGCTGTCGATCCAGCCGGTCATCGTGCTTTCGGCCGATGGACCGACGCTCAATGCCATCCACCGCCGGGCGCTGGAGCGCGGGGTGACGACATCGGCCTATGTCGAGGAGATGTTTGCCACCGGCTTTGATGCGGCCAACCGCACCGTCTTCGCCGAGTTCGCGCCTGAAGACGCTAAGATCGTCGGCATCGCGCTGCGTGCCGACAAGAAACTTGTCGACAAGATCACCAAGGGCGCCCGCATGCATGCCTAATTCGTAGGCAGTTCGGTTTCAGTGCGCTGAGCCTGTGCGCGGCGCCTGTTATGCCAGTCGCTTTTGGCTTGCCGGGCGCAGGCGATTACCGCAAAGGTTAAGCGTCGATCCTCCCTGCCGGCCTGACCTTGAACGTTCCCGCAAAATCAGACGAAAGCGCAACGCCGCCCGCGGCGATGCTGTTCATGCTGTCCACCTATGTCTTTTTCACCTTTCTCGACACCTCGAGCAAATATCTGGTGCTGGCCGGCGTCTCCGCGCTGATCGTCGCCTGGGCCCGCTTCATCGTGCATGTGCTGCTGGTCGGCGTCTTTCTGCGTGGCTGGCGCGAGCCGTCGCGCTTCCGCGCCAACAATCTGCCGGCCCACATCCTGCGCGGCGGACTGCTGTTCGGCTCGACCATGTGCAACGTCATGGCGCTCAAAACGCTACAACTGGCCGAGACCACCTCGATCTACTTCTTCGGTCCGATGGTGATCACAGCCCTTGCTGGTCCGCTGCTTGGCGAATGGGCCGGCTGGCGGCGCTGGCTGGCGATCCTGTCGGGCTTTGTCGGCGTGCTGGTCATCACAAGGCCGGGCGTCGGCGTTTTCGGCGTCGGCCATCTCTTTGCGCTCGGTTCGATGCTGTCGAACTCCTTTTACGTCATCATGACGCGGCGCATGTCGGCCAGCGAAAGCTCGGAGAGCCTGATCCTGTTTTCGGCGCTGGCGCCGGCCGTGCTGCTTTTGCCGATGCTGCCATTCTCACATCAGCTACCGCAGGATGGCTGGCACTGGTTCATCCTGGTGATGCTGGGCGTGTTCGGCGCCGGCGGCCACTGGCTGCTGGTGCAGGCCTACCGCCTGGCGACCACCACGGCGCTGGCGCCGTATCCGTATTCGCAAATGGTCTGGATGATCCTGTCCGGCTGGATCATCTTCCACCAATTCCCCGACCGCTGGACGCTGGTGGGTGCTGCCATCATCGTCGCCAGCGGCCTCTACATCATCCATCGCGAGCACCGTTTGCGGCTGCGCAATCGAACGACTGTCGACGTCGAGGCGGAGGCGTTGGCGAAAAAACTTTGATTTGCTCCGAATCCGATGGCATAACGCCGCATTTAAAAAATTTAAAAAACTCGGGGAGCGAAGGGCTGGCACAAAAGATCAAGCTTTCGACGATCGCGGATGCGCTTGGCGTGTCCACGGCCACGGTCTCCCTTGCCTTGCGCGACAGCCCGCTGGTCGCCGGCGCCACGCGCGACCGCATCAAGGAACACGCCCGCGCCATCGGCTATATCTACAACCGCCGCGCCGCCTCGTTGCGCACCTCGCGTTCGGGCATTGTCGGCGTCGTTGTCCACGACATCATGAACCCGTTCTTTGCCGAGATCCTGCGCTCGATCGAAAGCGAGCTCGACCGCAGCCGGCAGACCTTCATCCTGTCCAACCACTACGACCAGCTGGAAAAGCAGCGCACCTTCATCGACACGCTGCTGCAACTCGGCGCCGACGGCGTCATCATGTCTCCGGCCATCGGCACGCCGGCTTCCGACATCGTCATGGCCGAGGAAAACGGTCTGCCGGCGGTGCTGATCGCGCGCACCGTCGAAGGCGCCGACGTGCCGGTGTTTCGCGGCGACGATGCCTATGGCACCGCGCTTGCCACCAATCATTTGATCTCGCTTGGCCACAAGCGCATCGCCATGATCGGCGGCACCGACCAGACTTCGACCGGGCGCGACCGCTACCAGGGCTATCTCAACGCCATGGAGGCCGCCGGGCTTGAGGTCAGGCCGTCCTGGCGCATTCCCGGGCCGCGCACCAAGCAGGGCGGATTCGAGGCGGCTGGACAGTTTTTGGCGCTGAAAGACAAGCCAACCGCCGCCTGCTGCTGGAATGATCTCGTCGCCATAGGGCTGATGAACGGCATTGCCCGCGCCGGCCTGGTGCCGGGCGCCGACATCTCGGTCACCGGCTATGACGATCTCGAGGAGGCGGCAATCGCAACACCGGCGCTCACCACAGTCTGGAATGGCCAGCGCGAGGTTGGCCGCCGTGCCGCCAGCGCTCTGCTCGACAAGTTGAACGGACAGGCGGTACGGCCGTCGCAGGAACTGATCAAGCCGGAACTGCATGTGCGCCAGTCTACCGGCAAGCCGGTGGAGCGTGCATGACCAAGCCTGACGCGTTGCACGCCGTCGCCGTTCTGGTGCCGGGGCATTTCAACGACCATGCGGTCGAGCGCATCGACCGCACCTTCAGAAGGGTCAAGATCGAACGCGCCGATCCGGCGCTGGTCACCGACGAAATGCGCCGTGACGTGCGCGCCATCGCCTCCTTCGCCGGCGTCAACGCGGCATTGATGGATGCGCTGCCCAATCTCGAACTCATCGCCTCGTTCGGTGTCGGCTATGATTCCGTCGATGCCGTCCATGCGGCCAAGAAAAACATCATGGTCACCAACACGCCTGACGTGCTGACCGAGGAGGTCGCCGACACCACGATCGGCCTTTTGCTCAACACCGTGCGTGAACTGTACACCGCCGAGAAATGGCTGCGCGACGGCAGCTGGGTGAAGAAGGGCAACTATCCGCTGAGCCGGCTGACCTTGCGCGGCCGTCATGTCGGCATTTTCGGCATGGGCCGCATCGGCCTGGCCATTGCGAGAAGGCTGGAAGCGTTCGGCCTGACGGTCGCCTACCACAACCGGCGCAAAGTCGAAGGCCTCGCCTACCAATACCACCCGACGCTGAAAGGCCTTGCCGAAGCGGTCGACACGCTGATTTCCGTGGTGCCAGGCGGCGCTTCCACCGAAAAGGCGGTCAATGCCGAAATCCTGACCGCGCTTGGCGCCAATGGCGTGTTCGTAAACATCGGCCGCGGCAGCACGGTCGATGAGCCGGCTCTCGCGGCAGCGCTTGCCAATGGCACCATCGCCGCCGCCGGGCTCGATGTCTTTGCCGACGAACCGAATGTGCCCAAGGCGTTGCTCGAAGCGCCCAACACCTCGCTGTTGCCGCATGTCGGTTCGGCCTCGCACCATACGCGCCGCGCCATGGCGGATCTTTGCGTCGACAATCTGGTCTCGTGGTTCAGCGAGCGCCGGCCGCTGACCCCGGTGCCCGAGACGGTGAATGTGAAGGCGGCCGGTTAACGCCGGGGCACGACGGGCCACATTTATTAACGTCAGCTTAACCCTTCGAAATGATTATTCATCCGGGGCGTATGCGTGGATGAATACCAGAATGAAAACACTTTCCGCATTGATCGCCGCCGCGGCGCTGTTAGGCGGCGTGCAGCTGTTTCACGGTGGCGCTGGCCAAAGCGCCGCCGACGAGGTCACGCCGTCCACCAGCTTCCGGCTGGTCGCCAATGGCGATGAAGGCGACTGCGCGGTGACCCGCGGCGCCGCGATCAACGATGGCCTGTCGCTGCTGACGGTGGCGCCGAATTGCCGCCGGCTGCTGCCCGGCATCGAGCGGGCGAAGTTCTGGCGTGAAGAGCAGGACGGCACGGTCGCCTTCAGCGCCGACGGCATCGACCCGATCGTCACCTTCTCGGTAGCCGATGGCGACGGTTACGAATCCTACGCGCCGGCCACGCCGCTGCTGTCGCTGGCGACAACCGACGATCGAGATCAATCCGCCGGCAATTGATCGTCGGGATTTACTCGGCTGCCGCCCGCGCGCCGGCTTTCGCCGCCGCATGCAGGCGCACCGCGTCACCGAAAGCGCCGAAAATCTTGGCCGAGTTGCTGTCCGACTTGACCCAGTATTCGGGGTGCCACTGCACGCCGACGGCGAAGGCGCGGGCATCCTTCACCGAAACCGCCTCGACCGTGCCGTCGCCGGCAACGGCCTCGACCTGCAGCTTCGAGCCGAGCCGGTCGATCCCCTGGCGATGCAGCGAGTTGACCTTGATGTCGCCGGGGCCGAACACGCCGGCGAGGCAGCTGCCGGGCTTGATCGAAATGGTCTGGTGAATGGCGAAGCGCTCGTCCTGGTTGTCGCTCACCGCTGCGCGGTGGTCGAGCGAGCCTTCGCGCTCCTGGATCTCGGTGCCCAGCGTGCCGCCCAGCGCCACGTTCAACTCCTGGATGCCGCGGCAGATGGCAAGCAGCGGCACGCCGCGCTCGATCGCCTTGCGGATCAGCGGCAGCGTGGTGGAATCGCGCGCCGGATCGTAGGGGCCGTTGGCCTCGCTGGCGTCGCCGCCATAGAGCGAGGGATGGACGTTGGACTTGGAGCCGGTGACCATGACGCCGTCGACCGACGACAGCAGTTCGTCGAAATCGAGCCGGTCGCCGAAGGACGGCACCAGCAGCGGGAACACGCCGGCGCCGGAAAGTGCTGCCTCGATATATTGCTGCGGGGCGGCATGCCAGGTGTAGTTGTCGAACTGACGGACGTCGGTCGATATGGCGACGAGCGGCTGGTGCATTTTGGGTCCGAATTCCCTTTTGGTGCGAAGCGAATAGCTATTGTGCCTGTAAAATAGGCGATCCGAAGGCGCTTTTCCATGGCAAGTTTCGTTGTCTCGCATGGGCCACGCAATAAACGTTAGACTATAGTTGCAGGCCGGGCGCCAAGCCTGCGGATTTGTCACTAGCGCCGCCGTCAAATCCCGCTGCCATGCTGGACTCGACCCCTTGCCCGTGTATTGTTTGGGGCAAACCGATACCGGGCGTGAGGAGATGTCCCTGATATCGGTTTGTTGGTCCAATAGGGAGGAACTGCATGGATCGTCGTTCATTCATCCGCAAGGCCGGGGTTACCGGCGTGGGCGCCGCGGCGGCTGCCGCCACGCTTGCCGCGCCGGCAATCGCCCAGTCCAATCCGAAAGTGACATGGCGGTTGGCGTCATCCTTTCCCAAGTCGCTCGATACGATCTATGGCGGCGCGGAAGTCTTCTCCAAGATGCTGTCGGAGGCGACCGATGGCAATTTCCAGGTCCAGGTCTTCGCCTCCGGCGAACTCGTGCCTGGCCTGCAGGCCGCCGACGCCACCACTGCCGGCACTGTCGAGGCCTGCCACACGGTGTCATACTATTATTGGGGCAAGGACCCGACATGGGCGCTGGGTGCGGCCGTGCCGTTCTCGCTCAATGCACGCGGCATGAACGCCTGGCACTACCATGGCGGCGGCATCGACCTGTTCAACGAGTTTCTCTCCACGCAGGGTCTTTTCGGCCTGCCCGGCGGCAACACCGGCGTGCAGATGGGCGGCTGGTTCCGCAAGGAGATCAACACCGTCGCCGACCTTTCCGGCCTCAAGATGCGCATCGGTGGCTTTGCCGGCAAAGTTGTCTCGAAGCTCGGCGTCGTGCCGCAGCAGATCGCCGGTGGCGACATCTATCCGGCGCTGGAAAAAGGCACGATCGACGCCGCCGAATGGGTCGGCCCCTATGACGACGAGAAACTCGGCTTCTACAAGGTTGCGCCCTACTACTACTATCCCGGCTGGTGGGAAGGCGGTCCGACCGTCCACCTGTTGTTCAACAAGGCGAAATACGAAGAGCTTTCGCCGGCCTACAAGTCGCTGGTGCACACCGCCGCGCAGGCGGCCGACGCCAACATGCTGCAGAAATACGACTATCTCAATCCTGCGGCGGTGAAGCGGCTGGTGGCTGGCGGCGCAAAATTGCGCCCGTTCAGCCAGGACATCATGGCTGCCTGCTTCGAGAAGGCCAACGAAGTCTACGCCGAAATGGAAGCCACCAACGCGCCGTTCAAGAAGATCTGGGACTCGATCAAGGGTTTCCGCAAGGAGCACTATCTCTGGGCCCAGGTGGCAGAATACAATTACGACACCTTCATGATGGTCCAGCAGCGCAACGGCAAGCTGTAGGCGCACTGGCGACATTCAAAGAAACCCCGGGCGGCTCCACCCGGGGTTTTTCTTTGCCTGATGCCGAGTGTCTCAGCCCTTGCCCGGCACCACCAGCACCTTGACCTCACCGGGCGCTGCCGGATTGGCGATCACCGTGGGGGCTTCCTCCAGGCCGACCTGTCTGGAGATGAGCTTGTCAATCTCGATTGCGCCGGCCGCGACAAGGTCCGCCGCCCGTCTGTGGGTAAAGGGGTTGATGAACGAGCCAAGGACCTTCAGTTCGCGAAACAGCACATCGAACGGTTCGAAGGGTACCTTCACGCCTTGCGGCATCACGCCGACGATCACGACCGTGCCGCCCGACTTCGCCAGCCGCATCGATTGCTCGACAGTGTCGGAGACACCAGCGCATTCAAGCACCACGTCGACCCCGCCGGGCACAAGGCCGGCCGGCCCGGCGATCGCCTCGATCGGGTCAGCGGTACTTGGGTCGACCGTCGCCGTTGCACCGAGCTCTTCGGCGAGCGCACGGCGGGAGGCTTGCCGCGTCGAGAGGATGATTGTCGCCGCTCCTGCGAGCCTGACCAATTGCACGGTAAGCAGGCCGATGACGCCGCCGCCGAGCACCACCACGGAAGCACCAGGCCTGATGCCGGCGAGGTCGACAGCGTGCAGGCAGCACGCCAGCGGCTCGCAGAAGGCGCCATGCGTTGGTTTGAGGTTCGCAGGCAGAAGGAAAGCCTGGCTCTGCGGCATCACGACATAGTCGGCGAAGCCGCCGTCGCGATGGATGCCGATGGCCCTGAGATTGCTGCACAAATTGACGCGGCCGGCCCGGCAATGGCTGCAGCGCCCGCAGAAGATGTTGGGATCGCCGGTGACGCGGTCGCCCACGGCGATACCGGAAACTGCGTCTCCGACAGCCTCGACGATGCCGCAGAATTCGTGGCCAAGTGTCACCGGCGGGCTCGAAGGGAATTCGCCGTGGAAGAGGTGACGGTCGGTGCCGCAAACGCCGCAGGCTTCGATGCGCACGAGAACGTCCTGCGGCCCCGCAACGGGCTTGTCGACTTCCCGCAGCGCGATGCTGCCCGCGGCTTCCAGGCGCACGGCTCTCATGACGTCCTCACATCAGTACTAGCCATCAGTTGAAGTTCGGCGGCTGCGACAGGTCGGTTGCCGGCACCGCCGGCTTGGCGGGCGGCGTCTCGCCGAAGTTCGGCGGTTGGGACAGATCGGTGCCCGGGGCTGCGCCGCTATTGGCAGGTGGCGTGCCGGCCGCCGGCGGTGTGTCGAGCGGCGACAGGCCCGGCGCCTGCGGCACCGTATAGTCGATGGTGCCGGGATCGACGGTCGTGCCCTTGTAGTGCATGACCATTTGCGGGAAGGCGATGGTCAGCCCGATCATGATCACCTGGATGCAGACGAAGGGCACGGCGCCCCAATAGATCTGGCCGGTGGTCACCGGCGCGATCTGCTTGCCGGTGAGGCGGTCGAGATAGGGCACGCGGGCCGCGACCGAACGCAGGTAAAACAGCGCGAAGCCGAAGGGCGGATGCATGAAGCTCGTCTGCATATTGACGCCCAACAGCACGCCAAACCAGATCAGGTCGATGCCAAGCTTGTCGGCGGCCGGCGCCAGCAGCGGCACGATGATGAAGGCGAGCTCGAAGAAATCGAGGAAGAAGGCAAGAAAGAAGACCAGCAGGTTGACGCCGATCAGGAAGCCGACCTCGCCGCCCGGCAGCGACGTCAACAGATGCTCGACCCAGATGTGGCCGTTGACGCCGTAGAAGGTGAGCGAGAATACGCGAGCGCCGATCAGGATGAACAGCACGAAGGACGACAGCCTGGTCGTCGAAGTCAGCGCCTGCTTGATGACGTCGAGCGACAGTCGCCCCTTTGCCGCCGCCATGGCCAATGCGCCGACGCTGCCCATGGCGCCGCCCTCGGTCGGCGTGGCGATGCCGAGGAAGATGGTGCCAAGCACCAGGAAGATCAGCGCCAGCGGTGGGATCAGCACAATGATCACCTGCTGCGCCAGCCGGGACATCATGTTGAAGTTCAGGCGCTTGTCGGCAATCGCCACGATGTAGATGAACAGCACGCCGACGCTGGCGCCGAGGATGTCGGCATTGTCGCCATGCGCCGGTGCGAGATAGCGGTAGGCGGCATAGGAGACCGCTATTGTCACCAGCAGCGCCGCCAGCAGCGAGAGGATGCCGTGGCCGAGGGTGCGTGCCTCCAGCGGCAAGGCCGGCATCGACTTCGGCCGGACGATCGACATGATCAGGATGTAGAGGGCATAGAGGCCTGTCAAAACCAGGCCGGGGATCAGGGCGCCGGCATACATGTCGCCGACCGAGCGGCCGAGCTGGTCGGCCAGCACGATCAGCACCAGTGAGGGCGGGATGATCTGCGCCAGCGTGCCGGATGCCGCGATGACGCCCGATGCCAGTCTGCGGTCATAGCCATAGCGCAGCATGATCGGCAGCGAGATCAGCCCCATGGCAATGACCGACGCGGCCACCACGCCGGTGGTGGCGGCCAGTAGCGCGCCGACGAAGATCACCGCATAAGCGAGACCGCCGCGGATCGGCCCGAACAGCTGGCCGATCGTGTCGAGCAGGTCTTCCGCCATGCCGGATCGTTCGAGCACGATTCCCATGAAGGTGAAGAACGGGATCGCCAGCAGCGTGTCGTTCGACATCACCCGGCTGCCGTAGAAATTGTCGGGCAGGGCGTGCAGCAGCGGCCAGGCGAGATTGATCGAGCCGCCCGAATAGGGCGACAGCACGACGCCAATGAAGAAGAACATCAGGCCGTTGGCGGCGAGCGAGAAGGCGACGGGGTAGCCGATCAACAGGAAGATGATCAGCGAGGCGAACATGATCGGCGCCATGTTCTGGGCGATGAACTCGATCATGGGCGCGCCTCCTGGGCGAGCGCCTTGGCTTCATCGGCCAGGGCTTTCGCCTCGAGCTCCGCCTGTTCATGCGCCGAGATGAACGGGTTGGGATCATCCATGTCGCCCCGCATGATGGCAATCTTCTTGATGATCTCGGAGATGCCTTGCAGCGCCAGCAGGAAGAAGCCGACCAGCAGGATCGCCTTGGCGGGCCAGATGATCAGGCCGCCGGAATTGTTCGACATTTCGCCGCTACGGAACGACAGCGACACGTAAGGCACGAAATAGATCACCATCAGTGTCACGAACGGCATCAGGAAGAACAGATGGCCGAGCAGGTCGATCCAGTGCTGCACGCGGCGCGAGAACATGCCGTAGACGATGTCGATACGGATATGGTCGTTCTGCTTCAGCGTATAGGCGGCGGCGAGCATGAAGGCGGCGCCGAACAGGTACCACTGCAATTCCAGCCAGGCGTTCGACGAGACGTCGAAGACCTTGCGGATGATGGCATTGGCGGCGCTGACCAGGATTGCCAGCAGGATCAGCCACGATATCCATCTGCCGATGAACTCGTTCATACGGTCAATCGTTCTGGATAGAGCGAGTAGCCCTGCCATGCATTCCTCCCTGATGTCGAAGGCGCGCCGGCTCCCCTTATTTTCCGTCGCGCCGCTGTGGCCCAACGGTATGCCGCGCGTGGTTCGGCGGGTCAACATGGCATAGGCGCGATCAACGCCGTTGTGACGGGAGGCAGGCGATAAAGTGCCGACCGGCTGCTACGTCATGCAACCAAAGTCTGACACCGGATGCGGCGATCAGGCGATCTTCTGCTGGTCGCGGCCGGGACCGATCAGCACAAGTGCTGCGACCAGGAACAGATACATCCAGCCATCGCGCCATTCGATCGGGAAATAGCCGGCCCATAACGACTCCGCCATGCCGAATGCGGCCGCACCGAGCGCGGCCCGCGGTGGCGAGAGATAGCCGCCCACTGCCGTCACGAACAGGATTTTCAGCCCGTAGACGAGGCCGGAGCCGAAGCTGACATTGCCATAGTAAAGGCCGGCCATGACGCCGGCCAGCGCGGCGCAGAAACCGCCGAACAGCACCGCATGCCGGAACACCTTGCGCACATCGACACCGCACAAGGCTGCCGCGTGGGGATCGTCGGAGACGGCACGCCAGCGGCGGCCGAAGCCCGAGCGGGCAAACGCCCATGCGGCGAGGATGATTGCCGCCAGAACAATAGCGCAGTCGATGAGCTGGATCAGCGTCAGCGTTGCCTTGAAACTGGCGTCCTGAGCGAAAACGATGGGCTGCGCCAGCATCGGCGGCAGCCACCAGTCATGTGTGTCGGCGGCAATGCGGCTCGCTTCCGACAGCACCAGCAGGATGCCGAGCGTCGTCACCACGATCGCATTGGGCGTCCGGTCGGCCAACGGTTCGAAGACGCTGCGCGACAGCACATGGCTGATCAGCCCGGCATAGAGGAAAGCCGTGACGACGCCGAGCACCACCGCCGCCAGCAAGGTCAGCCACAACACCTGATAGCCGAAGGCTACGGTCAGGATCATCGTCTGGCCGCAAAAGGCGAACAGCGCGCCATAGGCGAGATTGGTCCGGTGCAGGATGCCGTTGGTCAGGACGTAGCCGAAGGCAAGCAGCGCATAGAGCGCGCCCGAATGCAGCCCGTTCAGCACCTGCTGGAAGAAATAGAGCATGGACAGCCTTCCGGGCGGCGGTGGCCGCGCCCGGACCAAGGTTTGCATCGTGGAATCTAACTTGTCAAACGCGATTTATCGGTTAGATTTCCAATATGACAGTATCCTGGACCCCGCATCGCTTCACTGGCGGCATGCTTGCGCTCGACACGGCCAACACCGTGGTGCTGCGCAACGATCCGGAAAAAACCTTCGACCGCTTCGCCCATCCGGCCGAGATCGCGCGCTTCGCTGAAGCCGCCAGCGGTTTTCGAAGTGCCGAGCTTGGCGGCAGGCGGCTGGAGGCGGGCTCGCCGGACAGGATCGCGCCGGTGGTGCTGTCGATACGCGAGACCACCGACCGCCTGTTTCGCGGCGCGGTGTCGAAAGGTGCGCTTGCCGGAGGCGATCTCGCCTCTTTTCTAAAAGCCTGCGCCAACGGCCTCGATCAGAGCCCGGCCGAAATCGGCGCCCCGGGCAGGCCGTTCGGCGATCCGGCGACACCGATCGCGTTTGAGGCGGCGCTCGCGGTTTCAGCCTTGTCGCTGTTGCGCGACGACACGGTCGCGAGGCTCAGAATCTGTCCCAATTGCAGCTGGCTGTTCGTCGACAGAAGCCGCAATTCCAGCCGCCTCTGGTGCGACATGGCGGTGTGCGGCAACCGCCAGAAAGCAAGCCGTCACTATCGCCGCCGCCGCACGGCGGCTCATGAGGTCAACAATGCCTAGGGGTTTTTTCCGTTCGATCCTTGTCGGCGCAGCACTCACTGCCGTCGTTGCGCTCGGCGCCTGCCGCGACACCGGCGGCGATGGCAAGCTATTCGAGGTTTCCGGCAAGGTCGTCGTCTTCAACTACCGTCTCGCCCGGGCGACCTATGTCGTGACGCTGCGGCCCCTGCAGCCGATGGGCGAAGGCCAGGTCGCCGTCGCCAGCTTTCAAAATCCTGCCGGCGGTCCTCCCCTGGTGGTCGAGCAGAAGGTCTGGCCGAAACTCGACAAGGTCAGCCTGGAGAGCCCGGCGCTGACCTGTATCGTCAAGGACAAGCCCTATGCGATTGCCATCAACATCAAAGGGGCTGACGGCGCGATCCTGCAGAAGATCGACACCACGCTGATCTCGACGGAGGATCAGTCGATCCTGCCCGACCGGCCGCTGGTGGTCGACCAGCTCTATACGGCCAATCCTGACCTCGCCGGCCATCCCGACGGCAAGCTGCCCGGTGAACCGAAGCCGGATTGTTCGAAAGGCTGACGTGTCGTTGCCCGGCGCGATTGCGTGGAAATTTTCGGTCGCCGGACAACCGCCGCAGATAGGATTCGTGACAGATTGGAGATCGCAACGGATCGTTCGTTGCGCTTTGCCTGGCACTTTCGATTTCGTTTGACCTGCCTTGCAAGCAGAGAAAGACTGCGCCATCTCACTCCTACGTTGGCTGCGCCCCCGCCGCCGCCTCCGCAGAGGAAATGCCTGATGACGCTGCACGACGTCGCGCTCGACGACAAGTTCGATCTTGGTAAGGAGCGCATCTTCCTGTCCGGCGCGCAGGCGGTCATCCGCATGCTGTTGATGCAGCGCGAGCGCGACCGCCGCGCGGGCCTCAACACGGCCGGCTTCGTTTCCGGCTACCGCGGCTCGCCGCTCGGTGGCCTCGACATGCAGCTATGGCGGGCGAAGAAGCAGCTGGCGCAGGCCGACATCGTCTTCCAGCCCGGCCTCAACGAGGAGCTTGCCGCCACCACCTGCTGGGGCTCGCAGCAAACGGAATTGCTGGGCGAGGGCACGCATGATGGGGTGTTTTCGGTCTGGTACGGCAAGGGACCGGGCGTCGACCGTTCGGGCGATGTCTTCCGCCACGCCAACCTCGCCGGATCGTCCAAGCATGGCGGCGTGCTTGCACTGATGGGCGACGACCACATGGCCGAATCCTCGACCAACGCGCACGCCACCGAATTCCTGTTCATCGACACCATGGTGCCGATCCTCAACCCGGCCGGTGTCCAGGAGATCATCGACTACGGTCTCTACGGCTTTGCCATGTCGCGTTTCGCCGGCACATGGGCGGCGATCAAATGCGTCAAGGACAACATCGAATCGACGGCCTCCGTCGATGCCGCGCTCGAGCGGCTGAACATCGTCGTGCCGGAGTTCGACATGCCGCCCGGCGGCCTCAACATCCGCCATGAGATCGACATGCTCGGCCAGGAGGAGCGCCTGCATGAGCACAAGCGCGCCGCCGCGTCCGCCTTTATCCACGCCAACGGACTGAACCGCATCATCTATTCCGGCGGCCGCAGCCCGAAGCTCGGCATCATCACGCTGGGCAAGAGCTATCTCGATGTCCGCCAGGCGCTGGAAGACATCGGCGTCGACGAAGCCGCCGCCAACCGCATCGGCATCCGCCTGTTCAAGGTCGGCTGCCCGTGGCCGCTCGACCTGCAGCATATCGCCGAATTCGCTCGTGGCCTCGACACCATCGTCGTCGTCGAGGAGAAGCGCTCGCTGATCGAGGTGCAACTGCGCGAAAACCTCTACGGCACTGCCACCCAGCCGACCATTGTCGGCAAGAAGGACGAGCGCGGCGACTGGCTGTTTCCGGCCAAGGGCGCGCTCGATCCCAACGAGATCGCGATTGCGCTGGGCGAGCGGATTCTGCGCACCATCGGCCCCTCGGAAGAGATCGCTGCCAAGGTGGCGAAGCTGCGCCAGTTCCAGGCAATGCTCGCCGACACCAGCGATATCGGTTCGCGCACGCCGTTCTTCTGCTCCGGCTGCCCGCACAATTCCTCGACCAAGGTGCCAGACGGCTCGATCGCCGCCGCCGGCATCGGCTGCCACTTCATGGCCCTGTGGATGGATCGCAACACGGTCGGCTTCACCGCCATGGGCGGCGAAGGCGCGCAATGGGTTGGCCAGGCGCCGTTCTCCAAGCGCGAGCACATTTTCCAGAATCTCGGCGACGGCACCTACAATCACTCTGGCACGCTGGCGATCCGCTTCGCGCTGTCGACCGATGCCAACATCACCTACAAGATCCTCTACAACGACGCCGTCGCCATGACCGGCGGCCAGCCGCATGAGGGCGGGCTGACGGTTGACATGATCGCCAGGCAAGTGCGCGCCGAAGGCGTCGACCGCATCGCCATTGTCACCGACGAGCCGGACAAATATGCCGGGAAGGTCGAGTTTCCGGCCAGTGCCACCATCCATCATCGCGACGACCTCGATCTCGTCCAGCGCGAGCTGCGCGACGTCAAGGGCGTCTCGGTGCTGCTTTACGACCAGACCTGCGCGGCCGAAAAGCGCCGCCGCCGCAAGCGCGGCACCTTCCCGGATCCCGACAAGCGGGTGTTCATCAACGAACTGGTCTGCGAGGGCTGCGGCGATTGCGGCGTGCAGTCAAACTGCGTCTCGATCCAGCCGGTCGAGACCGAGTTCGGCCGCAAGCGCAAGATCGACCAGTCGAGCTGCAACAAGGATTTCTCCTGCGTCAACGGCTTCTGCCCGTCCTTCGTCACCGTGCACGGCGCCAAGATCCGCAAGGCTGAAGGCATTGCCGGGCGGACCGATCCGCTCGATGGCGTGCCGGTTCCGGCTGAATTCCCACTCGGCAACGAGGGCTGGGCGGCGATCATCGATGGCGTCGGCGGCACCGGCGTCGTCACCATCGGCGCGGTGCTCGGCATGGCCGCCCATCTCGAGGACAAGGGCTGCGGCATGATCGACATGGCCGGCCTCGCCCAGAAGGGCGGTTCGGTGTTCACTCATGTCCGCATCGCCCGCACCCCGGACGACATCCATGCCATCCGCGTTTCGGCGGGCAAAGCCGACCTGGTGCTGGGCTGTGACCTCGTCGTGTCCGGCGCCAAGAAGGTACTTGGCGCGGTGCGCGAAGGCCATACCATCTTCCTCGCCAACACCGCCGAGATCATGCCCGGCGAATTCGCCCGCTCGGCCGATTTCTCGCTGCCGATCGAACGGCTGAAGAAGGCGATCCGTGCGGCTGCCGGCGACGACAAGGCGCATTTCTTCGACGCGACGCGAACCGCCACGCAGTTGTTCGGCAATTCACTCGGCGCCAACATGTTCATGCTCGGCTTCGCCTTCCAGCATGGCGGGCTGCCGCTCTCGGCCGAAGCCGTTGAAAAGGCTATCGAATTGAACGGCGAAGCGGTGGCGATGAACATCGCCGCGTTCCGCTGGGGCCGGCGCGCCGCGCATCAGCCGGAGTTCGTGCGTGGCCTCATCGCGCAGCCGGGCAAGGCCGCGCCGATCGCCGAGACGCTGGACGACGTGATCACCCGCCGCGTCGCTTTCCTCACCGCCTATCAGAACGCCGCCTATGGCAAGCGCTATGCCGAAAAGCTGGCTGTTTTACGTGCCGCTGAGGCAAAGGCCGTGCCTGGGTCGACCGCGGTCACCGAAGCGGCTGCCAAAAACCTGTTCAAGCTGATGGCGATCAAGGACGAATATGAGGTGGCGCGGCTCTACACCGACGGCTCCTTCGCAACGGAACTGTCAAAGCAGTTCCAGAGCTACGACAAACTCGAATTTCATCTGGCGCCACCCATCATGGGCAGGCGCGGCAATGACGGCAAGCCGAGGAAATCGAGCTTCGGCCCTTGGATGATGAAGGGTTTTCGCCTGCTGGCGGCGCTGAAAGGCTTGCGCGGCACGGCTTTCGACCTGTTCGGCTATAGCGCCGAGCGGCGCATGGAGAGGCAACTTCTGGCCCGCTATGAGGCCGATCTGGCGCTTGTCGCGACAGCACTTGCACCGGGCACGATCGAGGCCGCAGTCGCGCTAGCCTCGGTGCCGGCGCTCATTCGCGGCTATGGCCATGTCAGGCAGGCCAGCGCCGAAAAGGCCGATGGCGAGCGCAAAAGGCTTGTCGAGCGGCTGACCAACACGCCGGCGCGGCCTGAACTTCAGGCCGCAGAGTGACGCCTTGTTTACCTGAACAAGAATTTCCCCGGCTTACGCCGGGGTAGCCGACTTGACGACAGACGCCGAAACGGCATCTCTAAACCTTTCTTAAGGCGAATGTGCCATGACTGCGGTTCGTGCGACACCGCAGGCCATGCAAGAAAACAAAGCCGCAGAGATAGGTGAGGACGTCTATGCTGGGTTCGTGCGATCGTTGTTTAACGATCCCGGGATCCTGCTGATTGGCGCGTTTTGCCACGGCCTCATCGGTGTTCTCGTTTATTTTACCTCAGGGCATCCAGCCTATCTTGCACTGGCCGCGCTTATGCTTGCGGCCGGCCTTTACCGTTACTACGGCATCCGCAAGGGCCTGCGCGTCGGCAGTTTCGAGACCTATGAACAAGCCAAGAGGTGGGAGCGCTACTACCTGGTTGGCGGCACCATCCAGGCTTTCTTCATGGGGTTTTTCTGCTTTACCTCAATCTATCTCGTTCCCGACGTGTTCGGGGAAAGCGCTGCCATTGCCGTCATAATGGGCTCGACGGTGACCATTGTCGGCCGCAATTACGGCTCCAAGACCATGGTTGCGGTGCAGGCCTTCACCGTCGTACTGCCGATCGCCGTCGGGCTGATGCTCAAGGGCCATGTCGGCGATTTCATCCTCGGCCTCTACATCGTACCGTTCATCTTCATCATCACCCGCATGGCCAGCCACGTTCGCACGGTGCTGTTCGACGCCATTTCGGAGCGCAAGACGGCGGCCAGGCTCGCCGAGCGCTTCAACCGCGCGCTCAACACCATGTCGCATGGCCTGGTCATGCTCGGCCCCGACGGCAAGGTCTTGGTCGGCAATGCCGAAGCTGCGCATCTGATGTCGCTGCGTTCGCCGGACCAGCTGCTGGGCCGGTCGATCCATTCCCTGCTGCTACGCGGCGTTGCCGGCGGCATGCTGGCGCCCAAGGACTGCCGCTATGTCGAGGCGCAGCTGACGCGTGCGCTGCGTGAAGGCCGTGACCGCAAGGTGCTGGTGTCCTTCTCCAATGGCCAGTACTTCGAGTTCTCGGCCCGCGAGGGCAATCAGGACCTCGGCGTCATCACCTTCGAGGACGTCACCGCCCGCGTCGAGGCCGAAGAAAAGATCCGCTTCATGGCGCGCTATGACAGCCTTACCGGCCTGCCGAACCGTGCCTATTTCCATGAGCTGGTCGGCGAAGCGATGGCGTCGGGCAGCCGCGACCGCCTGTGCGCGCTGGCGGTGATTGATCTCGACGATTTCAAGAGCGTCAACGACACGCTCGGCCATCCCGTCGGCGATGGGCTGATCTACGCCGTTGCCGAACGCCTGGCGGCCGTCGCCGGACAAGGTGTCAATGTCAGCCGCTTCGGCGGCGACGAGTTCATGATCTTCTTCGACCGCGTCGAGGATGAAAGCCATCTGACCGGCCTGCTCGACCAGATCTTCGCCGATCTACAGGGCGAGGTCGATGTCGCCGGCCATGGCCTGCGCATCCAGGCAAGCGCCGGTGCTGTGCTGTCCAGGGTCGAGGACACCGATGTCGACGCAATGATCGTCAAGGCCGACCTGGCGCTCTACAAGGCCAAGGAACTCGGCAAGAACAACTGGCGGCTGTTCGAGGCTGCGATGGATGCGGCGTTCCGCAACCGCCAGCTGATGAAGGCGGACCTGCGCACGGCCGTTGAAGGCAAGGCGCTGCGGGTGGTCTATCAGCCGATCGTGGCGATGAGCACCATGCGCATCGCCAGCTGCGAGGCGCTGTGCCGCTGGGATCATCCCGATCTCGGGCCGGTTTCCCCCAGCGTCTTCATTCCGCTGGCCGAGGAAATGGGCATCATTTCCGAGATCAGCACTTTCGTGCTCGAGGCGGCCTGCGTCGAATGCGCCAAGTGGCCCGGCCAGACCAGCGTCTCGGTCAATCTTTCGGCCAAGGATTTCCGCAACCGCGACGTCGTCCAGAAGGTTGCCGATGCGCTTGCTAAATCGGGGCTCGCCGCCGGCCGCCTGGAGATCGAAGTCACCGAAACCGCCCTGCTCGACGACAAGTCGCTGACACGCCAGTATATCGAGGAGATGAAGCAGCTTGGCGTGCGCATCGCGCTCGACGATTTCGGCACCGGCTATTCAAGCCTGAGCTATCTCCACAAGCTGCCGCTCGACAAGATCAAGATCGATCGTTCGTTCCTGATGGACGTGACCCAGAACAAGCGCTCGCTCGACCTGTTGAAAGGCATTGTCGACCTGACCCGCGTGCTCGGGCTGTCCGTCACCATCGAGGGGGTGGAAACCTTCGAGCAGCTGAAGGTCCTGGTGCATTCGGTGAAGCCGGATCTTGTCCAGGGCTTCCTGTTTGGCGCGGCACTCAGCGCCTCGGGCATCGAAACCATGTCTAATGTGACCTGGCCTTTCGCCGCGGAGCTGCGGCCGGTGGCAAAACTCGCCACACCCTGACTTTACCGTGATCAATTTGCGCTTGAAAAGCCCGTTTAAAAGGCGTTGTATTGTCTAGGCGTTAACCATTTGTTAAGGTTAACGTTCAGTAAACGCAGACGATTTAAGTTTCATCTTCTTGTTCCTGCGGTCGTCCGGTATTGTTCTCCTGCGGCGGTACGAGGGGAAGTAATGGACACGCATCAGTCAGGCCTGCCTTCGGGTGCGGCAGTCAAATCCGAGTCGATTTCCTTGTTCGCCCGCAATGTGCTCGACGTCCTGGAGCGCATCGAATACCGGCGCTGCGAAAGCGGCGAGGATCTCGAAGCGGTCTACCGGCTGCGCTACAAGGCTTTTCACACGCACGGGCTGCTTGACACCATCGTCGAACAGAAGCTCGCCGATCACCTTGATGAAGCGCGCAATTGCTACTGTTTCGGCGTCTTCATGGATGGCGAGTTGGTCAGCACCGTCAGGCTCCACCATTTGACCCGCGAGACCCCCGAAGCGCCGATCATGACGGTCTTCGGCGACCGGCTGCTGCTGCGGCTGGCGCGGGGCGAAACCTTCATCGATCCGAGCCGACTGGCGATCGATCCGCAAATGTCGTCGGCCAATAGGGCCCTGCCTTATGTCACGCTGCGGCTCGCGGTCATCGCCAACACCTTCTTCAACGCCACCAGCTGCATTTCGATGATCCGCGAAGAGCACACGGCGTTCTACCATCGCATCTTCGGTTCGGTGCAGGTTGGCGAGCCGCGCCTCTATCCGCCTTTCACCATGCCGATCTTCTTCTATGAATCGATCTGCGAGCAGAACATGGCGCCGACGCTGCAGCGCTTCCCCTTCTTCCAGTCGACGGCGCTGGAGCGGCGCATGCTGTTTGCCAAGGCGCCGGCCGGCGAGCTGGCGCCGCTGACCATCCTGCCGACCGCCAAATATTTCCGCGAAGCAGCATAACGCCGGCAAGCCCCACGAAATTTAGCGCGTTGGTTCTGGAGCTTTCCGGCCGCTTCGGCGTTCTGGATGACGCGGCGCCTGACGCGTCCATCGAAAGGAAACCGACATGCACATTTCCACGCTTGCGCTCACCCCGCTGATCTCGCTGATCGCCGGCGTGCTGATCCTGGTGATGCCGCGGCTCCTCAACTACATCGTCGCCCTCTATCTGATCGTCGTCGGACTGCTCGGACTGTTCCCGCATCTGGCCGGCTGAAACCACGAAATCCTCAACCTTCGACGACAGGCCGGCGACAGGCCCAGGTCGCCGGCTTTCAACATTCCTTTGAGGCTGTTGTCGCTGGCTGTGCGGCAATAGCGCCATTGCTCTTGGCCCGGCTTTTCGCTATGTGCCTCAAAGATGTCTTCGAAGGGGTATTCCTATGGCTGATCACACGCCGACCGGTCCTGTCGAACTGGGCGCGAAGATGGACTATGCGGAGCACGATCGCACCTATCACGGCTTTCTGGCACTGGCCAAATACGGCTCGCTGTTCTGCGGCGCCCTGCTCCTGGCCATGGCTTTCGGCTTCTTTGCAGGCGGCTTCTTCTCGGCGACCATCCTGTTCGTGCTGATCCTGGCCGCCGGCGCCTTCATTCTCCGATAGACTTTCAGACCCTTCGTCCGACGCCGCTGGACATCCGGCCGGTGACTTGCGCGAACAGGTTCCAGCCGAAAGGATCATGCGGTGGGACAGACGGTTTTTATCCCTCGTGAGCTCGACGCCAACGAGCCGCGCGTTGCCGCTTCGCCCGATACGGTGAAGCGGCTGGCAGCGTTGGGCCTCGACGTTACCGTCGAGACCGGCGCCGGGACCAGGTCGCGCATTCCCGACGAGGAATTTGCCAAGGCAGGTGCTGCGATCGGCAAGGCTGCGGATGCCGGCAAGGCAGATGTGGTGCTGAAGGTGCGGCGACCGACGGATGCCGAGCTGAAGGGCTACAAATCGGGTGCGGCGGTCATCGCCATCATGGATCCCTACGGCAACGATGCTGCGGTCGCGGCCCTTGCCAAGGCCGGCGTCACCGCCTTCTCGATGGAATTCATGCCGCGCATCACCCGCGCCCAGTCGATGGACGTTCTGTCCTCGCAAGCCAATCTCGCCGGCTACCAGGCAGTGATCGACGGCGCATCGGAATATGACCGGGCGCTGCCGATGATGATGACGGCCGCCGGCACGGTGCCGGCAGCCAAGATCTTTATCATGGGTGTCGGCGTTGCCGGCCTGCAGGCGATCGCCACCGCGCGCCGCCTCGGAGCGGTCGTCACCGCTACCGACGTTCGTCCCGCCGCCAAGGAACAGGTCGCCTCGCTCGGCGCAAAGTTCCTCGCCGTCGAGGACGAGGAGTTCAAGGCGGCCGAGACTGCCGGCGGCTACGCCAAGGAAATGTCGAAGGAATATCAGGCCAAGCAGGCTGCGCTCACCGCTGAGCATATCGCCAAGCAGGACATCGTTATCACCACGGCGCTGATCCCCGGCCGTCCGGCGCCGAAGCTGGTGTCGGCGGCGATGGTCGCCTCGATGAAGCCGGGTTCGGTGCTCGTCGACCTTGCCGTCGAGCGCGGCGGCAATGTCGAAGGTGCCGTGCCAGGGCAGGTGGTCACCACGGCCAACAATGTGAAGATCGTCGGACACCTCAATGTGCCCGGCCGCGTCGCTGCGTCGGCCTCGCTGCTTTACGCCCGCAACCTGTTCGCTTTCGTGGAAACACTGGTCGACAAGACGACCAAGACGCTCGCCATCAACCGCGACGACGATCTGGTCAAGGCGACGATGCTGACCGACGGCGGCAAGATTGTGCATCCGGCCTTCGCCAAGGCGGCGGAACAGCCCCGTGTCGAACCGGCGGCCATCCCGGCCACGACCATGGTCGCTGATGCCGCGCCGAAGAAGGCTGCACCGAAAAAGGCGTCCGACAAAGCCACTGCCGGCAAGTCCGCCGCCAAGCCGAAGGGGACTGCGTGATGGACCAGAGCTTGCAGAAAGCCCTCGATCAACTCGATCAGGCCTCCGCCGCCGTCCGGCTCGCGGTGCACAACATGGCGACCGCGCCCGGTGGTGCCGATGCGGCGGGTGATGCCGCGCATGCGCTGTCCGGCGGCGCCATCGATCCCTTCGTCTTCCGCTTCGCCATCTTCATCCTGGCGATCTTCGTCGGCTATTACGTCGTCTGGTCGGTGACACCAGCCCTTCACACGCCGCTGATGGCGGTCACCAACGCCATCTCCTCGGTCATCGTGGTCGGTGCGCTGCTGGCCGTCGGCATCTCGGCCTCGGGCATTGCCACCGGCTTCGGCTTCGTCGCGCTGATGCTGGTTTCGGTCAACATCTTCGGCGGCTTTCTCGTCACCCAGCGCATGCTGGCGATGTACAAGAAGAAGGACAAGTAGAGCGCCATGAACGCCAACTTTGCGTCCTTCCTTTATCTGGTCTCCGGCGTCCTGTTCATCATGGCGTTGCGTGGCCTGTCGCATCCGACCACCAGCCGCCAGGGCAATCTCTACGGCATGATCGGCATGGGTATCGCCATCGCCACCACGCTGGCGCTGGCCGTTCCTTCGGCCGGCGGCTTCGGCCTGATCGTGCTTGGCCTGGCCATTGGTGGCGGCGTTGGCGCCGTCACCGCGCGCCGCATTGCCATGACTTCGATGCCGCAGTTGGTCGCCGCCTTCCATTCGCTGGTCGGCCTCGCAGCCGTGATGGTGGCGGCTGCCGCTATCTACGCGCCGGAAAGTTTTGGCATCGGCACCAACGGCGACATCCACGCCCAGGCGCTGATCGAGATGAGCCTTGGCGTTGCCATCGGCGCCATCACCTTCACCGGCTCGGTCATCGCCTTCCTCAAGCTCGACGGCCGCATGTCCGGCAAGCCGATCATGATCGGCGGCCGCCACTTCATCAACGCCGCACTCGGCATCGCGCTGATCGTGCTGATCGTGCTGCTCGTCACCACCGAGGCCAAGCTGGTGTTCTGGCTGATCGTCGCGGCATCGCTGTTGCTCGGCGTGCTGCTCATCATCCCGATCGGCGGCGCCGACATGCCGGTGGTCGTCTCGATGCTGAACTCCTATTCCGGCTGGGCCGCGGCCGCGCTCGGCTTCACGCTCGGCAATCTGGCGCTGATCATCACCGGCGCACTGGTCGGCTCGTCCGGCGCGATCCTGTCCTACATCATGTGCAAGGGCATGAACCGAAGCTTCATCTCGGTCATCCTCGGCGGCTTTGGCGGCGAGACCGCGGCAGCCGCCGATGACGGCATCGAGCGCACGGTCAAACAGGGCTCGGCCGACGATGCCGCCTACCTCATGATGAACGCACAGAAGGTCATCATCGTGCCGGGCTACGGCATGGCGGTCGCCCAGGCGCAGCATGCGCTACGCGAAATGGCCGACAAGCTGAAGGCCAATGGCGTCGATGTGAAATACGCCATCCACCCGGTCGCCGGCCGCATGCCCGGCCACATGAACGTGCTGCTCGCCGAGGCCAACGTGCCCTATGACGAAGTGTTCGAGCTTGAGGACATCAATTCCGAGTTCGCTCAGGCCGATGTCGCCTATGTCATCGGCGCCAATGACGTCACCAACCCTTCGGCCCGTGACGACAAGTCGTCGCCAATCTACGGCATGCCGATCCTCGACGTCGACAAGGCCCGCACCTGCCTGTTCGTGAAGCGCTCGCTCGGCTCCGGCTATGCCGGCATCGACAACACGCTGTTCTACAAGGACGGCACCATGATGCTGCTCGGCGACGCCAAGAAGATGACCGAAGAGATCGTCAAGGCGATGGATCACTGATCCGGCGAGCGCCGCAACCCACAGGAAACGCCCGGCTCCATGTCGGGCTTTTTCTTGGCCAGACGGCGGTTTCAGCGTTACGATGATGCCTTCCCGTCCTGTCGGCGGGATTACCGTCAACGGAGACGTTGGTGCCCAAAGCTGTCGCATCGCCGGCTTCCAAACAAGCCTCGCACAAGCCCAGCCAGGCGGTGGTGGTCGTGCATGGCATGGGCGAGCAGCGGCCGATGGATACGCTGCGGGGCTTTGTTCAGGCGGTCTGGAGCGGCGACCCGACCCGCGCTCCGCCTTATGCCCAGATCCCTGATCCCGACAATCCCAGCGCTACGATCAACCAGAGCTGGATCACGCCCGACAGCCGGACCAAGTCGCATGAGCTGCGCCGTATCACCACGCCTTACGATGTCGATGGCCGCCGCACCGATTTCTACGAACTCTATTGGGCCGACATCACGCAAGGCACGACGCGCGGGCGGCTGGCTGCTTGGGTGACGAACCTGTTGTGGCGCAAGCCCGCCGACATCCCGCCCGACGCTCGCAAGCTCTATCTTGTGACGCTTTTGATCGTCATCCTCATTCTCGGCGCAGCGCTGGTGCTGGCGCTGTCGGCCTCCTTGACCACCAGCCTGGTGGTCACCGCTCTCGCCTCTTTTGTCATCTGGGCAGTGGACCAGTTCGCCCTTCCCTATTTCGGCGACGTCGCCGCCTATGTGCGCGCCGAAGCGGCTACGGTCGAGAAGCGCGCGCTGATCCGCAGCCGTGGCCTGACGCTGCTTAGGCGCCTGATGATGGACAACAGCTATGACCGGATCGTGCTGGTCTCGCATAGCCTGGGATCAATCATCGCCTATGATCTACTGCAGATCTTGTGGGCCGAGTTCCGGCCGCGAAGGCTGGAAGCGGTCCGCGACAAGGCCAAACTGGAGGCGGTCGAGGCTATCGACAAAGCAACGCTCGGTTCCGATGGCTCAGCGTGGCCAGCGAATATCAACGACCTTGCTGGATTTCGACGCGGGCAGTGGGAGTTCTATCGGCAGCTCCGAACCAAAGACGCCGACCATCCACTGCCGTGGAAGATCAGCGATTTCGTCACGCTTGGCAGTCCGCTGTCCCACAGCGAATTCCTGGTGACGTACAATCTCGCCGAATTCCGGCGCGGCCTTGCCGAGCGGCTGTTCTCGGCCTGTCCGCCGATTGCCGACGGCGGGGATGCCGGCGGCACCGTGCTTTATCAGGAAGGGCACAGCCCCGCAGGCAAAGCGCAGCGCGCTGTGCATCATGGCGCGGTGTTCGCGGCAACGCGCTGGACCAACGTCTTCGATCGCGGCAATGGCTGGGCGACAGGCGATCCGATTTCGGGACCGATGACGGAAAATTTCGGCCCCGGCGTCGAGAACATCCAGGTCGAGCTGCGCAGCGCGCTCGGCCGCGTCTTCACCCACACGCTCTATTGGTCATTGACGGCAACCGGCGACGAGGTCGCCCCGTCGGCGGGCACCGCGCCGCGCTCGCACCTGCAAGTGCTGCGCGACGCTGTCGATCTCGGCCGCAAGTTGGAGCCGAGTTGAGCGGCGGTGTCGAGAACGGTTCACCGCAGGCGCTGAAGATTGGCCGGAGCCTCACCCACGAAGCGATGGGCGCCCGTCCTCAAATGTCCAGATTGGCCACCGACAATGCGTTGTCCTGGATGAATTCGCGCCGCGGTTCGACCTCGTCGCCCATCAGCCGCGAGAACAGCGAGTCCGCGTCGGTGGCGTCGTTGACCTTGACCTGCAGCAGCGAGCGCACATTCGGGTCGAGCGTGGTTTCCCACAGCTGCTCGGCGTTCATCTCGCCAAGGCCCTTGTAGCGCTGCATGGTCAGGCCTTTGCGGCCGGTCGCAAACACCGCGTTGAGCAGCGCCAGCGGCCCCGAAATGGTTTCGGCGACATCCTTGCGGCGCAGCACCGGCGGCTCGCCATAGACCTCTGTGAGGCGCGGAGCATAGCGGTCGAGCTGGCGCGCATCGGCCGAATTGACCAGCCCGGCATCGATCTGCGCGAATTCCTTGACGCTGCGCACCGTGCGCTCGAACACATAGCCGCCGACACCTTCATTGGAGGTCGACAGGCGGCCCGTCCAGCCGCGCTCGGTGTCCTCGGCGATGATGTCGAGGCGCTGGGCGACGCGTTCGGCCATGGCGTTGGCGCGGCCGAGGTCGTTCAGCACGTCGGCGTTGAGCGCGCCGGCGATCGCCGCCTGCTCGACCACGCCCCTGTTGTAGCGCGTGTGCAGCCCGTTGATGAGTTGGCGCACCGCCAGCGCATCGTCGATGGAGCCGCGCAGATCCTGTCCGGCCCGCGCCTCGCCCGACGCGAGCGTCAGTGACGCCTCTTCCAGTCCGGAGCCGATCAGGAACTCCTCGAAGGCGCTTTCGTCTTTGATGTACTGCGAGCTTTTTCCGCGCGTCACTTTGTAGAGCGGCGGCTGGGCGATGTAGAGATGGCCTCGCTCGATCAGCTCCGGCATCTGCCGGAAGAAGAAGGTGAGCAGCAAGGTCCTGATATGGGCGCCGTCGACGTCGGCGTCGGTCATCAGGATGATCTTGTGGTAGCGCAGTTTGTCGGCGTTGAACTCGTCCTTGCCGATCGAGGTGCCGAGCGCGGTGATCAGCGTGCCGATCATCTCGGAGCCGAGCATGCGGTCGAAGCGGGCGCGCTCGACATTGAGGATCTTGCCGCGCAAAGGCAGGATCGCCTGGTTCTGCCGCGAACGGCCGCCCTTGGCCGAGCCGCCGGCCGAGTCACCCTCGACGATGAAGATTTCGGATTTCGCCGGGTCGCGCTCCTGGCAGTCGGCCAGCTTGCCGGGCAGCGAGGTGACGCCGAGCGAGCTTTTGCGGGTGATGTCGCGCGCCTTGCGCGCGGCCTCGCGCGCCGCGGCCGCCTGGATCACCTTGTCGATGACCACCTTGCCTTCGCTAGGGTGTTCTTCCAGCCAGGTGCCGAGCGCCTCGTTGACCAGGCCTTCGACCACAGGTCGGACTTCTGAGGAAACGAGCTTGTCCTTGGTCTGCGAGGAGAATTTTGGGTCGGGAACCTTGACCGAAAGCACCGCCGTCAGGCCTTCGCGGCAATCGTCGCCGATCAGCGCCACCTTTTCCTTCTTGGTCAGACCCGACGACTCGCCATAGCCGGTGATCTGGCGCGTCAGCGCGCCGCGGAAACCGGCCAGATGGGTGCCGCCATCGCGCTGCGGGATGTTGTTGGTGAAGGCCAGCACGTTCTCGTGGTAGCTGTCGTTCCACCACATCGCCACTTCGACGGTGATGCCGTCGCGCTCTGCCTTGATGGCGATCGGCTTGTCGATCAGCGGTTTCTTGACGCGGTCGAGATATTTGACGAACTCCTCCAGGCCGCCATCATAGTGCAACTCGTGGCGCACGACGTCAGCATGGCGGGCATCGGTCAAAACGATGCGCACACCCGAATTCAGGAAGGCGAGTTCGCGCAGCCGGTGCTCCAGCGTGCCGAAATCGAACTCGACCATGGTGAAGGTCTCGGACGACGGAAAGAAGGTGATCTCGGAGCCGCTGCGCCCTTCATAGGTGCCGGGTTGCTTGTCCTGCTCGTAGCTGCCAGTGGCTTTCAGCGGCGCATCGGAATTGCCATGCGTGAAGCTCATTTCGAAAATCTGGCCGTTGCGGCGGATTTTCAGCTTCAGCCAGGCCGACAGCGCATTGACCACCGACACACCGACGCCGTGCAGGCCGCCCGACACCTTGTAGGAATTCTGGTCGAATTTGCCGCCGGCATGCAGCTGCGTCATGATCACTTCGGCAGCTGAAATGCCTTCGCCGGTGTGGATATCGGTCGGAATGCCGCGGCCATTGTCGATAACGGTGACTGAACCGTCGGGATTGAGCGTCACCGTCACCAGGTCGGCGTGGCCGGCCAGCGCCTCGTCGATGGCGTTGTCGACCACCTCATAGACCATGTGATGCAGGCCCGAGCCGTCATCGGTGTCGCCGATATACATGCCCGGCCGTTTGCGGACAGCGTCCAACCCCTTCAAAACCTTGATGGAATCGGCGCCGTATTCGGCTTCGACGCCGTTGGTGTTCTCGGTCTGGTCGCTCATGAAAACCTATCGTCTGGATGCCGTTTGTACAGCGCGAAAAATCGGCCCCGAATCGCGCCTCTAATATGGCTTAGATATAGGCGCTAAAGGCGGTTTTTCCAAGGTTTGCGGGGATTTCGGGACCGAATCCCCAGCTGGCAGCCGGCTATTTTTTCCGGGCGTTGGAATGAGCCAGAAGGTTGCGCAGATACTTGATCATGAATTTGTCTCCGGGCGCCAGCCGTCCCGTACGGTCAAGGTCCTGCGTCAGCTTCAGCGCCTTGGTCAGCGCCGCCTTCGGATCGCTCGCCACATAGGCATAGGCGACGTAGGCGCGCGCCAGATCGATTTGCCAGACCGCATTGTCCGGATCGGACTGGGCCAATTTCTGGGCAATGGCGAGGCTGGCCTCGAAGGCCGCCTTGGAACCCTCAAAATGACGCCGGTCGGTTTCGAGATAGCCGATCTTCTGCAGCGTGATTGACATATCGCGTTGCCAGTTCGAATTGGCGGGATCGAGCTTGGCCAGCCGGTCGGCTATAGCAAGACTGTCGTGATAGTTTTGCAGAGCAGCGTTGGCATCGCCCTGCTCTCTAAGCACCTCGGCGACCTGTTCGAGACACACCGACAGGTCGCGCTGCCAGTCCGTGTTGCCGGGGTCGATGGCGGTAAGGTCGCGCGCCGTGGCCAGCGCCTGCTGGAAGGACTCCAGCGCGGGCGGCCAATCCTTCTGGTCGCTGTAAGCTTTGCCGATCTTGGCGTAACCAACCGACAGGTCGCGCTTCAAATCGGTGTCGTTTGGGTCGTGGTGCACCAGCGCTTCGGCGATCTCCTGGCTCTTGTTGTAGGCGTCGAGCGCGCCGGCAGCGTCGCCACGCTCGCGCAGAACGTCGCCGATCCTGGTGTAGCTGACGGAGACGGCGCGCTGGTGCTTTGGTTCATCAGGGTTGTTCTGCGCCAGCGCCAGCCGAATTCTCAGGCTCTCTTCGAATGCCGTCTGGGCGCCATCCAGCTGGCCGGCGGTGCGGGCAAGGTCGCCGATTTCGTCATAGGTAATGGTCAGGTCGCGCAGGAGATAGACGCTGTTCGGCTCCGCGTCGGCCAATTGCTGCTTGATCGACAGGCTTTGCTGATAGGCTTGGGCCGCCGCACCCACGTCGCCTTGCGTCGCCAGCACATTGCCGATCTTGTCGTTCGCCATGGCCAGATCGCCGAGCCAGTCTTTTTTGTCCGGAACCCCTGCGGTCAGATCCTGCAGCATATCCCTGGCCGCCTCATAGTTTTGCAGGGAGGCCGGCAGGTCGCCTTGCGCCATCTTGATGTTGGCAAACTTGATATGGCCGATGGCGAGATCGCGTTTGACGCTTGGATCGGTTTCCTGACGCGACCGCTGCTCGAGATTGGCCAGCAGTGCCGCAAAGGCGCGACCAGCTGCTTCGACATTTCCGACCGTCGTGTAGAGGATGCCGAGTTCCTCCAGCGTGCGGCTCTGGCGGTCCGCCTGCTCCAGGCTGAACGAGGTCTGCCCGGCCTCGCCGTAGAGCGACAGCACCGTTTCATAGTCCTTGATGGCGGTAGCATAGTCGAGCCCGGCGCGCGCCGCGCCGCCTGACAGAAACCGCGTCGCGGCCTCGGAAAGGGTGCGGCTGACGAATTTGGACTTCAATGTGTTGCGCGAGACGTTGTCGATGTCGGCGGCCTTGGCAAGGATCGCGCGTGCGCCATCGAAGGCGCCGAGCGACAACTGCTCTTCGGCCTGTCGGCGCAGCTCCGTCACCGCCGGATCGTCGGCGGCCAAGGTCTTCATATCGTTGCGCACCTTGACGAAGGCGTCAGCAGCCTCGCGCAATTTGGCGTCCAGGCTTGCCCCAGAGAGGTGGCTGGTGTCGGTGCTGATCAGCGCGCCATAAAGCGGCGCCAGCGGCATGTCGGCGTCGCTGGCGACCCGCTCGACCGCGCCGCGCATCTCGGGCGTCACATCGGCCATGGCGAGCAACAGCCGCTCGCGCTCCGGCAATTGCTCCTTGGCCGCCGAGGCGAAGAACAGCTTCGGTAAGCCGTTCTCGACATAGGGCAATTGCTTGCCACGGCTGAGGTCGTAGACCTCCTGCTGCACCAGCGTCAGCACCGAGCGGATTTCGAGCCCGTCGGTGCCGAGATATTTGGTCAGCGCTGCGGTAAAAGGCGAATTCGCGCCGGTTCCGTCGGCCGCGGTCTCACCCGGTGCCGCCGAAAAGGCGAACAGAATGTTTTCCGCCTTGCCGACGCGTCCGAGGCCCGGCTTGACCTGATCCACCAGATCCTTGATCAGCGATGTCGCGCCGCGTCCTTCGCCGCCGCCGCCCGTGAACGGATCGCTGCGGCAGGCGTCGAGCACGATCAGCCCGACCTTTGCCGTGTCGGCAACCGCGTCGCGCACTTCCTCCAGCGGCAGGCTGGTCTTCTCCAACTGGTCGAGCGAGGAGGCGTCGGCATCGACCGGCAACAGCCGGTTGTCGCCGGAGATCTCGACGCCATGGCCAGAAAAATACACCAGCGCCACATCGGCGCCCTTGGCATCCTCGCGAAAATCGTCAAGCGCGCGGCGCATGCGCCTGAGATCCCTGTTGGTTTCGAGAACCACCTCGAAGCCAAGCTTCTTCAGCGCCGTTTCCATCGCTTCGCCATCATTGACCGGATTGGAGAGCGGTCGCACCAGACGGTAGTCGTCCTCGGCGATGACCAACGCCACGCGCCGCTCCGCCGCAGCGATAGCTGTCGTCGCAAGCATCAGCAGCAAGGCAACCAAAAAACGCAAGTCGAACCGCCCCCGGCTCAATCGTTTGCCGACCATTTCACCGGTTTGTGGCAAGGGCAAGTCTGAGTACAAGCGGGTGCTCTCGCACGCATGCGCCCTGCATTTTATCCAGACAGCCGAAACAATCTCGATTTCATGCGGCATAGGGAATTAAAGATCAGATATCATTCCGCCGATATATCATTTTTTTGCACTACATATGTTCTCCTTAGCTAAATTAAGAAACGATCTAAGTTTATCATCACTCATGTCTGGCGCAATCTGCTCAAAAGGAATTCTAGTATACGTATATTCAAAACACGGTTTTAGAAAATATAATGTTCTTGCTGCATATGTAGCAATAGCGACTTTGTCGCCCCCATATCTCCCCTCATTTGCTGTGGCAATGGTACCTATTAGCTCCATAGAAATTTTCATTCTTGCAGAATTACTAAAAGTTTTTGCATAAAGATCAACAATTTTATTGCTGCTATCAATTTTGTTTCCGGTGGCAAAATCCAATATGAGGTCTTGCAGGCTAATTTCGGTCGATTGGTCATCTGACAAACAGATCCCGTCGGCGAACTCGCCAGTATCCTCGGCTGCTTTAACGTTCATTAGTTTGTTGTACAAAATAGGATTATTAGCAAAACCTATTCGTATTCCAGGGGCCAATTCCTGAGCGAGATTCTCATCGTCGCCGGTATCGAAAACCAAGTTGAACGGGTCATTTTTATAAAACCTGGTTAGATCGACCCGCCTGCCCGTCATTGCGCGTATGTCTCTCGCATATTGCTGCGCAGTGCCGCAGTCGGGTTCCGCAAAAAGCAACACTCGCCACTTCCCGAGTGTAAGATCTTCAACTGGGCCGGCTATTTTCGGTCTCTCCACGTATGGTGGCTCTGGCGTCTGCGGCGGTGGTGCAACCCTCTTCGGTCTGAATTCGGGAGCGGCGAATAAGGCCAAGCGGACTATGTTTCCAAACGTCAGATCGTAGTCGTCGCGCTGGTTGGCGATGTTGGTAACGACCAGGCCTAAATACAGGAGAAGCGCCAACGTCAGCATCACGACCCCGAGCCGCTTTCTCCACGGACGATGTGGCGGCGGGTCAACCGCAACCGCACCTTTTTCCGTCACGGCTTTGGGGGCAGTTTCCTCGCCCGCCCGCTCCCCGACATTCGTGATCCGCCCCTGCTGGGAAGCTCCGCTCGCGTCCTTTGCTGCGTCCGCATCGTCACCGACGCTAGCTTTGGGCTCCTCGGTCGGCGGCACGGCCTGCTGGCTCCGCGCTTGACCGGCGTCTAGGGCAGCCTTCAATTTCTCCCTGAGTTCAAAATCCCGTTCCTTGCCTTGCGGGTCGTCCGCATTGAGACGACCGTCGAAGGCAGTCTGAACAAGTCCGGCCTGATAGGCATCCTTTCCGCAAAGAACCTTTGTCAGCTGATCGATGGCGAAGTTGCGCTCGGTGAGGTTCTGGCTGACCAACTGGTCGAGCAGACGCTGATCCAGCGGCTTGCGCACATTCGGATTGCTGCACAGAACCAGAGTGTCGCTCTGGTTGAATACGGTCAGCTCAGGGGTCGTTTCCACACCGCCGCGATTTCGGTGTTCGCGAATGTAGTCGTGGATGTCAGAGACCGTGATGTCCTTGCTGTCGGGAGCTGCATTCCCCGTGGAAATCGCATCGACGATCAGGCCGGTGTAGATCGACTTCGCGGCCTTGGTTTCCGGATCGATCTCCTCGAACGCGCTTTGCCCCGATTGTGACGCCGCCAGTATGTAGGTGCCGGTGCCCACCGGCAGAAAACTGTCGCGTACCAGACCAGCGTCATAGGCAGCGCTGCGCGCGCGCAAGGTTCCGTCTTCGAAAACGGCACCGGCATGACAGCAATCGAGGATCAGCACTTTGCGCCGGGACGCCGATTTGGACATTTCATCGAGGATGAACTGAGCCGGCAGAGCGGTGGCGTTCAGCCGCTTGATCTGGGTCTTTCTGACCGCCAGGTAGAGCCTGCCGTTATTGTCCCGCACGCCATGCCCGGCAAAATAGAGCAGCAGCAGATCGTTCTTTTTGGCGTCGGCGAAAAGATTGCTGATCGCCAGCCTGAAATCGTCGGCGCTGATGTCGAGTTGCGGCGGGGCGACATCGAACCCGCCGATCGCGGGGTTGGACAGCAGCGCGCCAAGTTTCTCGATATCAGTCCTGGGAGCCAGGAGCGGCGTGATGGCCGGATCGACATAAGCACTGTTGCCGACCAGCAGCGCTTTGCGGCTGGCGCGCGCGTCGTCTGCTTTTGCGCTCTGGCTCATGCGTCCGCGCTTCCTCAGCTTTCCAGATATGAGGCAACGTCCGAGAGTATATTGCGGATCGCCGCCACCGAATGCGCATAATTGCCGATCTTTGGATTGCCGCCGAAATGCAGGCCGATGACCCGCAGCCCGTCTTCCCCGAGATCGACAATGGCCGAGCCCGAGCTGCCGCCGAGCGTGGTGCAGTCATGGCTGAACACCGTTTGTTTGGGATCGGCGTCCAGATGCGCGTGCTCGATTTGCCCTGGCGAATAGCGTTTGACGCCGAACTTGAAGTCGAACATGGCTTTCAACAGGCTGAAGGGTTCCGCGCCCGGACGCGGTTTTCCCGGAAAGCCGATCGCGTAGGTGTCGCGGCCCTCGATTACATCGCTCTGTTGGCTTTCCAGGCTGAGCCGTTCTGGAAAAGCGCGGTCGCCGACCTCGCAGCGCAGAACGGCCAGATCGATCTTTCCAAAGTCGATTTTGGCAGGGTCGATTGTGGCTGCGGTCGTCAGAACCAGCTCGGCCAGAGCGAATGGTTTTACCGGCACCGCGGCGTTCTCGCCGCCAAAGTCGATGCCTGCCTGTTCCTGCAGACGCCATTTGCCGTTCTCGTCCGCAACGGCGATGTCCTGCAGTACATGCCGGTTGGTCAGCACCAGGCCGGGGCCGATGGCGAACCCAGTTCCGACATGGTTTCCTCCAAGGTTGATCCGGCCAACGGAACTGCAGACTTTCGAGATCGCACCGGCAAAGGCGGTGGTGGCATCACGCCAGATACCGAGCCGGGCGTCGGCGAAATCCAGGCCGCAATCGGTCAGCGCGAGCGAAGGGCGTTGACCGGTGGCGATGACGATCGCCTCCAGCCCGACGGTCTCGTCCGTGGTCAGGATGGCTGCGTCGCCGTCTTGTCTTAGTTTGCCGAGGCCCCTTTTGCCGTCGGCCAGAACTTTGGTCATGCCTTCGTTCTGGGGCAGGCTTTCCATGCCGGAAGACTCGACGGCAATGGAAAGGGCCTCGGTTGCCAGTCCAGCGATCTCGTCGGCGCGTCCCTGGTCCAGTGCCTTCACATCCGACCGGTCTTGCGGTGCGCGTATCGACCGCTCGGTGAATGTGTCGGCAGCATTGTTGCCAGCACCGAGAATACGTAGAAACCTTTCGGCAGCCCGACCAGTCATTTTGCCCCCCAGCAACATCGAGCTTAATGAGTTGAGGGGAAAATACAATATGTAGCCACGAGTGCTACGGGATCTTGGGGTTTATTATCGAATATCTCAAGAACTGCGATGTCGTGCCACCTGCCAACACTTTACGCCACCCGCATCGGCTTTAGTGCCTCGCTCCAGCGCGACAGCTCGTCCAGCATGGTCTTGGTTCCACCCTGGACCTGCTCGCTGGCCTGGAAGGAGCCGTCGCTCTCCAGCAGCTTCTGATACAGCGGCAGCGCGACACCTTCGGGGATCGGCATGATGCCGACCGAGGTCAGCAGTGGCTTGACCGCCTGCGCGGCGCGCAGGCCGCCGGAGACGCCGCCATAGCTGAGGATGGCCGCGGGCTTGTATTTCCATTCCCGCAACAGGTAATCGATCGCGTTGACGATCGCCGGCGCTGCGAAATAATTGTACTCAGGCGCCACGAACACAAAGGCGTCGGCGGCATCGATGGCCTTCGACCAGGCTTTGGTGTGGTCGTTCTGGTAATTGCCGAGCCTGGGGTGGTGCGGTTCGTCCAGAACCGGCAGCTGGAACGCGGCAATGTCGGTCAGCACCGGCTCGAATTTGCCGTGCTCACGGGCAAAACCCTCCAGCCAGTGGGCGAAGACCGGCCCGGCGCGGCCCGGCCGCGTGCTGCCGATGATGATGTTCAGCTGGTGCTTCAAGGCGGGCTCTCCTGGGCGATTGGCAGTATCTGTTGGTCACTACGGCAGAATTGCGCGGATGGACAAGGCGCAAAACTTTCACGCGCGGTCACGATAGGATGAACAGACTGTCCTTACAGTTCATTGGCAGCCGCGTGTGGGTCTGCCCTTCGGTCACATGGACGCCCCGATTGCCAGCCACTACATTGAGGCATCAGCGGAGTACCTCATGGACACGCAGCCCGTCCCCTTCGTGCCGCCGGCGCCCAAGCCGCGCACGACGCCGCCTTCGACGCTGGAGATGATGCGGATCGTCTACCGCAATCCGCTCGAACTGTGGGGCGAGCACACCTACAACGAACCCTGGATATCGGCGAATGGCGTCGGCGGGCATCTGATCGTCGCCAACGATCCCGGCCTTATCCGCCATGTGCTGATCGACAACGCCAAGAACTACAAGATGGCGACGGTGCGCCAGATGATCCTGCGACCGATCCTGCGCGACGGTCTGCTGACCGCCGAGGGCGAGGTGTGGAAGCGCTCGCGCAAGGCGATGGCGCCGGTATTCACGCCGCGCCATATCTTCGGCTTCGCCGAGCCGATGCTGCGCCGAACGATGCAGTTCGTCACCCGCTACGAAAGTGGCGGCATGTCCGATATTGCCCACGACATGACGCTGCTCACCTACGATATCCTGGCCGAAACGCTGTTTTCCGGCGAGATTTCGGGCGAGCCCGGCAGTTTCGCGCAGGAGATCGACCGCCTGTTCGAGACCATGGGCCGCGTCGACCCGCTGGATCTTTTGCGCGCGCCCGAATGGCTGCCGCGGCTGACCCGCATCCGCGGCCGCAAGACCATGGCGTATTTCCGCAAGATCGTCACCGACACGGTCAAGATGCGCGAAGAGCGGCTGAAGCGCGACCCCGACACCGCGCCACAGGACTTCCTGACGCTTCTGCTGCGGGCCGAAGGCCCGGACGGGCTGACGCGGGCCGAGGTCGAGGACAACATCATCACCTTCATCGGTGCCGGCCACGAGACGACGGCGCGGGCCCTCGGCTGGACGCTCTACTGCCTCGCCGAGGCGCCATGGGAGCGCGAAAGGGTCGAGCGCGAGATCGATGCCGTGCTGGCGCGCGAGCCCGACCCGACGAAATGGCTGGACGCCATGCCGTTCACGCGCGCCGCCTTCGAGGAAGCGCTGCGGCTCTATCCGCCGGCGCCGTCGATCAACCGCGAGCCGATCGAGACGGAGACGTGGAACGATCTGGTGCTCCCCAAGCGCGCAGCCGTGCTGGTGATGCCCTGGGTCGTGCACCGCCACAGAAAACTGTGGGACAGGCCCGACGCCTTCATGCCGGAGCGCTTCCATCCGGGAAACCGCGAGAAGATTGATCGCTTCCAGTATCTGCCGTTCGGCGCCGGTCCGCGCATCTGCATCGGCGCCAGCTTCGCCATGCAGGAAGCGATCATTGCGCTGGCCATCATGCTGTCGCGCTTCCGCTTCGATGCGACGGCGGAAACGAAGCCGTGGCCGGTGCAGAAGCTGACGACGCAGCCGCAGGGCGGCCTGCCGATGCAGGTGACCCGGCGCGTTTGACGCGACGCCTTAGTTAGCGATACCTGCGGGCTTGCGCTGGAACTGACCGGCGGCGCGGAAGCGCCAGAGATAGCTGGGCAGGATGGTGCCGATCGACTGCGGCTGGATGTCGAGGCCGGCAAGCGTCCGGTTGGCGTTGTTGGCCTCCTCCGAGACGATGTTGTGCTCGCGCAGCTGCAGCACCTGGTCCTTGGTCAGCAGCGGATTGGGCAACAGGCCGAGGACCGAGGCCTGCAGATTGGCAACCCACCACGGCACCGGCACCAGCAGCCGCTTGCGCTCGATGACGGTCAGCAGCTCTTCCATGCATTCCTTGAAGGTGAGCACCTGCGGCCCGCCGAGCTCATAGATTTGGCCGCCCTTGATCTTGCCCTCGACCGAACGCGCCACCGCCTCGGCGACATCGCCGACATAGACCGGCTGGAACTTGGTGTGGCCGCCGCCGATCAGCGGCAGCACCGGCGAATAGCGCGCCATGTCGGCGAAGCGGTTGAAGAAGCTGTCCTCCGGGCCGAAGTTGATTGAGGGACGGAAGATCACGGCGTCGGGGATGGTTTCCAGCACTGCCTTTTCGCCGAGCGCCTTGGTGCGGGCATAGTTGGACTCGGCGTTGAGGTCGGCGCCCAGCGCTGAAATATGGGTGAGGCCGGCGCCGACCGAGCGCGCGGCTTCAGCGACGGCGCGGGCGCCGAACTCGTGCACGGTGTTGAATTTCTGCCGGCCGCTCTCATGCAGGATAGCGACCAGGTTGATGACGTGGTCGGCGCCCTGCACGGCGCGGTCGACTGACCAGCGCACGCGCACATTGGCCTGCACCGGCTGGATCTGGCCGACATTGCCGAGCGGCTGCAGATGGCCCGCGAGATCGGGCCGGCGCACCGGCACCCTGATGCGGTAGCCGCGCTTGGCCAGCGCCCGCACGATGTGGCGGCCGACAAAGCCAGAGCCGCCGAAGACGACCACGAGCTTGGGGATTTGCAGGATTTCGGTCATGGCTGGCTCCGGCGCTCGAAAGCTTGGCTGAAGCCGTTTCATAGTCCGTTTTGGAGCAAAGGCAAAGGGCGACGCGTCGTCGCTGTCGCCCTCCTTTCAGAGCAATTCCAGGAAAAGTGTGAAGCGGTTTTCCGTCCGGAATTGCGTCAGGACAATGCCTTGTCAGAACGCCTTGCCGAGGCGCGCGTCGACCGACTGGCGGTTGCCGCCGCGGATGACGAAGAACAGCAGGATCGCCGCCCACAGCAAGGACTTTTCAGCACCCGAAAAGCCCTGGCCGACAGTGATCCAGTGGAACCAGACGGTGACCAGAAGCACGACCATTCCAGCGAAGGCGGCCGGCCGGGTCAACAGACCGATGGCGATCAAAATGCCGCCGAAGAATTCGGTGCAGGATAAAAGCAGCGACCAGAACGCGCCGGGATAGAAACCGAGGCCCTCGACCATCTCGGCGGCGCCGAACGGGTTGGTGATCTTCTGCGAGCCGTGGATGGTGAGGAACCCTCCGGCGACGACGCGAAGCAGGGTTTCCACGCCGTCATGCAACGACGAATACAGGCGGCCAAACACCGGGATGATCAGTCTGCCGCGGGAAGCGTCGGTGGTTACGGACATCGTAGCTCCTGTTGTTGTGATGACCCCTCGCAAACGCCCGATGGTCCACATCAAGTCAAGTTAACAAAAGTTAACTTTCACCATCATGTTTAGCGCACGGAGCACGAAACGCAGAAAACCCCGCCGAAGCGGGGCTTTCCGGGTGACGCAACGGTCGAGACAGGGCTCGAGGCGGCTGACCTGAGACGGCATACGCCCGCCCGGCCCTAAACGCATCCGACAGAAGACACCGACCGGGCAAACCCGACCCGGCAGTTATTGGTCGCTGCGATCGGCAGAAAGGTTCAGCCACGGCGCGGAAAAATCTGTTTCGAGCAGAACTGCTCAGGCCGAATAGCGCTCGGCGAATTCGGAAATGCGCTGCACCACCGCTTTGGGGGCGTTGATGCCGCGGGCCTGCGCCTTTTCCGCTGCCTCGGCGCGGGCGCGTCCTGGCACATGCACGCCAAAGCGCCGACGCAGCCGGTCGAGCTGATCCTTCATGCGCTGCTCGAAATCCGGATCGAGCAGTTTTGGCTCGACGGCGAGCACGAACAGGCCGGTTCCCGGGCTGTCCGGTCCGCCGGTGAACCATGGCGCGTCGAGCGACCAGTTGGCGCCCGACAGGCCGGCCGCGAGCACTTCGACCATCAGTGCGATGTTGGCACCGCGCTGGCCGCCGAAGGCCAGCATGGCGCCTTTCATGGCCGCCGCCGGATCGGTGGTCGGGTTGCCGCTGACGTCCAGCGCCCAGCCTTCGGGGATCTTCTTGCCGTCCTCGGCCGCCTTGCGGATGTTGACGTAGGCGGTGGCGCTCGACGACTGGTCGATGACCAGCGGCGCGCCATCGGCGGCGGGTGCGGCAAACGACATCGGGTTGGTGCAATAGACCGGCTTGACCGAGCCGGAGCCGGCAAGCACCGCCGGCCCGTTGGTGGCGGCGAAGGAGACCAGTCCCAGCTGCGCCAGACGCCCGGTGAAATAGCCGAGCGCGCCGCACGTATAGGCGTTCTTCTGCGAGAAGATGGCGACGCCGAACAGCTTTGCCGCCTTGGCCAGGTCGTCGATGGTACGGTCGAAGCCGGTATGCGCCAGCCCGCCGCGCGCATCGGAGAGGTAGACGGCGAGTGCCGGCCGGGTGATCACCGGGTCGGCATTGCCGTCGATGCGGCCGGCTTCCAGCGCTTCGAGGTAATCGATGAAGTGGGTCAGCCCGACGGTCGACAACCCTTCCGCCTCGGCAGCTATGATCGAGGCGGTGAGCGACTGCGCCGCCTCTTCATTGGCGCCGGCGCCAAGTGCTGCCATCCGGCAAAGCCCTGTTGCCTGGTCGAGACTGAGTTGCATCATAGCGGTCCTGCGATTGCGGAATCTGAATTTGCGTCAGATGGTCTAGCAGCACACGCAGCGGAGTTGGTGTTGAAAATCGTCCGCAACTGCAAGAAAAGCGGCCGATATCTCCGCGCTTACGGTCCGCCGATCAGCGTGGCGCCTCTAACCGATCTTGTTCGGAATCCGCGCCTCGATCTTGCTGAAGGCGAACACCAGTATGCCGGTAATGATCATGTAGATCAGCGCCAGCAGCAGCAAGGGTTCGTAGGTGAGATAGGTGTCCTGCCGCACCTTGGACGAGACGGCGAAGATGTCGATGACGCTGATCGTCGCCACCAAAGGTGTCGATTTCAGCTGCAGCACGGTTTCACCGGTCAGCGTCGGCAGCGCCCGATAGATGGCCTGTGGCAGCCAGATGCGGCGGAAAATCTTCCAGCGGCTCATGCCGAAAGCGCGGGCTGCCTCGAGCTGCCCCTTGGGCACGCCGGCAAAGGCGCCGCGCATCACTTCGCCCTCGTAACCGGCGAAGGACAAGGTCAGCGCCAGAACGCCATAGGGCCAGGCCTGGCGCAGATATGGCCACATCCAGGATTCGCGAATCCACGGATATTGCGGAAACAGCGAGCCCAGCCCGTAATAGAGCAGCCACAGCTGGATCAGCAGCGGCGTGCCCCGGATGACGGTGCAGAATGTCCTGGCGGGGGCGGAAAACCAGAACGAGCCGGCGGCCTGCGCCAGGCCGAGCGGCACGGCGAGCAGGAAGCCGAGAAAGCAGGTGACGGCCAGGATCCACAGCGAGCGCCAGATGCCGAGCAGTCCCATTTCATAATATTGCGGCAGCCAGTCCCAGCGCATGAAGAAGGCCGCACCGAGAACCAGCGCGAGCGCGATCAGAATCAGCACGATGCGGTGCGGCTGCAGCCACAGCGACGTCCGCGCGGCGGCGTTGATGAGGGTCGCCTCACCGGCCATCAGCGCGCATCCTTGAGCGATGGCATGCCGCGCCGCGACCAGGCCTCGACGCGGCCGATGAGCAGGTTGGAGACCAGCGACAGAATGAGATAAAGCACGCCCGCGGCGAAAAAGAAGGTGAAATAGGCTTTGGTGACGCCCGCCGCCTGCCGTGTCGCCAGCGCCAGTTCGTAGAAGCCGACGACCGCCAGAAGGGCGGTGTCCTTGGTGGCGATGAGCCAGAGATTGGCGAGGCCCGGTATGGCGAAGGGCAGCATTGCCGGCAGCGTTATGCGCCGCAGCATCAGGCCGGGTGACATGCCATAGGCGCGGGCAGCTTCGATCTGGCCCTGCGGTATCGCCAGGATCGCGCCGCGTATCACCTCGGTCGAATAGGCGCCCTGGACAAAGCCAAGCACGGCGATGCCGGCGGCAAGGCCGCTGATGTCGACGCGCTGGTAGCCCATTGCGGTCAGCGCCTGGTTGATCAGGTCCGTCCCGGCATAATAGAGCAGCAGGATCAGCACCAGTTCGGGTACGGCGCGCACCACGGTCGTGTAGACGGCGAGCAGGTCGCGCACGACCGGGCCGCCATAGAGCTTGCCAAAGGCGCCGCCGGTGCCGATCAGGAGACCGAGGACCGTGGCGCCCAGCGCGATCTCGATCGAATGGAGCAGTCCAAGCAACAGCGTGCCGCCCCAGCCCGGCGGATAGGGCGAAAGAAGTTCGATGATGCCGGCCGCCGAGGCCGAAAGAAGTGCGTCGATCAGCGTCGCCCCCGGATTGCTGGCTCTAACCGCCGACGGCAGCGCCGGCGGCAAGCATGTCTGGGAAGGGTCGGGCAGGGAGGCATGGCGCTGGCGCCATGCCTCCTAGCTCATGCGAGGATCGTCAGTTCGACTGCGCGCCGCCACCGCCGTAAATGTCGAAATCGAAGTATTTCTTCGAGATCTCGTCATATTTGCCGTTCGAGCGGATCGCCTTGATGCCGGCGTTGATCTTGCCCTTCAGCTCGGTGTCTTCCTTGCGCACGCCGGCGCCCACGCCCGGTCCGAGCACTTCATCGTCGGGAGCAACCATGCCCTTCAGGTCGCAGCAGGCCTTGCCCTGGTCCGACTTGAGGAATTCGCCAAGCGCGATGGAGTCGGCCTGCACCGCGTCGAGACGGCCGGCGGCAAGATCGTTGTTGGCTTCGTCCTGGGTCTGGTATTCCTTGATCTCGGAAGCCGTCGCGCCGAAATGCTTCTTGGCGTAGACGGCATGTACGGTCGAGACCTGAACGCCGACCACCTTGCCCTTGAGGTCGTCCGGCGTGGCGCCGAATTTCTGGTCCTTCGGGCCGATGATGGCGGTCGGTGTGTTGTAGTACTTGTCCGAGAAGTCGATGGTTTTCTCACGTTCGGCGGTGATCGACATCGAGGAGACGATGAGGTCGATCTTCTTCGTCGTCAGCGCCGGGATGATGCCGTCCCAGGCAACCGGCGTGATGACGCAGTCGAGCTTTTCTTCAGCGCAGACGGCGTCGATGAACTCGATCTCCCAGCCGACCCATTTGCCGGAAGCGTCCGGCGAGGTGAAGGGCGGATAGGGCTCGGCGGCAACGCCGATCTTGACCGGATCGGCCTTGGCCACGCCCATGGCGGCGACGCCGAGCAGCAGCGCTGCGGCGAATGTTTTCAGAACAGTCTTCATTTTCACGACTCCCAGTTTGTTGTTGGTTCCCGGTTTTCTTCCGTCCCGGCTTTCCTAGCCGATGTTGCGGATGAACTGCTTCAGCCTTTCGGATTTCGGTGCGCCGAAGATCTGCTCCGGCGGCCCCTCTTCCTCGACCAGCCCGTTGTAGAGGTAGACGACATGGGTCGCGACCTCGCGGGCGAACTTCATTTCGTGCGTGACCAGCACCATGGTGCGGCCCTCGCGCGCCAGGTCGCCGATCACCTTCAGCACCTCGCCGACCAGTTCCGGGTCGAGCGCCGATGTCGGCTCGTCGAACAGCATGACACGCGGGTTGATGGCCAAGGCGCGGGCGATTGCCGCGCGCTGCTGCTGACCGCCTGAGAGATAGGCTGGATAGACGTCGCGCTTTTCGGCGAGACCGACGCGTGCCAGCAGCTTTTCGGCTTCCCTGATCGCCACGTCGCGCTTGACGCCCAGCACATGCACTGGAACCTCGATGACGTTCTCGATCAGCGTCATGTGGCTCCACAGGTTGAAGTTCTGGAACACCATGCCGAGCTTGGAGCGGATGCGTTCGATCTGCCGGCGATCGGCGGGCACGGTGTGGCCGTGGCTGTCGGCCTTGAGTTTGATCTCTTCGCCATTGACGCGGATGATGCCGCTGGTCGGATTTTCCAGGCAGTTGATGCAGCGCAGCAGCGTCGATTTGCCGGAGCCCGAGCCGCCGATGATGGCGATCACCTCGCCGTCGCGCGCCGACAGCGAAACGCCCTTCAGCACATGCAGCTGGCCGAATTTCTTGTGCAGGTTCTCGACATGGATGGCTTCGGCGGCGCTGTTCTGCGCCTCGCCGGATCGGACTGCGGCGGCTCCCACCGCGCTCACCGGGCAACCTCTACCACAGGGTCGACCGCAGATCGTCGAACGTCTATCCGGCTAATCAACATACGCTGTAATGCCCACTCCAGACTTCAGCATGGACCCAACAGCGCGAGCCCGTCAATCCCGCTCATTACGGCACTTGCGGCCTTATTGTGCAAGTGTATAAATAGCTGTCGATGAAATTTTTCCCATTTTTTTCACCTGGAAAAGGGCACTGATGAGCGCTTTCGGATCACAGTCCATGGCGGCGCCGTTGCGGCGTGTGCTGATGCGGTCGGCGGCCAATGCCATGCGTGGCGCCGACAGGGCTACCTGGCACTATGGCCCAGGTTTCGACCCGGCGAAAGCGGCGTCGCAGCACGCGGCCCTCGCTGAACTGGTGACGGCTTCCGGCGCCGAAATCGAATGGATCGATGACAAGGCCGACGGGCTGTCGGATTCGGTATTCACCCACGACCCGTCGCTGATGACCGACCGCGGCGCGCTGATCCTGTCCATGGGCAAGCCATTGCGCGCCAGCGAGCCATCGCTGCATGAGGAAACCTACACACGCCTGGGTATTCCTATCCTCGGCCGTGTCCAGGCTCCCGGCCAGGTCGAAGGCGGTGATTGCGTATGGCTGGATGCCCGCACGCTGGTGATCGGGCGCGGTGTGCGCTCCAACCAGGAAGGCATCCAGCAGGTGTCCAACCTGCTGACGCCGCTGGGCATTTCCGTCTACGGCTTCGATCTGCCGCTGTGGCACGGCGAGGAGGCGTGCCTTCATCTGATGTCGGTGATCAGCCCGCTGGCCGACGACCTCGCGCTGGTCTATTCGCCGCTTTTGCCGGCTGCGTTCTATCAGTTGCTGAAGGCGCGCGGCATCCGGCTGGTGGAAGGCGACGCCGAAGAGTTTGCCGCGTCAAATGGCCTCAGCCTGAACGTGCTGCCAACCAGCCCGCACAAGGTCATTGCCGTCGCAGGCTTTCCCAAGACCAAGGCCGCAATGGAAGCAGCCGGCTGCACGGTTGAAATCTTCGAGGCGGATGCGCTCTGCATCGCCTGCGAAGGCGGGCCGACATGCCTGACACGGCCCATCCTGCGCCAATGAATGAGCGCCGCAAGTTCCGCCGCGAGGGCGAGGAGCGGCGGCGGCACGATTTGATCGACGCGACCCTGGACAGCGTGGCCGAACATGGCCTGGAGGGCGCCAGCCTGCGCACCATCGCATTGCGCGCTGGCGTCACCGCCGGGCTGATCCGGCACTATTTCCCAGGCAAGGAAGAATTGCTGCAGGAAGCCTACGCGACGCTGATGGGCCGCATGACCGAGCAAGCGAAGGCGGCATTGGTCATGGAAAACGCCTCGCCGCGCCAGCGCCTTGCGGCCTTCGTCACCGCCAACCTCAACGCCCCGATCATCGATGCGCGGGTGTTTTCGCTCTGGGCAACCTTCATCGGCCGCGCCGGCGCGGATCCGACGCTGGCTCGCGCCCACCGCGAAGGCTATCTCGGCTTTCGCAACGAGGTGGAAGCGGTCGTGGCCGAAGTGCTCGGCGCCGAACAACGCAGGCCGGACGCAAATGAGCTGCGCCATCATGCAATTGCGATCAACGCGATCCTCGACGGGCTCTGGGTAGAAGGCTGCCTGGCTGGCGAGATGTTCTCGCCTGGCGAATTGGCGACGATTGGCGTCAAAGCCATAGAGGCTGAGCTCGGCCTCGCGCCGGAAAAGGGAGAAGACAAGTGAAGACCATCGGCGAAGCCCTGATCACCCTGCTCGAAGCGCATGGCGTCGACACCGTCTTCGGCATTCCGGGCGTCCATACGGTCGAGCTCTATCGCGGGCTGGCGCGCTCGAAGATACGCCATGTCACGCCGCGCCACGAGCAGGGCGCCGGCTTCATGGCCGACGGCTATGCGCGCGCCAGCGGCAAGCCGGGCGTCGCCTTCGTCATCACCGGGCCGGGGCTGACCAACACCATCACCGCCATGGGCCAGGCGCGCGCCGATTCCGTGCCGATGCTGGTGATTTCGGGCGTCAACGCGATGCCGACGCTGGGCAAGGGGCTGGGCTTCCTGCACGAACTGCCGGACCAGCGCGGCATGATGGAAAAGGTGGCGCTGTTTTCGCAGCGCGTCACCGAGGCCAGCGAATTGCCCGGCGCTTTGGCGCAGGCCTTCGCGCTGTTCTCGTCCTCGCGGCCGGGCCCCGTGCATATCGAGATCCCGACCGATGTCATGGTCAAGCCGGCCGATGGGATCTCTGCTTCGCTCACCAATGCGGCGCCACCGACGCCGGATGGCGCGGCCATCGCCGAAGCCGCCAGGCTCATCGCCGCCGCGCGTCGGCCGCTGATCCTGGCCGGCGGCGGTGCCAAGCGCGCCGATGAGCCGTTACAGCGCCTGGCCGAGCGGCTCGGCGCGCCTGTCGTCCAGACCGCCAATGCGCGCGGCCTGCTGCACGCGCATCCACTTTGCGTGCCCGCCAGCCCCAGCCTGAAAGCGGTGCGTGCGCTGATGGCCGACGCCGATCTGGTCATTGCCGCGGGAACCGAGTTCGGCCCGACCGACTATGATGGTTACAGCGACGGTGGCTTTGTGCTGCCGACAAATCTGATCCGCATCGATATCGGCGCCGACCAGCTCGCCCGCCGCCCGGTGAGCGTCGCCATCCAGGCCGATTGCGCGGAGGCGATCGAAGCTTTGCTCAGTGCGATTGGCCCAGCCCACGTAGCAGCTGAGCAGAGCGAGGCGCGCGCCGCCGCGTCGCGAAAGGCGGCCTTTGCCGAGCTTAGCCCCGCCTATGCGGCACAGGTGCATGCGGTGGAAACCATTCGTGATGCCTTGCCGGGCGCCATCATCGTCGGTGATTCCACGCAGCCGATCTACGCCGCCAATCTCTATTACGACCATGATCGGCCGGGCGGCTGGTTCAACGCCGCCACCGGCTTCGGCGCACTCGGCTATGGGCCGCCGGCGGCGATCGGCGCAGCACTCGCCATGCCCGGCGTGCCTGTGGTCTGCCTCACCGGCGACGGCGGTTTCCAGTTCACCCTGCCGGAACTTGGTGCGGCGCTCGATGCACCGGCGCCGGTCATCTTCGTCGTCTGGAACAACAGGGGCTATCGCGAGATCGAGACCTCGATGCTCGATGTCGGCGTCGAGCCGGTCGGCGTGTCGCCGGCGCCGCCGGATTTCTGCAAGCTGGCCGAGGCCTACGGCATTGCCGCCGAACGGCTTGCCGGTACTGCTGATCTCGCCGATGCGCTCAAGCGCGCACGCGCAACTGGGCTGCCTCACGTCATCGAAATCACCATCGATTGACGCTTTGCCATCCGCCGTACGTCCATGCGCCGGCAAAGTGGGCGGCCGGCGGCTGCGAGCGATGCAAAGACGCAACACTGCCATGTCGAGATGGCGGTTGAGTGATCGTGCAAAAGGCGCGACGCTCTGCGTCGGGCGCGGCATAACGACAGACATAATCATAAAAAACGACAGGAGCGTCCAGGATGACGGAAACAGTTCAGGGAAAGCATATCGTGGTGACCGGCGGCACTGGCGCACTCGGTGCAGCGGTCGTCGGCAAACTGCTGGCAGACGGCGCGATCTGTCATGTGCCCAATGCGCACGCGTCGGCCCCCTCGCATTTTCCCTTTGTGACCGACGATCGCGTCCGGCTGGCGCATAATGTCGATCTCGCCGACCCGGCCAAGGTCGATGCCTTCTACTCCAGTGTTCCCGAATTGTGGGCCTCCATCCATCTGGCCGGCGGCTTTGCCGCAGCGCCGGTGGAGAAGATCGAATCCGCATCCTTTGCCGAAATGATGGACACCAACGCCCGCACTGCCTTCCTGTGCTGCCGCGCGGCGGTACGCTCCATGCTTGGCTCGGCTACTGCGGGCCGCATCGTCAATGTCACGGCGCGCGCCGGGCTCGACCCGCGCCGCGGTGCCGGCATGGTCGCCTATACCGCCAGCAAGGCCGCGGTCGCAGCCATGACTGTGGCGATGGCGGAGGAGCTGAAGCACAAAGGCATACTGGTCAACGCGGTCGCGCCCTCGACGCTCGATACGCCCGCCAACCGTGCCGACATGCCGGATGCCGATGCCACCAAATGGGTCAGTCTCGAAGCCGCCGCCGAAGCTATCGCCTATCTGGCATCACCAGCCAATCTGGCAATGAGCGGAACGCTGGTGCCGCTTTACGGCCGCGCCTGAGGAGGCGGCGCCGCGCGGGGCGACTCATTTGCAGACAAGCTTGCCTATCTGCAGCTTGAACTTGCGCGGCCCTGGCATCGGTTCCGCGCTCGCGTCGTCGACGATAAACACATCGAGCGCGCAGGAGCCGGCCCGCACCTGGTAGTGGTCGTTTCCGACATGCTCGATCGCGTCGATGGGGCCGTGATCTTCCAGCCTGCGCGCAACATCGCCGCTGTCGGTGATGGCGTCGATCTCGGCCTTGCGCTGCCAGTAGGGCGGCAACGCCGCCGACGCTACCACTGTGCCGACTAACAGGAATGCTGCGACAAAACCGATGCGGGTCATAGGGCCTCCGATCGTCTGGCTTCCACTAGCGGCCTTTGCCAACCTGGCGAGCATGGCGGCCGCCGACGCTCTACGGCATTAGAAGAACCCGCGACTATGTCAGGTTCGAGACGCCCGCCTCCACGACCTCGACTGCGTCACCGATGGCGATCGTGCCGGCGTTGTTCGGAATCGCATTCTGACCGAAGATGATGCCGCCCGTGGCGGAGCGGTGGAGTTTGCCAAGCGTCTGCAACGGCTCGCGCGGGTCCGGCTGCTCACCGCTGCGCGGATCGCGGGTGGTGATGACACAGCGCGCGCAGGGCTTTGCGATGCGCAACTCGACAGCGCCGATACGGATCGTCTTCCAGCTGTCTTCTGGCCATGCGCCTTCCGCGTCGAGGACGATGTTTGGCCGAAACCGCGCCATCTCGATGGGCTTGGCTAGATGGTTGTTCAGATGGTCCAGCGAACCCGTCGTGGCGACCAGCAACGGAAAACCGTCGGCAAAGCCGACGTAGTCGCCGGGCTGGCCGAATTCCGGATCGACCGGGCGGTTTCGCGGATCGTCGAAATAGACGAGATCGACGGGCCGGCCAAGAATCGTGGACAGATAAGCGCCGGCGGCCGGATCGCCCGACCGCGCGACAACCATATCCTTCCAGATCTTGACCTGACGCAGCGCGGCACCTGGGCCTGGAGCGTCAACGGCGTACGAGCCATGCCTGTCATGCTTCAACAGGATGCCGGCGCCGCGATGCTCAACGTCGATCGTCGTCATTGCCGGTATCTGGCGAATGGTGAGGAACTGTCCGTCCTTGTCGACGACCATCCAGCGGCGGTCCCCGGCCATGCCCATGGTCTCGACATCAGCGCTCTGCACGGCATGGCCGCGCAGGCTCTTGACCGGATAGCGATGGAGTTCGACGACCTTCATGCGCAATGCTTCTCCGTTGCCCGAAGGCCATAAGTTCCCGTGTCATCGCCCACGGTGACGTACGCCCGACCCTACAGCCGCAAGTGCGGAGGTGAAGGGGTTGCACGGTCTTTGTCTTGTGCCACCCGGCCGCACATGAAAAACCCGCGAGCCTTGCGGCCCGCGGGTTTCTTGTTCAGGCCGCGCGCAAGGCGCGGCGGAGCCGAGGCTTACGCGGTGCGCGAAGCGGCTTAGCTGCCCTGCTTCTTCAGCGCGGCGCCCAGGATGTCGCCCAGCGAAGCGCCGGAGTCGGTCGAGCCGTACTGTGCGACTGCTTCCTTCTCTTCAGCGATTTCCAGCGCCTTGATCGAGACCTGCAGCTTGCGGGTCTTCTTGTCGAAGGCGATGACGCGGGCGTCAACCTTCTGGCCGACGGTGAAGCGCTCGGGGCGCTGCTCGTCGCGATCACGGCTGAGGTCGGAGCGCTTGATGAAGGTCTCGATGCCGCTGTCGACCAGCCGCACTTCCAGACCGCCATCCTTGACGCCGATGACTTCGCAGGTGACGACCGCGTTCTTGCGCAGTTCGCCTGAAGTCGCCGCTTCGCCGACCGTATCCTTGGCCAGCTGCTTGATGCCGAGCGAGATGCGCTCCTTGTCGATGTCGACGTCGAGCACCTGCGCCTTGACCATGTCGCCGCGATTGTACTCTTCGATGACCTGCTCGCCCGGACGGGTCCAGTCGAGGTCGGACAGGTGCACCATGCCGTCCACGTCGCCTTCGAGGCCGATGAACAGGCCGAACTCGGTCTTGTTCTTGACCTCGCCCTCGACCTGGCTGCCGACCGGATGGCTGGAGGCGAAAGCCTGCCACGGATTCTCGAGCGTCTGCTTGAGGCCGAGCGAGATACGGCGCTTGGCCGGATCGACTTCGAGCACCACAACGTCGACTTCCTGGGTCGTCGACAGGATCTTGCCGGGGTGCACGTTCTTCTTGGTCCACGACATTTCCGAAACGTGGATGAGGCCTTCGATGCCCGGCTCCAGCTCGACGAACGCGCCGTAGTCGGTGATGTTGGTCACGGTACCCTTGATCTTCTTGCCGATCGGGAACTTGGTGCCGATCTCGGACCACGGATCGCTCTCGAGCTGCTTCATGCCGAGCGAGATGCGGTGGGTTTCCTGGTTGATGCGGATGATCTGCACCTTGACCGTCTGACCGATGTTGAGGATTTCGGTCGGATGGTTGACGCGGCGCCATGCCATGTCGGTGACATGCAGCAGGCCGTCAATGCCGCCGAGGTCGACGAACGCACCGTAGTCGGTGATGTTCTTGACGACGCCTTCGACAACCTGGCCTTCTTCGAGGTTCTGCACGATTTCCGAACGCTGTTCGGCGCGGCTTTCCTCGAGCACGGTGCGGCGCGACACCACGATGTTGCCGCGGCGGCGATCCATCTTGAGGATCTCGAAGGGCTGCGGGTTGTGCATCAGCGGGGAGACGTCGCGGATCGGGCGGATATCAACCTGGCTGCGCGGCAGGAAGGCCACGGCGCCGTCGAGGTCGACAGTGAAGCCGCCCTTGACCTGGTTGAAGATGACGCCTTCGACGCGCTCACCCTTGGTGAACTTCTCTTCGAGCTTGACCCAGCTCTCTTCGCGGCGGGCCTTGTCGCGCGACAGGACGGCTTCGCCCAGCGCGTTCTCGATGCGCTCGACCATGACCTCGACCGTGTCGCCGACCTTGAGCGTCGAGTCCTTGCCCTTGACGCCGAATTCCTTCAGCGGCACGCGGCCTTCGACCTTGAGGCCGACATCGATGATGGCCATGTCTTTTTCAATCGCCAGGATCGTGCCCTTGACGACCTGGCCTTCGCCGGAGTGACCGGTGGTAAATGATTCTTCGAGCAGGCTCGCGAAATCGTCGCGAGTGGGATTTGCAGCTGACATATTTTCTCCTGGGGTGCCCCGCATCTCTTGCGGGACGGGCGCCGTGGGTTAGCGTTGCGTTAGCCTGCCGGCGTTCCGGGCTACAAAAGCCCTGGGCCGCCTAAGCGGCAATTCCGGCGCATGAAGAATGCTGGCAGGCTGGTTCGTGCCCGATATGGGTATTTTCTTCGCTTCCGGCAATCGGCGGCAGCGGGAAAACCTTCAATCAGGCTTTATCTCTCTTGGCCAAGGCGTCGTCGATGATCGCTTTGGCCGCCAGAAACGCGGCCTCTATAGCCATTTCGGAGGTATCAAGCAAGTGCGCGTCGGCGGCCGGCTTCAGCGGCGAGTCGGCACGGCCCATGTCGCGCTCGTCGCGGCGCACGATATCGGCGAGGATTTCGGCGAAATTGGCGGTGCCGCCGATGCTCTCGATCTCGGCCAGCCGGCGCTGCGCCCGTACCTCCGCGCTTGCTGTCACATAGAGTTTGATGTCGGCATCGGGGCACACCACCGTGCCGATGTCGCGCCCGTCGAGCACCGCGCCCGGCGGTGTTTTGGCGAAGTCGCGCTGCTTCTCGACCAGGATGCGCCGTACCGTCGGGTAAACTGCAACCTTCGAGGCCGCCTCGCCGACCGCATGCGCCGACAGCACCGCCCGGTCGAGCTTCGCCAGATCGACCTGGCGGGCGGCGGTTTCGGCCGCCGAGACATTGTCGAGCGGCAGCGCGTGCTGGAGCAGCGCATAGGCGACGGCTCGGTAGGTAAGGCCGGTGTCGAGCAGGTTGAGGCGGTAGTGGTCGGCGAGCCGGCGGGCGAGGGTGCCCTTGCCGGCGCCGGCGGGTCCGTCGATGGCGATGGTGAAGGTCATTGGCAGGCCAACGAAAGGAGCGGGCGCCGCGATCCTTCGCGCCCCCCTCTGTCCTGCCGGACATCTCCCCCACAAGGGGGGAGATTGGCAGTTCTGGCGCTCCGCTCAATTCTGCAACGTTGGCGGCTGGCGAAAGCCGCAGTGACAGCTGATCTCCCCCCGTGTGGGGGAGATGTCCGGCAGGACAGAGGGGGGCGCTGTCCCGCCGACATCTCTGCTTGCTTTGCGCTTGCCATCAACCTTTTACCCAATCTCCGCGCCCAGCCCCGTCATCAATCCCATGAACTCCGGAAAACTCGTCGCGATCATGGCGGCGTCATCAATGGTGACAGGCTTTTCCGTCGCCAGGCCCATCACCAGAAAGCTCATGGCGATACGGTGGTCGAGATGGGTCTGCACGGTCGTGTCCTGGCCATTGGGATGGCCGCCCAGCCCCTTGCCGCCGGGCTTGCCGCGCACGGCGAGGCTTGCCTCGCCCTCCGTGCAGTCGACGCCGTTCAGCTTCAACCCGTTGGCGACCGCCGCCAGCCGGTCGGATTCCTTCACCCGCAATTCTTCCAGCCCCTGCATCAGCGTCTCGCCTTCGGCGAAGCTGGCAGCAACAGCCAGCACCGGATATTCGTCGATCATCGACGGCGCCCGCTCGGGCGGCACGGTGACGCCCTTGAGGTCGGAATAACGCACGCGCAGGTCGGCGACATCCTCGCCGCCGGCATTGCGCGGGTTCAAGATGTCGATCTGGCCGCCCATCTCCTGCAGCGTCAAAAGCAGGCCGGTGCGGGTCGGGTTCATCAGTACGTTCTCGATGACAATGTCGGAACCCGGCACGATCAGCGCCGCCACCAGCGGGAAGCCGGCCGAGGACGGGTCGCCGGGCACGGCGATGATCTGTCCCGTCAGCTTGCCCTGGCCTTCGATGAAGATATGGCGCACGCCGCGCTCGTCGGTCTCGACCGACAGATTGGCTCCAAAGCCTTTGAGCATCTTTTCGGTGTGGTCGCGCGTCATCACCGGTTCGATCACGGTGGTGATGCCCGGCGTGTTCAGCCCGGCGAGCAGCACGGCCGACTTCACCTGCGCAGAGGCCATCGGCACGCGGTAGGTGATGGGTGCGGCGTGTTTCGGTCCATGCAGCGTGATCGGCATGCGGTCGCCGGGTGTCGCCTTCAGCACCTGCACGCCCATCTGGCGCAAAGGTTCGAGCACGCGGCCCATCGGCCGTCCCGACAGCGAAGCGTCGCCGATGAAGGTCGTTTCCATGTCATAGGTGCCGACGAGGCCCATGGTGAGGCGCGAGCCGGTGCCGGCATTGCCGAAATCGAGCGGGCCTTCGGGCTGCAGCAGCGCGCCATTGCCGGTGCCGCGGATCACCCATTCGGCGCCGCGTTTCTCTATATGCGCGCCCATCGCCTTCATGGCAGCAGCCGTGCGCATCACGTCCTCGCCTTCCAGCAGGCCGGTGACGCGGGTTTCGCCGGAGGCCAGGCCGCCGAACATCATGGAACGGTGCGAGATCGACTTGTCGCCCGGCACGCGGGCAGTGCCGGAAAGGGCAGATGATTTGCGGGCGGTGGCCGGCTTGGCAGCGGCGGCGTGAGACATGGAATTTCCCTGGACGGAATGCCGGCGCACCGGCGCTTTTCATTTGTTGCGGCGGTCTCGTATCACGGCGGGCACAAATGGTCATCCCCATGGTTGTCACTTGGCGCGAGGCCTTTCAGTACTTGGTTTTGTGACGCCGGCTTTTCGCTTTGACAGCGCGGTAAACTGTGGTTAAGGGGACCACTCTTTTACTGACGAGGCTTGCCGTGGCAAAAAACGAACTTGGCACAAAGCGTGTCGACCCTGAGACGGGCCGAAAATTCTACGACCTGAACAAGGACCCGATCGTCTCGCCCTATACGGGCAAGACATATCCGCGTTCCTATTTCGAGGAAGGCAAGATTGCCGCCATCGAAGAGGAAGAGGAAGTGGCCGAGAAGGAAGTGGACGCCGAGGAAGAAGAAGGCGTTGAAGTCGTCTCGCTTGAAGAGGCCGACGAAGACGTCAAGGCCGGCGACGACCTTCCCGATCTGGGCGACGACGAGGACGAGGTGGACCTCGGCGACGACGAGGACGATACCTTCCTCGCCGACGAAGAAGAAGAAGACGACGACGTCGCCGATATGATCGGCGTCGGTGACGACGACGACGAGGTCTGATCGGCCGCGGGCCTAGAGCGTTTCACGGAAACCGCGAACCGCTCTATCTTATTGTTTTGACGCAATTCCGGACGGAAAACCGCTCACACTTTTCCTGGAATTGCTCTAGTGCCCGCAGGCTTTCTTGCGCTGTTTCGAAAAAGCGGTTCTTGCAGGCTTGATATTCAGGGAAGGCGGGGTTAGAAGCCGCCTGCACTAAACGGCGCGGTGTTGAAACCCGCGCCGGACCTCTACGCCGGTAACGGCGCCGGCTGACTGCCGGAGTGGGGCCATAGCTCAGTTGGGAGAGCGCTTGAATGGCATTCAAGAGGTCGTCGGTTCGATTCCGATTGGCTCCACCAAACAGTCTCTTTCCGACGCTCGGTTTCGCGGCATTCATGCTTGTCGCCTGCCAGTCGGCGCCTGAACCATCATCCCCGCCGCCAGCGCCCGCACCTCAGCCCATGGCGCCTGCCGCGATCTCTGCCCCGGACGGTGCGGCGGTTCTCGATCCGTCTGTCAGGGTCATGCCCCCAGGCGAGGGCATCCCGGCCAAATATGTCGCATTTTCCGGCATTTGGGGCGGACAGCTGGATGGGATGTATGACGGCAAGCTCGCCGTGCTGACGATTTCGCGCGGCGGCAATGTCACCGCCACCTACGCCTGGGGCGATATCGCCGACAACAAACCGGGCGTGGCCGACGGCGAAGGCAAGATTTTTGGCAACACGTTGAAACTGCGGCGGCTTCCCAATGGCGGGGACGTCAGCGCGGTCATGCAGGCGGACGGAACGCTGGCCGTCACCTATGGGCTTGCCGACCGCACCTATACGGGCACGTTCACCAAGCAATAGCCGAGAGGGCGAATCTCTGGCGGTCAGCCGTGGCTGGGTTGAGGCCTTGGCCTCGATCAGTGCAGGCCGAATTCGCGCAACAATTCCTCACGATAGCGCACGAAGCGGCTTTCGCTGCGCTCGCGCGGGCGTGGCAGGTCGATGTCGATCAGCCTTGCCGCGCCACCTTTCTCCTTGGGCAGGATCAGCACCCGGTCGGCAAGATAGATCGCCTCTTCCAGATCGTGGGTGACCATCACCATGGTGACGTTCTCCTCACTCCAGATGCGCGCCAGTTCCTCCTGCATGCCGATCTTGGTCATGGCGTCCAGCGCTCCCAGCGGCTCGTCGAGCAGAAGAATTTCGGGCTGGACGGTGAGTGCGCGGGCGATGCCGACGCGCTGCGCCATACCGCCGGAAAGCTGGCTCGGAAAGGCATCGGCGAATTCGGCAAGCCCGACCAGCGCAACGTAGAAACGGGCGCGTTCCAGGGCTTGGCTCTTGGGCACGCCGCGCACTTCAAGGCCGAAGGCGACATTGCCGAGCACGCTGAGCCAAGGCAGCAGGCGCGGCTCTTGGAAAATCACGGCGCGCTCGGCGCCGACGCCATGCACCGGCTGGCCGTCGATGGCGACGGCGCCGCTGTCGGCAGCCTCCAGTCCCGCAAGAATGCGCAGCAACGTGGTCTTGCCGGAGCCGCTGGCGCCGACGATGACAAGGCATTCCCCCGAACGGATGTCGAGGTTGAGCGTCCGCAGCACGGCAAGCCGGCGCCCGCCGAGGCTGAAGGATTTGGAGAGGTCGCGGATCGAGACCTCTCCGCCGCGATTGGAACCGGTCATCTCATCTCTCAGCTATATCAGGGCTCAGTTGGTCTTGGTTTCGCCGGGCCGGTACAGAATGTCGGCGGCTTTCAACTTGCCCTTGGCCAGGCGGCCGTCGCGTTCCAGCACGGCGACCCAGAAATCGATGTCACGATCGTTCGCTTGTGCACCTTCGCGCAAGCCGAAGCCGGTCCAGTAGCGGGCGAGATCGCCGTTTTCGCCGCGCTTGTTGAGGATATTAGCCAGCACCTTGCGGGCTTCGTCGGGGTTCTGGCGCGACCAGTCTGAAGCGCGCGCCGACTGTTCGACGAAGTTGCGCGCGGCATCCGGATTGGCGGCAATGAAGTCGCGCCGGAGCACGACGAAGCCGCCGGCGAGTTCGCCGAGCACCTGGGTGTCGTCGAACACGCCGCGCACGCCGCCATTGGCAACCAGCGCGCCGGCAAACGTCGCCTGCCAGTAGCCGAGCCCGGCAATGTCGACCTGGCGCGAGCGCAGGGTCTGTTCCAGCTGCGGGCCGGGCACGACAATGAGGTTGGCGGCGGTCGGCGGCAGGCCGACGCTGTGCAGGGCCTCGCGCACCGTATAGTCGAGATGGGCGCCGAGTGTGTTGACCGAGATGGTCTTGCCGGCGATGTCGGCTATCGATTTGATCGGGCTGTCTTCCAGCACGTAGAAGACGCTCTTCACATCCTTGTTGATGCCGTTGCTCGGATAGGCGGCGACGAAGTCGTTGCCGCCCGAGATCGAGTTGATCACCGCCGCGGTGGCGGCCGAGCCGATGTCGACGCTGCCGGAGGACAGCGCAAATAGCGATTCCGGCCCGCCAGAGGCATAGCCGACGTTCTCCAGTTCGACCCCGAGCCCCTTGTAATAGCCGAGCTCGTCGGCCAGTTCATGCGGCGAGATGCTGCCCCGGCTGGCGAGATAGCGAAATTTTACCGGTGCGGTTTCGGCAAAGGCCAAGCGTGGCAGGCCAGCGGCGATGAGGCCGGCGGCAAGCGGTGCGCCGGCAAGCAGGGAACGGCGGGTGATTTTCATGGTCCGGTCTTTCCTGGGTTTGAGGGAGGCCTGGGTTGAGTTGTGGGCTGCTCAGTTGGTTGGATTGCTCCAGCGGCAGAGCCGCCGCTGCAGGGCGACCAGCGCCTGGTTGGCGATCAGGCCAAGGCCAGCGAGGATGACGATTGCCGCAAACATCAGCGGGATCTGGAAATTGTACTGCGCGTTCATCACCTGGAAGCCGATGCCCTTGTTGGCGCCGATCATCTCGGACGCGATCAGGAGCAGCAGCGCCGTGGTGGCGCTCAGCCGCAAGCCGACGAAGATCGACGGCACGGCGCCCGGCAGCACAACGCGGCGAAACACGGTGAGCCGGCTCGCTCCGTAGACGCGGGCCATTTCGAGCAGCTTGGGATCGACTTCCTTGACGCCGCTGGTGGTGTTGAGCAGCAGCGGAAACAGCGTCGCCCAGAAGATGACGAAAATCTTCGAGGTTTCGCCAAGCCCCAAGAGCAGGATGAACACCGGGTAGAGCGCTAGCGCCGACGTCTGCCGGAACACCTGCAGAATCGGATCGAGCGCGGTTTCGACCGGTCGCACCTGGCCCATGAACAGGCCGAGCGGGATGGCGACTGCGACGGCCGCCGCAAAGGCAATGCCGGCGCGCTGCAGGCTGATGGCGATGTCGCCGAGCAGGCTGCCGCCGGCAAGCCCTTTCCACAGCGCAGCTATGATCATGTCGATCGGCGGCAGCACCGCCGCGTTGACCCATCCGACGCTGCTCGCCACCTGCCAGAGCGCCAGGAAGCCGATAAGCACGCCATAACGCGACAGGAAGCGGAGAGCCGCTCGGCTGCCGAGCTGTAGGAAGTCGGCGCCGAGACCGGTTTCGCCGCGGCGAACCGTGATCTGCCGATCGATGTGCTGCAATGTCATCGTTTTTTACCCTTCGGCTACGAGGATCATTCGGCGGCGAGGACGGTTGAGCGGGCGACGGTCCATGGATTTTCCGGCCGCCTGAGGCCGAGATTCTCGCGCAGTGTGCGGCCTTCGTAAGCCGTGCGGAACAGGCCGCGCCGCTGCAGTTCGGGAATGACTAGGTCGACAAAGTCGTCGAGCGCGCCGGGCAGCCACGGCGGCAGGATGTTGAAGCCGTCGGCCGCCTCGCTGGTGAACCATTCCTCCAGCTGGTCGGCGACCTGCGTGACGCTGCCGACGATGGTGTAGTGGCCACGCGCCGTCGCCACCCATTGATAGAGCTGGCGGATGGTGAAGTTGTGCTCGTCGGCGATCTGCCGGATCAGCGCCTGGCGGCTCTTCATGCCTTCGGTTTCCTTGCTCGGCGGCAGCGGGCCGTCGAGCGGATAGCCCCTGATGTCGAGCGTCTGGCCGGCAAGCCCGTTGAGCAGCGCGACACCGTCCTCGGGCAGGATGAGGTCGTTGAGCTGCTGGTATTTGGCGCGGGCTTCTTCCTCGGTGCGGCCGACGAAGGGCGCAACGCCCGGCATGATCAGCACCTGGTCGGGATTGCGGCCGGCTTCCGCCACGCGCGCCTTGATGTCGCGGTAGAATTCCTGCGCCGTCTCCAGCTTCTGATGGGCGGTGAAGATGACCTCGGCCGAGTGTGCAGCAAGCCCGCGTCCGTCTTCGGACTGTCCGGCTTGTACGACAACCGGATGGCCCTGCACCGGGCGCGGCACGTTGAGCGGGCCCTTGACGCTGAAATGCTCCCCCTTGTGGTCGATGTCGTGCAGCTTGTCCTTGTCGTAGAAGCGCCCCGACTGCTTGTCGCGGATGAAGGCGTCATCCTCCCAGCTGTCCCACAGCGCCTTGACTGTCTCGACATGCTCATGCGCCCTGGCATAGCGTTCGGCATGGTTAGGCTGGACGTCGCGGTTGAAATTGCGCGCGGTTTCGTCGCCCGCCGAAGTCACCACGTTCCAGCCGGCGCGGCCGTTCGACAACAGATCGAGCGAAGCGAATTTGCGCGCCAGCGTATAGGGCTCTTCGTAGGTGGTGGAAGCCGTGGCGATGAAGCCGAGATGTGTGGTCAATGGTGCCAGCGCCGCAAACAACGTCACCGGCTCGAAGCCGGCGATCTTGGCATTGCCGCCTTCGCGGGCGCCGAGGCCAACGGTCAGATTGTCGGCCAGGAAATAGGCGTCGAACAGGCCGCGCTCCGCGGTCAGCGCCAGCTGCTTGTGAAACTCGAAATTGGTGGCGCCGTCGGCCGGCGCATCGGGATGACGCCAGGCGGCGATATGCTGTCCGCCGCCGGGCAGGAAGGCGCCGAGCTTGATCTGCCGCGGCTTGCTTTGAGATTTGCTGGCTCTGGTCATTGCAGGCGTCCTTCTGGTCTGTGCGGGAAGGGATGTTGCGTTGATGATCTTTTCAGGCGGCCAGGCCGACCCGGTACGGCACGCCGGCCACCCGGCATGCCTCCGCGACCGCCTGCCGGGCCCGCGCCAGGACGGCTTCGGACACCAGCACGCCATTGGCGAAATCCTTGTCCGAGGCGTAGATCGCGGTCGGCAAGGTCAGCGCCTCGAAGAAGCCGAACAGCGGCCGCAACTGGTGCTCGACGATCAATGAATGACGCTCGCCGCCGCCGGTTGCCGCAAGGATGACCGGCTTGCCGCGCAGCGATGACGGGTCGAGCAGGTCGAAGAAATGCTTGAACAGCCCGGTATAGCTGCCCTTGAAGGTCGGCGAGCCGACCACCAGGACATCGGCGCCGAGCACCTGGTCGACAATGGCGCGGGCCGTCAGATCGAGATCGGCAAGCTGCCGTGCCGGTGGAAAGGACGGCCCGAGATCCTCGATGTCGAAGACGCTCAAAGCCGCGCCGGCACGGCTCGCTACTTCACCGGCGATGTGGCTGACGAATGCCTTGGTCTTGGACGGACGGGTCAGGTTGCCAGACAACCCCACCACCAGTTTCTTTGACATCCGAGGCTCCTTCTCGAAAACGCTATCCGCATTAAGCCTACCGATTTTGTAGAATTAAATGAGCGAGAAGATTTCAAAACCGGCCGATGAAGCGAATGGAGTTTGCGGCAGAGCGCGTTTGATTGGTTCATTTGCGCCAAAAGAGGCGACGCGGCAGATGTTGGCCTGGGCTCCAAAGAGTGGAGCCACGGCCAGTTCGGAGACGTGCTTGAATGGTGTTCAAGTCGTCGCCAACTCCATGCCGACTGGCTCAGACAACAATCCTGGCGCTTTGCGTGCTGATGGGTATCGTCGCGAAACCGTCAAGGGCTGGCGCCATTGACACTGCGTTGCGTGAGAGTCGATTGAACGCAATCGCACGGGCGACGAAGTAGGGACCTGCAAAGAACAGGATGCGTGCGCATGAAAAAGATCGGCTTTCTTTCCTTCGGCCATTGGTCGCCCTCGTCGCAGTCGCAAACGCGCTCCGCCGCCGATGCGCTTTTGCAGTCGATTGACCTCGCCGTCGCCGCCGAGGAGCTGGGTGCGGACGGCGCGTATTTCCGTGTACATCATTTTGCCCGCCAGCTTGCTTCGCCCTATCCGCTTCTGGCCGCGGTCGGCGCACGCACCAGCCGCATCGAGATCGGCACCGCCGTCATCGATATGCGCTACGAGAATCCGCTGTACATGGCCGAGGATGCCGGTGCTGCCGACCTGATCGCTGGCGGCCGGCTGCAGCTCGGCATCAGCCGTGGCTCACCCGAACAGGTGATCGACGGCTGGCGCTACTTCGGCTACGTGCCGCAGGAAGGCCAGAGCGACGCCGACATGGCGCGCAGCCATGCAGAGGTGTTCCTGAACGTGCTGCGTGGTGAAGGTTTCGCGCAACCCAATCCACGGCCGATGTTTCCCAACCCGCCCGGAATGCTGCGCCTCGAGCCGTTTTCGGCCGGCCTGCGTGACCGCATCTGGTGGGGCGCTGCCACCAACGCCACTGCCGTATGGGCGGCCAAGCTCGGCATGAACCTGCAAAGCTCGACGCTGAAGTTCGACGAGAGCGGGCAGCCGCTGCATATCCAGCAGGCCGAACAGATCCGCGCCTTCCGCGCGGCGTGGAAGGAAGCCGGGCACGCGCGCGAGCCGCGCGTCTCTGTCAGCCGCAGCATCTTCGCGCTGGTCGACGACCGCGACCGCGCCTATTTCGGCGGCAACGACAGCGAGGACCATTTCGGTTACATCGAGCCCGAGAAGCGCGCCGTCTTCGGACGCACCTACGCAGCCGAGCCCGATGTGCTGATCGACCAGCTGAAAGAAGACGAAGCGATCGCCGAGGCCGACACGCTGCTTCTAACCGTCCCCAACCAGCTCGGCGTCGAGTACAACGCCCATGTCATCGAGGCGATCCTGAAGCACGTCGCGCCAGCTCTCGGCTGGCGCTGACAAGATGCGTCATCCGGCGGGCAAGCAGACCTAAGAGAAGAGGCGGCTAAACATCCGCCTTGAAGGTCTGCTTCTGCTGGCCGAGCCCCTCGATGCCGAGCTCCACGACGTCGCCGGCCTTCAAGAACACCGGCGGCTTCATGCCGAGGCCGACGCCGGGCGGGGTGCCGGTGGAGATGATATCGCCGGGGTGCAGCGACATGAACTGGCTGAGATAGGAAACGAGATAGGAAACGCCGTAGACCATGGTCTTGGTGGAGCCGTTCTGCATGGTCTTGCCGTTGACGGTCAGCCACATTTTGAGGTTCTGCGGGTCCTTGACCTCGTCCTTGGTGACCAGCCACGGGCCGGTCGGGCCGAACGTGTCGCAGCTCTTGCCCTTGGTCCACTGGCCCTGACGCTCGGCCTGGAAGGCGCGCTCGGACACGTCGTGAGCGACGGCATAGCCGGCGACATAGTCCAGCGCGCCGGCCTCGCTGACATACTTTGCTGTCTTGCCGATGACCACGGCAAGCTCGACCTCCCAGTCGGTCTTTTCCGAGCCGCGCGGGATCAGCACGTCGTCGTCCGGGCCGACAATGGCCGAGCTAGCCTTCATGAAGATGATCGGCTCAGGCGGCACGGTGGCGCCGGTTTCGGCGGCATGGTCGGAATAGTTCAGGCCGATGCAGATGAATTTTCCCGTGCCGGCGACGCAGGCGCCGAGACGGGGCTTGCCGGAAACGACAGGCAGCGACTTCGGATCGAGCTTCGACAGGGCCTCAAGCGACGCCGGATCGAGCGCCTTGCCGGCAATGTCGGAGACATGACCTGAAAGATCGCGGATCGTTCCATCCGTATCGAGCAGGCCGGGGCGCTCGTTCCCTATCTCGCCATAGCGCAGCAGTTTCATCTTGCTCTCCAAATTGCGGCCCAAGGGCCGTTTTCAAACTCTCTCTGCCAAAGCGACGAGGGGCGGACTCTGGCTATCGGATCCGACCTAGGGCAAGCCGGACTTTAGGACTGTTCGATCCCGGACCTCCGGATCGAGAATATTGCTCAGATCGACCAGCCGCCGTCGATATTGTAGGCCTGCCCCGACGTGTAGGTGGCGCCGGCGAGATAGACGGCAAGGTCGGCGATTTCCTCGGGCGTGCCGAGACGGCCCATCGGCTGGCGGGCGATGAAGGCGGCGCGGGCCGCGTCATAGTCGCCCTGCGCATGCATGCGATCCTGCAGCGACGGGCTTTCGACGGTGCCGGGGCAGATGGCGTTGCAGCGAATGCCCTTGGCGACATAGTCGGCGGCGACCGCCTTGGTAAGACCGATCACCGCAGCCTTGGTGACGCCATAGGCGAAGCGGTTCGGCACGCCCTTGCCGGCGCCGGCAACGGAGGACATGTTGATGATCGAGCCGTCGCCGCGCTCGAGCATGCCGGGCAGCACGGCGCGAATGGTGCGGATCATGGCGCGGACATTGAGGTTGAAGGCGAAATCGAGATCGGCATCCTTCATCTCGATGATCGAGCCGGAATGGACGAAGCCGGCGCAGTTGAACAGCACGTCGACGCGGCCGATTTCGGCGAAGCCCGATGTCACCGCATCGTCATTGAGAACATCGAGCTTGCGGGTCTTGATCCCGGATGTCTTGGCGAGTTCGGCCAGCAGCGCTTCGTTGATGTCGGTGGCGTGGACGACAGCACCTGCCTTGGCGAAGGCCAGCGCGCTCGCTCTGCCGATGCCTTGCGCCGCCGCCGTGACGACAACGACCTTGCCTGCCAGATCCGCCATGCTTTTCTCCTCGCCCTGTTGGCTCAGTCCGATTTACTGACGGTTGACCAAGGCGTCCTGTACCAGACAGGCGCGACTATGCGGCCTGCACAATCCATCAGTCCACGAATAATATATGTTTTTTCTCGTTAAAGAACACATGTCCGAGCGTCAAGCCCGAACGTGATCACCTTCGTGACAGCCGATGTAATGCACATCGCTTGCTCTGATGCAACGACATGTATGACAACAGGACAACGAGTCACGCTGCCTCGGTTCGCTCAAGCACGAAGCGCCTTAGCGACATTCAGTCGCCGTAAGGCACCCAAACGTTCTTGACCTCGACGGCGCGGCGCAGCAGGGCATCGCCGGCGGCTTCATCGGACGCCCAGTCGAGGCTGCGGCCGTTGCCGGTCCAGACGCGCTTGAGATTGCCGATGGAATCCGCCTCCACCTTGGCGCACGTGTCGGCATCAGCGAACACCCAAAGCCCGTCGACATCGTCATGCTTGGCCAGCACACCGGCAAGTTCCGCCGTGCGACCGGTGACGATGTTGATGGCGCCGGCGGGAACGTCGGAATATTCGATCACCTGGTAGAGATCGGTGGCGAGCAGCTGGTATTTTTCCGACGGCACGGCGACCACGGTGTTGCCCATCGCAAGAGCGGGCGCCACCAGCGAGATCAGGCCGAGTAGCGGCGCACCGTCGGGGGCGACGATGCCGACGACGCCGACCGGCTCATGCAGTGCAAGCGTGACGGCGCGGGCCGGTGGCTGATGCACCCTGCCTTCGAACTTATCGGCGAGGCCGGCATAGAGGAAGAGGCGCTCTATGGACTGTTCTACTTCTTCCCGCGCGGCCTTGGCGTTGGCGCCGGTCAGTTCAGTAAGACGGGCGGCGAACTCGCTTGCGCGGCCGGAGAGATTTTCGGCGAGGTAATAGAGCACCTGGGAACGGTTGTAGGCGGTCGCTTCCGGCCAGGCTTTACAGGCGCGGGCCGCCGTCACGGCGTCGCGGATATCCTTGCGGCTGCCAAGGCCGACTTCGCCGGCGAGCTTGCCCTTGGCGGTGGCGACGGCGAGCGAATAATTGCCGTCGGGCCGAACCTGCTTGCCGCCGATGAAAAGCTTTGCCGTGCGGTCGATGGCGCCGCCGTCCGATTGCTCGACCGGTTGCGCCGAAGACGCCGCAGGCTTGATTACCGGGCCAAGCGGCAGTTTGACCGAGAGGTATTCGAACATGCCCTCGCGGCCGCCTTCTCGGCCGAAGCCGCTTTCGCGGTAGCCGCCGAAGCCGCAGGCGGCGTCGAACATGTTGGTGCCGTTGACCCAGACGACACCGGCCTTCAGCTGCGGCGCGACGTGCAGCGCGAGGTTGATGTTTTCGCTCCACACCGAGGCGGCCAGCCCATAGCGGGTGTTGTTGGCGAGCTCGATCGCTTCCTCGGTGTTGCGGAAGGTCATGGTGGCCAGAACCGGGCCGAACACCTCTTCCTGCGCCAATATATTAGCCGGCGAAACTCCGGTGGCGAGCGTCGGCAGATGGTAGTAGCCGGAAGACGGCAACGCTGCGTCCGGCTGCCAGCAGACGGCGCCTTGCTTTGCGCCCTCGGCGACCAGGCCTTTGACCCGGTCGAGCTGTGTTGCGTCGACCAGCGGGCCGATATCGGTGTTCTTGTCGAGCGGGCTGCCGACGCGCAGCCGGCTCATCCTGACCTTGACCTTGGCGATCAGGGCTTCGGCAATGCCTTCCTGCACCAGAAGACGCGATCCGGCGCAGCAGACCTGGCCCTGGTTGAACCAGATGCCGTCGACCAGACCCTCGACCGCGCTGTCGAGATCGGCGTCCTCGAAGACGATGAAGGCCGATTTGCCGCCGAGCTCCAACGATAGTTTTTTTCCTGACCCCGCCGTGGCTTTCCTGATGATCTTGCCGACTTCGGACGAGCCTGTGAAAGCGATCTTCTGGACGCCGGGATGGTTGACGATCGCCACGCCCGCTTCGGGTCCGCCCTGGACGATGTTGACGACGCCCTTGGGCACGCCGGCACGTTCGCAGATCTCGGCGAACAGGATGGCCGTCAGCGGCGTGAACTCGGCCGGCTTCAGCACCACCGTGCAGCCGGCGGCAAGGGCGGGAGCAATCTTCCAGGCCAGCATCAGTAGCGGGAAATTCCACGGGATGATCTGGCCGACGACGCCGACGCCCTTGTGGCCGGGGAAATCCTTGTCCAGCGCCTGCGCCCAGCCGGCATGGTGGATGAAATGGCGGATGGCGAGCGGCACGTCGATGTCGCGGCTTTCGCGGATCGGCTTGCCGTTGTCGATTGTCTCAAGCACCGCGAACAGGCGCTGATGGCGCTGCATGGCCCGGCCGATGGCGTAGAGCACTTTCGCCCGCTGGTAGCCTGAAGATGCCGACCATTTCGGCAGCGCCTTGGTGGCTGCGGCAACCGCGGTGTCGATGTCGGCGGCGCCAGCATCCGATACCTTGGCCAGCAGCTTGCCGGATGACGGCTCGCTGGTATCAAAAGTCTTGCCGCTGGCAGCGGCCTTCCAGCCACCATCGATGAACAACGCCTTGCCGAAGTCGCGCGCGGCGAGCCACGCATCGGCCTCGTTGCGGGCTTCCGGCGCCGGCCCGTACTCCATGGCGTGATAGCGTTCGAGGATGTTCATGACGCGCTCCAGATAATTGTCTCGGAAGGCATTCCTTCACGCCCCCCTCTGTCCTGCCGGACATCTCCCCCACGAGGGGGGAGATTGGCCTTCACGCCATCGCGTGGCGGTGATTGGCCGAATAGTGCCCGGTCAGATGATGCTCAAGCTGGCGCTCGATGTCGGTCAGCAGGCTCGAGGCGCCGAAGCGGAACAGGTCTGGTTCCAGCCATGGCCGTCCGAGCTCTTCCTTCATCAGCACCAGCCAGTCGAGCGAGGCCTTGGCGGTGGAAATGCCGCCGGCCGGCTTGAAGCCGATGAGAAAGCCGGTTTCTTCGAAATAGGCCCTGATGGCGCGCACCATGGCGAGGCCGACGGGCAGCGTGGCGTTGACGCTTTCCTTGCCGGTCGAGGTCTTGATGAAGTCGGCGCCCGCCATCATGGCCACCATCGAGGCCAGCATGACATTGCGCAGCGTCGCGAGGTCGCCGGTGCCGAGGATGACCTTGAGATGCGCATCGCCGCAGGCTTCGCGCATCGAGACGATCTCGTTGTAGAGCTCCTGCCATTTGGCGCCGAAGACCAGACCGCGCGGGATGACGACGTCGATCTCGCCGGCGCCGTCGCGCACCGATGCCTCGATCTCCTGCAGGCGCGTCGACAGCGGCGCAAGGCCATGCGGGAAGGCGGTTGAAACGGCGGCGACATGGATGCCGGTGCCACGCACGGCGTCAACAGCCGTGGCGACGAAGGGATGATAGACGCAGACCGCCGCCGGGCGGATTTTTGCGCCTTCGATGCCAAGGCCCTCGACGATGTCGCGGCGGAACGGGTTGATCGCCTTGGCGCAGAGCCGGCGCACGCGCTCTTCGGTGTCGTTGGAGTTCAGCGTCGTCAGATCCATGCAGGAGACGGCGCGCAGCAGCCAGGCGGCCTGGTTGTCGGCCTTGATCGAGCGCCTTTTGGTCAGGCTGGCGACGCGGCGCTCCAGGGCCGAGCGGTTGACGGAGCGCACCGATTCCATGAAGCCGAGATCGAGCCGCATGCCGGTGTTGCGGGCAATACCATGGGTTTGCGGCACGGGCGTGTTGGCGGCGGCACGCGCCGGTAGCGGCGTGATCTTGGACGCGCCGAGGTCGGCTTCGCGGATTGTGCTGCTCATCTCCTGCCCTTTCGCTCGACGATTTTACGTCGTGGTGCGTGTCGTTGGTCCCGGACCGCATAGCGATTTTGGGCGACACACACCGAAGATAGCCCGTGAATCGATGCTTCACGAGTCCTTCAAGCGGTCATAGCGGAAAAAGGCGGCGAAAGCAGCTGAATTTTGACCGTATGGTCAAAACGTGAATCCGAGAGCGCTGGCGCCGAAACGTCGGCTGATGTCAGCCGACGAAAGCGCGCTCGACGACGAAGCTCGAGGGATGGCTGAGCGAACCCTCATGGAAGCCGAGGCTTTCGGCCAGTTCCTTGACGTCCTTCAGCATGTGCATCGAGCCGCAGATCATGATGCGGTCCGTATCCGGATTGAGCTTCTCGATGCCGAGGTCGGCGTAGAACTTGCCGGAGCCGATCAGCGCGGTGATGCGGCCCATGCGCGCCGATTCCTCGCGGGTCGTCGAGTTATAGAGGGTGACGCGGCCGCCGGTCAGTTCGCCGATCAGCGGGTCGGTCTCGAGCCCCGCCACCAGCTCCTGGCCATAGACCAGTTCGGCATTGTCGCGGCAGGTGTGGGTCAGGATGACCTGCTCGAACTTTTCGTAGGTGTCGGGATCACGCAGCAGGCTGGCGAAAGGCGCGATGCCGGTGCCGGTCGAGATCATGAACAGGCGCTTTGCCGGGGTCAGCGCATCGACAACCAGTGTGCCGGTCGACTTCTGGCGCATGATGACGGTGTCGCCGACCTGGATCTTCTGCAGTTCGGAGGTCAGCGGGCCATCCGGCACCTTGATCGAGAAGAATTCAAGCTCTTCGTCCCAGGCCGGGCTGGCTACCGAATAGGCGCGGTAGACCGGCTTTTCGGCATTGGGCAGGCCGATCATGACGAACTCGCCGGAGCGGAAGCGCAGCGACTGCGGACGGGTGATGCGGAACGAGAACAGGCGGTCGGTGTAGTGCTTCACCGACACGACGGTTTCGGCATAGACATTGGCCGGAATCGGGAACTGCAGCGGACGGGCGCCGGCTGTGTTGAATGCGGATGTGGTGTTCATCAAATCCAACTCTGTCTTGCCCACTCAACTATGCGGGCGCCAAACCATTTCCTGCGCGCCCGGACCGTTCAGGTCCCAGCGTGCCGTTCACACACTCCAAAGCGGTAAGCTCTTGTGTCCGGAATTTATTAGTATACAAACGATATTTGCGTCAAGATACCTCGTTAAAACAGCTTTCCAAACTGCGGCATATTCGTAGTCCTGGCATTTCGGGTTTCGACAATGAAAGAGAATTTTTCGGTGCAACAGCCGGAATCCCTGGGTAACGTCGTTGCCGGCATCGATGTCGGCGGAACTTTCACCGACCTCATTTTGATCGACGGCAAGGACGGCGGTAGGGTGCATATCGCCAAGACGCCGACCACAGTCGACAACCAGGCTTTCGGTGTGGTTTCAGCGCTGGGCTCCACCGGCTTTGCCATAGACGGCATCGACCTCATCGTGCATGGCACGACGACCACCACCAATGCGGTGCTGGAACGCCGGCTGGCGAAAACCGGCATGATCACCACACGCGGTTTTCGCGACGTGATCGAGCTTGGCCGGCGGACGCGGCCGCAGCCCTATGGCATGACCGGTACGTTCGTTCCCATCATCCCGCGCGATCTCCGGCTCGAAGTCTCGGAGCGCGTCGAAGCATCGGGTGCGGTGCGCATTCCGCTCGACGAAGCCGAAATGCGCGATGCCGTGAAGGCGCTGGTCGCGGCCGGTTGCGAATCGCTGGTCATCCACTTCCTGCATTCCTACGCCAACCCGACACATGAGCGGCGCGCCGCCGAGATCGCCGCCGAACTCTGGCCGAACAGCTACATCACCACCGGCCATGCGCTGCTGTCGGAAGCGCGCGAATTCGAGCGCGGGGTGACCGCCGCGGTCAACGCCTCGGTGCAGCCGATCCTCGAGCGCTATGTCGAACGGCTGCGCAAGGAACTGGCAGCGAAGGGCTACGCCCGCGACTTCCTGATCATGAACGGCAATGGCGGCATGATCTCGGCCCGCTTCGTCACCCGCGAATCGGCAAAGACCGTCATGTCCGGTCCGGCCTCCGGGGTCATTGCCGCCGCCTATACGGGCAAGCGTGCCGGCTTCGAAAACCTCGTCACCTACGATATGGGCGGCACCTCGACGGACGTGGCGCTGATCCGCAATGCGGAGCCCGCTGTCTCGAACGAGATCGAGATCGAATATGCGATGCCGATCCACGTGCCGATGGTAGCGGTGCACACGGTCGGCGCCGGCGGCGGCTCGATCGCGCGCGTCGATGCGGCCGGGCTGATCCAGATCGGCCCGGAAAGTGCCGGCGCCAATCCCGGCCCGATCTGCTATGGCCGCGGCGGGCTGGAGCCGACCATCACCGACGCCAATCTGGTGCTGGGACGGTTGGCGCCGAAGAAGCTGCTGGCCGTCGAAAATCCGGTCACCGTCGACCGCGTCACCGGCATTTTCGAGGACAAGATCGGCAAGGCCACTGGTCTGTCCGGCGTCGAGGCTGCGGGCGCAATCCTGCGCCTCGGCAACATGAAAATGGCCGGCGCCATCCGCATGGTCTCGGTGTCGCGTGGCCACGATCCGCGCGATTTCGCGCTGTTCGCCTTTGGCGGTGCCGGGCCGTTGCACGCATCCGCACTGGCGCGTGAGCTCGGCTTGCCCCGCGTGCTGGTGCCGGCACGACCCGGCATCACCAATGCGCTCGGCTGCGTCGTCGCCGATCTGCGCCATGATTTCGTCAACACGATCAACCAGCCGGTGGCTGTGCTCGATGAATCCCAACTCCACTCGGTATTGGAACGGCACCGAAACGAAGGCGAAGAGCTTATCGGCAAGGAAGCTGTAAAGCCGGAGACGATCCGCGTCACCCATTCCGCCGATATGCAGTTCGTCGGCCAGACCCACATCATCAATGTGCCGCTGCCGTCTTCGTCCGTGACACGGCAAGAGCTGCAGGCGCTGTTCGAAAAGGCCTATTTCGCTCGCTTCAAGGTCGAGCTGCCGGAGATCCGCGCCAATCTGGTCAACCTCAACACTTCGGTGACCGGCGTGCGGCCGGCGATCGACCTGTCGCGGCTGATCGACCCGGCCGGGCGCGCCAGGACGCTCCACGAGGCGCTGCGCGAGACAAGGCCGGTCTGGTATGCCGGAAGTTGGCACGATACGCCGGTATATGCGCGTGAAAAGCTGCCGCTCGATGCCGTCATCGAAGGGCCGGCGATTCTCGAACAGATGGACGCCACCACCGTGCTCGAACCCGGCGACCGCGCGCATTCGGACGCCGACGGCAACATCATCATCGACATCGGCGAGGCCTGAGATGCAAAAGCTCGACGCCATCACGCTTTCGGTCCTGCAGGCTGCCCTCCAGCAAGTCTGCGACGAAATGGACCTCACCTTTTCGCGCGCGGCCTTCTCGCCTGTCATCGCCGAGGCCAATGACCGCTCCGACGGCATCTACTCCGCCGTCGACGGATCGCTGGTCGCGCAAGGCAGCCAGGGTCTGCCGGTGTTCGTCGGTGTCATGCAGTATTCGACGAAAACGGTGATCGAGATGATCGCCGACGGCCGCTGCCTGGCGCCGGAGCCCGGCGACATCTACATCGTCAACGATCCCTATCTCGGCGGCACGCATCTGATGGATGTGCGCTTCGCCATGCCGGTCTATCGCGACGGCAAGATATTTTGCTGGCTATCGAACACCGGCCACTGGCCCGACATCGGTGGCTCGGTGCCTGGCGGCTTCTCCGCTTCCGCCACCGCCGTCGAACAGGAAGGCCTGCGGCTGCCGCCGGTCAAGCTGTTCAAGAAGGGTGTGCTCGACACGGAAATCTACGCCATCATCTGCTCCAACATTCGCGTCGCCGATCAGCGCATCGGCGATATCCGGGCGCAGGCCGCTGCACTGCTGATCGGCCAGGACCGGCTCAATGGAATCCTGGATCGTTACGGTGACGAAACTGTCGTCGAGGCGATCGCCGAACTGCGCCGTCGCGCCGCCGAGCAGATGCGCGCCAACATTGCAGCCATCCCCGACGGCACTTATAGCTCGAAGGCCTTTGTCGACTCGGACGGCGTGGTCAACGAGCCGCTGACCATCGCGCTCGCCGTCGAGAAACAGGGCGACACGCTGACCTTCGATTTCACAGGTTCGTCAAAGCCCTGCGCCGGGCCGATGAACAGCGTGCTGGCGACGACCCTCTCCTCGGTCTATCTCGCCATGCGCCATATTTTCCCGGATGTGCCGATTAGCGCCGGCGCTTTCGAGCCGCTGATCGTCAAGCGGCCGGAGGGCACTTTCCTCGATGCAAAGTACCCCCGGCCGGTTTCCGGCTGCGCGGCGGAAGTCTCGCAACGCATTGCCGAGGCGGTGTTCGCGGCGATGGTGCAGGCGCTGCCGGACAAGGTAACGGCGGCGCCCGCCGGCTCCAGCGGCAATTTCGCGCTGGGCGGCAACGACCCGGCGCGCGGCCGCGACTATGTCATGTATCAGATTTCCGGCGGCGGTTATGGCGGCAATTCAGGCCATGACGGGCTGACCAATGGCTGCTCGACCATCGGCATTTCGAAATCGCCGCCGGTCGAGATCATGGAGCAGGCGTTTCCGGTGCTCTACCGCCACTACGCCTTGCGCGAAGGATCGGGCGGCGCCGGCAAACAGCGCGGCGGTTTCGGGCTCGCCTATGAAGTCGAGATCCTGCGCGGCGAAGCCCGCGCGTCCTTCGTCATGGACCATGGTCGCTTCGGTCCGCAGGGCGCGCTCGGCGGCAAGGACGGCGCCCCCAACACAGTGACCGTCTTCCGCGGCGGCGAGGAACATGTGCCGCCGCATTTGTCCAAGGAACAGGACATCGCGCTCAAGGCCGGCGACCGCGTGCGCGTCGGCACGCCGGGCGGCGGCGGCTATGGCGATCCCTCCCAGCGTGATCCAAAACTGGTCGCCGAGGATGTCCGGCTTGGCTATTATACGGCAGAGCAAGCCAGGGACCTGTTCGGAGCCAAATGAGCTCGACGGAGCTGGCGCCGTCGAGAGGCCATCCAATTATCAAGTCTGCAGCTTTGCCTTGAGTGCATCGGCGAATTTCTGCGCGATCTTCTTGAAGCCGGCGGGATCGGGATGGAGCTCGTTGGCCCAGTCGGCCACCTTCAGCGTTCCTTGCGTGTCGACCAGATGGAAATTGTTGCGCGGCTCGTCGGCCAGGCGCTTCACCACATCGCGGAACGCCGCCAGCGTGTCGTGAACGATGACCGTGCCTTTGGCCACCGACCAGTTGCAGAAGTCGAGCGACGGCTTCAGCCACGGACCGACACAGGACGGATGCGCGCCGTTCGGGATCGGGAAGTCGTAGCAATGGCCGAAGATGGGAACGCCGGGCGCGACGCGGTCGCGTAGCGCAAACAGATCGAGATAGCAGGCCTCGACCATACCCAGCGCCTTGGTGAAACGGTCCTTGTTCAGCCCGGCGGCATGGCCGTCATTGAAGTCGAGGAAGATGCAGAACTGGTCGCCGGCAATGTCGTTGCCGCCGGCCGAGAACAGGATGGCGTCGGGCTTGCCGTCCAGCCAGTTCGCCTTGTTGCGCAAGGCTGAAATCATCCGTTGCTGCTTGGGCAGCGACATCTCGTCGGTTGCCGCATCGCCATGATGGGCAAGGTTGAGGATTGTCGGCGGCATCGGGCCAATCCGACGCAGCTGCGCGATCACATCGGTGTCGACGAAGGGAAATCCGTTGCCGGTCAGCGGATAATCGAACCAGGAGTCGCCCTGCGCCAGCATGACCAGCGGGCGGTTGGCGACGGCCGCCTCGAGATTGCCGGCGCTTTCCCTTGCGGTTTCAAGCCGCTCGATGTTGGCCTGGTGAACGCGGATGCGCTTGGCGATGTCCTCATCGATGCGCCGTTGCGCGGCTTCCTGCACGAATTCCTGCTGGTCCATCGAGGTCCTCCCATGACCGCCACAAGGGCTGAACTGCCTGTCTCCAGTCAGCATCTGCCTGCGCACATCAGCAATATGTAATTTAGATCACAGTCAGGCGGCTGCCGCGCCGTGATCGCCGCAGAGCATGTCGTTTCCGTCTCCGCCGCGCATCGCAAAGACCGTAGACTTCTATCTTGTTTTTGCGCAATTCCGGACGGGAAACCGCCAACACTTTCCCTGGAATTGCTTTGGTCAACGGGGAACCAGAACATGCGTCTTTTCAGTCGTTTCGTGCTTGCCGTTTCTACCGCTCTGCTGCTTGCCACCGGTGCTGCCTCTGCCGAGAAACTCAGGATCGGCACCGAGGGCGCCTATCCGCCCTTCAACTATGCCAATTCGGACGGCACGCTGGGCGGTTTCGACATCGACCTCGGCAAGGCGCTGTGCGCCGAGCTGAAGGCCGAGTGCGAGTTCTCCGTGCAGGATTTCGATGGATCCATTCCCGCGCTGCAGGCCGGCAAGTTCGACGCCATCATCAACATCACCATCACGCCGGAACGGGCTGAAAAGGTCGAGTTCACCCACAAATACTACCAGACGCCGCCAGCCATCGCCGTGCCGAAGGATTCGACCGTTGCCGGCACATCGCCCGACGATCTGAAGGGCAAGGTGCTCGGCGTGCAGAGCGCCACCATCCACCAGAATTTCGCCGAGCAGAAATACTCCGGCTCGACCGTGAAGGCCTACCCAACCGGCGACGACGCCCGCACCGACATGGCCAATGGCCGGCTCGACGCAATGATGGACGGCTCGATCATCCTGACCGAGTGGTTGAAGAAGCCCGACGGCGCCTGCTGCAAATTGCTCGGCACGCTGACGGCCGACCCGGCGATTCATGGACCTGGGGTCGGCATCGCTCTGCAGAAGGGCAACAAGGAACTGACCGACAAGTTCAATGCGGCGATCGACGCACTGCGCGCCAACGGCAAGTACAAGGAAATCAACGATAAATATTTCTCGTTCGACGTCTACGGGAGTTAATCCCCTTCGCCGATCCGACCTCGGCAGCGCTACCAAGCGCTGCCGTTTTTCATGAATGACGGAGAACTTTCTTGGTTGAGCGCCGCTCCCCCTTTTACAACAGCATTGTCGGCCTGGGCGCCACAATGGGCCGGGTCGGCGGCGAGTTCGTCTCGGCCAAATACTACTCCGGCATCGCCGACGAGCACCTGAACACGCGCAAGAATGTCGGCGTGCAGGATCTCAGCACCATGGGCAAGATGGACATCAAGGGGCCGGAAGCCGAGGCGCTGGTCAACCATGTCATCGTCAACGATGCCGCCGCCATGAAGCCCGGCCAGGTGCGCTATTCCACCGTCTGCCGCGACGATGGCGGCATCGTGGACGACCTCACCGTGTTCCGGCTGGGATCAGAGCATTTCATGCTGGTGACGGGCTCGGTCAACCGGCTGAAAATGCTGCCCTGGCTGCAGCATCATGCCGAAGCGCGAAAGGCCTACGTCACGGACATCACCGCGGCCGTGGCCTTTCCGACCATACAGGGGCCGCGCTCGCGCGAGCTTCTGAAGGCGCTGGTTTCGGATGCCGATCTCAATGGGTTGAAGCGCTGGGCGTTCACTTCGGGGCGCGTCGGCGAGACCAAGGTGCTGATCTCACGCACCGGGGTGACCGGCGAGCTCGGCTTCGAACTGTTCGTGCCGGCCGACGAGGCTGCCTCTGTCTGGGACGCGCTGATGCGGACCGGCCGCGATTTCGGCCTGAAGCCATACGGCGTGCTGGCGATGTTCACGCTCGGGCTGGAAAAGGCCTATCCGGCGCATGGCATCGACATGGACGAGACCCGCACGCCGTTCCATGTCGGCCTCGATCGCTGGATCAAGTTCGACAAGGGCGATTTCATCGGCCGCGAAGCGCTGCTCAAAATTCGGGACAAAGGACTCGACGAGCGCTGGACCGGGCTGATCCTCGACGGCGACAGGCCGGCCGCGACCGATGCCAGGGTTTTCGCCGATGGCGAGGATGTCGGCATCGTCACCTACAGCGACCACGGCTATTCGCTCGGCAAGGTGCTGGCGACCGCGCATCTGCGGCTGCCGTTCACCGCCATCGGAACGGAGCTGAGCATCGACATTGACCGCAAGCCGACCCGCGCGGTGGTGGCGCCGATGCCGTTCTTCGATCCAGAAGGCGCAAGGCTGCGCGCCTGAGATATCAGGCCAACTTCGCCAGCAGCCGCATGAACGTAGCGGCCTCCTTGGCGGTCAGCGGCGCCAGCGTTTCCTGAGTGATGGCGCGCGCCAACGGGATCAGCCGCTCGATCGCCTCGCGGCCTTCCGGCGTCAGATTGACCAGCAGCCGTCTTTTGTCGACCTCATGCTTGGTCAGGTCGACCAGGCCACGTGCCTTCAGCCGATCGATGACGCCCTTGACCGTCGCCGCATCCATGGCGATCAGCGTGCCGAGTTGGTTCTGCGAGGTTTCGCCGACATCGTGCAGCTTGGCGAGCGCTGCAAATTGCGGCGGCGTCAGATCGCCGATCTGCGACGCAAAAATCGAGACATGGCGCTGATGCGCCTTGCGCAGGATGAAGCCGACCTGCTCCTGCAAGCGGTAATCATTATCGTCAGGCTCTTCGGCCTCGATCAGTTTCAGAAGATTGTCGCCGCCGCTCATCGCAAGCCGTCCCAGGCCTTGATGTCGCCGACGGCCAGGCCACCCATGCGGTCATGCACGCGCGGACCGCAGCTCATGGCGAGGCAAAACAGGATTTCGTCGGGACGCGGCCCGTCGCTGATGCCGACCTCCATGGCGTCGAAATGGCTGCGGACATAGGCGGCGTTGGTGTGGCCGAGCGGCACGTCGAGCCGCGAGCCGAAGGCGCCGACCTTGGTTGCCGACGGTACGATCGCCTTGGCGTCGCCGAGCCGCTCGCGCATGGCGTAGCCGCCCGGCACGTGCCACAGAGCGCCATGTTCGAGCTCACCTGACGAGCCGACGATGGTGCCCTTGCCGTAGGCGTCGATCTGCTTGATGTCACCGCCCAATGCGGCAATGAGCTTGTCCGTAAGCAGCAGGCCGAGCGGCTTCAGATCGTCCATGGCGCTCTGCAGCTCTTCCACATAGCGGCCGGCGAATGGATTTTTCACCAGCGCCACGGCGGCGGCGCGGCGGCGTGGCGCGGCTGCGACCGGCCCGCCATCGTGAAAGATCTCTTCGGTCAGAACCGCGATCTTGCGGATCGGAAACTCAGGCATGGGCAACTTCCTTCCCTGGACTTTTGTTGGGCGCGGCAAGCGCCATGGAACCACTGATGCGGGTCTCACCGCCAAGAAAAAGCGCCGATGCGGCAATCAGGCCGCGCCGGCGAAAATCTTCGGCGACAGCAAGGCCATTGTCCAGCGCCCGCTCGACTTCGCCACGTGCGAGCGTGCCGACGGCTTGTGTCACCAACCGGGCGCCGAGATCGCTGTCGGGCGACAGCTCGTGTGCGGGAATGCGATTGATGGCGGGATTGCCGGGCAGGTCGACTGCGTTGGCGATGAGCGTCGCCGCCGCATCGGCCGCGGCGCCGCTGCGCGCGAGCACGGTGACGGCGTCGGCAATGCCAAGCGAAAACGAGCGGCCGCGCCAGCCACTGGTGGCGACGCCGCGCACACCGTCTTCGGAGCGAATGGCGATGCGGTCGGCCATGCCGTTGCCGGTGCCGGCGATCGCCAGGTTCATCGACTGGCCCTTGCCGATATGAAGCGCGCTGTCGCCGCCATTGTTGACATAGGCACGATCGAGCTTGCGGCCGGCAAGCAATGCGGCGAGCATTTCGTCGGCTACCGATCCTGCAACAGCTGCCATCGGTGTGATGAAGCATTCCGCGAGTGGCATGACGGCCGCTTCCATACGGCGCGCCGTCGGGCCGTCAAAGCTGCGTGGCGCCAGGAAAAATGCCGGGAGCCGCAATTCGGGAAGCTCCTCGACCAACTCGATCAGAATCGTCTGGAAGCGCGCGACAGCCTGGTCATAGGCGGCACGGCACTCATCCGTCTCGCCGAAGGCCTCGACGATCAGGTCGATCGGCCCGTGGTTGAGATGCAGCCGCTTGCCGTCCTGCAGCCAGCTTACTTGCGGACCTTGCATCAGGCGGCCCCGTTAGAACCGGCGCGGCGCAACTGCGCCAGCGGCGGCCAGGGATTTTGAGAGGCAGCCCCAGAGCCTCGGCGTGGATTGAGGTACTCACCACCCTTGGCGACGATGTCCTCGACGCTGCGTATCTCGGCCTCATAGCCGCCCAGCCTGACATAGTCGTCGCGGCGCAAGGTGAATTCGATTGGCGCCACCAATGCCGGGGTCGGCACATAGCCGAAAGCGCCTTCCGGCACGCGGGTGACGTCGACCATCAGCGTGATGCCGCCGCCCGGCCAGACATAGACCGGCGCGCCGCCGACGGTCACATAGGTCTTCAGGCCTTGCACCGAGCGGGTGAGGTTGACCGGGTTTTCGGTAACGCCGGCGCGCAGGGACCCACCGGCGCCGCCGATGAACATCACGGTGCACAAAGCCGGCTCGCAATTGTCCTCGATCAGGCCGACCGATTTTTGCAGCCTGTCCGGGAACGGTTTTTCGACCGGCTTCAGATCGTCATCCAGTTCATAATAGGCGAACTGTTCGCCGGTGGTCGAAACCATCAGCAGCGACAGGCCGGGCCGCGCGCCCTTCTTGGCGTTCCATTCGCCGAGGATCGACAGCGGGTCGGAAATCGACGTGCCACCCCAGCCGAGGCCGGGCTCGGAGACCTTGAAATAGCGGCCAGGCGTCGAGCGGCGGCCGATGATCTTGATGCCTGTGTCCTGCCAGCCCAGCACCTTGCCGGCCTGATGCTCGGAGACAACGCCGGTGATGTGGTCGTCGACCACCACCACCTCGTCGACCAGGCCGCGCCACTGCGTGGCGAACATGCCGATGGTGGCCGAGCCGCAGCCGACGCGCATGCGGTATTCCTGCTTGCCGTCGATGACAGGTGGTTTGCCGGCTTCGACGATGATGGTGGCGCCGCCGTCGATGCTGAGTTCGACCGGCTTGCGGTTGCACAGATTGAGCATCGCGTCGCAAGTCGCGCGCCCCTCCGCCTTGGAGCCGCCGGTCAGATGATGCACGCCGCCCAGCGACAGCATCTGCGAGCCATATTCGCCTGTGGTGACGTGGCCGATCGCCTCGCCTTGCGAGCGCACGATTGCCGTCTCCGGACCGAGATGGCGGTCGGTGTCGATCTTCACCTTGACGCCGCAGTAGGAGAAGATGCCCTCGGTGACCACCGTCACCAGATCGACGCCTTCGACCTCCTGGCTGACGATAAACGGCGCCGGCTTGTAGTCGGGATAGGTGGTGCCGGCGCCTATTGCCGTGACAAAGCGGCGGCCGGTGTTGACCAGTTCGCCATCCCATTGCTCGCCTTCGGCGGTGAAGGGCACGACGGCACCGCCGCTCTCGGCCGCGTGGTCGAGAATGGTCAGCGGGTCCATGCGCACGATGCTGCCGCCGACATTGCCGTAGCGATCGCAGGCGCCGGTGCGGCCATCGGCGATGTAGCACATGACCGGACAGGCATCGCAGCGGATCTTCTCCGCCACTAGCTTCTCGCCGGGATCATGAGTTTCGAAGCGTTCGGCAAGCTCGCTCATGCGCGTGCCTCCTTGTCGTGGATGCCATCTTTGTCGCGGATGCCAGCGCGGATGCGCGTCGGCGTCGCCGGAACCTTGGTGATGAGAACGCCGGTGGCGTGGCGGATGGCGTTGAGGATCGCGGGTGCGGTAGGGATCAGAACATGCTCACCCAGGCCCTTGGCGCCGAACGGCCCTTCCGGATCGGGAACCTCGATCAATATGTGCTCGATCGGCGGTACGTCGCCGATGGTCGGGATGAGATAGTCGTGCAAATTCTCGGTGCGGCCGGGGATGTACTCCTCCATCAGCGCCATGCCGATGCCTTGCGCGATGCCGCCTTCGATCTGCCCTTCGACCAGCAGCGGGTTGATCGCCTTGCCGACATCGTGCGCCGCGGTGATTTTCAAAAGTTTGACCGTGCCAAGTTTGAGATCCACTTCGAGTTCGGCGATCTGCGCGCCGTAGCCATAGACGGCGTAAGGCTTGCCCTGGCCCTTGGCGTCGAGCGGCAGCGTCGGTGGATCGTAGGTCTCCTCGGCGCGAAAGACAAAGCCGTCCGCATCGACGTCGAGGGCGGCGAGATCGATGCGGCGGGTGGCTTCCCCCTCGCGGATGACGATCGCCGGGCCATCCAATTGCAGGGCCGCGTTCTCCGAGACATTGGCAAAGCGCAGGATCTTTTCGCGCAAGGCACGGCCGGCCTTTTCCGCCGCCTTGCCGGTCACAAAAGTCTGGCGCGAGGCCGATGTTTTGCCGGCGTCGGGGCTGATCGCGGTGTCGGCGCTCTTCAGCCGGAATCGTTCCAGCGGCAGGCCAAGCGCGTCGGCGCAGATCTGGGTGATGACGGTGTTGGAGCCCTGGCCGATATCGACTGCGCCCTGATGCAGGATGACCTCGCCCGCTGGCGCAATGCCGACCCTTATGGTCGACGGATTGGGCAGCGAAGTGTTGCCGCAGCCATACCAGCAGGACGCGATGCCGACGCCGCGCTTTTTGCTCGTATTGGAAGAATTGAATGTATCTGCGTCAGCCGTCGCGCGAGCCCAATGCGGCCGCAAGGAGTCGAGGCATTCGAAAATACCGACGCCTGACTCCAGCCTCTGCCCGGTAACCGTTTCGGACCCGTTCCGAAGGCAGTTTTTCAAGCGGAAATCGAGCCGATCCATGCCCAGTTTGCCGGCGAGCTCATCATAGAGCGTCTCCTGCATGATCGTCGCCTGCGGCACGCCGAAGCCGCGGAAGGCGCCGGAGATCGGCCCGTGGGTGTGGATGGCGCGGCCTTCCGCGCGGTAGTTCGGCGTCGCATAGGGGCCGGACGCATGCACAGGCACACGGTTGGCGACGGTCGGACCCCAGCTGGCATAGGCGCCGGTGTTGAAATCGCCTGTGAAGACCATGCCGGTGACGCGACCCTCGGCATCGGCGCCAATCGTCGCCTTCATCTCGGAGGGATGGCGCTTGGTGGTCGACATCATGGATTCGTTGCGGGTGTAGGCAAGCGCTGCCGGCCGGCCAGTCTTCAGCGCCACGAGGCCGATGAGAGGCTGCAGCGAAACGTCCAGCTTGGAGCCGAAGCCGCCGCCGGTCGCGGTCGGCACGATGCGGACCTTGTCGACGGCAAGGCCAAGCACTTTGGCCGTGTCGTCGCGGTCCATGTAAGGCGCCTGGGTGCAGGCGACGATGACCAGCGTGTCGCCATCCATATAGGCATGGCCGGCTTCCGGCTCGATATAGGCGTGCTCGACATAGGAGGTGTCGATGGCACCGGTCGCGGTAAAGGCAGCGCCGGCAAGAGCCGCCTCGGGGTTGCCGCGCTCGACAAAGCCCTTGGTCAACAAATTGTCCGGGCGGTTCGCGTGGATCAGCGCCGCACCGTCGGCCTGCGCGTCGCCGGGCAGCAGAACATGCGGCAGCTCGGTCCAGCGGACCGGGAAATCCTGGAGGTCGAGATCGAGCATCGCCTCACGCTCGCCGGCGACCAGCGCCACGGCCTCGCCGCGCAGGCGCGCAAAGCCTTCGGCCAGCGCCGGCTGGTCGGCGAACGGACCGATGACGCCGAAACAGTTTTCTCCCGGAATGTCGGCGGCGGTGAAGACACCGGCGATGCCGGGGTGCTTCTTCGCCCAGCCGCCGAGATCGCCGAAGGCGAAGCTGGCATGATAATGCGGCGAACGAACCACCAGCACGGCCAGCGCATCGGCGGGGAAAGAATCGCCGCCGAACTTCTCGCCGCCGGTGACTTTTGGCACGCCGTCGAGCCGAACCGGCGACGAGCCGATCGCATGACCCGACTGCGGCATGCGGAAATCGAGGCTGGCCGCCTGCGAGGAAGCATCCATCACCGCCGCAATGATCTTGCGGTAGCCGGTGCAGCGGCAGAGGATTCCGCCCAGCGCATCCTGTACCTCGACCTCCGTCGGATTCGGTGTGCTTTCCAGCAGGGCCGTTCCCGCGACCAGCAGCGCCGGCGTGCAGATACCGCATTGCGCCGCGCCATGCGCCAGGAAGGACGCCTGCAGCGCCGACAGAAGGCCATTGGCCAGGCCCTCGACCGTCGTCACCGATGTCCCGGCTGCGGAGGCCGTCGGCATCAGGCAGGCGCAGACGGCGTCGCCGTCGACCAGCACCGTGCAGGCGCCGCAATCGCCGGCGTCGCAGCCGACCTTGGTGCCGGTCAGTTGCAATTCATCGCGCAACACCTGCGACAGCCGGCGCAGCGGCGGCACGTTGACCGAGACGGCAGCGCCGTTGACCGTGAAAGCGATCTCCGCGCGCTCGAGGCCGTAGCCCGGCACGAGGTCGGGCAGAGCTTCAATCATCTCGGGACGAACCTGGCTCATGCCGCCACCATGCTGTTGTCGTTCGTCAATCCGCAGGCTCCCAGCACGGCGCGGGCGACAAGCTCGCGCGCCGCATCGAGCCGGTATTCGGCGCTGCCGCGCACATCGGCGATCGGCGACAGCTCGGCCATCGGCGCGGACAGGACCGCGTCGGCGAGTGTCTGGAGGGCAGGCTTGCCGCGCAGCACAGCTTCGACATCGGTGAGCCGCCTTGCGACCGCCGAACAGGAGCCGACCGAGACGGCCGCTTCCGTGACTATTCCCTTGTCGATGACGAGGCGCGCCGCCACCATGGCGATGGAAATGACGAGATAGCGCCGCGCACCAAGCTTGACGAAGGCCGAGGTGCCGGCTGCCGCACGCTTGGGGACGCGGATGGCGGTGACCATCTCACCGGGCAGCAAAGCCGTGCGGCGGTTGCCGAGAATGAAATCCGGCAAGGGCAGATAGCGCGTCGCGGCCACTGAGCGAAGTTCGACATCGGCGTCCAGCACCAGCAGGCCCGGCACGCCATCGGCGGCCGGCGAGGCGTTGCAAAGATTGCCGGCGATGGAGGCGACATTCTGGATCTGCAGGGAGCCGACCTCGCGCGCGGCCTGTTTCAGCGCATCGAACGCCGCCGGTAGGGGATGGCGAACCAGATCGGTCCAGGTGTTGCGGGCGCCCAAAACCCAATGGCTCTCGGTCTCGGCGATGCCGCGCAGGCAAGCCAGGCCATTGATGTCGAGAACATTGTCGCGGAAGGGCTTGGCGCCTTGCGCCGGATAGAAATCGGTGCCGCCGGCAAGCACGCGCCAGGCGCCTTCGCCCAGCAGGGCGAGCGCCTCGTCCAGCGTGGTGGGTTTCGCGTAACGGATCACGCTTTGCCTTCCAAAAAAATTGGCCTTCCCAAAAGTGGGGTCTTCCCGAACCCCCGCCAGTTCGATCTGGCCAAATTCATTCGTATGCAAATGATATCAAGCTGGCGGGAATTGTCAAAGCCGGAGTTTGCGGGAACCCGGCCGCCACGCATTTGTTACGCTTGTAGAGGTTGACGCCGGCCGCCATCCGGTCAAGTTTCTGCATCCGGTCGCATCAGCGGCGTATTTCACTCGATCCCCCCGCTCGAGACGAAGAAAAGGAGAGGCGCCATGGCCGACGAAGCGCTTGTTGTCATCGACCTCCAAAACGACTTCTGCCCCGGCGGCGCGCTGGCGGTTGCCGGCGGCGACGAGATCGTGCCGCTGGTCAACGATTTGATCCGGCACGCCGAGCATGTCGTGCTGACGCAGGACTGGCACCCGGCCCGACATTCGAGCTTTGCCTCCAGCCATCCGGGGGCGCAGCCTTTCAGTGCGATCGAGATGCCGTATGGGCCGCAGACGCTGTGGCCGGACCATTGCATCCAGGGCAGCCTCGGTTCGGATTTCCACTCGGGGCTCGCCTGGACCAAGGCCGAGATGGTGATCCGCAAGGGGTTTCGCCCTGATATCGACAGCTATTCGGCCTTCTTCGAGAATGACCACAAGACGCCGACCGGACTTGCCGGCTACCTCAAGGAGCGCGGTATCGATACTGTGACCCTGGTCGGCCTGGCGACCGACTTCTGCGTCGCCTTCTCGGCGCTCGATGCGGTCAAGCAAGGCTTCAAGACGACGGTGCGGCTCGACGCCTGCCGCGGCATTGATCTCAACGGTTCGGTCGAGGCGATGCTGAAGCGGATGCGCGACGCGGGGGTGACGCTCGAAGACCCGACCTCGGACTGACCGTGAGGCGTCGGGGGAGTTTCACACGATCGTTGGCAGTTTTGGCGGCTGGCACCTTGACCGTCGCCATTCTCCTGTTTCCCGAACTCGCCTTCGCGTCGGACGCCCACGAATTGCCCGGCTCGATGTCGCTGTGGTGGGGGCTGCCTTTTGCCGGGCTGCTGCTGTCGATCGCCACCGGACCGCTGCTGTTCCACCATGTCTGGGAGCATCACTACGGCAAGATCGCCGCCGGCTGGGCAGCACTTGTGGTGGTGCCGCTGGCGGTCGCCTTCGGCATGTCTTTGGCGAGCGAGGCGGTGCTGCACACGCTGCTCACCGAATACATGTCGTTCATTATCCTTTTGTTCGCGCTCTACACCATTTCCGGCGGTATCCTTGTCGCCGGCAACATCCATGGCACGCCGCTGGTCAATGCCGGGCTGCTGCTTGTCGGGGCTGTGCTGGCTTCAGTGATCGGCACCACCGGAGCCTCGATGATCCTGATCCGGCCGATGCTGCGCGCCAATGACAGCCGGCCGTTCAACGCCCATGTCGTCATCTTCTTCATTTTTCTCGTCTCCAACATTGGCGGCTCGCTGACGCCGCTCGGCGACCCGCCATTGTTCGTCGGCTTCCTGCGCGGCGTCGACTTTTTCTGGACAACCACGAACCTCTGGCGCGAGACGCTGTTCACGGGCGGCCTGGTGCTGATCGTCTTCCTGGCCATCGACATCGTGCTGCATCGCCGCGAAGGCGGCGCGCCGAAGATCAAGGATCCGACGCCGGATACGAAGGTGCGCATTCGCGGCCTGGCCAATCTGCCGCTGCTGGCTGGCGTCATCGGCGCCATCCTGCTGTCGGCGGCGTGGAAGCCGGAAGTGAGCTTTTCCGTATTGGGCGTCAGCCTTGAACTGCAGAACCTGGTGCGCGACGCCATCATCCTGGCGCTGGCCTTTCTGTCGCTCGTCGTCTCCCACAAGAGCCACCGCGAGGCGAACGGCTTCAACTGGGGCCCTATCGCGGAAGTGGCAAAGCTGTTTGCCGGCATCTTCATCTGCATCGTGCCGGTCATCGCCATCCTGCGCGCCGGCCATGACGGCGCACTGGCACCGCTGGTCGCGCTGGTCACCTCGCCCACCGGCCAGCCCAACGATCTCGCCTATTTCTGGCTGACCGGCGGGCTGTCGTCCTTCCTCGACAATGCACCGACCTATCTGGTGTTCTTCGAGCTCGCCGGCGGCAATGCGCGGCATCTGATGGCCGAGTTTGCCTCGACGCTTGCGGCGATTTCGGCGGGTGCGGTTTTCATGGGCGCCAACACCTATATCGGCAACGCACCCAACTTCATGGTCTATGCCATCGCTCGGCATCGCGGCGTGAAGATGCCGGGCTTCTTCGGTTACATGGCGTGGTCGGGACTGGTGCTGATCCCGATATTTTTGATCACCGGGTTCCTGTTCTTCGGCTGATCAGCCGACGCCGACATAGCGCCGGACCGCCGACGGATCGGCGCGCAGCTGCTCGACATCGACGGTCTCGCGGTTGCGGCCGTTTTCGATGAAGCAGACACGATCGGCGACCGACAGCACGGCATCGACGCGCTGTTCGACCAGGATCGTCGAGACGCCAAGTTCGCGCAACTTCACCACCGTCTCGCGGATCTTGGCGATCATCGACGGCATCAGGCCTTCGGTCGGTTCGTCGAGCAGCAGCACCTGCGGCTCCAGGCAAAGCGCACGCGCCATGGCCAGCATCTGCTGTTCGCCGCCGGACAAGGTGCCGGAGCGCTGCCGCAGCCGCTGGCGCAGCAATGGAAAAAGGTCGAGGACGTTTTCCCGCACGGCCTTGCCCTTGCCGCGCGCCATCAGCCCGATCTCGATGTTTTCGGCCACCGTCATCTCGGCGAACAGCCGCCTGCCTTGCGGCACATAGGCGACGCCGGCCTTCGGCACGTCATGCGCCGGCAGGCCGGTCAATTCCTGGCCGGCGAGTTTGATCGAGCCGGCCTCCGCCGGAATAAGGCCCATGATCGCTTTCAGCGTCGTCGTCTTGCCGGCGCCGTTACGGCCGAAGAGGCACAGCACCTCGCCTTTGTTGAGCGCCAGGTCGAGGCCGTAGAGGACCTGGACCTCGCCGTAGAAGCAGTCGAGCCCGGAGATCGTCAGCACTCTGTCTTGAGTAGGGGCGGCTTCGGTCATGGCGCGGTCCCCAGGTAGGCTTCCTGCACATGTGTGTTGGCGCGGACCTGTTCTGGTGTGCCTTCGGCCAGGATCCTGCCTGCGTTGAAGACGGTGATGCGGTCAGCCAGCTGCATGACGACAGGCATGTTGTGCTCGATCAAAAGCACGGTGGCGCTTTTGGCGATCTCGCGCACCAGCTCGATGAAATTGTCGATCTCGCTGTCGGCCAGCCCTTGCGTCGGCTCGTCGAGGATCAAGAGCCGCGGCTTCAGCGCCAGCCCCATCGCCACTTCGAGCAGGCGCTGATGGCCGTAGGAGAGCTGGCCGGCCTGCATATGGGCGCGATCGGCAAGGCCGGTGCGCTCGAGCGCCGCCATCACGCCGGTGCGCACGGCGCCTCTCGACCGCCCGTCGGTCAGGGTGCGCTGCACCGGCAGCGCGACATTGTCGTAGGCCGAGAGATTGGCAAAGACGCTGGTGATCTGGAAAGTGTAGGCGATGCCTTGGCGCACCCTGAGATAGGCCGGCTGGGTGGTGATGTCGGCGCCGTCGAAGACGATCATGCCGGAGGATGGCTGGATGCGGCCGCTGATCAGGCTGACGAAGGTGGTTTTGCCCGCGCCATTGGGGCCGATGACAGCGCGTATCTCGCCCGGCATCAGCTGGAAATCGACACCGTCGACGGCGCGCAGGCCGCCGAAATTGCGCGACAGGCCTTTTGTGGTGAGCAGCGGCATCATGGCAACCACCCGAGCCAGCGCTGTCGGATGGTACCCAAAATGCCCTTGGGGAAAAACAGCACCAGAAGGATGAGCGCGATGCCGACTATCAGCAGATAGGCGGAGGTGTAGCCGCTGGCGACGTCGATGACATAGTACATGAACAGCGTGCCGATCAGTGCTCCGAGCGTCGTGGCTGCGCCGCCGAGCAGCACCCAGAGCAGCGGCAGGATGGAATACTGCACCGAAGCGAAGCTCGAACCGACATAGCCGAACAACAGCGCATAAGCCGCACCCGAGGCCGCACAGATGGTGCCGGAGACGACGACGGCGATGAGCTTGTTGGAGAAGGTGTCGTAGCCGAGCATCTTCGTGCGCTCCTCGTTCTCGCGCACGGCGACCAGAACGCGGCCATAGCGGGAGCGGACGATGGCGAGCGTGATAAGCAGCACAACCGAAAACAGCGCCAGCGCGCTCATATAGCGGACGGTCGGGTTGGTGAGATCGAGCGAGGTTGCGCCGAAGGTCAGGACCCGCGCCGGCTGTGGCACGACCAGACCCTGGTCGCCGCCGGTCCAGGCGGCGAAATAGAGGATCACGAGATGAAAAACCTGCGCGAACATCATGGTGACGATCATGAAGGCGACACCGGTGGTGCGCAGCGCCAGCAGGCCGATGACCAACGCCAGCAGCGCGCCGCAGGCGATGCCGGCGAGGAAGGCCAGCGGCACGTTCCAGCCGAGATGGATGACGGCGAGACCTGCGCCATAGAGCCCGGCGGCAAAGAACATGGCATGGCCGAGGCTGAGCAGGCCGACATAGCCGAACAGCATGTTGTAGCCCATGGCGAACACCGCCAGCACCATGATGCGGGCGAGCAGGCCGTGATGATAGTCGGGCAGGACGAAGCTCAGCGCAAAGAGCAGCGCGATGACGCCGAGATGCAATGCATAGGCTTTTGCCGGCGAAGCTTCGCTCATCGCGACGTCTGCCCGAACAAGCCTTGCGGCCGGAACACCAGCACCATGGCCACCAGAAGCGTGGCGATGATCTTGGCCAGCGTTGGCGAGAAGAACACCGAAATGATGCCGTCGGACAGCCCGATCAGCACCGCGGCGACAACGGTGCCGCGCAGCGAGCCGAGACCGCCAATGATGACGACGATGAACGAGAGCAGCAGCGGGTCCTGCCCCATGAGATAATGCGCCTGGCTGATCGGCACGATCAGCACCGCAGCGATGGCCGCCAGCATGGCGCCGAGCGCGAAGACGCCGGCATAGACGCGGTCGACCGGAATGCCGAAGGCCTGCGCCGTCTCGCTGTCATACTGGGTGGCGCGCATGATGAGGCCGGTCTTCGTGCGCGTCAGCACCAGCCAGGTGGCGACGAGCAGAAGCGCCGAGGCGGCGATGATCGACAGCTTGTAGCCGGAATAGCCGAACCAGGGCAGCAAGATGCGGTAGCTGAAGGGCGGCTCCACCGGGCGCGCTTCCGGGCCATAGAAGCTCAGCGCCAGCTGCTGGATGATGTAGAGCATGCCGATGGTGGCGACGATGGTGGCTTCCGGATTGTAATTGAGCCGGCGCAGCACCAGCCGCTCGGCGACCAGCGCGATGGAGCCGACAATCAGCGGCGCGATCACCAGTGCGGCCAGAAAGCCGACCGTCGGATGGCCTGGAAAAGCCGTCGAGATGGCCCAGGCCAGCACTGCGCCCAGCATGAAGAACTCGCCATGGGCGACGTTGACGACGCGCATGACGCCGAAAACCAGCGACAGCCCAAGCGCCGTCAGCGCCAGCACGGCGGAGGTGACGAGGCCTTCGAGGGCAGCGAGGAGGAGATGGGGTCCAAAGTGCATGGGCTAGGCACCAGCGGATGCGCGAGGCACCCCCCTCTGCCCTGCCGGGCATCTCCCCCTCAAGGGGGGAGATTGGATTTCACATAAGGTTTCGCCAATCGCCAACACCGGCATACAGGCGCTGCCGCACGAGCTGCCGATCTCCCCCCCTGCGGGGGAGATGTCCGGCAGGACAGAGGGGGGTGACTTGGCTCCCACGCTTGCAGACAAAGCCGTGTCTACAGCGCCTGCGTCGTGTAATCTCCCTCGGCCTCGTACAGCCCATCCTCGATCTTGGTCTTGTGGACGACCGTCAACTTGCCGCCTTCGACCTTGGAGATGTTCTGGATGCCGAAACACTGGTGGATCTTGCCGTTGAAGGTCTTCGGCCCCTGCGGATGCTCCGGTCCTTCGGCGAATTCGGTCAGAGCCTCGGTCGCCTCGACCAGCTTGCCGCGGTCTTCGGGGCCCTTGTAGCCGGCGTCTTCCATCGCCTTCTTGACGACATAGAGCGTTTCCCAGCAGCCGAACATGTGGGACGCGGTTGAGACGTCCTTGGGATCGCCGACGGCGGCGCCATTGTCGTCGATGCCAACGGCAGCGCGATAGGCTTTTTGCGCGGCTGAGTCATTGGCTTGGGCATAGCGTGGCGAGCCTTCCCAGAAATGGCTGCCGTCCAAAAATTCGAGGCCGGGGCTGTTGATGTCGGTGGCCTCGAGTGAATCCATGAAGCCGAACAGCTGCGGCCGGTTGGAGCCGTAGAATTCGCCGAGCTCCTTGACGAAGGTGAGCACGGCCGGACCGACCATGACGTGATAGATGACCTCGGTCTCGGCCGGGATCTGCGGAAAATATTTGGTGAAAGAAGATTCCGTCGGCGGGATGGCGATCTGGGCGATGACCTCGGCGCCTTGCGCCTTCAGCGCCGGCGGCAGGTAGTCGCGGTGGTCATAGCCGAAGGCGAAATCGGGGAAGATCTGCGTCACCTTCTTGCCGGCATTGGCGGCGATCCACGGCGCCATCGACTGGATCTGGCTCTTCACGTCGGTGATGCCGGGCTGGAAGACGTAGCGGTTCAACTTGGTCGAGGCGACGTGGTGGCCTTCGCTGACGACGAAATAAGGGATCTTGTTTTCGCCGGCGGCGGGCGCCGAGCCAATGACGACATGCGAAAACAGCGTACCGAAGACGATGTCGGTCTTGTGCTGGGTGGCGAACTTGCCGACCACTTCGGCGCCGCGAGCGGGATCGGTGCCATCATCCTCGATCACCAGTTCGACCGGGCGGCCGTTGATGCCACCGGCATCGTTGATGGCCTTGACCGCGGCCGCACTCGTCTTTTCATACCAGCGGCCATAGGCGGCGCCGATGCCGGTGCGGTGCGACTGGAAGCCGATCTTGATCGGCGCGGAGCTCTGCGCCTGGCTGTAGCGGACAAAGCCGGGGGCGAGCGTCAGGCCGGCGCCTGCGGCGAGACCCTTCAGCGCGGTACGGCGAGAAAGCGTGGATTTGGAGAGATCGAAAAACCCATTCTTGTCAGTCACGGCAGTTCCCCTGTTTTTGAGTTTTGACTGTCTGTAACGAGGCAAGGCCACTCCCTTGCAGGAGGGGCAGAAATCGCATGTATACAAACTAAATCACCAAAGCCTCGACCTGGCAAGCGGGCTTTCCCCGAAGGCATATTGACCGTCTTCTCTCATCCGGCTGTCGGCGTGGCAAGCAACCAGAGGCCGAAGATGGTGTAAGCGATCATCAGCACGGTGAGTGGCAGCTGGCTGAGTGCGGCGCGCGATGGAACCGGGTGCAGTCGCCAGGCCAGACCATGGGCGACGAGCACCGCCAGTATATGGCCGGCGATGATGATGCCGGCCTGCACATTCCACAGCCACCATGCGGAGTCGGCGCCGGCGACGATGCCGGCTTCGATCTGCATGTCGGCGGTACCGAACAGGTTCCAGCCCAGCGCGAACGGGTCGGATAAAGCGGCCACCGCATACTGGCCATCGACCAGCAGCGCCGTCAGATAGTGGGCGACATGATAGGCGAGCGCGATCGGCACGATCGACCAGACGAGCAGACCCGCCGCTTCGCCGAGCGTATGTTGGCTGCCGACAAGGCGCTGGCCGAGGATGACGGCCAGCAGGAACGCCGCCGCCAGCAGCACGAAGGTCAGCACCAGGCCGAAGCTGCCGATGCTTATCAGCGCGGTGCGGCCGGGATATTCCAGCGGATTGATGCCGAACAGGCCGAGCCAGAAGAAGGTTTTCGACAGGCCGTCGAACGACACCGATGACAGGCTGAGCAGCAGGAAGGCAATGCCGCTTGCCGGCAGAGGCGCGGCGCTCAGCAGCTTTGCGCCCGGCCAGCACAGGTTGAGCCGATCGCTTTCATTACGCTCGATGGGAGCAAAGCGCGCCACCATGGCGAAGAACACCGTCAGGAACTCGCCGCGCCGGCTCCAGTTGGGGTAGCCGACGATCAGCATGGCGATGAAGGTGAACAGCCAATAGAGGCCCGCCGCGTATGCCAGCCGCGCGGGATCGTCGGGCGCCGGGTCGATCAGCTCGAACCAGGCAAAGGCGAGGAATAGGATGAACGCCGGCCAGCAGCCGAGCCATTGCGGCAAACGCGACTCCTCGGCATCGCGCTGGCCAAGCAGGCGGGTGACGACGCGCCATGGGCCGTACCAGGGATTCAGCCATGACCAGAGGTCGCCGAACAGGCCTTGCGCGATGGCGAGGCCGACCCAGAGCAGCGTCCATATGACGAGGGGGAGCGGATTGGAGAGCGGATCACGGCTGCCGAACAGGCCGGCAGCGACAAGGGTTGAAAAGCCGGCAAAGGACAGCAGGCCGACGATTGTGCGAGGCGCGTCGGTGAATGTGAAAAGTTGTGGGCGACGGCGCCAGAAACGCTCGAGCGTGTCGGGTGGCAGCAGGGCGAGGACAAGGAGGCTGACGGCGACGGCGAGCGCGCCGCCCGCGATGTAGTAGCCGGTGGGGAGGAGGAGGACGTGGCCGCGGTCGGAGGCATGGGCGAATGCTGGGGTGGGGACGAGGGTGAGGGCGATGGTGAGAAGGGCTGACCGTTGACGGTTGCATTCTACGGCGCCCCCCTCTGTCCTGCCGGACATCTCCCCCACTTGGGGGGAGATTGGCAGTTTCGCGGGCGGCTCTTCCCTTGCAATGTCGGAGATTGGCGAAGGCGGAGATGCCAGCGCAATCTCCCCCCTTGTGGGGGAGATGTCCGGCAGGACAGAGGGGGGCGCGAAGGAACTCAGCCTATCCAACCTTTGCCTTCTCGTATCGCGATGCCGGAAGCACCGCAGCCCCTCACACCTTGACCAACTGCTCCACGCGATCCTTCGCCCCAAAAATCCGGAGATAGCGCTCGATCTCTTTCTTGTCGCCCGTCGCCTTGGCCGGATTGTCCGACAGCTTCACCGCCGGCCTGCCATTGGCCTCCGTCACCTTGCAGACCAGCGATATGGCATCGAGGCTGTTGGTTTCGGTCGGCGCGCAGCCTTCGAAATCGTTGGTGAGGTTGGTGCCCCAGCCGAAGGACATGCGCACCTTGCCCTTGAAGTGCTGGTAAGTCTCTTCGATGGTCTCGACTTCAAGCCCGTCGGAGAAGATCAGCAGCTTCTGCCTGGGGTCCTTGCCCTTCTCGCGCCACCAGTCGATGATTTTTTCGCCGCCCTCGATCGGCGGTGCGCTGTCGGGGCGAAAGCCGGTCCAGTCGGCCACCCAGTCGGGCGCGTCGCGCAGGAAGGATGCGGTGCCGAAAGCGTCGGGCAGCACAATCAACAGGTTGCCGCCGTAGTAGCGCTGCCAGTCCTGCAGCACCTTGTAAGGCGACTGCTTCAGTTCCTTTTCGGTCTTGGCAAGGGCGGCAAACACCATCGGCAATTCATGCGCGTTGGTGCCCAGCGCTTCGAGGTCGTTGTCCATGGCAAGCAGCACGTTGGAGGTGCCGGTGAAGGCCTCGCCAATGCCTTCCTTGAGCGCCTCGACGCACCAGCGCTGCCACAGGAACGAGTGGCGGCGGCGGGTGCCGAAATCCGAGATGCGGATGCCGGGCAAAGCCTTCAGCCGCTCGGTCTTAGCCCACATCTTGGCCTTGGCGCGGGCATAGAGAACGTCGAGCGCGAACGGGCCGTAGGCGCGCATGGCGGCGCGGGAACGAAGCTCATTGATGATGGCCAGCGCCGGGATTTCCCACAGCGTGGTGTACATCCACGGGCCGCTGAAGGAGAGCTCGTACTGGCCGTCGCGCTTGGACAGTTCGTAGTCGGGTAGCCGAAAACCTTCCAGCCAGGCGAGGAATTCGGGCTCGAAGATCTGCTTGCGGCCATAGAAATTGTTACCGCCGAGCCAGATCATCTCCTTCTTGGAGAAGCGCAGCGTGCGGGCATGGTCGAGCTGTTCGCGCAGTTCGCCTTCGTCGATCTCGTCGGCCAAGCGCACCGATGTGGTGCGGTTGATCAGCGAGAAGGTGGTGTCGACCTTGGGGTACATGCCCCAGATCATCTGCAGCATCAAAAGTTTGTAGAAATCGGTGTCGAGCAGGCTGCGGACGATCGGGTCCAGCTTCCAGGTGTGGTTGTAGACGCGCCGCGCTATATCGGTCTTTGCCATATCTCGATGCCGCCTTCGCTGCTCGCTCTCCGTAATTGCCTCTTAGCATTGAATTTTCGACGGCGCCTCCCGCTTTGCGGGCTGGCCCGACAAAAAGAAATCGCTCCAGTCCAGCGTCAGGAGCCGGTCTTGGCGCCGATCACCTTGAGCGCCGGGCGCTTTCGGCGAATGCCGATGCGGCCCGCCACCGGCGCGTCGGCGCGGCTGTCGGCCTGTTCCTTCTCAGCGAACAGCCAGTCGACGAACAGTTGCACGATCGGCGCCGAGCGCATCTCGTTGCGGCAAACGACGTAGAAATCGTCGACCGCCGGCACCGACAGGCTGAACGGCGCCACCAGCAGGCCCCTGGCGAGCAGCGTGCTGGCGGTAACGGAATCGCCGAGCGCTACACCATGGCCATGCACCGCGGCTTCGATGGCCGTGCGCGCGTCGCCGAGATTGTGGCGGCGGCCACGCTCGAGATCCAGCCCGTCGGCGGCGGCCAGCCAGGTATGCCACTCGCGGCCGTCATCGCCATGCAGGATGACATGGTCGGCAAGATCCCGGCAGACGCGGATCGGCCGGTTGTTGATCAGTGTCGGGCTGACCACCGGGAACAGTTCGAGGCCCGACCATTTGCGCATCCAGCAATCGGTCCAGCTGCCATCGCCATAGAGAACGCAAAGATCGACCTGCGGCGCGCGGATGTCCTTGGGGTCGTTGGACGGGATCAGCGTCAGACGGATATCGGGATATTGCGCCATGAAGCTGCCGAGCCGCGGCGTCATCCACAAAAGCAGCAGCGCCGGCACGCAGGAGACCGACAATGTGCCGGCGCTGGCTGGTCTCGTCATGCGCTGGGTGGCGGCAGCGATGCCGTCGAAGGCGGTCGACACCGCCGGCAGCAGTTCGGCGCCATGCGGTGTGAGCTTTACCCGCTGTCCCGTACGCTCGAACAGTTTTACGCCGAGCGATTGCTCGAGCGCCTTGATCTGGTGGCTGATGGCGCCATGGGTGACATTGAGCTCGGCCGCCGCCTTGGTCAGCGAGGCATGGCGCGCCGTTGCCTCGAAGGCGCGCAGGGGATTTAAGGGGGGCAGACGCTTGGCCATTGGCAACCGGATACTCTGTGAGATTTTCTCACAATCAGCACCGTAACAATATCAATTGATTTTTCAATGCGGCTGCCGGACACTTTGGCAGGTCAACAGCATCAATGACGTGAAATCTGCAGGCAGCCAGCGGGACAGCGACCCGGCCGGATGATGGTCAGTTCGCAGATGTCGCCACGGCCGTATGCACCAGCCCGGCAGGAGGAGACCGACATGGGTTACGATCGTGGCAAGCTCGACGCGTTGCGCCGCAAATATGGCGAGAGCCACGGCGGCGAGATGTTCGACCCCAAGTTCCGGCAGGTCGCAGACAAGATCTTCACCAAGACCGGCACAAGGCTGGCGCCCTATTCCGGCATCCCGACCTTCCTCGCCGCGCCCTATCGCGAAATCGCGGCCGACAATCCGGATTTCGGCGATTTGCAGGTGGCGATCATCGGCGTGCCGATGGATCTCGGCGTCACCAACCGGCCAGGCTCGCGCTTCGGGCCGAGGGCGCTGCGCGCCATCGAGCGCATCGGTCCCTACAACCATGTGCTGGAATGCGCGCCGACGCATGAGCTTCGCGTCGCCGACATCGGCGACACGCCGTTCCGCAGCCGCTACCGGCTGGAGATCAGCCACGAAGACATCGAGCGCCGCACCAACCAGATCGTCGATGCCGGCGTGCTGCCGCTTTCGGTTGGCGGCGACCATTCGATCAGCCATCCGATCCTGAAGGCGGTCGGCAAGAAGGCTCCGGTCGGCATGATCCATATCGACGCCCATTGCGACACCAGCGGGCTGTTCGACATGACCAAATTCCACCATGGCGGCCCGTTCCGCAACGCGGTGCTGGACGGCGTGCTCGACCCGACCCGCACCATCCAGATCGGCATCAGAGGCTCGGCCGAATATCTGTGGGAGTTCACCTACGAATCCGGCATGACGGTGGTGCACGCCGAAGAGGTGACGGGCCTCGGCATCCCCGCCATCATCGAGAAGGCGCGCAAGATTGTCGGCGACGGCCCGACCTACATCTCCTTCGATGTCGACAGCGTCGATCCGGCCTTCGCGCCGGGCACCGGCACGCCTGAGATCGGCGGCCTGACGACGCGCGAGGTGCTCGAACTGCTGCGCGGCCTTAAAGGCCTCAACATTGTCGGCGGCGACGTCGTCGAGGTGGCGCCGCAATATGACGCGACGACCAACACCGCCCATGTCGGCGCCCAGGTCCTGTTCGAGATCCTGAGCCTGATGGTGTTCAGCCCGGCCATTACGAGCAAGGGGGCCTGACGGACTTCAAATGCAAAGGCGGCCGCCGCGCTGGAGCCGGCGACCGTTTCAAAACAAACAAGCTTCCAGAAGGGAACCACAATGAATTTTCACATGAAATCAACCGTCGCCGCCGCGCTGATGCTCGCCGGCCTCGGCCTTACCGCGCAGGCGCATGCCGACGCCGTCGACGACATCACCAAGGCCGGCGCTATCAATGTCGGCATCTTCTCCGACTTTCCGCCCTTCTCCTCGGCCAGCGCCGATATGAGCATCAAGGGCTATGACATCGACGTAGCGCAGGCCATCGCCGACTCTCTGAAGGTGAAGCTCAATCTGGTCAGCGTCACCGGCCAGAACCGCATCCCGTATCTCACCGACAAGCGCGTCGATATTCTGATGAGCGTCGGCTACTCCAAGGAGCGCGAGGAGGTGATCGATTTCGCCGCCGCCTACGCGCCCTACTACATCGCCGTCATCGGCCCGGCAGCGCTCTCCGTCAAAGGCAAGGAAGACCTCGCCGACAAGTCGATCGCCGTCAATCGCGGCACGTTGGAGGACACGTCGTTGACCGAAGCGGCGCCGGCGTCGGCCGACATCAAGCGCTTCGACAACTACAACTCCGTCATCCAGGCCTTCATCTCCGGCCAGACCCAGCTGATGGTGGTCGGCAACGATGTCGGCGCCCAGGTGCTGGCCAAGCAGGACGCGCTGAAGCCGGAGCAGAAATTCCAGCTGCTCACCTCACCCTCGCATATCGGCCTCAACAAGAAAGAGGACCGTCTGAAGACGGCGGTCAATGATGCGGTCGCCAAGATGCTGGCCGACGGCAAGCTCGACGAGAGCTCGAAGGCCTGGCTGAAGACGCCGCTCAACCCCGACAACCTCAAGGATTGAGTTCCCGTGGCCTTTGGCTGGCTTGCAGGCGCCCTGGGCGACATCGCGCGTGGCGCGGCCACGACGATCCTGTTGATCGTCGTGACCACGCTCGTGGGGACGCTGCTCAGCATCTTGGGCGCTGCCGGCCGGCGCAACGGCCCGGTCTTCGTGAAGCGCGCCATCGCGGTTTATGTCGAGGTGATGCGCAACACGCCGTTCCTGGTGCAGCTGTTCTTCATCTTCTTCGGCCTGCCCAGCCTCGGCATAAGGCTCGATCCGATCCTGGCCGCCATGCTGGCAATGACGCTCAACATGGCGGCCTACACCATTGAAATCGTCGGCGCCGGTCTCGATGCCGTGCCTGGCGGACAGACGGAAGCTGCGCTTGCGCTCGGGCTTCGGCCGCGCCAGGTGTTCATCAAGATCGTGCTGCCGCAGGCGCTCAAGGTGATCTACCCCGCGCTGACCAGCCAGATCGTCATCATGATGCTGGAATCGGCCGTGGTGTCGCAGATCGCGGTGCGCGAACTGACCTACGAGGCCGACATGCTGCAGGCGCGCACGTTCCGTTCCTTCGAGACCTATTTTGTGGTGACGCTAGTCTATCTCGCTCTATCGATGGCCTTGCGCCGGCTTCTTGTCACCGGCGGGCGCCGCGTATTGGGAGCGGGCGTGTCATGATCGAATTCACCTTCTGGGACATCGTTCGCAACCTTTTGCTCGCCGCGCGCTGGACGGTGCTGTTGTCGCTGGCGGCCTTCATCGGTGGCGCGCTGGTCGGCCTGATCGTGCTGTTCTTCAGGATCGCCGAGAACAAATGGAGCCGGCGCATCGCTTCCGGCTACATCGCGCTGTTCCAGGGCACGCCGCTGTTGATGCAGCTGTTCCTGATGTTCTTCGGCCTGCCTATGCTGGGCCTGCGCATCGAGCCGTGGACGGCCGCGGTGCTCGGCCTGACCTTCTTCGCCAGCGCCTATCTGGCCGAGATCTGGCGCAGCGGCGTCGACGCGCTGCCGCGCGGACAGTGGGACGCCGGCGCCAGCCTTGGTCTGCATCGGCTGCAGGAGCTGAGGCTCATCATCCTGCCGCAGGCGTTCTCGATCACAAGGGCGCCGATCGTCGGGTTCCTGGTGCAATTGATCAAGTCGACGGCGCTGACCTCGATCATCGGCTTCGAGGAGCTGGTCAGGACCTCCAACGCCATCAACAACGCCACCTTCGAACCGTTCAAGGTCTACGGGCTGGTGGCGCTGATCTTCTTCGTCATGTGCTTTCCACTGACGCAATACGCCCGTACGCTCGAACAACGAGCGGCGGCCCACTGACGCCATGATGGCGAACAGTGCGTGAAGGGAACCTGCCGGCATGGCCGGCATCAACTGAGGAGAAACCAGATGAACAGACTGATCGGAAAATCCCTGACACGGCGCGGCGTGCTTGGCGCGGGCCTCGCCACCGCCGGCGTGCTCGCCATGCCGTCGATCCTGCGGGCACAGGACAAGTCGCTGAAGGTCGGCGTCTATGGCGGCTATTTCAAGAAATCCTTCGACGAGAACGTCTTCCCCGACTTCACCAAGGCAACCGGCATTGCCGTGGAATCGGTCGCCGAGCCGACCGGCGAAGCCTGGCTGGTGCAGCTGGAGCAAGCGGCCAAGGCCGGCCAGGCGCCGGCCGACCTTTCGATGATGTCGCAGACCTCGACGCTGAAGGGCCAGTCGACCGAATTGTGGACGCCGCTGGATACGTCGAAGTTCAAGCACTATGGCGACCTGCTGCCCCGCTTCGTCAACAAATATCCAGATGGCCGCGTAGCCGGCATCGGCGCCGTCGCCTGGTGGATCACGCTTGTCAGCAACACCGATGTCTACAAGGACGCGCCGACATCGTGGGCAACCCTTTGGGACAAGGCCAACGAAGACAAGCTCGGTCTTCTGGCGCTTGCCTCCAACTCGTTCCTGCTTGAAGTGACAGCAAAGACCTTCATGGGCGGCACCAACGCGCTCGACACCGAGGACGGGCTGAACAAGGCGTTCGAGAAGCTCGCCGAGCTCAAGCCGAATGTCCGCCTGTGGTACCGCGACGAGGCGCAGTTCGAGCAGGCGCTGAAGTCGGGCGAGATCCCGATGGGCCAATACTATCACGATGTCACCGGGCTCGCGGTCGCCGACGGCTTCCATGTCCGCTCGACCTTTCCGAAGGAAGGCGGCATCCAGGATTCCGGCAATTGGGTGCTGTCGCGCGCCTCGACCAAGGTCGACGAGGCGCATGTCTTCATCGACTATATGAGCCAGCCGTCTATGCAGGGTGTCATGTCGCGCAAGGTCGGCACCACGCCGACGCTGAAGAAGGAAGTGCTCGACCTCAAGCCGGAAGAGTTCGCCGCGGTGTCGTCGGACATCGATCCGATCATCCCGCGCTACGACCTCTATACGTCGAAGGCCGACTGGATCAACCAGAAGTGGACGGAGCTGATCGTCGGGTGAGCGCCTAAGAGCTCGCCTGACCTCGAATAATGCCTCTCCCCTGACAGGGAGAGGCCGCCGATCGCCGAATTCCCTTTCGCATCGCGAAGCGGGGAAGCAGTGCCATTCGCAATATCCTCCGGTTTACAGGATCAACTCATGTCCGGACTAGACATCAACGCCATCACCAAGATGTTCGGCAATTTCGCCGCCGTCGACAATGTCCAGCTCAACGTACCGCATGGCACGTTCGTGTGCCTGCTCGGCCCCTCGGGCTGCGGCAAGACCACGCTGCTGCGCATGATCGCCGGGCTGGAGGAGCCGACCAGCGGCGCCATCGTGCTCGACGGCGAGGACATCACGCCGCTGCCGACGCACAAGCGCAATCTCGGCATGGTGTTCCAGTCGCTGGCGCTGTTTCCGCACCTCTCCGTCGGCGACAACATCGCCTATGCGCTGCGCATTCGCGGCGCCTCGAAGGAGGAGCAGAAGAAACGCGTCGACGAATTGCTGAGCCTGATCCATCTGACCGGCTTTGCCGACCGTCCGGTGGCGAAACTGTCGGGCGGCCAGCGCCAGCGCGTGGCGATTGCGCGGGCCTTGGCGCTGTCCCCAAAACTGTTCCTGCTCGACGAGCCGCTGTCGGCGCTCGACGCCAAGCTGCGCGAGGCCATGCAGGTGGAATTGCGCCAGCTGCAGCAGCGGCTCGGCATCACCACCATCGTCGTCACCCACGACCAACGCGAAGCCATGACCATGGCCGACCTCGTCGTCGTCATGGGCCACGGCAAGATCCTGCAGGCGGCGCCGCCGATCGAGATCTATCGCAAGCCGGCCGACGCCTTCGTCGCCGACTTCATCGGCATCACCAATCTGCTGCCGGCGGAAGTCGACGGCACTGGGCGTACCACCATTTTGGGCACCGCCATTCCCGGTCTTGCCATGCCGGCCGGGCAGACCAAGGCTTCGGTGTCGGTGCGGCCCGAGGATGTGCATCTCGGCAGCCCCGGCGGCTCGGCCATTACTGGCGAGGTCAGTTTCGTGCGCGATCTCGGCGGTACCATCGAGACCTTCGTCGACGTTGGCGGCACCAGCATCATTGCGGTGACGACACCGCGCGAGCGCCATGACGTGCCCGTCGGCGCCAAGGTCGGCGTCACGCTGCCGCCGGCGAGCTGCGTGGTGCTCGGCGCATGAGACGCGAAGCTCCGAAGTCGGTAGCCGACTACACGCCGCTGTTCTTTCCGGCGCTGATGCTGATCGTCTTCTTCGTCGTGCCGTTCTCGACGATGATCGCGGTCAGCTTCTTCAAGCGCAATCCCTCCGGTTTCTACACGCCGGACTTCGTCTTCGACAATTACGCCCGCTTCCTGTCGGTGTTTTTCGGCGGCGTGCTCGGCTTCTCGCTGATGCTGGCTGTGCTGGTCGCCATCTGCTGCGTGGCCATCGCCTTTCCCTTCACCTATCTTTTGACCCGGCGGCCGCGCCGTGTGCAGACACTGTGGCTGGTCGGCCTGTTGTCGGTGCTGTCTCTGTCGGAAGTCATCATCGGCTTTGCCTGGTCGACGCTGTTTTCGCGCACTGCCGGCATCACCAATCTGTTCGTGGCGATTGGGCTGATGGACAAGCCGGTGGCGCTGCTGCCGACCTTCGGCGCGGTGCTGACCGGCATGGTCTACCAGGCGCTGCCCTACACCATCCTGGTGCTTTACCCCGCCTTGGTCCGCCTCGATCCGACCTTGCTCGAAGCTGCGCGAACGCTCGGCGCCTCGCCGATCCGGGCCTTTTTCAACGTCGTCGCGCCGGCGCTGCGCAACACCATCGTGGCGACGCTGATCATGGTCTTCGTCTTCGCGCTCGGCTCCTACCTGCTGCCGCAGATTCTGGGACGGCCGCAACACTGGACGCTGTCGGTGCTGATCACCGACCAGGCGATCTACCAGTCCAACATGCCATTCGCCGCGGCGATGGCGGTGTTCCTGGTGCTGATCTCGCTGGCGTTGGTCGGACTGACACTGCTCGTCGGACGCCGGGAGAACGCGCTATGACCGCAACCTTGCTGCGCCGTGTCTATTTCACCATCGTCGCCTTGTTCCTGGCGGCGCCGCTGATTGTCGTCGCCGGCGTGTCGGTGAATTCGCGGCAGGAACTCTCCTTCCCGCCGGTCGGCTTCTCGCTTGCCTGGTATGCCCAGATATTCACCGATCCGGAATGGCGGCTGGCGCTGATCCATTCGGTGACGCTCGCCGTCTGTTCGGCGGCGATTGCCGTTGCGGTGGCGCTGCCGCTTGCCTGGTTCCTGTGGCGGCGCACCGCACCATGGGCGAACATTTTCCAGGTGCTGGGGCTGGCGCCCTTCATCCTGCCGCCGGTCATCACCGCGCTCGGCTTCCTCAGCTTCTGGGCGACGGTCGGGCTGTTCGGCCAGTTCTTCACCGCCATCATCAGCCACGCCATCTTCTTCGTGACGCTGCCGCTGGTGACGCTGTCGCTTGGCTTTGCCTCGATCGACCGTTCGCTGGTCGAGGCCGCGGCGACCATGGGCGCCGACGACCGCACGGTGCTGAAGACGGTGGTGCTGCCGCTGATCCTGCCTTACCTCGTCTCGGGCTATGCCTTCGCCTTCGTGCTGTCGCTCAACGAATACATCGTTGCCTACATGACGATCGGCTTCACCACTGAGACGCTGCCGATCAAGATCTTCAACGCGCTGCGCTACGGCTACACGCCGACCATGGCCGCGGTGTCGGTGTTCTTCGTTGCGGTGGCGGCACTGGTGTTCGGCTCGATCGCCCGGTTCGGCGATATCCGCAGGCTGCTCGGCGCCATGTCGTCGGACGGCAACTGAGCGAATTCATTTGTAACAGAACCCTCGATCATTGCTCAGAACCTCCAATGCCATCAAGGTGTCTGAGTGCATCCTATGCACCCGCGGATGCGGCAGCTTTGCGCCGCATGTCGGCCGTTAAAGCTAGCTGTGCTACCGCCTCACAGCAGACAGCGACCGCGCTGGAGGTCGAGGGAGCGCTAAGAGCGGTCATGGGCGTTGAGTGGCCGCACGGCACGGAGCGCGTTTTCTGCGAGCAAAAGTGCTGTTCCGCTATCCACTTCGGTCACGCTATCGACTCCGGTCACAGAGCCGACGGCCTGCGGTCTTTTGAGTTCACGCATTCCGGTATGCGAATGGGGCTCGTGACCCCGTCGAGCTGATCCGGCAGAGCGCAAGGCGGAAAACCCGCGTGTTGCATCGCGTCCATTATTCGCTTCCGCTCGGAGTCACTCCACCCAGGTCCATTCACGAAACCTTCGATGGTCAGCTCCGGATATTTCGTAAGGCCCTTGGCCACCCAGATCCTGGCCTCCTCGTCACGGCCAAGTTCAACATAAACGGCAGCGCGAACGATCCAGGAGAAGCTGTTATAGTTTTCGAGCGGCAGGCGCTCCAGAACGCGCAGGGCATCCTCGTATCGTCCCGCCATGAAATAGGCGTAGCGGAATCCCAACGCGGCCCAATTCGGGTAGTTGGGATTGAGCCGGATTGCCTTGTCGGCGGCCTCCGCTCCGCGCTCAGGTTTTCCGAAGGCGTTTGCCCACAGCGAATAGAGGGTCATGATGTCGGCTGAGCCGGGATTCAGGCGAAGGGCGATGTCGAACTCCGCCTCTGCCCGCTCGAAATCGTCCATGTGTCCAAGGACGAGGGCCATGATCGCGTGCGCAAGCGCGTCCTGCGGATCGATGGCGAGACCAGTTTCGGCGGCGGCGAGAGCCTTAGGCAGGACCTCATCGCTATTCGCCCCAAAGCCTGCGAGCGTGTTATAAGCGGAAGCCATCTCGACCCAAGCCCGCGCAAGCTTCGGGTCCATCGTAACGGCTTGCCTGAAGAGCGGAATGGAGGCCTCGATGCTCTCCTTGGTGAAGCGCAGCAGCGATTCCCGACCGCGGAGATAGGTTTCATAAGCAGTTAGATTATGGGGCAGCATCCGCAGCCCGGTGATACGATCCGCCTCCGGAATGGCGCCCTTCGAGCTGCCGAGCTGATTTGTCACTTCATTTGAGATTTCCGCCTGTACCGAGAAAAGGTCGACAACAGGCCGATCCCAGCGCTCCGACCAGAGACTTACTGCCGTCGCTGTGTCGAGAAGTTCTGTCGTCACGCGAATCTGGTCATGGTCGCGTTGGACCGAGCCCTTCAGCACATAGCGCACGTTCAGGTCGCGCCCGACCTTACGGACATCGGCCGGCCCTCCGGCATAAGTGCTGCTCGAGTTCCAGCCGATGACCTCAATGTCGCGATAGCGCGAGAGGTCTGTGATGATGTCCTGACCGATCCCGCTTGCGAACCGTTTGGTGGTCTCATCGGCGTCGATGACATCGAACGGAAGCACGGCAATCGACGGATTGCCCACCAGCGTCTTTTGAGACGGCCGGATGTGCCAGATTGTGACCCCGATGAGGCCGAGAGCTGCAACGATGATGTACACCAGCGAGGCCCGGAACGGTTTTCGCGTACGCTGTGCCGACATTGCTTCGGGCACCGGCATCGTTGCCTTAGGTGACGACTCCTCAAGCTCGGCCGGCGCCGACCCGGTCGGACGCTTCTCGCCGTTCACTGACAGCACAAGCCGGTACCCGCGCTTCGGCGCAGTCTGCAGGATCGTCCGTGCCTCATCGTGGAGGGCGCGCCGTATCTCGTGAATGCACTGAAATAGGCTGTCTTCGGTGACAGCGATGCCGAGCCAGACGGCCTCGATCAATTCGTCCTTGGTCACGAGGCGATCGGCATTCTGCGCCAGGTAACGCAGCACCGCGAAAGCCTGAGGTCGCAAATCGACAGGATTGCCCTCCCGATCGCGCAACGTTTCGTTGCCAAAATCGGCGGTCACGCCGTTGATTGCGAGCGATTGACCTAAACGGATTTCCATTCAGTCTCCCGCCGCAGGCGGGCCTCCCATTCCCTCGGCCAGCACTCTATCACGGCTTGCCGCTAGAGCATCGTTCACAAAAACATCGCGGTTTCCGCTCCCTTCAGGAGAAATTCGGAGAACTTTCGGACGGCCTTCAGGACTTCCCGCACGGGCCATTGTTTTGTGCCAACCAATTGGACGAGCTGACGCACCGCGAGAGACGCGACGGCAAACCGCCGCAAGGGCATGGGAGGATGTGATGCGGTCTGGATCTATCAGGATCGGGTTTGCCTTGGAGTTGTCACGGCAGCACAGCAAGTGACCAATGGCGAGATGATCACCAACGCAGTATCCGCGGGCGCGTGGCTCACGCGCACCATCCTAATCGCCGTTCACCCTGATCCGGGGCACGTTGGATCCAATAGGAGGACTACCCATGAAGCCGCGATTCCTCAACACACGCCGTATCGGCGTGCTTGTGTTCTCATTATGGGCTTTCGAGCTAATAATGCCCGCCTTGATGCCAGCTCAGGCAGAGCCGGCGGTCGGGGTCACCCCAACCGTTATTGGACGGGCTACGTATGATGCATTTGACCTGCAGTCAGACCTCGGGTTTGCTGCGCAGGCGAAAAGTCCGCTCGACATCGTCGTGCGGACCCATGACTACGCGCCTGGAAGCTCGACGGGATGGCATTCGCATCCGGGCCCAGTCTTCATCACAGTCACTGAAGGCGAAGTGACGTTCTACGAGGGCGACGATCCGACGTGCACGCCAAAGGTGGTCTCGAAAGGCCATGGGTATGTTGATACCGGCCGTGGGCACATCGGGCGAAACGAGTCCGGAGCGCCTGCTAAGGACGTGACAGTCATCTTCGCTCCAGTGGCAAAGTCATTCCGAGCGGAGTTGGATCGTCCGAACACAGCCTGCAAGTTTTAGCGGCAGAATTGTCCGTCTACTCGGCGGACAGTCCTACCGTCCCAGTGCGGACAGCGATCAGCAGATTGAACTGTCCGCTCTAGGTCAGATCGCGTCGATGCACGGGGGCCTGAACGTCCGCTTCTCACATTCCAAGCCTCGAAGCCGCCAATCCGCTTCCGGCCGCAAAGGCGACATCAGACATCTGTTCTGCATTGACTGCTTCGGGCAACAGGCGGACCGCTTGGTGCGCCATCAATGGCTGAAGACCAGCGGCGGCGCGATGCGATCGCGCCGCAGCCAGCGCGCCAGGAGCAACACCGCCACCACCGCCAGCCCCGACGCCAGGCCGATCCAGATGCCGACGCCGTGCAGGCCGAAATGGAAGGCAAGCAGCACGCCGAGCGGCAGGCCGATGCCCCAATAGCCGATTGCGGCATAGATCATCGGCACCTTGGTGTCGTGCAGGCCGCGCAGCATGCCGGCGGCAACGGCCTGCGCGCCGTCGAAGATCTGGAACAGGGCGGCAAAGGCGAGGAACGACACGGCAAGCGCGATCACCCTTGCATTGACCGGATCGGTCATGTCGATGAAGGCGCTGATCAGCAGATGCGGCCACAGCACCATCACCAGCCCCATCAGCGCCATGAACGAGACGCCGATGACGAAGGCGGTCCAGCCGGCGCGCGAAACGCCTTCCGGATTGCCGGCGCCATGGGCGAGCCCAACGCGTACCGTCACCGCCTGGTTGAGGCCGAGCGGCACCATGAAGGAGATCGAGGCGATCTGGATGGCGATGGCGTGTGCCGCCAGCGAATCCGCATCGATCAGGCCCATAAGCAGAGCCGCCGCGTTGAAGATCGTCACCTCGAAGGCGAGGATGCCGGCGATCGGCAGGCCGAGCCTGAGCAGACCCTTGAAGCGCGGCCAGTCGGCGCGCCAGAAGCGACCGAACAGGCGGTAGCGCCGGAACTTCTTCTCCAGCATCACGACAGCAGCCATGCCAACGAACATCAGCATGCTCGACAGCGTTGTGGCCAGGCCGGAGCCGGCGATACCCATTGCTGGAACACCGAGATTTCCGAACATGAACACCCAGTTGAAGAGCACGTTGCAGGCGACGGCAACGAAGACGATGACCAGCGCCCAGCCGGGGCGCTCCATCGCCGAGATGAAGGAGCGCAGCACGATGTAGCCGTAGAAGGGCAGCACCGCCCATTCGAGCCAACGCAGATAGATACCGGCTTGATGGGCCAGAGCGGGCTCCTGTCCCATGGCCAGCAAGATAGCCTCGCCATGCCAGAGGACGATCCAGATCGGGATCGAGATCAGGATCGCCAGCCACAGGCCCTGGCGCACGGTGCGGCGCAGGTCGCGCACCGAATAACGGCGGCGGCCAAGCTCGGTCGCTATCATCGGCGAGGTCGCCAGCATCAGGCCGAGGCCGAAGATCAGCGGCATGAAATAGAGATTGGCGCCGAGCGCGCCGCTGGCCAGCGTGTCCGCGCCCAGACGCCCCATCATCATGACGTCGGTGGCGGTCATCGCGGTCTGGCCGAGATTGGTCAGCACCATCGGCCAGGCCAGCGCCAGTGTCGCCCTGATTTCCTGACGCCAAAGGTTTTCCGGCGCACGAGCGCCGGCTTCGATCGCAGACATTGTCCTGCTCTTTCCGATTGCGGCGCGTCGGCATCGAGGCCGGAAGCCGCACTTCCAAACGGCAAAACCTTCGGTTTCGCGGCGTTTGCGTCGTTCTATTGGACGAAATGCGACATGATGGCAAGGGAGGACGGGCAGGCAGCGATTGAGCCAGAAGGCAAATTCCGCCCTTCCCGCTTGGGCAAAGGAGCCCCTTGCTCAGCCGATGCTCTCACCACCGTCGATGACCAGCGCCTGGCCGGTCATGAAGGATGAGCGGTCGGAGACGAGGAACAGGATCGCTTCGGCGATCTCCTCCGCGTTGGCCCAGCGTCCCATCGGGATCTTGGTTCGGACATAGGTCTCGATCGCCTCGCGTCCGCCCATCTGGGCGATGAACGGCTCGTTGAAGGGCGTGTCGACCCAGCCCGGGCAGAGCGCGTTGACGCGGACATTGTGCCGGGCATAGTCGAGCGACATCTGCCTGGTCATCGCCACCACAGCATGTTTGGAGGTGGCATAGGCGATCATCTCGCGGTCGTAGAACACGCCCGAATTCGAGGCTGTGTTGAGGATGACGCCGCCGCCTTGCGCGACCATTGCCGGCATGACCAGCCGCGCAGCCAGAAACTGCGCCCGTACGTTGATGCGCCAGGACGCGTCCATGCCATCGACTTCGACCTCGGTCAGCGCTCCGCCGACCTGGATGCCGGCGTGATTGTGCAGGATGTCGATGCGGCCATATTTGCCGAGCGTGCCCGTGATGAGCTGCCCGACCGCCGCGTCGTCAGAGACGTCGGTGACAATCGCCTCGGCGCGCCCACCCGCCGCGCGGATGTCCGCCGCCGTCGTCTCGCCGCTGGCCTGATCCCGGTCGGCGATAACCACCAGCGCGCCCTCCCTGGCCATGATCATGGCGCCGGCGCGGCCGATGCCGGAACCGGCGCCCGTTACCACGGCGATGCGGTCTTTGAGGATCATGATGCGGCTTTCAGTTTGACGGCTTGCGCTGCCGCAGCTGCCATTGGGCAAGCACCACGAGCAGGACCGAGGCGACGAGCACGATGGTGGCGATGGCATTGATTTCCGGTGTCACCCCGCGCCGGATCGAGGCGAAGACATAGATCGGCAGTGTCGTCTGCGCGCCGGCAACGAAGAAGGCGACGATGAAATCGTCGAAGGAGAAGGTGAAGGCGAGCAGGAAACCGGCGACCACCGCCGGCATGATCTGCGGCAGGACAATCGAGCGGAACGTGGTCAGCGGCGTGGCGTAGAGATCGCTCGAGGCCTCGACCAGGTTGCGGTCGAGGCTGGCGAGACGCGTGCCGACAATCATAGTCACCAGCGCCATCGAGAACAGGCCATGCGCGGCGATGATCGATCCATAGCCGAGCGACAGGCGCGGCGGCTGGTCGTCAGGCCAGATCGAGGCGAGGAACGGATTGAGCACACCAAACAACTGGACCAGCGCGACCAGCGTCGAGATGCCGATGACGACGCCGGGAACGACAATCGCCGCACCCATCAGCGCGTCGAAGACGGCGCGGGTTCTGAGCCCAACCCGAGCGAGGCCGAGCGCCGCTGCCGTGCCGCACACCGCCGCCAGAACCGCGCTGGTCGTGGCGATGAACAGGCTGTTCTTCAGCGCCTCGACAAGGAACGGGTTCGACAGCGCCGTGCTGTACCACTGGGTCGAAAAACCGGTGAACTCGCTGGCATGGCGGCCGGCGTTGAAGGAGAACAGCACGACCAGCGCGATCGGCAGGTAGAGGAAGGCAAAGACGGCGGTGACGAAAGCGCGCATCAGATCAGATCCACCCGACGGGCACCCGAAACCCGTGTCGAAATGCGATTTGCCGCAATCAGCACCACCACAGAAACCGCCACCAGTGTGATGGCGATGGCCGATCCGAACGGCCAGTTGCGCGACTGCAGGAACAGGTCGACCAGAGCGTTGCCGATGAAGAACACCTTGCCGCCGCCAAGCAGCGTCGGGATCAGGTATTCGCCAAGCAGAAGGATCATGACCAGCGAGAAACCTGTCATCACGCCCGGCAGCGACAGCTTCAGGGTCACGCCCAGGAATGTCGAGAGCGGCGTCGCGCCGAGATCGGCGGAGGCTTCCAGCAAACGTCGGTCGAGCCGCTCGAGACTGACATAGATCGGCAGGATCATCAGCGGCAAATAGCCATAGACGATGCCGAGCAGCACGGCGCCCGGCGTGTTGATCAGCCTGACATCCTCGATGCCGACAAATGCGAGCAGGGCGGGGATGCCGCGTCCGCCCAGAATATACATCCAGGCATAGGTGCGCATCAGAAGGCTGGTCCAGAACGGAATGACGACGAGCGCAAGCAGAATCAGCCGCCAGCGCTCCGGCGCCTTCAAGGCAAGATAGTAGGCAACCGGGTAGGCAACGAGCAGACAGGCAAGCGCGCCCACCGGCGCCAGCATCATCGTGTTCCAGAAGGCGGTCGCCCGCGCCGGAAGATTGGCATATTGCGCCAGCGTGAAGGCCGCCTGGTAGCCGCCCTCCGGCGCCCGCTCGCCGACACTGAACACGGCAATGGCGATGAACGGCAATACCAGAAACACCACCAGCCACGCTGTGGCCGGAGCGAGCAGCAGCGCTGTCAGAAAATTATACCGAAATCTGTTGCCGTGCATGGAAACCGCCCCGATGCCGGCGGGCATATGCCCGCCGGTCGCTTGTCTCATTCAGGTCGGCTTCAAGCCGACTTGAAGCGGGCCATCAGCTCGGCGCGGCCCGGATCGGTCAGCGTTGCCGCCGCGCCGAACTCAAGCGGCGTCAACAGGTCGGCCGCCGGATAGAGGATCGGATTGTCCAGCACTTCCTTGGGCAGCAGCTTGTTGACGCGCGCATCGGTCGAGGGCGCACCGTTGGCCAGATGCTCCTTCACCGCGACCTCAGGGGTCATCAGATAGTTGAGCAAGGCATAGCCGGCCGGCTTGTTCGGCGCGTCCTTCGGGATGGCGTAGAAATCGGTCCAGATTTCGCCGCCCTCCTTGCCCAGCACATAGGCGATCTCTGGAATATCGCGGTGCAGCTGCGCGCCGTCGTTCGTCCAGCACATGGTCATCCAGGCGTCGCCCGCCCGCATTCCCGGCTGATAGTCCGAAGAGACCGCGAACAGATGCGGCTTGACCTTGAGCAGCAGTTCCTCGGCCTTGGCAAGTTCGTCCTGCTTCAGCGAGTTGAAGGAGTAGCCGTAATATTTCAGCGCGTTGCCGATGGTGGTCAGCTGATAGTCGTGCACCATGGTGCGGCCATCGCCCTCAGCCATGGCGACATCCCAGAATTCCTTCCAGCTCGTCATCGGCTTGGCCAGCTTCTTGGTGTTGACGGCGAAGCCCGTCGTGCCCCAGTTCTTCGGCACAGCATAGGTCGTGCCGTCGATCGTGCCTTCCGAGGTGAAGCGTGGGTCCTCCTGCGAGCCGTCGAAATTCGGCAACTTCGCCATATCGAGCGGATCGATGATGCCGAGCTTCTTGTAGGTCGAGATCGTGTAATTGGTCGGCACGAACAGGCTCCAGCCCGAGGCGCCGGCCTGCAGCTTGGCCAGCATTTCCTCATTGGAGCCGAACACGTTGACCTCGACGGCGACGCCGGTGTCCTTCTTGAAATTCTCGAAGGTCTGCGGGTCATGGTAGTTCGGCCAGGTGGCGATCGACATGCGGTCGCCAAGGCTTTCGGCGGCAAAGGCCGGCGTCGGCATGATGCCGATTTCGCGCGCCATCACCGCGGTCGCGATGCCCAGGCCGGTGAGGCCGAGGAAATCGCGGCGGCCGATCGAGCCACGCTTCAAGCGCATCAGTTGGTCGACGAAGTTCTCAGGGCTTATCGGCAGTCCGTCACGATATGATTTCGACATTTTTTGCTACCCTCTGGTTGGTCCCGTTGTTCTTGTTCTCCGGAAACGCCAGCGGCGTCCCGGAGGCAAAGCCGATGGCGACGGGTTCACCCGGCTTGAAGAGATTGCCATGGCCGATCACATGGTCGGCCTTGGCCAGCAGCGTTCCGATGCCCTGGACCTCGATGGCGTATTCCGCGGTCGAGCCCAGAAAAATCCGGTTGCGCACGATGCCCTTGAACGGGCTGCCTTCCGTGGCGCCGAGGCTTAGCGATTCAGGGCGCAGGCTGACTGAAACGGTCTCGCCCTGCTGCAAGGCGGTTCGCTTGCGCGCGGCAATGACGGTTCCGTCGGCGAGCGCCACATTCACCAGGTCGCCTGTGTGCCCGGCCACCTTGCCGCTCAACAGATTGGTCTTGCCGACGAAATCGGCGACGAACAGGTCGGCCGGCTCGTCATAGATCTCGCTCGGCTGCCCCAACTGGACGATGCGGCCGCCATTCATGACGCAGACGAAGTCGCTCATCGACAGCGCTTCCTCCTGGTCGTGGGTGACCAGCACGAAGGTGATGCCGATCTCACGCTGCAGGTTCTGCAGCTCGATCTGCATGTCGGTGCGCAGCTTCTTGTCGAGCGCCGCCAACGGCTCATCGAGCAGCAGCACCGCCGGCTTGTTCACCAGCGCGCGCGCCAGTGCGACGCGCTGCTGCTGGCCGCCGGAGAGTTCGTGGATCTTGCGGCCGCCATAACCGGCGAGCCGCACCATTTCGAGCGCCTCGCCGGCGCGGCGACCGATTTCCTGCGACGACAGGCGCGGCCGTGCCTGGCGCAGTCCGTAAGACACATTGGCTTCCACATCGAGGTGCGGAAACAGCGCGTATTGCTGGAACACCATGTTGACCGGCCGGCGATAGGGCGGCGTGCCGGCCATGTCCCGGCCGCGGATGAACACCTGGCCTTCGCTCGGCTGCTCGAAACCGCCGATCATGCGCAGACATGTCGTCTTGCCGCAGCCGGACGGTCCGAGAAGGGCGACAAAGGCGGACGGAGGGACGGTCAGATCGATGCCGCTGACAGCGGTCACCGCGCCATAGCGCTTGGTGACGCCGCGAAACTCGATGTCGGGCACTGCGGTCAAAGTGCTGGCTCCAGCAACAGGGCTATTTCAGGACGCTACCAGAGCCAATGGCGGCTAGTATATACCTCTCAGGTGGTATATCTGATCTATTTTCTCGTTTAAGGGGGTATAGCTTGAGTGCGTCCCGCAGCGACGAATACAGCCAACTCGCTGCGCTTGTCGCGGCAACGCGAGAGACCAGCGGTGACCTGTTCGGCCAGGCAATGGTCGGCTGGGTGAGGCAGCATGTCAGCTTCGACCACTGCGTGATCTTCGGCTATCGCGGTGCCTCGCGACCGCCGCTGCTGTTCGAAACCTTCTCGCCTGCCGAGAGCCATGTCTTCGTCACGCTCTATCAAGAAGGGCCTTATCTGCTCGACCCGTTTCATCACGCGGCGGTCGAGCGCAAGGAGGGGTTCTGGCGCATGCGCGAACTGGCGCCCGACCGCTTCTATGCCAGCGAGTATTTTCGCACTTACTACAGCCAGACAAGGCTCGCCGAGGAGGTCGGTTTCTTCGTGCCATTGCCCGGCAAGGATGCGCTGGTGCTGTCGCTGATGCGATTGCAGGCCTCGGGGCCCTTCGGCACCGCCGATGCCAGGCTGCTGCGCGACATGGCGCCGGCGGTGATCGGTTTCGCCCGGTTGCGCTGGCCCGCACTTGCGGCCGACGAGCCGGACGAAGCAAAACAGGATGATGATACGATCGCCGCGGTCAACGAATTCGACCGCGCCCACATCTGGGAGAGCCTGTCGCTGACCCCGCGCGAAAAGCATGTCGTCGATCTGGTGCTGCAGGGGCATTCCACAGAGTCGATCGCGAGGGCCATGCGCATCGTGCCGGGAACCGTGAAGGTTCACCGCCGCAACATCCACCGCAAACTCGGTATCAAATCCCAGGCCGGGCTGTTCGCCCGTTTCATCGAGATCATCGAGAGCCGGCGTTGAAATCGCGAAGGTAGACATCGTTCACTTGCCGGCGACAGACTGCTAGGAACGAGCCGAGACCGGACCGCATCCGGATTTCGCCCGGAGAGCAGACGATGGCATTCAGGCGCAGAAAGAACACGGCCGCGATCCCGCGCACGGTGCCTGCCTTCGAGCACATCGTCACCGAGGCGAGCGACAGTTTCCTGTGGCGGCTCGACGACTATCCCTGGGAGCGCAATGTCTGGAATTTTCATCCGGAATACGAAATCCATCTCCTGCGGAAGTCTTCCGGTGTGGTGCTGGTCGGCGATCACATCGGCGAATTCGGGCCGGGCTACCTGACCATCGTCGGCGGCGGGCTGCCACATGACTGGGTGACGGCGGTGCAACCCGGCGAGTTGATCGAGGGCCGCGACATCGTTCTGCAGTTCGATCCCGAAAGGCTGCGCGGCTCGGCCGGGTTGCTGCCGGAGCTGCGCGAACTTGAGCCGTTTCTGGAGCGGTCGCTGCGCGGCATCGTCTTTCATGGTCGCGCAGCGCTCGATGGCGCGGCGCTGATGGAACGGATGGGCACGGTGCACGGGCTCGCCCGGCTCTGCCTGTTCCTCGAATTGGTGGATCTGCTGGCCAGGACCGACGAATGCGAGCTGTTGTCGTCACCGGATTTCTCACCCGCCCTCGATGCAACCTCGCTGGATATCATCCAGCGCACGCTGACCTATCTGTTCCAGCATTTTGCCGAGGACCTGAAGCTGCCGGAGGTGGCGGAACTGGCCGGGATGAGCGAAAGCACGTTTTCGCGCTTCTTCCAGAAAAACACCGGCAACAGTTTCAGCGACCACATCGCCAAGCTCCGGCTCTGGCAGGCCTGCAAGCTGCTCGCCGACACCGATATTCCGATCACCGACATCTGCTTCCAGGTGGGCTATATGAACATTTCCAACTTCAACCGCGCCTTCCTGCGCAAGCATAGGATGACGCCGTCATCCTACCGTAAGCTGTCGCGGCAACGGCTGACGCTGCGCGCCTGAACTCGGCCCTTCTTCGTCCCATCGGTACTCATGTGACGAAGGCCGTTCTGGCGGGCCGGCTTTCGCACCGCACAATGCATAAAAGTACAGGTCTTCTGCACCGAGGCTTCTAGCGCGGCCTTTAGCAACTCCTCATTTTGGCTACGGGTGGCTTGTCGCTCGGGCGATGGCGAGGATCGCGCAATCCGAGGACGTCCGCTTCCTGCGACTGTTCCTGGAGGAGAAAATCAATGAAACCAATTCGGCTCGCTGCGAGCTTAAGCGCAGCTTTCATGCTCACCACCACCCTCTCGACCATGGCGCTGGCGGCGCCGGTCTGCTCGGCGCCGGTCAAGGTGCTGGCGCAGCCGCGTGACGGCCTGACGCTGCTGGAAGAGTCCAAGGACGAATTCCAGAAACTGGCCGGCGCCAGCTTCCAGATCGACTATCTCAACGAGAACGACCGCCGGGCAAAGTCGCGCGCCGATGCGTCCACCGTCGGCAATTACAACGTCTACTATGTCGACGAAGCCAACGTTGCGCTGTTCGCCTCGTCGAAATGGATCGTGCCGCTGACCGATTATTATCCGGCTGACTATGACTATGCCGATTTCGACCCGGGCCGGCAGAAGGTCGCTACCTATGACGGCAAGGTCTGGTTCGCGCCGCTGACCGGCGGCGGCGACCTGATGGTCTACCGCAAGGATGTGCTGGAAGCCGCAGGCATCCAGCCGCCGAAGACGCTGGACGAACTGATCGCCGACGTGCCGAAGCTGACCGACCCGGACAAGGGCATGTATGGCATTGCGCTGCGCGGCGCGCGTGGCTCGGGCGCCAATGTCTGGCGCTGGATGCCGTTCTTCAAGGCCTATGGCGGCCAATGGTTCGACGGCGACAAGCCGGCTTTCAATTCCGAGGCCGCCGTCAAGGCGACCGAGACGTACCTCAAGTTGTTCAAGGATTCGGCGCCCGGCACGCAGACCGGCAGCTGGGATGAATCGACCGGCGCGTTCCTGTCGGGCCAGGTCGCCATCCTCGTCGAATCGACGCCGCTGTCGGGCATGGCGGTCGATCCCAAGACCTCGCAGGTGGTCGGCAAGATCGGCTTCCTGCCACCGCCTTCGCCACTGACCGGCGGCGGCTACGGTCATGGTCTCGCCATTGCTGCCAAGGCCAACGCCGATGACGCCTCGAAGGCATGCGCCGGCCTGTTCATCGCCTGGGCGACGTCGAAGGAGAATGAAAAGCGCCGGCTCGACGCGCATCAGTTCGGCGAACTCAACCGCACCAGCATCCTGTCCAGCAAGGAATTCGCCGACATTTACGGCGCCGATCTAGGCCAGGCGCTTGCCGAGACCGGCAAGGTGACGGCGGTCAACTTCTGGCAGGATCCGCGCTGGCCCGATCTCGGCGACCGCTGGGGCATCATCCTGGAAGAGCTGGTCACCGGCACACGCACCGACGTCAAAGGCGGCCTCGATGAGCTCGAGGCCTACGCCAACGAGCTGGTGAAAAAGAAGTAATCCTCCCGCCCGCGGCGCGCGGTCCACGGCATTCGACTGGATGCCGGGACCTGTGCGCCGCGGGTCTCCCGCATTCCCGAAAGGCACAGCCCGAGGATAGGCAATGCGCCGACGCTCTTCCCTGCCCGTGACGTTTCTCGTTCCGACGCTCGCCATTCTCCTGGTGCTGTCGATGGTGCCGACGCTCTACGCCATCGTCATCGCCCTGCAGAACCGCGAACTAAGCTCGTCGGACTATTCCTGGGTCTGGCTGTCGAACTTCAACGATCTGTTCCTCGACCGGCGTTTCCTGAACGCCGTCTGGGTGTCGATTAAGTGGGAGGTCGTCACCGTCGTGGCGACGATGGTGGTGGCGATCGGGCTCGGCGTGCTGATGTTCGAAGTGGCGTCGCCGCGGCTGCGCAACATCTACTGCCTGCTGTTCATCATCCCGGTACTGTTGCCGCGCGTCTCGGCCGCCTTCGTGTGGAAGTTCGCCTACCATCCGCTCTACGGCATCGCCACCTACCCCTACCGGCTGATCACCGGTGGGCTGATCTTCGATCCGCTGTCCAAGCCGTCGACGGCTTTGTTTGCCGTCGCCTCGGTCGATGTCTGGCAGTGGGGGCTGTTCTTCGCCGTCATTGTGCTGAAGCTCCTGGAGACCTTGCCGCCGCAGCCGATCGAGGCGGCGCGGCTCGACCATGCCAAACGCTGGCAGATCCATGCCTATGTGACCTTGCCGATGCTGAAGGCGCCGCTGATCAGCCTGATGTTCGTCAAGATGATCGAATCGCTGCGCTCCTTCGACCTGATCTATGTGATGACGCGGGGCGGGCCGGGCGTGGCGACCGAGACGCTCGACATGTACGCCTTCTCGCAAGGCTTTATCGAGTCCGGCAAGGTGTCCTACGCCTCGGCCATGGCTGTGCTGATGATGATCGCCACCGTCATCACCTTCACCATGCTGTGGAAGCGGGTGCAGGCATGAGAACGGGCCGCCTCATCGGCAAGACCATCCTGGCATTTGCCGGCTTCATGGCAGTGTTTCCGCTCGCCTGGACCGCGCTCAATTCGCTGAAGAACAATGTCGACATCATCACCCGCGTGCCGCGCCTGGTGTTTTCGCCGACGTTCGACAACATCAGCTACATCATCGGCCGCGACAGCGTCATGACCGGGCTCTACAACTCGGTCATCGCTTGCGGCTGTGCGGTGCTGATCGGCGTCGTGCTCGGCCTGCCGGCAGCCTATGCGGTGGCGCGCTACCCCAACCGTTGGGCCGGCGACATCCAGTTCTTCGTTTTGTCGCTGCGCTTCCTGCCGCCGGTGGCGGTCGCCATTCCGCTGATGGTGATCTGGCTGCAGATCGGTCTTTACGACACGTTGCCGGCGCTGATCGTCACCTATTCGCTGCTCACCATTTCGGTGATCATGTGGCTCGCCATTCCCGCTTTCCAGGCGGTTCCGAAGGAGATCGAGGAAGCCGCCTTCGTCGACGGCTATGGCGCCTATTCGGTGTTCTGGCGGATCGCGCTGCCGGTTGCGGCGCGCTCGCTGATCGGCGCCGTCGCCTTCAGCTTCGTGCTGGTCTGGAACGAATTCCTGATCGCGCTGATGCTGTCGAGCTCCAACGCCAAGACCTTGCCGATCGTCGCGTCTGAACTCTCCCAGCAAGGCATGAATGTGCCGTGGGGAATCCTCAATGCCTCGGTCGTGCTGTTGTCGCTGCCGCCGCTACTCTTCCTCGGCGTGCTCAGCGGCTTCCTGAATTCCGTTTTCCGGCAAAAAAAGACTTGATGCGAGGACTTCCCGATGCGGGCACTGGTGCTTGAGAAAAAAGGCGAACTGTCGCTGCGCGAGATCGCGCTGCCGCTCGACGTCGGTCCGGACGACGTCAAAATCGCCATCCACACGGTCGGCGTCTGCGGCAGCGACGTGCACTATTACACGCACGGCGCCATCGGCAGCTATGTCGTGCGGGCGCCGATGGTCCTCGGCCATGAGGCCGCGGGGACGGTCGTCGAGGTCGGCACCAATGTCGAGACGTTCAAGGTCGGCGACCGTGTCTGCATGGAGCCGGGCGTGCCGAACCTGTCGTCGCGCGCGACAAGGCTCGGCATCTACAATGTCGATCCTGACGTCACCTTCTGGGCGACGCCGCCGGTGCATGGCGTGCTTGCGCCCTATGCGGTACACCCGGCCGCCTTCACCTACAGACTGCCGGACAATGTCTCCTTTGCCGAAGGCGCGATGGTGGAACCCTTCGCCATCGGCATGCAGGCGGCCAGCCGCGCCCGCATCGTGCCTGGCGATGTCGCCGTTGTCGTCGGCTGCGGGCCGATCGGCATCATGATCGCGCTTGCCGCCCTTGCCGGCGGCTGCTCGAAAGTGCTGATCTCGGATTTTTCCGCGCCCAAGCTCGAGATCGCCGCGCAATATGCCGGCATCGTCCCGGTCAATATCGGCGAGCAATCGCTGGTCGACGCCGTCGCTGCGGCGACCGACAATTGGGGCGCGGACATCGTGTTCGAGGCGAGCGGCAGCCCGAAGGCTTTCGCCAACCTGTTCGATGTCGTGCGGCCGGGCGGCGCGGTGGTGCTGGTCGGGCTGCCGGTCGAGCCGGTCAGCCTCAACGTTCCGGCGGCGATCTCCAAGGAAGTGCGCATCGAGACGGTGTTCCGCTACGCCAACATCTTCGACCGCGCGCTGCAGCTGATCGCCTCGGGGAAGGTCGACCTCAAGCCGCTGATCACCGGCACCTATGATTTCTCGGACAGCATCGCGGCATTCGAACGGGCGGCCCAGGGCAACCCGCAAGACGTCAAGCTGCAAATCCTGCTCACCGATGAGAAGGCCTGATCATGTCCGCGATCATTTGTTCCCATGTCGACAAGGCTTACGGCGCCACCAACGTCATCCGCGATCTCAACCTCTCGATCGAGGAGCACGAATTCGTCGTGTTCCTCGGCCCGTCCGGCTGCGGCAAGTCGACCTTGTTGAGGATGCTGGCCGGGCTGGAGGATATCAGCGGCGGCGAGGTGTCGATCGGCGGCAAGGTGGTCAACGATCTCGAGCCAGGTGACCGTGGCATCGCCATGGTGTTCCAGAACTATGCGCTCTACCCGCATATGACGATCTTCGACAACATCGCCTTTGGCCTCAAGCGGCAGAAGGTGCCCGCGGCCGAGATCCAGAAGCGGGTCGAGGCGGTGGCCAGGACGCTGGGCCTCGAACCCTACCTCGCCCGCAAGCCGACCGCGCTGTCCGGCGGCCAGCAGCAGCGTGTGGCGATTGCGCGCGCCATGATCAAGACGCCGAAAGTGTTCCTGTTCGACGAACCGCTGTCCAATCTCGATGCCAAACTGCGCAACCATATGCGGGTCGAGATTGCCCGCCTGCACCAGTCGCTGAAGACCACCACTGTCTATGTGACCCACGATCAGCTCGAAGCGATGACGCTGGCCGACCGCATCGTGCTGCTCAAGGATGGCGTCATCGAACAGATCGGCTCGCCGGCCGAGATCTACCGCCAGCCGGCCAATCTGTTTGTGGCCGGCTTCATCGGCACGCCGAACATGAATTTCGTCGACGTGACCGTCGAACGGGAGGACGACCGCTGGGCGCTGACAGGTGCAGGGGCAACATTCTCCATCGAAGGCTCGGGCTTCGATCTGTGCGGCGTCAATCGCGCGGTGCTTGGGGTTCGACCTCCGGACCTGAAGATCGGCGGCGTGGGGAGCATCAACCTTCTGCAAGGCGCGGCCGATCTCATCGAATTCCACGGCAATGACGCGCTGGTGACCTTCGCCTGCGGCGGCAAGGAAGTAGGCGCGCTGGTGCCGGCCCGCGAATGCCCGGCGTTGCGCGCGCCTGTGCGCTATACGTTCGAGGAGGAAAGCGTCCACCTGTTCGACGCGACATCCGGCGCGTCCTTGCGCAGACGAGAGAAGGCCTAGCTGATTGCGTCGAGCGCCTGCCGCTGGCGGTGCATTTCAAGGAAAATCTTGTAGTCGCGGTCGAAGCGGCCTGACGCGGCCGGGTTCGAGGCGCGCGTCCGGCCGCCTTGCTGCATGGCGATGCAGGCGGCGTTGAGGTCCAGGAACAGTCCGGCGGCGGTGGCGGCGACCATGCCGGTGCCGAGCAGCACCGCTTCATCGGCCAGTGGCTCGATCACCGCGCAGCCGGTGGCGTCGGCATAGAGCTCCATCAGCAACGGGTTCTTGGTGTGGCCGCCGGTGACATGCAGCGTGTCGATGAGGTAGCCGTTCTCGTTCAGCGCCTCCAGCACATGGCGGACGCCGAGCGCGATACCGACGGCGGTGCGCCAATAGAGTTTGCACAGGCTGTCGAAGGAGGAATCCAGCGTCAGCCCGCTGACCACGCCGACCGCGTGCGGGTCGGCCAGCGGCGAGCGGTTGCCGTGGAAATCCGGCAGCACGTGCAGCCTGGCGGCGAGCTGGTCGCCCTCGGTGGCACGCAGTTCGGCGACGCGCCTTGCGATCTTCGCATGCATGGCCGCATCCGGCTCGCCGCCGGCGCCATGCCAGCGGATGATGTGGTCGAGCAGCGCGCCGGTGGCCGACTGGCCACCTTCCGACAGCCAGAGTTTTGGAAGTGCCGCGCCATAGTATGGACCCCAGACCCCGGCAAAGGGTTGCGGGTCGGGCGACATCGCCATGACGCAGGACGATGTGCCGGCGATCAGCGCCAGATGGCGGCCGATATCCTGCTCGTCGCCGGCAAAGCCGCCGAGCACGCCAAGCGCGCCGGCATAGGCGTCGATGACGCCGGCCCCGACCCGGCAGTTTTCCGTCAAACCAAGCTCGGCGGCCGCTTCCGGCGTGAGCGTCCCGATATCGGCGCCGACGGCACTCGCCTTCTCCGGCAGGTTGCCGTGCTCGAAAAGGTCGCTGAGCCCGACGGTCTCGAAGAAGTCGCGCCGCCAGCCGGTGTCTTCATGTGCCAGATAGGTCCATTTGGCGGTCAGTGTGCATTGCGAACGCGCCAGCGATCCTGTCGCCTTCCAGGTCAGGAAGTCGGTGAGGTCGAATAGATAGCCGGCTTCATGCCATGTTCCGGGCAGATTGCGCTTCAGCCACATCAGCTTCGGCGTCGCCATTTCCGGCGACATGACGCCGCCGATATAATCGAGCACGGCGTGGCCGCTTGCGGTGCACTCGTCGGCTTCGGCGATGGCGCGATGGTCGAGCCAGACGATGGTGTCCCAGCGCCGTTCGCCGGTCACCGAGACGCTGAGCTGGCCGCCATCCCTGTTCAGCACCACCAGCGAGCAGGTGGCGTCGAACGAGATGCCGACAATATCTTGTGCCTCGACACCAGCCTTTTCGCGCGCGGCGCGCACGGCAATGCACACTGCCGACCAGATATCCTGCGAATTGTGCTCGGCGTGATCGGCCTTCGGCTGGTTCATGACGATCGGATGCTCGGCGCGGCCGAGCAAGGTGCCGGTGGTGTCGAGAATGCCCGCGCGGGCGCTCCCGGTGCCGACATCGACCGCGCAAACGAAGCTTTTCGTCAAGATGCTTTTACTCTCGCTCCCAGGCCTGCAATCAGATCGGGCAATTGCAGCATGTCAGCGAATATAAAGTCCGGCTCACTCGACGCAAGCCGCGCTTTCAGTGCCGGGTTGCCGGCGTGCGAACCGCCGGTGAAAGCAAAGACGCGCATGCCGGCCGCGCGGGCCGCCGCAATGCCGGCCGGGCTGTCCTCGACGACGATGCAATTGCGCGGATGGGCCCGCATCGAGGCGGCGGCATGCAGAAAAAGGTCCGGCGCCGGCTTGCCGCGCGCGACCATGGCGGCGCTGAACAAATGCGGCTCGAGCAGGTCGAGCAGACCGGTGACGTCCAGCGCATAGCGGATGCGGTCCAGCGTGCCGGAAGAGGCGACGCAGCAAGGTACGCCCAGCTTCGGCAGGACCTCCCTGATGCCGGGGATCGGCTTCAGCTCCTCGCGGAATTTGCGCATCAATTCGACGCGCATTTCGGTCAGATGGCCGTCGGTGATGTCGATGGCGAAGTCGCGGCCGAGGATTTCCCGCACGCTCTTCATGCTCTTGCCGAGAAAATGCTCGTAGGCGGTATCCTCGCTGACCGAGCCGCCGGCCGCGGAGATCATGCCGAGCAGGGCCGAGACGGAGAGCGCCTCGCTGTCGACCAGCACGCCGTCACAGTCGAAGATGACCAGTTCGGGCGTCATTGCGGCTCGCGTCAGAGCTTGCCGGCGATGTAGCGCGTCAGCGTCGCGCGCGCACCATTCGCCCACAACACGTTGAGCGCATGGGCAAAGGCCTCGGCGAACGGTGCCGAGCGGCCGACATCGCCGTAGATGTCCTCCATCGCAAGCCAGGCGCCGGGCTTGTCCTTCGCCGCCTTGGCGGTGGCCTGCAGCCGATCCCAGCTCGGGTCGTTGGCTTCGATGACGGCGCCGCTGTCGGTCGTGCCGAAACAGTAGCGGCACCACAGCGCCGACTCGAGCGCGAGACCTGCAACGCTCTTTCCGGCTTTCAGCCGGTCGGCGATAGTCGGGATGATGAATTTCGGCTGCCGGTTGGAGCCGTCGAGGCAAAGCCGGCGTATGGTGTCGCCGATCTTGGGGTTGGAGAAGCGGTGCTCGATGAGCTGATAGTAGTCTTCCAGCACGGTGTCCGGCACCGGCGGCACGGTCGGGATGATCTCGTCATGTTCGAGCTTGGCGAGGAAGCCGCGCACCAGCGGCTCCTGCATCGCCTCATGGACGAAATGGATGTCCATCAGCCCGGCCGGATAGGCGATTGTGGCATGGCCGCCATTGAGGATGCGGATCTTCATCAACTCATAGGGGGCGACATCCCTCACGAACTGGACGCCGACCTTTTCCAGCGGCGGGCGGCCGTCGGTGAAATGATCCTCCAGCACCCATTGCTTGAACGGTTCGCAGAATACCGGCCAGTTGTCCTCGAGGTCGAATTCGGTGGCCAGAATGCCGCGCTCGCGATCTGAGGTGGCCGGCGTGATGCGGTCGACCATGCCATTCGGAAAGGCGACATTGTCGCTCACCCAATTCGCCAGATCCTCGTCGATCAGCCGGGCCAGCCCAATGACACCGTCGGAGGTGACATGGCCGTTGTGGGGGATGTTGTCACAAGACATGACGGTGAATGGCACGATGCCATCGGCGCGGCGGCGCATCAGCCCGGCGAGAATGAGGCCGAACACTGTCTTCGGCATCGTGCCTGCCTGCGCATCGGCGACGATATCGGGATGGGTCGGGTTGAACTTGCCGGAGGCCGGATCGATGAAGTAGCCGCCTTCGGTGATGGTCAGCGACACGATCTTGATCGCCGGATCGGCAAGCTGGTCGATGATGGCATCGGCATCGCCGGGCGTCAGGAAGTCGATCATGACGCCGGTGACGCGGGCGCTCATATGGTCGGAATCCTGCTCGACCACGGTGGTCAGCCAGTCCTGCTCCTGCAGCTTGGTGCGGCCGATTTTTTCGCCCTCGAAGACACCGGCGCCGACCAGTGCCCAGTCATGGCCAATGCCCGCATTGAATAGGTCGTCGAGGTAGACGGCCTGGTGCGAGCGGTGGAAATTGCCGACGCCGAAATGGACGATACCAGGCTTGAGCTTTGCGCGGTCGTATTTCGGACCGGCGACCTTGGCGGGGAGCTTGGCGAGGATGGAGGAAGAGAGTTTCACGGTCATCTGCTTTACCCTTTTGCCGGTGCTTACCCGTTGCCGGCCTGACAATTCCGCCCTCAACCCTTCAGGCGGGAGTGCGTGGGCGGCACGTGCCCTTTGGCATTCATGCCGCCCCGCCCCGCGACGCCGTTCTCCCCCGGAGGAAAGGGATAGGGGCGCCTCCCCCCTCAACTCATCCGTATCAACTCATCCATTGGCCGCCATCGACATTGTAGGTCTGGGCGACGATGTATTCGGCATCGTCGCTGGCCAGGAACACGGCCATGCCGGTCAGGTCTTCGGCCTTGCCCATGCGGCCGTAAGGCACGCTTTCGCCGACCAGTCGCTTCTTCTCGCCCTTCGGCCGGTTCTCGTATTTGGCGAACAGCGCATCGACCTCATCCCACATATCGCTGTCGACGACGCCCGGCGCGATGCCATTGACGTTGATGCGGTGCTTGATCAGGTCGAGCCCAGCCGATTGGGTGAGCGAAATGACCGCAGCCTTGGTGGCGCAGTAGACGGCGACCAGCGGCTCGCCGCGCCGTCCGGCCTGGCTCGCGATGTTGATGATCCTGCCGCCCTTGCCCCTTGCGATCATCGAACGTGCCGCTGCCTGAAGCATGAACAAAGTGCCGGCGACGTTGACCGAAAACAATTTGTCGTAGCTCGCCTTGCTGATCTCGACGATCGGCGCCAGGTCGAACAAAGCGGCGTTGTTGATCAGTATGTCCAGCCCACCGGTCTTTTTCTCGACAGCACCCACCGCGGATTCAATCGAGGCAAGATTGGTGACGTCCAGCTTCACGGCATAGGCGCCGCCGCCAATCTGTGAGGCCGTCTTTTCCGCGGCCTCCAGATTGATGTCGCCGATCGCGACCACAGCACCCTCGCGCGTATAGGCTTCGGCAAAAGCCCTGCCGATGCCGCGCGCGGAGCCGGTGATCAGCGCCGATTTGCCTTTCAGCCTCACTGCGTCAGCGCCTTTCCGTCGGGGCCGAAGCGATGCATCCGGACCTTGTCGGGCGTGAGGTAAATGGTGTCGCCGTGACGAACAGGCATTTCGCCATCGGCGCGCACGGTCAGCGACCCGACGCCGTCAGCCTGGACGTGCAGGAAAGTGTCGGATCCCAGATGTTCGGCAACGCCGACAAGGGCTTTCCAGTCGCCCGCCGTGGTCGAGATGTTCATGTGCTCGGGACGGATGCCGATGGTCTTGGCGTTGTATTTGGCGGCCGGCGCGCCTTCGATCAGGTTCATCTTCGGCGAACCGATGAAGCCGGCCACGAACAGGTTCTTCGGCGACTTGTAGAGCTCCATCGGCGAGCCGACCTGTTCGATGTTGCCGGCGTTGAGCACGACGATCTTGTCGGCCATGGTCATGGCTTCGATCTGGTCATGGGTGACGTAGACCATCGTCGTCTTGAGCTGATGGTGCAGCTCGCTGATCTCCAGCCGCATGGTGCCGCGCAGTGCGGCATCAAGGTTGGACAGCGGTTCGTCGAACAGGAACGCCGAGGGCTGGCGCACGATGGCGCGGCCGATGGCGACACGCTGGCGCTGGCCGCCGGAGAGCTGCCCGGGCCGGCGCTCGAGATAGTTGGTGAGGTTCAGCACGCGCGCCGCGTCCTTCACCTTCTTGTCGATCGTCGCCACATCCTCGCCGGCCATCTTCAAGGGGAAGCCGATGTTCTTGGCCACCGTCATATGCGGGTAGAGCGCATAGGACTGGAACACCATGGCCAGCTTGCGCTTGGCCGGCGCCTCGCCGGTGACGTCGCGGCCATCGATGTTGATGGTGCCGCCGCTAGTGTCCTCGAGACCGGCGATAAGGCGCAGCAGCGTGGACTTGCCGCAACCCGACGGGCCTACGAAGACGACGAACTCGCCATTCTCGATGACCAGGTCGAGACCCGGAATGATGACCGTCGATCCGAAATGCTTGGAGACGTTCTTGAGCGTGATGTTTCCCATGGTTTTCCTCCCCGAGGGGTTATGTCTGCCGGTTGCTTCAGGCAATTTCGGTTACTTCACGGCTCCGAATGTCAGACCGCGCACAAGTTGCTTCTGGCTGAACCAGCCCATGATCAGGATGGGGGCGATCGCCAGCGTCGAGGCCGCCGAAAGCTTGGCCCAGAACAGGCCTTGCGGGCTTGAGAACGAACTGATGAAGGCCGTCAGCGGCGCCGCCTCGGTGGTGGTCAGACGGATGGTCCAGAACGCTTCGTTCCATGCCAGGATGATGTTGAGCAGCATGGTCGAAGCAATGCCCGGCACCGCCATCGGGGTCAGCACATAGACGATCTCGCCCCACAGCGTGGCGCCGTCCATTCGCGCTGCTTCGAGGATTTCGCCGGGGATTTCGCGGAAGTAGGTATAGAGCATCCAGATCACGATCGGCAGGTTGATCAGCATCAGCATGACCATCAGGCCGATGCGGCTGTCGAGCAGGCCGGTGTCGCGGAAGATCAGGTAGATCGGGAACAGCACCGCCACCGCCGGCATCATCTTAGTCGAGAGCATCCACATCAGGATGTCCTTGGTCCATTTGCCCGGCGAGAAAGCCATCGACCAGGCGGCCGGAACCGCAACGATCAGGGCCAGGATGGTCGAGCCGACCGAGAGCAGCACCGAGTTGAAGAAGAACTTGAAGTAGCCGCTCTGCGCCTGAACCTCGGTATAGCTCTCGAACGTCCCCGACGGGATCAGAGCGAAGCCCTGGATCGCCTCCTGCTCCGACTTGAACGAGGTGATGATCGTATAGAGGATCGGGAAGAAGATCAGCAGCGCGACGATCCAGGCGGCGCCTGTCGCAATGACCTTGTGTTGGGTGGTGACTGCACGTGCCATCGTATCCTCCCTTACTTGTCCAGGTTCTTGCCGACTGCGCGCATGGCGAAGAAGGCGACGATGTTGGCGAGAATGACGGCGATGACACCGCCAGCGGATGCCTGGCCGATTTTGAACTCCAGCAATGCCTTCTGGTAGACGAGGAAGGGCAGGTTGGTGGAGGCGTAGCCGGGGCCGCCATTGGTGGTGACCAGGATCTCGGCATAGACCGACAGCAGGAAGATGGTCTGGATCAGGATAACGACGGTGATGGCGCGCGACATGTGCGGCAGCGTCAGATAGATGAACCGGCTGACGAAGCCGGCGCCGTCCATCTCGGCGGCTTCCTTCTGCTCACCGTCGAGCGACTGCAGCGCGGTCAAAAGGATCAGGGTGGCGAAGGGTAGCCATTGCCAGGCGACGATGATGATGATCGCCATCATCGGATGCTGCCCGAACCAGTCGATCGGTTGAGCCCCGAAGAAGCGCGCAATGTCGGCAAAGACGCCGTATTGCGGGTGCATGATCATGTTCTTCCAGACAAGTGCCGCCACCGGCGGCATGACGAAGAACGGTGAGATGACGAGGATGCGCACGATCCCCTGTCCCCACATCGGCTGATCGATCAAAAGCGCCAGCATAATGCCGCCGATGACGGTGATCAGCAGCACGCTGCCCACCAGGACAAGCGTATTGAGGATCGACTGCAGGAATGCCGGGTTGGAATAGAACAACGCGTAGTTGGAGAAGCCGACGAACCCGTCGCGGACCGGATTGAGCGGATTGTACTGCTGGAAGGAGAACCACAGGGTGATGACCAGCGGCACGATCATCCAGACGAACAGCAGCACCACGGATGGCGCCATCATGAAACGGGCAAGCGAACGGGTCTGCTGAGTAGCCATGACGGTCACCCTTCAAGGTCAGCCAAATTTTCAAGTGTGTGAAAGGGGCCGCCCGAACTGGGATTCGGGCGGCCGTTGCCGGCCAGGAGGGCGGCCGGCAGTCGGCACCGGGAGGAGCCTTACTTGATATAACCGCCTTCGGTCATTGCCGCGGTGGCAGCGTCCTGGGCCTGCTTGAGGGCATCGTCGACGCTCGACTGGCCGGCGAGTGCGGCCGAGAAGAGCTGGCCGACCGTGGTGCCAAGGCCCTGGAACTCAGGGATGGCGACGAACTGGACGCCGACATAGGGCACCGGCTTGACGGTCGGATGCGTCGGGTCGGCAGCGTTGATGGAGTCCAGCGTCATCTTGGCGAACGGAGCCGCCTTCTGATACTCGGCATTGGCGTAGAGCGAGGAGCGCGTGCCCGGAGGAACGTTGGCCCAGCCTTCCTTCGCCGCAACGAGCTCGGCATAGTGCTTAGAGGTCGCCCAGGAGACGAACTTCTCGGCAGCATCAGCCTTCTGCGTGCCAGCGGGAATGGCCAGCGACCAGGCCCACAGCCAATTGCCGCGCTTGCCCAGACCATTGTCGGGAGCCAGTGCGTAGCCAACCTTGTCGGCGACGGTCGAGTTCTTCGGGTCGGAGACGAAGGAGGCAGCGACAGTGGCGTCGATCCACATGCCGCACTTGCCCTGCTGGAACAGCGCGAGGTTTTCGTTGAAGCCGTTGGAGGAGGCGCCCTCCGGACCGTCGGCCTTCATCAGGTCGACATAGAACTGCAGCGTGCTCTTCCATTCCGGCTGATCGAACTGCGGCTTCCAGTTCTCGTCGAACCAGCGGGCGCCGAAGGAGTTCGACATGGCGGTCAGGAAGGCCATGTTCTCGCCCCAGCCGGCCTTGCCGCGCAGGCAGACGCCGTTCACGCCATTGGCGCGGTCGGTCATCTTGTCGGCGGCCTGCCTGATGAAGTCCCAGGTCGGGGCGTCGGGCATGGTCAGCCCTGCCTTCTCCATCAGGTCCTTGCGGTACATGACGAAGGAGCTTTCGCCGTAGAAGGGCGCTGCATAGAGCTTGCCGTCGACCGACAGGCCGCCGGCGATGGCCGGGATGATGTCCTTGGCGTCATAATCGTCGCCGAGCTTGTCGAGCGGCAGCAGCCAGCTCTGCTTGGCCCAGATCGGAACCTCATAGGTGCCGATGGTCATCACGTCATACTGGCCACCCTTGGTGGCGATGTCGGTGGTGACGCGCTCGCGCAGCACGTTCTCTTCGAGCGTGACCCAGTTGAGCGTGATGTCGGGGTTAGCCTTGGTGAAGTCGTCCGTCAGCTTCTGCATGCGGACCATATCGCCATTGTTGACAGTGGCGATGGTGATGGATTCGGCATGCGCGGCGAAAGCGAGAGCGCTGGCCGACAACAAGCCCAGAGTGAGCGTGCGAAGTTTCATCAATTCCTCCCATGAACCAAGATGAGCATTTGCCTTGGTACTGAGCAATTACTCACTAGGTGTTAATTATGTCAAGCCGGATTCGATGCTGCAGCGCAGCACGGGAGAGCGTGCCCGGGGTCGGGCGGAGAGAGAATATTGGATGGATTAGAGGGGTAGCCCGTCGGGGCGCGAACATCAGGGCGGCTTGATGCCAGCCATCGCAGCCCCATCGATCATGGAGCTAGGGCCAAGCCTCAGCCGTGGGCCGGGTAGCTTCCGACACAATATTCGAAAACCCTGCCATCGCGGGTTTTCTTGGCTCGGGTCAGCGTTTCCGTCACCCGGATCCTGTTGGATTCGTCCTTGTGCAGCCTAACTTCGCGGCCGATCGCCTTTATGGCAGCTTGAAACGGCGTGAATGCTTCGATCGCGTGCGTCACACGCACGGTGTTGTTTTCGATTTCTTCGACGCGATAGACTTTCATCAGCCCGCTGATCGGTCCTGTTTTCAACTTGTACGGGATTGATCCCGTTCAATTGGGCGGCCACAAGCACGAGCCCAAGCCAGACAAGCGATATCGACAGTGTTTTTCTCAGGCTTGGTTAACCGGGCTGCCCGATAGCCTGCTTGTCCCCGAAAAGCGAAGCTTTCGTGGATCTGTGACTCGACCTTGCAGAGTTCACTCCCGGAATCATTCCGCGAATCGCTCGGGCCTTAAGCGCAGGCGATCTCGGCCAGAATCCAGTCGCGGAAGGCCTTTATCTTCGGCACGTTGCGGCGCGCCGTCGGATAGACCAGCCAATAGGCATGGCCGTCGTCGCCGACCAGGTCGAAGGGCTGTATGAGGCGGCCGGCGGCGAGCTCATTCTTGAACAGCGCCGTGGTCAGGATCGCCACGCCATGGCCGGCGATTGCCGCATTCGCCTCATAGGCCTGCGCGCCCATGCTGGTGCCGGTGCGGTTGGCAAGTTCATCCGCCGGCACACCGGCAAGGGCGAACCATTCCCGCCACCAGATGTCAGTGGGATCGAGAATAGGCAGTTTGAACAGATCGGCCGGCTCGTGGACGCCACCGATAGTGGCCGCGAGTGCCGGGCTGAGCACCGGCGTGAAATCGGCCTTGAACAAAAGATGAGTTTCCACTCCAGGCCATTTGCCGCTGCCGGAGCGGATGGCGATGTCCATGTCCTCGCGGGCGAAATCGATGACCCTGTTCGACGTATCGACGCGCACCGCCAGCGACGGATGCGAGAGCTGGAAGGAGCCGAGATGCTGCGCCAGCCAGTTCGAGGCGAAGGTCAGCAGCGTCGACACGCAAAGCACGCCATCGGCGCCCCCACGCGCGGCGGAGTAGGCGCTGCTGAGCAGGCTGAACGCCTCGCTGACGGCGGGCGCCAGTCGCTGCCCGGGTTCGGTCAGCACGATCTGGCGCGGCTGGCGCAGGAACAGCGGCGAACCGATGCGCTCCTCCAGGAGCTTGATCTGGTAGCTGGCGGCGGCCTGGGTCATGCCCAGCTCCTCCGCAGCCTTGGTGAAGGAGAGATGCCGCGCGACGGCTTCGAACACCCTGATAGCCTGCAGCGGCGGCAGTTGGGCGAGCTGTGGTGCCTTGAGTTCGGGCATAAGCCCTCCTTATGGGTCATGATCGACGTTTGATTGGAAGCAGGAGCCAATCAGACCGATATTTGGTGTCGACGATCAATCCAGTTCAAGCATAGCGGAGGCTGAAGATCATGACCACGGTACAGCAAAAGCTCCATTCGAGCCCGGCACAGAGCTGGTTTTCCGTGCTGACGCACGAATTTTCCCAGCTTTTGAGCCGTCGGCGCGGTTATGTCGACGTCAGGGACCTGTCGCCACACCTGCAGCGCGACATGGGTTTCCTCGATGGCAACGACGTTTGCGGGCGGCATAAATAGCCGTGCCGATTTTATCGCTAGCTCAGGCGTCGAGCAGGGCCGTGGCGGTTCGCTCGTCGGTGATGAGGCCATTGACCAGCCGCCGGTTCACCGCAGCCAGAATGCCCGGCAATTTGCGCTCGCCCATGGCGAGCGCAATGACCAGCGACTTTTCGCGTGACGGCAAAGCGGCCGACGACACCCGGTCGTTGGTGATGCCCTCGATCATGCGGCCTTCCCGGTCGAACACCCAGCCGACGATCTCGGCAACGCCGCCGGCCTTTTGCAGCGCCTTCAATTCACTTTCCGAGATGAAGCCGTCCTCGTAGAGCGGCGCCTTCGGACCGAGATCGCCGATGCCGACAAAGGTGACGTCGGCTTCCGCCGCCAGCGCCAGCGTCGGCTGGATCATCGGCTGGGCAAGCAGCATTTCGCGCTCTTCCGGCGACGAGGCGATGACCGGCAGCGGCATCGGGAACGAGCGCGCCTTGACCCTGTCGGCCATGGTGAAGATGACGTTGTAGAAGGCGGCCGAACCGTCGGGCGAGATGTTGCCGGTCAAGGACACCACCTTGTGCTGCGAGCATTCCATTGGCGGCAACTGCTCGATCGCCGCCTTCAGCGTGCGGCCGGTGCCGATGGCCATGACGATCGGCGTCGGCGATCTGAGCCGCCGCTCGATCTCGGCCGCCGCCGCCTCGGCAATGCCGATCGTGGTCGAGGACGAGGTCGGGTCGCTCGGCACCACTTCGACCAGATCGAGCGCGAAGCGCGACCTCAGCCGCGCGGCAAGATCGAGGCAATTGGCGATCGGGTGATCGACGCGCACCTTGATCAGCCCTTCCGACACCGCGAGCGATACCAGCCGCTGCGCCGTCTGCCGGGAAATGCCGAGCGTGGTGGCGATCTGGTCCTGCGTATTGCCGGCAACATAATAAAGCCAGCCGGCGCGCGCCGCCTCGTCCAGCCTGTTGCTGCCGCCGTCCTGCCGCGAATTCAAAGTCTGCCTCCAGCCCTGCCCCTTTGGCCCGCCCCTTGGGCGAAGCGTCATAGTCTTGCAGGGAATGCGCCGGCGCGCAATTGTCTATGCGAAGGGCAATTGCTTGCTGCGTCGGTATGACTGCAGCGAGGCAATCGCCCCAGCCAAAATCGCCGACGAACCGGTTCGGCGGTTTATCTCCCGGTACAAACGCTTTAAGGGGATCGGCAAAAGGAGCCTCGCATGACGCCGAAAGCGGTTTTCTGGGATATGGACGGCACGCTGGTCGACAGCGAGCCGCTCCATGAGGCCGCCCTGGTGGCGGCGCTGCGCAGCGTCGGCATCGCGCCGCCGGTCGACCTGCATGAGCGGGTGCTGGGCGTCGCCGCCGGACCGGTCTACGACATGCTGCGCAGCGACTTCGGCCTCGACCTGCCCTTCGACGACTGGATCGTGCGCAAATACGATCACTACATGCCGATGGCCGAGACGCTGAAGCCACGCCCCGGCGCAATCGAAGTGTTCAACGCATTGCGCGCGCTTGGCGTGCAGCAGGCGGTGGTGTCCAATTCCGACAGGGTGATCGTCGATGCCAATCTGAGCGCCGTCGGCCTGATCTATCCCGGCATGCGCACGATCAGCCGCAACGATGTGCGCGAGGGCAAGCCGCATCCCGAGCCCTTCCTGCGTGCCGCGTGGCTCGCCGGCGTCGATCCCTCAGATGCGGTGGCGGTCGACGACAGCGTCACCGGCGCCACATCCGGCCTGGCCGCAGGGATGCGGACGATCTTCTGGCCGGAAGCGCCGATGGAAGGACCGCCGGGCGCTGTTGTTATCAACAGCGCGGAAGAGTTGCGCAAAGAGCTCGGGCTCTAGAGATCAGCTCCGATAAACCGGCTCTTCTTCGTCGAGGATCGCCTTGAGCTCGGCAAGATGACGCTCGGCCTGGCCGGGATAGTCGTCCATTTCGCTGGCGGCCTTTTCGGCAATGGCGTCGGACAGCGTGCGCAGCGGCCGGCCGGTCCACAGCGCCTTGATGTAGGTCTCGGCGGCGCGCTCGAAGTAGAACATGCGGTTGAAGGCGTCGGCGACGGTATCGCCGATGACCATCACGCCGTGATTGCCCATCACCATCACCTTGACCTTCGGGTCGGTCAGAAGCTGTGAGCAGCGCTCGCCCTCTTCCTCGAAGGCCAGCCCGCCATAATGGGCGTCGACGACGTGGCGGTTGAAGAACATGGCCGAGTTCTGGTCGATCGGCGGCAGGGTCGAATCGGCCAGCGACGCCAGCACGGTGGCGTGGATGGAATGCACATGCATGGCGCAGCGTGCAAGCGGCACGTTGCGATGGATGGCGCCGTGCAGCCCCCAGGCGGTCGGATCGGGAGCATTGGGGCCGGTCAGCGTGTCGGGATCATTGGCGTCGATCAGCAAGAGATCACTCGCCTTGATGCGCGAGAAATGCACCTGATTGGGGTTCATCAGGAATTTGGTGCCGTCCTCGTTGACGGACAGCGAGAAGTGGTTGGCCACTGCCTCATGCATGTTGAGCCGTGCGGTCCAGCGGAAGGCAGCGGCGAGATCGACGCGCTCCTGATAGTAGGGCAGGTTGGTCAGCGTTTCCTTCTGCAGGCGGGCGATGCTCATCTGAAAACCTCCGTTTTCGAGAGAATGCCGCGCCCGACCTTGGCCAGCAACCGCAAACTGGTGGGTCAGGCTGTCCTGTGTCAGGCGGCCGAGCGTGCCGACTGCAGCCCGCCATGCTCGACGATGAAGTCGATCACCTCCTGCAGACCCTTGCCGCGCGACAGGTCGGTGAAGCCGAATGGGCGCTTGCCGCGCATGCGGGCGGCGTCACTCTCCATGACATCGAGGTTGACGTTTACATAGGGCGCCAGATCGCTCTTGTTGATGACGAGGAAATCGGAGCGGGTGATCGCCGGCCCGCCCTTGCGCGGGATTTCCTCGCCCTGGCAAACCGAGATGACATAGAGGGTCAGGTCGGCAAGGTCGGGCGAGAAGGTGGCGGCAAGATTGTCGCCGCCGGATTCGATGAAGACGATATCGAGGTCCGGAAACTTTTTGTTCAGCCCGGCGATCGCCTGCAGATTGATAGAAGCGTCTTCCCGGATAGCCGTGTGCGGGCAGCCGCCGGTCTCGACGCCGACGATCCGGTCTTCCGGCAACGCCTGCAGGCGAGCCAGCATCATGGCGTCTTCCTTGGTGTAGATGTCGTTGGTGACGACGGCGATCGAAAAATCGTCGCGCAGCGCCTTGCAGAGCTTTTCCGTCAGCGTCGTCTTGCCGGAGCCGACCGGGCCGCCGATGCCGATGCGAAGAGGGCCATTGGCCTGGGTCATGCCGAAAACTCCGTGATGGCGAGGATTGCGAAGCTGAACCCGATCAACAGGCAGAGCGGCGAATAGAAGCTGGTATCGAGCCGGGCAAAAGGCTGTTCCGGCGCCAGCCGGCGCCACCAGGGCGTGAAGCCGGCAATGCCGCGGCCGAGAAACACCAGCCCGATGAGCAGCGCCGTGGCCGCAAGGCCTTCCCTCGGAAAGGGCGTGGCAAAGACGCCTGCGAGCGCCAATGGCCACAGGGTCGCGAGGCACAGGCAGGCGGCAACGGCAAAACAGGCAAACGGCGTCGGCATCTCGTCGACGCCGCGAAAGCCGACAACAGCGTGGGCGCAGGAGGCGCCGTCCCTGCCGGGCCAGATGCCGCCAAGGCCCCAATAGACATGCAGCGCGGTGATCAGCAGCAGGACAGCCGAAAGGGCGAAGGCGAGTGTGGTCATGAGCGGAACAGCCTGGAATATTGCGTCTCGTGCTTCATCGCCATGACGTCGGAGATGAGGGCGCAGCCGCCGAGATCGTCAATCGTCGAGCCGGCGGCACGCGCCGCGGTCGCCAGCGCCAATGGCTCGAAGCCGGCGAGCAGCACCGTCGCGCCGCTCTGGCCGACGACGCCGAGCCGGATTGACGCCTGGACGAGGTTGGAGAAGAAGGCCTGCAGGAAGGCGGACAGCGCGTCCTGAAGCCCGATGCCGTTGCCGCCGGCAAGAGCGCCGACGGCGACACAATAAGCGCATTCGACCGGCAAGCGGCCCAGCACGGGATTGGGCCAGGCCGACGCCGCCTTCAGAAAGGCGGCGCCTTGCAGCATGGTTTCGGTGTGGCGCTCATGCGATCCGGCCAGCGCTTCGGCGAGATCGGCAATTTCATGGAGGTCGCCACCGTCGCGGGCGCGGCGCCAGATCTCGGCAAACAGCACGGCGTCGTTCCAGCCCGAGCCCATCTCGACCAGCGTCTCCAGCCAGCCGGTGAGACTTTCGCTGTCGGCCACCAACCCGTCATGCACGGCGCGCTCGAGGCCGTGGCTGTAGGAGAAGCCGCCGACCGGAAAGGCCGGCGACAGCCACGCCATCAGCCGCAGCAAAGCGATGCCGGATGGCTGCTCAGTCATGGTCGTGATGATGCCCGACATGGGAATGGCTGTGAGAATGGGACTCGCTGTGCGCGTGAGAATGCCCATCATGGGAATGCGCTTCGGAGTGGCTGTGCGCATGACCGTGATCGTGGCCGCCGGAATAGGCGCCGCGCACCGGCTTGAACGGCTCGGAGACATCACGCACCGTGGCGCCGAGACCTTCCAGCATCGCCTTGATGACGTGGTCGCGCAGGATGAGGATGCGGCCGGGCTCGATCGCCGCCGCCAGATGCCGGTTGCCGATATGCCAGGCGAGTTCGGTCAGATGCACGGCGTCGCTGGCGCGAATGTCGTAGACCTCTTCGGGTGCGGCGATGATCTCGATATGGCGGCCATCCTCCAACACCAGGCGGTCGCCATCGTTCAAGGTCACGGGTTCAGGCAGGTCGACCAGCACCTTGCTACCGTCGGCAAGCTCGATGGCACGCCGGCGCAGATGGCGCTCGTCATGGGGCAGAACGGCACGGCCGGATGGGCTTGTGGCATCGGTTTTGCCGGCAGACAGCACCGAGACGGCGCGCGGGAATTTGGTGAAGTCGGTGTTGAGATTGAGTTTCATCGCATCGCTCCGCCATTAGAGCGCCGCGCGTCCCCTTGGACGCGCAACGGACGCTCTAACACTTTTTGAATCTATGCATCGTGCTTTCCGAAAATCTATTCCGATTTTCGGGCCGATGCATGGGCTTGCGCCCGCGCCCGGGCCGGCCGCGACAGCAAGCGGTCGAAATAGGCGTTGACGCGCTCGGAGTCGATCGGGAATTTTCCGGCACGGGCCCAGTTGCCCATGTCGCCCAACAGCACGTCGACGGCCGAGAAGCGATCGCCCAGCGCAAACGGCCGATCGCCCAGCCGGCGGTCCAGCGCCCTGGTCTCGGAGGCGAAATCGTAGACGGCGGCGGGGCCGACATCGACCCGCACTTCCTTCGGCAGCAGGAAGCGGTGGCGCAATTTGTTCCACAGCGGCGCCTCGAACTCTGACTGGGCGAAATGCATCCAGGAATCCATCTCGGCGCGCCCGGCGAGGCCAGGATTGGCGCCCAAGCCCTTGTCGGCGTGTTTGTCGGCGAGATAGACGCAGATCGCCGCCGAATCCGTCACCGTCAGCTCGCCATCGATCAGGATCGGCACCTTGCCCGACGGGTTGAGCGCATAGGCTTCCGGCGAGCGCAATTTGACCTCGACGAATTCATAAGGCTGCCCGAGTTCCTCGAGCATCCACAGAACGCGGCTGACCCGGGACCCGCGCGATCCGATGGCCTTGTACATGGTTGACCCTCTTTCCTCTGGAGCCTAGACCATAGCCGCTGCTCATACGATGGTATCGAAGAGCCGCAGGATGAACGACACCTGGTAGATCAGCGTGCCGACGACAAAGGCGATGTGGAAGCGGCGGTCGCGCACCAGGATGGCGGCAATGCACAGCGCCACGAAAACCGGGGTGCGGAACAGATATTCATTGCCGTAGCGGGCGAAATGCTCCGGACCTTTCAGCAGCGTGTCGACGACGTCGAGCAGATAGGTCGTCGCCAGCAGGCCGAAGAACCAGCCGCGGCGCGAATAGAAGAAATCCTCATAGCTGGTGTAGTCGAGCATCGAATCCGGAAACAGCAGCGCGCACAACAGGAACAGCGTGATGGCGTAGAAGATGAGGAACAGGTACTTGCCGAAGGTCCAGATCTGGATTGTGTAGAGCCCAAACTCCCACCACCAGAAATGCACCAGCAGCAACAGCATGGAGGCGACCCAGGCGAGGTGTACGGGATAGAGCTTGTACTGGCCGGGATGCTGGACGATGCGGGCGAGCCCCGACAAAAGGCGCGTGACGCCCAGCCCGATCACCATGCCCATGACGATGCGAATATGCGGGAAAATGTCGTGGGCAGAGACGATTTCGGTGGCCATGACCAGTTACGCGGTTTCTTTGAGCCGCATATTGCGGCGGCACCGACCGGGTCGCAACGGATTTTGCCGGGTCGATCCAATCGCCCCTAGCATCAAAACAGGAAATACCGCTGCGCCATCGGCAGCACGGTCGCCGGCTCGCAGGTGAGCAACTCGCCATCGGCGCGAACCTCGTAGGTCTCCGGGTCGACCTCGACATGCGGGGTGGCGTCGTTCAGCACCATCGAGTGCTTGCCGATGCCGCCGCGGGTGTTTTCCACCGCGACGAACTGCTTGTCGACGCCGAGCCTGCCATGCAGGCCTGACTCCAGCGCTGCTTTCGAGACGAAGGTCACGGACGAGTTGGTCCTCGCCTTGCCATAGGCGCCGAACATGGGCCGGTAGTGCATGGGCTGCGGCGTCGGGATCGAGGCGTTGGGGTCGCCCATGGGGGCAGCGGCAATCATGCCACCGATCAGCACCATGTCCGGTTTCACACCGAAAAAGGCCGGGTTCCACAGCACCAGATCGGCGCGTTTGCCGACGGCGATCGAGCCTATATCCTTCGACAGGCCATGCGCGATGGCCGGGTTGATGGTGTATTTGGCGATGTAGCGGCGGACGCGAAAATTGTCGTTGTTGCCGGTCTCTTGCGGCAGCGACCCGCGCTGGCGCTTCATCTTGTCGGCGGTCTGCCAGGTGCGGATCGCCACCTCGCCGACGCGGCCCATGGCCTGCGAGTCCGACGAGATGATCGAGAAGGCGCCGATGTCGTGCAAAATGTCTTCCGCGGCGATGGTCTCCTTGCGGATGCGGCTTTCGGCAAAGGCGATGTCTTCTGGGATCGATGGCGACAGATGATGGCAGACCATCAGCATGTCGAGATGCTCGGCCAGCGTGTTGACGGTGTAGGGCCGTGTCGGGTTGGTCGAGGACGGGATGACGTTGGGCAGGCCGCAGACCTTGATGATGTCAGGCGCATGGCCGCCGCCGGCGCCTTCGGTATGGAAGGCATGGATGGTGCGGCCCTTGATCGCCGCGACGGTGTTTTCGACAAAGCCGGATTCGTTGAGCGTGTCGGTGTGGATCATCACCTGGACGTCGTAGTCGTCGGCGACCGACAGGCAGCAATCAATCGCCGCCGGCGTCGTGCCCCAATCCTCATGCAGCTTCAGCGAACAGGCGCCGCCCAGCACCATTTCCTCCAGCGCTGCCGGCAGCGAGGCATTGCCCTTGCCCGACAGGCCGATGTTCATCGGGAAAGCGTCGAAGGACTGGATCATGCGCGCCATGTGCCACGGCCCCGGCGTGCAGGTGGTGGCCAGCGTGCCATGCGCCGGGCCGGTGCCGCCGCCGAGCATGGTGGTGATGCCTGACATCAGCGCCTCGTCGATCTGCTGCGGGCAGATGAAGTGGATATGCGCATCGAAGCCGCCGGCCGTGAGGATCTTGCCCTCGCCGGCGATGATCTCGGTGCCGGGGCCGATGATGATGGTGACGCCATCCTGTGTGTCCGGATTGCCGGCCTTGCCGATGGCAGCAATGCGGCCGTCCCTGAGGCCAATATCGGCCTTGAAGATGCCGGCTGAGGCATCGATCACCAGCGCATTGGTAATGACGGTGTCGACCGCGCCTTGCGCGCGCGACACCTGACTCTGGCCCATGCCGTCACGGATGACCTTGCCGCCGCCGAATTTCACCTCTTCGCCGTGGATGGTGAGATCCTTTTCGACCTCGATGAACAACTCGGTGTCGGCAAGCCGCACCTTGTCGCCGACGGTCGGGCCGTACATTTGCGCATAGGCGGCGCGGGTAATTCTAGCCATCAGTCAATACTCCCCAACGCAGTCTGGCCGCAGCCGAACTCCACATCGTCGCCATCCAATGGTCACGCAATGACCCGCTCGGCGACACCTTCTGATCCCATTTGGCCGTTGAGGTGGGCGTGCCACCCCAAACCACCCGTTTGCCAAATCCTTGGCCAATTCGATGGAAGGAAAATCCATGCGCAAAATCATCGTTCTTGCAGCCGCCGCCACGCTGGCCTCCGCGACAATCGCCGGCGCCCAGCAGCAGCCCACGCCGCAACCAAAGCCGGCCGCGCCCAGCGCTCAACCGGCGGCGCCGGCGATCCAGAAGGTCAATATCGTCGATATCAGCGAATTGCCCGAGGCCACCCAGACGCAGGTCAATCAGGTGATCGCCCAGCGTGGCGATGCCGGCCTGCAGAAACTGCGCTCCTCGATCGACGCGACGCCGCAGATCAAGTCTGCGCTGCAGGCCAAGGGCCTCACCTCGGCACAGGTGGTGGCCGCCAGCATGACGACCGATGGCGCGCTGACGCTGGTCACCAAGAAGGCGAGCTGACGACAGCGCCCGGCGGGCCGGTATCCGGTCCGCCGGCCCTATTGCGGAGGGAACCTTCGCCGGGCAGGAGTCGTTTGGTTCCTTTGGCGCCGAGCGGCGTTGCGCAGAAAAGTCTGCCAGGAGCGAGCGATGCCGACCATTCCCTTTGCCGATCCCAGATGGCTCCACGCCATAGCCGCTTGCGCATTCCTCGCCGCCTTCGATGCGCACGCCGCGCAAACCGTTGAAAGCCAGGAGACCGTGAGCCGGATCGTCGGTTCCAATGTCCGACAGGAAGAGGCGCGGACGGAGACGCAGACCAAGAAGATCATCTCCGCGATCGAGCGGACGCGTGAAAACATCGGCACCGTGCGCAAGACATCCAAGCTCGACAGCGTCGATATCGTCTTCCTCACCGATGCGGCGCGTAGCGAGGGCGGCCCGCCGCCGGCTGTCGAGAACAAGGTCAAGGAGCACCAGGACGACATCACGGAATTGCGCGAGGAGATCGAGGCCAATGCCTTGCTGTTCAACGCGATCGATTCCAGGCGCGTACTGGCGCAAGACGTTCTGGCCGTCGAATTCGACGATCCCGGAAAGCTCGTCATCTATGCGGCGGCCAAGCCGCCGGGCTGAGCCAGAGGCGCTCGACGCCGTCGATCTCACAGTCTGCCCATGATTTTCTGCTGAAAACCGTAGACCTCGCGTTTTCCTCCGAGCGGCACCAGCGTGACGTCGCGCTGCTGTCCCGGCTCGAAGCGCATCGCGGTGCCGGCGGCAATGTCGAGACGCATGCCGCGCGCTTTGTCGCGATCGAATTTCAACCCCTCATTGGTTTCGAAGAAATGGTAGTGGCTGCCGACCTGGATAGGCCGGTCGCCGCTGTTGGCGACTTTCAGCGTCACGGTCGGCAGGCCCTTGTTGAGCTCGATGTCACCGCTGGCAGTGATGATTTCGCCGGGGATCATGCTGGGCCTCCCAGAACGCCGACGACCAGGCCGACGCCGACCGCAGCACACGCCGCACCGGCGGCGCGGGCAAGGCCGCGAAAGCGCAGGCCGAGACCGAGGCCCGCCGCGATGCCGACGGCATGGAGAAGCGCGGTGGCGACAGCAAAGCCGGCCATATAGTCAAGCCCGCCGGCATTTTCCGGCACTTCGGTGCCATGGGCATGGCCATGGAACAGCGCGAACAGGCCGATGATGGCGACGCCGGCCGAGACCGGCAGATCGACCGCGAGCGCCACCAGCAGGCCGAGCGCCACGACGGAGGCCAAGATGCCCGGTTCGACGAAAGGCACCGGCACATGCAGCATGCCGAGCGCGCCGCCGACCAGCATGACGCCGACAAAGGCCAGCGGCCAGGCCCATATCGCCTTGCCGCCCTTGAGCGCGGCCCACAGGCCGACGGCGATCATCACGGCCATATGGTCGAGGCCGGACAACGGATGCGCAAAGCCTGCCGCGAAGGACGAGGTGGTGCCGATGCCGACATGGGCATAGGCGGGCATCGCCGCCGCCAGCAACAGGATTGCGGCGAGCGTGGCGCGTTTGGTCGAAACGGAGATCATCGGTCTACCTTCCAATCCAGAATAACAATCACGCGGCCTTGCGGGGGTCGCAGCCTTCGGCCTTGAGCACGCGTTTGGTCGAAGCCGGATATTTCTTCAGCTTCTCCGCCGGCCGGATCGGCCGGGCCGAAAAATTGCCGCCGCAGTTCGGGCAAACGCCGCCCAGCACATGTTCAGCGCAATCGGCGCAAAAAGTGCATTCAAAGGTGCAGATCAGCGCATCCGTCGCTTCTGGCGGCAGGTCCTTGTCGCAGCATTCACAATTCGGTCGCAGCTCGAGCATCGTTGCCTCCTCACCTGATCGGTTCGTGCACGGTCACCAGCTTGGTGCCGTCGGGAAATGTCGCCTCGACCTGCACGTCATGGATCATCTCGGCGATGCCTTCCATGACCTGCGCGCGGCTGACGACATGGGCGCCGGCCTCCATCAGTTCGGCGACGGGGCGACCGTCGCGGGCGCCCTCGACGACGAAATCGGTGATCAGCGCGATCGCTTCGGGGTGATTGAGCTTGACGCCGCGCTCCAGCCGCTTGCGTGCCACGATCGCCGCCATGGCGATGAGCAGCTTGTCCTTTTCACGCGGCGTAAGGTTCATGCGCTTCCCTGGATTTGGCCTGGACTTGGCTCAGAGTGACCATAATTTGGGCAGACCGGCCCGCCCGTTGAGCAGTTCGACGAGCTGAACCAGCCGCTTGCGCAGCTGGTAACCGTCCTCGGCAAACAGCCTCGCAAGAAGCTTGCCAGATTGTTTCACGCTCCAGGCGCTGGCATCGCCCTCCGCGCCGATGATGTCGCGGGCCGGCTCGAGCAAGGCTTCGGCCCGCGGTGAAACCATCAGCAGCGTCGCCACGGCAATGGCGCCACGGGCAACGGCCGGGCGGCCAAGGGCTGCCGCAATCGCCGGCCCGATGCGGAAATCCTCGGCATGAATGAGCGCACCGTCCTGGCGGACCCGCCAACGGTCGTGGAAATGGCCGTGCGCGGCCTGTTCGCCCATGGCCAGGCGGCCAAAGACCGTGGCCTCGACCAGCAACGCCTCGGCGCCTGCGGCAAGCTCGACGTCGAGCGTGCGGGCAAAGGCCGAGCGGTCGAAGACGATGGTTTCCTGCGGCAGCCAGGCGATGCGGCCGTCCGCGCCAACGCTGAGCTTTACCCGTACTTCGGCACGGTCGCTTTCGGCACGATAGATCTTTTCGCAGGCCTGGGTGGTTATGGAAGCGGAAGCGCCGGCGCCGACATCGATCTCCCAGCCAAGCCGGTCGCCGCCAGTCAGCCCGCCGGCGGTGTTGATGAGCACAGCTTCGAGCGGATCGGCCGCAACGGCCGGCATGCGGATCTTGGCCGATCCGTCTTGATAGAGGCGCGAAAGCCTGGTGCGGCCGGCACTGACGCCGCATGCAAGCCGAGCCGCACCGGCGACGCGCTGGGCCTGCTGAGCCGAGATCAAGCCATGTTGCAACGTATCCATCGCCCCAACGTTAAGCACTCCCGGCGCTTTGTCGATATGTAGCTTGTTGATATAGCTTGTTGCTTGACAGCGTTTCCGTTTCTATAGAGGGAGCCTCTTTGGAACGGTCGTGCCGCGCCTGGCGGGTTTTGAAGGCGACGGCGATTTTCAGTCCGGGCAACAAGGGCGCCAGCCGATCGGCACCCGAAATGAAAAAATTGGGGAAGGAATCGAATGGCTGACGAGCTGGCAACGGAAATCATCGCCAAGATCAGGGCACATGCGGAGCCCGGCGGCGAAGAGATCACCACCAATACGGAATTGACCGCGCTTGGCATCCATTCCCTGGAACTGACCGAGATCATCTTCGATCTCGAGGAGCAGTACGGCATCGAGATCGAGATGAACACGGTCGATGCCTGGAGCAATCTCAAGAATGTCGGCGATATGGTTGAGGCTGTTCGCGCGCTGATCGCGAAAAAAGCTTGAGCTGAATGCAAAAGCGCGTCGTCATTACCGGCATCGGCGGCATATGCGGGCTCGGCACCAATGCGCCTGCGATCTGGAACGAAATGCGCGCCGGACGTTCGGCGATCGGCCAGATCGACAATCCGCTGCTGCATGATTTGAAGGTCAAGGTCGGCTGCGAGATCAAGGCTATGCCGGAGCATGGCATCGGCCACAAGCAGACCGTGTCGATGGACCGCTTCAGCCTGCTGGCGACGATAGCCGCGCGCGAGGCCATGCAGCATGCCGGGCTGACCTCGGATGAAGCCACCACTTACCGGATGGGCACGGTGGTCGGCGTCGGCGTCTGCGGCTGGGAAGCGATCGAGGAAAACTATCGCGCCATCCTGATCGACGGAAAAAACCGGGCCGGCATCTTCACCGTGCCGAAAGTGATGCCAAGTGCGGCATCGGGCCATGTCAGCATGAATCTCGGCCTGCGCGGGCCGGTTTTCGGCGTCACCTCGGCCTGCTCGTCGTCCAATCACGCTTTTGCCTCGGCGGTCGACCAGATCCGGCTTGGCCGCGCCGACGTCATGGTCGCCGGCGGCACCGATGCACCGCTGGTCTGGGGCATTCTGAAGGGTTGGGAAGCGCTGCGGGTGCTGGCGCCCGACACTTGCCGGCCATTCTCGGCCGACCGCCAAGGCCTGTCGCTGGGCGAAGGTGCGGCCATGGCGGTGCTGGAAAGCTACGAGCACGCCATGGCGCGCGGCGCCGACATTCTGGCCGAAATTGCCGGAGCCGGGCTTTCCGCCGACGCTTCCGACATCGTCGCACCGACTGTCGAAGGGCCTACGGCGGCGATGCGCGCCTGCCTCGCCGACGCCGGGCTCAACCCCGAGGACGTCGACTATCTCAACGCCCACGGCACCGGCACCAAGGCCAATGACCAGATCGAGACGGCTGCGATCAAGCGCGTCTTCGGCGACCATGCCTACAAGCTCTCGGTGTCGTCGACCAAGTCCATGCATGCGCATTGCCTCGGCGCCTCGGGCGGCCTGGAGATGATCGCCTGCGTGATGGCGATCCGCGAAGGCATCGTCCCGCCGACGGCCAATTTCCGGCAGGCCGACCCCGATTGTGATCTCGATGTCACGCCCAATGTGGCGCGCGAGCGCAAGGTGCGGGCCGCGATCAGCAACGGTTTTGCCTTTGGCGGCACCAATGCCGTGGTGGCGTTCAAGGCGGTCTGACGAGAAGCGGCTGGTCCTGAATCGCTGGTGAAGATGGTGTGTGCACCGCCGGCCGGTTGATCGGTAAAGTCGCCGCGGATAATCCTTCGCAACCCGCCAAACGGCGCGATGCCGCGCCAAATTCCCGACCGGAGCCTTCCATGACCGACCTGTCCGCCTTTCCGATCACCAAGCGCTGGCCGGCCAAGCATCCAGACCGCCTCCAGCTCTATTCCGCGACGACGCCGAACGGCGTGAAAATCTCGATCGCGCTGGAGGAACTCGGGCTGCCCTACGAGGCGCATCTCGTCGAGATCGGCAAGGACCAGAGCTGGACGCCGGAATTCCTGTCGCTGAACCCGAACGGCAAGATACCGGCAATCATCGACCCCGACGGCCCGGGCGGCAAGCCGCTCGGCCTGTTCGAATCCGGCGCCATCCTGCTCTACCTCACCGACAAGACCGGCAAGCTGATCCCGGCCGATCCGGCGCGGCGCTACGAGACCATCCAATGGGTGTTCTTCCAGATGGCGGCGATCGGGCCGATCTTCGGTCAGGTCGGCTTTTTCAACAAGTTCGCCGGACGCGAAATCGCCGACAAGCGGCCGCTGGATCGCTACCGCAACGAGTCGCGGCGGCTGATCGGCGTGATGGAGACAAGGCTGAAGGGCCGCAAGTGGATCATGGATGACGATTTTACCATCGCCGACATTTCGATGCTGGGCTGGGTGCGCAATCTGATCGGCTTCTACGAAGCGCGCGAACTCGTCGGCTTCGACGACTTCCCCACCGTCGCGGCATGGCTGGAGCGCGGCCTGGCGCGGCCTGCGGTGCAACGCGGCCTCACCATTCCAGCCAGAGGCTGATGATCAAAGCCGCTTGAAAGCGGCTTTTCCCTTTTGCTTGACGCAATTCCAGGGGAAAGCGCTCCGCGCTATTCCCGGGAAAACCGCTTCACACTTTTCCTGGAATTGCTCTACTTTGCCTTGGCTTTGGCCTTGGAGCCGCCTCTGCCCATGACAGACGCGGCGAACGAGGCCGCGCCCCTTGCGGTGGCGACAACCGCGCCGGCGGCAACGTTGGCTACATTGCGCATGGTGCCCACCGAGCTGCCGCTGGTTGCCGGCTTCTTGGCCTTGGCGGGTTTTGCCGCCACCTTGGCCGCTACGCCCGGCACCACCTTCTTCGGCGCCGCCTTGCCGAAAGCCAGCTTTGCATCCCTGGAGCGCTCCGCAATTGCAGGGCCTGCGCCTGCTTTTGCCTGGGTGGCCTTGGCTGGCGTTGCCCTGGATTTGGCGGCTGCGGGTTTTCTTGCTTTGGTTGCCATCGGACGAAATCCCTCTGTGGCTAAGTTGCCTCGTGTGGGATAACGACCTGAAAGTCTTAAGGTTCCCGTTCGGAATTGCTGAGAATTAAGCAGGATCGCCCACAACCAGGTCGGCGGAACGCCGGCGGCCAAGCACGCGGTCGATGTTGGGCATGTCGTTGGAAGCGATCCAGGCACGTGCGTCTTCATCGGAGCGGCCATGCTCGTGCCAGCGCACCAAAAGGCGGCGCTCGAGTTCAGTACGCGGCACATCGACAAAGATGGTGAAGTCGAACAGCGGCGCCAGCCGCGACCACGGCTCCTCGTCGAGCAGCAGGTAGTTGCCCTCGACCAGGATGAATTTGGTCTCGGCGGCAACGATGGATGCCGCGGCGCGCGACAATTCCATGCTGCGGTCGAACACCGGGACGGCGATGTCGGGCTCGCCCGAACGGATGCGCTTCAACAGCGTTTCGAAACCGGCGAAATCGAAGGTTTCAGGCGCGCCTTTTCTTGGCCTCAGACCGCGCTGGTTGAGCACGATGTCGTCATAGTGAAACCCGTCCATCGGCACGACTTCCGAGGCGCCTTCCGGCAACAGATCATGCAGGCCGGCCGACAGCGTCGACTTGCCGGCGCCGGGCGGGCCGGCAATGGCGACGATGAAGCGCTTCGCCTTGCCGGCGCGCTTGAAGATGGTGGCGGCGAGGTGGGCGATTTCGGACATGAGAGCCTTTTTGCAGCCGGATGGTTTCAGCCCGCATCTTGGCGGCTGTTGGCGGAAATTTCAAACCCCGAACTTGCGATGCCGGCAGGCTAGGCTGACTGTTCGATGCGCAAGAAATCGCTGTCGAAGGCGACGTCGCGGGTCGAACCATCTGCTGCCACCAGGCGCATATGACCATCGGCCGTCGCGATATCGCGCGGCGGCTCGCCGCTAGCCTGCGGCAACGCGCCGATGACATGGCGGAAGGAGACTTCGCCGCCGAGCGCAAAGGCGGTCGCCACGCCTTCGCGCTTCAGCCAGTTGTCGCCGACCGATGCGGCATGGCCGACGGCCGCGCGGCCGTCCTCGATGCCGAGCACGCCGCGATGGCGGCCGCTCCACGGCGCGTAATCGCGGCCGCCATTGCTGAACCACAACATGGTGACCGGCAATTCGGCCGGGTTCTTCAGCACCAGCACCAGATCCTGTTCAGCGCGGCGCGCCAGCGCGGTCCAGCCCGGACCGCCATGATCGGCCTCGACCATGGTGATGAAATCCTCGCGCTGATCTTCCATGCGGTAATCGGTGAGATCGAGCGTGCCGCCGCCGGTCGCCGGAAAGCGTGTCAGATCGGTGGTGCGCGCCGGATAGGCGAGCCGGAAGCGGCCGCGGGCCGGATCGGGCTCCAGCGGTGTATCCAGCGTCGCGGCAAAGCGCTTGGGCGAAAAGGCCAGCCGACCGCCATCGCGCATCGCCGTCATCGGATGGTGAGCGGCGGAAACGGCGCCCGAGCCGCCGGAAAAGATATGTTCCTGGTAGAGGAAGGGATGGTCGTCCCGAAGAGTGAATATCTTGTCGACCGTGGCGCCCATGACCGTGCGGCGCAGCCGGAAGACAGCCCGCCAGCCATCGGATGTCGCTTCGCTGGCAACGACATCCCAGCCGCTGTTGGCCGGCCAGCCATGCAGCGGTGCGGCTTCGATGTCGCTCGCCGAAAACGGCGCGCAGAGGAAATCGCCAGATAGCCGCACGGTACCTTCAGGCAGGTCAGGCGGCAGCGTTTCGCCCGCATCGACCCAGGGCGCGCGATGCAGCGGCTTCAACTGGCGGCCATCGCTGTCGACCGTCATGTCGGCGATATGGCCGACTGTGAGGTCGAGCGTGACCGAGATGCCTTTTGCCTTGATCGTGACCGTATCCATCCGCGCACCTGCTGATTCTGATGGCAGCGAACAAACCCGCTCCGCGACGGATGCGCAAGCACAGCTTCCGGCATTTTGCATCAGACCAGTTCCACCCTCCGGCTGGTGGGAGAGTGGGCGCCTACTGCCGCTTGTATTCCCTGACCGGTGACTTGGTGCCGTCGGTGTAGGTGACCTGCACCGCCATCGACGTCACGCTGTCGGCGACCTTGAAGTAAGGCTGGTAGTCATAAGGGATGGCGTAGGGGTCCTTCTTGTCGCAAGGCGGCAGCTTGATTTCCTTGTCGAGCGCGGTGCCGTTCAGGCTGTAGCGCACCTCCTTGATGCCGCAACGGTACGACAGCATCTGGGAGAAATAGACGAGGCCGTGATTGCCGCTGGCATCAAAGGCGATCCACGACGTCCAGAACTGGTCGAGGATCTGTTTGTTGCCCTGCTGGAGTGCGGCTTCCGGATCGAAACTTATGTTGAACGGCCCGGTCTCGCGGCCCCTGAGATCGAGATATTTCACCCCGATGGTGGTGGCCGTGGTGCTGTCGGGCAATTCGAAGCTGGGATTGGGCATCGGCTTGCCGGTGCGCTGGTCGTTCATTGCCATCAGCCCGGTGTCGGTGAACGGACCGGTTTCACCCAGTCGCCAGGAAATGCCGGTCGCCGCCTCGGGCAGCGAGATGGAGATCGTCCAGCCGGCATTGGAGCGCATCGGCGTCAGCGACGGCGCAAAGCGCGCGGGGTCGAGCACGTCGCCAAGGGCGGTCAGCCGGCTGCGGCTGCGGTCGAGCCAGTCGGCGAGCTCCCTCTGGTCGACGAAATATTTGAGCAGCCCGCCATCCTTTTCATAGGAGACGAACTTGGTCAGCGCCTCAGCCTCGCTGCGCTTGTCGGACAGCGCCTGGACGCCGAGGCGATCTTCGGAGAACTCCTGCGCGAGCAGATAATAGGCCGGCGCAAAATCCGGATTGGCCGCGATGAAAGCGTTGAGCTTGTCGAGACGCTGAGCATCGTCGAACTGCAGGATATGGACCAGCTTGATCGACAGCGCCTTGGCCTTGTCGGCAAGCTGGCCGAACACTTCGCGGGCACCGGCCTTGCCGTCCTGCACGCGCAGCAGCGTAGCAAAGCGTGTGTACGGATCGACGGCGTCGACGTCGAAGCCGGCAAAGGCGAGATAAGAGCGGCGGGCATTCAGCATGTCGCCGGAAAGCTCGTAGACGCGGGCATTGTGGTAGAATTCATCCGGCCGCTTCGGCTCGGCGATCGCCCCGCCCTGTGCGGCCAATGCGGCAAAACCCTTGGCGATTGTGTCGATGGAGGCGGCGATCTGCTCGGTGGTCGCCTGCAGCTTGTCGGCCTGCTCGGCCTGTTTCTGCTGGCCGGCAGCGAGCGTTTCAGTCGTCTGCTTGACCTGATCGACGGTCTTTTGCGTCTGCGCGCCCTGTTCGGTCTGCTGCTGCTGGTTCGACGCAATCTCCTCGGTCTTTTTTGCCACCGCGTCGGTCGATTGTTTGACCTGGTCGACCGTCTGCTGGGTCTGCGTGACCGTCTGCTCGATCCTGGCCACCCTGGCCGAGACGATGCCCATCTGCTGCTGCAGTTGCGCGATGGCCGGCACCAGGCCGGCGATGATCCCGTTCTGCGAATTGGTCTGCTGCTGCAGGCCGTAGACGCCGCCGGCAACGGCGGCGGCGCTGGTGGCAAAGATAAGCGCCGGCAGCGCCTTGGTGGCCAGCACCAGCCGCAGAACAATGGCGATGGCGATGATGGCGGCGGCAACCGAGGCGACCAGCGCGATATAGGCGGCGAACGGCGCCAGCGGATTGAGGATGTCGGAGGCGGCACCACCGATGAAAGCGACGCTGCCTGCCCATTTGCCGGTGCGGCTGAGTGAAGCCTTGATAAGAGATGGCGCGGCCGCGCCGATGTCACCGGTCATTGTCAAATCCCCCATGCAATTGCCGCCTCTATAGCAGCAGCGCGACCCCGCAGGCAAAACAGGACAGGAAACAGGCGATTTCGGGGCGGGGAACTCCACCCTTGTGCGTTAACCAAATGGACGCGGCATTCGGGTTAGGCTAGGTTCCGGCCCTCTCAGCAACGCCGGACTTGCCTTGCCCGATTTCCATTTCCCCGCCCTCATCCAAAGATTTGCCGCAGCCTTGCTGCTGCTCGTCTTCTTTGCCGGCTGCAGCACCACCGCGCCGCCCGACAGCGTGCTGGCGGTGCCGGCGCCTCAGGAAAAATATGCGGCCATCGTCATCGATGCCGGCAGCGGCAAGACGCTGTTCGAGGTCAGTTCGACGGCGCAGCGCTATCCGGCGTCGCTGACCAAGATGATGACGCTCTATCTGCTGTTCGAGGCGCTGGAGTCCGGCCGCGTCAGCAAGGAGACGCAGATTCCTGTCTCGGACCACGCCGCCCGGCAGCCACCGACGAAGTTGCGCTTCCGGCGTGGCGAGACGATCGACGTCGATTCGGCCATCCGCGCGATGGTGGTGAAATCGGCCAATGACGTGGCGGTGGCGGTCGGCGAATATCTCGGCGGCTCGGAGGACCAATTCGCCGCCATGATGACATCCAAGGCGCGCCAGCTCGGCATGACCAGCACCAGTTTCCAAAACGCCTGCGGTCTACCCGACGACGGCCAATACACGACGGCGCGCGACATGGCGGTGCTGGGCATGGCGCTCGAGCACCGCTTCCCGCAGCACTTCCACTATTTCTCCGAAAGCGATTTCATGTTCCGCGGCCGACTGGTGCGCGGCCACAACGACATGCTCGGGCGCGTGCGCGGCGTCGACGGCATCAAGACCGGCTACATCAGGGCCTCCGGCTACAACATCGTCACCTCCTACAATGCTGACGGCCGGCATCTGATCGTGGTGGTGATGGGTGCCGATAGCGCCAGGCAGCGCAACGACCATGTCGAAGCGCTGATCCAGCGCAGCCTGTCGCCGACGATGGCGGACACGAAGACGCGGCTGATGTTTGCCCGGCAGCAGCAACCGGGTTCGCCGCTTCCCGCCTTGCCAGGTTCGGCGCTTCCCGGGGTACCAGCTCAATAAACGGCCGGCGCGATCGACCCTAGCGCACCACCAGAACCGGCGTCTCCGTCAACGACAGTACTTCGGCCGTCTGGCTGCCGAGCAGCAGGCGGCCGAGACCCCGGCGGCCATGCGAGGCCATGACGATCAGATCGCAGGCCTCGGTGCGGGCGACGTCGAGGATGCCCTCGGCGGGCGTCTTGTTTTCGATGTGCAATGTCTTTGCCGGCACGCCGAGTTCGTCGGCCGAGGCCTTGCAGCGGTCGAGCACGTCGGTGGCATAGCGGCGGGCATTTTCCTCATAATTGACCAGTTCGTCGCCGGCCGCGAACCCGGCGACAGCGCCACCCCAGGCCAGGACCGGGAACGGCTCGGAGACATTGACGAAGGTGACGGCGGCCGCAAGGCTGTTGGCCAGCGTCAGCCCGTGGGCAACGCCCTTGCCGGCGAGTTCCGATCCGTCGGTGGCGATGAGAATATGCTTGTACATGGTGGTAACCCCTGTTCTGGGCCATCCATTGCCCCTGGTGGCCTGGCGAAGCGCTTCGTGGCGACACCGTCAGCTCTCCTATGGATATAAGCGCCCCATCAGCCTGGCCACAGGGTCACGATGGGGCCAGCCGGCGATGACCATGGCGCCAGCGGGCACGCTGCCTGCGGGCGTCGGACCTGCTCGATCACAAGAATTGCGCACCGGCAGGCGAAGCATCCGAGCGGCCGCTGCCGGCGCAGCAAATAGCGACTTTCCCTTTTCGGGATCATGGTCTAGGCAATCGTCAGATAGCGTCCGCAAACAGGGCGCCCAAAAAGGGCTGCATCATGAGCAGGAAGACCCTGATCGCGCCATCGGTGCTGGCGTCGGATTTCTCGAAGCTCGGCGACGAGGTCGAGGCGGTGGCCGCAGCCGGCGCCGACTGGATCCATCTCGATGTCATGGACGGGCATTTCGTGCCCAACATCACCTTCGGCCCGCCCGTGATCAAGGCCATCCGCAACCGCACCAAGGCCTTCTTCGACTGCCATCTGATGATTGCGCCGGCCGATCCCTATCTGGCCGCCTTTGCCGACGCCGGCTGTGACGGCATGACCGTGCATGCCGAGGCCGGACCGCATCTCGACCGTTCGCTGCAGACCATCAAGGGTCTCGGCAAGAGGGCTGGCGTGTCGCTCAATCCGGCGACACCGGAAAGCTCGATCGAATATGTGCTCGACCGACTCGACCTGATCCTGATCATGACCGTCAATCCGGGCTTTGGCGGCCAGGCCTTCATCCCGGCCATGGTCGACAAGGTCAAGCGGGTCAAGGCGCTGATCGGCAACCGGCCGATCCGCATCGAGATCGACGGCGGCGTGTCGCCGGAAACCGCCCCCCTGGTCACATCAGCCGGCGCCGACGTGCTGGTGGCGGGCGCCGCCATCTTCAAGGGCGGCAGCGTCGAAGCCTACCGGGCCAATATCGAAGCCATCCGAACCGCGGCCGACCGGGCTGCCGGCTGACATCGGCTTCAGAAAATCTCGACAGCTCTGATCTCTTGGCCTGATCCCCTGGCCTGTTCTCCCTGCCTGATCCTTTAGCCGGTGAGATGTCCCAAACAGCGGTCAGTTCGCGGCAGTCGGCAGGGCTGACCGTAACCGCGGGCGACACGATCACCACATCTGACACTACACTAGGCGGCCAAAATCTAGTTGACGAATGTCGGAAGTATCCCCATCGCGGGAGGGGCCAGTTCGGTAACCTGACGCGCGTTAAGAAAAAATTACCCGTATTCCTGACCCCACAACCATGTCGCGAAGACGCGAGCTGCACCATGGGGCAAAGTTTCTTCACAAGAACAAGTTTTTCACGAGATTCGTTACTTCCCCTGAGTAAGATGTGCAAACCTTCCTCTTTAAGTCGAATATCGTGATCTTCCCCTTGAGCCATGGATGCCTCGAGGCATATAGTACAAGTACGGGCGAATCGTTTGCTTCGCGAACGGGCTGGCGGAGCATGGGAGAGCGATAGGAGTCATATTGACCTACGGATCTGCCGATATGAGCGAAAGCGCGGGAGCCAAGAGCACGCTCGCCAGTACGGTCTATCAACAGCTTCGCGACGATCTCCTGCGCGGCGTGTTTGAAAGTGAAAGCAAGCTTCGTGTCGAATGGGTCGTTTCCCGTTATGGCGCCGGTGCCTCACCGGTTCGCGAAGCTCTTAACCGGCTTGCTTCGGAAGGCCTGCTCGGCCGCCATGACCAGCGCGGTTTCTTCATCATGCCGGTCAGTGCCCCGGAACTCCAGGAATTGACGCGCACCCGCTGCTGGCTGGAAGAGCGAGCGCTGCGTGAATCCATTGCCAACCGCACCGGTGAATGGGAAGAGCAGTTGGTGCTGGCCTTGCATCGCTTGGCGCGCGCACAGCGCCGTTTGCCGGAGGATCCGTCCTCGAACAATCCGGAATGGGAAAAGCTGCATCGCGCCTTCCATCGGGCACTGATCGCAGGCTGCCAGTCGCACTGGCTGACCGGCTTTTGCGACCAGCTTTCCGATCAGGCATCCCGCTATCGGCTGATCTCCCAGGAAGGGGCCGAGCGCGACGAAATCGGCGAGCATCGCCTGATTGCCGAGCGCGCCGTGGATGGCGATGCCGATGGCGCCGTCGAAGCCTTGCTCAACCACTACCGTCTAACGGCAGCCATGTGCATGGAGCGCTTCAACGAAAGCGGCGACCCGCGCGTGAGCGCCAAGGCGCTGCGCGGCCGCAGGTAGGGCACTTCCGGTTTCGATCCGAAATCTGCTTGCCGCGGTTTCCCGAAATGCGGTTGTTTTTTTTCGAGGCCATGCGCTAGGGAAGACGCATGAGCAATCACCTGTTCGACACCTTTCGCGACCGCATGCCCGCGCCCGGGCGCACCCTGATGGAGACCGATGACGGGCGCTCGATCCGCTATAGCGACATGCTGGCACGGTCGGCGCAATTAGCGCAGGCGCTGAAGCATTTCGGTGTCGAGCCCGGTGACCGCGTCGCCGTGCAGGTTGAAAAAAGCCCCGAATGCATTTTCCTTTACCTCGCCTGCCTGCGCGCCGGCGCGATCTTCCTGCCACTCAACACCGCCTACACGCTGACGGAGCTCGGCTATTTCTTCGGCGATGCCGAGCCGCGGCTGGTCGTCTGCGACCCGGCGCGGGCAGGCGACATCGCCCCGTTGGTGCAGGCGACAGGCGCGGTCACCGCCACACTTGGCAGCAACGGCGAAGGCTCGCTGACCGATTATTCCGCGCAGCAGCCGCCGAATTTCGACGATGTGGCGCGCGGGCCGGACGACCTCGCGGCGATCCTCTACACATCGGGCACGACCGGTCGCTCGAAGGGCGCCATGCTCAGCCACGAAAACCTGGCCTCCAATGCGCGCGTGCTGGTCGAGCAATGGCGCTTCACCAGGGATGACGTGCTGATCCACGCGCTGCCGATCTTCCACACGCACGGCCTGTTCGTCGCCACCAACGTCACCCTGATGGCCGGCGCCTCGATGCTGTTCGAGCAGAAATTCGACGCGAGCCGCATCGTCTCGCTTTTGCCGCGCGCCACTGTGCTGATGGGCGTGCCGACCTTCTATACCAGGCTGTTGCAGCAGGCGGGACTGGACGCCCACGCAGCGAAGAACATCCGCCTGTTCGTTTCCGGCTCGGCGCCGCTGCTTGCCGAAACGCACAAGGCCTGGCTCGAACTGACCGGCCACGCCATCCTCGAGCGCTACGGCATGACCGAAACCAACATGAATACCTCGAACCCTTATGACGGCGAGCGCCGGGCCGGCACGGTCGGCTTTCCGCTGCCCGGCGTTTCGCTGCGCATAGCCGATCCCGACAGTGGTGCTGCCCTTGCCCGAGGCGAGGTCGGCATGATCGAGGTGAAGGGGCCGAATGTCTTTTCCGGCTATTGGCGCATGCCGGAGAAAACCAAGGCGGAATTCCGCGATGACGGCTTCTTCATCTCAGGCGATCTCGGCATCATCGACACGGACGGCTATGTCCACATTGTCGGCCGCGGCAAGGACCTGATCATATCGGGCGGCTACAACATCTACCCGAAGGAGATCGAGAGCGAGATCGACGCGCTTGCCGGCGTCTTGGAAAGTGCGGTCATCGGCGTTGCCCATCCCGATTTCGGCGAAGGCGTTACAGCGGTCGTCGTGCGGGCGTCGGCGTCGCAGATTACTGGCGCCGAGATTGTTGGCGCCATTGCCGGCCGGCTGGCGAAATACAAACACCCGAAGCAGGTCATCTTCGTCGACGAGCTGCCGCGCAACACGATGGGCAAGGTGCAAAAGAACCTGTTGCGCGAGACTTACAAGGGTCTCTACGGTTAATCTGAATCCGGCTAACCGTGCCTCAGCCGCTCCGCCTGGGCATCTGCTCCCGGTTCGGCAGTGACGCCTTACTTGCGAGGCCTCTCGATCCGCGTGCTGGAACCCCACAGAGCGCGGTTAAGCAAGCTGCGTTTGCGCTTGCGCGGGACGAGGTCGACATCGCTGACAAGCTTGGCGCCGCCCTCACGCCTTTCCAGGGTGATCTTGCGGCTGTGGAAGGCTTCGAGCTCGGCGCGGTGCGCCACGCTGATGATGGTGACATCAGGCAGTTCGCGGATCACCGTCTTCATCATCGTGTCCTGACTCTTCTCGTCGAGCGCCGAAGTCGCTTCATCCAGCACCACGATATCCGGACGATGCAGCAGCAGGCGCGCAAAGGCGAGGCGTTGCTTTTCACCACCCGACAGCGTCTGGTCCCATGGCGCGTCTTCCCTGATCCTGTCGGTGAGATAGCCAAGCCCCACCTTCTCGAGGGCAGCCTTGATCTGCTTGATCGTCCACTTGTCCGCCGCCGCGGGATAGGCGACCGCGCGGCGAAGCGTGCCGGTGGGGATGTAGGGGCGTTGCGGCAGCATGAACAGGCGCCTGTCGGCGTGGAAATTGACACTGCCGCCGCCCCATGGCCACAGGCCCGCGACTGCCCGCACCAGCGTCGACTTGCCTGAACCAGATTCGCCGGCCACCAGCACCCGCTCGCCCGGCTCGATCACGACCTCGGTTTCCTTGACCACGGAGGTGCCGTCGTCGAGTGTCACGGAAAGATTGTCGAGGCTGAGGATGGCGCCGTCTTCGGTTTCGCCCCGGTTGATGCGTCCGAGCGCATCGCTCTGCTCGGCGCGCTCGAGCCCGTCGAGCGACATCATCAGCGAGGCAATGCGCCGCGCGGAGGCGTTCCAGTCGGCGAGACGCGGATAGTTGTCGACCAGCCAGCCGAACGCGCCTTGCACGATGCCAAAGGCAGACGCCGCCTGCATCACCTCGCCAAGCGTCATCGAGCCTTCGAGGAATTTTGGCGCGCACAGCAGGATCGGCACGACCGGCGCAAACAGGCTCGATCCCTGCGACACCGCCGCCGTGCGCATGTGCTGTCCGGTCAGCAGCGCCCATTGCTTCAGTACATGGCCGAAATTCCTGTCGATGCCGCCGCGCTCCTCCTCCTCGCCGCCCAGCAAGGCGATGCTCTCGCCGTTTTCGCGCACGCGCGTCAGCGTGTAGCGCAGTTCGGCCTCCGCCTGGTTCTTCCGCTCGGAGAGCTGGACGAAATTGCGGCCGATGACCACCATCGAGGTCGAGGTGATGGCGGCATAGATGATCGCGGTGATGACCAAGAAGCCCGGAATGGTGATGCTCTCGCCGCCGATCGGCAGGGTGAGCGCGCCGCCGATGGTCCACAGCACGACGATGAAGGTCGAGGCCGACAGGAACGCGTTGAGGACGCCGGCGATGAAATCGACCGGCGACTCGGTGGCGATGCGCAGATCCTCTGTCATGCGGGCCTCGGGGTTCTGGTGGTCGCCGCCCACGAGGTTCAGCTGGTAGTAGCGGCCGTTTGCCAGCCAGCGCGCGACGACCCCGGTGGTCAGCCAGGAACGCCAGCGGCGCTGGATCGTCATGCGCAGGTAGACCTGCGCGACGACAAGGCTGCCGCTGCAGATCACCAGCGGCACGAATACGGCGCTGAGGAAATAGACTGTGCGGGCGTTGCGCTGCTCGAGGGCATCGAACATCGAGCGGTTCCAGACATTGATGCCATACTGGAAACCGATGTTGATGCAGATCAGCAGCAGCACTCCGATCGTGAATGGCCAGGCGAGCCGGTCGCCGCGCCGGCTCCAGTAGCCGCGCGCGCTGATCCAGAAACGCCGCAGCAGGTATTTCTTGCGCGCCTGCTCGGCCTCTTCGGGCGTCAGCTGCGGATCGGGTTCGATAGCTTCCGGCGGCGGCCCCGCCTGGCCGTCGACCTCCGGCGCTGCGTCGGGGGGCGTTGGCTTCTTTTCGCGCGGCGTCTCCTCGCCCGTTCGTCGGTCGCGCGGCTTTTGTCGTGACGGCTTTTCCCGACGCGACTTCGGGGCATCGCTCGGTTTGATGCCGTCGGTCGGTTTCGATTTGGGTTTCGCCTCGGACATACGCTCCGACAACGGCCGCCAAATCAAAAGGTTTCATGACGTTCGCTTGGCACCAGCCCTGTCATTTCAGGCTGAGCAGCTCCACGACATGGTCAGCGACCGCCAGGCTTGCCGTCAGGCCGGGGCTCTCGATGCCGAACAGATTGACGATCGGCCCAGTGCCATGATCGGCAGGCCCCTGGATCACGAAGTCGGCGGCCGGCTGGCCGGGGCCGGACAGTTTTGGCCTGACACCGGCATAGGCTGGTTGTAGGGTGTCGTCCGCAAGGCCGGGCCAGTAGCGCCTGATCTCCGCATAGAAGGCGGCGCCTCGACGCGGATCGACGGTATAGTCGACGCAGTCGATCCATTCGACATCCGGGCCGAAGCGCGCGCTGCCACCGAGATCGAGAGTTAGATGCACGCCAAGACCGCCATGAACAGGCACCGGATAGATCAGCCGTGAAAAAGGCGAGCGGCCGGACAGCGCGAAATAATTGCCGCGCGCCAGCCACAGGGGCGGAACAAGGTTTTGCGGAAAACCCTCGATGCGGCCGGCCAATGCCTGGGCATCGAGGCCGACGGCGTTGACGAAGGCGCCCGCCTGTAGCGTGAAACGCTCGCCATCGGCATCGCGTGTATCGATCCGGATTCCGTCGACTTCGATGGTTGCGCCGGAGACAGTGGTGAGCATGGCGAAGGAGGCGCCGGCCGCCTCCGCGTCGCCGCGCAACGACAGCATCAGCGCCTGGCTGTCGACGATGCCGGTCGACGGTGACAGCAGCGCACCGGCGCATGTTAGCGCAGGCTCGAGGCGTTCGGCTTCTGCGCGCGTCAAAAGCGTGAGGTCACCGACTCCGCATTGTCCCGCGTTGACCTGAATCGCCTGCAGTCTATCCAATTGGTCGGGTTCGACGGCAACGACCAGCTTGCCGGTGCGCCGATGGGCGACGCCGTGCTCGCGGCAATAGGCATAGAGACGCTCGCGCCCCTCGACGCAGAGCCGGGCCTTCAGGCTGCCCGGCGCATAGTGGAGCCCGGCATGGATGACTTCCGAATTGCGGGAACTGGTGCCCGTGCCGATGGCTGCAGCCTTCTCGACCACCAGCACCTCGCGGTCCGCCAGCGCCAACGCGCGGGCAATAGCGAGGCCGACCACACCCGCCCCGGCAACAACGCAATCGACATCATGCATGGTCGGGACTCTATCGCGTTTCACCGTTTCGGAGAAACGGCGAACCGCTCTATCTTTTTGTTCTTGACGCAATTCCGGACGGAAAACCGCTCACACTTTTCCTGGAATTGCTTTAGCGCGGACTTCCCGCGCGTGCAAAAACCCTGTCGCCGCCGATCCACACGCCCTTGACGTCGAGGTTGTCCGACAAGGCGACAATATCGGCGGCGGTGCCGTTGGCGAAGCGGCCGAGCCGGTGCGCCTGGCCGACCGCTTGCGCCGGATAGAGCGAAGCCATACGCAAGGCCTCCGACAGATCCAGCCCGACAACCTGGTGCACATAGCGGACGGCTGAGATCATATCGAGATCGGCACCGGCCAGCGTGCCGTCGGCAAGCCGCAGGCTGCCGTCCTTGCGGTAGATGATGCGGCCGTTGAGGGTGAACGAGGTCATGTCGGTGCCGATCGTTGCCATGGCGTCGGTGACCAGCACGATCCTGCCCGAGCCCTGCTTGGCGCGCAGCGCGATTGCCATGGTGGCGGGATCGACATGGATGCCGTCGGCGATGATGCCGGCCGAGAGGCCGCCTATGTCGATGGCTGCACCGGCCAGCCCCGGCTCGCGGTTGCCGATCTGGCTCATGGCGTTGAACAGATGGGTGACCACGCTGGCGCCGGCGTCGGCAAAGGCTTTGGCAGTGGCGTAGCCGGTGTCGGAATGGCCGAGGCTGACGACGATGCCAGCCTTGGCAAGCGTGGCGACGCGGGCAGGCTCGACGGATTCCGGCGCGATCGTCGTCAGCAGCACCGGCAGATTTTTCCGCGCGGCGATCAGGGCAGCCTCATCGGCATCCGTCATTGGCCGGATCAGCGCCGGGTCATGCGCGCCCTTGCGAGCGACGGAGAGATGCGGTCCCTCGAGATGCAGGCCGAGAAACCCCGGCAGCTTCTGCCGTGCCGCCTCGGTGCCGGCGGCAATGGCCGCGGCGGTGATTGCGGGCGTGTCGGTAATCAGTGTCGCAAGCAGCGCCGTGGTGCCGAACGGCGCGTGCGCCCGGCAGATGGTTGCGAGCGAGGCGACATCGGGATGGTCGTTGAGCATGACGCCGCCGCCGCCATTGACCTGCAGGTCGACGAAGCCCGGCGCAAGCATGCCGCCGCCGGTGTCGATCCGGGCAACGCCGGACTGAATGGCGCCGTCGGAGACAATGGCCTCGACCAAACCGCCATGCACAATAAGGGCGGCATTGTCGTGCCAGGCGTCGCCGTCGAAAATGCGGGCGCCAGTCAGGGCAAAACGGTCGCTCATACGGTTTCCGTCACCTTGCGCAGATTGCGCGGCACATCCGGATCGAGGCCGCGATGGCGGGCGAAGGCCTCGACAAAGCCGTAGAAGGACACAATCAGCGTCAGCGGGTCGGTCAACGGATGACCCGTGGCGACATGCGGCAGCGGCCTCGCGCTCCTGGACTTGTCCGAGGTGATGAAGACGGCGGCGCCCTTGCCGGCGAGGTTGTCGGCGGCCTCGGCCACGGACGGCTCGGAGGCATCGCGGGCGGCCAGCGCCAGCACCGGAAAACCCGGACCGACCAGCGCCAGCGGGCCGTGCATGACTTCGGCGGCACTATAGGCCTCGGCATGCATGCCGCAGGTCTCCTTGAATTTCAGCGCCGCCTCGTTGGCCATCGCCGCCGACGGGCCGCGGCCGAGGATGAACAGCGACTGCGGCGTCTCCAATGCACCGGCAAGCGCCATCCAGTCGCAGGCGATCGCCTTGCTGAAATGTTCTGGCAAACGGGCAAGGGCCGCCAGCAGCTTGTCGTCGCCGGTGCAGTGCGCCATGAGCGCCAGCCCGGCGACCGCCGAATTGACGAAGGTTTTCGTCGCCGCGACGCTACGCTCGGGTCCGGCCAGAATGTCGATGGCGAAATCCGAGGCCCGCGCCAGCGGCGAATCGGCGGTGTTGGTGATGGCGACGGTGAGCGCGCCGCCGGCCCGCGCCGCCTCCGCCATGGCGACGATGTCGGGGCTCTTGCCCGACTGCGAGATGGCGAGGCAAGCCGAGCCCGCGAGCTTCAGCTTGGCGCCGTAGATCGAGGCGATCGACGGGCCGACCGACGCAACGGCCAGACCGGCGGTCAGTTCGACGGCATATTTCATGAAGGTGGCGGCATGGTCGGACGAGCCGCGTGCGACGGTAACGATGAAGCTCGGATCGCGCTCGCGAATGCCGCGTCCGGCCTCGGTCAGCACCGCTGACGAGCCGTCGAGCAGGCGCGCCACGGCTTCGGGGATTTCGTCGATCTCGCGCCGCATATGAGTGGTGTTGGGGATCATGGTCGGCCCTTTTCGCTCGGCCCTGTCAGGCGCAGTTCGGCGACGAAGTCATAGGCGTCGCCCCGATAGATGGAGCGGGTGAATTCGATCACCTTGCCGCTCGCCAGATAGGAAATGCGTTCGATGTGCAGGCCGGCAACGCCCGGCGGCACTTCGAGCAGGCGCGCATCAGCGTCGCCGAGATTGGCGGCGGAAATGCGCTGCACCGCCCGCACCGGCCGGTTGCCTGTCAGTTCCAGCGCCGCGTAGAGAGAGGAGCCTATCCCTGCCGGATCGGGCAGCGCGCTGGCCGACAGCGAGGCGCGCTCGATGGCCAGCGGCGTATCGTTGGCGATGCGCAAGCGCGCCACCCGCGCCACCAATTCGCTGGAGGACAGACCGAGCACCATCATCTCGTCGGGCGAGGGCGCATAAAGGCCGCGGTCCAGCCAGGCCGAGCGCACCGCCATGCCGCGTCTTGCCATGTCCTCGGTGAAGGAGGTGAGCCGCGAAAGCGACTGCTCGACGCGCTCCATGCGTGGCGCCACGAAGGTGCCGGAGCCGTGGCGCTGTACGAGGATGCCGCCCTTGACCAGATCCTGCACCGCCTTGCGCACGGTGACGCGCGAAATGTCGGCCTTGGTCGCGATGTCGCGCTCGGAGGGAAGCGCATCGCCCGGCCCGATCAGGCCGCGATTGACGGCGTCCTCGATGCTTTTCCTCAGCTGCAGATAGAGCGGCGCGCCGCTTTGCGACGATTGCTTCAGTGTGGCAAAGATCTGGTCGGCGGCCTCGCTCATCGTGCCGCCTCCGCCTTGGCGAAAATGCGCGCCGCCATCTGCACGGCGCCGCCCAGCGCATCGTCGAGCGGCGCTTTCAGCAATGCCTGGTAGCGTTGGGAAAGGCGCGGCGCATAAAGCGGCGCCAGCCCGCCGAGCAGGCAGAGCGGGGCGTCGTGCGAAAGGTCGAGCGCGCCAAGCGACGCCTCGACATCGACGACCGCCTTGTCGACGATCCAGTTGGCGACGCTGTCGCCCTTTTCGGCATGCTCGAACACTTTGGGCGCGAAGCCGCCGAAATCGCCTGGCTTGGCATTGGTGGTGAACTCCACCACGTCTTCCGGATTGTTGCGGAAGGTCGCCATCATGCTGTCGGTCAAGGGCGAGCCCGGTCGGACGCCGTCGTGAGCAAGCAGCGTCTGCTCAAGCAAATCGCGGCCGATGCGGGCGCCGCTGCCCTGGTCGCCGACCTGAAAACCCCAGCCGCCAATGGCACGCGATGTGCCGCCCTTGCGCGCCATATAGGCGGTGCCGGTGCCGAGGATGGCCATGGCGCCATCGCCCGAACCGACAGCGCCCTCAAGAGCGATCTCGGCGTCGGTCTCGACGCGGCTGATGCTGAACGGCAGGATCGCTTCGAGCTGCTGCCGGTAAGTGCCGACATTGGCGCCGGCGAGGCCAAGAATGGCTGGAGTCTGCGGGATCAGGTCCGGGTCTCGCCCGGCGGCGATGAAGGCTTGGCGTGCCGCCTCGACTATATGTGTCCTGGCGCCGGTGAGATCGGTGCGGATGTTGGCGGCGCCACTTTTCGCACGGCCAATGACAGCCCCATCGCCTGTCGCAAGGGCTGCCCTGCAGCTGGTGCCGCCGCCATCGATACCGAGCACGAAATTCACGCGATTTCTCCTCCGGGCGGATAATACCAATAAAATACCAATAGCCAAGGATTAATTTCCGTTTCAAAAAGATTAAGGCGTATTTTATTGAAAAACCTAGGAATTTCGTCGGCTCAGCGATTTCTGGCGCCCAAATCCGTTAATGCGTGTGGACAAGTGGTATTTTTTTGGTATTGTTCCTTCATCGGAGGAACAGGGATGGCCGAACCGCGCACCGAAGCGCTTCACAGGAATGCCGAGGGACTGGACATCCAGGCCCCGGACACCATCCTTTCTTCGTTGGTCAATGCCCAGATCGAGGCCGCCAAGGCCGTCCGCGACGCCATTCCCGCCATCGCTGCCGCAGCCGAGATCATTGCCGGCCGGCTGAACGGCGGCGGCAAGCTCGCCTATGCGGCGGCCGGCAGCTCCGGTCTGATGGCGCTGGCCGACGCGCTGGAATTGCCCGGCACGTTCGGCATCAAGCGCGAGCGCATCGTCATCCTGATTGCCGGCGGCGACGAGGCTTTCAAGACATTGGCCGGCGGGCCGGAAGACGACACCGACGAAGCCTCGGCGGCTGTTGCCGGCGCCGGCATCGGCAAGGGCGACTGCCTGATCGCCATTTCGGCCAGCGGCTCGACACCCTATGCGGTCCAGGCGTTGAAGGATGCGCGCGATCGGGGCGCGGCGACCATCGCCATCGCCAACAACAAGGACACGCCGCTGCTCAAGCTGGCCGATGTCGCCATCCTGCTGGAAACACCGCCGGAGGTGATTGCTGGCTCGACGCGCATGGGCGCCGGCACCGCGCAGAAGATCGCGCTAAACATGCTGTCGACGCTGACCGCCATTCATCTCGGCCACGTCCATGACGGCTACATGGTCAATCTCACCGCCGACAACATCAAGCTGCGCGACCGCGCGGCACGCATCGTCGCCGCCATCAGCGGCCACGACAGGCAAGATGCCGCGCGCCTGCTCGAAGCGAGCGGCGGCGTTGTCAAGACAGCCATTCTGCTCGCCGCCGGCGCTGCCAACGCCGATGTGGCCGAGAAGATACTGGAAAGGACCGGCCAGAAGCTCAGGCCCGCCCTTTCCGCGATCGAGGGGAACAAGGGCGCGAAGGCCCCTGTTCTCAAAACCGAACCTGAAAAAGGTCAACAGGGAGACTAGCATGACAACGAAACTACTGACGGCACTGCTTCTCGGCACCAGCATTCTCGGCACCGCCGGGTTGGCTCACGCCGATGACGTAACGCTCAACATCGAAAGCTGGCGCACCGACGACCTTGCCATCTGGAAGGACAAGCTGATCCCGGCCTTCGAAGCCAAGAACCCCGGCATCAAGGTGGTGTTCGCACCGACGGCTCCGACCGAATATGACGCCGCCCTCGGCGCCAAGCTCGCCGCCGGCTCGGCGGGCGACCTGATCACCTGCCGCCCGTTCGACAAGTCCCTGGTGCTCTATCAAAAAGGCAATCTCGCCGACATCTCGGCGCTGCCCGGCATGGAAAACTTCTCGCCGGTCGCCAAGGCCGCCTGGCAGACCGACGACGGCAAGTCGAGCTTCTGCGTGCCGATGGCTTCCGTCATCCACGGCTTCATCTACAACAAGGACGCCTTCGACAAGCTCGGCATCAAGGTGCCGACGACGCGTGACGAGTTCTTCGCCGCGCTCGACAAGATCAAGGCCGACGGCACTTACATCCCGATGGCGATGGGCACCAAGGATCTCTGGGAAGCCGCGACCATGGGCTATCAGAACATCGGACCGAACTACTGGAAGGGCGAAGACGGCCGCGCCGCTCTCATCAAGGGCGACCAGAAGCTGACCGACGCCGACTGGGTCGCGCCCTATGCCGAACTTGCGAAGTGGAAGCCCTATCTCGGCGACGGCTTCGAAGCCCAGACCTATCCGGACAGTCAGAACCTGTTCACGCTCGGCCGCGCTGCCATCTACCCGGCCGGCTCGTGGGAGATCAGCCTGTTCAACACCCAGGCGCAGTTCAAGATGGGCGCCTTCCCGCCCCCGGTCGAGAAGGCCGGCGACACCTGCTACATCTCCGACCATACCGATATCGGCATGGGCCTGAATGCAGCGTCGAAGAATGCCGATGCGGCCAAGACCTTCCTGTCCTGGGTCGCCTCGCCGGACTTCGCCACCATCTACGCCAACGCTCTGCCGGGCTTCTTCAGCCTGAACTCCAGCCCGGTGAAGATGGAAGACCCGCTGGCGCAGGAATTCGTCTCCTGGCGCGACAAGTGCAAGTCGACGATCCGCTCGACCTACCAGATTCTGTCGCGCGGCACGCCGAACCTGGAAAACGAGACGTGGGTTGAATCGGCCAACGTCATCAACGGCACCGATACGCCGGAAGCTGCGGCCAAGAAGCTGCAGACCGGCCTCGACAGCTGGTACAAGCCGGGCAAATAAGAGCTCAGAGACAGACCGGTCGGGCGCGTGCCCGGCCGGCTTCAATTTACAGATTGCGATTGTCGGCACTGCCTCTCGGCCTTACCCTCTTGTCTTGTGGGGAAAGGCTAGCTGACCAGTCGCAGGCCTTCGTCCTGCCCATGCCGGGGCAAGGACATCAAGGCCGTGCATCGAGGCATCATCTGGCATCGACACCCTTTTGGAACCGAGAGACGGCGGGGACCGCACTCATGGCCGCAGAAACACGACCAAAACGACCATTCCGCTGGCATATCGGCGTCTTCCTGGCGCCGGCGCTGCTGGTCTATACGGCGATCATGATCCTGCCGCTGGCCGGCACGCTGCAGCTGTCGCTGTTCCGCAACGTCGAGCAGCACCAGATCTTTGTCGGCTTTGACAATTTCCGTACTCTGTTCGGCGACCCCAACTGGTCGGTGGGTTTCTGGAACGCGCTGCGGAACAACACCTGGTTCTTCATCATCCACATGCTGGTGCAGAATCCGATCGGCGTCATGCTGGCGGCATTGCTGTCCAGCCCGAGGCTGAGGTTCGCCGCCTTCTACCGCACCGCGATCTTCGTGCCGACCATCCTGTCCTTCGTCATTGTCGGCTTCGCCTGGAAGCTGATCCTGTCGCCGCTGTGGGGCGTGGCGCCGCATCTGATGGACCTGGTCGGCCTGAAAAGCCTGTTCACGCCATGGCTCGGCAAGGAACAATATGCACTGACCGCGCTCAGCCTGATCTCGGTGTGGCAGTTCATCGGCATCCCGATGATGCTGATCTATGCTGCCCTGCTGTCGATCCCCGAAGAGGTGATCGAAGCCGCCGAATGCGACGGCATCACCGGCCTGTCGCAGTTCTGGAAGATCAAGCTGCCGCTGATCCTGCCGTCGATCGGCATCATCTCGATCCTGACCTTCGTCGGCAATTTCAACGCTTTCGACCTGATCTACACCGCGCAAGGCGCACTCGCCGGGCCGAACTATTCGACCGATATTCTCGGCACCTTCCTCTACCGCGCCTTCTTCGGCTTCCAGCTGCAGGTCGGCGATCCCAATATGGGCGCGGCGATCGCCACGATGATGTTCCTGATCATCCTCGGTGGCGTCTGTGTCTACCTCTTCCTCGTGCAGACGCGCCTGCGTCGCTACCAGTTCTGAGGAGCATGAGATGAGCACCGCCACCCGTTCGCTCCCCCGCACCATCGGCGCCCACGCGATCCTGTTGACCTACACGGCGATCGCGCTGTTTCCGGTGATCCTGGTCATCATGAACTCGTTCAAATCGCGCGCCGGCATCTTCAGCGAGCCGCTGACGCCGCCGACGCCGAAGACTTTCGACCTGATCGGCTACACTACGGTGATCGGCCAGGGCGACTTCATCCACTATTTCCAGAACAGCCTCGTCGTCACCGTCGCCTCGCTGTTCTTCGTGCTTCTGTTTGGCGCAATGGCGGCGTTCGCGCTGTCGGAATACCGCTTCCGCGGCAACACGCTGATGGGGCTTTATCTGGCGCTCGGCATCATGATCCCGATCCGGCTCGGCACCGTCGCCATCCTGCAATTGATGGTGGCGAGCGGGCTGGTCAACACGCTGACGGCGCTGATCCTGGTCTACACAGCGCAAGGCCTGCCGCTTGCCGTCTTCATCCTGTCGGAATTCATGAAGCAGGTGTCCGACGATCTGAAGAATGCCGGCCGCATCGACGGGCTGTCGGAATACACGATCTTCTTCCGGCTGGTGCTGCCGCTGGTGCGGCCCTCGATGGCGACGGTCGCTGTCTTCACCATGATCCCGATCTGGAACGATCTCTGGTTCCCGCTGATCCTGGCGCCGTCGGAAGAGACCAAGACGGTGACGCTCGGCGCGCAGCTGTTCCTTGGCCAGTTCGTCACCAACTGGAACGCCATCCTGGCGGCGCTCTCGCTGGCGATCATGCCGGTGCTGACCCTCTACGTCATCTTCTCGCGGCAGCTGATCCGCGGCATCACTTCCGGAGCCGTCAAGTGAGTTTAGAAAAGCCTCTTCGCGTTGTCGTCGCCGGCCTCGGCAATATGGGCCGCAGCCATGCGCTGGCCTATCACACCAATCCGGGCTTCGAGATCGCGGCCTTGATCAACCGGTCCGATGTGCTGCTGCCGGAAGGACTGTCGGGCTATGGCATCAGGCGCTCCTTCGACGACGCATTGCGTGACGAAAAGCCCGATGTCGCCTGCATCGCCACCTATTCCGATAGCCATGCCGACTATGCGGTGAAGGCGTTCGAGGCCGGCTGCCATGTCTTTGTCGAGAAGCCGCTGGCGACGACGGTTGCCGACGCCAAGCGCGTCGTCGCGGCGGCCAAGGCCAACGGCAAGAAGCTGGTGATCGGCTACATCCTGCGCCACCACCCGTCCTGGGTCCGGCTGATCGCCGAGGCGCGCAAGCTCGGCGGCCCTTATGTGTTCCGCATGAACCTCAACCAGCAATCGTCAGGCCCGACCTGGCAGACGCACAAGCAGCTGATGCAGACGACGTCGCCGATCGTCGATTGCGGCGTGCACTATCTCGACGTCATGCTGCAGATCACCGACGCCAAGCCGATCGAGGTGCGTGGCATGGGGCTGCGGCTGACCGAAGAGGTCGCGCCGACCATGTACAATTACGGCCATCTGCAGGTGCTGTTCGATGACGGTTCGGTCGGCTGGTACGAGGCCGCCTGGGGACCGATGATTTCCGAAACCGCCTTCTTCGTGAAGGACGTGATCTCGCCCAATGGCTGCGTGTCGATCGTCATGAAGGAGGGCGTCAAGTCCGACGACATCGACACCCACACCAAGACCTCGACCATCCGCCTGCACAGTGCGGCGACCGGCGCCGACGGCAAGTTCGCCAGGCCGGACGAGATGCTGTCGATGGAAGGCGAACCCGGCCATCAGGACCTCTGCGACCTCGAACAGGCCTTTGTGCTGAAAGCGATCCGGGAAGACATCGACCTGACCCGCCACATGGACGACGCAGTGAAGTCGCTCGCCGTCTGCCTTGCCGCCGATGAGAGTGTGCGCAGCGGCGCCCCAATTAAACTCTAGTAGGGTCAAACTCTAGAACAAGGACGAAGCCGTGGGCTCGCTGGTAATCGAGAATGTGAAGAAGGCCTTCGGGCCGGTCGAGGTGCTGAAGGGCATCAACCTCGAAGTGACGGATGGCGAATTCGTCGTCTTCGTCGGCCCGTCGGGCTGCGGCAAGTCGACCTTGCTCAGGGTCATTGCCGGGCTGGAGGACTCGACCTCCGGCCGGGTGGTGATCGACGGTGCCGATGTTTCGGCCACGCCGCCGGCAAAACGCGGCATCGCCATGGTGTTCCAGACCTATGCGCTCTACCCGCATCTGACGGTGAAGAACAATATGGGCCTCGGCCTGAAACAGGCCGGCACACCGGCGGCCGAAATCGAGCGCCGCATCGGCATTGCCTCGTCGATGCTGTCGCTGGAGCCCTATCTGGAGCGGCGGCCGGCGGAACTGTCGGGCGGCCAGCGCCAGCGCGTCGCCATCGGCCGCGCTGTGGTGCGCGAGCCTAAGTTGTTCCTGTTCGACGAGCCGCTGTCGAACCTCGACGCCGCGCTGCGCGTCAACACGCGGCTGGAGATCGCGCAGTTACATCGCCGGCTGAAGGCGACGATGATCTATGTCACTCACGACCAGGTCGAGGCGATGACGCTGGCCGACAAGATTGTCGTGCTCAACGCCGGCAAGATCGAGCAGATCGGCGGACCGATGGAACTCTACAATTCGCCGGCAAACGAGTTTGTCGCCGGCTTCATCGGCTCGCCGAAGATGAACTTCATTGACGGCGCGCGGCTAGGCGAAACCGCAAAGACCATCGGCGTGCGGCCGGAGCACCTCACCGTCGATGCGAAGTCCGGCGCCTGGAAGGGAACGGTGGTGCACGCCGAACATCTCGGCGCCGACACCAACCTCTATCTCGATTGCGAAAAAGCCGGGCTGATCACGGTGCGCATTTTCGGCGTCTACGACGCGGAGCCCGGCGCGACGCTGTATGCGACGCCGGAGCCGGGGAAGACATACCGGTTTGGGGCGGACGGGAAGACGATCAAGTAATCCTCCGCCGACAGCACCAAGGCGATCATACCGTGCCGAGCAGCACCGCGCCGTGAATGGCTGCCTGCCAGCCCAGGGCCGCCCAGCGTATGTCCAAAGGCTGGACAAGAAGCGAATGCGGCAGGCTCTCCGCGATGCGCTGCTTGAGCGCCTGGCGGGGATAGGACTTCATGTCGACGATACCGCCGCCGATCAGGATCGTCTGCGGGGAAAACAAAGCGGCTGCCGTTGCGATGGTCACCGCCTGCTGCCAGACAATTTCGTCGAGCCATTCGCGCAGCGACGGCGGCTGCCCGGTCGCCGAAAACAGATCGGCCACCGGGATATCGTAGTCCGTCGCGAGTTCGACGAGCGTTGCCCCCGAGGCATAGGTCTCGACCCGGTTTAGCAGTTCGCCTTCGCCTGGCCGATAGATCGGCATATGGCCGATTTCGAGCGCCCAGCCGCCACCCCGGAAAATGCCGTCCTTGCCGAGATAGGCAGCACCGATACCGGTGCCGAGATAGACCGCCAGCACTTCCTTTTGCCGCTTCACCGCGCCGGCAACGCTTTCGCCCAGCAATTGCAGCACGACGTCGCGCTCCAGGCGGACGGGAATACCGAGCCTCGATGCCAGTTCGGTTCCCAGCCGGATGCCGTTCAGTTCCGGAATGTTGGCCGTGTGCAGCACCGTGTCGAAATCGCGGTCGATGAAGCCGGGCACGGTCGCAACGACGCGTGCGGGCTTGAGGCCGGCATCGCGGCAGGCCGCGGTGACAGCATCGGCCAATCCCGCCACCGGCGCCCCCTGGCGCAGCTGCGCGGTTGCGTAGGTGCGGGCAAAATCCACCGGGATGCGGTGGTCGGCGAAGCCAACCTTGACCGACGTGCCGCCGATCTCGACCACGGCGATCGTGTCGTCAGTTATCTGATCCGTCATGCGAGCGTTTCCAGAAACTCCGAAAGACAGGCGCGAAATTCCCGCCGGTAGGCGGCGCGATCCTGCGATTTCGCGGTGATGGTGCAAAGCCGGGCGGACGGAATGAGACCGGCCAGCGCCTGCGCGTCGCCCAGTCGATGGACGAGGTCATGGTCATGGCCGATGACAAGAGCCGGCACCGCGATAGCGCGGATGTCCGCCTCGCTGACGCCGGGACCATCGCCGGCGATGGCCACCAGCAACCTGCCGAACAGAACCGGGTCCGGACGATTGAAGAAGCCTTGCAGGCTGCTGAGATTGTCCGGCGCCAGCCTCGCCAGTTCGTCGGCAACAGGGCTTTCATCGAACAGACGCCTGGCGTGCTCGGGCGAATGGCGCATCAGCAGGTCGCCGACCACGGCATAAGGTTTCATATTGGCCGGGGCAGCCTCGGATACCCAGGCAGGCCGTGCCAGTACCAGCGCCCGCACCCGGGCCGGCCTGTGCACCGCCAGGCGCAGTGCCAGCGCCGCGCCCATCGAAATGCCGCCGACGACGGCCGGACCGATGCCGAGATCGTCAGCCAACGCTTCAACGTCCTCGGCAAACGTCGCGATCGAAAGCCGCTCGACAGGCCCGTAGCCGGATCCGCCCTGGCCACGGCATTCGAGCGTCACGCGCCGCGTCTGCGGCAGGTCGGGAAACACGTCGGCGACCTGCGCCTCATCGCCGCCCAGCCCATGCTGGAAGATGACGGGAAGGCCGGCACCGATGTCCTGGTAGGCAAGGTCGACGCCATCGCGGTTGAAGGTCATTTTCACGCGCGCTCGCTCGCTTCCAGCACGCTGCGCAGAAAGGCGCCGACGCCGGGCGCCTCGGCCTCCGTCAAGCCATGCGTGATCAGGGGGCCATCGAATCCTGCGGCTCGAAGGCGGCTAATGAAATGCGGGAAATCGACGATACCCTGTCCGGCGGCGGTAAAACTGCCATCGGCATTGCGGTCCTTGGCATGGGCGAGGCCGATGTCAGCGGCCAGCAGGTCGACGGCCTCGTCGATCAGGCGGTGGCGCTCGGCGCTGTCCGCCACTTCGAACAGATTGGCCGGATCGAGCACGATGCGCAGGCGCTTGCTGTTCATCTCGTCGAGCAGGCGGCGTGCGGCCCGCGCGCTGGAGACGACATTGGCCAGCTCAGGCTCGATGCCAAGCTCGATGTCGAAGCGCTCGGCAATCGCGATCGCCGCTTCCATCTCCGCCCGAAGATCGCTCCAGGCGGCGTCAGAGGCATTGTCGGGATGCCAGCGCCACTGATCCTGCGCATCCCGGGTGCCGGTGCACAACGTGATCAGCCGCGTGCCGATGTCAGCGCATGACGCAGCCAGCACTTCGAGCCGGGCGAGCCCCTGATCGCGAACCGTGCGATCGGGGTGGATCATGTTGTAGGTCCCAGACACGGCCGCGATCGAAACGCCGGTCTTGCCGCTCGCCATTGCGACGGATCGGGCCGCTCCGGGCTCGATGCTGTCCGGCATGGACGGCAGGCCAAGGCACGCCATGTTGAACTGTGCCGCAGTGTAGCCGGCATCCGCGACCGCGCGCAACACGGGCAAGGCACCTGTGGCGGCGAAGGTCTTGGCGAAAATTCCAAGCTGCATCACACGACCCCGTCGACATCGGGGAGACGGACGGCGCGGCCGCCGGCAGCGGCCGAGCGCGCTATGGCCGCCATTCCCCTGACCGATGCGATGCCGTCGTCGATGCCGGCGCCGACCATGGGCACACCACTCAGCACGACATCGGCAAAGCCTTCGAGTTGGCGGCGATAGAAGTGACCGTCCGCGCCAAGCGTGCGATGCCAGCTGCCATCGGCCTCGCGGAAAATGTCGACCTCACTGCTCTTGTAGTACCAGGGGTTATAGGTCTTCGCGAGAACGCTGCCGTTCTGGCCGTAGATCTGGAACCCTTCGTGCCAGTCCATGCGCACGGCGACCGTCAGGTCGAGATGGCCGACCGTACCGTCGGCAAAGATAGTGGTGACGAACCAGCAATAGGCGCCGTAGCGCTCGGTGAGCCGGGCCTCGACGGCCTCGATAGGGCCATGCAGATGGCGGGCCGTGTCGATGAGATGGCTGCCATGCGCCAGCATGTAGTATTGGCGCAGATCCGCCTTGGGATTGACCGAAGGCTTGCGCGCCTTGGCGCTGGTGATGATGAGCGGCTGCACCGCGTCGGTCATCGGGTAGCGGTGGGTGCTGTCGCAATACCAGCCTTTGAACGCCAGCCGCTCGCCCATCTCGTGGTCGACGAAAGCCTTGGCCGCCTGGATGCCGGGATCGAAGCGCTTCATATGGCCGACCTGGAGCACCTTGCCGCTCTTGTCGACCGCGGCTCTCAGGCTCTCAACCTCCTCGACCGAAACACCCAGCGGCTTTTCGCACAGCACGTGCTTGCCGGCATCGAGCGCCAGTTCCGCGGCCTTCACGTGAAACGTATCCGAAGTCGCGACGATGACGGCATCGAGGTTGGGATCGGCCAGCATCTGGCCGTAGTCGGCATAGGATTTTTCGGGCGCGTAGGTCGCGGCCATCCTGTCGCGCAGATCGTCGGCGACATCGCAGATGGCATAGAGATCGGCATTGCGCGCCTTGGTGCAGGATTCGAAATGCGCCGCCTGCGCAATCGGACCGCAGCCGAGCACGCCGACACGCAGCCGCTTTTCGTCTTTGCGAGGCATGGAACTTTCTCCTGATTAGCGCGCGGCGAGGCCGCGAAGTTGAAATTGCGGATCGCCCGACAGAGCAGCCTGATGCAGCAGGCAGGCAGCGCCCAATGCCGGACCGTCGGCGCCGACACGCGACAGTTCGATTGTGGGAACGGGATAGCCTTCGGCGAGGAAGTCCGACAGGAAAGCCTCGATTTGTTCGGCGACAAAGGGATAGATGGCATTGACCGAGCCGGAGAGGATGATGCGCTCCGGCTGCAAGGTGCAGGTGAGCGTCGCCAGGCCGCGGCCGAACCAGAGCGCCCAGCCGCGCGCGGTGGCGACGGCTGCCGGATCGCCGCCGGCGAGGGCTGCGACGAACTCGTCCACGCCGGCGCGCCGTCCGCTTATGTGCAGATAGCGAGCCAGCAAAGCGTCCTTGCCGACATAGGATTCCAGTCGGCCCGGACGTTTCGCGTCGAAAACGAAACCGTCATCGCCGATGCGCAGATGGCCGATTTCGCCAGCGCCGCCGAGCCGGCCGCGATGCAGCCTGCCGGCATTGATGATGCCGCCGCCAACGCCGTTCTCGATCAGGATGACCAGAGCATCCTCATCGTCCTTTCCCGGCTGCGCCCGATATGTCTCGGCCACCGCAACCGCATTGGCGTCGTTTTCCAGCAGGATCGGAAAATCGTCGCCAAAGGCGTTGCCCAGCAGTTCCGCCAGATTGACCCCATGCCAGCCAAGGATGGTGGCATGGTATGAAACGCCATCAGCGGCGGGGAAGCCGGGCACGGCGACATTGAGCCCATAGGGGCGCGTGCCCGCAGGCAATTGCGAGCGGATCTCGGCGACGAGCTCCCCGATAATGGCGACCGCGGCTTCAGGCGTGCTGCCCGGGCCGGCAAAAGCCCTCGAGGCGCTGGCACGCTGCGCACCGGCAAGATCGACAGCGACAGTCGCGATCCAGTTGACGCCGATATAGGCGCCAAGGAAGAAGCCGCCATTGCCTTCGATCTCGACCAGGATTCCGGGGCGACCGACCCGGCCCTCGCCGTCCTGCTCCTCATCCCCTCCATCCGGCCGCTCCCGCGCCAGACCCGCTTCGGTCAGTCCGAGCACCAGGGCGCCGGTGGTCGAACGGGTCAGGCCGAGATCACGCGCCAGCGCTGCCCGGCTCAACGCGCCGGCACGAAACAGCGCCGCAAGGGCCCGCGTTTCATTCGGCCGAAGATCGGTCGATACCAGCACGTCTTCCTCCGCGATTTGTTTGACTACCATACTAATTTACTTTCCATGCGGTTTGAAAGAGCCAAAATAGGGTACGCTGCAACAAAATATTTGGCATTCCAAGCCTATTGACCCAAGTTTCAAACGATGATTTGTATCCAAAACTTACAAATTGGCATGGGAGGATGCGATGCCGGTTCTAGCGCGTCTCGAACATATCGTGAAGGATTTCGGTGCCGTCCGCGCGCTGGACAATGTCTCGCTCGACATCAATGAGGGCGAGGTTCTCGGCCTGATGGGCGACAATGGCGCCGGCAAGTCGACGCTGGTCAAAACCATCGCCGGCAATTTCCAGCCGACGTCTGGCACCTATGTCCTTGAAGGCAAGCCGGTGCAGTTGTCGGGGCCCGCCGATGCACGCAGGCATGGCATCGAGGTCGTCTACCAGGACCTGGCGATTTGCGACAATCTGACCGCGTCGGCCAATGTCTTCCTCGGCCGCGAAATCATGAAGCAGCTTGGCCCGCTGAAGGTGCTCGACCACAAGAGCATGAACACGCGCTCGGCCGAGATCTTTCGCGAGCTGAAGTCGGAGACACGGCCCGCCGATCTGGTCGTGCGCATGTCGGGCGGCCAGCGGCAGGCGGTGGCCATCGCCAGGACCCGGCTGGCCAAATCCAAGATCGTGCTGATGGACGAGCCGACCGCGGCGATCAGCGTCAGGCAGGTCGCCGAAGTGCTGGCCCTGATCCGCCGCATGAAGGACCAGGGCCTTTCGGTCATCCTGATCAGCCACCGGATGCCAGACGTGTTCGAGGTCTGCGACCGCGTGGTGGTGATGCGCCGCGGCCGCAAAGTCGCCGACAAGCCGATCGCGCAATCCAGCCCCGAGGAAGTGACCGGCCTGATCACCGGCGCCATCCAGACCGCCTGAAACAGCCTTTCCACGGAGCCATGCCATGAGCGCCCCCGACGACCATCCCGGAATGGAGATCGACCTTCTGAAAGGGTCGAGCCGCACGCTGTTGAACCGCGTGCTTCTGGCGCAGGAAACCTGGATCGCGCTCGCCATCCTGGTGCTCGGCCTCGTCGTGTCTATGATCGCGCCGAAATTCGCGACGCCTGGCAATCTGCTCAACATTTTCCAGAACGCCTGCTTCATCGGCATCATGGCCATCGGCATGACGCCGGTGATCATCAGCGGCGGCATCGACATTTCGGTCGGCTCGATCCTGGGCATGTGCGGGGTCACGCTGGGGATCGTGCTCAACGCCGACATGCCGCTGGTCGTCGGCATCGTGGCGACGCTGGCGATGGGCGTGCTGTGCGGCACCGTCAACGGCGCGATCATCTCCTACGTCAAGCTGCCGCCCTTCATCGTCACCCTGGCGACGCTGTCGATCGGCCGCAGCCTGGCGCTGGTGCTGACCAACAACCAGGTGTTCTACGAATTCGGCCGGGCAAGCGATGCGATCGTCGCGCTCGGCGGTGGCTACACATTCGGCCTGCCCAATGTGGTCTACGCCCTGATCATCGGCGTGATCGTCCTGCATTTCCTGCTGACCATGTCGCGTTGGGGCCGCTATCTCTTCGCCATTGGCGGCAACGAGCCGGCGGCGCGGCTGTCCGGCATCCCTGTCGATCTCATCAAGATCTCGGCCTATGCGTTCAGCGGCTTCATGGTCGCCATCACCGCCATCTTCCTCGTCGGCTGGCTGGGCGCGGTGACCAACTCCATCGGCACCGGCTACGAGCTGCAGGTCATCGCGTCGACCGTGATCGGCGGCGCATCGCTCACCGGCGGCTTCGGCTCGGCGCTTGGCGCCGGCATCGGCGCCATTCTCGTCGAAACCATTCGCAACGCGCTGCTTCTGGCAGGCGTCAACCCGTTCTGGCAGGGCACGTTTGTAGGGTGCTTCATCCTTGCAGCCGTCCTCCTGGAAAGAATCCGCCCTGTGCGACGCTAAGAGCATGATCCCGAAAAGTGGAAACCGGTTTTCGGAAAAGATCATGCTCCAACAAAAACCCGAGCGGACACGTCACGGCGAACCCAAATGGAGGAAACAAATGTCGCTGTCGAAAACGCTTAAAACCACGCTCTCTCTCGCCTGTCTTGCAATCGGTATGACGGCCGTCCAAGCCAATGCCGAGGAGCGCGAATTCGCGCTCGTCTTCAAGGTCCTCAACAACGCCTTCAGCCCGCCGATCCAGGCCGGCTGCGAAGCCGCCGCCAAGAAGCTCGGCGACGTCAAATGCACCTATATCGGGCCGACGGAATATGACGAGGCCAAGGAAGTGCAGCTGGCGCAGGACATGGTCACGCGCGGCGTCGCCGGCCTCGGCATTTCGGCCGGCAATCCGAAAGCCATGGCCCGCATCATGAAGATGGCCAAGGAAAAGGGCATTCCGGTCGTCACCTATGACACCGACGTGCTGCCGGAAGATGCCGGTCTGCGCTCGACCTATATCGGCACCGACAATTACGAGTTCGGCGTGGCGCTGGCGCAGAAGGTGCTTGCCCACAAGAAGGACGGCACCGTCTGCATCCAGTCCGGCGCACCGGCTTCTGAAAACCTCAAGGCGCGCGTGCAAGGCATCCGCGATACGCTGGCCGGCGTCACCAAGGACAAGGGCGTCGAGACGTTGACCGGACAGAATGGCTGGACCGAGCCGGCCGGCTGCCCGGTCTACAACAATGATGACATCACGCTTGCCGCCCAGCAGGTGCGCGACGTCATGACCAACACCCCCGACCTCAGCGCCTTCGTTGCGGTCGGCGGTTGGGCGCAATACGCACCGGAAGCCTACAAGCAGGCAATGACGCCGCTGAAGGCGCGCCTCGACAGCAAGGATCTGGTCGTCGTGTTCGGCGACAATTTCGGTCCGCAGCTGCCGCTGCTCGCCGCCGGCCTCAGCCACTACAATATCGGCCAGCGCCCCTATGACATGGGCTTCGAGACCATCATGGCGCTGGACAAGCTGAGCAAGGGCGGCACGGTCGAGCCGTTCATCAAGACCGGCACCGAGATATGCACGCCGGAAGACGCGTTGACGACCTGCGGCAAGGTCGCCAACTGATCAGGCCTCCCAAGCCCGTCCTCCGGCCGCATCGGCCGGGGGACATCTCTTCGAGGGCAGGCTTGTCGGTTGGCCCAGCCGCTTCGCAGTCAGAGATCGCTTGCGTCTCTCCAGCAGGCGATCAGATGACCGTCGCCGGCCTGCCTGACCGGCGGTTGCGCCTTTCGGCAGTCGGGCAGGGCCATTGGACAGCGGTTGGCGAAGGCGCATCCAGAGGTCTCGGTGTCCTGCGCAGCGAGATCAAGCTGAGCCGGAACTCTCGGTGTCGTCTCATCCGAGGACGCGGCCAGAAGCAGTTTCGTATAGGGATGGTTGGGCCCGCGAAAAATCTGCTCTGACGAACCGGTCTCGACCAGCCGGCCGCGATAGAGCACGCCGATCCTGTCGGCCATGTAGCGCACCACCCTGAGGTCGTGGCTGATGAACAGGTAGGTCGTGTCCTTGTCGCGCTGCAGGTCGTTGAGCAAATTGAGCACCGTCGCCTGCACGGAAACGTCGAGCGCAGAGGTCGGCTCGTCGAGCACGACGAGCTTCGGCACGCCGGCGAAGGCGCGCGCAATGGCTGCCCGTTGCCGCTGGCCGCCGGAGAGCGATCGCGGCTTCTGGTCGACGATCGTGGCGGCAAGACGGACCGAGGCCAAAAGGTCGCCGACGCGCTGCCTCACCTCACCGCGACCGAGGCCGGCCAGCCGCCGCAGCGGGCGGCCGAGGATCCTGCCGATCCGCTGGCGCGGGTTGAGCGTACGGTCGGGTGACTGGAAGACCATCTGCACGTCACGCCGTTCGCTCGCACTTCTCTTCTCGACACGCGCCGCGACCGCGCGGCCAAACAGCTCGACCGATCCGGCGTTCGGCACCTGCAGCCCGGTGACGATCCTTGCCAGCGTCGACTTGCCGGATCCGGATTCGCCGATCAGCCCGAATGTCTCGCCCTGGCCAATCTGCAACTCTATGTCGTGCAGCACGGCTTGCGCGCCGAAGGCATGGCTGATGCCTTTGCAGGCCACCGCGATTGGACGCACGGCTTCCGGTTGATCGCTGTGGACAGGCAAACGAGAGAGCAGGCCGGTTGTGTGCGTCTCGGCCAGTCTGCCGTCACGCTTGGTGAAGTTAAGCGCCGGGATCGAGGCAATGAGCGCCTTGGTGTAGGCGTGGGTCGGGTTTTCGAAGACATCGCTGGCGATGCCGCTTTCGACTACCGTTCCAGACTGCATGACAGCCACCCGGTCGCAGGCGCGGCGGACCATGTTGATGTCGTGGCTGATCAGCAAAACGCTGGTTTTGTGGTCGCGCCGCAGGTCTTGCAGGATGGCGATGATCTCGGACTGGACGCTGGCGTCCAGCGCCGTCGTCGGCTCGTCCAGCACCAGCAGCGAGGGGTCGAGCGCAATGGCGATGGCGATGTTGGCGCGCTGTTGCATGCCGCCGGACAATTCGTGCGGATAGAGATCGAGCACCCGCTCAGGATTGCTCACCCTCACGCGGCCGAGCAGCTCGGCGGCGCGTCCGCGCGCCTCATCCGGCCGGACCGGACGATGCCGCATGATGGTCTCGGTGATCTGCCGGCCGATGGTCATGGCCGGATTGAGTGCGGCGCCCGGATGCTGGTAGACGGCGGCGATGCGATCGCCCCTTAGCCGGCGAAGCTGCTCGGTGGAAAGATCACGGATCTCCCGGCCCTGGAACTCGAGCGCCGACGCGGCGATCCGGGCGTTGCGCGGCAGATAGCGCAAGATGGCGAGCGCCACCGAACTCTTTCCCGATCCGGACTCGCCGACAAGGCCGAGCGCCTCGCCTTCGCCGATACGCAGCGACACACCGTTGACGGCCGGATGCGATGCCCGGCGCCCATCATAGGCGACGGTGAGCTGTTCTACCTTCAGAACCGATGACGACATGGGGGCCTTGAAACCACTTTCTTCCAGCGCCGCCATCGAGGGCAATCGCTTCCGCTTACGCAACATATAATCTCTATAAAATTACTCGAATAACGTTGGAGCGCAATCTACCTTTCATCGCTCAGGTGAGATTGTCGCAGCCGGTCGAGGCATCGCGACGGTCCGCTGGAGCAGTTCTGGAAGGAGACCGGCATGGCACGCGACCACATGATCCTCAGCGCATTTTTCTTCAATCCGCAGGGTGATCATCGCATGGCGTGGCGCCATCCCCGAGCACCGGGTCGCGAAGTGCTGGACTTCGATTTCTACCGCGATCTCGTGCAGGCAGCCGAGCGCGCCAGGATCGATACGATCTTCGTCGCCGACCACGTCGCGATCTGGGATTCGGTGCAAAGCGGTGTCGCGCACTACGCCAATGCCCGCCTGGAACCGCTGACGCTGCTGTCTGCCCTTGCCGGCGTGACCAAACATATCGGCCTGATCACCACCGCATCCAGCTCCTACAGCGAGCCCTACAATGTCGCCCGCATGTTCGCCTCGCTCGACCATATCAGCAAGGGCAGGGCGTCGTGGAATGTCGTCACCTCGGCCATGGACGAGGAGGCCCGCAATTTCGGCCGCGACGGCAACATCGAGCACGCCTTCCGCTATGACCGCGCCACTGAATTCCTCGATATCGTCAAGGCGCTGTGGGACAGCTGGGAGGACGAGGCCCTGCTGCTCGACAAGGCTTCGGGCTATTTCGCCGATCCGGACAAGGTCCATGCGATCAATCACAAGGGCCAGCACTTCAAGGTGCGGGGGCCGCTCAATGTTTCGCGCCCGCCGCAGGGCCATCCGCTGATCGTCCAGGCCGGCTCTTCCGAAGACGGCAAGAATTTCGCAACCGCCCACGCCGACGCGCATTTCGCCATCTACAGCACAAGGGAAGACGGCATCAAATACCGCCAGGACATCAACGAGCGGCTCGCCCGTTATGGCCGCAAGCCCGAGAGCTTCAAGATCCTTCCGGGCATCCTGCCGATTGTCGCGAGCTCCGAGGCGGAAGGCCGCGAGCGGCAGGAGTACCTGCAGAGCTTGCTGCCCGATCGCGTCGGCATCGATCTTCTCTCCAGCTGGAGCGGCGTCGATCTCTCGGTCTATCCGCCGGACGGCCCGCTGCCGCCGCTGCCAGACGAGAGCACCTTCAATGGCGGCCGCACCTCGCTCAACCGGGTCAAGGAATGGTCCAAGCAGAACCTCACTCTGCGCGAGATCGCCCGCAAGCTCGCCAACAGCGGTTCGGTGCCGACTGTCGTCGGCACGCCCAACCAGATCGCCGACCAGTTGCAGGACTGGTTCGAGGCAGGTGCCGCCGACGGCTTCAACCTGATGTTCCCGCTGCTGCCGGAGGACTGGGTGAATTTTGCCGAGCAGGTCGTGCCGGAGCTGCAGCGTCGCGGTGTATTCCCAACCGAATACGCGCCGGGAACGCTGCGCGACCGCTTCGGCCTGGCGCGGCCGGCCAACCGCTTTGCCGAACAGCGCGACAATGCGCGCGCCGTTTCCTGACCCGCTTCGGAGCAACGATCATGACAGCAGCGCCAAAACTCCAGCCCCGCGAAGCCGCGGCTCCGCAGCTCATCAATGTCCTGCGCAGCCCCAAGCGCATCCGGGTCAAATTCGCCGGCCGCACCATCGCCGACAGCCGCAACGTGCTGGTGCTGCGCTCCAACCATTTCCTGCCGATCTATTTCTTCCCGGCCTCGTCGGTAGACCGCTCGCTGCTCAAGCCCTCCGAGCATCGCCAGCCGCATCCGATCGGCGGCGAGACCACCTATTGGGACCTGGAGACCGGAGAAAAAGCCTCGCCCAACGCGGCCTGGTCGTTTGTCGCGCCGCCGGACGAAAACCTGGCGCCGCTGGCAGGCCGCATCGCTTTCACCTGGAAGGCGGTCGACCAATGGTTCGAAGAAGAGGAAGAGGTCTTCGTCCACGCGCGGGACCCATACGCCCGCATCGACGTCCTGCAGAGTTCAAGCCATGTCCAGATCTGGTTCCACGGCGAACTGATCGCCGACAGCCATCGCCCGGTGCTGCTGTTCGAGACGCATCTGCCGACCCGTTTCTATTTGCATCCGGACGATGTCAGGCTGGACCGGCTGGTCGCCTCGGACACCACGACGCGCTGTCCCTACAAGGGCATCGCTTCCTACTGGTCCGGCCTGCTCGCCGATGGCTCGGTGAGCCCTGATATCGCCTGGAGCTACCGCGATCCGATTGCCGAAATGCCCAAGATCAAGGGCCTGATCGCCTTCTACCCGCAGGCCGTCGACCGCATCCATCTCGACGGCGAACCCGTCGCATAGAACATCAATCGTCATTTCAGACAGGGGTTTCAAAATGACCAAACGCAACGACATCGATACGCTTCGCAACCTTTCCGGCGACATCTGGAATGTCGCCGTCGACGAACACCAGGCCGGCTTCCTCAAGCGCCGTGACCTGCTGAAATACGCCGCCTTGATCGGCCTCACCGGCTTTGCCGCCTCGCAAGGGCTGGTTGGTTTTGGCTCGGCGCGTGCTGCCGGCGCCGGCGGCACGGTCCGTGTTGGGCTCGGACAGCCGACCAAGGCGATCGATCCGGTCTCGATCACCGATCCGGCCAGCATCGGTGTCATCAGCCAAGTCGGCGAATATCTCGTCCTCGACGATCCCAAGGACGGTCTGCAGCCGAGGCTCGCTCTGTCCTGGGAGGCCGACGAGACCGCCAGCCGCTGGACATTCAAGCTGCGGCTGGGCGTAAAGTTCCACGATGGCCGCACCGTCACCGCCAAGGACGTGGTGGCGAGCTTCGAGCGGCTGGTCGATCCGGCCAGCGGTTCATCGGCCTTGTCGGCCTACAAGGGCATCCTGTCCAAGGGCGGCGCCAAGGTTGTCGACGACGAAACCATCGCCTTCGATCTCGACGGCCCCAACAGCAACTTCCCCTTCTATGTCTCCTCCGACGTCTACAATGCCGTCATCCTGCCGGCCGACTATGCCGGTGATTTCGAGAAGAATTTCAACGGCACCGGCCCGTTCAAGCTTGAATCCTTCCGTCCCAAGCAAGGCGCCAGCTTTGTGCGAAACCCAGACTATTGGGGCGACAAGGCGCTGCCCGACCGCGTCGAGATCAAGTTCTTCGACGACGAACAGGCGCAGGTGCTGGCGCTGCAGGCCGGCCAGCTCGACGTCATCCCGAGCACGACCCGCCTGGAACTGGCGATCGAGGGCAATCCCAATTTCAAGCTCTTGAGCGTGCAGGCAAGCTCGCATGACGAGGTGCATCTGAGGACCGACCAGGCGCCGTTCACCGACAAGCGCATCCGCCGCGCGCTGGCGCTCACCATCGACCGTGAGGCGGTGGTCAAGGGCTTGCTGAAGGGCCGCGCAATCGTCGGCAACGACACGCCGTTTGCGCCGATCTTCCCCTCGACCGATCCGTCGGTGCCGCAGCGCAAGCAGGACATCGCCGAGGCCAAGCGCCTGCTTGGCGAGGCCGGCGTGCCGAACGGCTTCCCGGTGACGCTGACCACCGAACGCGCCTATGACATTCCCGATTATGCGGTGTTGATCCAGAATTTCGCCAGGAAGGCCGGCATCGACATCAAGCTCAACGTGCTGCCGCAGGACGCCTATTACGGCTCGGCCAAGTTCGGCAGCTCGCCATGGCTTGATTCCAATCTCGGCATCACCGATTTCGGCCATCGCGGCACGCCCGACATCTTCCTCAACGCGACGCTGAAGAGTTCGGGCGCCTGGAACGCGGCGCATTTCAACAACCCGGCCTATGACGGGTTGCTGCTCGAGTACGGCAAGGCCCGCGACCTTCAGGCGCAACGCCTTGCCGCCGGCAAGATCCAGACCTTGCTGCTCGACGAGACGCCGCTGATCATCACCTACTTCTCGCAATACAGCCGCATCGTCTCGTCGAAGGTCGAGGGCGTCCGCTTCACGGCGATCTCGCACCTGCTGCTCGACCGCGTCACCTTCGCCCAGGCATGATCGTGAAACGTCCAGCCATGCAGGGAACCGGAACCCGATGCTGACCGGACGCACTTTGTCGGTGCGGGCAGCATCGCTTCTGCTCACACTGTGGCTGGTCAGCATGCTGGTGTTCTTCGCCGGGCAGGTTCTGCCTGGCGATGTCGGCCGCCTCATGCTCGGGCCGTTCGCCGACGCCGAGGCGGTCGCCGCGCTCAACAAGCAGTTGGGCGCCGACCAGCCGGTCCTCGTCCAGTACTGGCATTGGTTCAGCAGCGCACTGTCAGGCGATTTCGGCACCTCGCTGTCGCTGCGCCTGCCTGTGGCGCCCTTCGTGCTCGAAAGCCTCAAGCGCTCGGCAGCCCTTGCCGGCGTCATCCTTGTCTTTCTGCTGCCCCTCGGCATTGGCGCCGGCATCATTGCCGGGCTCAACCAGGGCCGCTTTATCGACCGCCTGATCGTGCTCGCCGGCGTATCCTTCGGCATCGTCCCGGATTTCGTCTCCGGCCTGCTGCTGCTCATCGTGTTCGGTCTTTGGCTGAACTGGTTCCCGATCACCGGCGCTGCGCCCGATGGCGCCGGGCTGTGGATCAGCGGCTACTACCTGATCCTGCCGGCGCTGCCGCTGGTGCTGAACCTTGCCGGCTACATCGCCCGCATGACGCGGGCCGGCGTGATCGAGGCACTGGCCGCCGACTATACGCGCACCGCCGTCCTGAAAGGACTTGAGCGGCGCGAAATCCTTCTCCGCCACGTGCTGCGCAATGCGCTGACGCCGACCATCGCCGTGCTGGCGACCCAGACCGGATACATGCTTGGCGGGCTGGTGGTGATCGACGCCCTGTTCGGCATTCAAGGCCTCGGCAATCTTGTCCTCAACGCCGCCAAGGCGCGCGATTTCCCGATGCTTGAAGCCGGCGTGCTGGTGATGGCGACGATTTTCGTGCTGTCGGCCGCTGCGGGCGATCTCGTCCAGGCGCTGCTCGATCCGCGGCAACGCCGTCGTGTGTCGCCATGATGGAACTGATGGAATTGCCGCGACGCGGCGCGCTGGGTTGGCGGACAGCAAGCCGGATCTGCGAGGCTGTTTCGCAACTGCCGCCCTCGGTCATCGTCGGGTCGCTGATCCTGTTGTTCTGGGTCGGCTGCGCCGTGTTCGGCAGCCTGTTTGTGCCTTACGACCCCTATGCCGAAGATTTCCTGGTCATGCTGGCGCCGCCCGATGCCGCGCACTGGTTCGGCACCGACCAGCTCGGCCGCGACGTGCTGTCGCGCATCGTCGTCGGCTCGCGCGACATCCTGCTGGTCGCGCCGGCTGCAACCTTGCTGGGCGTTGCCGCCGGCAGCGTGCTTGGACTGGTGCTCGGCTATTTCGACGGGCTGGTCGACGCCATCGGCGCCAGGCTGCTCGACACGCTGATGGCCTTTCCCTTTATCGTTCTCGTCACCATGACGTTGGTCGCGCTCGGGCCGTCGAACCTCACCGTCATCCTGGTGATCGGCATCGCCTATGCGCCGCTGGTGGCGCGAACGGTGCGCGCCGCCGTGCGCGAGCAGCGCGAACGCGACTACGTCAGCGCCGCCCGCCTCGGCGGCGAAAGTTCCCTTGCCATCATGTTCCTGGAGATCCTGCCCAATGTCCGGGAAACCATCCTCATCGAACTGGTCACAAGGCTGGGCTACGCCTTCTTTTCGATCGCGACTCTGAGCTTCCTCGGCCTCGGCATCCAGCCACCTTCCGCCGATTGGGGACTGGCCGTCGCCGACGGCTACGGCTTCCTGACCGGCGGCAAATGGTGGGTGGTGATCTTCAACTCCGCCGCCATCGTTTCGCTGGTCATGGCAACCAATCTGATCGCGCAAGGCATGGGCGCCTTCGAAAACAGCGACCGGTGAAGAGCGGAACGCTCAGCAAAGCTGACGCGCAATCGCGGACCGTGCGCTAAAATCATTCCCTGTGATTCGGCCCGGATCGGGCTCCAAAACAAGGAATGGCATGAGCAAGGCTCTCTCCACATTCGCATTGGTCGCGGTGTTCACCGCATTGCTCATGGCGCTCAGCCTGGCGGTGGCCAGGCACGGCTATCCCTATGGCGCGATCGGCGTGAGGCGGCTGGACGGCATTGCCGATGCCAGCTCGTTCCTGCCGCTCGCCGCCGTCTACTTCTTCAGCGCCATGCTGATGATGATCCTGCCCATTCGAGCCGCCGGCATCGTCTTGACCCATGCGGCGGATGCGCTGTTCTGGGCCGTGATCGCCTTGTTCGCGACCATTGTCGGCTGCCTCGTCGCTCGCTGGGCTTTTGGCCAGAGCAGCGTGCTGTGGGCGCTGGTGAACTGGCGTTTCCTGTTCGCCGCGGCAATCATCGGCTGCCATTTCACCATGAACGAGTTGCGCCGTAGCATCCTGCTCAGAAGCCTGTTCTTCGTCATCTTCGCCGCGGCGACGCTGGCCTGCCTGTTCTGGACTTTTCCGACCTGACAAAGGCCCGCTTCAATTTGTCCGGCGCAGTCGCGGCTTTCGCAGTCGCGCGCCATCGGCTATCCAGTCCGCAGCCAATCTCTGCCCTCACAGTGTCGTCATTTGTCTGATAAATGATTCAGGCATACGGCGCCGCCAGCGAACCATGACAAGGAAGACCGCGATATGACACTGTTCCGCAAGAATCTGATCGATGGCGAGTGGGTGGGCGAGGCCGGCTCGCGCAACATCAACCCGTCCGATACCGGCGATGTGGTTGGCGAATATGCCTCGGCGGGTGCCGAACAGGCAAAGCAGGCCATTGCGGCCGCCAAGGCCGCTTTCCCGGCCTGGTCGCGCTCGGCGCCGCTGGTTCGCCATGCCGTGCTGAAGAAGGCGTCGGACGAGATCATGGCGCGCAAGGACGAGATCGGCCGCGCGCTATCGCGCGAGGAGGGCAAGACCCTGGCCGAGGGCATTGGCGAAACCATCCGTGCCGCCCAGATCTTCGATTTTTTCGCCGGCGAGACGCTGCGCCTGTCGGGCGAACTGGTGCCCAGCGTGCGGCCCGGTGTCGGCGTCGAGATCACCCGCGAAGCCGTTGGCGTGGTCGGCATCATCACGCCATGGAATTTCCCGATCGCCATTCCGACCTGGAAGATCGCGCCGGCGCTCGCCCACGGCAACACCATCGTCTTCAAGCCGGCCGAACTCGTCCCCGAAAGCGCCTGGACCATTGTCGACATCCTGCATCGTGCCGGCCTGCCGAAAGGCGTGCTCAACCTCGTCATGGGCAAGGGCTCGGTGGTCGGTCAGGCCATGCTCGACAGCCCCGACCTCAACGCCATCACCTTCACCGGCTCGGTCGGCACCGGCAAACGCGTCGCGGCGGCAAGTGTGGAGCACATGCGAAAGTTCCAGCTCGAAATGGGCGGCAAGAACCCGATGGTCGTGCTTGATGACGCCGACCTCGCCACGGCTGTCGAGTGCGCCATCAACGGCGCCTATTTCTCGACCGGCCAGCGCTGCACGGCCTCCTCGCGCCTGGTGGTGACTGAAGGCATTCACGACCGCTTCGTCGCCGCGCTCAAGGAGCGCCTGGAAAAACTCGTCATCGGTGATGCGCTCGACGCCAAGACCCAGATCGGGCCTGTTGTCGACGCGAGCCAGTTGAAGCAGGACGAGGACTACATCGCCATCGGCAGCCAGGAAGGCGCCAATCTTGCTTTCGGCGGCGAGCGGCTCGACCGCGAAACGCCCGGCTTTTATCTCAGGCCGGCGCTGTTCACCGAGAGCACCAACGCCATGCGCATTTCGCGCGAGGAAATCTTCGGGCCGGTCGCCAACGTCATCCGCGTCAAGGATTATGATGAGGCGCTGGCGGTGGCCAACGACACGCCCTTCGGCCTGACCTCCGGCATCTGCACCTCGAGCCTCAAGCACGCCACGCATTTCCGGCGCAATTCCGAAGCCGGCATGGTGATGGTCAATCTGCCGACCGCCGGCGTTGATTTCCACGTCCCGTTCGGCGGCCGCAAAGGTTCGAGCTACGGTCCGCGCGAGCAGGGCCGATATGCCGCGGAGTTCTACACCACGGTGAAGACGGCCTATACATTTGCCGGCTAATCGGTGGGTGAACCGATGAGTTCGGCAAAAGAGGAAATGGCCTGGCTCAACCCACCGCCGCATCACGCTGTCGGTGACAATACGGTGCATGTGCGCACCGGCAAGGAAACCGACTTCTGGCGCGAGACCTTCTACGGCTTCTGGCGTGACAATGGCCATTTCCTCTACCGGTCGGTCGAGGGCGACTTCAGCGCCGAGGTCACCGTCAAGGGCGACTACAAGGTGCTTTACGACCAGGCCGGGCTGATGCTGCGGCTGAGCGAAACGCACTGGATCAAGGCCGGCATCGAATACACCGACGGGCTGGCGTATTTTTCCGTCGTCGTCACCAACGACACTTCCGACTGGTCGCTGCTCAGCATCCCCAACGACCCCAATGGCGTGCGCATCCGCCTGACCCGCCACGCCGAAGCGATCCGCATCCAGTATCTGGACTCCACCGATGGCCACTGGAAGCCGGTGCGGCTGGCCTATTTCCCGGTCTCCAGGTCTGTCGATGTCGGCATGATGTGCTGCTCGCCGCAACGCGAGGGTTTCGAAGTCACCTTTTCCGGCTTTACCGTCGGCCCGCCGATTTCGCGGCAATTGCACGACTGACGGCGACTTCGATCGGATCGATCAGCGAAGCGGTTCGGCATTGAACACCTTCTGGACGATTTGCCAGCGGCCGTTGAGGAAGAGGCACGACAGCAGATCGGTCACCTCACGCGGCGGGATTCGGAGGCTGATCTTGAGGAGTGCCATGTCGCGCACCAGGTTGATCGAGAGGATCTGGTCCTTACGCTCGGCACCGGTTTCTCGCGGCGACTTCAGCGTTCGAACGGTGTCCAGCCAGGCGGCAACAGGGGTAACGACGACAGTTTCGTTTTCGCCGCTCCGCGTAACGAAGGCCGCCTCGTGGAAGATGGAAGCGAACTTGTCGGCGTCCATATCATGGGCCGCATCGAAGTAGGTTTGCGCCAGCGTGGCCAACCCATCTATCTCAGGCAATTGGATGTCTGACGTGGTCATGATGGCTCCCTTCAGGTCTGACAATGCGCTTGCTATAAGGGGTTCGGCGGCCGCGTTTAACCGGCACGCCCTTACCAGCCTTGTTAGCTGAACTACTCAATCACGGGTAATCATGGACCCTGTCCTTCCGTCTGCCGGCGACTTCAACCAGCTCCGCGCGTTTGTAGCGGTGGCTGGCTCGCTCAATTTCAGTCGCGCTGCGGAGAAGCTCGGTGTGTCGTCTTCGGCCCTGAGCCAGATGGTCCGCGGGCTCGAGGAGCGCGTGGGCGTCAGCCTGTTCAATCGGACGACCCGAAGCGTCTCCCTGACCGAGGCCGGCGCCAAACTTTTCGCGCGCGTGAAGCCCGCCGTCGATCAGCTCGGCGAGGCTTTGGGCGAAACAAGCGAAAGCCGAACCCACCCCGCCGGGACAGTGCGGATGCACTGCTTTCACAATGCCGCCGGCCTTTACCTGACGCCCATATTGCGGGCGTTCAGCGATGCCTATCCGCAGGTGGTTCTGGACGTCACGCTCGACGACACCGTGGTGGATATCGTCGCCGAGGGCTATGACGTTGCCGTTCGGCTCGGAGAGGTCATCGACAAGGATCTGATCGCAGTGAAACTCGGTCCCGACCTGCGACAGACCGCGGTCGCCTCACCTGACTATCTCGCGCGACGCGGGACGCCCATTCATCCACGCGACCTGCTCGCCCACAGCTGCATCGGCTGGCGATGGCCTGGCCAGGCGACTCCGTACAAGTGGGAGTTCATGGCGGACGGCAAGTGGTTCGAGGTCGCCGTGGAAGGTCCTGTCATCTCCAGCCAGAAGGACTTTGGAGTGCAGGCAGCGGTCGACGGGCTCGGCATCGCCTTCGCGAGCGAGCAGCTGATCGAGGCGCATATCGCCGAAGGGCGCCTCGTCCCGGTGCTCGATGCCTGGTCGGCGCCCTTTCCAGGTTACTATTTGTGTTATCCAGCCCAGCGGCAGATGGCGCCGGCGCTCCGCGCCCTCATCGATACCATCCGCCGGGGGACGCGGGGTCAGTCAGAGGCGATCAGCTCCGGAGCTTAGAGCAATTCCAGGAAAAGTGTTGAGCGGTTTTCCGTCCGGAGTTGCGTCAAAACAACGAGATAGAGCGGTTCGCCGTTTCCTTGAAACGGTGAACCGCTCTATCTCTCCGCCCGGTGCTGGAAGAACTGCAAAAACAGTTCCCGCTCGGTGGTGATGTCGAGCTTGTCATAGATGCGGCGGCGGTGGTTCTTCACCGTGCCAACGGTGATGCCGAGCCGCTCAGCGATGTTGGCGGTCGGATGTCCCGCGAGGATCAGCTGCACTAGCTCACGCTCGCGCAGAGAAAGCTCCGGCCACAGGTCCGTCGGGATAGTTGGCTCCTGCCGGGGTGAGGCGCCGGGGCCGGTCGGCGCAGACGTGCGGGAGAACTCTGTCCCTCGCGCCTTGGTGTCCAGCGCGTGCAAGGCCTCGAACACCGGCAGCCGCTCATCCAGCAGCGCGATCTCGCTGTCCTTGAAGGATGAGGTCGAGCGGTCGAGGAAAATGCCGAGGCACCAGTCGCCGCCATCGGCCAGCATGATGCCGACCTCGTCGCAGATCTCCGACTGCGCCAGGAAGCCGGCTATGTACTGGCCGCGCTTAGCCTCATCATCGGCAAGCCGCTTCAGCGGCATGATGCCCAGCCGTCGCTCGCGCCGCCATGAGGCATAGAACGGGTCGAAGACGTAGTAGTTGTCGAGATAGCGCCGGACCATTTCGTCCGAGAAGCGCCGGTGCTTGATGAACTCGGGCGTCTGCGTCGCCGAATAGCGCGTTACCGTCACCAGGTCGTGCTCGATATCGGCGCCGATCAGGTCGATCAGGCAGTCGACATGTCTGTCCGTGCCGGTGGCGGCGATCGCCCTGGCCAGCGGCGCCCAGATGTTGCTGCCCATGCGCATGCCCTTTTCTCGGCGATCCCGGTCAAAGCGTCATTGTGTCTTTTGGCATATGGCGCAAGGCCGCCCAACGAATCTAGCTTGAGCCATCCTAGACCAATCCTGAGGCGACCGTGACCCAACCCAACCTCACCAGCCCCATCGTCGGCAATCCCATCGTCATCGGCATCGACGCCGGCGGCACCATGACCGACACCATCCTTGTCGATCAGGACGGCCACTTCAAGATCGGCAAGTCGGCAACCACGCCCAAGGACGAAGCCGAGGGCTTCCTGGCCTCAGCCGAGGACGCGGCGGATGCCTGGGGCATCTCGCTGGAATCGCTCTTTTCCGGCGTCAACGTCGTGCTTTATTCCGGCACCGGCATGCTCAACACACTGTTGTCGCGCACTGGCCGCAGGCTAGGCCTGATCACCACCAAGGGCCTGGAAGACATGATCCTGATGGGCCGCGGCCTGCAGGCCTGGGCCGACTATTCCTATGCCGATCGGCTGCATGCGGTCACCCATCACCATCCCGATCCGCTGGTGCCGCGCCGCCGCACCCATGGCGTCACCGAGCGCATCGACCAGTTCGGCGACATCGTGCTGCCCCTCTACGAGCATGAGGTCTCGATTGCGGCCAAGAAGCTGATTGCCGACAAGGTCGAGGCGATCTGCATCATGACCATCTTCTCGCACGTCAATCCGGTGCACGAAAAGCGCATTGCCGAGATCTGCCGCGAGGAAGTGCAGAAGGCCGGCGCCGACATTCTCGTCTACACCAGCCACGAAGTCCGCCCGGTCATCCGCGAACAGTCGCGGCTGAACTCGGTGTTGATCGAAGCCTACGCCACCTCGCGCGGCCGCAAGCAGCTCAAGGGCATCGAGGACGTCTCGAAGAAATACGGCTTCAAATACGGCGTGCAGACTTTGCTGTCCTTTGGCGGCCTGACTTCGATCAACCATCCGCGCCTGCACGAAACCATGATTTCCGGTCCGATCGGCGGCATTCTCGGTGCAGCCTATGTCGGCAAGCTGATCGGCAACGACTCGCTGATCTGCTCGGACATGGGCGGCACCTCCTTCGATATGGGCGTCATCTCGCGCGGCCAGACGCGGATCGAAAACGAGCCGTTGATGGACCGTTTCAAGCTCAACGTGCCGACGCTGCATCTCGACACGATCGGCGCCGGCGCCGGCATGATCCTCAAGGTCGACCCGCTGACCAAGAAGGTCTCGCTCGGGCCGGAAAGCGCCGGCTCCGATCCCGGCCCGATCTGCTTCGCCAAGGGCGGCACCGAACCAACCATCGCCGATTGCGACGCCATTCTCGGTCGCCTCAACCCCTACTATTTCCTCGGCGGCAAGGTCGTCTTGCAAGTCGAAAAGGCGCGCAAGGCGTTCGAGGAAAAATGCTCCAGCATCCTTGGCGTCGGCATCGAGGAAGCGGCCGAAGGCATGATCGACATGCTGGAGGCCGACGCCAACAACGCATTGCGCCGTGTCATCTCCGGCCAGGGCATCCACCCCTCCGAATTCACCCTGCTATCCTATGGCGGCTCCGGCCCCCTGCATCTGGCCGGCTGCTCCAGGGGCATCGGCTTCAAGGACATCATCACCTTCCAGTTCGCCGCCGCCTTCTCGGCCTTCGGCTGCACCACCGCCGATTTCATGCGCCGCCATTCGGTGTCGACGCAGCACGACATCGGCGCGCGGGCAAGCGATGACGAACTGCTCGCCTTCGGCAAAAAGGTCACCAATGTCTGGAATGACCTGACCAAGGCTGCGGTCGACGAGATGATCACCGACGGCCATGCCCGCGACAAGATCAAGACCGTGCCGTTCCTGATGATGCGCTACACCGGCCAGCTCGAGGACGTCGAAGTCATGGCGCCACTTGCCGAGGTCAATTCGGCCGACGACATGCGTAGGGTTATCGACGAGTTCGAGGCGGTCTACGCCAAGGTCAACCATCGCGTGTCGCGCTATGGCGAGGCCGGCTTCACCATCACCGAGCTCGGGCTGATCGCCACCGCCGACAAGGTCAAGCCCGTGCTGCTCAAGCGGCCGCTCGGCAAGTCGGATCCGACTGCCGCCCACAAGGGCGTGCGCGAGGCTTATATCGGCGGGTGCTGGCACAAGGCCAATCTCTACGAGATGGACTTGCTGCAGCCCGGCCACGAGGTCATCGGCCCGGCCATCATCGAACATCCCGCCACCACGCTCGTCGTTCATCCGCAGGACCGTGTCCATGTCGATGAATGGACGCTGCTGCACTACACCCACGCTTGAGAGGGCACCGCCATGTTGGACAAACCTGCCTCAGTCCTGCGCCTTCGCGAAAGACTGCTCGATTCCGAGCGGCTGATGGAAGAGACCGGCTGCTATGACGGCATCACCGAACTCACCCTGCGCAACCAGGATCCGCTGAAATTCGAGACGCTGCACACCAAGCTGCGCGCCTATTGCGTCTCGGCCCGCGAAATGGCCCGCCGCATCTCGGCCTCGCCCGGCGTGCGCGAGGTCGGCGAGATGGTGGTCGCCATCTATACGCCCGAGGGCGACGCCATCGCACTGTCCAACGGCATCATGGTCCACGTCCATACGATGAGCCGGTTCATCAAATGGATGATCAAGAACAATTACGAGGAAAACCCGAAGATCCGGGAAGGCGACATCTTCGCCAACAACGATGCCTTTATCGGCACCGTGCAGGTGCCCGATGTCATGGACGTGGTGCCGATTTTCCATGAAGGCACGCTGGTCGGCTGGGCCGGCGCTGTCTGCCATGAACTGGAAGCCGGCGGAATTACCCCTGGTGGCGACGTCTGTCTGGCGCAGGAGCGCTTCACCGAAGGCCTGTTCGTCTGCGCCGAAAAGATCGGCGAGAATGACGAGATCCGCCGCGACTACGTCATCCGTTGCGAGCGCAATCTGCGCATGCCGATCTACTGGGTTCTCGACGAGAAGGCCAAGGTCGCCTCCTGCATCGACATGCGCGAAAGCGTCAAGCAGCTGATCTCCGAGATCGGCCTCGACTACTGGATGAAGGTGTCGAAGGAGTTCATCGAGGAGGGCCGCCGCGCCCAGCTCGCCCGCACCCGCCAGCTCACTGTGCCCGGCATCTATCGCGGCCATACTTTCTACGGCCACGTCACCGCCGGTAAGCCTGGCTTCCAGCTGCTCGGCGATCCCGATTGGCTCTACAACATCCCGATCGAGATGGAGATCACCACCGACGGCAAGATCACCATGGATTTCGAGGGCACGCAGCCCTGGGGCTACCATTCGATGAACTGCACGCCGGCCGGCATGGATGGCGGCATGTTCGTCACCTTGACCCAGCACATGAATTTCGAAGGCCTGGTCAATGACGGCGCCTGGATGGCGACCGAACTGAAACTGCCGCACGGCACCTGGACCAACCCCGACAATGAGATGGTGGCCACCGCCACCTCATGGGCGCTGCTGCTGCCGGCCTATGGTGTGTTCCAGCGGCTTTTGTCGCGCGGCTTCGTTGCCCGTGGTTTCGTCGAGGAGGCCTTCGTCGGCCAGGTCAACAGCCCGATGATCGAAATGGGCGGCGAAAGCCAGTACGGCACGCCGTTCGGCATGGCGCATTTCGAATGCGCCGCCGCCGGCTCCGGCGCGCTGGCCATCGCGGACGGTCTCGACACTGCCTATGTCGGCTGGAATCCGGAATCCGACATGGGCAATATCGAGGTCTGGGAACAGTCCATGCCGATGGTCTATATCGGCCGCTCGATCGTCCCCAATTCGGGCGGCGCCGGCAAATATCGCGGCGGCTGTTCCTTCGTCTCGACCTGGCTGATCAACAAGACCTCGCATCTGCGGCTGCACACCTCAGAACACTCGTCGCGTGTGTTCGACAATGGCGGCATGTGCGGCGGCTATCCGGCGCCGACCTGCCAGAAGCATCGCGCCGTGCGCAACTCCAACATCCATGAACTGGCGGCAAAAGGCGAACCGCTGGCGCATGCGCCCGGCACCGATCCGCATGTCTCCGACTATGAGAAGAACATCGGTGGCGACCATGTTCTGGTCGAGGGTCCCTACATCACCTCGCCGCACAAGTCCGGCGACATCTTCAGCCATTCCTACAATGGCGGCGGTGGTTACGGCGACGTGCTGGAGCGCGATCCGATCAAGACCGCATGGGATGTCGAGAACGGCTACCTCACCCGCCAGGCGGCCGACCAGATTTTCGGCATCGTGCTGAAGGACGATGCCGAGGGCTATCCGGTTGCCGATATCGACGCCACGGTTGAACGCCGCGCCGCCATGCGCAAGCAGCGTCTGGCCAAGGCGATCCCGGTTTCGGACTGGATCGCCGCTGAGCGCGGCCGGGTCGAGAAGGCCGACTTCGCGCCTGAGGTGAAGAAAATGTATGCCAGCGCGATCAAGCTGTCGTCTCGCTTCACCAAGGATTTTAGCGATTTCTGGACCGTCGACGCCAAATCGATCTTCATGCCGGGAGCAAAGCCATGACCTCATACAGCAAGGAAGTCCTCGGCGATCTCGCCGCCGGCAAGCTGCCCTGGCCGCAGACAAGGCGCATCATGAGCGCCTACAAGGACGATGACCGCTTCTTCAAGATGGTCGCCGTCTATCAGGACCGCGTCGCCTGGAAGGATCCGATCCTGCTGCCGGTCTCGGATCACCTCTTCATCTGCCAGAGTGGCGATGAGCGGATCACCCGCTGCGAATGTGGCCATTCTTTCGGCGACTACCGCAAGAACTGGAAGCTGAACGCCGCGATCAACGTGCGCAACACCGAAGAGGCGCTACGCGAGATCTATCCCAACAGCGATATTCCCGATCCGCAATGGATGGAAATCCGCGAATTCATCTGTCCGCAATGCGGCACCATGCACGAGGTTGAAGCGGCGGCGCCGGGCTACCCGATCGTCCATGATTTCGAACCGGATCTCGAAGGCTTCTATCGCGAATGGCTGGGCAAACCGCTCTAGCGATATCGTGACCAGCGCTGCAGGCAAGGTAGCGTTCGTCACCGGGCTGGGTCTAAGACTATCGCACCAGATTTCGGCATCGGAGATTCATTGCCTATGACAAACCTTTCCGGCCGTAGCGCGATCGTCACCGGTGGGTTCTCCGGCATGGGCTTCGCCATTGCCACGGCGCTGGCGCAAGCCGGCGCCAATGTCGCTGTCGGTTCCTATATCGCACCCGCTGGCGCGGACAGATCCGACGCCGCCTACTATCCAGGCGCCGACGAGATCGAGCGTGTGCGCTCAGTCCTGTCGGCCCACGGCACCAGGGTCCACGCGGCACATCTTGATGTCCGCGACAGCGAGGTGACCAACCGGTTTGCGGCCGACGCAGAAGCCGCCATCGGACCGGCCGACATACTGGTCAATGCCGCCGGCACCACCGCCGAGCAGCCGGTCTGCGGCCATTCCGACGCGCTGTGGGACAAGATCGTCGACACCAATCTGACCGGAGCCTTCCGCGCCACGCGCGCGGTCCTGCCCGGCATGATCGAGCGCGGCTGGGGCCGCATCGTCAACATCGGCTCGACCGCGGCTTCCGTCGGCTGGAAGGACAACCCGGCCTATTGCGCCTCCAAGGCTGGGTTGCTCGGTCTGACCCGCTGCGTGGCGCTGGAGGGCGCTGCGCACGGCGTCACCTGCGTCATGATCAGCCCGACCTGGGTCGAGACCGAACTGATGCGCCGCAACGTGGCGCAGGTCGTCGAGCGCGAGGGCAAGGGCCGCACGGCCGAGGAAGCGATGGCCGAGATCGCCCAAGGCAATCCGCAGCAGCGCATGCTCCAGCCGCAGGAGATCGCGGCGCTCGCCGTCTTCCTATGCTCGGATCTGGCCAAGGGCATTACCATGGAAAACATCCAGGTCACCGGCGGAGCACTGTGGTAGTGGCCAAGCCCTGATCTTGCGCGAAGCCGCATTCGCGCCATCTGGCTGTTGCATGGTGGTTCCGGCTGGCGCACCTGCCCGTGACAACTTTTCCATTGAGTGACGGGCGATACAGGTTATATTGCACTGCACAATAGATGCCCGCAGAGCGGGCTCCGGCAAAGGCAGGTTCTGGCGGTGGCGTGCCACCGGCGGGCGTCGCGCCCGAAGCCTGACGTGGAAAAGCCGGTTCATGGGCGCTTATGCGCGGCTGAAAGGCGGCGTGCCCAGTTGAAAGGCGGCAAGCGTGAGAAATCCGGTACGGATATGAAGATCCCGAAATCCATTCTGATCGATCCGGACAACAACAAGGCCTATGCGGCCTTTGCCGTTGCCGTGTCGGTCTTTGCCTTCGCCTATTCCACCAATTTCGGCCAGATCCTGATCCTCGCCTATTATCTGGTGTGGCTGCCGCTGCTGTTCGTCGACTACCGGCGCTTCGCGCGCGATGTTTCGAGCGCCTGGCTGCCGCTGCTCTTTGCGGCCTATGTATGCCTTTCGCTGTTCTGGTCGCAAGCGGCCGGCACCAGCGCGCGGGCGGGCCTGCAATATTTCTCCCACATCCTGTGCGCCTACATCGCCGCGCGCACCATCAGCACGCGCACGCTGGTGCTGGGCTCGCTGATCGGCATCTTCGTCGTGCTGCTTTATTCGCTGAAGGTCGGCGCCTATGCGCTCGACACCATCGACGGCACCACCAACTTCGTCGGCGCCTTCGGCTCCAAGAACCAGATCGGCTTCTTCGCCTCGCTGGGCATCTTCTTCTGCCTCGCTTTTCTGGTCTTTTACCGGCGCAACTGGATGAGCTTCATCTGGACCGCGCCGATCATCCTGTTGTCGGTCTACATGCTGGCGATCGCCCATTCGGCGACGTCGGTGGCTTCGCTGCCGGCGGTGATCGGCGTCGTTGCTCTGCTCACCATGAGCAAGGTTCTGTCGCGCCGCTACCGTCGCGTGCTGTTCGTTGTCGGCGCTACCGCGCTGGTCGGGGGTGTGGTGGCTGCGCTGAACCTTGGCCTGCTCGATGTCGTGCTCGGCATCTTCGGCAAGGATTCGACGTTGACCGGCCGCACTTATCTCTGGGAACAGGGTTGGGAAGCCGCACAGCAGCGTCCGCTGCTCGGCTATGGCTATGCCGCCTACTGGATCCAGGGTTTTGCCGATCCGGAACGTCTCTGGGCGGAGTTCTACATCTCGACCCGAACCGGCTTCCATTTCCACAACACCTATATCGAGACGCTGGTCGAGCTCGGCTTCGTCGGCGTGACCATGCTGGCGCTGATCATCCTGCGCTCCTTCTACGGCCATGTCTCGAAAGTGGTGTTCGGCGACTGGAGCGCCGATTCGGTGGTGCTTGCCGGGGCGGTCGGCCTGATGCTGATCCGCTCGTTCTTCGAGGTCGAGATCCTCGGCCCTTATTTCATGGCCTCGTTCATCGTCTATTACGGTCTGTTCAAGCTGCGCCCGGTGCCGGCTATCCGGGCAAGGCGGGTCTATGCTCCGGTGCCGGACGACAAAGCCGCCAACGGCCGTATGCCGGCGCGCGTCTGACTTATCAGGCGACGGCGCGCTTGCGCTGCATCAGCCGCTGAAGGAAGCGGCGCAGCGGCTCGTCATAGAGGCGGGTAGCGATGTCGGCGATGACGATGACTGCGACCGCCATGACGATGCCGAACCAGGGATGGTGCGCGAACGGATCGATCGCGGCAGCCTTGCCCGCGCCGGCAATGATCATCAGCAGCGGCGTGTGGATGATGTAGATCGGGTAGGAAATCCGTCCCAGCCAGCCATAGAAGCCTGACAGGCGCGGCGCCGTCGGCGCTATGGCGCCCACCACCACCAGGGCGGGGAAGACGAAGACGATGCAGGCGAGATCGTAGGCGACGCGCGCGCCGCCGGCCGGCGCGATGGCGAAGACGATGAGCGTCAGCGCGATCGCGACCTCTACCCACCAGCCGCGCCGCAGGAAGCCGAGCCCGTTTTGATAGCGCGCCATGGACCGGCAAAGCAGCACTCCGAGGAAGAACGAGAAACAGACGCGTGGCAGCCCGCTGATGATGGTCGAGCCGGTCATGCCGAAGTCGAGCGTGCCGGCCACGACCGAGGCGATGACCAGCAGCGCCAGGCTGATGGCGATAAGCACGCTCAGCACGCGTTTCGTCAGCAGGAAGAAGACGGCGACATAGGCAATGTTGACGATCAGCTCGAAGAACAGCGACCACGACGCCGGATTGAGCGGGAAGATCGTGTGATAGGCATCGCTAACCAGCGGGATGAAGAACATGCCCGTTGTCAGCATGGTGCCGATCTCCGAGATCGGCATGTATTCCGCCGGGATCAGCCGGTTCTTGACCACGAGGTAGAAGAAGCCGAGCAGCGTGCCGGCGAGGTAAAGCGGATAGAGGCGGATCAGGCGGATCATCACGAACGTGCCGAAGCCCATGCCGTTTTCGATCTTGCGATCATAGGCATGCGCGATGACGAAGCCGCTGAGCAGGAAGAACAAATCGACCGCGAGATAGCTCGACGGCAGCACCTTGCCGTCAGCCAGGAACGGCGAGAAGTGGTAGAGCATCACGCTGATCGCCGCCACGCCGCGGATGGCGTCGAGATTGAGGTAGACGTGGCGCGGGGCGGCGGGCTGCATTGTATGCCTTCAAGCGGTCCAGACGGAATTGCCCGCCCGCGCCTTGGCGCGAACGAGCCGAAATTGTTCCTCCCGCCTGCCTCGCCCGGGTCTCGCCGAGCGAGCCCCGAGCGACAGGAATTACTGGCTGGCCATCGGTGCCAGCTTCACCTTGATGACGTCGCCCGGCAGCACCGGCGTATCTTCCTTGGCGTCGATCTCGCTGGTCTTGCCGTCGCTAACGCGCACCAGTGAATAGATGAGCGTCGGCTCTTCACTGTTGTTGGTGATGGCGGCGGTCGTGGCCGGGTCCGATGCCTGGGCCATCAGGCCCTTCTGCATGTTGACCCTGAGTGCCGCCTCGTTGAGGTCGGCTTCGACCTGCTGCCGGTCGGCGGCAAGGCTTGAACTCAACGTGTTCTGGGCATCGATGGCGTCCTGCGTCGCCTTGCTGACCGACTGCTTGGCGGTGAGGATCGCTGTCTCATAGTCCAGGATCTTGCCTTGCAGGTCGGTAACCGATTGCTGCGAGGAAAGCAGGCGTGCGTTGGCGATCAGGCCCTTCTGCGCCAGCGGACCGATGCTGTCCGCCTGCTGTTGTGCGAGCTCGACCTGCTTCTGCTGGTTGACGATCTTTTTCTGCAGCGCATCGATTTCGCCTTGCAGCACACCTTTCAGATCATCGAGCGCCTGCAGCTTCAGCTTCAGCGCTTTCTGGTCGGACGTCAGGATCTGCATTTCGTCGGCGACGATGGTTGGCAAGCGCGGATCGCCCTCGACCTCCTTCGGCGCTTCGAAACTCGCCTTGCCGGCGAGATCGGCGTCGATGCGGGCGCGCTTGACGATCAGCCTGACGCGCTGGTCGTCAAAAATGTCGAAATTGCCCTTGGCCGTCACCAGATCCTTGCCGAGCTGGGTGCCATAGTCGGAGTTGCGCCTTATGCCGCCGGCGATGCTGATCGCCTTGAGCACGGTCAGCTCGGGCACATAGGGGAATTGGCCAGGCGTCTGGATCTCGCCCGAGATGTAGAACGGCCGGAACTGCACCATTTCCACCGAGGCTTCCGGCTTGTCCGACAAGGCAAGCTTGCGCTGCAGGGCAACGCTGATGGCGGCCGCAATCTCCGACGTGGTCTTGCCGGCGGCCGGCAATTCGCCGACGAACGGCACCGACAGATTGCCGGCCGGACCGACCGAATATTCGCCGTTTACCGCCGACCAGTCACGGAACGTGCCTTCGACGGTCTGCCATTCGGCGACGCGGATGTTGAGCTTGTCCTGCGAGCCGAGCTTGTACTCGTCGGCCATGGCCGGAACCGTGAGCGACAGTGCGAGGCATGTGGCGACGAGCCGTGCGGGCCGCATCGGGCCGGCAAGGCGAAAATAGGCTGATATGTCTGTTTTCAACTGAACGTTTCCGATCCGTTTTGGCCCCATCCGCCCGATAGGCCTGCTGCCGAACGCTGATTGAGCACCGCGGCTGCAATGCAAGGCCGGCCCATCGCCGAATGGCTTTGGGCCGGATTGGCTTCGGGCCGGACCGGCCCGATTGCTGACCAGTTGCGGTCGGTCAGTAGGAACCGCGCGACATCCACACCGCAGGTACGGTCTTGAGGATGATGCGAACGTCTTCGAACAGCGACCAGTTCTCGACATAGTGGCGGTCGAACGCGACGCGGCTGTCATAGGAGACATCGTTGCGTCCGCTGACCTGCCAGAGCCCGGTCAGGCCCGGCCGCGACTTCAAATAGTAAACCGCGGCGCTGCCATAGATTTCAAGCTCGTCGCGCACCACGGGACGAGGCCCGACAAGGCTCATGTCGCCCTGCAGGATGTTGATGATCTGCGGCAGCTCGTCGAGACTGAGCTTGCGGAGAACGGCGCCGACGCGGGTGACGCGCGGATCGTTCTTCAGCTTGCGGGTCGCGATCCATTCGGCGTTGGCTTCCGGATTGGCCGCGAGATAAGCGGTCAGCACGCGTTCGCCGTCTTCGACCATGGTGCGGAACTTGAGGCAGGGGAAAATCCGCCCGCCGCGTCCGATTCGCTTGTGTCCATAGAAGATCGAGCCACCGTCGGAAAGCTTGACCAGAAGAGCCACCATCAGGAACAGTGGGCTGAGCGCCACCAGGCCGACAAGTGAACCGAAAATATCGAAACTGCGCTTAAGCAGCCCGCCGATAGGTGGCGGAAAATCTACGCCGACCTGCGGAAATGCCGCATTGGCCGACTTGGCAACGTCCCTCATGCAAAGCTCCATACGTTGAACGGATGGTTTATGTCACGATACCAAAAAAATGCTGCAGCGCAACACACAATTTCCCATACGGGTGAAATAGTCACGTCATGAATTGACTAAATAATAAACGCGCCCTGCCCAAATTTTGCCCTTTATGGCAAGTTTGTGACGAATAATTAGCAACGTCAGGAAATGTAATGCCTTTTTTCGGCCAATTTTGGGCGAATCGTCCTTCACCGCAGAGGGAATGGCTTTAACTGAATTTCGAATCACTCGTTTTGCCAAATTATTCAAATAAAATACTAATCAACATTGTAGATTCTACTGAAGTAGGAATCGTTTGACGAGTTAGGTCACCACCCATGCGTGTGCATCGCAGCATGGCAGAGTCGAACGCGTTGGCAGGCTGAAAATTATCGCAGGTTGCCCTTGCCGTCAGTTTCGCGCCTTAATAGAGTCGCAAATTATTCCTGTTAGAGTCTGGATGGGTTGGGAAGGCCGGAAGCAACCGGCCGAAAAAGAGCAGCTGAATAAGCTCGCATGGCGAATGGGGAGATACTCGGGTGGGTAAGTCATCGCTTTTGAATGCTCGGGCCGGTTGACGGGCCGCCGAACATGTCGTTACCAAAATTCGTCATTGGAATGGTCTTCGCCCTCGCGATCGTGGTCGCGTGGTCCTATGTCGACGGCGCAACGTTCACCACAACGGTGCTTCGCGTCATCGGCTGCGCGGTTCTGATCCAGATCGGCTATTTCCTGCTGGTCTATGTCATGATCGCCAGGAGCGCGCCGACATCGGCCGACAGGGCTCGCGAAGCCGAAAGAAGCCTCGGCACCGACAAGGCGGCTGAAGGCGAGAAGCTCTCGGCCAGGCGCAGCGTGCATTGAAATAGTCTGAGGCCGTGACGTCGGCCTCGGATCTTGCCAGCAACCGATTTGCTAGCCTGCCTCGGCCGGTTCAGGTTCCGATTGCTCGCCTGAAAGCATTTTCGACAGGCGGCTGCCGGCCTTCGCTTTCAACCTCTGATATTGCCCGACTTCGACAATCCGTCCGTTTTCGACTGCAACCACCCAGTCGGCGAAAGCGATCATCGATGGCCTATGCGCAATGGTCAGGATGGTCATCGAGCCGCGCAACCCGTCGATCGATTTGGCGATCAGAGACTGGTTCTGCCAGTCGAGCGCGCTGGTCGCCTCGTCGAGAATGAGCAGCAAGGGCTTGCGCAGCAGCGCGCGCGCCAGCGCAATGCGCTGGCGTTCGCCGCCCGAAAGCCGCACACCGCGGTCGCCGACCACCGTGTCGAGCCGCAGTTCCAGTCTTTCGACAAAGTCAGCGCCATGCGCGGCGCGAAGTGCAGTCCACAGCTCCGCGTCACTGGCCTGCGGCGCGGCAAGCCGCAGATTGGCGGCGATCGTGTCGTGCAGCAGGAACACATCCTGCGGCACATAGGCCACCTGGTCGCGCCAGTGCCGCCGGTTGGCAGCATTGATCTCGACGCCGTCGGCCAGGATCTTGCCTTCGCTGGGTTCAAGCAGGCCGAGCAGCATGTCGGCAAGCGTGCTCTTGCCCGAGCCTGACGGGCCGATCAACGCCGTCACCTTGCCGGCGGGAAGACCGAAGGTGACGTCGCTCACCATAGGCTTGCCGCCGGCCTCATAGGCAAAGGAGACGTTTCGGATGTTGAGCCCGATATCCAGCGACAGCTTGGCCGCGGATTCGAGATTCGCCGGTTCGCGCTCGGCGTCGAAACGCGCCTGCATGTCGCGCATCGAGGCGTAGGCGGGCAGATTGATCAGCACCTGCTGCGCCTGCATCTGCATATCCATGAAGCGCGGCGCAATGCGCATGAACACCAGAAGCAGCACGACGATCTCGGCCAGAGAAAGATGAAAGCGGACTAAAGCGACATAGATGAACAGGCTGAGGCCGATGACGCTGGCGACCTGGAACAAAGCGGTGCCGATGGTGCTGTTGCGCACATAGTTGATGTTGTCGGCCTTCATCTTTTCCAGCGTGGCGCGAAGCTGCGCGTAATAGGTCGCCTCGACATTCAGGCTCTTGGCCACCTTGATGCCGCCGAGGAACTCCGAGACCGTGCGGTACTGCTCCTGACGATTGGTGGTCAAAACCCGGCCAAAGGCGCTGGCCCGCGCGCGAAACGGCTGCAGGACCAGGAAGGTGACGATGCCGACGACGATGGCGAACGCCGTCATGACGGGCGAAATGAACAGCGAAACCACGAGATAGCCAGCCAGTAGAACGGCGATCTGCACCAGCATCAGCATCGAGAAGGCCGCCGACTGCACGCGGTCGATGTCGCCGGTCAGCGCATGGTCGAGGTCGGAGCTGCGCATGCGCGCAAAAATCCCCCAGCGCGCTTTGCCGATGCTCTCGAACAGGTTCATGCGCAGCCGGTTGATGAAGTCGAGCAGCAGCCGCGCCATGTAGACGGATTTGTAGCGATTGAACGCCGCCTGCAGCGCGACAAGTCCGACCAGCAGGCACAGCACCGTGGTCAATTGCAGCGTCCCGTCCGGCGCCAGCCAGCGCACGAAGTCGTTGTTCGGCAGCTTGACCGCGAAATTCTGCTCGGGCCGCCCAACCAGATGCAGCAGCGGCACCAGAAGCAGGATCGAGATGCCTTCGGTCAGGCTTCCCAGGATCAGAAACAGCAAGGCCGTCAGCGTCCTGCGCCCGCCGATCCGCGCCATGGCCGCGCCAAGTCCGGCGACATCTAGGTAGAACGACAGCTGCAAGATCTTCGATACCGACATGCTGTGCTCACCGCGGCCCGTTGTCGGCCGCCAGATCGTTTTCGATCAGGGCGACGGCTTCGCCGATACGGTCGAGCCCGGTCGGCACTTCTAGGCGGCAGACGCCGACCTGGCTCGCCAAGGCGGCGCACTGGCGAAGATGCGTCGTGGCAAAATCGCCGACCAGGGCTGGGCGGCCGAACCGCGTCACATAGGAGAATTTGATGAGGGCCGGCAGGGCATTGATGCTTGGCAGAGGCGTAATCGCTGCCTTGTCGCCGCGCTCGAGGATGTAGATCCGCGTAGTCGGCACCGTATCGCCGGAAAATCCGCCATGCAGGCGGTGCTGCATCTTGTCGATTGCCGCATGCACCTGCGGCCGTATCTCCGCCTGCCGGATCGGGATGGCGGCGGCGGCATCGGCGGTGAGCTTGAGCTGCGGAAAGCCCGGGACGATCATCGGCTGTTCCGCGAGATCGAGCGCGACGACATCGTCGGTCAGCAAGCGATGTCCGGCGCGGATCATCGCGCTCGCAGTTGTCGATTTGCCGGCGCCCTTGTCGCCCATGAAGACGGCGCTCTTGCCGCCAACGGCAATGGCGCTGGCATGCAGGATGAGCAGGCCGCGCTGGTGCAGGAGAAGCGCCATGACCGGACCGAGCAGTGGAAACGCCAGCAGCGCGTCGTCAACGCCCGGCGCCGGCTCCACCTCGATGCGGCAGGCGTCGGTGATCAGGAAGGCACCGACCGTCTGCCATGCCAGATATTGCTGCCGCGGCTCGAAGCGGAAAGCAGTTCCGGTCTCGGGCGAGGGTTTTGGCAGATCGATCGGGCCGACGGTGATCAGCACATCGACAGAAGCCGGGGCGCTCGGCTCCAGCTCGGGCAACTCGATCTGCGAAGCGATCGTCAGGCCATAGGCCCTGTAGAAGTGTTGCCCGCGAACCTTGGGATGAGCGGCATCGCGGTTCGGATCGGCGGCAAGTGGCATGTTGGCCGGCATCATGCGTGGCTCCCGCGCAGTTGCACTTGCCTTAGCCACAGCGACAGCGCGATCGAGCGCCAGACATACTGAGCATCGGGCAAGGTGGCCGCCTCCGGTTGCCGCGAGATCCGGCCATAGGCGGCGGTCACTTCAGGCAGGTTGACGTAAGGCGCGATCAGGGCCGCATCCGCCACCAGCACCTTGTGGAGGAGATCGCGGTGATTGCCGAGCATGCCTTTGACCAGGTTGGAGGTGAAATCGATCTTGTCGCGCCGCCACTGCACCGCCGGCGGCAAAATTCCTTCCATGGCCCGGCGCAGCACCGAGCGGCCAAAGCCCTGGTTCAGCTTTTCCGCGCCGGGGAGCGCCAGGCAGAACTCGACCAGCGGCTTGTCCCAGAAGGGGTAGCGCGGCTCGACACCGAAATTGGCGGCAGCCTTGTCGAGAACCTCGAAAGCGTGCGGCACCATCCCGTTCGACAGCAGCCAGCGATGGGTCAGGGTCTCGCTGGCGCTGACCGCGGGCGGCATATAGCCGGCCCGGCGAAACCGCTCGACGAGGTCGGTGCGCAGCGCCAGTTCCGGATTGATCAGGCCGCGCCAGCTCGTCGCCGGCCGCCCAGTGGGACGGCGCCGCAATTTGTTGATCGCGCGGTCAGCGAGCCGTTTGATTTTGGCGATGCGCCAGGCCGGCCCATAAAGGGTGAGGAATTGATAGTACAGGCCGAGTATGCCGTCGCCATAGGTGTTGGAGGCGCTGCGCAGCTCGCGCCACAGCTCCATCCATCTGCCGGCATCGGCGAGTTCATGCAGATGGCCGTGGCCCTGCGAAACAACCTCGTCGCCGCCATGACCGTCCAGCAGCACCTTCATGCCCTTGGCGCCGGCGGTCCTGTAGATGTCGCGGGTCAGCGACAGGCCAGGCGCCAGGAACGTTTCTTCCTGCTCTTCCAGGATGCGCTCGAACTCGGCGAAGGGTGCGTAGTTGCCAACGGAAATCAGGGTGCCGTCGACCTTCTGCTGTGCCAGCACCGCCTCGATGAAGGGGCGCTCGTCCATCGGCGAACCCTTTTCGAACACCAGCGAGAAGGTCGGCAGCCTCGGCTTTCGCTGCGCGGCATTCTGCAGGCCCGCGACGCAGGCGATCGAGGAGGAATCGAGCCCTCCGCTCAGCATCGCGCCGACCGCCGGCGTGCCGCGCATGCGGTTGCGCACCGATTGCGAAAACAGATGGCGGAATTCCTCGGCCGCGTCCGACCGCATCGGCCTTGGCGACGGCTCGATCTGCCAGTAGCGGCGCAACACCACCTGGTTGCCGGTCACCGTCAGGCTGTGGCGCGCCGGCAGGCGGAAGATATCGGCATAGGCTGTCGATTGCGGATCGTCGGGCAGCCCGGCGAGAAATCCGGAAATCTGGTGTTCGCTGATGCGCATGTCGACGCCGCCGACCTCGAGGATTGGCCCGATTTCCGAGGCAAAGACAAAGCGCCGGTCGCTCGAATGGTAGTAGAAGGGTTTGACGCCGAAATGGTCGCGCACGCAAAACAGCTGCTGGCGCTCGCCATCCCAGATGGCAAAGGCGAAGTCGCCTTGCAGATGTTCGGGGCAGGCTTCGCCCCAGCGCAGATAGGCGCGCATCAACAGCACGGCGTCGGCGACCGAACTGTCCCTGATGCCGAGCCTGGCCAGCAATTCGTCGCGATTGTCCAGCCGGCAGTCGGCGGTGATCGCGAGCTTGCCGCCAGCCATGGTCAGCGGGCCGGGGCCGACCTCATCGGTGGTGTTGAGCCAGGCGTGGCCAAGAACGACGCTTGCGTCCATCCACCACGAACTGCCGTCAGGCGCGCGATGCTGCATGCGGGCAAGCATGCGTTGGATGTCGGCCGCAGCGGCGGGCTTGCCTTCCTGCCTGAGCAGAATTCCGGCGACGCCGCTCATCGGTCACTGGCCGTGGTCGACGAGATGGGTAAACCTGCCAAGCGAGCCGCCAAGCACGATGTGATCGCCGCTGACCAGCCAGGCATGCGCCTTCAATTCAGCGCCGGTATCGCGCTCGATGCCGATGCGGATATTCGAAGCGTTGCCCTGGCGGGCAAGCATGTATTGGCCGGAAAGCGCCTGGGTGAGACAGCTTGCTCCGGGCACCAATCGCGCCGCTGCCGCAACGCCCCAGGCGACGCGCCTGAGATCGCCGATGCCGGCCGGCTCGTGCGCGTCGAGCCGCGTCACCATGCGGCGCACTTTGTTGTAGGAAAGCAGCGTCAGCCCCAGCCGCACCGCGACGACCACCGCGAGGCAGTGGGCGAGAAAGAGCATCTCCGGCCCGCTCAGCGAGAGAACTCTGGAGCAATTCCAGGGAAAGTGTGTGCGGTTTTCCCGTCCGGAATTGCGTGAAAACAAAGAGATAGAGCGGTTCGCCGTTTCTGTGAAACGGTGAAACGCTCTAGACAAGTTCCTCATCATGGAGCCTCGCAAGCCCGGCGTCCGCCAGGCCTTTCAACAAGCCGTCGACATCGGCCCGGCAGCGTTCGGGCTCGACATTGTAGCGCTCGAGCACGGCGCTGCGGATTTCTGCTATCGGCTTCGGCTCCTGGATCAGCTCCCAGATATAGGCCCCGACGCTGTTCAGGCTGTAATAGATGTTGGATCGCATATCGAGCAGCGCCAGACCGTTGCCGAATTCGCAGGCCACGGCATCCTTGCTCGCACTCACCCGATCATGGTCCGAGGGGTTCCAGTCCATCCTAAACCTCGCTCACACGACACACTGCTTACAACACCAACGCTTCGGCAATTCCGGACAAAACGCGAGAGCCGGGGTTTGACCCCCGACTCCCCATTAGTGCGCTCTGGTTGCAGAGTCTGGCTTTGTCACCCCAACGAGAAGAGTCTCAGGAGAAGGTGAGTTCGCCGACCGGCGTATGTGCCGGAAACGAGGCGTCGAGTGCCGTGGTGCCGCTACCGCCCTGCGTGATGGTCTCGATCGAGCCGTGGACCGTCAGGCTTGGGGTTTCGTACTCATGCTTTTCAACATTCTGTTCCATTTTACTCTCCACTTATGGACTGGAAGCGGCCTGTCGATTGCCGGCAGCGATCTATTGCTGCACCGCAATAGCTGCATGGCAGCATTTATGAGTCAAGCCTGATTTACCCGCCGTTAATCAATTCTCGGTTGCGGCCGCCTTCAATGGTGATCAAACGCTTGCATCTGCACTTTAGCCGCGCATCCCGGAAGAATTCAACACGGTCTCCGGTGGCGCTTAATTAAGCAACTGATTTAATTGCACTAAATTTTTCGTCTGGTATGCCTGCCTTTTAGACGCAGGCACATTCGCAAAAAATGCTGCAGGCGTGCCGGCCAAGGACCCGATTCCGGCAGCGTCTTGCGTTTCGTTGCGCGATTGTGTTGTTGAACGCCCAGGTTGCAGGAAATTGGCACCGAAGGAAAAACTAGACGCGGCACATGAATTTGGCGATGCTTTGCTTCGCACTTGCAATATAACGCGCCTCACGAAATTTTTTGCGGAGATGCTGCAGCTTATGGCCTTGCAGGAAGGGACCTTCGAGAGGTTGCGCGCCGCCGGCTGCGCCGACGAAGTGGCCTATGTGCAGGCGTGCCTGCGGCTATTCTTCAATTCGGAGGCGAGCGCCAGCACCGCGCCTGCGCCGGCCGTCTCCGTTGCCAATGTTTGCGACATCGCCAGGCTGAACAAGGTCGCAACCTTCGTCCTGAAGGCCTTGTCGCGCCCACCGGCAGGCGAGACGCCGCCGGGGCTGCTCGAGTGGCTCGACACCTATCGCCGGCGCACGATCGCGATGAACTCGTCCGGCATTATGGATTCGATGGCCATCGACAAGGCGCTGCGCGACAGGCGGATCGATTTCGTCTTCCTGAAGGGACCGTTCCAGCAGCAGCTGCTCTATGGCGACCACTTCATGAAGCCGTCCGGCGATGTCGACATATTGGTATCGCCGGCCGGGTTCTTCAAAGCCCGCGATGCGCTGCGCTCGATCGGCTACGAGGTCGCCGGCAAGTCCCGCTCCGTCTGGTGGGTGCGCTTTCTGGGCGAGCAGCACATGGTTCGCCGTCAGGGCCTAAAATCGTCCACTGTCGATCTCCATTATCGCCTGCAGCAGCCGGGATCGCCAAGCCCGCGCGACACGGACGGGTTCCTGCGCCGCAAGCGCTCGCTTGCGATCGCCGGCTCCAGCGTGCCGTTCATCTCGGCTTCCGACACCTTGCTGTTGTCCTGCATCAGTGTCGCCAAGGCGTTGTTCAACCGCGAACCTTGCGCGGGCTATGTCTGCGATATCCGGGCCGCCGCCAGCCGCCTGAGCGAGGTGGAACAGCAGAGTGTGCTCGACTACGCGGCCGAGCAGGGGCTGGCCGACACGTTGCTGCTGGGCCTGCGCGCCGCCGACGTGCTGCTTGGCGGCGCCGGCACGCTGCTCTCGGATCGGGCCACCAAGATCCTGTCACGCATCGGCAATGAAGACCTGTTCCACATGGTCATAGCGCCGTGGTTGTCGTCGCTGAAGTGGCCGCAACGGCGCACCGTTTTGTGGGAACTGTGCGGTCGCGAACCTGTCCGCTACCTGACCGAGGCCGGCTGGGCCGCGTCCGCCGATCTCAGCCGGCGGATTTTCGAACGGCCGGAAAGCCAGTGACGATGGCTATCGTAGAACGGCAGCAGGCAGAGACGGTTCCGTCCCGGTTGGGTGGCGACGGATCATGGGAGGATGGGTTGGGGCAGGGCAAAGTCAGCAACCATCTATGGAATTGAAAGGCGTCCCCATGTCCGTATCAGAATCCCAGGTCTGCGTGATCATCGCGGCCCGCAACGCGGCCCGGACCATTCCCGCGGCCATCGCCTCGGCGCTGCGCGAGCCGGAGGTGGCGGAAGTCGTCGTCGTCGACGATGCCTCCACCGACGACACCGGAAAAGTCGCCACTGCCGCCGATGATGGCAGCGGCCGGCTTTCGGTCATCCGCCTCGACGTCAATCGTGGCCCGTCCTTTGCCCGCAATGCCGCTATTGCCGGGTCGAAATCGCCCTTCATCAGCATTCTCGACGCCGACGATTTCTTCCTTGAGGGCCGGTTCCGCCAGCTGTTTGCCAGCGCCGATTGGGATTTCGCCGCCGACAACATCATGCTGATCCGCGACGATACGGCGACCGATGTCTCCAAGATCGTCGCCCCGGCCTTTTCGGCTGACCCGGAATTCCTCGATTTCGAGCGTTTCATCGAAGGCAACATCTCCAGGCGACGCGTCCAGCGCGGCGAACTCGGCTTTCTCAAGCCGGTCATATCAAGGGTTTTCCTCGACAGGCATGGGCTGCGCTATGACGAGAATCTGCGTCTGGGCGAAGATTATGAACTCTATGCCCGCGCCTTTGCCCTCGGCGCGCGGTTCAAGGTCATCCGCTCCTGCGGCTATGGCGCCATCGTTCGCGCCGATTCGCTAAGCGGCCGGCACAAGACGCAGGACCTGAAGCGCCTGGCCGATGCCGATCTGGCGCTGCTTGAGATCGACAGCCTGCCGGAAGGCTCCAAGGCCGTGCTGCGCAGGCACGAGCGGCATGTGCGGGATAAATACCGGCTGCGCAATTTCCTCGATGTGAAGGCCGAGCGCGGCATGGCATCGGCCGCCGCCTATGCGCTGGCCAGCCAGTCGAACCTCATTCCCATCGTTCGCGGCGTGGCCGCCGACAAGCTCGATGCGTTGTTTCGCCACGCCGGTCTGTCCCCGCGGCAGCAGCCGGTGCCGCCCTTGCGCTTCCTGATGGCCGGCACCAGCACGGCGGCGGAAAAGTAGGCTCTGCCAGTTCAAGCCGGCGGCCGCCAGGCTGAAAAAATGGCCTTTCTGAAACTCGGAGGTTGCCTACACGTCCCGACGATGGCACTGTATGTTGCGGTGCAGCAATTTTGGAAGGCCAACTGAATGGCTTCGATTTTCGGCTTCAGGTCGAGAGACCCGGCCCGGGACAAGCAGACCGATCTGGCGCGTTTCGACCGTCTGGCAAAGCTGCTGGATCAGATTACGGCCGAGATTGCGGCTGAGAAAACCGGGCTGGAGAATCGCTATCGGTCGAAGTCCACCAATGCGGCCTTCCTGGTCGAGTCGATGGAGAATGGCTCGGCGTCGGCGAGCAAGCAGTCTGAGGTCGGCGAGTTGACGAAATCGATCCTGAACTGCGAACAGCGCATCGCCGAATTGGTGCGCCAGACCAGCCGGATGAAGGAACTGCGTCATTCACTCGACGCGATCGTCGACGAGAATGGCAAGAGTTCCGATTCGCAGGGCGAATACGTCAAATCCGCAGGCCGCTTCGGCTGAAGCTGGTCATACGAGGCACAGAAGAAAAAGTTCGGGGGACGGAGGATCGGGATAGGCCCGTGTGGGCCAGTCGGTGACTTTGGGTTGGGGCGGAACAGCACAAAGGTGAATTGATATGAACGCAGATCCGAAGACGACCTCCAGCGTGGCAGTCGATGCCATGATTTCGGCGCAGCCAAATCGGCAAATGCGTCTTCTATCCGTTGGTGCGCTTCTGCTGGCGGCGGCCGCAGCTCTTTTCGGCGCCGCGCAGCCCTCCCGCGCCCAGGACGCTTCCCCGGAGATGCAAAGCGCGCCGTCTTTTGTCGACGATTTCAAGAGTTTCGATCGCTCGCGCTGGTATGTCTCCGACGGCTGGTCGAACGGCAATCACCAGAACTGCACCTGGTCGAAAAGCCTGGTCAAACTTTCCGACAACATGCTGACGCTCGGCTTCGAAAAACGCAAACTGAAGGACCGCGAATTCGCCTGCGCCGAGATCCAGACCAAGCAGCGCTTTGGCTACGGAACCTATGAGGCGCGGATGAAGACCGACACCGGCTCGGGCCTTAACGCTGCGTTCTTCACCTATATCGGCCCTGCCGACAAACAGCCCTGGTACGAGATCGACTTCGAGGTCCTGACCAAGGACACCTCAAAGGTGCAGGTCAACAGCTACATCGCCGGCAAGCCCAAGAACGAGAAGCTGGCAGAAGTCGAAGGCGGCACCGACAAGGGCTTCAACGACTATGCCTTCATCTGGGAAAAAGACCGGCTGCGCTGGTACGTCAACGGCAAGCTGGTCCAGGAAGTGACCAATCCCGAGGAATTGCCGACCCATTCGCAGAAGATATTCTTCAGCCTCTGGGGCAGCGACACGCTGAAAAACTGGATGGGCGCCTTTTCGGATCCCGGCCGCCAGGTGTCGATGCAGGTGCAACGCGTTGCCTTCACCGCGCTCGGCCAGTCGTGCCAGTTTCCGGAATCGCTGGCATGTAGTGTAAGCAGCATAAAGTAGATCTGAACCGGCTCGGCCATATCAGGCCAAAGGGCGTGAACAGGAATTAACCCGAATGAATTTGACGGTCTTTGGAATTGGCTATGTCGGTCTCGTGCAGGCCGCGGTGCTGGCGGAAGTCGGGCACCAGGTGGTGTGCGTCGACGTCGATGAAAAGAAGGTCGAGCGGCTCAACCAGGGCCTGGTGCCGATTTTCGAGCCGGGACTGGAGGCCTTGGTCAAGGAGAACCACGCCGCCGGCCGCATCAAGTTCACCACCGATGCCGCCGCCGGCGTCAAGCATGGCGAGATCCAGATGATTGCGGTCGGCACGCCGCCTGGCGAGGATGGCTCGGCCGACCTCAAATATGTGCTGGCGGTGGCCGAGACCATTGGCCGCGAGATGGACAGCCCCAAGATCGTGGTCGGAAAATCGACGGTGCCGGTCGGCACCTGCGAAAAGGTCAAGGCTAGGATCGCCGAGACGCTGAAGGCGCGCGGACGCCAGGATCTGGCTTTCGATGTCGCCTCCAATCCGGAATTCCTCAAGGAAGGCTCCGCCGTCGCAGACTGCATGAAGCCCGACCGCATCATCGTCGGCACCAACAGCGAGGACACCGAGGCGGTGATGCGCGAGCTCTACGCGCCGTTCAACCGCAACCACGAGAAGATGATCGTGATGGACGTGCGCAGTGCCGAATTCACCAAATACGCCGCCAATTGCATGCTGGCGACCAAGATCTCCTTCATGAACGAGATGGCCAATCTGGCCGAGGAACTCGGTGCCGACATCGAGGAGGTGCGCAAGGGTATCGGCTCGGATCCGCGCATCGGCTACCACTTCATCTATCCCGGCCTCGGCTATGGCGGCTCGTGCTTCCCCAAGGACGTGCGCGCTTTGATCAAGACCGCCGAGGGGGTCAAGTTCGACGCCAAGCTGCTGCGTGCCGTTGAAGAGCGCAACAACGCGCAGAAGTCGGTGCTGTTCGACAAGGTGAACCGCTACTTCAAGGGCAACCTCAAGGGCAAGACTTTCGCGCTCTGGGGCCTGGCCTTCAAGCCCAACACCGACGACATGCGTGAGGCGCCGGCACGCGTCCTGATGGAGGCGCTGTGGCAGGCCGGCGCCAATGTGCAGGCCTATGATCCCGAGGCGATGCAGGAATGCCAGGCCATCTACGGTCTGCGCGACGATCTGCTGTTGTGCGGCACCAAGGAGGCGGCGCTGCGCGGCGCCGACGCGTTGCTGATCGCCACCGAGTGGAAGAGTTTCCGCGCCCCGTCCTTCGACGCTGTGAAGGATGCGCTGACCACGCCGGTCATCTTCGACGGCCGCAACCTCTACGACCCCAAGGTCATCGCCCGCCATGGCATTGAGTATTTCTCGATCGGCAGGATGGCGGCGTGAAGACAGGCATCGAAAACAGATTGACCGACCGGTTGGGCCTCGACGAGCGACAACGAGGCCGCCGGTTGAATGCGTCGGTCGTGAAAGAAGGCAGGATCTGATGGTGCTGGACGTCAAGCCCGAGCAAATCGCCAACGAGCATTTCGATCTCGTCGCGATCGGTTCCGGTTTCGGATCGGCCTTCTTCCTGCATGCCTTCGCCCAGCGCCGCAAGGCGCGCATCCTGGTGCTGGAATGGGGCCGCCACAACACGCATGAATGGCAGCTGCAGCAGAACGCCAATACCGACATCGATGACGAGACCACCTACAAGACCGACAATGCCGACAAGCCGTGGAACTACACGATCGGGCTCGGCGGCGGCACCAATTGCTGGTTTGCGCAAACGCCGCGGTTCCACCCCAACGACTTCCGCCTGAAGAGCCTCTACGGCATCGGCAATGACTGGCCGATCTCCTATGACGAGCTCGAGCCTTTCTACTGCGAGGCAGAGGAGGTCATGTCGATTTCGGGCGATCCCGACATGGCGACGATGCTGCCGCGCTCAAAGCCGTTTCCGCAGCCGCCGCATCGCATGTCGACGCCGGACCGGATGATGAAGGCGGCGCAGCCGGGCCAGCATTTCGTCATGCCGACCGCACGCGCCCGGGTGCCGACGTCACAGCGGACATCGTGCTGCGCCAATCTGCGTTGCTGGCTCTGTCCGGCCGATGCGAAATTCACCGTCAACAATGGCCTCATGCACGTCTTCGAGCATCCCGACGTTTCGGTCTGCCTCGGCGCGGAAGTGCGGCGGCTCGATCATGTCGGCGGTTCCGTGCGTTCGGTGACGTTCATGCATGATGGCAAGGAATACACGGTCAGCGGTGATCTGTTCGTGCTTGGCGCCAATGCCATCCAGAGCCCAGCGATCATGCTGCGCTCCGGACTGGGCGGTGAATTCGTCGGCCTCGGCCTGCATGAATCCTATGGCTGGAACTTCGAGGTCTATCTCGAGGGCATCGACAATTTCGATGGTTCCACCATCACCACCGGATTGAATTTCGGCCTCTATGACGGCCCGCACAGGGCAGAGCATGGGGCAGCGCTCGTCTATTTCGAAAACCGCTGGCAGCATGGCATGCGGGCGGAGAAGGGACGGCTGCGGCAGACGCTGCCGATCGTCATGGTGACGGAAAACCTGCTCGATCCCGAAAACCACGTCATCCTCGACAAAGACGAAAATGCCTTCGTCTCCTTCAAGGGGGCGTCCGACTACGCCGTCAAGGGCATGGCGAAAGCGCTGGACAAGCTGCCGGCGCTGCTCGGCCCCCTGCCGGTGGAACGGATCTTCGACCGCGGCATTCGGCCGACCGAATCGCATGTCCAGGGCACGTTGCGAATGGGCACGGGTCCGGCCGATTCGGTCATCGATCGCGACATGATCCACCACCAGGTGAGGAACCTGGTCGTCGTCGGCACCAGCTCTTATCCGAGCTGTTCCTGCGTCAATCCGAGCCTGACGGCGGCAGCGCTCTCCTTGCGTGCGGCAAGCCGGATAGCGGCATGAAAGGAGCTGCCGGAATGACGAAGATATCACGACGTGCAGCACTGGCCTTCGTCGCCGGCGGGGTTGCCTCGACCGGCATCGCCTATGCCGCAGTGTCCTCCTTCTCGGATGAGGATCTGGTCCTGATCACGCTCGAAAAATACCTCGGCAAATTGAACATACGCGTCGAACATCTGCAGCAGTTCGTGCTGGAATTTCAAAACCGCAATCCCTGGATATCCCCGGGCGGAAACCTGGGCGACGCCATCACCCTGCTCGAGACGGCGAGACTGGGTGAGGCGCGCCAGCTGCTGCCGCGGGAGAAAAGGCGCTATCTCAGGCATTTCGACCGCTTTGTGCTGGCCGAATTCCACATGCTGACCGACTATGCCTGGCGCAGCTCGCCGAACGACCCGATCCGCTTCACCGGGTGGCAGTCATGCACCAATCCATTCGCCAATCTGGAACCGCCAAAGGTCGCGTAAGCCCGGCAACAGCGTTGCTGTTGCCGGGCAGAATAACGACAAGGAGCCTAGTCCGATGAAAGTGCTTTTCGCAGGCGGCAGCGGCTATCCACCCGAATTCAGCGGCGGCGTCCAGTCCAGCACCCACCATCTGGCCGAGCAGTTGCTCGAACATGGCCACGAAGCGTCGGTGCTGGCCGCGCTATTCGGCGACGGCATGTTCGGCCTCAAGGCGCGCGCCAAGATGAAGCTCTTGCGGCAGCGCGGCGCCATCGATTCCCACCTCGGCTATCCCGTCGTGCGGGCCTGGTATCCCTGGGAGGCGGCCGGCTTTGCCGTCAAGAAGCTCAAGCCGGATGTCGCCGTGGTCCAGTGCCACAACTCGGTTCCGATCGGCAAGGCGCTGCAGGCCGAGGGTGTGCCGCTGGTCGTCTATCTCAGGAATGTCGAATTCCACGAACTGGCCGGCGACCTGCGCGAACTGGATTCGGCGCTTTACATCGCCAATTCCGAATTCACTGCGCGCACCTACAAGGAAAAATTCGACATCGATGCCACCGTCATTCCACCGATGATCAACCCGGCGCATTACGCGACGCCGACGACTGGCGAATTCGTCACGCTGATCAATCCCTATGAGGAAAAAGGCTTCGACCTTGCGGTGCGCATTGCCGGCGCCTGCCCCGAAATCCCGTTCCTGTTCGTCGAAAGCTGGAAGCTGGAAGACGACCATCGCGCCCGCATCGAGGCGACCATCGCGCCGCTCGGCAATGTCACGCTGGAAAACCGCACCAGCGATATGAAAACCGTCTATGGCCGCACCAGGATTCTGCTGGCCCCCTCAAAGTGGGAAGAGGCCTGGGGCAGGGTAGCGTCGGAGGCCCATTGCAGCGGCATTCCGGTGGTCGGTTCGCGCCGCGGCGGCCTGCCCGAAGCAATCGGCTCGGGCGGCGTGGTGCTGGACTATGACGCGCCGCTCGCCGACTGGGCAGCGGCGGTTAGGCGGCTGTGGAACGACGCTGAGGAATACACGCGGATATCAGCGGCAGCGCGGACCTTCTCGGAGCGGCCGGCGCTCAACCCCGAAGCCCAGTTCGCGACCTTCTTTTCGCTGATCGACCGGGCGGCGCAACAGAGGCCGCGCCGAGCCGCGTAGCACGCTGTGTCAACGGACTTTAAGCTGGCCGCTTGACCCGGTTCTTCAACGTCTCGTAGCCGCGCTCGCCCAGCAGCGTGCGCGCCGCCTTCTTGACCACCGACTTGCGTCCCTCGGGCGAATTGATCTGGCGCAGCCTGGCCGGCAGGTTGCGCGCCGCTTGCTCCAGCGCTGGCAGCGACAGCGCGTCGGGGAAGCTGACGATGTTGGTTTCGACACACAGCACCGGCTTGCCCGACAGCTTGGCGATCTTGAGCGCCTGCTCATGCTCGCTCTCGATGAACAGGATAGCATTCGACTTGCGGTAGAACTCGGCCTTGAAGCTGCCATGCGCGCCGAGCCTTTGCCGCTCCGCCTTGCTCGGCAGGTCGAGCATGATCAGGTGGTCGTATTTGATCTCGTGTTTGGCCAGCCAGGCTTCGGTCAGCTTGCGGTATTTTTCCAGCCGGCTGGTGACCAGCCAGCCGATCTTGCGGGTCGGCCCGAGCAGCGTCCGCGCCTCGGCCAGGAATTTCTCGTAGATCGGCCCGTCATCGTTTTCTTCCTCGGTCGGGTCGAGACAGAGAACGCCGTCAATGTCGACGCAGCATTGCTCGAGGAAGATGTGATGCATGAAATTCCATTGGAACATCCGGGGATGCGGCACGACCTCCAGCACGATGTCGGTTTCCTGATGCTCCGGCTGCAGTCCGAACACCGCGGCGTAGACGAAATCGCCCTGGATGCCGGCGGCAGCGATCTTGGTACGGGCATCGCGTATCGCGTTGCCGCCGGCGATGCTGTCGTCGATCACCAGGATATTGCGCATCTCGGCATGCTGCCGGTCGAGCGCGGCGCGCCGCTTGGTGATGCCCGACGTGTAGATCCTGCCGGCGAGAAAGCTGTCGAGATCGGTCATCGGGATGTTGGCCGTCAGGCTGACCAGCGTCGCCGCGAGAATACCGCTGCGGGGAACGCCCACCACCAGGTCGATGTCGCGCGGCAACCGGTGCAGATTGCGCAGGATGGCGTCGTTCATGTCGGAGATCGATCGGTAATTCATGGTGTTAGCCCTCAAATCGGCGCGCGACAAACATGGTCACTTCGCCTCGCTGGGTGCCGGGACAAAACCCCGTGCGGGTATCAATTTCACCGCCTCCCGGAGCGCCTCGCGGCCGGCGCCGAACAAAAGTGAGACGAGAATGGTGATGGCGTAGGCGAGCACGGCCCCGGCAGCCAACGCGATGACCGGCTGTGCCGGTAGCAGCGGCTTGGCGAACCACACGGCGGCCAGCGCCAGATGCGCGCCAAGCACGAAAGGCGCTGCCGCGTACAGAACATGGCGCGCCTGCAACGGGCCGGCCTTGCCGACATAGAGCCACAGGAACGGCGTCCGCATATATTCGCTGACCGCGTAGGCGACCGCGACGCCGAACGCGCCATAGGGCAGGCCGATGGCGAAGGCGATCACCGATGTCACCGCCGTGACGATTCCCCAGCGCATGAAGTCGCCGGAACGGCCCTGGCTGACGAAAAGCCATCCCGCCGGGTTGTTGAGCGGTTGCAACAGCCCGGCAAAGCCTAGCGCCAGGAAGATCGAGGCGCTTGCACGCCACTGCTCGCCGAGCACGAACGGGATGAGCACGTCGGACATTGCGGTGGCGAAGGCAACGCCCGGCAACGCCACCAAAAGGATCAGCGGCATGACGCGCAGGTAGGCGCTGCGGTAACGGTCCGGCTCGTCCTTCAGCCTGGACAGCGCCGGTACCATCACCTTCGACAGCGGATTGGTGATCTGGCTCAGCGGAAACAGGAGCAGTTTGTAGGCGCGGTCATAGAGGCCGAGCTGGGCTTCGCCCCAATATTTGCCGATCAGCACATTGTCGAGGTTGCGGGCGAAGAAGTTGGCGAAGTTGAAGCCGGTAATCCCGGCGCCGAAATTGATCAGCGCCCTGATGCCGTCGACCTTGCGCGGCAGGCCGGGGCGCCATTGCGAGCTTGCCCAGTAGCAAAGCGTCGGCAGCACGGCGCCTGTCAGCGTACCGGCAAACAGCGCCCAGTAGGAGCGGTCGATGAAGGTCCAGGCGATCGAGACGGCGAGGCCAATCACGGCGCTTGCGACGTCGATAGCGGCCAGCCGGGCAAACTGCATGCGGCGCGTCAACAGCGCCAGATGCTGGGCGCCGAGACCATAGGCCATGATCTGCAGCCCGAACGCGGCCACCAGGCCCGTCACCCGCGGTTCGCCATAGAATGCGGCAACCAACGGCGCTGCACCCACAAGCACGCAGGCCAGCACCGCACTGACGGCGACATTGACCCAGAACAGGTAGTTGACCTCCTCGTGCCGGATGCCGGTCTTCTGGATCGTCGCCTGGGTCAGGCCGAAATCCTGGAACAGCGCGATAAAGGCAAGCACAGGCGCGCACATCGCCACAACGCCGAAATCCTGCGGCGACAGAAGCCGCGACAACACGATAACGGAGACGATCTGCGTTGCGACCCGGACGCTTTGCGCCATGGCGGTAACGACAGCGCCGCGTCCGACCGATTTGCGCAGTGAGCCCTCGGGCGGATCGAATGCACTGGTTTCCAAATTCAGGATTCCTGATTTTACGTCGGTCCGACATCGTCATGACCGGCGCCCGCCGCCATCAACAAACTACAGCAATACGTTTTTGCAGTGCAACAAAAAACGTGCACGCATTGCTACGGCGCACCAAAAATGTTGCGATGCAGCAAAAGCTGGGTTAGCATTCCCTTGGGTGGGCCAACAGCGGTCGAGTTTTCATGCTGCATGTCTTGTACCTTGTGCACGACGTCTCCGACCCGGCAGTGCGCCGGCGGATCATAATGCTCAGGGCAGGCGGCGCGCGGGTCACATTGGCCGGCTTCCGTCGGACCACAAATGCTGTTCCCGACGTCGAGGGGCTGCAGCCGATCGACCTTGGCGCGACGCGTGACGGCCGATTCGGCCAGCGCCTGGCGGCGGTCGCCAAGGCGGCGCTCTCGATAGGCTCGAAGTTAGCGGCGATGCCGAAGCCCGATCTCATCATCGCCCGCAATCTGGAAATGCTGGCGCTGGCCAGGCGTGCCAAGGCCGCCTTTCGCGGCGGCGTGCCGATCGTCTACGAATGCCTCGACATCCACCGCCTGGTGCTGCGCAACGACATGCTGGGCAAGGCGTTGCGCACCGCCGAGCGCTATCTCGCGCGCGACGTGAAGCTTCTGGTGACCAGCTCACCGGCCTTCATCGCCAATTATTTCAAGCCGTTCGGGCAAGTCGCGGCCCCGGTGGAGCTGGTCGAAAACAAATATTTCGAAACCACGGCGATCGCCGTGGACGACCGGCTGAAGGCCGAAAACCCTGTCGCGCCGCCATGGCGCATCGGCTGGTTCGGCGCGCTGCGCTGCCGCCGCTCGCTGGAACTGCTGGCCGACTTCACCCGCCGCCAGGGCGGGCGCTTCGAAGTCGTCCTCCGGGGCCGTCCGGCACTGTCCGAATTCCCGGATTTCCACGCTTTTGTCGACGCCGAGCCCTATCTCTCCTTCCGTGGCCCCTACCGCAACCCGGAAGACATGGCGGCAATCTATGGTGAAGTGCATTTCTCCTGGGCCATCGACTTCTTCGAGGAAGGGCAGAATTCGGAATGGCTGCTGCCCAACCGTCTCTATGAGGGCTGCCGCTTTGGCGCCGTGCCGATCTCGATGGGCAACACCGAGACCGGGCGCTTCCTCAATCAGCAGGACATTGGCGTCCTGCTCTCGGATGCCACGCCCGAGACGCTCGAAACCGTGCTTGGCCGCATGGACCAGGAGCGCTTTGGCAAGGCCAAGGCGCGCGTGCTGGCCCGCAACCCGAGGACGTGGAGCTACGACCGCAGCGACTGCCGCGCCTTTGTCGACCGGCTGCGCGGTCTGGCGGTTTCACCCGGCTCCTTCGTCACCGAGGCACTGGCGTAGGGATGGCTGGCAATGACAAAAGTGCAGAACACAGGAAGACACCGATGACCCAAACCGGAGCGCTTCCGCCAAGCCTGATCGTTATCCCGTGCCTGAACGAGGCGACGCATATCGGTGCATTGCTCGAGCAGTTGCAGCCAGCCGCTGCAAGGCTCGGCGCCCGCATCGTCGTTGCCGATGGCGGCAGCACGGACGGCACTTTGGCCATTGTCGAGGCGGTTGCCGCTCAGGATCCGCAAATCATCCTCCTGCGCAACCCAAAACGCATCCAGAGCGCGGCGATCAACCTCGCTGTTGCGAGCTTCGGCGCCGGCGCCGAATATCTCATCCGCATCGACGCCCATGGCGGCTATCCCGCGGATTATTGCGACCGGCTGGTCGAGGAGGCGCTGGCCACGGGTGCCGATTCGGTGGTCGTCTCGATGCTGACCAGCGGCAGCGGCGCGGTGCAGAAAGCGGTGGCGGCGGCGCAGAATTCCAAGCTGGGCACCGGCGGCTCCAAGCACAGGCATCTCTCGGCCGGCGAATGGGTCGACCATGGCCACCACGCGCTGATCCGGATCTCGGCCTTCACCGCGGTCGGCGGCTATGACGAGACCTTCAGCCACAATGAGGATGCCGAGCTCGATTACCGGCTGCGCCAGGCCGGTTACCGCATCTGGATGAGCGGCAAGACGCAGATGGTCTACTATCCGCGCTCATCGCTGAAAGGCCTGTATTTCCAGTATCTCGGCTATGGCCGCGGTCGCGCCAAGAACGTCCTCAAGCACCGCATGATCCCGAAGGTACGGCAGATGATCCCGCTGCTGGTGGCGCCGGTCGTTCTTCTGGCGGCATTCTCCTTCATCCATTGGCTGGCGGCGGTGCCGCTGCTGGTCTGGGCCTCGGTCTGTCTGGGCTATGGCGTGTGGACCGCGATTGCCCAGCGCAATCCCAACAATGTGCTGGCCGGCATTTCGGCGATGGTCATGCATCTCGGCTGGTCGGTCGGGTTTTGGCTGCAACTGCTCGGGGCGCGATCGCAGCGCAAGGTGGCGTGATGAGCATGGCCAGGGATCGCCGCATCGACATCTGCGTCTGCACGTTCCGACGGCCGGAATTGGCCGACACGCTGCGCTCGCTCGCTGCCATGAACATGCCTGCCGGCTTCGGCATCGGCGTCATCGTCGCCGACAATGACGACGAGCCGACTGCACAGGCGCTGGTGACCGAACTGGCGCGGGAGTTGAAGCTTCTGGTCCGCTACCGACATGCCCCGGCGCGCAACATCTCGGTCGCGCGCAACGCTTGCCTTGACGCCAGCACGGCGGATTATGTCGCCTTCATCGACGACGATGAAACTGCCTCCGCGCAATGGCTGGCCGAACTGGTCGCTGCGGCGGAGACAAGCGGCGCCGAGGCCGTGCTCGGTCCGGTGCGGGCGCTCTACCGCCCGGATGCGCCGGACTGGATGCGCAAGGGCGATTTCCATTCGACCTTGCCGGTCTGGGTGCACGGCGAAATCCGCACTGGCTACACCTGCAACGTGCTTTTGAGGATGAGCGCCGACAGCCTGCGCGACCGACGTTTCAGCCTGGCGCGCGGCCAAAGTGGTGGCGAAGACACGGAATTCTTCGATCGCATGGTCAAAGCCGGCGGCCGCATCGCCTTTGCACCGCAGGCCTGGGTCGAGGAGGTTGTGCCGAACAGCCGCGCGGCGTTCGACTGGCTGCGCCGCCGCCGCTTCCGCTTCGGCCAGACGCATGGCCATCTCATCGGCCAAAATGCCGGTGCTGTCAGGCGCGCGAAGGATGTCGGCCTTGCCTCGGCCAAGGCCGCCTACTGCTTCGGCATGGCGGCGCTGACCGTGATCAGCCCGGTCCGCCGCAACCGCAGCATGCTGCGCGGCATCATGCATGTCGGCGTCGTCAGCGGCCTGGTCGGTATGAGCGAAATTCGCCAGTACGGCCTGCCTTCCCCACAGCAAGGAGGCAAGCGTGCAGCCTGACGTCTCCTTTGTCATCGCCGCCTACAATGCCGCGGCCACGCTCGACCGGGCGATCGTCAGCGCCATCGCCCAGCGCGATGTGAGCGTTGAAATCATCGTCGTCGACGACCAGTCGCGCGACAACACGCTCGACGTCGCGAGAGCCTATCCCGAAGATGTCGTCAAAGTGATTGCACTGCCGGCAAATCGCGGCCCTGGCGGCGCCAGGAATGCCGGGCTCGAGCTGGCTTCCGGCCGCTGGGTCGCGGTGCTCGATTCGGACGATGCCGTCCTTCCCGGACGGCTCGGCGCGATGATCGCACGGGCCGAGAAAGCGGGGGCTGTGATCGCCGTCGACAATCTCCAGGTGGTGCGCGAGGACGGCGTCGCCGAAGCGACGATGTTTCCGGCCGACTATCTGGAAGGCCTGCGCGAAATCACACTCGCCGACTACATCGCCGGAAACATCGTTTTCGAATCCACGTTCAATCTCGGCTATCTCAAGCCGATCTTCGAGCGCCGCTTCCTGACCGAAAACGGACTCCGCTATGATGAAAATCTGAGCATAGGCGAGGACTACATCCTGCTCGCCAATGCGCTGGCCAAGGGCGGCAAATGCGTGGTCGAGCCGACGACCGGCTATATCTACCACATTCGCACAGGCTCGATCTCGCGTGTGCTCGAGCTTCACCATGTCGAGGCGATGCGCAAGGCCGATGCGGTCTTCGCCGAGACCAATTCCATGGACGCGGCTGCCGCGGCCGCCTTCGCCAGGCGCGCCCGCAGCCTGCGCAAGGCGGCATCGTTCCTGTCGCTGGTCCAGCACATCAAGGCGCGTTCGCCGTTGAAGGCGATACGCACCGCGCTAAGTGATCCGGCGGCTGTCAGGCATATGTCGATGCCGATCGCCGTTCGGCTCAAGAGGGTGGCGGCACAGTTTGCCGTGGGGACGGGGAGATGAAGCATGCAGGCCATTTTCTAGAGCATGATCCCGAAAAGTGGGAACCGATTTTCGGAAAAGATCATGCTCGAACAATGAATTGCCGGCGATAGGTAGAAATCTTTTCTCTCAGAAGGAATACCAGATGCAGAAAGTCAGGAAGGCAGTCATCCCGGTGGCGGGGCTTGGAACACGGTTCCTGCCGGCGACCAAATCGATGCCGAAGGAAATGCTGCCCGTGGTCGACCGGCCCGTCGTCCAATATGCGGTGGATGAGGCGTTCGAAGCCGGCATCGAGCACATCGTGTTCGTCACCGGCCGCAACAAGGCTGTCATCGAGGACTATTTCGACCTGCATCCTGAATTGATCGGAACGCTGGAACAGACAGGCAAGAAGACCCAACTCGAGGCGCTCGAAAGCATGCTGCCGGTGGCCGGCGCCACCAGCTTCATCCGCCAGCAGTCGCCTCAAGGTCTCGGCCACGCGGTGTGGTGCGCGCGCGAGGTCATCGGCGACGAGCCGTTTGCCCTGCTGCTCCCCGACATGGTGTCCTTCGGCGGCCGCGGCTGCCTCGCCGAGACCATGGATCTCTACCGGCAGACCGGCGGCAACGTCATCGCCGTCGAGCGATGCGACCCGTCCGAGACCAGCAAATACGGCATTGTCGGTCGTGGCGCTGAGGTCGGCAGCGGCTTCGAGGTGACGGCCATGGTCGAAAAGCCGGCGCCGGCCAACGCGCCGTCGAATTATTACATCAACGGCCGCTACATCCTGCAGCCCGAAATCTTCTCGCTGCTGGGCAATCAGCAGCGCGGCGCCGGCAACGAGATCCAGCTCACCGACGCCATGGTCCGCCTGGCGAAAAGCCAGTCTTTCTTTGCCCAGCCTTTCAACGGCCGCATGTTCGACTGTGGCTCCAAGGAAGGCTTCATCGAGGCCACCATCGCCTTCGCGCTGGCGCGCGACGATATGAAGGGGCCGGTGCTTGAAATGCTGCAAGCGTTCGTGCGGTCGCATGAGCGTCAGGAAGTGGCCGCATAATGCCCATCTTTCGCGGGCATATGCGTTTGGACGATGGCGCAGCCCATGCCTGCGCGCTTGGCCGCTCAGGTCCGGCGCCAGATGGCATGAAGCTTGCGTTGCATGCTTTGCCCCCGATCTCCGCAGCTTCGGACGAGGTGGGGCCTGACCCCGTCTCGCTCCGGCGCCTGTAACCTAGAATTGGACCGAAGATGAATTATGCCAGCTTTCCTCTCGACAAGAGGATGCCATTGCCCAACACCGATCAGGAAAAGGGTGAAGACTTCATCGACGTCGAGCGTCTGCTTGGCATGGCGGCGCGTCAGGTCAAGGTGGTGGCGGTCTGCGCCATCATCGGCCTGTTCCTGGGCGTGCTCTATCTGCAGACCACGCCCAAGCAATACATGTCGGTCGCCAGTGTGCTGATCGACGAAGGCCTGAACAAGGTCGTCGACGACATCTCGGCTGCATCCGTCACCATGCAGACAGACGCCGCCCTGCTCAGCCAGATCGAAATCATCACCTCGGCGCGGCTGGCCTCGGTGGTGGTCGACAAGCTGAAGCTCGACCAGAACGAAGAGTTCATGAACCCGCCGCAATCGGCGCTGGTCAAGGGCATCGGCTTCGTGCGCGGCGTGGTCGGCTATTTCCGCTCAAGTTCCGCCGACCAGATTCCCGGCATGGAAAACGTCGATGAGGCGACACGCCAGGCCATGATGCAGACGGCGCGCCACGACTACGCCGTGCTGAAGCTGCAGAGCGAGGTGCTGGCGCAGCGCAACGGCCGCTCCTATGTGCTTGCCATCGGTTACCAGTCGTCGAATCCGGCGCTCGCCACCGCCATCACCAAGGCTTATGCCGACGCCTATCTCGCCGACCAGCTCAACGCCAGCTTCGACGCCACCGAGCGCGCGGCGGTCTGGCTGCAGGGCCGGCTGACCGAGCTTCGTCAGAACTCACAGGCGGCCGCTCTGGCGGTCGAAAAATTCCGCTCTGAACATGGACTGGCCGCCAACAGTGACGGCCAGCTGATCAGCGACAAGCAGATCGCCGATCTTACCGCCCAGCTGATCGTCGCCCAGGCCGACACGGCGCGCGCCAGCGCCCGCTACCAGCAGTACAAGGCCATCGTCGAAAGCGGTTCGGACAACGCCTTCAACGATTCCGCAATATCGAGCGACCAGCCGGCGAGTTCCGTCATTGCAACGCTCAAGACCCGCTATCTCACCGTCGCCAAGCGGCTGCAGGATGTGACAGCCAATTTCGGCGCCGAACATCCGCAAGCAGTGGCGCTGGCCAAGGAGAAGGCCGATCTGTCGACCCAGATTTTCGGCGAGTTGAAGCAACTGACCGAAAGCTACCGCAACGAGTATGAAGTCGCGCTTTCGCGCGAGACGTCGATGAGGCAGAAAATCTCCGACGCGGCCGGCAAGAGCTCCGTCGACAACCAGTCGCAGGTCAAGCTGCGCGAACTCGACCAGCAGGCGCAGGCGCTGACCACGCTCTACCAGACCTTCCTCGGCCGCTATGAGGAAGCCTCGCAGCAGCAGTCCTTCCCGGTCGGCAAGGTGCGTATCATCTCGGATGCATCAGCGCCGCTTTCCGCCTCCAGCCCGCGTACCTCCAGGGTGCTGGCGCTGGCACTGGTGCTTGGCGTGCTGCTCGGCGCCGGCTTTGGTGGCCTGAACGAGTTCAACGAACGCTTCTTCAGGACCGGCGAGGACATTCGCGATCGCGTCGGCCTCAAATTCCTCGGCTATTTGCCGACGATCGGCGGCAGGCTCGGCAAGGACGGCGACGATGGTGCGGCGGATGCCAAAAGCACCAACACATTGTCGGCGGCCGAAAAACGGGCGCGCATGCGGGTCAGCGTAGATGCTCCGGCATCGATGTTCTCGGAGACGCTGCGCAACGCCAAGATCGCCTTCGATGTCGTCATGGAAGGCCAAGGCAGCCGGGTCATCGGTGTGGTCTCGGTCCTGCCCGGCGAGGGCAAGTCGACCGTCGCCGCCAATCTGGCTGGATTGCTGGCCGCCAACGGCTCGAAGACCCTTTTGATCGACGCCGATCTGCGCAATCCGGGCCTCAGCCGCAACCTCGGCATGGAGGCCGAGCAAGGGCTGATGGAAGCCGTGGTCAACGGCCAGACCTGGCAGTCGGTCGGCAAGGTCGACCGCCAGACCAAGCTGGCGATCATCCCGGCCGTGCTGCGCGGCCAGTTCTCGCACACCAGCGAGCTGCTTTCGTCGGCCGGCATGCGGCGCTTCATCGACAATGCCAAGGAGACGTTCGAGTACATCGTCGTCGACCTGCCGCCGCTCGGCCCCGTGGTCGACGCCAAAGCCTTCGCGCCACTGGTCGACGGCTTCGTGCTGGTCGCCGAATGGGGCCGCACGCCGCGCGCCATGGTGCGCTCGCTGCTGGAACAGGAGCCTTACGTCGCCAACAAGGTCGTCGGCGCCGTGCTCAACAAGGTCGACCTGAAGAAGCTGGCGAAATACGGCTCGCTCGGCGGCTCGGAAAAGTTCTTCGACCGCTATTCGACCTATTATCTCGAGAAGTCCGACCTGCGCGCCAAGACGGCTGCCTAGAGTCGGCGCAGAACGAGTTCAAGCAGGCCAGTGTCAGACGCTGGCCTGCTTTGACGCCTTTGCTTGCGGAATGGGGCAGCTTGCCGGCGCCGGCGGTATGGCGCTGCTGACCGGCGGGTTCGGATAGTACTGCATCGTTTGCTGAACCGCCTGCGCGGCAACCGTTCCCTTCAACAGTTGGATAAGCATCAGCGCTTCGTCCAGTCCCGACGAAATCCCGCCACCGGTCATGCGGTCGCGGTCGAGGATGAAACGCGGATTGCCTTCGGCGACGATGACTTTGGGAAAGCGCTCCGCAAAGCACGGAACGAAGGCCCAGTGCGTGGTCGCGTGATATCCGTCCAGCAGCCCCGCGGCGGCAAGCAGCATGGCGCCTTCGCACACCGAACACACCATTGGCGCGCGCTTCGCCTGAGCAATAAGGAAATCGAGATATCGCCGCTTGGGATCGTCGATGATTTTGGCAAGCGCCTTCGGGTCGCCGCCGGGAACCCAGAGCGCATCGTATTTGCGCGCATCGGCAAAGCCTTTGGTAACTTCGAAGGCGAAACCTTTGCCGCGGAACCGTTTCATCCCCGGTTTTTCCGCAAGCAGGTCAATCTCGAATCCGGCCCAGTCGAACATTTCGAACGGACCCGTCACATCGAGCATGTCGACATGATCGTAAACCGGAATGCCGATTCTCATCGTCGCGCCCCTGGCAAAGCCGCATTCAACTGTCGGCAGCAAGTATTATTGCTAGGCCTACATCGAATCTGAAGCATGCGATAGCGAATCGCCAGTCGTTTTCTGCGCTCAGGAAAAGATCAGCTTGCCGAATTTGTCGGCGATCCTGACGGCGGTCAGCCGGCCGCTGTGAAAGGCGCCGGTGTCGATGTCGAGCCTTCGCCCGTCGAGCGTTGGCATGTCGACCGGCGTGTGCCCGTGCACCACAAAGCGGTCGAGCAGATGGGCGGCATTGAAGAACTCGTCGCGGATGTTGAGCAGGTCTTGCTCATCCTGTGCCACGAGGTCGATGCCCGGCCTGATGCCGGCATGGACGAAGACGAATTTGTCCGAACAGAGCAACACCGGCAGGCTGCGCAGGAAGTCGATATGGCTGGCGGGGATGACCTCCTTGATGCGCCGGTCGACCTCGTCGCTTGAGGCATAGAGGCTTGCAAGCCGCGCTGGATCGACGCCGTAGGAAAACAGCGTTTCGCGGCCGCCGACCGCCAGCCAGCGGTCTCGTGACAGATAGCCGTCGAGATAGTTGAGCATCGCGACTTCGTGGTTTCCCGCCAGGCAGACGCGCAGGAACCCCTGTGGCGGCGGCGCCAGCAGATGATCGATCACGCGCGCCGATTGCGGCCCGCGGTCGATATAGTCGCCAAGCATGACCATGATCTTGCGGCCGCGGAACTGCTGCGCGTCGAGCGCGATCTTCGCCTCCAGCGACAGCAATTCCTTGTAGCAGCCATGCACGTCGCCGATCGCGTAGACGACGGTGTCCTCCATATCCATTTCCAGGCGCTCGCGCGGCGCCGGCCGAGGGGGTCTGGATCGCTGAAACAAGGCCACGGGGCTCGATGCCTGCCGAAAATAGGGTTTCGTTGTCACGCTACGCCTTCGTGGCGCACCGCAAAACCGTGGATACAGGGCAGGCGTTGGAAATTCCATAACGGCCGGCCGGCTGTTTTCGCCGGCCGGTCTCTCAAGACGTGATGTCAGGCGGCCTTGAGACGGTAGCGGAAGACGGTGTGGTCGAGCAGCAGCCGGATGCGCGGCTCGGCCTCGATCGCCACCAGCCAACTCGCGGCGATCATCGTCGCCCCGGCAACAGCGATCGCCAGCAGATAGGGCACGCCGGCGCGCATCATGGCGCCGATCATCGCCGCGCCGACGACGTCATGGATCAGATAGAGCGGATAGGTCATCAGGCCGATGCGGCGCCAACCGGACCAGGAAAGGTTGAGCCGCAGCGACCATGCCATCAGCGCTATCGCCGCGAGGAAGATGACGATCGGCGTCGCATAGGGCATCGCCGCCTCGACCTTGATGGCGTGCACGTCGACAGAACTCATGATCTGCAGCGCACCGCCCAGCAGGAACAATGCCGAGAAGCCGAGCCTAGCCGGAGTCACAGCCTTGAACCGCATCAGCCACAACAGGACGCCGAGCGCAAAGAACGCGCCATGATGCACCAGCGTCAGCTGCAGCCAGCGCGTCTCGGCGAGGTCGGAGAGATCGAGCGGATAATACAGGCACCAGAACAGCGTGCTGACCAGCCCGATGACAACGGCTACCGTCTCCATCAGATCGAAGCGGCCGAGCCTGAGCAAGGTCCAGACGATGGCGTAGAAGGCGATCTCGATGCCGAGCGTCCAGTAGACGCTGTCCACCCACGGCTCGAAGGGAACGAAAAGCCCGGTCCGCAAGAGCCGGACCACCGCATCCGTCGGCCAGCTGAGGCCAAGGAAGAGCAGCACGACAGCGGTGATCGGCGCGCAGACCCAGACCGCCGGCGCCAGCCGCTTCACCCGTGCCTCGAAAAACCGCAGCGGCGTCGACTTTTCGGCGCTGAAGGCGATGACGAAGCCGCTGATGACGAAGAAGATTTGGACGCCGACCCAGCCTGAACCGACAAACGCCATTTCCGGATGCGGCGGGATGCCGCCGGTGGCGCGGGCCGAAATACCGCCGGGAAATGCCCACACCCAGAAACCGTAGTGGTAGAACATCACCATCACGGCGGCGAGAAAACGCAATATGTCGACACCGCCGAATGTCGTCTTGTGCTGAGCCATGCCGTACCTTCGGAATGACCCCCCGCGCAAATTCTAAAGTCTATTGCTGCATTGCACAACAGACGATTGCGGTGCGGGATGATTTTGCCGCCACGCCCCTGGCCGGCTCGGTCTCCGGCAACGCGAGCGGTCAGACCCCGAAGCCGCGGGCTTTGAGCGCCGCGGTGATCTCGTCGAAGATGACGGGATCGTCGATGGTCGCCGGCATCGTCCACTCTTCCTTGTCGGCGATCTTCTGCATGGTGCCGCGCAGGATCTTGCCGGAACGCGTCTTGGGCAAGCGCTTGATCGTCACCACCGTCTTGAAGGCGGCGACCGGGCCGATCCGTTCGCGCACCAGGGAAACCACCTCGCTCTCGATGGCGCTGGTATCGCGGGCAACGCCGGCATTGAGCACGACAAAGCCGAGCGGCACTTGGCCCTTCATCTGATCGGCGATGCCGATGACTGCGCATTCGGCGACATCGGGATGCGCTGAAAGCACCTCTTCCATGGCGCCTGTCGACAGCCGGTGGCCGGCGACATTGATGATGTCGTCGGTGCGCGCCATGACATAGAGGTAGCCGTCCTCGTCGACCATACCGGCATCCGCCGTCTTGTAGTAGCCGGGGAACTCTTCGAGATAGGCTTGCCGGAAGCGAGCGTCGGCGTTCCACAGCGTCGGCAGGCAGCCGGCCGGCAGCGGCAGTTTGACCACCACATTGCCCAGCGTGCCGCGCGCCACCTCATGGCCGGCATCGTCGAGCACGCGAATGTCGTAGCCCGGCATCGGCACGCCGGGCGAGCCGTATTTCACCGGAAGCAGGCCAAGGCCCGCCGGATTGATGGTCATCGGCGAGCCGGTCTCGGTCTGCCACCAATGGTCGACCACCGGTACGTTGAGCTTCTGCTCAGCCCATTTGATGGTTTCGGGGTCGGCGCGTTCGCCGGCGAGGAACAGAGTGCGGAATTTGGACAAATCGTATTTCGGCACGAATTCGCCTTTGGGGTCCTGCCCCTTGATGGCGCGGAAGGCGGTCGGCGCCGTGAACAGGGCCACCACGCCGTGTTCGGCTATCACCCGCCAGTAGGTGCCGGCGTCGGGCGTGCCGATCGGCTTGCCCTCGAACAGCACGCTGGTCGCGCCATGCAGCAGCGGCCCGTAGACGATGTAGGAATGGCCGACCACCCAGCCGACATCGGATGCCGCCCAGAACACCTCGCCCGGCTTGACGCCGAACTCGTTTTCCATCGTCCATTTGAGCGCGACCATATGGCCGCCATTGTCTCGCACGATGCCCTTCGGCTGGCCGGTCGTGCCGGAGGTGTAGATGATGTAGAGCGGATCGGTGGCGAGCACCGGAACGCAGTCGACATTGGCGCCGGCCGCGCGCTCGCGCGCAACCGCGTCGGCAAAGTCGATGTCGTAGTGGTCCTTCAGCTCGCAGCGCAACTGATCGCGCTGCAGGATCAGGCAGGCATCCGGCTTGTGCTGCGACATTTCGATCGCCTTGTCGAGCAGTGGCTTGTAGGCAACGACGCGTCCGGGCTCCAGGCCGCAGGAGGCCGAAATGATCAGCTTCGGCTTGGCATCGTCGATGCGGGTGGCAAGCTCATGCGAGGCAAAGCCGCCGAACACGACCGAATGCACCGCGCCGATGCGGGAGCAGGCCAGCATGGCGATCGCCGCTTCGGCCACCATCGGCATGTAGATGATGACGCGGTCGCCCTTGACGATGCCGCGGTTCTTCAGCACCGAGGTCAGCGCCACCACTTCGCGCTTCAACTCGGCATAGGTGAATTTCTTGACCGTGCCGGTGATGGCGCTGTCATAGATCAGCGCGATCTGGTCGGCGCGGCCGCCGGCGACATGGCGGTCGAGAGCGTTGAAGCAGGTGTTGCAGGTGGCGCCGTTGAACCAGCGCCCGTAAACGCCTGCCTTGGCATCGAACACACTGGTCCATGGCGAATACCAGTCGATCGCCTCGGCGGCATCAGCCCAGAACTGTTCCGGGTCGCGTTTCCAGCCGTCATAGACCTCGTGGTAGCGTGACGCCATTCAGTCCTCCCGGGAAAATTCTCTATCTTGCAATAGCCTAAGCGGGTTCTCCCGGCCATGTCTTCCCCCAAATGCCATCTCTTTCCCAAAATTGGCGGATAGTCGATCTCGCCTTGGCCGCAAATCGCAGGCACGATTGCCCGGGTTTGAAATCAGGGCAGGGCGCGCGATGATGGTGGGATACGGGGTTGGGTCTGCCGTGGGGGCAGCGCTGCTGCTGACCGTCGTTTCCGCAGCTCAGGCCGGCGATGCCGCAGCAAGGCGCATCATCGGCTTTTCGCCCGACGGCAATTATTCGCCTTCGAGCAATATGGCGAGATCGACGCCGCCGTTTCCGGCTGGTCTGAGATCGATATCATCGACACGAGAACCGACGAGTTCGTCGGCGGCAAGCCGATCCTTGTCCTCGACGAATCGGAAGAGGCGACCACGACGGTGGAACAGGCCCGCGCGCAGGCGGCCAGCCAGGCCGCGCCCATCCTGGCCAAATATGCCATCGCCGCACGCGGTGAGCGCACGGCCTTTGACAGGTTCACCTTCCCCGACGACACGGTCGAGTATAACGACATCTTCCGCCTCGAGCAGGCCGGACAGAAATGGCTGTCGCCGTTCTATGATGAAACAGGGATCTCGACCATTCAGCTCGATGAGATCCTGGCCGACAGCAAGACGGATTGCTCGGCAAGCTTCGACGATGCAAAGCCGGACGACCAGCAAGGCGACAGGACACTTCAGGGTGACAAGTCACTTCAAGGGGACAAGACGGGCAAGGCGCTCGGCTTCCGCCTGTCGCTGCAGGGGCAGGACGGCAAACCGTTCAAGGTGCTGCACGAGGACAAGACTGTGCCCGGCTCGCGCAACTGCCCGACCTCCTACAGTCTGTCGGAATTCTACGAATACACGCCGCCCGCCAAACCGGCCGTGCTGGCTGTGCTGGTGCAGCGCTTCAGCCAGGGTTTTGAGGGGCGCGACCGCCGCTTCATCGCCGTGACCGGCCAGGCACGCTGAGCCACAGCCTGCCTCGCGGGGTGCAAGCTTATGCGCCCCACAGAGGCTTGTGTCGGATATCAGTTCTTAAAGCGGCAAGGCCGCCAGCATCAGGCCGACGCCACCCGCAATCAATATGGCGGCTGCCAATGCCTTCCGATGGCGTTCGAACGCCGTCGGAGCCCGCTCCCAATTGTAACGCATACCCAATGCTCTCCCAAGACCCCGGCGACTCCATAGCTTACTTAAGGTAAGAAAAGCAACACCTTGACCCTGTCCGACAGCCGGCTTGACGGTTTTCGGCGGTGATTTTCAGGCGCGATCACCGACTATTTCTGGGGCGGATTCCTGCTCTCACCCTGTAACGGCGTGGAAGTTACCACAACCCAGGATTGGATGTCTCCACCGTGTTTTGGTTGGGAGTGTCGTAGAGGTGTTGCCGTTGCCGGATTGCCACAGATCGGCCAGACCGGCCTGTTCTCCCTCCCATCCGCGCAATGGACAGCGCCGCATTGCCGCGCTATCTGCTCTCCAGGAAATGGTCTGGAGGGGCTCCATGGCCCAAATCGCTTCTGAAATGGTTCTGCGGCTGGCGGATGATGCCTCAGTCCAGCATGTCGGCGATGGCGCTGTCGTGCTGCTCGCACGCAGCGGCCAGCTTTACACCTGCAACGGCACCACCGAAGCCTTTCTCGACAAGGTCGACGGCGCCCGCAGCCTCGACCAGATCGTCGTCCTGCTTTCCGACGAGTTCGAGGTCGACAAGGATACGCTCGACCAGGACATGGCGGCGCTGGCCGCCGAACTGGTGAGCGAAGGCATTCTCGCCGACCCGGCTGCGTGATGGCGGACGGCATTCTCCTGCGCACCCTGTTTCGCGCCCACCTGTGGGCAAGCGCGCGGCTGATGCCGGTCCTGATCGGCCGCCGCAGCTTCGAATCGGTGTTGAAATGGGCGCCGCTCAGCGCACCCACCCCTTATCGCGGCCTGTCGTCCGCCTACATCGTGGCGGCCGTCAATCGCACCGTCCGGCACCCATGGCTGATGCGCGACCGCAGATGCCTTAGGGAAGGCCTGCTGGCCCACCGCTTCCTGCGCTTTGCCGGCTTCGATCCCGATCTGCGCTTCGGCGTCGATCCGCAGTCGATGCAGGCGCCGCGCATGTCCGCCCATTGCTGGGTTTGCCTCGACGGCCGGCCGGTGGTCAGCGACAGCCTCCCCGGCATGGTGCAGATCTATCGCCATCACGCCGATGCCGGAAAGGCGCACGCTGCTTGACCGGTTTGGCGGCCACTTTCTGCTATGATCTCAAGGGCCAGGTCATCAGCATATCGGCCTCGCGGGCCGATCTCTGGCCGAGCTTCGACCTCATGCTCGGCACGCTGCGTATGGCCGGACCCGTCGAGCCCGGTTTCCGCGTCAACATCGTCGAGACGTCGGCGCTGCGGGAATCGCCTGCCGGCAAACTCGCTTTCGACGGCGAGGTGCCGGAGGACGGCCATTGCCGGCTGATCGACGGTGGCGGCATCGTTCACCTGATCTTTCCCGGCCTGCAGACCGTCGCGATCAATGCCGATGAGGGCTGGGCTGAAATCCACGTTCATCCCGACGCCAAGGTCAAATGGACGTTGCTGATGATGGTGCTGGATGCCGCCCTCGATGCCGGTGGTCAGCACATGCTCCACACCGCCGGCCTGACGTTGCCCGGCCGCGAGGTGCTCGTGCTGATCCACGCGCCGAGCGGCACCGGCAAATCGACGACGTCGCTGGCGCTGGCATCGCAAGGCTTCGGCCTGTGCTCGGACGACGTCATGATCCTCAAGCTTGCGTCCGGCGGTATCACCGCCTGGGGTTTGCCGCGCAAGGTGAAGGTCCACCGCCACACGGCGGCAATGCTGCCTTTCGTGGCCCCCTGCCTCGGCGACAAATGGGACGCCAATGGCGAGCAGGCCGTCTCGCTGGAGCGCCTGGCCGAGATTGTCCGCATCGAGGAGACGGCCGACAGGCCGGTTGCGGCGCTGCTTCATCTCGCCCGCTCGCCGGACGCGCAAACCCGGCTGGTGCCCATGGCCAGGACCGACGCCATGGTGGCGCTCGCCGCCGACAATGTCAGGACCGGAATGACCGGCCTTTTGCCGGCGCAGAAGCGCCGCATGGCAACCATCGCGATGCTGGTCAAAGCGGTCCCGACCTTCACGCTGGAAGTCGGCGCGAACCCGGCCGAGGCGTCAACATTGATCCGTGCCGCGCTGGCCGACTGACGCCCACTTAGTCCTTGGATCGAAATTTTTGTATCGGAAGCGCCGGCCTTCGCTGCCGCACGGATCCGAACTTTCGCTGCAATTGCATGAGCAGTCGGGTTAGCCGGTTGTAGGCCAGGTGAACAACCCGCCTATCCGCGCAATCAAATGCCACAACTCCCCATCGGTGCATCGACGCCTTGCCGGTCGCGGGTCGGGGCCGCAGGATAGGCTGCGCCAGTCGAACCGGTTTTCCGTTTACCAGCACGTTGACCGCAACGCTGGGTCCAATGATGCGGCATAGCCTGGCGACATGGGCGCTCGACGACTCGCCACCAACAATCAGCGGGCTTCGCTCCAACTGCGCCCAAACATACTCGCCGCTGGGCTGTGGCATGCCGGTTAGCCTGGCACGGCAATATTCGGGTACGGCGTCCGCCACCAGCCTGGCCATTGCGCCGGCAATAGCTGCTGAGACGGTCGCTGCCGAGTGCCAATCCTCGACCGATAACGCGATCTGCGCCAGAATATCACCCTGGTCGAATGCCGCCGTCATCTTGTGAAGGGTGACACCGCCGTGGATTTCGTGGTTGCCGTCGATGACCAGCCTGTGAATCGGATGAGGGCCGCGATAGTGCGGCAGCAGCGCCGGATGCAGGTTCAATCCGCCCTTTGGAAACAGTGTCAGCACCGCCTGCGGGATCAGCCCACGAAAACCGAAGCAGATCAGAAGATCGGCCTCGAGCGCAGCTAGCTGCCGCCCCAGCTCAGCCCAATCATGGGACGGAGCGAATTCGATCAGCGGTGGATGTCTGTGGCCAAGGTAGCGCCTTAAAATCGACCGACGGCGTCGGCGCCGGCGCCAGGCGCTGACGCTCGACTGCTTGCCCAACCGCGGGCCGGGCACGACCACAGCCGCGATGCGATGACCTTTCTCAACCCAGGCAGCCAGCATCGGTGCGGTGAGAGACGAGATTTCGCTGACAAAGACAGCCGAGAGCGACGCTCCCGGATCCACCGCCTGCTCAGGCCGCATGGGACTTGGATCGGCTAAGCCGCTGGACCCAGCGGAAGGCGTCGCGGCGCAGGCGCGAATGCATCTTGTCCCTGGAATTGACGCCGAGCAGCGTATCGCCGGTGATGAGCCATTTGGCCAACCGTATCGAGAGGTCGGGCTTGATGCGCTCGGCCAGCCCGATCGCGCGCGGTGCATTAAACAGCCGCCCCGTTACATTGAGAACCGTCGCCAGTTCGAGCTCGATGCCGCTCATGCGCGCCGCCTCGAACAACCGGTCCTCATCCACGGATGAGCGCAGCGCGCGTACGCCTTGCAGCACGTCGACGCAAAGCTGCAGCCGGTGGAACTTGTGGCCGCCCGCGGCGTGCACGATGGCGATGGTCAGCAGCGCGGCCGGCGTGTCGGCCTCGCCGCCATCGATGGTCTGCAATTCGCGAAAGCCCAACGAGAGTCGCCGCCGCATACCGGAATCATGCACCAGGTTGCCGTGCAGTTCGATCAGCAGGCTGGTATTCTCCTTCTCCAGCCATTTGAACTCCTGCAGATCCTGCGACTGCGCTTCGCCGCTACACAGCTCGAAGCCGCATCCGGCAATCACCGTGTTGGCCTCGGCGATGCTGGCCGGCTCAACCAGGATGTCGATGTCGGTGAATGGCCGGTCGGCGGCGTGGCGGTAAAGTTTGCGCGCGAAGACCGGACCCTTGACGATGCGGGCCGGAACGCCTTTCGCCGCCAATGCCTTCATGATGCGATCACCATGATACTGCAGCAGCATCGATTGGCCGGTCGCCAGCGTCGACTGGTCGCGCAGTTCCGACAATTTCTGCTGCAAGGCTGCGTCCGCCGGCAATTGGGCATCGCCGATTTCCCTGAGCTTGCGCAGCATGATCGGCAGCACGCCGTGGAACTCGGCATTGGCGAGCAGCGCCAGCAAGCTTTTGGCAGCAGCGTCACTGTCAACGGCAACCCGCGCCTCCGGATCGGCGAAGGTCAGCAGCAGTTTTTCATCGGCAGGCGCAAGAGATGGCAGCATTAGCCCGGATGACGTTAGCCTAATGGAGCAATTCCAGGAAAAGTGTGAAGCGGTTTTCCGTCCGGAATTGCGTCAAAACAAGAAACTAGAGCAGTCGCCGTTTCGGCGAACTGCTCTGGGAGGCGTATGTTGCAGAAAAGCATGCATGAAGCCAGCGTGTGGTGGCAGAACCGGCTCATGAATTGACTTTCCGGGGGTTCCGTCCATTCTTTCCCACCGGACTCAAAGGGTGTTTGGAAATGACCAAGAAAAAGTATGAGGCGCCTGTGCTGCGCAAGGCGGGAAAACTGTCCAGTCTGGTTGCCGGTGGGCCGTCAAAGGGGCTTTAAGACTTCTGTGACATCGTTTGGCTGAGGCCAGATGCCGGGTTACAGACAGGAACGCGACAGGTCGCGCCACTGGCCTTGTCAGGGCCGGTATTAGGCTTGTCGGCAAAGGGGGAAATGCGATGACCAAGAAGCCATACGAAGCGCCCGTGTTGCGCAAGGCAGGCAAGCTGTCCAGCGTCACGGCGGCTAATGGTGCGTCCGGTCCCGCGGGCTAAGCTGCAAGTTCATGACGCCGCCCGATCGGAATATCGGGCAATCCTCTCCGCTACATTCCCCAGCGCAGCGCAGCCGTATGCACGGGCGCGTCCCACAATGACGTCGCCTCATCATCCAACATGGTCAGCGTGATCGAGCATCCGGCCATGTCGAGCGACGTCACATAGGATCCGGCCAGCGAGCGGGTCACCGTCACGCCCTGTTTCTCGAAGATTTTTCGGGCGCTGTTGTACATCAGATAGAGCTCCATCAGCGGCGTGCCGCCAAAGCCGTTGACGAACAGCAGCGCCGGGCCTTTCGCCCTGTCGCCGAGATCGCCCAGGATCGCGGCGCAGATTTCTTCGGCGATAGCATCGGCGCTTTTCAACGTATCGCGACGCCGGCCGGGCTCGCCATGAATGCCGACCCCAAATTCCATCTCGCCGTCCCCAATGTTGAACGTCGGCCTGCCGGCCGCCGGCACGGTGCAGCTGGTCAGCGCCACGCCCATTGAACGCGTTGCACCGTTGACGCGATCGCCGAGCACCTTGAGATCCGGCAATGCCATGCCTTGATCGGCGGCGGCGCCGACGATCTTCTCCACCACCAGCGTGCCGGCAACGCCGCGCCGGCCGGTGGTGTAGGACGAATTCTCGACCGCGACGTCGTCATTGGTCACCACCTGCAGGACGCCGTCGGTCATCTCGGCCGCCATGTCGAAATTCATCACATCGCCTTCATAGTTCTTGACGATGAACAGGCAGCCGGCGCCGGTGTCGACGGCCGCGGCAGCCGCCAGCATCTGGTCCGGCGTCGGCGAGGTGAAAACCTGGCCGGGGCAGGCAGCGTCCAGCATGCCGTGGCCGACAAAGCCGGCGTGCAGCGGCTCGTGACCGGAGCCGCCGCCCGAGATCAGCGCGACTTTCCCCGGCTTCAGCACCTTGCGACGGATGAATTTGTGCTCGTCACCCAGCACCAGAATGTCGGCATGGGCGGCAACGAAACCATCGAGGCTTTCGGTCAGCACCGTGTCGACTGAATTCATAAATTTCTTCATGTGTCCTCCCGACACGGCACGCGACAATCAGCCACCACTCCTGCCGGTGATGCTGGTGATCTTCTGGATGAATTCGTTGATCGCCCGATCGAGCGCCGCGTTTTGCTTGTCGTCGCCGAAATCGGGCACGATCAGCGAGACATGGCGTGTCTTGCGCATGCCCGCCGCGATAGACATTTTGCCTGGATGCGCCAGATGGTAGGCGGCGAGAAAATGATCGCGCTCGGCCGGGCTGAAATGGCAGACCGAGAAAATAGCCGGCAAATGTTTTGACGGAATCGGGATCGAATAGGCCGGGCTGGAGATCTGCGTCACGAAGCTGCGGTGCTTGCCCAGCGCATCGGCGAGGCGCTGGCGCATGCCCGACGGACGCTGGTCGATGACCTGCGACAGGATCGTCTTGTAGGCGCGGATCGCTTCTTCGGAGCCGGGTTCTGGTGTCTTGTCGATCATCTCAGCCACGCCTAGACCGCAACATCTGAAATGGCCGCTTTGGCCATGGCGAGTTGGGCAGGGGCCACCGAGAGATCGCGCAGGCCGGCCTCGAGCAGCGCCGGTATTGAGGCCGGGTCGCCGCCAGCATCGCCGCACAGGCTGATCGGAATTTTGGCGCGCAAGCCGAACGCGGTCACCGCAGCGATCAGCCGCAATACGGCCGGATGGCGGACCGAATTGAGATGTGCCACCGCGGCGTTGTCGCGGGCGGCGGCCATCACATATTGGGTCAAATCGTTGGAGCCGATCGAGAAGAAGGCGACATCGGCAAACGCATCCGGCGCGATCGCCACAGACGGCACCTCTACCATGATGCCGAGCGGCGGCATTTTCTGCGCGATGCCACGAGCGATGAGGCCAGTCTGCTCCTCCGCGAACAGAGCGGCGGCACGTTGGTACTCCTCCGTGACGGCGATCATTGGAAACATCACCTTCAGATTGCCGTGCACGGCGGCGCGCAGCAACGCCCGGATCTGCATACGAAACACGTCCGGCCTTGCCAGCGACAGCCTGATCCCGCGCAGTCCGAGGAACGGGTTGCTCTCCTCAACGGTGAAGCCCGGCACCGGCTTGTCGCCGCCGGCATCGACAGTGCGTATGGTCACCGGCTTCTCGCCTGCCCATTCCAGCACCTTGCGGTAGCAGCGGTATTGCGTCTCCTCATCCGGCGGCGCCTTGCCGAACAGGAATTCGGTGCGCATCAGCCCGACGCCGTCGCAGGTTGCGATGTCGATGCTGTCGACCTCGGACGGATCGGCGATGTTGACCTGTACGCGCACCGTCGTGCCTGCCCGGGTTACCGCCGGTTTCGCCAGATAGGCTTCGGCCTTGTCGCGGCGTGCCGCAAACGAGGACGACGACCGGCGGAAGGTTTCGATCTCGGCCTTGGACGGCGCCAATACAATGCCGCCATGCTCGGCATCGAGCAGGGCCAGGCCAGCGGGATTAGCCGGCGAAGAGCCAAGCTCCACCACCCCAAGTCCCACGATCATCGGCACACCGCGCGAGCGCGCCAGCATGGCGACGTGGCTGGCGGTGCTGCCGGCCTTCAGCGCGATGCCGCCACCGGCGCTCCAGTCGGTCTCGAGAAAGCGTGTCGGCGCAATGTCCTCGCCATAGAGAATGGCGCCGGCAGGTGCGGCGCTCTCCTGCTCCTCGGTCAGTGCGCGCAGCACACGGTCGCGGATATCGCGCATGTCGACAGCGCGCGCCCGGAAGTAGTCCTGGTCGGATGTTTCATAGCCGGCGATCTCGGCGTCCAGCGCCTGCCGCCAGGCCATGTCGGCCGGCACGCCCGACGGGATCGCCGCAAAGGCCGGTCCGGTCAGGGCATCGTCCTCAAGCATGGCGAGCTGGAACTCGAGAATGCCGGCGGCCTCTTCATCGGCGGTTTCGATCAGGTTCGCGAGCCGGTCCGTCGCGCTGGCGATAGCTGTTTCCAGTGCGGCCTTCTCCTCGCCGGCTGTCGCCTTGCCCGTGTAACGCGCAGGGCCGCGGTCGAGATTGAACAGCGGCCCTTCGGCGTAGCCGGCCGAGGCCGAAATGCCTTGCAGCCTAAGCGGTTCGGGCATGGCCCGCGCCCTCGTCGAAATCACGCCGCACCAGCTCGGCCAGCGCGCCGACCGCCTCAGTGGCGGCTTCGCCGCTGGCTCTGATATGCAGCATGGTGCCTTTCGGCGCTCTGGTCGCCATCACCTTGACGATGCTCTTGGCGTCGAACCACGGGCCGTTGGCGGCAAGCGCGATTTCCACCTCAGCGGCAAAGCTCTTGGCAAGCTTGGTGAACTTCACCGAAGGGCGCGCGTGCAGTCCCACCTCGTGGGTGATCAGGACGGTGGCTTCGGCAAATGCGGACATGCGCTCAAAATTCCCGTTCACTCACGACGGCGACAATTCATGCGCCGTCGCCACCACTTCCTTCAGCGAGGCGCCGCCGGACGCCTCCGTCGCGGCCATCACCGCGCCTTCGACGATCGGCGCGTTGCAGACGATAATCTTCTGCGCCCGCGGCTCGCCGATCATTTCCACCGCCATCTCCGAGTTGGTCTCGGCGCCGCCGAGATCGACCAGGATGGCGACACCCGCCTCCGACCACGCCTTGTCGATGGCGCCCATGATCGCCTCGACACTGGTGCCAAGCCCGCCATGGCCGTTTCCGCCGCACCATGCAAGTGGCACTTCGTCGCCCACCATCTGCCGCACCATGTCGGCCGTGCCCTCGGCAACCAGTGGCGAGTGCGAGACGATGACGATGCCGACATTGCTCATGGCTGACCTTCCAGCGTTTTGCCGATGGTTCGCACCAAGAGCGCGACCGAGCGTCCGCCGGCATCCATATGGCCGATGGAGCGGTCGCCGAGGAACGAGGCACGGCCACGCAGAGCCTTCATCGGCACAGTTGCTTTGGCGGCGGCGTCGGCGATATCGGCGATTTCTGTTGGCGTCTTTCCCTCCAGCAGCGCCTCATGCACTGGCTGCAGCACATCGAGCATCGTCTTCTGGCCGACCTGCGACTTGCCACGCGCCGCGACGGCTTCGATTGCCTTGCCGAAGGCAACCGTCAGGTTGGCGCGATCCGGGTCAGCCGCAATTTCCTTGCCCAGCGCCAGGAACAATGTGCCGAACAGCGGTCCGGACGCGCCGCCGACCGTCATCACCAATTTTGTGCCGATCGCCTTCAAGGCTTCGGGCAGCGGCTTTGCCGAAACCGCCTGGGCCTCGGCCCGCACGGCCTCAAAGCCGCGCTTCATGTTCAGCCCATGGTCGCCGTCGCCGATCGCTTGGTCCAGCGCCGTCAGCTCTTCCGCGTGAGCGGCGATCGTATCCGCTGCAGCTGTGATCAGCCCGGCAAGGTCCAACGCCGCCATGTCCAAATTCCCGGTTTCGATCCTGCCGGCAGTATCGAAAGAATTTTCATTCGACAACTGAAGCATGCCATCAGGCCGTTGCATGCAGCGCGGCAGCGGCCGCGAACACTTCGGCCACGGCATGGGCGCCGGGGTCGACCACGCCTTGCAATTTGGTGCCGACATAGGCGGAGCGTCCGGCCTTCGCCTTCTCCATGGCCGCGGTGGCTTCGGCACCGTGCCGGGCGGCTGTCGCCGCGGCGTCCAGGCCGCTGGCATCGAGCGCTTTCAGCGCCGGCTCCAGGGCATCGACCATGGTGCGGTCGCCCATCCTTGCGCCGCCGTAGAAGGTCATGCGGTCCAGGCCGGCAAGGAGCGCTTTGGACAGGGTCGCGCCGGAATTCGAAGCCTGCGCCGCCGCGGTGAAGAAGATCGACAGCAGCACGCCTGAGGAGCCACCCATGGCGACCCCCAAAAGATCGCCCACCGCTGCAAGCGTGGCGGCCGGGTCGGCAAGCGGCAGCGTGTCGAGCTTTTCCAGCACGCTGCGCGCGCCGGTCGCCACCGTCGAGCCGGTATCGCCATCGCCCGCCTTGGCGTCCAGCCCGTTCAAAGCCTCTTCGAGCGCGATCAGGCGCTCGCAGACCGTGACGACAAGCCGCCTTGTCCGCGCATCCTCACTTGGCTTGCGCGTCGCGCTTTGTCCGGCTGCCTTCGCCATCGGCACGATGGCAGGCGCTGCAACGGGCTTTGCCGGCATCCAGGCATGCGGGCCGACCGCCGCCAGCAAAGCCGCCTCGCGCACGGCATCGAGCTTGATCAGCGACAGCGAGAAGCCATTCATGTTGAGCGCCGTCATCAGCGGTCCCGGGCCGATCGCCAGCTTCACTGTCTTGGCGAGCGGCGAGGCCAGCACGGTGTTTGCAACAAGCGACATTTCGAGCGGCGGCACCGAACCGAGATTGTTGATCAGCAGCCCGTGGCTGGCCTTCGGGTCGAGCCGTGCGGCAAGCCGCTCCGCCATGATTGCCACCAGTCTGTCGGCGCTTTGCACCGCGATGCGCTCGACGCCCGGCTCGCCATGAATGCCGAGGCCGAGTTCGCCATCGTTTTCGCCAAAGCGGTCTTCATGCGGCTGGCCAGGGATCGAGCAGGAGGACAGCGACATGCCGAGCGAGATGATGTCCTTTGCCGCCGCGCGAGCCGCTGTCGCGATCGCTATCAGATCGCTTCCCGTCTCCGACAAATGGCCGGCGATCTTGTGCACGAACAAGGTGCCGGCGACGCCGCGTGGCTGGTTGATATCCGGCAAAGCGATGTCGTCGGCGACGATCGCCATCTCGACGCGAAAGCCCTCGGCGCGCGCCTTCTCGGCCGCGAGGCCGAAATTGAGCCGGTCGCCGGTGTAATTCTTGACAATCAGCAGGCAGCCGGCCGGGCCGGTCACCGCACGGATCGCCGCCAGCACCGCCTCGACGCTCGGCGAAGCAAAGATCTCGCCCGAGACCGCCGCCGTCAGCATGCCCTTGCCGACGAAGCCGGCATGCGATGGTTCGTGCCCGGCGCCGCCGCCGGAGACGACGGCAACTTTTGCCTTGTCCCAGTCGGCGCGCAGCACGACCTTGATCTCGGGATAGCCGTCGAGACGCGCCAGATCGCCGGAACCGATGGTCCGCAACAACCCGTCCAGCGCCTCGGTGACGATCGTTTCCCTGCGGTTGAAAAAATGCTTCATCGAATTCGTCCTGTATTCGTCAATCAGAAGCCGGTGCCGTGCCCTTGGCGAGACACCGAAAACCTCACATCAGCCCATTCACATCAGTCTTTGCCCATCGGCGCCGAAATAGAGCGGTGAGCGATAGCGGATCATCACCTTATCGCCCTCGGCCAGATCCGTGTCGGGGTCGGTCAGCGTCACCAGTTTTTTGGCCCCGACCGTCACATGCAGATGGTTCTGGTCGCCGAGATGCTCGACCCAATCGACGACGCCATCGGCGTGGCCGTTTGCGGCCCTCTCGATCGAAAGATGTTCGGTGCGCGCGCCGACTGTCTTCGTGCCCGCTGGCGCGCCGCCATCGGGCAGCAGCCCCGCCGGCAGAAGATTGATCGCCGGCTGGCCGAGCCGTGCGGCGACATGAAGGTTTGCCGGCTCCGAATAGATCGTGCGCGGCGTGCCGATCTGCACCAGTTCGCCGTCGGCGAGGATGCCGATGCGGTCGGCCATCGTCATCGCCTCGATCTGGTCGTGCGTCACATACAGCATTGTGGCGCCAAGCTCGGCCTGGATGCGCTTGAGCTCAAGCCGCAGGTCGGCGCGCAGCTTGGCATCGAGCGATGAAAGCGGCTCGTCCATAAGATAGATCGACGGCTTGCGCACCAGCGCGCGGCCGATGGCGACGCGCTGCATTTCACCGCCCGACAGCTTGGTCGAGCGGTTGGCGAGCTTGTGGTGGATGCGCACCATCCTCGCCACCTCTTCGACGCGGCGGCGGATCTGGTCTTCCGGTATTTTCCGCGCCGGCGAGCGCAATGGAAAGGCGAGGTTGTCGTAGACCGACAAATGCGGATAGAGCGAATATTGCTGGAACACGAAGGCAGTGTCGCGCTCGGCCGGCGACAGCATCGTCGCATTGTGCCCGCCAATATGGATCGTGCCGCTGTCCGGTCGCTCCAGCCCGGCGATCAACCGCAGCGTCGTCGTCTTGCCGGCGCCGGTCGGCCCAAGCAGCACGACAAACTCGCCATCCTTGATCTGGAGGTCGAGATTGCTGACGGCGGCGTGCTCGCCAAAACTCTTGGTCACGCCCTTGATGTGTACGTCAGCCATGCTGCGCTCTCCCTTGAGAGGCCGTATCGTGGATCGCGGTGCGCACGGCGCGGCCCGATCCCTTGTCGAACAGCGACAGCCGCGCGCTGTTCAGGGTCAGGCCGACATGATCGCCGGCAGCGAGCCGGATTTCGGCCGGCACCCGCGCCTTGATGATGCCGTCCGCCGTCTCCACCGCAACGATCTGCGTGGTGCCGAGATATTCGGTGCCATAGATGGCGCCACGCAGTTTCGAGGCGTCGTCGAAGCGGATGTGCTCGGGCCGGATGCCAAGCGCCATGTCGGCCGGCGCGATATCCTCGCGCACTTCGGGCACCGCCACCTTGGCGCCCTGGACGACGACCTCCTTCGCGCCCTTCGCCAATCCGCCGCCGAAGCCGAGGAAATTCATCGGCGGCGAGCCGATGAAATCGGCGACGAACATGGTTGCGGGACGATCGTAGATTTCGCGCGGGCTGCCGAACTGTTCGATGACGCCATGGTTCATGACCGCGATCTTGTCGGCCATCGACATCGCTTCCATCTGGTCGTGCGTAACATAGACGGTGGTGGCGTGAATGCGGTTGTGCAACTCGCGCAGCTCATGCACCATCAGATCGCGGAATTCCGTATCGAGCGTGCCGAGCGGCTCGTCCATCAGGAAGCACTTCGGCCGCCGCACGATGGCACGGCCGAGCGCCACGCGCTGGCGGTCGCCGCCGGCGAGACCCGAGACCGATTTGTTGAGCAGATGGTCGATGCGAAGCAGCTTTGCCGTCTCTTCGACCCGCTGCCGGATCTCGGCCGAAGGCATGCCTTGCGCCAAAAGCGGAAAGCCGATGTTCTTGCGCACATTCATGTGCGGATAGAGCGCGAACAGCTGGAACACGAAGGCGATGTCGCGTTCCCGCGCCCGCCGCATGGTGACGTCCTCGCCGCCGAGCAGGATCTGACCGCCGGTCGGCAGTTCCAGCCCGGCGATCATGCGCAACGTCGTCGTCTTGCCGCAGCCCGAGGGACCAAGCATGACGAAGAACTCGCCATCCTCGACGACGAAGCTGGAATCCTGCACCGCGACGAAATCGCCGAAGGCCTTTCTCAGGTGTTGGACGCGGATTTCGGCCATGACTATTCCGGGAATTTCGAGACGATGATGAACATCACCGTGCCGGCGAGCATGGTGATAAAGGAGTACGTGTAGAGCGCCAGCGCGAAGGGCTGGAACAGCATCAGGAAGCCAATGGCGATGATGGCCGTCGCGATGTTTTCCAACAGGCCACGTCGAGCCCAGCGCGGCCAGCGCGATTTGCGTTTGGTGGGTTGGCTGAGGCTCATTTGCGCACCGCGCCGAAGGTGATGCCGCGCAGCAACTGCTTGCGAAGCAGGATGGTGAAGACGAGGATCGGCACCAGGAAGATCGTCGTGCCGGCAGCCACCGCCGGCCAGTCCTGGCCGCCTTCGCCGATAATGGTCGGGATGAAGGGTGGTGCGGTCTGTGCGGTGCCCGAGGTGAGCAGCGCCGCGAACGCATATTCGTTCCAGGCGAAGATCAGGCAGAAGATGGCGGTCGCGGCGATGCCGGTGGTGGCCTGCGGCAAAACCGTGCGCCAGAAGGCCTGCAGCCGGGTGTAGCCGTCGATCATCGCCGCTTCTTCGTACTCGCGCGGGATCTCGTCGATGAAGCCCTTGAGCAGCCAGACAGCCAGCGAGACATTGACCGCGGTGTAGAGCAGGATCATGCCGAGCGCGGTGTCGGACAGGCCAAGCTCGCGGTACATCAGGTAGATCGGAATAGCGACGGCGATCGGCGGCATGAAGCGCGTCGACAGGATGAAGAAAAGCAGGTCATCCGCCAGCGGCACCTTGAAGCGCGAGAAACCATAGGCCGACAGCGTGCCGAGGAAGACAGCGCAGAATGTCGAGCCGAAAGCGATGATCAGCGAATTGACGAAGCGCGGCAGGAAGTTGGACGGGCCGGCAATCACCATGTTGCGCTTGCGCGTGGTCTCGTCGCAGAAGCCGGTCGCCGGCCCCAGTGAGTTGATATATTCCGGCGTCTGCCGGGTGCGCGTCGTGAACAGATTGCAATAGCCTTCGAGGCTCGGCTGGAACAGCAGCTTCGGCGGATAGGCGATCGAATCCGGCGGCGTCTTGAAGCTGGTGGCGAAAATCCACAGTAGCGGCACGATCGAGATCAGCGCGTAGGCGACGATGATCGTGCCGGCGATGCCTTTTGCTGTTCCCGACGGGGCGACGACGGAGTGGGCAGTGGTCAGGCTCATCTCTGCTTCACCTTGTTGAGCGCCTTGACGTAGATGTTAGCGAGGCCAAACACCGCCACGAACAGGATGATGGCGAAGGCCGAGGAGTAGCCGGTGCGCCAGCTCTCGAAAGCCTGCCGTTTCAGCGTGATGGACGCGACCTCGGTGGTCGAGCCCGGCCCGCCGCCGGTCAGCAGGTTGACCATGTCGAACATCTTGAAGTTCTCGATGCCGCGAAACAGCACCGCCAGCATGATGAAAGGCAGCGCCATCGGCAGCGTGATCGACCAGAACTGCCGCCAGTTGGAGGCGCGGTCGACCTCGGCCGCCTCATAGATATATTCAGGAATGGAGCGCAGGCCGGCGAGGCAAATCAGCATCACGTAAGGCGTCCACATCCAGGTGTCGACGATGATGATCGACCACGGCGCCAGTGACACGTTGGACAGCATCTGGATGTCGGTCGGCGGGATGCGGGTGACGAACGAGATGGCGTAGGCGAACAGGCCGATCTGCGGCTCGTAGAGGAAGCGCCAGAAATTGCCGACCACCGCCGGCGACAGCATCATCGGCACCAGGATGATGGTCGTCCAGAAGGCGTGGCCGCGGAACTTGCGGTCGATCAGCCATGCCAAAGTGAAGCCGATCAGGGTCTGCAACAGGATGGTCCAGAACACGAAATGCGCCGTCGTCTGCATGGCGATCCAGATGTCCTGGTCGCCGAGGATGCGCTGGTAATTGGCAAAGCCGAGGTTCTTCACCACCTCGTTCGGGCGGTTTGCCCGGAAATTGGTGAAGGACAGATAGATCGCCCAGAACAGCGGGAAGATGTTGATGGCCAAGAGCAACAGGATCGTCGGCGAGATGAACAGCCAGGCGAGGCCCTTGTCGCTGATGCCCCGGACCTTGCGGGCCAACGGCTCCGGGGTCGCCCGGGCAACGTTCTCCGCAGTCCGATTGAGCATGGTGAGTCCTGCTTCGGTCACGTGGGTCGTCTCTGTCATGAATTTATCTGAACTGCGTCCCGTGCCAAGGGCGGCACGGGACGCGTCGATGTAGCTCGGGAGGAGCCGGTTACATCTTGCCGTCGTCCTGGAACACCTGCGTCCAGTCCTTGACGAGGCCGTCAAGCGCATCCTTGGCCGAACCCTGGCCGGCGACGACATAGTCGTGGAAGCGCTTCTGCGAAGCCTGCAGCAGTGGTGCGTAGCTCGGCTCGGCCCAGAAGTCCTTCACGATCGCCATCGAGTCGAGGAAGGTCTGTGCGTAGGGCTGGCTGGCCGGGAAGGCCGGGTCCTTCACCACCGCGTTCAGGCAGGAATAGCCGCCGAGCGACCACCATTTGGCCTGCACGTCCTTGTTGGCGAACCACTTGATGTATTTCAGCGCCGATTCCTGCTTGTCGGAATAGGACACAACCGAAATACCCTGGCCGCCGAGCTGGGCGAACTGCTCGCCGTCCGGACCCTTCGGGTTGACGAAGTAGCCGATCTTGTCGCCGCCGACGTTCTCGTCCTTCTGCAGGCCGGGCCAGGTGAAGGCGAAGTTCATATGCATGGCCACCTGGCCGGATTTGAAGGCGTCGACGCCTTCGCCCATGTAGCTGTTCGACGCGCCGGGCGGGGTACAGCAATCATAGAGCGCCTTGTAGAATTCCAGCCCCTTCACCGATTTCTCGGAATTGACGAAGCCTTCCATCTCGTAGGGCTTCTTGGGGTTTTCGTACTGGAAGCCGAAGCTGTAAAGCACGTCCATGGCGCCCATGGTGATGCCTTCCGAGCCGCGCTCGGTATAGATCGAGGCGCCATAGACGGTCTTGCCGTCGATCTCGCGCTTCTGGAAGAACTCGGCGATCTGCTTCAGCTGGTCGAAGGTGGTCGGCGGACCGAGATCCCAGCCGTACTTTTCCTTGAATTCCTTCTGCAGTTCCGGCTTGGAGAACCAGTCCTTGCGGTAGGTCCAGCCGACGACGTCGCCCATGGCCGGCAGCGCCCAGTAGTTCGGTGTGTTCTTCGGCCATTCGGAATAGCCGACGACGGTTGCCGGCACGAAGTCGTCCATGCTGATCTTCTCCTTGTCGAAGAAGTCGTTCAGCTTGACGTAGTGGCCGTTCTCGGCCGAGCCGCCGATCCACTGGCTGTCGCCGATGATCAGGTCGCAAAGCTTGCCGTGCGAGTTGAGCTCGTTGAGGAAGCGGTCGGCATAGTTGGTCCACGGCACGAATTCGAATTTCATGCCGATGCCGGTTTCCTTGGTAAAGTCCTTGGACAGTTCGACAAGTGCGTTGGCCGGGTCCCATGCGGCCCAGCACAGCGTCAGGTCTTCAGCGTGCGCAACGTTCGAGACAGCTGTCGACGCGGTAATCGCCGAGGCCAGTCCCAACGCCAGTTTCAAGCTCGATTTCATGCCTTCCTCCCATTTGCGAAACGCGCCCGGATGGCGGTTTCAAGAGCCCCTCAACCCTCGCTCCTCCGAGGGCCCAAACATGGCGGCGCGCTGCGTCGCAGATGTTTAGTAATTTGTTTAGTGATGCAATTTTTACTAAACAAGGCAAGCGAATTCGTTGCTGCGTTGCAGCATCACGAAACGAGGATTGAAATCGTTGGGAAATGATTGCCGGAGTGTTCGCCCGGAAGTTGTTTAGCTGGCGTCTCTTACAACGTTGGTCTGTGGCGTCACCGGCCGGACAGGCGGCGCCGGCGGCAGCAATGCGCGGATGTCGGTGAAGGGAAATGTCGGCTCGAAGCGGAAGGCCTCGGCCAGTGAACCGGCGACGCTGTTGCACTGCCCGGCGCGAAATTCATTCTGCACGCGTGCCCGCTCGACATATTGTTCCGGCATTTGCGACCGGTGCGCGCGGATCGCCTGCGTTTTGACATCGCGGTATGCGGAAATGTCGACGTAATGCGTCGGCGAAAATCCAGTGCCGCCCATCGTATCGGCATGCAGCACCGGCACAGCGAAGGAAGCCGCGATGCGCACGCCGTCCGACAGCGCGCGGTGGTCGGCGTGATAGTCGTTGGGCGCATGCGTGATCACCAGATTTGCTCCGGTCTCTCGTATCAGCGTTTTCAGCGAACCGATCAGCGCCGCATCGGCCACCAGTTCGCCGTCGGGAAAGTCGAGGAATCGTGGGGTCGCGCCGAGCAACGCCGCAGCGGCCGTCGCTTCCTCGCGCCGGACACGAGCCAAAACGCTCGGGTCGCCCTTGCCGCCCTTGGCGCCATCCGTGGCTATGGCGAAAGTCAGGTCTGCGCCTTGCGCCGCATAGGCGGCCAGCGTACCGAACATGAATATCTCGATGTCGTCCGGATGCGCCCCGAGCGCCAATACCTTCACCGCACTCTCCCCGGAAATGGAAAAACGTGACGAACGGAATCCTGCTCGCCCTCATCGCCTATGCAAGCTATTCGTGCAGCGATGCCGTTATCAAGAGCCTTGGCGCACAGTTCACCGTCTTCGAGATCGCCTTCTTCGTGACGCTGTTTGCTGGCGGCTTCCTGTTTTTCAGCCGGCCGGCCGATGAGCGCTGGCGTGGTTTCTGGCGCACGAAGCGGCCATGGGCGGTGCACGCCCGCGCCTGGGCCGGCATGGCATCCGGCCTGCTCAGCGTCTATGCCTTCACCACCATTCCGCTGGCCGAGACCTATGCGCTGATCTTCCTGGCGCCGCTCTGCGTCACCATTCTGTCGACGCTGGTGCTCAAGGAGAAGGTCGGCCCCTGGCGCTGGCTGGCGGTGGTTGCCGGCTTTGCCGGCGTCATGCTGGTGGTGCGGCCGGGTTTTCGCGAATTGCATCTCGGCCACCTCGCCGCCTTCACCGTTGCCTTCCTGGCCGCCACCAACATCATCCTGACCCGATCGCTGGCGCAGCAGGAAAAGCGCACCACCATGCTGGGCGTGCTGGTTGGCTATGGCCTGGTGTTCAACGGCATAGGCGTCGCCGTCACATCGTTTAGCCTTCCCAACGGGATGCAACTGCTGTGGCTGGTGATGGCGGGCGCGTTCGCCGCTTGCGGACAGTTGCTGCAACTGCTGGCCGCCAAATACGCGCCCGCCAACCGCATCGCGCCGACACATTATTCGCAAATCGTGTGGGCAGTGATTCTCGGCGCCCTGTTCTTCCAGGAATATCCCGACTGGCTGTCCCTGGTCGGCCTCGCCGTGGTTGGCGCTTCCGGCCTGCTGACCATGGTGCGCGAGGAAGTGCGGTTGGGTACGGTGCGCTGGAACCCGCTTTCGCGGACAAGACTGTGAGCGAGCGGCGGTTGCACGGCAATGGCGACCGCTGATATGCGGACGCGATGACGACAAGACCCTTGCCGGAGCTTCCGGTGTCCGCCGTACTGCCGGCGCTGAGCGAGGCGCTCGGCGCTGGCAACAGCGCCGTGCTGGTGGCGCCGCCCGGCGCCGGCAAGACGACGCTGGTGCCGCTGGCGCTGCTCGACGCGCCCTGGCTGGGCGCCGGCAAGATCGTCCTGCTCGAACCGCGCCGGCTCGCCGCCCGCGCCGCCGCCCGTCGTATGGCTGAACTGCTCGGTGAAGAGCCGGGTGAGACCGTCGGCTACGCCATGCGCATGGAAAACCGCACCTCGGTCCGGACAAGAATTCTGGTCGTCACCGAAGGCGTGCTGGCGCGGATGATCCTCGACGATCCGGAGTTGCCCGGCGTCTCGGCAGTCATTTTCGATGAGTTCCACGAGCGGTCGCTCGACGGCGATTTTGGTCTCGCGCTGGCGCTGGACGTGCAAAGAGCGCTACGGCCGGACCTGCGGCTGCTGGTTATGTCGGCGACGCTCGACGGCGCGCGCGTCGCCAAACTCTTGTCCGGCGCCCCGGTGATCGAAAGTCAAGGCCGCGCCTTTCCCGTCGATATCCGTTACGACGAACGGCCGGCCGGAATCCCCATCGAGGACGCCATGGCCAAGGCGATCCGCTCGGCGCTGGCTGACGAGAGCGGCAGCGTGCTCGCCTTCCTGCCTGGCCAGCGCGAGATCGAGCGCACCGCCGAACGGCTGCAGGACCGCCTCGGCGCCGACACCGACATCGTGCCGCTCTACGGCCAGCTCGACAACCGGGCGCAGGATGCGGCCATCAAGCCGGCGCCGCCGGGCCGCCGCAAGGTGGTGCTGGCGACCTCGATCGCCGAGACCTCGATCACCATTGACGGCGTGCGCGTCGTCATCGATTCCGGCCTGTCGCGGCTGCCGCGCTATGAGCCGGCGAGCGGCCTGACCCGACTGGAGACGGTGCGTGTTTCCAGGGCATCGGCCGACCAGCGCGCCGGCCGCGCCGGCCGCACGCAAGCCGGCGTCGCCATCCGTCTGTGGCGCGCCGAGCAGACGGCCGCACTTCCCGCCTTCACCCCGCCCGAAATCCTTGAAGCCGATCTGTCCGGCCTGTTGCTCGACTGCGCAGCTTTCGGCGTCGCCGATCCGGCGAGCCTGTCCTTCCTCGATCCGCCGCCCACCCCGGCGCTCAACGAAGCGCGGGCGCTGCTCAGTGCGCTGCACGCCATCGACACCGCCGGACGGCTGACCGAGGCGGGTGGCGCGATGCGCAAGCTGGCGTTGCCGGTAAGGCTGGCGCACATGGTCGCTGAAGCCGCAGGTACCGGCCATGCGCTCGAAGCGGCGACACTCGCCGTGCTGCTCACCGAGCGTGGCCTCGGCGGTGACGGCGCCGACCTCGAACGGCGGCTGATACGCTTTCGCGCCGAGAAATCGCCGCGCGCCATTGCGGCAAGGCAGCTTGCCGAGCGGCTGGCGAAGCAAGCGGGCGGCGCCAAGAGCAGCGAAGCCGCTTCTGCCGGTCTTTTGCTCATCCACGCCTGGCCGGACCGCGTCGCCAAGGCGCGTGGCGAGCGTGGGCGTTTCGTGCTGGCCAACGGCTCCGGCGCCATGCTCGACGCCGCTGATCCGCTGGCAGGCGAGGCCTGGCTGGTCGTTGCCGATTTGCAGGGCAAGGCGCAGAACGCCCGCATCACCGCTGCGGCAGCGGTCGACGAGGCCGACATCCGCGCGGCACTCTCCGACAGGATCGAGACCCGCCGCGAGGCGAGCTTCGACCGCGAGCGGCGCGCGGTGCGCGTGCGCGAGACCGCCCGCCTCGGCGCCATCACTTTGTCCGAGCGCATGCTGCCTGCGCCCTCCGGCCCGGACGCAGACCGCGCCATATTGGAAGCCCTGCGCGAACACGGCCTGTCGTTGTTGGGGTGGAGCAAGGAGGCCGAGACGCTGCGCCAGCGCCTCGGCTGGCTGTATCGTGGACTGGGCGCGCCGTGGCCCGACGTTTCGGACGCCGCCCTGCTTGAACGCCTCGACGACTGGCTGCTGCCGTTCCTCTCCGGCAAGGCCTCCTTCGCCGCGATCGATCCGGGCACGCTGTCGTCAGGCCTGATGGCGCTGGTGCCGCATGATCTGCAGCGCAAGATAAATACGCTGGCGCCGACCCATTTCGATGCGCCGTCCGGCAGCCATGTTCCGATCCGCTATGACGGCGAATGGCCGGTGCTGGCGATCCGCGTGCAGGAGCTGTTCGGCTTCGACCGTCATCCCGCTATCGCCAACGGTACCGTGCCGCTGACGCTGGAGCTGTTGTCGCCGGCGCACCGGCCGATCCAGACGACGCGCGACCTGCCCGGCTTCTGGCGCGGCTCCTGGGCCGATGTGCGCACCGACATGCGCGGCCGCTATCCCCGCCATGTCTGGCCGGAAAATCCGCTGCTCGCCGCCCCTACAGCGCGGGCAAAACCGCGCGGGACCTAGCGCTCGTCCTTTCCCGGCTATAATCCTTGGCCATGATCAACATTCTGCACGCGCCAGACTTCCAGCAAAGCCAGCGGCTGCGCCTCAACACGCTGATCCGGCTGCGCTGGCTGGCCATTGTCGGCCAGAGTCTGACCGTGCTGGTCGTCGCCTATGGGTTGAAATTCCCGCTGCCGGTCAGCCTCTGCTTCGCACTGATCGCCTGCTCGGCCTGGCTCAACCTGGTGCTGACCTTCCGCTATCCGGCAGCGCACCGGCTGACCCCGTTCCCGGCCTTCTTCATCCTGACCTTCGACAGCCTGCAGCTTGCCGGCCTGCTCTACATGACCGGCGGTCTCACCAATCCGTTTTCGCTGCTGATGACCGTGCCTGTGGTCGTCTCGGCGACATCGTTGCCACTGCGGCTGACCGCCATTCTCGGCGGGCTGGTGATAGTGGGGGCAAGCCTGCTGGTGTTCTTCCATCTGCCGCTGCCCTGGTACGAGGGCGCGCCGCTGCCCATGCCGTTTATCTATGTCGCCGGCATATGGATGGCGGTGTTTTCCTCAATCGCCTTCACCGCCATCTATGCCTTCCGAGTCGCCGAGGAGGCCCGCCTGCTCGCCAACGCGCTTGCCGCCACCGAACTGGTGCTGCAGCGCGAACAGCATCTGTCGGCGCTGGATGGCCTGGCAGCTGCCGCCGCGCACGAACTCGGCACGCCGCTCGCCACCATCGCCCTTGTCTCCAAGGAGATGGAAAAGGCGCTTGGCGACGACCCGAAATATGCTGAGGACGTCAAACTTCTGCGGTCGCAGAGCGAGCGCTGCCGCGAAATCCTGAAGCGGCTCACCAGCCTGTCCTCCGAGGGCGAGGCGCATCTGTCGCGCCTGCCGCTGACCTCGCTGGTCGAGGAGGTGACGGCGCCGCACCGCGATTTCGGCATCTCGATCAAGCTGCGGCCGGGCGAGCGCATCGGCCCCGAACCGGTCGGGCGGCGCAATCCCGGCGTCATCTACGGCCTCGGCAATCTGGTCGAGAACGCCGTCGACTTCGCCCGCAAGACGGTCACCGTGCGCTGGAGCTGGGACGAGCTCGACGTCACCTTCTCCATCATCGACGACGGGCCGGGTTTTCCGCCCGAAATCATCGACCGCATCGGCGAGCCCTATATGTCGACACGCCAGGGCAACGAAGCTGGCGGCGGCCTGGGTCTCGGACTGTTCATCGCCAAGACCTTGCTCGAACGCTCCGGTGCCACGCTCGATTTCCGCAATTCGAGCGGACTGGGCGAGGGCGCCATCGTGCAGATATCGTGGCCGCGCACGGTCTTCCTCAACCCGGAATCGGTGGGGATCTCGATGTTCGACACCGCCTGAAACATTTTGATTTGGCGCATGATCCTTTCCGAAAACCGATTACGATTTTCGGGGTCATGCGCTGGCCGAGACCGGCAAAATTGGACAATGGCGTTCAGGAACTATATCTGCGTAAAATTAAGGCAGCAGGATTTTTTGAGACAATGACTGGCGAAGAAACAATTGGTGCAATGGTTGAAGGCGAGGACACCTCGCTGCTGATCGTCGACGACGACAAGCCGTTCCTGACGCGGCTGGCCCGCGCCATGGAAACCAGGGGTTTCGTGGTCGAGACGGCCGAGAGCGTCGAGGAGGCGGTGGCCAAGGCGCGCGCCCATCCGCCGGCCTATGCCGTGGTCGACATGCGGCTCGGCGACGGCAACGGCCTCGACGTCGTCGCCGCCATTCGCGAGAAGCGCGACGACGCCCGCACCGTCATCCTCACCGGTTACGGCAACATCGCCACCGCGGTGACGGCGGTGAAGCTCGGCGCCATCGACTATCTGTCCAAGCCCGCCGATGCCGACGATGTCTTCGCGGCCCTCACCCGCACCGCCGGCGAACGCGCAGCACCCCCCGAAAACCCGATGTCGGCCGACCGCGTGCGCTGGGAACACATCCAGCGCGTCTACGAAATGTGCGACCGCAACGTCTCCGAAACCGCGCGCCGGCTGAACATGCATCGCCGCACGCTACAGCGGATACTGGCCAAGCGCGCACCGCGCTAGGACCTCCAACCGTCGAAGTCAGCGCCGCCCCTCATCGCCCTGCCGGGCACTTCTCCCCGTATAGTGACGGGGGAGAAGGAGGCTGGCCGCAACGCTGGCGATTGGCGAAATCCTGGGCGAAAGCGCCCCTCGCCCCGTTTACGGGGAGAGGATGCCGGCAGGCAGGTGAGGGGCGGCGCCAACGCTTCGCAAGTGTGACGCTTGCCCTGCCGTCGAGCTTTGCGCATCATCGCAAACAACGCCGAACCGGAAACGGAGTCTACATGCGCGACGAGCGGCCGAAATCCATCCTTCGCGAATTCCTCGATGGCGAGGCTGCGGGCGGCATCATCCTGATGGTGGCAGCGGCCCTTGCGCTGATCGTTGCCAATTCGCCGCTGGCCGAAACCTATTTCGCCGCACTCCACGCCTATCTCGGCCCGCTCAGCCTCTCGCATTGGATCAATGACGGGCTGATGGCGGTGTTCTTCCTGCTGGTCGGCCTCGAGATCAAGCGCGAGATGCTGGACGGCCAGCTCTCGACCTGGCCGCGCCGCGTGCTGCCGGGCGTCGCCGCCGCCGGCGGCATGCTGGTTCCGGCACTGGTTTATGTCACTATTAACCGAAACAATGCGGCCGCGCTCTCCGGCTGGGCGATCCCGACCGCCACCGACATCGCCTTTGCGCTGGGCGTGCTGTCGCTGCTCGGCAACCGCGTGCCGGCCTCGCTAAAAATCTTTCTCACCGCGCTCGCCATCATCGACGATCTCGGCGCCGTCATCATCATCGCCATCTTCTACACAAGCGGCCTGTCGCTCGCCTACCTCGGTGCCGCCTTTGCCGTCATCGCCGTGCTCATCGTGCTCAACCGCATGCGGGTAACGGCGCTGACGCCCTATCTCGTGCTTGGCGCTATCCTGTGGGTGCTGGTGCTGAAATCGGGCGTGCATGCGACGCTGGCCGGCGTGGCGCTGGCGCTCACCATTCCGCTCAAGGTCTCTCCCGGCAGCGGCCACGACCTCGACCATTCGCCGCTGCACCGGCTGGAGCACGGCCTGCACAAGATCGTTCCCTTCTTCGTTATCCCGATCTTCGGTTTTGCCAATGCCGGCGTGTCGCTGGCCGGTCTCAGCGCCGCTGCCCTGGTCGAGCCGCTGACGCTCGGCGTCGCCGCCGGCCTCGTGCTGGGCAAGCTGGTCGGCGTCTTCGGCTCGTCCGCGCTTGCCATCCGGCTCGGCTTCGCCGATCTGCCGGTCAACGCCGGCTGGCTGCACATGATCGGCATTTCGCTGCTGTGCGGCATAGGCTTCACCATGAGCCTGTTCATCGGCCTGCTCGCCTTCGCCAGTGACGTGGCGCTGCAGGACGCGGTCAAGGTCGGCATCCTGGCGGGATCGCTGATCGCCGCCCTGCTGGGTGCCGCCGTACTGCTGATGGCGCCGGCGGCGGGTGAGGCTACTGACGAGGATTAAGGCCAGACAGGCGGCAGGCCGAAGGCCTGAAACAAGTCTTGGGCGAGCGGACCGACATAGACCGTCAGCAAGGCGATCCGGTCATCGGCAGGCTCGATGACATGCAGGGATTGGGCTCGCCACACGGGATCCTGGTGGCGGCGCGCGTAGACCGCAACCGCAGGCTGGCCGTTGGCGCCGGTGGCGACCGCATGGTAGCCGGCGAAATTGCCCCAGACGGTCTCGAAGAAACCCCGGATCGCCTCGCGTCCCTGGTACCAGTCCCGCCATGGCGGCATGTGATAGGTGGCATCCTCGCGCAGCAGTTCGATCAAACCGTCGAGACTGGCGGCCTGCCAGGCCCGCATGTAGCGTTCGAGCAGCTGGGCCTCCTGGCGGCTGGGCTGCGATCGATGCAGGGGACGTCCCTGCTTGTATCGCGCGCCAAGCGTTGCACGGGCCCGCTGCAGGGCGCTGTTGATCGAAGCGGTCGACCCGCCCAGCAATTGTGCCGTCTCAAGCGCCGACCATCCCAGCACGTCGCACAGCAAAAGGGCGGCCCGCTGCCTGGGCGGCAGAAGCTGGATCGCGGCGACGAAGGCCAGTTGCACGGCCTCGCGCGTTTCGTAGAGCGCTTCCGGACCGGGCTCGCCGTCAACGAGGTCCGGAAGCTCCGCGTCAGGATAAGGCTCCAGCCAGGTGAGCTCCGGCGCCGGCCCGCCTGTGGCCGGCCCGCGCGAGGGCGGCCGTTCGGGCTGCTGGAGAAGGCGATGCGTCGCCGACCTCGCCTTGAGCGCGTTCAGGCAGCTGTTGGTGGCGATCGTGTAGAGCCAGCCGCGCAGCGAGCCTCGCGCGTCGAACTGCGACCGCCCGCGCCAGGCCCGCAGAAATGTATCCTGGACAAGGTCGTCCGCCTCATGCAGCGAACCCATCATCCGGTAGCAATGGAGCTTGAGCTCGCGGCGGTGGGCAGCCGTGAGACGCTCGAAGGCCGGCCGATCGAGGATCGGTCGGCCCAAGGGCTCAACAGGGCCAGGAGCATCCGTCATAGGCAGCCTGCGGTGCTGAAATCGCCTTGCATCCTGAGCGCCTCAGGCCGCTGCCGCAAGTCCGCTGCCGCTGACGGTGAAGGAGCTGCCTTCCGATTTCCCGGTGGCGAGCGCGACCACCGCGCGGCCGACATCTGCCGGCGTCTGCATGTCGGTCATGCTCGCGAGGACGTCCGCAGGCTGGATGCCCAAATAAGCCGCAAAGCCATCGAGCCCGGCATCGCCTATGCCGGTCCCTGGCATGATGCGAGCCGGTGCGAGCGCCATGAAGCGCAGGTCCAGTCCAAGCCGATCCGATTCCTTTTGGCAATGACCGGCCAGGAACATCTGCATGCGTTTTGCGCCTGCATACCCGCCGGCGAACGGCGGTCCGCCGCTCAAGGCTGCGCCACTGGAGATCAGCACAACCCGGCTCCCCGGCTTGAGCGGATTGTTGAGCGCGGCCTTGCAGAACAGGAATGCCGCCTTGACGTCAGTTTCCCAGTTTGCAGAGAAGACCTCCCAGCTCTGTTCCGGCAAAGGCACGGAGGGGGCAAGGGCGCCGGCGCAGATCACCAGCACATCCGGCGCAAGTGTGTCGAAAACCACTTCGGGCGCGGCCTCCTTTGTCGCGTCGACCGCAAGGGTCTTCACGCCTGGCTTCTCCCAGGAAAGCTCCTTCAGCGCTGCTGCGCCACGGGCAACGGCAAGCACTGTCGCGCCCTCACCAAGCGCAGCCTCCACGATTGAGCGGCCGACACCCCGGCTGCCTCCGACGACGACGACATTCTGACCTTGTAACGATCGCATGGATCACCTCGCTTTCCCGGCCACTGGACCATCCAGCGCCTATTGATCAGGACAGCGCAGGGGAGTGGAAATCATCGGTGCAGGACAAAAAAATCTTCGCGACTGTCGGCAGCGCCCGCGCAAAAAACCTTGACCGGGCGAAATCGACAGGCGGCGACACAGCGGCGGCGCGGCGCACATTTACGCCGGGCCTACTCGCTCTCCCCTTCCAGCGCTGGCACCGCCACGCCCGCCAACTCCGCCGCCAGCAGCCGAGCTGCACCCGCCCGTGCAATCCGCAGCATCAGCGCCTTGCGCGTTGCCGCCGCCATGCGGTGCTCCGGCGCATCGCGCAAAATCTCGGCGCCGTAGCCGTCGGAAAGGATGAAGCCGCATTCCTCGGGGAAGATTTCGGATGGCACGCCGGGATGGGTAGCGAAGAAGAAGCGGTCGGAATGCAGCCGGTAGTCAGGCCATTTGCGGTCGACGCGAAAATCCTCGATCGACGATTTGATCTCGATGATCCAGATGTCGCCCTGCCGCGTCAGCGCCACAAGGTCGGCGCGCCGGCCGGTGGCGAGCGACAGTTCGGGCAGCACATGCATGCCCATCTGCATCAACAGCCGCTGCACGCCACGCCGCACCAGCATGGCGCGTTCCGACTGGCGGCCATCGATCAGGGGATTGAGGGGAATCGGGGAAATGATCGGCATGGCAGCCACCATGCCAGATTTTGTTCACGGTTTGAACCTGTTTTTTGGGGGCGATTATGTACTTTACAAACCCAAAGTGGAATAGGAATGTATTCTCCTGCAGGAGACCCGCCCTTCCGCAAGGCGGGTCGTTCACGTATTCTTCAGGCGCGGATAGGAGAGGTTTGCAACGGGAGGAATAGATGGTTCGCATTTTCGCACTATCAGTCGCCTTCGCCACGCTTGCTCTGCCAGCCCTCGCCGAGGACACGGTCGATACCGCAACGGTGACCTGCGGAGAGTACATCAAAAGTGGCCACAAATTGATGGTGGCGATAGAGGCGGCGTTTCACGAGGCGATGAAGAACGATCCCAAGCTGGGGTCGCTCAATCAGAGCGCCTTAGCCGATGTCATGTCGAACGACTGCGCCGGCAAGCCAGACGTCAAAGTGATCGACGCACTCCAACATCAGTAAGCTACCGCTACCCAGCCGTAGGGAATGGCTGCTACAGGAGTTGGCGCAAACTAGCCTTTTCCGGCCTCTCGCTTCCGGCGCACCAGTTCCTTTATCTGCTCATTGGTGAGCTTCGGCGCGTGGGCAATCTTGTTGACGATGGCTTCGAAGGCAGCGTCTGACTGGTCGGTTTTCAGTTCGCGCGCGGCGTCTCTGAATTTTTCGATCTGTGGCGGTTTCTCTGATTTACCCAAACACACCGTCCTCATCTTGGTCCTCGACGTCAGCGAGGATTTCCTTATCAAGTTCAAGCAGAGGCAGGTCAGCCGACCTCAGGAACAATGGCGGGTAGCGTTTCGTTCGCTTACAAAAGACACGAAAACGCCGCTCGACCGGAAGGGAGCGGCGTTTACCAAGTGTGGTGTCCTACCCTAGACGAAACCCCGGTTGATCGGGGCCGCCGGATTCGCACCGACGTTTCCAGCTTGTTCGCTATTATCCTACAGGTAGTGATCACCCATCGTCCTTACAAGCGCCATTGGCGCTACCCAGCCGTAGGGGAATGGCAGGGTAGCGCTTCTCTCCACGCTTTTGCCGCACCAATTCCTTTATCTGGTCGTTGGTGAGTTTCGGCGCGTGGGCGATCTTGTTCACCATCGCCTCGAAGGCGGCGTCGGACTGATCGGTTTTGTATAGCAGACCCGGATTTCGGCGGGCGGCCTGCACGGCTTGAAGCTCATGGTGCAGGCCTGCCCTTCCATAAGGCGAGCCGCTCGCGTTAGGATTGCAGTTCCTGCTTGGGGAAGGGGGAACTATGTTTTCGCGAGGTGTCACGGTTGATCTGGTTTTCACCGCTGCAGCGGGCGTCGCTACTGTCGCATGCGTGCTCTTAACGCAAAGGTACAAGGTCAAGCGGTCACTTCTTATCCGCCTGTTCTTCCTGATTATGATTGGGACAATTTTGCTGGAAATGAAGGTGGCAGTCGCTTTCGGATTTTGATCCCGGCGTCAGCGCCTCAGTGGGCGACTATCCGGTTTGCAAACGGGGGGGCTTGATCCGAGTGCCTTCCGCGATCGCACCATATTTGGTCTGGGTGCAGTCTGGTATTGATCCGAGGCGGCCCTATGTCGTGCCAATCAACTTCCGTTCTTAGTTATAAGACGGCAGGACTAAGGTCTTGCGCCGTGAACGCAAAGGTCTGATGTAACCGCTTTGGTTCTGTTCTTGTCCATTGGACGTTCCGTATTTTAGTCAAACGAGATATTAGACCTTTAGCGAAGTCTTCGTGCGCGTCCGACGCCCAGTCTATTCGGCGCCAGCCTTTCAAGCCGTGGTCGTCCTGTCTCCGGTCAGCGCCGATCCCGCAATGTCATCCAAAATCGGGCAGTCCGGCCGGTCGTCGCCATGGCAGGCGTGGATCAGCTTCTGCAACGTCGTGCGCATCGACTGCAACTCGCGCACCTTCTCCTCGATGGCGCTGACATGGGCGGCGGCGATCTCGCGCACATCGTGGCTGGCGCGGCTGCGGTCCCGGTAGAGCGCCATCAACTGTCTGCAATCATCGATGGAAAAACCGAGGTTGCGGGCACGGCGCAGGAAGGCCAGCCGGTGGATGTCGTCGCCCGAATAATCGCGATAGCCATTGCCGGCGCGCGCCGGTGCGATCAGGCCGATCTCTTCATAGTAGCGGATGGTCTTGGCCGGCAGGCCGGACCGCGCCGCGGCATCGCCAACATTCATAGTGGTTCCTCCATTTCGGGCTATCCGACAGGACCGCCCATTGTTTTTCCTTCACAATCCCGTGACCCCTGTTGCCGAAATGCCATAGTTGACGGCTTACCGGCAGGTAAGCTCTTGCATATAGGCATCGCGCGCTTGGCAAGCAAAGCAAATGCCAGCATGAATGATTTCAGGAGAAGCGGACGTAACGTGCCGCTCGATCTGGGCGGGGCATCGGACCAATTCATGCGCATGAAGTCATTTGCAATCGTCGCTGCACTTGCGTTGTCGACCGCGATCTCGGGTTGCAGCACGATCGGCTCGCAACTCTTCACCAACAACTACGGTTCGGTGAACGACGCAGGTTACCAACTGCCGCGCATCCCGATCGAGAAGGTGCCGCTGAAGTACCACCGGCAGGAGGTGAACTACGATACCTCGGAAAAGCCGGGCACCATCATTGTCGATACCCAGAACAAGTTTCTCTACTTCGTCGAAGGCGACGGCCGGGCGATCCGCTATGGCATCGGCGTCGGCCGCGAAGGTTTTGAATGGCACGGCACCGCCCATATCGCTCTGAAGCGCGAATGGCCGACCTGGACGCCGCCGCGGCAGATGATCCAGCGCCAGCCGGAACTGGCCAAGTTCGCCGGCGGCATGGAGCCCGGCCTGAAGAACCCGCTCGGCGCGCGCGCCATGTATCTGTTCAACAAGGGCGGCGACATGGGCTACCGCCTGCATGGCAGCCCGGAATGGAATTCGATCGGCAAGGCGATGTCGTCGGGCTGCATCCGGCTGATGAACCAGGACATTATCGACCTCTACGACCGCACGTCGGTCGGCGCCAAGGTCATTGTGATGTGATTACCCTTCGTACGCGGACCGTCTAGGCAACAACGGACGTCCCAAACAGAAAACCGGGCAATTCGGCCCGGTTTTTTGTTTTTGTCTTTGGACTGTGCCGCCGAGAATTCGCTCCGCTGAGTCGGATGGCGTGGTTTTCGAGAACCGGAGCGGAGCGTACTAAGGTACGTGAGCACCGGAAGCGCAGAAAACCGCGTCAGGCGGCCGGCAGAGTAGAATTATCAGGAAACCTGTTCGACCTGCTGCACTTCCGGCACGAAATGCCGGAGCAGGTTCTGGATGCCGTGCTTCAGCGTCGCCGTCGAAGACGGGCAGCCGGCGCAGGCGCCCTTCATGTGCAGGAACACGGTGCCGTTTTCGAAGCCGCGGAAGGTGATGTCGCCGCCGTCCTGGGCAACCGCCGGGCGCACCCTGGTGTCGAGCAGTTCCTTGATGGTGATGACCAGTTCCTCGTCGGCCTTGTCGTAGAATTCGCCGGTCTGGCTGGTCTCGGCGGCGGGGCCGGCGTTGACCATGACGGGCGCGCCCGACATGAAATGCTCCATGATGGCGCCGAGGATGGCCGGCTTCAGATGCTGCCAGTCGGGGCCATCCTTGGTCACGGTGATGAAGTCATAGCCGAAGAACACGCCGGTGACGCCGGGGATCTCGAACAGCCGGCCGGCCAGCGGCGAGGCACTCGCAGCACTGTCGGCGTCGCGGAAATCGGCGGTGCCTTCGACAAGCACTTCCTTGCCGGGCAGGAATTTCAGCGTTGCCGGGTTCGGCGTCGATTCGGTCTGGATGAACATGGCCGTCTCCGTGCCCAAGTCGGGCAACTAGTTTGGAATAATTCTAAATAGGCTCAATCGGCGGGACATTCAAGCGAAACGCATCGCTCAAAGGGCTGGCTGGCGGAATGTTTTGCTGGCCCTTACCACACTTTGAGGTGTGCTGAGGTTCAGGTCAGGCCACGCAACGCCGGAGTCGAAGACGGGCGCGAAGCGACCAAACTGGGTAGCTTACGAGAACCGGAGCGGAGCGTACTCCAAGTACGTGAGCACCGGAAGCGCAGAAAGCCGCCATTTGCAGGCTGGCCTCACCTGAAGATCAGCCTAGCTCTAGGCGAGGCTGTCGATCTCCTCGTCCGACAGATTCTGCGGCACCACTGTGACCGGAATGGGGAAGGCGGCGCCCTTGCCGGCCACCGCGCCGACCAGCGGTCCGGGACCTTCCTTGCCGGCGCCTGCCGCCAGCACCAGGATGGCGATGTCCTGGTCTTCCTCGATAAGCTTGTGGATCTCCTCGGTCGGCTTGCCTTCGCGCACCACCATTTCGGGCTCGATGCCGAGCTTCTGGCGTACCTTGTTGGCATGGCCGTCCAGCGCCGCACGCGCCGTGGCGTTGGCTTCCTCGCGCATGATCTTCTCGACGCCCAGCCAGTGCTGGAAATCGTCCGGTGTGATGATGTAGAGCAACACCAGCGTGCCACTGGTGCTCTGCGCCCGCTTCGAGGCGTAGGCGACAGCGCGCTCGCACTCCGGCGTGTCGTCGATGATCGCCAGGAATTTCCTGCGATGGCCGGCTTCGCGACTGAGGCGTTTGGAGACCATGTCTATCTACTCGATGTGTTTTCGGCCGCAATCTGCCACCGCGGCAGACCGGCGGCAAGCCGCCGGCCTTATGCCAGTGTGGTGCAGTGCACTGTGACGGCCGGGCTCAGCCCTGCAGCAGGCCGATAATGTCGCGCACGGTCTTCATGGTGGTCTCGGCCAGCACGCCGGCGCGCTCCCCGCCATCCTTCAGCACCGCATCGACATAGGCGCGGTCGCCCTCGATGCGGCGCATCTCGCCGGCGATCGGCGCCAGTTTTTCCACGGCAAGGTCGGCCAGTGCCGGCTTGAACACCGAAAACTGCTGGCCGCCGAACTCCTTCAGCACGTCGGCCTTCGACATCTCGGCCAGCCCGGCATAGATGCCAACCAGGTTTTCCGCTTCCGGCCGGCTTTCCAGACCGTCGACCTCGCTCGGCAAGGCTTCGGGGTCGGTCTTGGCCTTGCGGATCTTTTTCGAGATGGTGTCGGCATCGTCGGTCAGGTTGATGCGCGACAGGTCCGACGGGTCCGACTTCGACATTTTCTTCGAGCCATCGCGCAGGCTCATGATGCGTGCCGCTGGGCCGCCGATCACCGGTTCGGTGATCGGGAAAAAGCCGTTCACCGTCTCTTCGCCCACCTGCATCTCGACGCCGACGCCAAGGCTGGCGATGCGGCTCGAAAAGTCGTTGTTGAATTTTTGCGCGATGTCGCGGGTCAACTCCAGATGCTGCTTCTGGTCCTCGCCCACCGGCACATGGGTGGCGCGGTAGAGCAGGATGTCGGCCGCCATCAGCGAGGGATAGGCGAGCAGCCCCAGCGAGGCATTCTCGCGGTCCTTGCCGGCCTTGTCCTTGAACTGCGTCATCTTGTTCATCCAGCCGATGCGCGCCACGCAGTTGAAGATCCAGGCAAGCTCGGCATGCTGCATGACCCGCGACTGGTTGAAGACGATGTGCTTCTTCGGGTCGATGCCGGAGGCGAGGAAGGCGGCAGTGATCGACCGGGTCTGGTCGGCGAGATCGTCATGGACGAGCTGTGCGGTCAACGAATGCAGGTCGACGACGCAATAGATGCAGTCGGACGTGTCCTGCAGCGCAACGAATTTCTTGATGGCGCCGAGATAGTTGCCGAGATGCAGATTGCCGGTCGGCTGGACGCCGGAAAAGACGAGCTGTTTGAAGGCGGTCATGATGTCCTCATGGCTTGTGGAGGGCCGTACTAAGCGTGATTCCGAAAAGTTGCAGACTTTTCGGAGCCAATCACGCGGCTGGAAACCACGCGCGGCGAAAGTCTTGCGACGGCGCGCTTATGGACGAGAGTGGGAATAGGATCAAGAGGTTGGAGGTCGCGCAAGGGTGCTGCGTCTGTCGCCCCGGTATGTTGACCTGACAGGTTGGCGCCGCCCCTCATTGTCCTACCGGACATTTCTCCCCGTATAGTGACGGGGAGAAAGACGCCGTCATCGCCCGGTTTCGCAAATCGCCAGAGAAGCGCCGGTGCCGCGTCCAGCTTCTTTCTCCCCGTTTACGGGGAGAAATGCCCGGCAGGGCAATGAGGGGCGGCGCCGACATCGGCATTTGTGATATATTTGAGCCTGTATTGCATATCATCGGATGAGAAATCGATGCCCACCGTCTACAACGAGCAAGCCCCAAAGCCCCGACATGACCACGAGACGCCACTGGAGACAGCGGCGCGGCTTCGGGCGGAATTTGGGATCGAACTTAGCAAACAGGCTCGCGAACCGTTGCCGCGTTCGGTCTACGACGAATTGTCTGGCGACGACTGATGCTTGCCAAGCGGGTCGCTGCGGTCCGGCTTACGGATCTGGAGACGGTTCCGTAGGCGGTGGTGCCTTACCCGACCCGCGTTTCACGTTGCGGCGGATCATGCCGAAATCGGCGCCGCCGGTGGCAAACGCGGTGATGAAATAGAGAGCCGCGCCGCCGGCCACCAGTGCCAGCAGCGTCGTCGCCTTGATCACCAATGGCGAGCCGGGACCGAGCCTGACGGCCAGCCAGTGCTCGGCGAAATAGAGCGCCACCGCCATGACCACAGCTGACAGCACCAGCCGGGGAATACGCTTCAACAGCGGCAGGTCTCGTCCCCAATGGCCGCGCCGGATCAGCACGGCGAGCAGCATCATCGCATTGACCCAACCGGCGACCGCCGAGGCCACCGCAATGCCGGGCGCGCCCATCCTGGGAAACAGCGTCAGCGCGGTCGCGACGTTCACGCCGACCGAAATGGCGGCGAACATCATCGGCGTGCGCGTGTCCTCGCGGGCGAAATAGCCGGGGGTGAAGGCCTTGATCAGCACGAAGGCCGGCAGGCCAAGGCCGAAGATCGCCAGGATCGCCGCCACCGTCGGCGTCGAGCCGTTGGCGGCAAAGGCGCCGCGCTCGTAGACCAGCCGCACGATCGGCTCTGACATCACCCAGAGTGCCGCCGCCGCCGGCAAGGTCATGAACAGGGTGAACTCGACCGAGCGGTTCTGCAGATTGGCGGCCTCGACCAGATTGCCCGACTTCAGCGCCCGCGACAGTTCCGGCAGCAGCACGATCGCCACAGCGACGCCGACGACGCCGAGCGGCAGCTGGTAGATGCGGTCGGCGTAAGCCAGCGACGACACGGCGCTGTCCTGCGCCGACGCGATCGCCGTGCCGATCAGCTGGTTGATCTGGGTGATGCCGCCGGTGATCGCCGCCGGCAGCGCCAGGATCAGCAGCCGCTTGACGTTGGGCGTCATTTTCGGCCGGCGAAAACCGATCGCGATGCCGGCATTGCGTACCGCCACCCAGACAATGGCGAGTTGCACGATGCCCGCCGCCAGCACACCCCAGGATAGGCTGAAACCGACTTCACGCGCATCCATGCCATGGTACCAGGCATAGCCAAGCACGCTGATCAGGATGATGTTGAGGAAAGCCGGTGCGACGGCGGCTGCGAAATAGCGGCGCAGGGAATTCAGCATGCCCGCCATCATGGCCGCGAGCGACATGCAGATGAGATACGGGAACATGATCGTCGCCAGCGCGACGGTCGTCTCGAATTTTCCCGGCGTGTCGGCAAAGCCCGGCGCCACCAGGTACCGCACGATCAGCGGCATCGCCAGTTCCATGACGATGGTCAGCGCCAGCAGCGCCGAAAACAGGACGCCGAACACTTCTTCCGAAAAGCGCTTGGCGCCGTCGGTGCCGTGGGTCTCGATCTCCTTGGCAAACAGCGGCACGAAGGCGGCGTTGAAGGCGCCTTCCGCAAACAGCCGGCGAAACGTGTTGGGAAACTGGAAGGCGGCGTTGAAGGCGTCGGCCACCGGCCCGGTGCCGAGGGCGGCCGCCATCAGCATTTCGCGGCCAAAGCCGAGCGCGCGGCTCATCAGCGTGCCGGACGCAACCGTGGCGAATTTCTTGACGAGGCTCATGCGCGCGGAGATTGCCTGAGTGATTGGGACAAAGTGATGGTCACTCGGCCGCCGCCTTGGCCTTGCCGCCGCGCTCGGGGACAACGCCCTCAAGTGCGGCGATCAGCCTGGTGTGGATGGCGGCGGTGCGCGCCGGGTTGTCGATCTTCTGCCCGGTCAGGTCGGTGACATAAAAGGTGTCGATCACCTTCTCGCCGAAGGTGGTGATGTGGGCTGAGGCGATGTCGAGCGAGAGGTCGGACAGCGCGCTGGTGATCTCCGACAACAGGCCCGGCCGGTCCAGCCCCTCGACCTCGATGACCGAGAAGCGGTTCGACAGCGTGTTGCGGATTTCGGCGCGCGGCGGAATCTTGAACACCTTGGCGCCGCGCCGCGGCCTGGTGCGCTTCTCGATCATCTCCGGCAGCCAGCTCTTGCCCGACAGTACGTCCTCGATCAGCCGCCCGACGCGCTCGGCGCGGCGGCGCTCGTCCTCGTCGAGGTCGAATTCCCTGGAGATCAGGATGATGTCCAGGGCGCGGCCATCGGATGTGGTGAAGATCTGCGCGTCGACAATGTTGCCGCCGGCGCCCGCACAGGCGCCGGCAATCACCGAAAGCAGGCGCGGATGGTCCTGCGCCAGCACGGTGATCTCGGTCACCGCTTCGAACTGGTGGGTCCTGACCACGGTGGCGAGCTTCTTGCCCGCCGCGTCGGCCTCGCGGATGAATTCGGCATGGCGCAGCTGGTCGGCAAGATCGACGGTCAAAAGGTAATTCTCATAGTGCAGGCCGACATAGCGCTTGCGCGCCTTGTCCGGCCAGTCGGCCAGCGCCTCGGCCAGCCGCTCGCGTGACGCCGCCGTCCGCTTGGCACGCGACACTTCCGAGAACCCGCCGGTCAACAGCAGTTCGGTCTCGTAATAGAGCGTGCGCAACAGCTGGCCCTTCCAGCCGTTCCACACGCCCGGCCCGACACCCCTGATGTCGCAGACGGTGAGGATCAGCAGCATCTTCAGCCGTTCGACCGACTGCACGATCGAGGCGAAATCCTCGATCGTCTTGCGGTCGTTGAGGTCGCGGGTCTGCGCCGTCATCGACATGACGAGATGGTTCTCGACCAGCCAGGCGACGGTCTCGGTGTCCGCCGCCGACAGCCCCATATGCGGGCAGATGCGCCGCGCGATCCGGGCGCCAGCCTCGGAGTGATCCTCCGGCCGGCCCTTGGCGATGTCGTGCAAGAGCACGGCGACATAGAGCGCTTCGCGGCTCTTCTTCAGCCCCGGCATCAGCGTGTGCGACAGCGGATGCACCTTCTCGCCGTCGCCGCGCTCGATCTCGGCCAGCACGCCGATGCAGCGGATCAGGTGCTCGTCCACCGTATAGTGGTGGTACATCGAGAACTGCATCATGGCGACGATCTTGCCGAAGTCCGGGATCAGCCGGCCGAGCAGCCCCGCCTCGTTCATGCGCCGCAGATTAAGCTCGGCATTGCGGTCCGAAGTCAGGATGTCGAGGAACAGCCGGTTGGCCTCCTTGTCGCGCCGCAACGACTTGTTGACCAGACCGAGCGAACGGGTGAGCAGCTTCAGCGCATCGGGATGAAATTCCAACCCGTGCTTGTCGGCGAACCAGAACAGCCTGAGCAGGTTGACCGGGTCGCGCTCGAACACCGTGTCGTCGGCGACGTTGATGCGATGGTTGTCGACGATGAAATCGGACGTGCCGGCCAGCTTGCGCTTGCGGCGCTGGAAGGTGAGGAAGATGCGGTTGAAGCCCGGCACGTGCTTGGCCTGCTCTTCCTCCAGCGCGGCGCAGAAGATGCGGGTGAGATCGCCGACATCCTTGGCGACGAGAAAATAGTGCTTCATGAAGCGCTCGACCGCGGACAGGCCGGGATGGGTGGTGTAGCCGAGACGCTCGGCAATCTCGCGCTGGATGTCGAAATGCAGCCGCTCCTCGGGCTTGCCGGTGAGGAAATGCATGTGGCAGCGCACCGCCCACAGAAAGTCCTCGGCCTTGAGGAATTCCCTGTATTCGGCCTCGGTGAAAACGGCCTTGTCGACCAATTCCTCGCCGGTGCGCACGCGATAAAAGTATTTGGCGATCCAGAACAGCGTCTGCAGGTCGCGCAGGCCGCCCTTGCCGTCCTTGACGTTGGGCTCGACCAGATAGCGGCTTTCGCCTGCCTTGGCATGGCGCTCGTCGCGCTCGGCGAGCTTGGCCTGTACATATTCCGGCCCGGTGGTGCGCACCACTTCGTGGTCGAAGCGGGTCAGCAATTCGTCAAAGAGCTTTTGCTCGCCCCACAGGAATCGCGCTTCCAGGATCGAGGTGCGGATGGTGATGTCGCTGCGCGACAGCCTCAGGCACTCGTCGATGTTGCGGGTGGCGTGGCCGACCTTCAGGCCGAGATCCCACAGCATATAGAGCATGTATTCGACGATCTGTTCGCCCCACGGCGTCTGCTTGTATGGCAGCAGGAACAGAAGGTCGATGTCGGAGCCCGGCGCCAGCGTGCCGCGGCCATAACCGCCGACAGCGACGACGGCCATGCGCTCGGCGGTCGACGGATTTTTCACGCGATAGACATGGGTCGCGGCGAACTCGTAGAGGGCGCGGATGATCTCGTCCATGAGATGCGACAGCCGGGCGGCACAGGCCGCGCCGCTGCCATCGTCCATCAGCATGCGCTCGGCGACCTTGCGGCCCTCGGTTAGTCGACCCTTCAGCAGTCGGAGCGCGCCGACACGCGCGCTGGGCTCGGCGCCATTGCCGGCCGAGGTCAGCGCCGTCATCTCGCGGCGCAGGGCGTCGCTGTCGATCAGCTCGTCGAGTTTGAGGGAGATTTTTGCCATGGATTGCCGGGTGGCCTCGCCTTTCGGCGGCGTCTATAGCGCGTTTTCACGATGCTGGGTATGGGGCGGACGGACGCGTCGGCCGCGATACCAGAACGGGATGATTTTCTCCCGCCGTAACCGGAAGAGATCGGCGATTTGCCTCGCTAGTCGCCTTGTCTCGATCCCTACCTTGGCCGCAATCGGCTTGTCGCGTTTCTTGCCCCTCCCGCTTGCCACCCATTCCTCTGTGCGCTCCTGCTTGAGCAGGCTCGGCAATTGCACTGGTCCGCCGCCAAGGAACTGAGCCTGCAGGCACAAAGCCGGCACAAGCTGATAAATGACGTGGCGGGACGAGGCCGCAAAACGCGGATTGAAGACGAGATGATCGACGGGAATGGCGATGTCATTCGTCGCCTCGATGAGGTCTCGTGCAGCCTGTCTCGACAGGATGTACCCGGCCGTGCCGATATGGACGGCGTGCAGCCTGCTCGCGGAAAAACCGTGACCACAGGCAACCTGCTTGCGTGAAATCACGGTTCGATTGAAGAACGTTTCCAGTTTGACGATGTCGGCATCGGCGGGGATCCAGTCCGCACCGGCAAGCAACGGGCCAGCCTTGTCGGCGAAGACGATGTCGTCCTCGAAGATGGCGCCATAGGCAGCCTCGCCTGCCGCGATGATCGACCAGCAGTGTTTGTGGCTGAGCAGGCAAGCGATCTCGCCGTCGGCCATACGCAAATGCTTCTTGCCCTGTGACAGTGCGGCCAGATCCGGCCGATCGCGCGCGTCGACGGCGGCGACCCGCTCAAAGGCGACGCCGATGCGGGCGAACTCGGCCGTCACATGGGCGAGGCGGTCGCGGGACCGATCGAGATTGATAACCAGGCATTTCATTTGGGTGGGATCGATGCAGTGGACGGGGTGGTCGCGTCCATAACATAGGAAAGAAATTGCGTAAGCGCTTTTTCCCTCGATGCCGCCCAATGGCGGCCATGATCGAAAAGTCGAAATCGCCCCTTGACCTTCCAGTTACTGGAAGCACTACCTCCGCACCCAGACAGACATGAAGGCATTTTTTCGATGGCGCATTCCGGGCATCACCACCACGCGCACGCGGCCGATGGCAGCTGCTGTACGGCAAAGGCCGCTGCGCCGGCCGCCGAAGCCGTGGTGCGCGATCCCGTCTGCGGCATGCGCGTCGATCTGGCCGCCGGGAAACCGACGGCCGAGCATGGCGGCCGTCTCTTTCACTTCTGCAGCGAGGGATGCCGCACGAAATTCGTCGCTGAGCCTAAAAAATACCTGACCGCCATAGACCCGGTCTGTGGCATGAGCGTGGATCGTGCCACGGCCAGGCACTTCTTCCGGTACGAAGGGCAGGGCTTCTATTTCTGCTCGGCCGGCTGCCAGGCGAAGTTCGAGGCCGAGCCGCAAAAATATCTCGGCGACAGGCCGACGCCGCAGCCAATGCCGAAAGGCACGCAATACACCTGCCCGATGCATCCCGAGGTGATCCGCGACAAGCCCGGCTCGTGCCCGATCTGCGGCATGGCGCTGGAGCCGATGGGTGTTCCCACCGGCGATGAAGGCCCGAACCCCGAATTGATCGACTTCACCAGGCGCTTCTGGGTCAGCGCGGTGCTGTCCGTACCGCTGCTGATCGTCGCCATGGCGCCGATGCTCGGCCTGACGTTCCAGGCCTTTGTCGACGAGCGTACGATGGTCTGGCTGGAATTGGCACTGGCCAGCCCTGTCGTGCTGTGGGCGGCATTCCCGTTCTTCCATCGCGGCTGGGATTCGCTGGTCAACCGCAGTCCCAACATGTGGACGTTGATCTCGCTCGGTGTGGGCGCGGCCTATCTCTACAGCGTCGTCGCTACACTGTTTCCGGACATCTTTCCGCATCAGTTCCGCGGCCATGGCGGCACGGTTCCGGTCTATTTCGAGGCCGCCGCCGTCATCGTGGCGCTGGTGTTCCTCGGCCAGGTGCTCGAATTGCGGGCGCGCGAAAAGACCGGCTCGGCCATCCGCGCGCTTCTCGACCTGGCGCCGAAGACGGCGCGGCTGATCGGCGCGGATGGTTCCGAGACCGATGTGCCGCTCGATGCGGTCAAGGCCGGTGACCGACTGCGCATCCGTCCGGGCGATGCCGTGCCGGTCGACGGCATTGTAACGGAAGGCCGTTCTGCCATCGACGAATCGATGATTTCGGGCGAGCCGCTGCCGGTCGAAAAGACTGAGGGCGATGCCTTGACCGGCGGCACGCTCAACAAAAACGGCTCGCTGATCATGCGCGCCGAAAAGGTCGGCGCCGAGACGACGCTGGCGCGCATCGTCGAACTGGTCGCCAAGGCGCAGCGTTCGCGCGCGCCGATTCAAGGGTTGGCCGACCGCGTCTCCTTCTATTTCGTGCCGGCCGTCGTGCTGGTCGCGCTCGCAGCCTTTGCCGCCTGGGCGGTCTTCGGCCCCGAGCCCAGCCTGGTCTTCGCCATCGTCTCGGCGGTGTCGGTGCTGATCATCGCCTGTCCGTGCGCGCTCGGCCTGGCGACGCCGATGTCGATCATGACCGCCACCGGGCGCGGTGCGCACGCCGGCGTGCTGATCAAGGAAGCGGCCGCGCTCGAGCGCTTTGCCTCGGTCGACACGCTGATCGTCGACAAGACCGGCACCTTGACTGAGGGACGGCCGCGATTGACCGATGTCGTCGCTGCCGCGGGCCTGTCGGACGATGAATTGCTGGCGCTCGCCGCCGGCCTCGAAAAAGGCTCGGAGCATCCGTTGGCCGAGGCCATTGTCGGCGGCGCCGGCGAACGCGGCCTGACGGTCGGTGAGGCCAGCGGCTTCGAAGCCGTGACCGGCAAGGGCGTGTCCGGGACGGTGTCGGGCAGGAAGGTCGCGCTCGGCAATGCCGCCATGATGGCCGATCTCGGCATCGACACCGCGTCCCTGTCGGCCACGGCCGAGGCGCTGCAGGTCGAAGGCAAGACCGCAATGTTCGTCGCCGTGGACAACAAGCTGGCCGGCATCGTCGCCGTCGCCGATCCGGTCAAGGCAACCACAGCAGAGGCGATCAGGGCGCTGCACGACAGAGGCTTGAGGATCATCATGGCGACAGGCGACAATGAGCGCACGGCGCGCGCTATCGCCAAAAGCCTCGGCATCGACGAGGTGCGCGCCGGCCTGCTGCCGGAACAAAAGGCCGCCCTTGTCGAGGAGTTGCGTGCGAAAGGCGCCGGCGTCGCCATGGCCGGTGACGGCGTCAACGATGCGCCGGCCTTGGCCAGCGCCGATGTCGGCATCGCCATGGGCACCGGCGCCGATGTCGCTGTCGAGAGCGCAGGGATTACGCTGGTCAAGGGCGATCTCAACGGCATCGTCAGGGCCCGCACGCTTGCCCAGGCGACGATCCGCAACATCCGCCAGAATCTGTTTTTCGCCTTCCTCTACAATGTGCTTGGCGTGCCCATCGCCGCCGGCGTTCTCTACCCACTCACCGGCACGCTTTTGTCGCCGATGCTGGCAGCGGCGGCGATGAGCCTGTCTTCGGTTTCGGTCATCGCCAACGCATTGCGGCTGCGGACGTTGAAACTGTGAGCACAGCCCCCAAATACGAATTCCAATCAACAGGAGATCATGGATGACCTTGGCTAAAAAGATCGTGCTTTTGCTGACGGCGGCGGGAATGCTGCTGGCCGTCTTCCTCGAAAGCGTTCCGGCGCAGGCCGAGGAGATGAAACATGACATGGCCGGCATGGGCGCGGAAGGTCCCTCGACCGACGGCTACAAGGCGGCGATGGACAAGATGCACACCGACATGATGATCGAATATTCCGGCAATGCCGATGTCGACTTCGTGCGCGGCATGATCCCGCATCATCAGGGCGCGATTGATATGGCCAAGGTGGAACTCGCCAACGGCAAGGATCCCGAAATCCGCAAGCTCGCCGAAGGCGTCATCGCCGCCCAGGAAGCCGAGATTGCCAAGATGCAGGACTGGCTCGCGGCTCATCCGGCGAAATAGCGCAACCTTGACCGCAGGAAAATCCAGGATCAATTCTGGATTTCTCCTGATGTTTATGATGCCATGGGCATCGACCGCGCAAGCCCGGGAGCCCCCATGCCATCGACGATCAGAACCACCACGCTGCCTTCGGGCGAAGCCGTCCAGGTGCTGGGTCAGGGCACATGGAAAATGGGCGAGGATGCCCGTCGCCGCACCGGCGAGGTCAGCGCCCTGAAGCTTGGGGTGGACCTCGGCATGACGCTGATCGATACCGCCGAAATGTATGCCAGCGGCGGCGCCGAGGAGGTGGTGGCGGAAGCCATTGCCGGACGCCGCGACGAACTCTTTCTCGTCTCCAAGGTGCTGCCGTCCAATGCGTCGCGAAGCGGCGTGGCGCGGGCTTGCGAAAGAAGCCTGAAGCGCCTGCGTACCGACCGCATCGATCTCTATCTCCTGCACTGGCCGGGCAGCGTGCCGTTGACGGAGACGGTCGAGGCTTTCGAGGCGCTGAAGAAGGCGGGCAAGATCCGCCATTGGGGCGTCAGCAATTTCGACACCGACGAGATGGAGGAACTGACCGCCCTGTCCTCCGGAGATCATGTCCAGACCAATCAGGTGCTCTACAACCTGTCGCGGCGCGGCCCCGAATTCGACCTTGCACCATGGAGCCAGCAGCGCGGCATTCCGCTGATGGCCTATTCGCCGGTCGAGCAGGGGGCCCTGGCGCGCAATTCCAGGCTTGATGCCATTGCCGCCCGCCACAATGCCACGGCAGCGCAGATCGCACTGGCCTGGGTGATGGCGCAGCCAGGCGTCATTGCCATCCCGAAGGCCAGTAGCCAGGAGCATGTCCGCCAGAATGTCGCGGCGCTCGACATCAAGCTTTCGAGCGAAGACCTCGCCGAACTCGACCGCGTCTTCCCGCCGCCGACGCGCAAGCGCGGGCTGGAGATGATTTAGCGGGTATCAAGCCGTACCCGTGCCCGTTGCAGCGCGCGCGAAAACACCGCCGTGTCATCGAAGGCGCGCGCCAGCGTGAGCGCTCCCTGAATGGCGCCGACTGTCTCCTCGGCGAGTTCGGCCGCTTGCGGCCGGCCGTGTCCAAGGCGCGTCAGCGCCTCAGCCAAATGCGTGACCCAGCGGCTGAAATAGCTTCTTATCTCCTTGGCGAAAAGATCACGGGACTCGTCCAGCGCGAAGGCGCCGACAAGGCACACTCGGCGGCCGGAGCGGAAATAGCTGTCGGTCGCTTCGAACATCCGGTCGATGCCGGCACGCGGGTCAGCTTTTTCCTGCAACGGCACGAAGACATTCTCCTCGAACCAGCCATCTATATGGGCGATGACGGCCGCCGCCATCTCTTCCTTGCCGCCGGGGAAGAAGTGATAAAGGCTGCCCTTGCCCAGCCCGGTCGCTTCGCCGATCAGCGCCAGGCTGGCGCCCTCATAGCCATGCTCGCGAAAAACCTCGGCCAAAATGGCCAGCAAGCTGTCGCGATCGGGCGCGATCCGCCGCATGTGCTAGTTTTTCCGCTTGAGCATGATCTTTGCCGAAAACCGCGACACAGTTCTAGGGATCATGCTCTAGAGCCCGAGTTCGGACAGGCCGGGATGGTCGTCGGGCCGGCGGCCGAGCGGCCAGTGATATTTGCGCTCGGCCTCAGCGATCGGAAGATCGTTGATGCTGGCCACGCGCCGGCGCATCAGCCCGGCCTCGTCGAATTCCCAGTTCTCGTTGCCGTAGGAGCGGAACCAGTGGCCGCTGTCGTCACGCCATTCATAGGCGAAGCGGACGGCAATGCGGTTATCGGCAAAGGCCCAGACCTCCTTGATGAGACGGTATTCAAGTTCGCGCGTCCATTTGCGCGTGAGGAACTCCACGATCTCGCTGCGGCCGGCAACGAATTCGGCGCGGTTGCGCCAGGTGCTGTCCTGCGTATAGGCGAGCGAAACCCGTTCGGGGTCGCGGCTGTTCCAGGCATCCTCGGCCATACGGGCTTTTTGCGCCGCCGTCTCGGCGGTAAAGGGCGGCAGCGGCGGACGGCTCATGGCGTTTTCCCATCGATAGAGGTGATGGCGAATACTGTACTGATCGGTACAATCACGTCAAGAGGGCCAATGAAGCTAGGGCTTCCCTGCCCGCCCTTTCAGCCGACACAGCACTTCCAGCGGTCGACGCCGCCGATATGGACCGATGTCGCCAGCACGAAGGAGCCGGTCTGGGCCTGGATGGCAATCAACGCGTTCTGGCCCAAGAAGGTCGATTTGCCGCCCACGCTGGGAACTGGTCAGCAGCCAGATGGCGCCGTCCCCAGCGCCGAAATGTCTCCTGTTCTTACGCATTGGCTTTTCGTATCATCGACACCAATTCGTTGATACGCGGTCCTAAATCCATAATCTTAAGATCAGCGGGCTTCTCACAAACCAATTTGGCGACCTTCACCTTATCTACTTTCTCTTCGAGCAAGCCAGAACCTTTAGCCATCGCTATAGTGCTACGTCTGCGAGCAGGCATCGTTCGATGAAAGAAAAGAGCATGATCAAATGCGCCGCCCGCGGCTGGACTCTCGTACATCTCAGGATAAAGCTTTCTTACCATTTGCTGAAGGTCAGCGTGGTCGACGTAGTTCTCGATCTCTCGCCCCTTTGTGATCCAACATACGCTGGAGCCCCCGCTTAGTTCCTCTACGAGGCGTTTCTTTGTTTCATTGATCTTTGCTTTAGCGTTGGATTTGTCGCTGTCCATTATTATCGCGAGGTACTGGTTTAGTGAGCGTAGCGCGATAAATTCCCCTACCTCTTCGGACTCGGCGCTCAGGTGACTAAGTAAGCGACCACCGTAGAACATTATTGAATAGTGGATACCCTCGACAAAAGTCGGCTCCACGGCAGAAATCCAATGCCTTATATATATCCGGTCAGACGGCCCCTCAACCCAGATTACCGCATTGGATTGAACAATATCTGATGCTTTGTATCCAAGATCAACGCAAATGTTGTGGCGTTCGCTCCGAAGTATTGACTCCCGAATGTAAGTTTGATTCCCGTCATTCGATACGTGAAATATCGCCGCTCCTGGGGTGTCAATAAAACTAGCAGAGTGAGTAGCGATAAAATACTGATTGTTTGTAAACCTCTTGAGGTATACCATCAACTTCCGTTGTAGTAGGGGATGGAGATGGATCTCCGGCTCCTCTATGCACACTATCTGCTCTTGTGTGATTGTGCAGAAAGCCGCGATCATTATGACTTCATGAATTCCCATTCCAAGTGATGAAATTGGCAATACCTTATTGTCCATATGGACGAGTATATGTTCTCGATTGTGGGGTATTTCTATTCTGGCGGCCTCTTTTCCCGTAACGTTTTGAAGAAACGAATTTATCTTATCAAAGAGGTCTCTTTCCTGCCTCTTGTCATGATCCGGGCTCTGAATTTCCGCCAACCTATCGATTAATCCCTCGCCGCTGAAGTCATTAAACTTCGATCCACGTTTGCCAATCTCCCTTAGTGCTGGAATCATCTTCACTGCGGGTAATGACACATTTTGAACTCGCGTGAGGCTCCTGAGAGATTCAGGGATCCAGTGTTGCTTAAGTGATCCACTCCCTTGCCCTGTCAGTTGGTTCCACAGTCGTGCCCAAGTCCGATCATCCGCCACGCCTTGCCAATCTTCAGTATTTAACGTGCTGTCCAATGACCAAGGATCACTCGGATTGTCCATTCTATGTAGCCAGACTGAATCCCCGACCGCGAGCCTAGAGGCGATAGCGTCAATGATTGGCGTGGAGTTCTGTCTTTGGTGGGTATCTTTGACAGCTTGCAGCGCGGAGACGACAAATTCACTTTTCGGTATGCCAATGGCCACGGACAATTGGCCCGTTGCCTTCCCTCGATGCTGCTCTAGCGGCGGTGCGATTCTCAATGTGCGCCCAGACGCGTCGAACGGCACATAGTCAGATATAAAGTTTAATACGGTAGATTTGCCAGAGTTGTTAGATCCGATGAAGAAATTGAAGTCCTTGAACGGGTGCATTCGTTGAATGTCTTGACCAATACCACGGTAAAACTGAAGGCTAAGGCCTTTTAGGAAGGTAGGCACTCTACTGATCTCCCGCATAAGAAGGTAAACAAAAAGTTTCGCTCAATGCCGTGTGATCTATGCAGGGGTGGCGCAAAAATTGCCGACGCGGTATCAGTCATTCGATAAGCTTTTCAATCTGTAAAGCACTTCCAGCGCCTCGCGCGGCGTCATCTCGTCGGGGTTGATCTCGCCTAGCGCTGCGCCCAGCGCATCGTTTTTCACCGGCTTTGCAGCTTCCCGCTTCATTGCCACCGAAAACAGCGGCAGATCGTCGACCAGCCGGTTGGCCCTGCCGGATACCTCGCCTTCTTCCAGCTGGTGCAGCACCTCTTTGGCGCGGCCCACCACCGCTTCCGGCAGACCTGCCAGGCGGGCCACCTGCACGCCATAGGAGCGGTCGGCCGCACCCTTGCCAACCTCGTGCAGGAAGACCACGTCGCCTTCCCATTCCTTGACCCGCATGGTGACGTTGGAGAGCCTCGGCAGCTTGCCGGCCAGCGCCGTCATTTCGTGGAAATGGGTGGCGAAGATTGCCCGGCAGCGGTTCTTCTCATGCAGATATTCGACCGCCGCCCAGGCGATCGACAGGCCGTCGAAGGTGGCGGTGCCGCGGCCGATCTCATCCAGGATCACCAGTGCCCGCTCGCCTGCCTGGTTGAGGATCGCCGCCGTCTCGACCATCTCGACCATGAAGGTCGAGCGGCCGCGCGCCAAATCGTCCGAGGCACCGACGCGCGAGAACAGTCGGTCGACGATGCCGATATGGGCCGATGTCGCCGGCACGAACGAGCCGGTCTGCGCCAATATGGCGATCAGCGCATTCTGCCGGAGAAATGTCGACTTGCCGCCCATATTCGGGCCGGTCAGCAGCCAGATGGCGCCGGCTTTGGCGCCGTCTTGCGGCGACAGATCGCAATCATTGGCAACGAACGGGCCATCGCCCGAACGCCGCAGCGCCTGTTCCACCACCGGATGCCGCCCGCCCGCTATCTCGAAGGCAAGGCTGGAATCGACCACCGGCCTGCACCAGGCTTCGCTTTCCGACAAAAGCGCCAGGGCCGCCGACACGTCGAGCACGGCGAGCGCATCGGCGCCGGCGCGGATCTTCTGCGCCTCGCCGACAGCTTCAGCGGTCAGCGTGTCGAAGGCGGCAAGCTCGATGCTCAGTGCCCGGTCGGCGGCATTGGCGATCTTGGTCTCGAGTTCGGCAAGCTCGGTCGTGGTGAAACGCATGGCGTTGGCCATGGTCTGCCGGTGGATGAAACGCGCCTTGGCGCCGTCACTGCCGGTCATGATCGAATGGTGGTTGGCGGTCACCTCGATGTAGTAACCCAGCACATTGTTGTGCCGGATTTTCAGCGAGCGGATGCCGGTCTCCTCGATCAGCGAGCGCTCCAGCCCGGCGATCACCTTGCGCGATTCGTCGCGCAGCGCCCGCATTTCGTCGAGCTCGGGCTGGTAGCCGCCGCGCACGAAGCCGCCGTCGCGCCTGAGCAATGGCAGCTCGTCGCCGAGTGCTTGCGTCAAATGCTGGGCCAACGCCGTGGGTAACGCCCGGATGGCGGCGAGTGCCCCGGCCAACTCCTGCGGCAGCGCTGTTGCGGCAAAGATTTCGGCAATGGCGCCCGCCGCCTCGAAACCGGCGCGCAGCGCGCCCAGGTCGCGCGGGCCGCCACGGTTGAGGGCCAGCCGCGACAGCGCGCGCGGCATGTCGGCGACGCTCTTCAGGCTTGAGCGCACCGCTTGGCAAACCTGAGTCTCCGCGCGGAAGAACGACACAGAATCGAGCCTTGCGCCGATCGCCGCCGGGTCGGTCAGCGGCGCCATCAGCCGGTCTGCCAGCAGCCTCGCGCCGCCGCCGGTTACCGTGCGGTCGATCGCCTTGAACAGGGAGCCGTCGCGGCTGCCGGACAGCGTGCGCAACAGTTCCAGATTGCCACGTGTCGCCGGATCGATGAACAGTGTCGAGCCCTGCTCTTCGCGCTCGGGGCGCGACAAAGGCGGCCGTTCGGCCTTCTGTGTCTTCTCGACATAGGCAATGGCGCCGGAGATAGCCGACAGTTCGGCGCGCGAAAAGGCGCCGAAACTGTCCGGCGTCGCCACCTCGAAGAACCGTGCGATCCTTCCGGCGGCCGAGGCCGAATCGAACAGGGATGGCGGCTGTGGACTGGCGACACGGCCGATGACGTCGAACACCGGCTTCAGCTCGGGATCGTGAAACACCGGTTCGGCGACAATCAGCTCGCGCGGATCGACGCGAAACACATCGGCCAGCAGGCGGTCGGCCGTGGTTTCGGCAACGCGAAAGACGCCGGTCGAGATCTCGATCCAGGCCAGCGCAAAGGCGTGATCGCTGCTGCCGCCCTTCACCCGCCCCAGCGCCATCAGGAAGCTCGATTCCGACGGCGCCAGCAATTTATCCTCGGTGATGGTGCCGGGTGTCACCAGCCGCACCACATCGCGGCGCACAACCGATTTGCCGCCGCGCTTCCTGGCTTCGGCCGGGTCCTCGATCTGCTCGCAGACGGCAACGCGGAAACCCTGGCCGATCAGCTTCTGCAGATAGTCGTCGGCCGCATGCACCGGCACGCCGCACATCGGAATGTCATGGCCCTGATGCTTGCCGCGTTTGGTGAGCACGATGCCCAGCGCCTTGCTCGCCTTCTCTGCGTCGTCGAAGAACAGCTCGTAGAAATCGCCCATGCGGTAGAACAGCAGCGAATCCGGGTTCGCCGCCTTGATCTCGATATACTGCTCCATCATCGGCGTGACGCCGGCGGTGGGCGCCGACGGTGTCACCTCGGGGGCGTCGGTTTCTGCTGAAGTGTGCATGTTCATGCCGGCACGCTAGCAGATGTGGGTGCGGGGTTTAATGCCGGCGGCTCGAAAAGCAGGGGACGACCGGGCTTCAGTGACGGCTTGCGGCAAGTCTGTGCCGCGGTCGGCTTTTCCCGTGCCTTCGTCAGCGGAGGCGCCGCTTGATCTGCCCCGACACCGAGAGATTTCGCTGCATGCATGAAGATCGCTTGGCGGTTTACAGCGGTGGCGTGTAGCCTTAATCCGGAAGGTCAAGAACACACACCCGTCTCAAGGGTGCGGCACCGGCGAGGAAATCAAGAGCATCATGGCCAAGAAAACCGAAAACAGCGGCCCCTCCGTCAGCGCCCAGGAGGCGCTGGAATTCCACGCCATGGGCCGCCCCGGCAAGCTGGAGGTCGTCGCCACCAAGCCGATGGCAACGCAGCGCGATTTGAGCCTCGCCTATTCGCCGGGCGTTGCGGTTCCCGTTCTGGCCATCGCCGAGGACCCCAGCCGCGCCTTCGACTATACGACGCGCGGCAACATGGTCGCCGTCATCTCCAACGGCACTGCCATTCTCGGCCTCGGCAATCTCGGGGCATTGGCCTCCAAGCCGGTCATGGAAGGCAAGGCGGTGCTGTTCAAGCGCTTCGCCGATGTCGATTCCATCGATCTCGAGGTCGACACCGAGGATGCCGACGAGTTCATCAATTGCGTGCGCTTCCTCGGGCCGTCCTTCGGCGGCATCAATCTTGAGGATATCAAGGCGCCGGAGTGCTTCATCATCGAGCAGCGCCTGCGCGAACTGATGGACATCCCGGTCTTCCACGACGACCAGCACGGCACCGCCATCATCTCCGCCGCCGGACTGATCAACGCGCTGGAGGTCACAGGCCGCGACATGAAGACCACGAAAATGGTCTGCAACGGCGCCGGTGCTGCCGGCATCGCCTGCATCGAGCTGATGAAGGCGATGGGCTTCGCGCCCGAAAACATCACTCTGTGCGACACCAAGGGCGTCGTCTTTCAAGGCCGCACCGAAGGCATGAACCAGTGGAAGTCGGCGCATGCGGTGAAGACCGAGGCGCGCAGCCTCGCCGAGGCGCTCGATGGTGCCGACATATTCCTCGGCCTCTCGGCCAAGGGTGCGTTGACCGCCGCCATGGTACAGTCGATGGCCAAGAACCCGATCATCTTCGCCATGGCCAATCCCGATCCGGAGATCACGCCGGAAGAAGTGGCCGAAATCCGCACCGACGCCATCATGGCCACCGGGCGTTCGGACTATCCGAACCAGGTCAACAACGTGCTCGGCTTCCCCTACATTTTCCGCGGCGCGCTGGATGTGCGCGCCACCACCATCAATGACGACATGAAAATCGCCGCCGCACGCGCGCTGGCAGCACTTGCACGCCAGGACGTGCCCGACGACGTCGCCGCCGCCTACCAGGGCAACCGGCCGAAATTCGGCCCCAACTACATCATCCCGGTGCCGTTCGATCCGCGCCTGATTTCGGCCATCCCGCTCGCCGTGGCCAAGGCAGCGATGGAGTCGGGCGTCGCCCGCAAGCCGATCCTCGATCTCGATCGCTATGCGCAGGAACTGTCCGCTCGCCGCGACCCGATCGCCTCGACCTTGCAGCGCATCTACGATCGCGTGCGCCGCCAGCCCAAGCGCATCGTCTTCGCCGAAGGCGAGGAGGAGCAGGTGATGCGCGCCGCAGTCTCCTATGTGAACCAGAAGCTCGGCACGGCAATCCTGCTCGGCCGCGACGACGTGATCAAGGACAACGCCAAGCACGCCGGCATCGATTTGAACAAGCAAGGCATCGAGATCATCAATGCCCGGCTGTCGCGCCGCAACGGCATCTACACCGACTTTCTCTACGAGCGCATGCAGCGCAAAGGCTTCCTGTTCCGCGACTGCCAGCGCCTGATCAACAACGACCGCAACCACTTCGCTGCCTGCATGGTGGCGCTGGGCGACGCTGACGGCATCGTCACCGGTGTCACCCGCAACTATTCCACCGCGCTCGACGACATCCGCCGCATCATCGACGCCAAGCCCGGCCACCGCGTCATCGGCGTGTCGATCGTGCTGGCGCGCGGCAAGACCGTTCTCGTCGCCGATACCGCCGTGCATGACATGCCCAATGCCGAACAGATCGCCGACATCGCCGAGGAGGCGGCAGGCTTCGCCCGACGCATGGGCTATGAGCCGAGGCTTGCCATGCTCGCCTATTCCACCTTCGGCCATCCGCAGGGCGAGCGCTCAGAGCGGGTGCAGGAAGCGGTGCGCATCCTCGACAAGCGCCGCGTCGATTTCGAGTATGACGGCGAGATGGCCGCCGACGTTGCGCTCAACGCGCGGGCCATGGCGCAATACCCGTTCATTCGGCTCACCGGCCCTGCCAATGTGCTGATCATGCCGGCGTTCCACTCGGCCTCGATCTCGACCAAGATGCTGCAGGAACTCGGCGGTTCGACCGTCATCGGCCCGCTGCTGGTCGGGCTGAACAAACCGGTGCAGATTGTCTCGCTGAACGCCAAGGATAGTGACATCGTCAACATGGCAGCGATCGCGGCCTATACGGCGGGGGCGTGACGAAAGACGGAGATTGAATCATAGCGGAGGCAGTCTGACAAACGGTCCGCATAGCGGGCGAACGACAACGGCTGGCCAGCGAACGCTCTTTGGGAGAAGCAGCGCCCGAAACACCGTCGGCCTCCGCCCCATAAGAGATTGATAATACTCACCTGATATAGAACCCCTCTCGCCGACTTGCCGTAACGGCATCTACGGCGCGCTCAGACCGCTAACGGGGGTGCGGCCATGCAGCATGACGGGGTTTCTGCATCCGCGGTTGGCCAGGGGGGCTACCACGACGAGCGGCTGGACGCGCTGCTCAGCATCACCGGCCGCATGGACGGTTATCTCTACCGTTGCCGCAACGATGCGTCCTACACCATGCTCTATATCAGCGACGGCATCTTCACCGTCAGCGGCTATCGGCCGAGCGATTTCATCCACAACGCGGTGCGCGACTACGTCTCGGCCATCCATCCGGATGATCTTGCCGCCGTCTATGCCGCCGTCGACACCGCGCTCGAGGCGCGCTGCAACTGGAACGTTGACTACCGCATCGTGCCGCAGGTCGGCGAGCCGCTCTGGGTCCGCGAGATCGGCGGCGGCGTCTGGGACGAGGCCGGTGAACTGGAATTCCTGGAAGGCTTCGTCGTCGACATCAGCGACCGCAAGGTCGTCGAGGATCTCAACGCCGAGCTGCTCTTGGAGCTGAAGGCCGCCAATGAGGAACTCTCCGCACAAAAGCGCGAGATCGAGCTCGCCAAGCAGCAGAGCGACCATTCGGCCAACCACGACGCGTTGACCGACCTGCCCAACCGGCGCGCCTTCCACAACGAGCTGAAATCGGTGATCGACCGTTGCGCCGGCACCGGCGATGCAGCCGGTCTTCTGTTCATCGACCTCGACCGGTTCAAGCAGGTCAACGACACGCTCGGCCACGAGGCTGGCGATGCGCTGCTGCAGCGCGTGTCGGACAAGCTGCGCACGATCCTGCGCAGCGCCGATTTCGTGGCGCGGCTCGGCGGTGACGAGTTTGCCTTCCTGTTTTCGGGGAACGCGGAGCAGGCCAGGGAGAAGGCCGTGCGCGTGGCGGAGCGCGTGCTGGAGCGACTGCGCATCAAGGTTCCCGCTCCGGGTGGCGACATCCATGTCGGCTGCACCGTCGGCGTTGCGATCTATCCGACGGAGGCTGCCGATCCGGACGCGCTGGTCGCGCTCGCCGACCGGCTCATGTACATCGGCAAGAAAAACGGTCGTGACCGGCTGGTCACCACCGACGCTTTGGGGTCCGAAGCCGGCGAGCTTCGCCAGTCCGCCTGAGAAGCGCTCGTCGCGACGACACAGCAACGCGCGGTTGCTCGAATGAAAAAGGCCCGCAGCGTGCGCTGCGGGCCTTTTCCTACGATAGGTCGATCGATCAGAACGAGCGCTGGAAGCGGAGGATGCCGCCGAGGCTGCTCTTCTTGTTGGCCTTGGTCCAGTTGTTGAAGTCCGCGTCGCCGAATTTTCCGGCGTTGAGGTAGTCGACTTCAGCCGTGACGGTAAAGCCAGGCACGACGGTATAGGCAACGTTCGCGGCAACGCCGAGGTTCTTCCAGTCGTCGTAAGAGATCTGGGCGTTGAACGCAGTCTTTTCGTTGAACTTGTAGGTGCCGCCGCCCCAGATGGCCCAGTTGCCGCCCCACTGCTTGTAGAAGCCGCGACCGTGAGCGTCGATGGCATTGCCCGCGTCGTCGGTGAGGTTGTCGTCGGTACCGTAGCCGCCCATGACGAAGAGTGAGAACTCCTTGCTGACATTGACGTCCAAACGGACCTTGCCGGCCACTTCCTCGTAGTTGCTGTCATAGGCGACGACGCCCGTGACCGCACCCCAGTCGCCCTTGTACTTCACGCCGCCGACGACATGCGGAACATAGCTGTCAATGGTGCCAACCGCGCCAGCGCCTTCTTCGAGAGAGACCACAGCGGAGAAGCCGTTGCCTGCGTCGAAGTAGTACTGAACGACGTTGCTCTCCTGCCCACCGTAGGGAACAAGCGTATCCTGGATAACGCTGCCGGCGTAGCCGATGAACGTATCGAAAGCCGTGTCGTCCTTACCGACGCGCAGGCCACCGAGCTGAATCCAGGCGTAACGCAGCGACAGCGACTTGTTACGACCCTGCCAGTCGTTCGCATTGGAAGCCGCTTGGTTGAGATAGTCGCCATTGCTGTTGCCGAAATTGAAGCGCGTCTCGGTGTAGGTCTTCAAGGTGCCGAGTTCGGTTTCCTGGCCGGTCCAGGTCTTCAGCGTGAAGCGGGCGTTCTTGGAGTAGCTCGAATTCGTGCCGTCCTTATGGTCAGGGACATGGTTGGCGCCATCGAACGAGCCGGAATCACCGACGCCGATGTCGTAACGGACGTAGCCGCCGATGCGCAGGCAGGTTTCGGTGCCGGGGATGTAGAAGTAGCCCGAGCCGTAAACGTCGCAAATCTTGACGTATTCGGCCGGTTCCGGCTCGGCGACGACGACGGCGTCGGCGGCGCGCGCACCGGAAACTGCGATCAGGGCCGCAGCGGAGCCGAGAAGAAGGCTCTTGATGTTCATTTTCTTGAATCTCCAGTCAAAGGTTCAAAATCAGGTCGGACATGGCTCTAAGGCCTGCCGATACACCCCATACTGAAAGCCGCGCATCGCGCCGTGCTCTCGCCTTCGAAATGGCCTATGCAGTGGTCGCGATCAACAGAGATTGTGTCGGAAACGCGCCTTTTTGAATCTTCAAAAAGTATTGTTGCGCAATTATCACGTCTTTTTTCTGACACGATGGCACAAATGGCACGTTAGGAACATAATAGACGGAAATATCAGGGACTATTCAATACAGATGGCTCGGCATGGTTGAATATGACTGTTTTATGAAATCTACTTATTTGGCTTATTATTGAGAACCGGTGCTTCGGGGCGATCGACAGAAGCGGGGGATCAGATCGACGAAAAGCCGCGCGCGGCCAGCACGACCTCCTGCACCATGTCCTGCTTGAGCATCTCGATCGGGAGGCGGCCGTCGAGCTCCGGCGAGACGCGGGTCAGCCAGAACCAGGCGAGTCTCGGATTGGTGATCTCGGACAGCACCTCGCTGATCCCCGCAGCCGGCCTTCCGTCGATGAACTGGGCCAGCGGGAAGACATGCTTGCGTCCGCCCTTGCGCAGCGCAATGACCTCGCTGCGCCGTTGCCAACGATGCAGTGTCGAACGCGGGATGCGAAACTTCTCCTCAAGATAGGTCGATCCGGCGACTTCGCCCGCCCAGTCCTCAATCAGCATCGATTGAAGCATGCGCTCGCCCGGCGGATAGGATGCTGCCTTGCCGGGTTCGGGCGCCGTCGTCGGCTTGTCAACCGCAACGATTGCCGCGGCGGGGCGCGTCGGCTTTTCCGCCATCGACTGGACGAATTCGGTGGCGCGCGCAGTCCATTCGCCTCTGAAGGTCTCGATGGCGAGCCGCTGTGTCTGCGAAAGGAAGGTCAGGGCGGCGGCGACGCTGCCGGCAATGGCGCCGGCCGAGGCCAATGCCTGCGGGTCCATGGCCATGCCGTGCTGGACCAGAGCCTGCTGCACCGCCTCGGCCACGAGGCCTGCCAGGGCCTCCTGCGAGATTCCGTCCGTCGGGTTCTGAAATCTGGTCATACATCTGTCTTGCTGGCCACGCACGCTCCTCCCAGGCTGTGGCCGGTTCGTTGAACGGCTATAGCGGAGAGCTGAAAGCGCAGCGGCAACAGACGCAGCGACCCGAGAGGTTGCTGTCTTGCATTTGGACACCCCAACTGACTTCCGGCGTCCCGAATGTCAGCCGCGGAACACCCTACTTTGCGTGTAGGTGTGCTCTATGACAGGCGCACGACAGCGGGCCTCCCGGGGCGCCCATTGTGGGGTGACGCAGCGGGACTATAGCAGCCCGGCCAGTTGGGCCGCGCTGCGCAGGTTCTGCCGCGGTCGCGGCCCGAGCTGCTGGATTACAAGCCCGGCGGCCAGCGAGCCGAGATCGCCGCAATCCTTCAGGCTGCGTCCGGTCGTGTAGCCGTAGAGGAAGCCGGCGGCATAGAGGTCGCCGGCGCCGGTGGTGTCGACCAGCTCGCGGATCGTCGTCGCCTGGATGGTGACGGTCTCGTCACCGCGCGCGATCACCGAGCCCTTTTCGGAGCGGGTGACAGCGGCGATCTTGCAGTCCTTGCGGATAGCCTCCAGCGCCTCATCGAAGGATTTGGTCTGGTAGAGCGACTTGATCTCGTGGCTGTTGGCAAAGACAATGTCGACCGTGCCGGAACGCATCAGGTCGAGGAATTCGTCCCGGTAGCGGTCGACGCAGAACGAATCCGACAGTGTCATCGACACTTCGCGCCCGGCGGCATGCGCCAGCCTCGCCGTCTGCCGGATCGCCTCCTTGGCGCGCGGCGGATCCCACAGATAGCCTTCGAAGTAGGTCACCTTGGCGCCCGACGCCTTGTCGGACTCGACGTCTTCCGGCCCGAGTTCGACGCAGGCGCCGAGATAGGTGTTCATCGAACGCTCGCCATCGGGGGTGACGAAGATCATCGAGCGCGCCGTCGGCGGCTGGCCCTCGAGCGGTTTGGTGTCGAACGCAACGCCCTGGGCATGGATGTCGTGGGCGTAGATTTCGCCGAGCGGATCGTTCGAAACCTTGCCGAAGAAGGCGGCGCGGCCGCCGAAGCTGGCGACGCCTGCCGCCGTGTTGCCGGCGCTGCCGCCGGACGCTTCGATCGCCGGGCCCATGCGGCTGTAGAGCAGCTCGGCGCGCTTGGTGTCGATGAGGTTCATCGCACCCTTGATGATGCCGTTGGTCTCGAGAAAAGCGTCGTCGCACTGGGCGATGATGTCGACAATGGCATTGCCGATGCAAAGCACGTCATAATCCGGCATCAATGTCTCCGCCTTGGAACCTGCCGGCTTTCTGCCACGCCGGCCGGGCGCGGGTCTAGACCATGATCCCGAAAAGTGGAACCCGGTTTTCGGACAAGATCATGGTAAAGCGAAAATAGAGCCCCAGCCCGATGCAATCGGGATGGATCAGGCTCTCGATTTGGAAGGGTTTTGCCTAGCCGTCAAATCGAACTGGACCATGCGCGGCGTAGAGATGTGCGGCTATAGTTGCATCGTCATCGAAGCATTTCCTCTGCGCAGCGGATTAGAAGGCCTTCGATCGCAACAGCTGAAGGCGCTGACAGGCATGCAAGCGAAGACCGACATGACCACCGAACTGGCGCTGCTTGGCGTGCTGGCTGCCCTGTGGGGCGCGTCCTATACCTTCATCAAAATCGGTGTCGAAACGATCCCGCCGATAACCTTTATCGCCGCCCGTACCCTCATCGCCGGCGGCATCCTGCTCGCGCTCATCCGCTGGCGCGGCCTCTCCATGCCGAAGGACAGCGCGACCTGGTGGCGGTTCATGGTCCAGGCCTGCCTCAACAGTGTCGTGCCGTTCACGCTGATCGCCGCCGCCGAGCGCTCCATCGATGCCGGCCTGGCCACCATCCTCAACGCGACATCGCCGATCTTCACTTTCCTGCTGACCGCGCTCATCACCCGTCACGAGCAGGTCACCGCACGCAAGCTGTTCGGCGTCGGCGCGGGCATTGCCGGCATTTGCCTGATCGTCGGCACCCAGGCGCTTGGCGGTCTCGGCCATCAATTGTGGGCGCAGCTTGCCGTTGTCGCTGCCACCGTCTGCTATGCCGGTGCAGCCATTTTCGGCCGCGGCTTTAGGGGACTCGACCCGATGCTGCCGGCCGCTGGCTCGATGCTGTGTGGTGCGGTCATCCTCGTCCCCTTGAGCCTGGTCTTCGACCGCCCCTGGGCGCTGTCGCCGTCAATGGCGTCGATCCAGGCCTTGCTGGCGCTGTCGGTGTTCTCGACGGCGCTGGCCTTCTGCATCTTCTTCCGCCTCATTCACACGCTTGGTTCGGTAGGCACCACCTCGCAGGCCTATCTGCGCGTGCCGATCGGCGTCGGCATCGGTGTCCTGTTCCTCGGCGAAAGCCTTGGACCGACGGCATTCTGGGGCATGGGTTGCGTTGTCGCCGGCGTCGCGGCTATGACCATTCCCGCCCGCTCACGGGCGCTGGCGCGCTAGAGCGGTTCACCGTTCACGGAAACGGTGAACCGCTCTATCTCATTGTTTTGACGCAATTCCGGACGGAAAACCGTTCACACTTTTCCTGGAATTGCTCCAGTTCCGTCCGGAATTGCGTCCGCTCCAGCAGGCTTGCGGCTGGCCGGGTCTCCACCTATGTCGGAGATATCAGTTTGTTCTCGGGAAACGCCGTGATCTCCAACGCTGCCCGCGCCGCCGTCAGCCGGCTGTTCTCTCCCGAATTCCGTGCGGTTTTCCTGAAGACGCTGGGCTTGACCTTGCTGGCGTTGGTCGCTTTGTGGTTCGCCCTGACCGGGCTTGTCGATTGGCTGGCCCTGCCATGGGTTCACTCGCTGTTGCCCGGCCTGCCGTCTTGGGCCGGATGGCTGAGCGGCATCATCGCGGCAATCGCTCTTGCCTTCGGGATGGCGCTGCTGATCGCGCCAGTGACGGCAATCGTGGCCGGCCTGTTTCTCGACGATATTGCCGAAGTGGTCGAGCGCACCGACTTTCCCGACGACCCGGCCGGCAGGGCCATGCCGGCGCTGCGCTCGCTGGTGTTGTCGGTGAAATTCCTCGGCGTCATCATCCTGGGCAACATCGTCGCCCTGCTGCTTCTGCTGGTGCCGGGCGTCAACATCGCCGCCTTCTTCATCGTCAACGGCTATCTGCTCGGGCGCGAATTCTTCGAATTCGCCGCCATGCGCTTTCGCCCGGAGGACGAGGCAAGGGCGTTGCGCAGGAAATATGCCGGCACAGTGTTCCTGGCAGGACTGCTCATCGCCGCCTTCCTCGCTGTGCCGCTGCTCAACCTTTTGACGCCGCTTTTCGCCGCCGCCATGATGGTCCATCTGCACAAGGCTATCGGCGCGCGGGAGAGCGCCAGGCGATAGGTCGCTCGCTTAGCGCAACAGAAACCCGCGCCCGAGTTCATCGTCCGGCTCGACCGTGAACTCGGCCCGGCCCGAATAATAGGCGCGGCCGCCGACACGGGCGATGATCGCCTCATGCGGGCCGGTCGTGGTCGTACGCGCCGCTGCGCCGGAGAAGCGCGAGCCGGCGATGCTTTCGAAGGTCCGCTCCTGACCAAGGTCGATCTCGCCCTTGGCATGCATCGCCGCCAGCCGCGCGGTGACGCCGGAGCCGGTCGGCGAACGGTCGACCTCGGCATCGGCGAAAACGCAGATGTTTTTTGTCGCCTCGCCGGAGAACGCATCGCGCCCGTCGGTCAGGATGGTGCCGTAAAGAAAAGCGAGATCGGCATGGTCGGGATGTGAAAGGGGGAACTCCGCCTTCAGCCGCTCGGTCAGCGCGGTTGCCGCGTCGACGAAATCGCGCACGCGGCTGCGGCCGAATTCCAGGCCGAACTGCTGGCAGTTGGCCAGCGCATAGAAGGCGCCGCCATAGGCAATGTCGAACGCAATCTTGCCGTATCCCGCCAATTCTATTTGTTGGTCGCGGGCAAACAGGAAGGCCGGAACGCTTTCGAAGGACACCGAGCCCGCTTTGCCGTCCCTGACTTCGACCGAAGCGACGACCATGCCGCACGGCGCCTCGATATTGACGATCGTGATTGGCTCCTGTTTCGCCACCAGGCCTTCGTCGACGGCATAACGGCCGAGCGCGATGATGGCGTGGCCGCACATCGTCGAATAGCCCTCATTGTGTATAAACAGTACGGCCAGATCGGCGCCGGGCAGGTCGGGTTCGACCAGCACCGCCCCATACATGTCGTAATGGCCGCGCGGCTCGAAGATCAGCAGCTTGCGCAAATGGTCGAAATGGTCGCGCACATAGGCGCGCTGTTCCAGGATCGTGCCCTTGGGAATGTCCGGATAACCGCCGGTGACGATCCTAAGCGGCTCGCCGCCAGTGTGCATGTCGACGACGGTGAGCGTCATATGTCGGGCCTCGTTCAAGCCAAGGGTTTGGAAAACAGCGCCTGCAGCTTTCCGAACGGCATGGCGGCGCGGGTGAAGCCGAACGTGCCATCCTGCTGGATTTCACGCGCCGCCGTCTCCAGCATACCGAAGGCGAAATTGGTCAGCCACGGCCCAAGCGAGATGCGCTTGACACCGGCCATGGCGAGGTCGGCGATGGTGAAGCCCGGCAGCGCCATGACATTGACCGGCCGGCTCACCGCCGAGCAGACTTTCTGGATCGTTTCGACATCGCTGAGGCCAGGCGCATAGAGCACATCGGCACCGGCCTTCTCGAAGGCCTGCAGTCGCTTGATCGTGTCGTCGAGGTCGGGCTTGCCCCAGAGGAAATTCTCGGCCCGCGCGGTGAAGACGAAATCATGCTTGAGCGCTCGCGCCGCCTCCGCTGCCGCGGCGACGCGCTCGACGGCGTGCGCAAAATCGTAGATCGGCTTGTCCGGATCGCCGGTGTGGTCCTCGATCGAGCAGCCGGCGAGGCCAGCCGCTTCAGCGGCAAAAACCGTCTCGGCGGCACTGGTTGCGCTGTCGCCCTTGCCTTTTTCGAGATCGGCCGAGACCGGCAGGCTGGTTGCCGCCGTCAACTCGCGGCAATGGTGGATCATCGCCTCGAATGTCACCGCGCCATCGGGCAAGCCGCGCGAAAAGGCAAAGCCGGCGCTGGTCGTCGCCAGCGCCTTGAAGCCGAAGGAGGCCAGAAGCTTGGTTGTACCGACATCCCATGGATTGGGCATGACGAAGGTCGAGGCGTGAAGGTCACGAAAAATCTTGCCCTTGTCCATGGTGCTTCCCTTCATGTGCGGAAATGTCTGCGGATTCTATCGTGCCGATTTGCACGGGGCAAACGAATGCGGTTGGCTCAGAAGCGTTTGGCGTTCTCTCCTGCCAATTTGTCCAGCGCGTCGGAATCCTTGACGTAATGCGACGCCTTCTCGTCCCAGTGATAGGTGACGGAAATCGCGTGAGATTCAGGCTTGGGCGGTTGCTCGTCGCAGCTCTCGCCGCTCGGCACCGTGGCGTCGGTCACCGTCACTTTGATCGCAGCATAAGGCTGGCCGTCTGCCTGCGTCTGAAACGCCACATCCTGCGTGCGCCTGTAAGCGCAGAGGTTCTCGTCGAACGTGTAGATCATGTCGATCAGTTCGAACTTGTCGTCGCGCACCATGATCAGCGGCGTGATCACATAGCCCTGGCTTGAATTGAAATGCGTGCTCATGGTGATGAGGACATCGTCGCCGGCGCTGAGGGGAAGTTTGCCGGGCTCGCGGAAATAGGTACTGCGGTCGACCGCGACATTGACGGCGTCGAGCAATCTCGGCTTGGCCGCGATGTCGTAGAGCGCCAGCACTGCATAGCCTTCGGCGCTGTCGGGAGAGTCGCCGAGATCGTAAAGCATCGCCAGCCGGTCCTTGCCGGCGGCCTTGATGGCGAGCACGCCGGCATTGGAGAGGCCCGACGTCTCGGGTGGCGAGCCGCCACCATCCGGGCCCTCTATATGGCGCATATCTATCGGCAATCCGCCCTTGTAGAAGCCGTCACTGTCGCCCGCGAGGTCGGGAATGACCATCCTGGCGAGGTCGAGATAGGTAACATCCGTGTGGCCGGGGACGGCGCTGCTGAACTCCGGAAAGCTGACGGTCTGTGCGCCCGCTGCCGTCCACAGCCACGGCAGCAGCACAAGCGCGAGGGCGAGGCGAAACGGGGTGGATCTCATAAGCGCGGGCCGCCTCTGGCTGTAGAGCACGCGAAAGCTAGCACGGACGATTGGTCTGTGCAGCCCGTATGAAATCAGATCAGTGGATCGGCACCAGCCCTGCCAGTTCGCGCATGTCGTCGAACAATATGCCGCCGGCGTCGGTCAGCCCATCGCGGTCGGAATAGGGATCGCCATGATAGGAGTAGACGCGCATGCCGGCAGCTATGCCTGCCTGTGTTCCGGCAACGCTGTCTTCGATGACGATGCAGTCAGCGGGCGCAAAACCCATGGTCTTTGCCGCATGCAGGAAGAGATCAGGAAAAGGCTTGCCGCGGCTGACCATGGTTGCGGAAAACATCGCATGCTCGAACAACGGCAGCAGCCCGGTCTGACCGAGCGTGATGTGCATCTTCGAAATGCGTGCCGACGTGGCGACGCAGTAGGCGATGCCGGCCGCGCGCACGGCTTCAATGAAGTCGCGGACGTAAGGGATCGCCTCGACCCCGTGTGAGAACAAATCCGGCAGACCGGCGTTCCAGCGATCGACGAAATCGGCGCCGAGCCGGACGTCGGTTGCCGCTTCGATCTCCTTCTGCACCGAAACCATGCTGCGGCCGGAGAAATGCTTGCGGCAATATTCGAAGCTTGTGGGATAACCGGCAGCGCTCAGCCATTCGGCAAGCCGCCGGTTGGCAAGGTTCTCGGTGTCGACCAGGATACCGTCGCAGTCGAAGATGACCAGTTTGGGTATTCTCATTCAGGCGGTGCCGGTCGATCCGAAACCACCCGCACCGCGCGTCGTGGCGCCAGCCAGGCTGCGCTCCTCGACCGTCGCCTGCGTCACCGTGGCAAACACGATCTGGGCAATGCGCATGCCGCGCGTCACCGCGAAATCCTCGTCACCCAGGTTGACCAGCAGCACCTTGACCTCGCCGCGATAATCGCTGTCGACGGTACCCGGTGAATTGAGGACGGTAAGCCCGTGTTTGAAGGCAAGACCGGAGCGCGGCCGCACCTGGCCTTCCATCCCCTCGGGTATTTCCAGAATCAGCCCGGTCGGCACCAAGGCGCGTTTGCCCGGCAGGATTAGCAGCGGCCGGTCATCCGGCACCGCGGCGCGCAGATCCATGCCGGCGGCGCCGGTGCTTTCATAGGCGGGGAGGGGAAGTCCTTCACCATGCGGCAACCTGACGAAGCCGACAGTGGGACCAATGACGGAGGAGGTGTGGAGGGCTGCGCGCATAAAATCGATCCTATCGGCGCGAACCGCGATTCGGTCAACTCGCCCGCCACGCTATCAACGGCTTTCTTTGCGGCGTCACGATGACCTAACGCAACTCGACCGGAACGACCGTGGTCTCCTTAATCTCCTCCATGACGAAGGAGGCCGAAACATCCGACAGCGCCACCTTGGCGATCAGCCGCTGGTAGAGCCGGTCATAGGCCTTCACATCGGCGACGCGGGCGCGCAGCACATAGTCGAGGTCGCCGGACATGCGGTAGACCCCGGTGATCTCGGGAAAACCGGTCACCGCCGCCCGAAACTTTTGCAGCCAATCCGGATCGTGGTTGGAGGTGCGGATCAGGATGAACACCGAAAGCCCGAGCCCAAGCTTGTCGGCATCGACCAGCGCCACCCGGCCGGTGATGACGCCGTCCTCCTCCAGCCGCTTGACCCGCCGCCAGCAGGCATTGCGCGACAGCGACACTTTTTCGGAGAGCTGGTCGACCGACAGCGTTCCGTCGCGTTGCAGCTCGGCAAGCAGTCGTCGGTCGATTTCATCGAATTCAAGAGCCATGTTGGGATGAATGTCCCGAACCACTGCGTTAGACAAGGACAATTTGAGACCGATGAACCTTTCCCCTGTGGCAGGATACCCAGCATCGGGGCTTATCCCGGCAGGAGGGATCACCATGACGACACGGCTTGCAGGGCTTTTCACCTCTCACCCGGCCAAGGTGGGCGAGACCTATTTCAGCCATATGGCTTTTGCCGCCTGGTTCTGCTCGCGCCTGTCGATGGCTGCGGGTGCAGCACTTGTTCACGCTTTCTTGCCATTTCTCTTCGAGACTACGGCAAGCCGAATCGTTCGCGAACTCTATGAGCGGACGCACAACAGAGGCTCACACGCGGTCAAGGAGCCTCAGGCTCTCTTGGATCGCGCCTAGGAACGGTCAAAAGCGATGTGCCGATGGGCGGCCTATCTTGGTGAAGCGGTCTTCCTCGAAGACATCGTCACCGCGCCCTGTCACTCGCTGATCGCCCAGAGCCATTGCGCCCAGGAGGCCAAGTCGCCGACCAATGGCGACGGCTTCGGTCTCGCCTGGTATGGCGAGCGGCCCGAGCCCGGCCTCTACCGCGACATTCTTCCGGCCTGGTCGGACCCCAATCTGAAAAGCCTGTGCCGGCAGATCAAATCCGGCCTGTTTCTCGCCCATGTCAGGGCATCGACTGGCGGCGCCACCAGCCGCATGAACTGCCATCCGTTCATCGCCGGCAACTGGTCGTTCATGCACAACGGCCAGATCGGCGGCTTCGAAAAAATCCGTCGTGCGCTGGAGAATTCGCTCTCCGACGCCGTCTTCGACCAGCGCGAGGGCACCACCGATTCCGAGCTGTTTTTCCTGCTTATGATCGACGAGGGTCTTGCTGGCGACCCGCAGGGTGCCGTCTCGCGCGCGACGGCCCGCGTCATCGAGGCATCGCGCCGCGCCGGTTTGGAACCGGCCTTGAAACTCACCGCCGCCTTTTCGGATGGGCAGGCGCTGTACGCCGTACGCTACGCGAGCGACACCCACGCGCCGACGCTCTACACCTCGGTTCGCAATGACGGCCGTTGCATCGTCTCGGAGCCCTTCGACCGCGAGGGCGGCGACTGGCAGGCCATCCCGCCGGCGAGTTTTGTTACCATTACTGGTGATGGGATGACGATTCGGCCGTTTGCGCCGGTTACGGCGAAGCTGGCGCTGGTCGTCTGAGCTAAGGAAAACGGCTTAGGCCGCATTCCTTCGCGCCCCCCTCTGTCCTGCCGGACATCTCCCCCACAGGTGGGGAGATTGGATGTCACGCCGGCTTTCGCCAATCCCCAACGTGCAGAAATGAACGAGGCGCCGAAGCTGCCAATCTCCCCCCATGTGGGGGAGATGTCCGGCAGGACAGAGGGGGGCGCCGTAGAACTCTGACATCGACTTCGGAGTTCCCATCCCGAGCGCAATTCCGATCAAGCACTAACTATCCCCAAATGCTGAACTTGGCTTCAATCCACGATACACGTGGCAACAGCCGGAGCATTCGCCATGGACCTCGTCTTCTCCTCGACCACCGACCTCGCCGCTGCAATCGCCGCGCGCAAGCTCTCCGCCGTCGAAGCGCTTGACGCCCATCTGGCCCAGATCGACCGGCACAACGAGGCGGTCAACGCGGTCGTCAGTCTCGACCGCGAAGGCGCCCTTGAGCGCGCAAAGAAGGCCGACGCGGCGCAGGCGCGCGGCGATGCGCTCGGCCCACTGCATGGCGTGCCTTTCACGCTGAAGGACATGCACGAAACGGCAGGCATGAAGACCACAGTCGGGTTTCCGCCATTCGCCGACTATGTGGCAAAAGCGGACAGCCCGGTCGTCGCCCGGCTGAAGGCTGCCGGCGGCATTCTCACGGCCAAGACCAATGTAGCGACCATGCTGGGCGACTGGCAATCGGACAATCCGCTGTTCGGCCGCACCAACAATCCGTGGAATCTTACGCGCACAGCCGGCGGCTCCAGCGGTGGCGCCGTGGCAGCGGTGGCGACCGGCATGACGCCGTTCGATATCGGCACCGACATGCAGGCTTCGATCCGCTTGCCTGCCGCCTTCTGCGGCGTCTACGGGCTGAAGCCCACCGAACACCGCGTCTCCCTGGCCGGCGCCTTTCCCGATCCGGGCGGCGCGGCGCGCAGCGTGCGGCTGATGTCCTGCCTCGGCCCGCTGGCGCGCAGCGTCGACGATCTGGCATTGATCTACCAAATCATTGCCGGCCCGGATGGAGCCGACACCGACCTTGCGCCGGTGCCGGTCGAGGCCGTGCCGAAACTCGACCTCAAGACACTGTGCATCACTGTGGCGCCGTCCTTTCTCGGCTTTCCGGTGGCCAGCGAGATCGCTGCCGCCGTCGACACTCTGGCGAAGCAGCTTCAGGCGGCAGGTGCGACCGTCGAACCGGCAAAATTGCCGAAGCTCGATCTTCATGACGATCTGGAGCAAGGCGGCGTGTTGATCGGCATGATGCTGGAGGCGGCGCAGCCGCAACCGCCTGAACAACCGACGCCGATTTCCAGTTGGTTCGAGGCGCTCGCCCGCCGCGAGCGCTCCATCCTTGCCTGGGACAGGTTCTTCGAAACCTGCGATGCCTTGCTGTGCCCGGTCGCGATGACCACGGCCTTCCCGCATTGTGAACCCGGCACGCCGATCGAGGTCGATGGCCATGAGCGAAGCTACTGGATGCTGCCGGCCTATGGCGCGGTCTTCAACTATTCCGGCCACCCCGCGCTGACCATACCCTTCGGACAGGACCACGATGGTCTACCCATCGGCCTGCAACTGGTCGGCGCGCGCTGGTCGGAGGCACGGCTGCTCGGTATCGCCAAGGCGATGGAGCCACTCAATGATGGCTTCAAGCGGCCGCCGGGCTACTGAGCAAACCGCTCCAGCCCATAGGGCGCCAGCAGCGGATCGCGCTCGCCGTCGAGGATTTCGCGCGTGGCGAACAGCCCAACGGCCGGCGCCAGTGTGATGCCGGAATGCATGACCGCGAAATAGAGCCCGTCAACACCGTCCGCGCGGCTGATGATCGGAAAGCCGTCGGTCGGCGTCGGCCGGTAGCCGACGGTGTGGAAATCGAGCTCCAGCCCGTCACCACCGCGCAAGGCTGCCTTCGCGGCCGCAAACAGGTCGCGCGCCGTGGCGTCAGGGTTGTCGCCGGGATCGCCGCCGGCGAAATCGGAGCCGGCGATGATGCGGCCCCCGGCGGTCTGGCGCATATGCAGCTTTTCGGCATGCACCAGCCCGTTGAGCAGCTTCTCATATGGCCGCGAGTGAACGATCAGGCCGGGCGGTGTCTCGATCGGCAGTTTTATGCCGGCGGTGGCGGCAATATCGGGCGCCCCGACACCGGCTGCGATCACCACTTCGTCGGTTGCCATCAGCCCATGCGATGTATCGACCCCGGTAATCCTGCCATCGGTCTGGACAAGTGCGGTTACGGAACTGGAGAGAATGCGCGCGCCGTGCCGTTCGGCATCGGCCAGCAGCGCCTTGGCCGCCGCAACCGGTTCGGCCACGCCTTCTTCCGCGACATAAACCGCGAATTCAGGCGGCTCGACCAGATTGGGCTCGATCTGCGCCGCTCGCTTGGCGTCGACGCGCTCGATGCCGTAGCCCCATGACAAATGTTCGGCCGCGTAGGCCTCGAGCCTGTCGGCCGGCAGATCCCAGCACAACCCGCCGCACCAGGCGAGCGGCAGGCCGGGCAGTTCGTTTGCCAGCCGTGCCCACTCGGCCATGGCGCGGGTGCGCAGCCGGAAATAGATTTCGGGGTTACCCCAGCTGGCGTTGATCCAGGCAAAGGAATTGGGCGTGGCGACACCGCCTGCGCCGCTCTCGGAAATCACCGTCACCTGCGCGCCGGCCTTAGTCAGATGCCAGGCGATCGACGCGCCGATGATCCCGGCGCCAATGACGATGACTTGTTTCGGATTGCTCATGCCGATCCCTCTTCAAACTGGCATCCGTGATGCCATTGCAGCGGGTCAAGCTCAAGTGCGGTCGAGGCCCGCCGGCCCGAAACGGTCGACAGGCCGGGAAAGCGCTGCTAGAAGCCCGCGCCACAGACAGGATTCCACAAATTGGCTGAAGACATCGAACAGGCGGTATCGCGCCGCCGCACTTTCGCGATCATCGCGCACCCCGACGCCGGCAAAACCACGCTCACCGAAAAGCTGCTGCTGTTCGGCGGCGCCATCCAGCTTGCCGGCGAGGTCAAGGCCAAGAAGGACCGCATCCAGACCCGGTCCGACTGGATGAAGATCGAGCGTGAGCGCGGCATTTCGGTCGTCACCTCGGTGATGACTTTCGAATATGAAGACAATGTCTTCAACCTGCTCGACACCCCCGGCCACGAGGATTTCGCCGACGACACCTACCGCACGCTGTCGGCGGTGGACTCGGCCGTCATGGTCATCGACGCCGCCAAGGGCATCGAGCCGCGCACGCTGAAACTGTTCGAAGTCTGCCGGCTGCGCGACATCCCGATCATCACCTTCATCAACAAGATGGACCGTGAAAGCCGCGATCCCTTCGAAATCCTCGACGAGATCGAGCAGAAGCTGGCGCTGGACACCGCGCCCATCACCTGGCCGATCGGCCGCGGTAAAACGTTTTCCGGCACCTATCACCTTGCCCTGAACGCTGTGCGCAGGGGCGATGCGGAGAAAGACCGCACGCCGGTCAACGGTCCCGATTCCAACCGTGTCGCCGGCCTTTTGCCGGAAAACGAGCGCGAAGCCTTTATCGAGGAGCTGGAACTGGCACGTGAAGCCTGCCGCCCGCTCGACATTGACGCCTTTCGCGAGGGCCATCTGACGCCGGTCTATTTCGGCTCGGCTCTGCGCAATTTCGGTGTGCGCGACCTGATCGAGGCGCTCGGCGCCTTCGGGCCGCCGCCGCGAGCGCAAGAGGCCGACACCCGCAAGGTCGAGGCGACTGAGGAGAAGATGACCTCCTTCGTGTTCAAGATCCAGGCCAACATGGATCCCAACCACCGCGACCGCATCGCTTTCGTGCGCGTCTGTTCGGGCAAGCTCGAGCGTGGCATGAAGGCCAAGCTGGTGCGCACCGGCAAGCCGATGTCCCTGTCTGCGCCGCAATTCTTCTTCGCCCGCACCCGCGTCACCGCCGACGAGGCCTTTGCCGGCGATGTCGTCGGCATCCCCAACCACGGCACGCTGCGCATCGGCGATACACTGACCGAGGGTGAGGAAATTCTCTTCAGGGGCGTGCCGAACTTCGCCCCGGAAATCCTGCGGCGCGTTCGCCTGGGCGACGCGATGAAGGCCAAGAAGCTCAAGGAAGCGCTGCACCAGATGGCCGAGGAAGGCGTGGTGCAGCTGTTTTCGCCGGAAGATGGCTCACCGGCAATCGTCGGCGTCGTCGGCGCCCTGCAGCTCGACGTTTTGAAGGAGCGGCTGAATTTCGAATACACGCTGCCTGTCGAATTCGAAATGTCGCGCTTTTCGGTCTGCCGCTGGATCTCGGCCGACGACAAGGCCGAGACGCTGCGCTTCATCGAGGCGCATCGCGGCGACATTGCGCGCGACCTCGACAATGATCCGGTGTTCCTTGCCCAGCACGCCTTCTCGCTGAACTACGAAGCCGAACGCTGGAAAGCCATCCGCTTCGCAACCATCAAGGACTACCAGGTCCGCGACAAAGCAGCGTAAGGCGCCGCTTTTTTTCCTTCTCCCCGTTCACGGGGAGAAGGTGCCCGAAGGGCGGATGAGGGGCGGCGCCGACGCTGAAGGCTTCAACTCAGCCTTTGGCCGCCGCTTCGATCTTCGCAATATCGATCTTGCTCATCTGCATCATCGCCGCCATCGCCCGGCCGGCCTTGGCCCGGTCCGGATCCATAAGCAGGCGCGGCAGCTGCTCCGGCACCACCTGCCACGACACACCGAATTTGTCCTTCAGCCAGCTGCATTGCGACGGTTCGCCGCCACCTTCGATGAGCTTGTCCCAGAAATAGTCGACCTCTTCCTGCGTCTTGCAGTCGATCGACTGTGACATCGCCTCGTTGAACTTGAATTGCGGTCCGCCGTTGAGCGCTTGAAACTGCACACCGTCGAGTTCGAACGTGGTGACCAGCGCTTTGCCCGCATCTGCGTGACCCTCAGGCCAGCGCAGCACGCTCAGCACCTTCGAATTCTTGAAGATGGAGACGTAGAAATTCATCGCCTCTTCGGCCTGGTCGTCGAACCACAGGCAGGTGGTGATCTTTTGCATAGGTCTGTCCTCGTTTTCTCTTGGGGATGATGGAAGGGTCAGGCGGCGCCCTTTGCGGCGTCCTGAAGGGAAGCGAGATAGGAATCGAGCTGGGCGTAGCTCTCAGCCATGCCGCTGGTCATGCCGGTGCCGAGCGCGCCGTCACGCGCCGCCTGCGAGGCGTAAAGCACCGTTTGCGTCAGCAGGGTCTTTCCGGTCTGCTCGGCAAAGGTCACCGTTCCGACGGTCTCGCCACCGGTCCAGTCCTCATCGAACAGTTCGGTGGCGACGATCCGGCTTGGCCGCACGATCTCGCGATAGGCGCCGCTCATGCCCATGCTGCGACCGTCGCGGTGCTGCCAGACATAGCGGGTGGCACCGCCCACTCTGAGGTCGGTTTCGCAGACCGCCAGCCGCCAGCCGTCGGGGCCGTGCAGCCAGCCTTTCAAAAGCTCCGGCACGGTCCAGCAGTCGAACACCATCGGCCGCGACGCGTCGAAGATGCGGGTGATCTGGACTTCACGGTCGCTCGGCGTGGTTACGGTCAATGTCGCAACGGTCGAGCCGGGCAAGGTGGTGGTGCTCACGATGGTCCTCCTGCGCTTGTCTGTTTGCCCAAGGACGTCCGGCCAACTGGCGATCCGACACGGGCTTCTGATTTTCTTCGGCTATTGGTCTGCCTCGCCGGGAGCCTTTTCGGCCATCAGCGCGCCCAGCAACGCATCGAGGCGCTGGAAGTTGCCTTCCCAGATCTTGCGGTAGCGCTCCAGCCAGTCATTGGCTTCGGCCAGCGGCCTCGCCTCCAGCCGGCAGGGCCGGCGCTGCGCGTCGCGGCCGCGCGAAATCAGCCCCGCGGCTTCCAGCACTTTCAGATGCTTGGAGATCGACGGCTGGCTCATCGCGAACGGTTCGGCCAGTTCCATCACTGAGGCTTCCCCCTGGATGAGCCGGGCAAGGATGGCGCGCCGGGTCGGATCGGCAAGCGCGGCAAAAGTGGCGTCCAGCTGGTTCATTTCATATCCATAGCCAATAAGGTATATACCCATTTGGCTATATACAGATGAATGAACCTCGTCAACTGGCTTGCGCCCCGCGTTCTGGCGCATTGCAAAAATCTGGCCAGACCATACTTGCCGGTCTATAAACCCTGCGATCCAAATTCAGCGCCGCCACGCTCCGCACTGGGCGCAGCCGGCCAGCTAAGGAATATCCATGCCTGCCTATCGTTCCCGCACCACCACCCATGGCCGCAACATGGCCGGCGCTCGCGGCCTCTGGCGCGCCACCGGCATGAAGGATTCGGATTTCGGCAAGCCGATCATCGCGGTGGTCAACTCCTTCACCCAGTTCGTGCCGGGCCATGTGCATCTGAAGGATCTCGGCCAGCTGGTCGCGCGCGAGATCGAGAAGGCCGGCGGTGTCGCCAAGGAATTCAACACCATCGCCGTCGATGACGGCATCGCCATGGGCCATGACGGCATGCTCTATTCGCTGCCGTCGCGCGAACTGATCGCCGATTCCGTCGAATACATGGTCAATGCGCACTGCGCCGACGCCATGGTCTGCATCTCCAATTGCGACAAGATCACCCCTGGCATGCTGATGGCTTCGCTGCGCCTCAACATCCCGAGCGTCTTTGTGTCAGGCGGTCCGATGGAAGCCGGCAAGGTGGTGCTCGCCGGCAAGACACAGGCGCTCGACCTGGTTGACGCCATGGTTGCCGCCGCCGACGACAAGATCTCCGACGAGGACGTCAAGGTCATCGAACGCTCGGCCTGCCCGACCTGTGGCTCCTGCTCAGGCATGTTCACCGCCAATTCCATGAACTGCCTGACCGAGGCGCTCGGCCTGTCGCTGCCCGGCAATGGCTCGACGCTGGCCACGCACGCCGACCGCAAGCGGCTGTTCGTCGAGGCGGGTCACCTCATCGTCGATCTCGCCCAGCGCTATTATGAGCAGGATGACGAGACGGCACTGCCGCGCAGCATCGCTTCCAAGGGCGCTTTCGAGAATGCCATGACGCTCGACATCGCCATGGGCGGCTCGACCAACACCGTGCTGCACATCCTGGCTGCCGCCCATGAAGGCGAGGTCGACTTCACCATGGAAGACATCGACCGGCTGTCGCGGCGGGTGCCCGTGCTCTGCAAGGTCGCGCCGGCAAAGTCCGACGTGCATATGGAAGACGTCCATCGCGCCGGCGGCATCATGGCCATCCTTGGCCAGCTCGACAATGCCGGGCTGCTCAATCGCGACCTGCCGACCGTGCATACGGCGAGCCTTGGCGAAGCGCTCGACCATTGGGATATTTCCCGCACCACCAGCCAGAACGTCCGCGACTTCTTCCTCGCCGCCCCGGGCGGCGTGCCGACGCAGGTCGCTTTCAGCCAGGACCGCCGCTGGGACGAGCTCGATCTCGACCGTGAGAAGGGCGTTATCCGCTCGGCCGAAACGCCGTTCTCGAAGGACGGTGGACTCGCCGTGCTGAAGGGCAATCTGGCGCTCGATGGTTGCATCGTGAAGACCGCCGGCGTTGACGAGTCGATCCTGAAGTTCACCGGCCCGGCGCGGGTGTTCGAAAGCCAGGACGCTTCGGTCAAGGCGATCCTGTCCAACGAGATCAAGGCCGGCGATGTCGTCGTCATCCGCTATGAAGGACCGCGCGGCGGCCCCGGCATGCAGGAGATGCTCTACCCGACCAGCTATTTGAAGTCGAAAGGCCTCGGCAAAGCCTGCGCGCTGGTCACCGACGGCCGCTTCTCCGGCGGCACATCAGGCCTGTCGATCGGCCACGCCTCGCCGGAAGCCGCGGAAGGCGGCACGATTGGACTGGTTCAGGAAGGCGACACGATCGAGATCGACATCCCCAACCGCACCATCCGCCTGGCGGTCAGCGACGCTGAACTCGATGCTCGACGTGCGGCGATGGAGGCAAAAGGCGCCTTGGCCTGGAAGCCCGAGGAAAAGCGCAAGCGCAAGGTGACGACCGCGCTGCGCGCCTACGCCGCCTTCGCCACCAGCGCCGACAAGGGTGCGGTGAGGCACGTTCCGGAGTGAGGTTTCTTCCTTCTCCCGCAGGGGGAAGGAAGAGCGCCTCACGGCATCAGCTGATACTCGTAAAGCTTCTGATACAGCCCGCCCTGGTTGAGCAGCGTGCGATGCGCGCCGCTTTCCACCACCTTGCCGGCCTCCAGAACCACGATCGTGTCGGCCTGGTGCACGGTCGACAGGCGGTGGGCGATGACGATGGTGGTGCGCCCGACCGTCAGCTGCTGCAGCGCATCGCGGAACAGCGCCTCGGATTCGGCGTCGAGCGCGCTGGTCGCTTCGTCGAGCAGCAGAATCTCCGCATTGCGCAGCATGGCGCGCGCGATCGAGATGCGCTGGCGCTGGCCACCTGACAGCAGCGCGCCGTTCTCGCCGACCTCCGTCTCATAGCCCTTGGCCATGGCGCTGATGAACTCATGCGCATTGGCGGCCTTGGCGGCGGCGATCACATCCTCGTCGGTCGCGTTCTGGCGGCCGAGGCGTATGTTGTGCATCACCGTGCCGGCAAACAGGAATGTGTCCTGGCTGACATAGGCGATCTTTTCCCGGACCGAGGCGAGCGTGGCGTCGGAGATGTCCTGGCCATCGAACAGCACCCTGCCGCCCTGCGGGTCGTACATCCGCATGATCAAATTGAGGATGGTCGATTTGCCGCTGCCCGAGGGTCCGACCAGCGCCGTCATCTGGCCGGCGGCAAGCGTCAGGTCCAGCCCTTCGAACACCGGCGAGCTTTCGGGATAGGCGAAGCTCACATTGTCGAAACGGATTTCGCCCGGCCCCGTCTGCAGCGGCTTTGCATCGGGCTTCTCGGCCAATGTCAGCGGCCTGTCGGCAAGCTGGAACATCATGCGCACGCCGACAATGCCGGTTTCCAGCGAGATGCGCACGCGCGCCAGGCGCTTGGCCGGTTCGTAGGCCAAAAGCAGCGCCGCGATGAAGGCCATGATGTTGCCCGGCATCTGGCCTCCACCAAGAACCAGAAACCCGCTGACCAGTACGGAGCCGGAAATTGCCAGCCCGGCGAGCGTCTCCATCACCGGGCTGGTGGCGGCTTCCAGCGTCGCAATGTTGTTGGCGCGGTTCTCCACGTCCGACACGGCCTTGTACATGCGCTTGCGCATCGCGCCTTCGAGGCCGAAGGACTTCACAACGCGCACGCCCACCGCCGTTTCCTGCATCACCTGCACGATCTGGCCCAGCGAGCGGAATTCCTGCGCGGCGATCTTGCGCACGCGCTTCAGGATGTGATTGACGCCGTAAATGGCGATGGGACCGATGACGAAGCAGATCAGCGACAGCGCCGGCTGCTGCCAGATCATAACCCCGAGCAGGACAATCATCGTCACCAGATCCCGCACATAGGATGTGACAACGAGGTCGAGCACACTACGCGCCGCCTGCGCGTTGTTGGTCATGCGGGTGATCAGTTCCGACGACGAGGTCGAATGGTAGAACTCGATGCCTTGCGCCAGGATGCGATCGTAGATCTTGCGCTGCCGGTCGGCGATGATGCTGTTGCCGACGCGGCTCATGAAGTAGGCCTGCACGAAGTTGGCGATGCCTTTAAGGACGAAGATCGCCGCGACCCCTCCGGCAATCAGGTTGACGCGGTCGAGCCTCTTGTAGATCACGAACTCATTGGTGATCTCGCGCAGAATCCAGGCACTGGCTCCGGTCATGGCGGCCACCACCAGCATCGACGCTATGGCGGCGCCATAGCCGAATTTGTGCTCGTGAAAGGATTCCCTGACCAGCCTCGCGATGAGGCGCTGGTTTTCCGTCGAACGGAAGAAGCGAAACAAATGGCCGATCCCATGCCTGACTGAGACGAATTTCGGATTCGCCACGGGGGCGAAAGGCGGCTTATAGAGCGAGTTGCGGCCGGATGGAACCTTTCGCTGTCGCGGAGACAAACGGCTGGCGCACGGTGTCTTTTGCGCCACGATTGTGACGATTGATCTGCAGGGAGATGACGAAAGATGGATTTCGACCTTGTTGTGCGCGGCGGAACGCTGCCCGACGGCACTGTCGCCGACCTCGGCATTGTCGGCGAGACGATCGTCGCCATCGAGCCCGAACTGCATGTCACCGCCGGCACCGCAATCGACGCCTATGGCAATCTGATCTCGCCGCCCTTCGTCGATCCGCATTTCCATATGGACGCCACGCTGTCCTACGGCATTCCGCGCATCAACGCCTCGGGCACGCTGCTCGAAGGCATTTCGCTGTGGGGTGAACTGAAGCCGCTGCTGACGCATGAGGCGGTGCGCGAGCGGGCGCTCGCCTATTGCGACTGGGCGGTCTCGATGGGCCTGCTCGCCATCCGCACCCATGTCGACGTCTGCGACGACCGGCTGCTCGCGGTCGAGGCGCTGCTCGACGTCAAGAAGACGGTCGCGCCCTATATCGACCTGCAACTGGTCGCCTTCCCGCAAGACGGCTTCTATCGCTCGCCGACGGCGCGGCAGAACACGCTGCGCGCGCTCGACATGGGCGTCGACATCGTCGGCGGCATCCCGCATTTCGAACGCACGATGGCCGACGGCACGCGCTCGGTGACCGAACTTTGCGAAATCGCGGCAAAGCGCGGGCTGATGGTCGACTTGCATTGCGACGAGACCGACGATCCGTTGTCGCGCCATATCGAGCAACTCGCCTATGAGACGCAGCGTCTCGGATTGCACGGCAAGGTGGCCGGCTCGCACCTTACTTCCATGCATTCGATGGACAATTATTACGTCTCCAAGCTCCTGCCGCTGATCGCCGAGGCTGGCGTTTCGGCGATCCCCAATCCGCTGATCAATATCATGCTGCAGGGCCGCCACGATACGTTCCCGAAGCGCCGCGGCATGACCCGGGTGAAGGAGATGCAGGCGCACGGCATCCGCGTCGGCTGGGGCCAGGATTGCGTGCTCGATCCCTGGTATTCTCTGGGCACCGCCGACATGCTCGACGTCGCCTTCACGGGGCTTCACGTCGCGCAAATGTCGAGCCCGGCCGATATGGCGCGCTGCTTCGACATGGTCACCAATGTCAACGCCGCCATCATGGGCCTCGACCATCTCGGCCTCGCCGTGGGCAAGCGCGCCAGCTTCGTCATCCTCGACGCCGGCAATCCGATCGAAGCCTTGCGCCTGCGCGCCGAACGGCTCTGCGTCGTCGCCAGGGGCAAGGTGGTGGCCGAGCGTACGAAACAGGAGACGCGGCTGTGGATTGCCGGCCGACCGCGCGAGGTCAACCGGCGGCACAAAACTGCGTAGAGACAGCCGATTTCCGCCGCTGGTCTTACCGATTTGCCTCGTCAAAGCGACCGCTTGTAGCTAGGGAGCCGGCATGGTCCAGTCGCTTGGTCGCAACTTCACGATCAGAAACGTGCTTCTGGCCGGCATTCTTTTGATGCTGGCCGGCGACTTCATGTTCGCGCTGAACGACGCGATGGGCAAATGGCTGGTCGCCAGTTTCTCAGTCGGCCAGGTGGTGTTTATCCGCTCGATCGGCGCCTTCATCGTGCTTGGCCCGATGATCGCCAACCAGGGCGCTGGCAGACTGTTTCAGATGGAACGGCCAGTCCTCCAGTCTCTGCGCGTGCTGGCGACAACGGTGGACACGGCGCTGTTCTATGCCGCCGTCGTCTATCTGCCGCTTGCCGACGTGATGAGCTTCTACATGGCCGGGCCGATCTATGTGGCGGCGCTGTCGCATTTCCTGCTCGGCGAAAAGGTCGGCTGGCGCCGCTGGGCAGCCATCCTGGTCGGCTTCTGCGGCGTGCTGATCATACTGAAGCCGTCCTCGGCGGCCTTCTCGCAGTCCTCGCTGTTTGCGCTGGTCGGCAGCATCGCGTTTGCCTTTGCCATCATCCTCAGCCGCCGCCTGCGCGGCACCAGCGATACCACGCTGGTCACGTGGCAGACCATCGGCACGCTGCTGGTCGGCGCCGTGATGACCATCGGCGCCTGGCGCACGCCCTCGGCACTCGATTTCGGCGCGATGCTTTTGCTCGGCATTGTCTCCTGCAGCGCCCATCTGATGATCACCCGGGCGCTGAAGCTGGCGCCTGCCTCGACGCTGGCGCCGCTGCATTATAGCCTGCTTCTGTGGGCCGTGATCTTCGGCCTGGCCTTCTTCGGTGACGTGCCGGGACCGCGCATCCTGATCGGCTCGGCCATCGTCGTCCTCGCCGGGCTGTTCATCTTCCACCGCCAGAAGGTGGTTGAGACCGTGGTGCCGCCTGAGAACGTACCGAAGGGCGTGAATTGACACGGCAAAGCGTAAAGCGTGTCGCACAGTACCGGTTTGAAGCGAGACGCTAGCATCTGACAATTATACGATTGTCGCCCAGAGTTACTGAAGTGTTCGGTCAAAAAATTCGGTATTTACATCGATATTTCGCGGTGTAAATTTCGGGCCGGGCGCAATTCTGGATTGATTCTTGGCCGAGACAGGCCAAGACCAATATCTCCAGGAAACTTGTGATTGGGGGGCATGATGGGTAGTTTTTCCATATGGCATTGGCTGATCGTTTTGGTCCTTTTCGGCCTGCCATTGGTATTCATATTGAGGGCACCGCCTGCTGGCAGCAATCGTTTCGGAGATATACCGCCTCCGATGAGTTTTACAGAAGCTATTTCCAGCTTTTTCGGAAAATATGTGACTTTTTCGGGCAGAGCCAGCCGCTCGGAGTTCTGGTATTCCTACCTCTTCATTTTCATAGTCGGCATCGTCGTGGTCGTAGTCGATGCCTTGTTGAACAATGAGATTGTTTCATCGATTTGGAATCTTGCCATCCTTCTGCCGACACTCGCCATGACCACACGCCGGCTGCACGACATCAACAGAAGCGGTTGGCATCAGCTCCTTGCGGGCTTGTTCCCCATCGGCACCATCGCGCTGATCGTCTGGTACTGCAAAAAGTCCGACGATACGGTGACGATGGGTGAAATAGAGCGGGTTTTCAAATAGAGGCCGCCGCCTAGCCCTGCCGCACTGCCGCCAGATGGCGTGAAAACTCAGGCGTCTCCATCAGTGCCTTGCAGCGGGCGAAACGGCCGTCGGCATAGGCGCGGAAATCCTCGACCGGATTGTTGTTGGCAAGCTGGATCAGCCCCCACAGCGTCCACAACAGGTCGCACATCGCCTTGTAGATGACGATGCGGCCGCGCTCGGCCGGCTTCGCCTCGCCGCCGAAATAGGCGCGCATCATCTCTTCCTCTTGCGCTGCATCGAACCCGCCTTCAACGCTGAGATCGCCGAGATCCCAAAGCGGGTCGTTCATGCCCGAATATTCCCAGTCGACGATCCACATCCGCTCGCCCGTATCGAGAAAATTCTCGCACAGCGGGTCGCAATGGCAGGCGGCAAGCGGCAGCTTATGGGCAGCAAGGGCAGCCCGCACGGCTTCGGATTCGCGCACGACATCGTGGTAGCCAGGCGGCAAGGCGACGTCCTTGGTCGACAAAACCTTGAGATAGTCGTCAATCATCGCAAAGAGTTCGAAGCGGAACGGAAACACCGCGCCTGACATATGCAGCTTGCGGAAGGCCTCGCCAGCGCGGGCCGGACTGCCGGCGCGCAGCTTGAATTTTTCCGGCGACATCGTCTCGGCGCCGGCAATGAAGCGGCTTGCCAGCACGCCGGTCGCGGCGTCGACATGCAACACCTCAGGACTGACGCCGGCTTTGGCCGCCTCACTTGCCGCCACCGCTTCATTGGCGCGGTTGATATATTCCTCGGTGCCTTTTCCGGGGATGCGCAGGCAGATGTCTCCGGCTCGGAAGACGAGATTGGTCATGCCGCCCAGCCGCTCGATCTTGCCGTCGAAATCCTTCAGCGGAGGGATATCGGCCATGGCCTTGCGGGCAAGCGCGAGGTCGTCACTCATGCGCGCAACCTTTCCATTTTCGGATCATAGAGTGTGCGTGGCCCGCGCGTCGCCTTGTAGCTCTTGCCGAAGGCCTCGATCTCGAATGTCGTCTCAATGGCCAATTCCACGGGGAGATGGCCGAAGGCAATGGTCTTGCCGAGCGTATAGCCATAGCCGGTCGATGAGGTCGAACCGACGACCTTGCCGCCGAACAGTACCGCCTCGCCGCCGTGGAACGGTGCGAAGCCGTCGACGGTGAAGGAGCACAGCTTACGCGTCACGCCCTCTGCCTTGATCCGCGCCAGCGCTTCGCGGCCGATGAAATCGCCCTTGTCGAGCGCCACCGCAAAGCCGAGCCCGGCTTCGTAAGGATTGTAGTCGGGTGTGATATCGCCGGACCAGTAGAGGTAGCCCTTCTCCATGCGGCAGGCGTCGATGGCGCGGTAGCCGGCATCGGCGATGCCATGTGGCTCGCCCGCCTCGCGCAACGTCTCGTAGACGTGCACGCCGTACTCCTGCGGCACATAGAGTTCGTAGCCGAGCTCGCCGACATAGCCGACGCGCACGGCGAGCGCGGTGCCGTTGCCGACCTCGATGCTACGCGCCGCAAGGAAAGGCAGGGCGGTGTTGGAAATGTCGTCATCGCTGACCAATTGCAGGATGGAGCGGGCACGCGGCCCGCACAGATTGATCACAGCGTACTGGTTGGTGACATCGCGCAGTGAGACATCGGACGGCAGATGCCGCGACAGCCAGTGCCGGTCATGCACGCCGAAGCTGGAGCCGGTAACCAGCAGGAAGCGGTCGTCGCCGACGTGAACGATGGTGACATCGGCTTCGATGCCGCCCTTTTCGTTGCAAAGCTGGGTGTAGACGGCGCGGCCGGGTGCTCCGGACAGGTCATTGGCGGCGATGCGCTGCAAGGCCGCCTGAGCGCCCTTGCCGGCAATCTCGAATTTCGAGAACGAGGTCTGGTCGATGAGGGCGGCGCGTTCGCGGATGGCGCGCACCTCATGGCCGACGGCCTCGAACCAGCCGGGCTTGTCCTCGAAGCTCCCCAGCTCGACCGATTTGCCGTCGTCGACCGAGAACCAGTTCGGCCGCTCCCAGCCGAATTTGGAGCCGAAAACAGCGCCATTGTCGCGCAGTATGTCATGCAGCGGCGAAAGCCGCAGGCCGCGCCCGGCATGCGATTCCTCGGCCGGCCAATGGATCTTGTAATAGGCGCCATAGGCCTCGATGGCGCGCGCTTCCAGGTAGCGGCCTTGCGCCTGCACCGCGCCGAAACGGCGCACGTCGAAGGGCCACAGATCCATGCCGGCATCGCCATGCAGGATCATGTTGGACAAAGCCAGGCCGGCGCCGCCGGACGCCGCAATGCCGGCGGTGAAGCCGCATGCGACGAAGAAATTGTCGAGTTCCGGCGCCAGCCCCATGATTGGCTCGCCGTCGAAGGAAACCGGGATCGGCCCGTTGATGACGGTCTGGATACCGATCTCGTTAAGCACCGGCAGTCGCTCGGCGGCTGGCAGCGCGAACAGCTCCAGCCGCTCCATGTTGGGCGCAAACAGCTCGCGGCCGAAATCGAGCGGCGGCATGCCGCGCCAGCAGCCCTTGGTGCCGTCTTCCCAGCCGCCAATGGCAAAGCTGCCGGTATCCGGCTTGAGATAGAAATTATGGTCGGGGTCGCGCAGCGTGGTCAGGTTCGGATCGAGCTTGAGCGTCTTTTCGGTGAGAAAATACTGGTGCTCGACGACGCCCGCCGCCAGCGGCACGCCGGCCATCTTGCCGACGCGCCTGGCCCACAGGCCGGCGCAGTTGACGAGGATGTCACACGAAATCGAGCCGCCATTGGTGACGACGCCAACGGCGCGCCGCCCTTCGATGACGATCTCTTCGACGGTGACGCCCTCTTCGATGCGGGCGCCGTTTTGCCGTGCACCCTTGGCATAGGCCATGGTCAGCGAATAGGGATCGATATAGCCGTCGCCTGGAATGTAGGCGGCGCCCTCGATGCCGTCCTTGAGGATGTAGGGAAAATGCCTGGCGGCTTCATCGGCCGACAGCGAATGGCATTCGACACCGAAACTCTTGGCCTGGGTCATCGACCGGCGGATTTCACTCCAACGCGCAGCGCTGCTGGCAAGCCGCAGCGAGCCGACCTTCTTCCAGGAGATCGCTTGTCCAGTCTCGGCCTCCAGCCGGTCGAAGACCGCGACCGAATTCTGCATCAGCCGCGTCAGGTTGCGTTTGCCCCTGAGCTGTCCGACCAGCCCGGCCGCGTGCCATGTGCAGCCATGGGTGAGCAGCGATTTCTCGACCAGCAGCACATCCTTGGCGCCATCGCGGGCGAGGTGATAGGCAACCGAAGTCCCGACGGCGCCGCCGCCGATGATCAGGATGTGGACGTGGCGATCCGCACGGAAACTCATCGCTGCACCCGCTACGCCTTGATCTTGCTCATCGCCGGATCGTACATCGGCTCGAGATGGATTTTGGCCCGCGTCCGCTCCATCGCCACCACCAGCTCATAATCGCCGGAGCTGAGAAAGTCGTCGCTGACGCCATCGGCATTGCGCACATAGCCATAGCCGATGTTCTTGCCCAGCGTGTAGCCATAGCCGCCGCTGGTGAGGTAGCCGACCGGCTCGCCATTGCGCAAAATCGTCTCGCGTCCGACAAGCACGATATCGGGATCGTCGACCGTGAAGCCGGCAAAGCGTTTCTTCAGTTCGGCGCCGCTGATCTTTTCGAGTGCCCGGCGGCCGACGAAATCCGTGTTTTTCCTCAGCTTTACCGCCCAGCCAAGCCCGGCCTCCTGCGGCGTGTCGTTGGGCGTGATGTCGGAACCCCAGGCGCGGTAGCCCTTCTCCAGCCGAAGCGATTCCAGCACCCGGTAGCCGATCGGGCGAATGCCATGCGGCTTGCCCGCCGTCATCAGCGCGTCGAAGATTTCTCCAGTGGCGGCGATCGGCACATGCAGCTCCCAACCGAGCTCGCCGACATAGGTGACGCGCAGCGCCCGAACCGTGTGACCGGCAATCGCGATCTCGCTAATATGGCCGAACGGGAAGCCGGCATTCGAGACATCCGCCTCGGTCACCGCCGCTAGAACGTCGCGGGCGCGCGGTCCCATCAGCGACAGCGTGCCAAAATCCTCGGTAACATCGCTCAGCGTCACGTCGAGGCCCTTGCCGACATGGTCGCCAATCCAGGAGAGATCATGCGTGCGGAAGCCGGTGCCGGTGACGATGTAGAATTTGTCCTCGGCGAGCCTTGCCACCGTCAGGTCGGCCTCGATGCCGCCGCGCGTGTTGAGAAGCTGTGTATAGGTCAGCCGGCCCACTGGCTTGGCGACATCGTTGGCGCAGATCCAGTCCAACGCCTTCGCCGCGTCAGCGCCCGTCATCTCGTATTTGGCAAAGGACGACTGGTCGAAGATGCCGACCTTTTCGCGCACATGCCGGTGCTCGTCGCCGACCGACGCGAACCAGTTCTGCCGACCCATCGAATAGATATCTTCGGGCTTGGTGCCCTCGGGCGCAAACCAGTTCGGCCGCTCCCAGCCAAGCTTGGAGCCGAACACGGCGCGATGCTCTTTCAGCCGGTCATAGAGCGGCGAGACGATGCGCGGCCGGCCCGAGAGGTACTCCTCATGCGGGAAGCCGATCGTGTAGTGCTTGCCATAGGCTTCCAGCGTGCGGTCACTGACCCATTGCCGGTCGCGGTGCAGGCCGGAAAAGCGCCTGATGTCGACCACCCAGAGGTCAAGCGGCGCCTCGCCGTCGACCACCCATTGCGCCAGCACCCAGCCTGCGCCACCGCCCGAGGCAATGCCGAAGGCGTTGAAGCCGGCGCCGACGAACATGTTAGCGCATTCCGGTGCGACACCGAGGATGAAATTGCCGTCCGGCGTGAAACTCTCCGGCCCGTTGATCATCTGCTTGACGCCGGCTGTCTCCAGCGCAGGCACGCGCGCGATCGCCTGGCTCATATGCTGTTCGAAATGATCGTAGTCGTCGTCGAACAGCCGGAACTCCCACTCGTCCGGCACATCGCCGCCGGGCAGGCCGGTCGCCCAGGCCTGCGGGTTCGGCTCATAGCCGCCCATCACCAGCCCGCCGACCTCTTCCTTGAAATAGGTGCGGCGGTCGGGGTCGCGGATGGTCGGCGCGTCGGTCGCCAGGCCGTCGATCTTCTCGGTGATGATGTACTGGTGCTTGACCGGCTGCAGCGGCACGGAAATGCCGGCCATGGCGCCGACCTGGCGTGCCCACTGCCCGGCGCAGTTCACCACCTTGTCGCAGGCGATGTCGCCCTTGTTGGTCTTCACCGCCGTGATGCGCCCGTCCTTCATCTCGAAGCCGGTAACGCGGACATCCTCGAACAGCTTGGCGCCATGCATGCGCGCGCCTTTCGCAAGCGACTGCGTGATGTCGGAGGGGCTGGCCTGGCCATCAGTCGGCAGCCAACTCGCGCCGACGAGATCGCTGGTTTCCAGCAGCGGCCACATCTTTTTCACCTCAGCCGGCGACAGCAACTGCATGTCCATGCCGAAGCTTCTGGCCGTCGTCGCCAATCTTTTGTATTCAGTCCAGCGGTCGGCGTTGGTGGCAAGCCGCAGGCACCCGGTCATCTTCCACCCGGTGGCGAGCCCGGTCTCGGCCTCCAACCCCTTGTAGAGCTCGACCGAATATTTGAGTACGCGGGTGATCGAGGCCGATGAGCGCAGCTGGCCGACCAGCCCGGCTGCATGCCAGGTCGAGCCAGAGGTCAGCTTGCCCTGCTCCAGCAGCACGACATCGGCCTTGTGGTCGCGCGCCAGATGGTAGGCCGTCGAACAGCCGATAATGCCACCGCCGATGACGACGATGCCTGCGTGGGTGGGCAAGGTCATGGCTGTGTTCCGTATTTCGTGCGGTAATTGTCCAGCGCCGCGTCGAGCCGCGTCAGGTTCTCCGCGGTGTAGGCGATGTAGTCGATGCCGGGTGCGTCGAGGTAAAGTTCGGAAACCATGCTCCACATCGCCTCGCGCAGCAGCGACGCGCATTGCATGGCGGCGTGCGAACGGCGGATCGCCTCATCGGGCTCGCGCATGAAATAGGCGGTGAGGAAGGCGAAGGAGTCGGCGTCGCTCATCTCGGCATTGGAGGCAACGCCGGCAAGGTCGAACATCGCCGTGTTGAAGCCGGCATATTCGAAATCGATCAACCATAGCCTGTCGCCGTCGTCAAGAATATTTGCCGGCAAAAGATCATTGTGGCCGAAGACGATCGGCAGCAGCTTCTGCGCCCGCTCCAATTCGTCGGCCAGCGCCAGCAGCCGTGGCAGCTCATCGCGCTTGCGGCTGCCGCCTTCGTTCAGTGTGCGCGCATAGTCACGAATGACATGGAAGACCCAGAACATGAAGCCGGCGCCGGAGATGTGATTGGGCATCTCGCGGTGGAACCCGCGCATAAGTGCTGCGACGCGTCCAATGTTGGCACGCACGTCTTCGGCGACATAGGTTTTCGCGCCGAGGAATTCCGTGACCATGATGCCGGGCTCGGAATATCGGACCGCCGGCGCGAAGCCCGCTTCATGCGCAGCCCGTGACGTCATCACCTCGCGATCGCGAAAGACGTGGTGGAACGGATAGTCCTGGCCGAAGCGCACGACGTGCCGCCCGGCCGCGTCCTTGACCAGATAGTTGGCGTTGCTGAGACCGCCCGGCAGCGGTGCAATGTCGACGCTGCCGTTCCAGCAGGGCAGGGCCCGAATGCGATCTTCAGCAGTCACCGGCCACCCCTGATTTGGCGAAGCTTCGACAAGGCGCCATGCGCCGCGCAAAGAGGGTTGGGGGAATGCAAAAAATCTCGTCGGTGCGGGACGCCGGGACTCTCCCGTCCCGCGCCGCACCGACGAGCCCCTTGGCCAGGTTTTGATACCCGGTCTCCGCCCCCGCGGATTTGAAAAGTCCTTGCGCCAGATCAATCCCAGACGGTCTGGCCAGACGGTCCGGTCCGTGAAATTGCGGCTCTGCCATCACCCTCCCGTGGCAGTTCCGAAGCCTGTCACGCGATCAATGTCATGCCAGTGCCGCCTGACTGTCAATCAAATGTTGTGACTTTTTTTGGGTGTTTTGCCCGAAACCGCCTGCAATTCCTTTAAAAACGTCTGTATTGCCCTAAAACCGGGCAGGTCACAGAATTCGGGAGGCCACATGATCCATTCGAAACGGCACGGCGAAATCCTCCGCCTCCTAAAGGAAGAGGGCACCGTCACCATCGCCAGCCTGGCGGACCGGTTGGGGGTCTCGCTTGAAACCGTGCGCCGTGATGTCAAGCCGCTGACCGGCAACGGCTCGGTGCTGAAGATGCATGGCGCCATCGGCCTGCCGTCGATGACCGGCGAGGCGCCGTTCGAGCGGCGCATGCGCGACAACGCCGAGGCCAAGCGGCTGATTGCCCGTATGGTCGCCGCCACCATCCGTGACGGCGAGTCGGTGATGCTGGACACCGGCACCACGACCTCTTTCCTCGCCCGCGAATTGCTCGGCCACCGGCGGCTGACGGTTGTCACCAACTCGTCCGACATCGCCCGGACGCTGGCCACCGTCAACGGCAACAAGGTCTATATGGCGGGCGGCGAGCTGCGCAGCGATTCCGGTGCGGCCTTCGGCGCCTCGGCGATCGACTTCGTCAGCCGCTTCTCGGTCAGCCACGCGGTGATCTCCATCGGCGCCGTCGATGCCGCCGCGGGTCTTTCCGACTATGATCTGGAAGAGGCGGAGTTCGCCCGCATGGTGCTGTCGCGCGGCCAGCGCTCGCTGGTCATCACCGACCACACAAAATTCGGCCGCCAGGGGCTGGTCCAAGTCTGTGGCTTCGACGGTTTTTCCGAACTCGCCACCGACCAGCCGCCGCCGCGCGACATTGCCTCGGCACTCGTCGAGGGGGGAGCGCGTCTCAGCATCGCGGCGGCCTAGCGCAACTCCAATGGACCAGTTCTAGCCAAACACCAGCGACTGGTGCGCCGCGATCCCGGCCATGCCGCCGCCCGATACCGCGAAGGCGATGTTGTGCATCATGCGTGCCGCATCGCCCGCCGCATAAACACCAGGCACTGATGGTGAGGAGTTTCTTTTTCGCTCGAGCCGGTGCTTCGCAATGTCCACGCAATCCGGTCGCCGCAAACAGCGCCTCATCGAAGTGCGGGCCAGGCGAATCGCCCGCATCAGCAGTGAGGTCACCATGCCTGCAAACGATGCCTTGTCTTTCCTCATGGCCTGGACGCTGGCGCCGCTCCGGATCGGCGCGGTCACGCCCTCCGGTTCCAGTCTCGCGGCCCTGATCACGCGCGAGATCGGTCCTGAAACTGGTCAGGTGCTGGAACTTGGACCGGGCACCGGTCCGTTCACGCGAGCACTGCTGGAACGAGGTGTCAGGGAGCAGGATCTGACCTTGGTCGAGGCCGACCCGGACTTTGCCTCGCTGCTGACGCGCCGCTTCCCCGCCGCGCGCATCTTTGAAATGGATGCGGTTGGTCTGCGCCATCCGCCTCTGTTCGACGGTCCAGTAGTGGGGGCCGCCATCAGCGGATTGCCGTTTCGGCTGATGTCGCCACGCAAGGCTTTTGCAATATTGGAAGGGGTGTTCGACGCCCTTCGGCCAGGCGCGGCCCTTTACCAGTACACATTGGGCAGCCGTTGCCCTTTCGACCAGACATTGCTCGACAGGCTCGACCTGGAAGAGATCCGGCTTGGCCGCACCTTTCGCAACTTTCCGCCGGCGACGGTGTATAAGGTATCCCGGATCAAGAACCTCAAAACCTATGACTGGCGCTTCGCATGACTGATCCGTTGTCGGCGATCCTGGGCTTCGGCCTGCTCGGCGTCGCTTGCCTCGCCTTTACCGAAAAGATTTTGCCGCTGCCGCCCTCGCATGTGCTGCTGTTGTTCCTCGGCATGACCGCAGCCCCGGATCTCCCGACGCTGGCGATCCTGCTTCTGGTGACGACGCTATCTGCCATCACAGGCTGCCTTGTCTGGTATAGTGTGGGTCGCCGGATTGGATTGGATCGTGCTGACAGGCTGGTCGAGCGTTTCGGCAAATATGTCTGCCTGCGCTATGCGACCTACAGCAGACTTGGCGAGGCCTATCGCCGCCATCATGTCCGGGTATCCTTGCTGGTGCAGTTCATCCCGACGGTGCGCAACTACCTGCCGATCGCGGCCGGCGCGCTTCGCCTGCCACTCTTGCCCTTCGCTGCGGCGACGCTTCTCGGTGCCACTTTGTGGAATACCGGCTTTCTCATCACCGGTTATCTCATGCGCGGCAGCGGCCGGGATTCCTATGCCGTCGGCTTTCGTATCATCGTCATCGTCTTGGCGCTGGAGACGGCGTTCATGCTCGCGCTGCGCTACGGTCCTGCCTGGCGGCGGCGCCTCGGGTTCGGCTGACAGGAGGCGCCGCAAGCCGCCACGGGATAAGCTCTGCCTTCGGCTTTCCTTCCCCGCCGCGCCGGTGTTTAGTCCGGCCATGGCCTTCACCATCCGCCAGTTGCAGTTCTTCATTGCCGTCGCCGAGCAGGGCACGGTGTCGGGCGCGGCACAGAACCTCTCCATCTCGCAATCCTCGGTCACCGAGGCGATCAAGGAACTGGAGAGCGATCTAGGCGTCGAATTGTTCGAACGCCATCCGCGTGGCCTCAACATCACCCACAAAGGCCACCAGTTCCTGCGCCATGCGACCAAGATCCTGGCCGACGTCTCCGATGCGCGTCGCGCTTTCTCTGACGATCAGGTGGTGGCCGGCGGGCGCCTGCAGCTCGGCGTCACCTCGCTGGTCGCCGGCTATGTGCTGTCCGATCTTCTGGCGCGCTACCGCCGCGCCTATCCAGGCGTCGATGTCTCGGCCATCGAAGACAATGGCGACTATCTCGAGCACCTGCTGATCGGCGGCAAGCTCGACATCGCGGTCATGGTCACCTCCAATTTGCGCGACCGCACCGCACTGCAGTCGGAAATCCTCGAAGTCTCGGCCTACCGGCTGTGGGTGCCGCTCAGCCATAAACTGGCCAGCGCCGACATTATCGGCATCGGCGACATTGCCGGCGAACCGCTGATCATGCTCACCGTCGACGAGATCGAGGAAAGCACTGGCAAGCTTCTGGCCGCGATCGGCGCCAAGCCCTATGTCGCCTTCCGCACCCGCTCGGTCGAAGCGGTGCGCAGCCTGGTTGCCACCGGTGCGGGCGTGGCGCTGCTGCCCGACCTCGTCTACCGGCCATGGTCACTGGAAGGCGACCGCATCGAATCGCGTGATATTTCCGGCACTTTGCCCGTCGTCCAGGTCGGCATGGTCTGGCGCCGCGGCTCCGGCCTGCCACAGGCCGCGCGCGACTTCATCGGCCTTGCCCAGTCGCAGCGTACGGTCCGCCAGCAGCGCTGATAGTCTTTGTTTGATGCATGTCGTTCTCTCAAAACCGGGGCCACTTTTGAGCGACATGCATTCGGTATCTATCTATCGGAAAAACCGATATCGTCCTTCTGATAAATGAATTTGCGAAACCGGAGTTTTCCAAGCACTTTTCATTTCAAGGACCGAACCGCCGCTAGAGCGGTAAGCGTCCATCGGACGAACTGACGCTTTTCAGCCTGCGGCTGACCGCAGCGAAGACCGGCTTCGCAGTCAGGCGCCAAAATGGGAGATTGACGATGAATTCATTTCTGAAGGCGTGCACGGCTTTGACGGTCGCGCTGACCTTTTCCGGTCAGGCCGTCGCCCAGGTCAAGGAACTTGGCAAGGGCGAAGGCGAGGTCAGCATCGTTGCCTGGCCGGGCTATATCGAGCGCGGCGAAACCGACAAGGGCTATGACTGGGTAAGCTCCTTCGAGAAGGAGAGCGGCTGCAAGGTCAACGTCAAGACCGCCAACACCTCCGACGAGATGGTCTCGCTGATGAATGAGGGTGGCTTCGATCTGGTCACCGCTTCGGGTGACGCCTCGCTGCGCCTCGTCGCCGGCAAGCGCGTTCAGCCGATCAACACCGATCTCATCCCGAGCTGGAAGAGCGTCGACGACCGGCTGAAGGATGCGCCCTGGTTCACCGTCGACAAGGTGCATTATGGCGTTCCCTATCAGTGGGGTCCGAACATCCTGATGTACAACACCGATGTCTTCAAGGAAGCGCCCAAGAGCTGGAACATCGTCTTCGAGGCGATGGACCTGCCGGACGGCAAGCCGAATAAGGGCCGCGTCCAGGCCTATGACGGCCCGATCCACATTGCCGACGCCGCCAACTATTTGATGTTCCACAAGCCGGAACTCGGCATCAAGGATCCCTACGAGCTGAACGAGGACCAGTACAAGGCCGCGCTCGAATTGCTGCGCGTCCAGCGCACGCTGGTCGGCCGCTACTGGCATGACGCCGCCATCCAGGTCGACGACTTCCAGAACGAAGGCGTCGTCGCTTCCGGTTCGTGGCCCTACCAGGTCAACACGCTGGTCGCCGCCAAGAAGCCGGTCGCCTCGACCGTGCCGGAAGAAGGCGTCACCGGTTGGGCCGACACCACCATGATGGAGGCCGACGCCGCGCATCCGAACTGCGCCTATATGTGGCTCGAACATTCGCTGTCGCCCAAGGTCCAGGGCGACGTCTCGGCCTGGTTCGGTTCGCTTCCCGTCGTGCCAGCCGCCTGCAAGGGCAATGAACTGCTCGGTGAGGAAGGCTGCAAGACCAACGGCTACGACAATTTCGACAAGATCAAGTTCTGGAAGACCCCGGTCTCGAAATGCGCCACCCAGAACGACCAATGCGTGCCCTACTACCGCTGGGTGTCTGACTATATCGGCGTCATCGGCGGTCGGTAATTTCGCCTTACCCTCCCCCTAGTGGGGAGGGTCGACGCGCAGCGTCGGGCGGGGGGCAGCGCGAACGTTGGTGCTAATCACCCCCACCCGTGGTTTCGCCGCGACCTCCCCCATCAGGGGGGAGGTGGGGCGGCGCATGAACTCGTCTTCATTCGAGCAGCCAACAGACTGACAGGCCCATGACATCAGCCGTTTCGTTCCAAAAGGTCTCTCGCCATTTCGGCAGCGTGCGCGCCGTCGATGCGGTCGATCTCGACATCGTGCCGGGTGAGTTCTTCGCCATGCTCGGCCCGTCCGGTTCGGGCAAGACGACGTGCCTGCGCCTGATCGCCGGCTTCGAGCAGCCGACCTCGGGCTCGATCTCGATCTTCGGCGAGCGTGCAGAGGGCGTGCCGCCCTATCGTCGCAACGTCAACACCGTGTTCCAGGACTATGCGCTGTTCCCGCATCTCAACGTGCTCGACAACGTCGCCTATGGCCTGATGGTCAGGGGCGTCGCCAAGCCGCAGCGGCAGAAGGCGGCGGAAGAGGCACTGTCGCTGGTGCGTCTGCCCGGCTATGGCGCCCGCCGTCCCGGCCAGCTCTCCGGCGGCCAGCGCCAGCGCGTTGCGCTTGCCCGCGCCCTGGTCAACCAGCCCAAGGTGCTGCTGCTCGACGAGCCGCTCGGCGCGCTCGACCTCAAACTGCGCGAGAACATGCAGGAAGAGCTGAAGTCGCTGCAGAAGGCGCTCGGCATCACCTTCGTTTTCGTCACCCACGACCAGGGCGAAGCGCTGTCGATGGCCGACCGCGTCGCCGTCTTCAATGACGGCAAGATCATGCAGATCGGAACGCCGGAAGACATCTACCAGCGGCCGAAGACACGCTTCGTCGCCGATTTCGTAGGCTCCTCCAATGTGTTGCCGCCGGATTTCGTCCAGCGCTATTCCGGCCAGCACCGCTGGGGCAGCTTGCGTCCTGAATCCATTCGCATCGGCCGCGCCGCGAAAGGCGAAGGCGTAGCCGCCCGCCTGGTCGGAACCAACTATCTCGGGGCGACGACAAGGCTGGCGCTCGACGCCGACGGCTTGCGGCTGCACGCCATCGTGCCGGCCGGCACGAAACTGCCGGCGGAAGGCGAAGCGGTGGTGCTCACCTTCAACCGCGAGCACCTGCATCTGATGGACGAGCCGGCATGAGCCTCGACGCCGCCATGCTGCGCGCCACGGCGCCCGCCATCCTGCCCGGCAGCGGCGGCCTGCGCGGTGCGCTCTCCGACCTCTTCTGGCGCCGGCCGCAATTGCTGCTGTTCATCATGCTGCTGCCGCCGGTGCTGTGGCTGGGCGTCGTCTATATCGGCTCGCTGTTCGCGCTGCTGGCGCAGAGCTTTTTCTCGATCGATGAGTTCTCCGGCCTCATCAACCATGAGTTCACGCTGAAGACCTATGGCGACCTTTTCCAGGCCGCCAATCTCGACATCATCTTGCGCACGGTGACGATGGCGGTGCTGGTCACGCTGGCTTCCGCCATCATCGCCTTCCCCATCGCCTACTACGCGGCGCGCTATGCCCGCGGCCGCTGGAAGGCACTGTTTTATCTCGGCGTCATGCTGCCGCTGTGGTCGAGCTACCTGGTCAAGATCTACGCCTGGAAGCTGATCCTCGCCAAGGAAGGCATTCTGACCTGGCTGCTCGCCAAATTGCATTTGCTCTGGGTGCTCGATGGCTGGCTGTCGCTGCCGGTCGTCGGCGGCAACTCCCTGTCGGTCTCCGCCACCGGCACCTTTATCGCTTTCGTCTATGTCTGGCTGCCGTTCATGATCTTGCCCGTGCAGGCGGCATTGGAACGCGTTCCCGGCAATCTGGTCGAGGCTTCCTCCGATCTAGGGGCGTCGCCAGGCCAGACCTTCCGCAACGTGCTGTTCCCGCTGGCGCTGCCCGGCATCGTCGCTGGCTCGATCTTCACCTTCTCGCTGACGCTGGGCGACTACATCATCCCGCAGATCATCGGCACGTCGCGACTGTTCATTGGCCAAGCCGTCTATTCGCAGCAAGGCACGGCCGGCAACATCCCGCTTGCCGCGGCCTTCACCGTCGTGCCCATCGTCATCATGGGTTTCTACCTCTGGGGCGCCAAGCGCATGGGGGCGTTCGATGCGCTCTGACGGTTCGCAATCCGCCCCGCTCGGCCTCAAGATCGCAGCCGCTTGCGGCCTGCTCTTCTTGCATCTGCCGATCCTGCTGATCTTCGTCTACGCCTTCACCACCGAGGAGAAGAGCTTCGTCTGGCCGCCGCCGGGGCTGACCACGCAATGGTTCGCCGTTACCTGGAACCGTCCGGATGTCTGGCAGGCGCTGTCGCTCTCGGTCCGCGTCGCTGCCATCTCGACAGCGATTGCCTTGATACTGGGCACCCTGTGCGCCGCCGCCGTGTCGCGGACGAAATTCTTCGGCCATGAGGCCATCTCGCTGCTCGTCATCCTGCCGATCGCGCTGCCCGGCATCATCACCGGCATCGCATTGCGCTCGGCTTTCTCGCTCGCCGATATCCCGTTCTCGTTCTGGACGATCGTGCTCGGCCACGCCACCTTCTGCGTCGTCGTCGTCTACAACAATGCCGTTGCCCGTTTCCGCCGCTCCTCGGGCTCGATGATCGAGGCCTCGATGGACCTGGGCGCCGACGGTTTCCAGACCTTTCGGCATGTCGTGCTGCCCAACATCGCCACCGCTCTGCTTGCCGGCGGCATGCTGGCCTTCGCGCTGTCCTTCGACGAGGTCATCGTCACCACCTTCACCGCCGGCCAGCAGCAGACCGTGCCGATCTGGATGCTGGAGGAACTGATCCGTCCGCGCCAGCGCCCGGTCACCAATGTCGTCGCCATGGTCGTGGTCCTGGTGACGCTGCTGCCCATCCTGTTTGCCTATTACCTGACCCGTGACGGCGACCAGATCGCCGGTTCCGGCAAATAATCCAATCGACAAGGGAGAGACGTCCATGGACACCCAGATGCTGATCGGCTCGATCTTCGACAAGGGCACCGAAACCGAGGAGCCGATCCTCAATCCAAAGACCGGGGCGACCATTCTCAACCTGCCGGAAGCAAGCCCGGCGCAGATCGAGGCTGCTGTCGCGGCGGCCGAAAAAGCCTTCGTCACGTGGTCGCGTACCACGCCGGCGCAGCGCTCCGGCTATCTCCTCAAGATTGCCGACCGCATCGAGGCCGAGGCCAAGGAGTTCGCCGCGCTCGAGGCGCTGAACTGCGGCAAGCCGATCAACGCAGTGCTCAATGACGAAATCCCGGCGATCGTCGACTGCTACCGCTTCTTTGCCGGCGCGGTGCGTTCGATGCCCGGCGTGGTCGCCGGCGAATATCTGCCCGGCCACACCTCGATGGTGCGGCGCGACCCGATCGGTATCGTCGCCTCGATCGCGCCCTGGAACTATCCGCTGATGATGATGGCGTGGAAGCTGGCGCCGGCGATCGCCGGCGGCAACACCGTCGTCTTCAAGCCGTCGGAACAGACGCCGCTGACGGCGCTGAAGCTGGCCAGGATTCTGGCCGACGTGCTGCCCGAAGGCGTCGTCAACGTCGTGCTCGGCCGTGGCGACAGCGTCGGCAACGCGCTGATAAACCACGCCAAGGTCAACATGATCTCGATCACCGGCGATGTCGCCACCGGCAAGAAGGTGCTGCAGGCCGCCGCCAAATCGGTCAAGCGCACCCATCTGGAGCTCGGCGGCAAGGCGCCGGTCATCGTCTTCGACGACGCCGATCTCGGCGCTGTGGTCAACGGCCTGCGCGCCTTCGGTTATTACAATGCCGGGCAGGACTGCACGGCCGCCTGCCGCATCTATGCCGGCAAGAAGATCTACGACAAGCTCGTTGCCGATCTCTCTTCAGCGGTCTCGACCATCAAATACAACCAGCCTGACGACACCGAAAACGAAATCGGCCCGCTGATCTCGCGCCGCCAGCGCGACCGCGTCTCGAGCTTCGTCGAGCGTGCCTCGGAATTGAAGCACATCGAGATCACCACCGGCGGCAAGCCGGGCGAAGGCTCCGGCTTCTACTACCAGCCGACTGTCGTTGCCGGCGCGCTGCAGGAAGACGAAATCGTTCGCCGCGAAGTGTTCGGCCCGGTCGTCTCGATCACCCGCTTCTCCGAGGTCGACGAAGCGGTGGGCTGGGCCAATGACAGCGACTACGGCCTGGCGTCCTCGGTGTGGACCAAGGACGTCTCGCGGGCCATGGCGACGGCCGCCCGTCTTCAGTACGGTTGCACCTGGATCAACACCCATTTCATGCTGACCAACGAGATGCCGCATGGCGGGTTGAAACAGTCCGGCTACGGCAAGGACATGTCCCTTTACGCGCTGGAGGACTATACCGCTGTCAGGCATGTGATGGTGGCCCACGGGTAGCGGATACCACTATCCCTAAAATATTCGCCGGGCTGTTTTCTGCATATTAAGCGTGAGTGACTTTTGCGGCACGGCGAGTGTTCACGATTTACTGAATATTCAACCTGAACGAGCAGCCTCCTTGCCGGAAAACCGCGCGGCGAGGGGGTTTGCGCATGAACACGACCAAGATCAAGCTGGTACTCATTGGCGGCTTCTGTCTGCTGATCGCTGTGTTCGGCGGCAAGGACATTATCAAGAAAAGCGGCTGGCCCGAAGCGCCCGCCGAAATCCTCGCGGTCACTGTCGAATGCGACATGGAATCGACCGCCCACAAGATCGTCTACAAGACTGTCAGCACCGCCACGATCCCCTGCGAGCTGGTTGACGCGTTCAAAACGGTGCACGCGGACAAAGAGTGGAAGGTGACCCAGAAGTTCACCGGCACCTTGCGCGTCGGCGCCGGCACTGATGCCGTCGAGGCCACGATGGAGCTGAACAAGAACGGTGCCCGCGAACCGCAGGTCGGCGACAAGCTCACCGTCGTCCAGAACCCCGCCAACCCCACTCAGATCGAACGCACCGGCATGACCGGCACGCGCCTTACAATCGTCATCGGCGCCGGACTGCTCGGCGCGCTGCTCCTGTACATTGCCTTCCGGCCCCGCAGGCAGGCATCGAATTACGCCACGACCGGCAACCTCGCCGGCGATGCCGGCGCGGACCAGCGCGCCCGCCAGGCCGACGCCCTGATAGCGGCCGCCCTGGCCAAACAGGCCAAGCTGCCCAATCAGCCCGCGCATACCGCGATGTCCGGATTGGCCAGGGAAGGCCGCTTCGCCGGGCAACGATCGAATTTCGGCCGCCGCAACTGACGGCCGAAATTCACTGCTCCTACTCCACGATGCGGTAGATGTTCCAAAGGCTGGTGCCCGAAACGACATAGGGCTCCATCTCCTTGCCCCATTTTGCGTGCGCATCGATCTTGCCGATCTTGGCGAAGAACGCCTCCAACTGGGCCAGGCTCTCGACCTGGTGATGCGACTCGACCGTCGCCTCCCGCGCGCCGATCGAGCCGGTCATGATCTGGAACTCGAGATCGGCAATGCCGACCTGAGAGCCGATTTCGCGTTCCCATTTCTTGAGCAGGTCGAGCACGGTCTGCTTGTGCCCGAACTTGGCGTCGATCTGCCATCTGGCGCTGAACATTTTGTCTCCTCCAGTTTTGCGGCCCAAACCGCGGTTGATCTTTTCGCGGTTGACCTACTCGTCCCAGGCCTGCACGACGGTCTGTCGCGCAATCCGTCCGTTCTTCAGCTCCAGCATCGCCGCGCAGAACACTTTCGTGCCGTCCGGATAGGCGCAGGCCTGGGTGAAGGCGAGATTGTCGCCATCGGCGATGGTGGTGTCGACCTTGTGGGTCATTGCCCGGCTGCAGATATCGTCCCAGAACGTGCTGATTGCCGCCCGGCCGCGGATCTCGCGCGGTTTGCTCGGCGGGTTGTTGCGATCGATCACCCGCACCAGCGCATCGTCGGCATAGAAGCTCGCCAGCATCCTGCCGTCCCGTCCTTCGATCGCTTTCTTGATCGCCGCGCCGTCCACGCTTTGCGTCTTGGTCAGCATTTTTTCCTCCATGGCCCGTCGATCGGGCGGTTGATGATCACAAGCACTTGCCCGGCGCCTATCGCCGGGCAGGGTCTTTCACTGCGACTTGGCTTTGATGGCCGCGAACACGCCGTCGGTCTGCTGTTTGAAGGTGGCGAAATCGACCTGGCTGCCGTTGAGCATCGTCGACCAATGGCGCACGATCGCCGCCATAGCGATCGTCTCCTTGATCTCCTCATCGGTCGCGCCATTGAGCCTGGCGGCCTCGGTGTGGAAATAGATGCAGTACTGGCAGGGGATCTGCGAGGCGACGGCCAGCCCCATCAGTTCCTTGGTCTTGCCGTCGAGCGCGGTCTTGGGGTTGAGCTGCACGCCCTTGATCTCGGCCCAGGCGCCGGCAACCGCGACATCGGGCAGCGTCTTGAACATGTCCGGCACCGAGCCGAGCGTCGCCTCGATGTCCTTGTAGGCGGCGGCCGACGCCTCATCGGCTTTTGCCGGAGCGACAGCGAACAGCACGCCAACGCCTGCCGCTATCACCAGCGATTTGATCGACCTGTTTGACTTCAGCATTGCATCCTCCGTTCGCAGCGCCTTCCCGGCGACATCCGTCTGGGCTGCATGGAGAGAATTGGTAGCGCCTGTGCGCCCTTGGCCGCTTCGCCCGAAAGCGCCATGGCTCCTATGGCCCGTCCGGGCCAGTGTGCCTGGCGGAAAATGCCGCTGCCGCCGCCCGTGACGGCAGGTCGAGCTTCAGCAATATGTTGGCGACATGACGCTTGACCGTATGCTCGCTGAGCCTCAGCTCGGCAGCGATCGCGGCATTGCTCTTGCCGTCGGCGATCAGGCTCACCACCTCGCTTTCGCGCGCCGTTAGTTGAGCCGCCTCGGTTGGCTTCGCCTTCGGCCGGCAGGCCGGTTCGAGATGCTGTTCCGACGTCGCCTGGACCAGTGCCAGCGGCTCGTCCAACTCATCCACCGTGACATGCCCGGCATCGATGAAATGCAGGCCGGAACCGGCCGCCAGATCGGCGACCAGCCGCGACGCCAGAATATCGCCGCGCCCGGCACGGGCGGCGATCTGCATCGTCACCCGTGCCATCAGCCCCACCGGCGGCCCGCGCATTTCGACCTCGCCGACATGCGCGCCCTGGGCGCTTGCAATGCCCATATGCTGCGCCGCATCGCGCAGCGCCGCCGCGCAGCGTATGGCCCGCGCCGGCCCGTCGAAGCGCGAGATCATCAATTCGCCATGGATGCCGGCGACGCGTCCGCCATGACGGCCGACCAGCTGCCGCCATGTCTCCTGGAAGCGCTCGCTGCGTTCGCTCCACATGCGGTCCCCCACCCGCGCCGTATCGTAGATGCGTGTCGCCAGAAGAGCGGCAAGCACGCGCTCCGCTTCGGCCACGGCACGCTCGCCGGTCAGGAATTCCTCGATCAGGTCTGCCACCCGGTCGACGTCGCCGGTCCAGATCGGATGGTCGCGTCCGGGGATTTCGACCAGTCGCGCATTCGCGATCTTTTTCGCCAGGAAGCGGCTGGCATCGGGGTCCACCCGCACATCGTTACGGCGATGGATGAGCAGGGTCGGTGCACCGATCGCCGAAAGCACGCCGCGCACGTCGATGTCGGCATTCATCCGTGCCAGGGCCGCCGCTGCCGTCGGGCTGGCCGACAGCCGTTCGAAGCGCGCCCACCACTGGGTGAAATGCGGGTCATCGACGCGGCCCGGCGCGAAGTTTGGCAGAGTGGCGCCAGTGCCCCAGGTTGTGCCGGCCGTCGCGATGAAGGCCTCAAGGCGTTCGGGCGGCATCACCCATTTGTGGAAATGCGCATAGCCGCCATAGAGCGCCAGCGCCCGTGTCCGTTCCGGATAAGTGGCGGCAAACAGCATTGCCATCGGCGCGCCTTCCGAGGCGCCGAGCAGGGCGGCGCGGCCGCTGCCTGTGGCATCCATCACCGCCCGCACATCGTCCATGCGGGTCTCTAAGCTGGGCAGATGGCGTGGGTCGACGCGGTCGGACAGGCCGGTGCCGCGCTTGTCGAACAGGATCAGCCGCGAGAACGCCGAGAGCCGTCTCAACAGCCTCGTATAACCCTCGTCTTCCCAATGCAGGTCGAGGTTGGAAATGAAGCCGGGCACGAAAACCAGGTCAAACGATCCCTGGCCGACCACCTGATAGGCGATCCGCACGTCGCCGCTGAGGGCATATCGCGTCTCGATCGGCCTCACGACTGGATCCCGCCCGGCCCGACGATTTCTGATCGTCGACCATAGCAGACGCCTGCTGCCTGCGGCAGTCAAACTTTAGAAGGCAGGAATATAGCCCGCGGCGCGAACCGCGTTCGACCGACTATTTCTGGCGATCGGCTATTTCTGGGGAGCGGCGCTCTCTGCACCCGTGGGTTGGACGTAGCCGATGCTCATATCGGCCTGCTCCTCGGTCTTCGGCCGCTTGATCCTGGCCGAGGCCACGACGACAAGCTCATCAAAATCTTCGCCGCCGCTATCCAGCATCTCGAAGAACTGCCGCCGCATCCTGGGCTCCCAGAACTTGTTGATGTGCTCGGCCACACCCGCCACGCCTTCCTCGCGCGGCCTTGAATGGAAGAAGGCGGCGATCTGGTTGGCCATGCGCACCAGCTTTTCCCTGGTGCTCGTGATGTGCTCTTCGTCATGCGACATGCTGGGCAACTCCCAAGACCACCCGTTCCGGGTGGGTGAAAACATCGAAATCGTCGCCGCGCACCAGCGCCACCAGCGTCATTCCTGCCTCTTCCGCTGTGCGGATGGCAAGCGCGGTCGGCGCCGACACGGCGATGATGAAAGCCGAGCCGATCGCCGCCGTCTTCTGCACCATCTCAACCGAGACGCGTGAGGTCACGACCACGGCGCCCGAGGCACCGTTAATGCCGGCCTTCGCCAGCGCGCCGGCCAGCTTGTCCAGCGCATTGTGGCGGCCGACATCCTCGCGCGCCATGACAATGCCCTTGCCCGGTACATAGAAGCCCGCAGCGTGCACGGCACCGGTTTCGGAATGCAGCGGCTGCACCTTCGACAACAGCCTGACCGAGCGAACAATGTCGTCGGCCTCAAGCGTAAGTTTGGACGCACCAACATTGTCGACCGAGCGCATCGCTTCCTCGATGGATTCGATGCCGCACAGCCCGCAGCCAACCGGCCCGGCCAAGCGCCTGCGTCGCGCCTCGAAGCGCGTATTGGCCTGGTCCTTCAGTCGGATCTGGATGTCGATCCCGGCGCCATGGTCCTCGACCTCGATCGCCTCGATCTCGTCAGGCAACGCGATGATGCCTTCGGTCAGCGAGAAGCCGAGTGCGAAATCCTCGAAATCGGCCGGGCTCGCCATCATCACCGCATGGGTGGTGCCGGCAAAGGAGAACGCCACCGGCGTCTCTTCCGGCACCATCCGGTTAGCCGCCGCAGTGCCGCTGGCCCGGTGCGCCAGCCGCGATATCTGCGTCGTTGCTTTGCGGCGCGCGGCCAAGACTACTCCGCCGCCTGCAGCGGAGCGATGCGGCGGCTGTTGCGCGCCTGCTCGTCATAGTCGCGTTGCCAGTCCGAAGGCCCGTTCGAGGCGCCGACCTGCACCGCCGTCACCTTGTACTCCGGACAATTGGTCGCCCAGTCCGAGAAGTCGGTGGTGATGACGTTGGCCTGCGTGTCCGGATGATGGAAGGTGGTGTAGACCACACCCGGCGACACCCGGTCGGTGATCAGCGCACGCAGCGTCGTCTCGCCCGAACGGCTGGTCAGGCGCACCCAGTCGCCATCGCGCAGGCCGCGGTTCTCGGCATCGTGCGGATGGATTTCCAGCCGGTCTTCCGAGTGCCACATGACGTTTTCGGTGCGCCTTGTCTGTGCACCGACATTGTACTGGCTGAGGATGCGGCCGGTGGTCAGCAGCAACGGGAAACGCGGCCCGGTCCGCTCGTCGGTCGCCACATATTCGGTGCGGATGAACTTGCCCTTGCCGCGCACGAAGGCGTCGATATGCATGATCGGCGTGCCGAGCGGGGCCTTCTCGTTGCACGGCCATTGCACCGATCCGACACGGTCCAGCAGATCGAAGGAGACGCCGGCGAAGCTTGGCGTCGTCTTGGCGATCTCGTCCATGATCTCGGAGGGATGCTGGTAGTTCCAGTCAAGCCCGATCGCACGGGCAAGCTCCTGCGTCGCTTCCCAGTCGGCGTAGCGCGCCTTCGGCTCCAGCACCTTGCGCACCATGTTGATGCGGCGCTCGGCATTGGTGAAGGTGCCGTCCTTCTCCAGGAAGGTCGAGCCCGGCAGGAAGACATGCGCGTAGTTCGCTGTCTCGTTGAGGAACAGATCGTGCACGACCACGCATTCCATCGCCGCCAGGCCGGCCGCGACATGCTTGGTGTCAGGGTCCGACTGCAGGATGTCCTCGCCCTGGATGTAGATGCCTTTGAAGGAGCCGTCGACAGCGGCATCCAACATGTTGGGGATGCGCAGGCCCGGTTCGTCGTCGAGCTTCACACCCCACAGGCTCTCATAGATGTCGCGCACCGCCTCGCCGGAGATGTGGCGGTAGCCCGGCAGTTCGTGCGGGAACGAGCCCATGTCGCACGAGCCCTGCACATTGTTCTGGCCGCGCAACGGGTTCACGCCGACGCCCGGGCGGCCGATATTGCCGGTCGCCATGGCAAGGTTGGCGATAGCCATAACCGTGGTCGAGCCCTGGCTGTGTTCGGTGACGCCGAGGCCGTAATAAATCGCGCCGTTGCCGCCCTTGGCATAGAGCCGCGCAGCACCCCGGATCAGCTCCGGGTCGACGCCGGAAAGCTTGCCGACGGTCTCGGGGCTGTTCTCCGGCAAAGCGACGAAGGAGGCCCAGTCCTGGAACTCCGTCCAGTCGCAGCGTTCGCGGATGAAGGCTTCGTCGAAAAGCCCTTCGGTGACGATGACATGCGCGAGCGACGTCAGCACCGCCACGTTGGTGCCGGGCTTCAGCGGCAGGTGGTAGTCGGCCTCGACATGCGCCGACTTGACCATTTCGGTGCGGCGCGGATCGAGCACGATCAGCTTGGCGCCCTGGCGCAGCCGCTTCTTCAGCCGCGAAGCAAACACAGGATGCGCGGAAACCGGGTTGGCGCCGATGATGACGGCGACATCGGTGAACTCGACGGAATCGAAATCCTGGGTGCCGGCCGAGGTGCCATAGGTCTGGCCGAGGCCGTAGCCGGTCGGCGAGTGGCAGACGCGGGCGCAGGTGTCGACATTGTTGTTGCGGAAGCCTTGGCGCACCAGCTTCTGGACCAGATAGGTCTCCTCATTCGTGCAGCGCGAGGACGTGATACCGCCGATCGAGGTGCGTCCGTATTGATATTGGATACGGCGGAATTCCTTGGCTGTATGGGCGATCGCCTCTTCCCAGCTCACCTCGCGCCAGGGATCGCTGACTTTTTCCCGGATCATCGGCGACAGGATGCGGTCCTTGTGGGTCGCGTAGCCATAGGCGAAACGGCCCTTCACGCAGGAGTGGCCGTGGTTCGCCTTGCCGTCCTTGTAGGGCATCATGCGAATGACTTCGTCGCCCTTCACTTCGGCCTTGAAAGAGCAGCCGACGCCGCAATAGGCACAGGTGGTGACAGCGGAACGCTCGGGCATGCCTTTCTCAAGCACGGTCTTTTCACGCAGCGCATCGGTCGGACAGGCCTGCACGCAGGCGCCGCAGGACACGCATTCGGAGGCGATGAAATCCTCATGCATGCCGGCGACCATGCGCGATTCGAAACCGCGGCCCTCGATCGTCAGCGCGAAGGTGCCTTGCACCTCCTCGCAGGCCCGCACGCAGCGCGAGCACACGATACATTGCGCCGGATCATAGGTGAAATAGGGGTTGGACTCATCGCGAGCGATGTAGTCGACCGCCAGCGAGCCATGGCCCGGCGCGACGCCGTTTTCCTGCTTGACGTGGTTGCGGCCCTCGATTCCGAAGCGGTTCTCGGTCAGGCCGACCGACTTCGCCACGACGTCGAACTCGCTGGCGCCGGTGCCGGCCTTCTCGTTCCAGCCAGTCGGATGGTCGGAGACGTAAAGCTCCATGACACCGCGGCGGATGGCGTCGAGCCGCTCGGATTGCGTGCGCACCACCATGCCTTCGCCGACCGGCGTCGTGCAGGATGCCGGCGTGCCGCCGCGCCCTTCGATCTCGACCAGGCAGACGCGGCAGGAACCGAACGAGTCCAACATGTCCGTGGCGCAGAGTTTTGGGATCTCGACCCCGCCTTCCATCGCCGCGCGCATGATCGACGTACCCTCCGGCACGCTGATACTGCGGCCGTCGACGATCAGCGTGACCTGCTTTTGCGCCTTCGATTCCGGGGTTCCGTAGTCGAGTTCTTCGATGAGTATCGGGAAGTCGGCCTTGATATTCATCTGCCAGCTCCTATTCAGCAGCCACGCGCGCCGGCGCGGGCTTGAAATCTTCGGGGAAATGGGTGATCGAGCTCATCACCGGGTAGGGCGTGAAGCCGCCCAACGCGCAGAGCGATCCGAACTTCATCGTGTTGCAGAGATCGGTGACCAGAGCCAGGTTCTTTTCCGGCTCGATGCCGGCGGCAAGCCTGTCGATGGTCTCCACCCCGCGTATCGAGCCGATGCGGCAGGGCGTGCATTTGCCGCAGCTCTCAATGGCACAGAATTCCATGGCGAAGCGCGCCTGCTTCAGCATGTCGGCCGTGTCGTCGAACACGGTGATGCCGGCATGACCGATGAGTCCGTCTTTGGCGGCAAAGGCTTCATAGTCGAATGCAGTGTCGAACAGCGCGCGCGGGAAATAGGCGCCGAGCGGGCCGCCGACCTGCACCGCCTTCACCGGGCGACCGGTGGCCGTACCACCACCGATATCGTCGACGACTTCGCCCAGCGTCATGCCGAAGGCTGCCTCGAACAGGCCGCCGAACTTGACGTTGCCGGCGATCTGGATCGGAATCGTACCGCGCGAGCGGCCCATGCCGAAATCCTTGTAGAAGGCCGCACCCTTGTCCATGATGATCGGCACGGAAGCCAGCGAGATGACATTGTTAATCACCGTCGGCCTGCCGAACAATCCTTGGATCGCCGGCAGCGGTGGCTTGGCGCGCACCACGCCGCGCTTGCCTTCAAGGCTGTTCAGCAGTGAAGTTTCCTCACCGCAGACATAGGCGCCGGCGCCGACCCGGATTTCCATGTCGAAAGCGTTGGGCGAACCGAGCACATTGACGCCGAGCACGCCTGCCTTGCGGGCGACCTCGACAGCCTTGTTCATGACAGCCACCGCATGCGGATATTCCGAGCGGATATAGACGAAGCCCTTGGTCGCCCCGGTGGCGATGCCGGCAATCGTCATGCCTTCGATGAGCACGAAGGGGTCGCCCTCCATGATCATGCGGTCGGCGAAGGTGGCGCTGTCGCCTTCGTCGGCGTTGCAGACGATGTACTTGCGCTCACCGGCGGTATCAAGCACCGTCTTCCACTTGATGCCGGTCGGGAAGCCAGCCCCGCCGCGACCGCGCAAGCCCGATTCCGTGACCTGCTTGACGACGTCGAGCGGCGCCATAGCCACCGCGTTCTGCAGGCCCTTCAGTCCGCCCAGTGACTTGTAGGCGTCAAGCGACAGCGGGTCGTTGATGCCGCAACGCGCGAAGGTCAGGCGCGTCTGCTTGGCCAGGAACGGAATCTTGTCCGGTGCACCCAGCCAGCGCTTGTGATGGCCGCCGGTGAGAAAGCCGCTGTCGAAGAGGCTCTTGACGTCTGAGGGCTTGACCGGCCCGTAGGCGACGCGGCCCTTTTCGGTCGCGACCTCGACCATGGGTTCGAGGAAATAGGCGCCGCGCGAGCCGTTGCGCACGATCTTGGCCTCGATGCTCCGTTCGGCCAGTTCCGCACGGATGGCCTTGGCGACCTTTTCGGCGCCGAGCGCCAGCGCGCCGGAGTCACCTGGAATGTAGATGCGCGGGATCATGAGCGTACCTCCGCGACGATCTCTTCGATCTTCTCGTCATCGAGCCGCCCGATCACCTCACCATCCAGCATCGCCGACGGTGAACAGGCGCAAAGCCCGAGGCAATAGACAGGCTCAAGTGTACACGATCCGTCGCGGGTGGTCTCATGGAAATCGATGCCGAGCAGTTGCTTGACCTTTGCGGCGACCGCATCCGAACCCATCGACTGGCAGGCTTCCGCCTGGCAGAGCTTGAGCACATGCCGGCCGGCCGGCCGGGCACGGAAATCATGATAGAAGGTCACGACGCCGTGCACCTCGGCCCTCGACAGGTTCAGCCCATCGGCGATGACGGGCACGGCGTCCTGCGGTACATGGCCAAATTCTTCCTGGATGCCGTGAAGGATCGGCAGCAGCGGACCCTCGAGGTCCTTCAACTCCTGGATGATCGCCGCAGTGCGCGACTGTATCTCGGTACTTGCAGGCTGCATTGGCACGCAGCGCCCTCCCTATCGTAGCGATCCATTCATATCGTCCAAAAGCATGAAGCGGTTTTGGAACAACGACATGCCTGCGCCGCTTTATCGCTAAGTGCTTAAGAAATCAGAGGAAACCTCCGAAATCAATAAAGCGGTTTCGTTGCACGATAGAAAATTTCTATCGTGCCGTTTCACCAGCTATGACTAGCTCAGCGACTGGCGTGGAAATCGTCTGCCAGCGCCATCGCCTCGTCCAGCAGCGCCTGCACCAGTGGCGTGTGCGGTTCGCGCGGCGTCGCCACCAGACCGACCGTGTGGCTGGCGTCGGGCTCGACGATCGGAATGGCCCGGATCGGCTCGGAAAAGCCGAATGTTTCCGCAAGGTTAAGCGGCATGATCGACGACCATTTGCCGGTCCTTATATGCGAAAACAGCACGATCATCGAATTGGATTCGAGCGTTGGCCGCACCTGCACCCCGGCCTCGGCCAGATGCTGGTCGATGATGCGGCGGTTCTGCATGTCCGGTGTCAGCAGGCAGAGCGGCAACTTGCTGATCTCGGCCCAAGTCACTTTGTCGCGGTCGGAATAGGGATTTCCCACGGCTGTGATCAATTGATAGCGCTCGTCATAGAGAGGCACGCTGGTCACCCGCCCGAGCGGCTCATTGTCGAGATAGGTGATGCCGGCATCGATATCGAAATTGCCGAGCAGCGATAGCACCTCGATCGAGGTGCGCGACAGCACCGAAAAGGTGACGCCAGGGTGCTTTTCGCGAAACGGTGTCGTCAGCCGCGCCACCATGGCCAGCGCGGTCGGAATGGCAGCAATGCGGATGCGGCCGGACAGACCGTGGCGCGCCGCCCGCATCTCCTCGCGCATGGCCCTCGAGTCGCCGACGATGCGGCGCGCCCACACCAGCACCTGCTTGCCCTCCGGCGTCAGCCCCTGGAAGCGCGAGCCGCGATTGACCAGCATGACGCCGAGCTGGCCTTCCAACTGCTTGATGCCGGCCGACAAGGTCGGCTGCGTGACGCCACACGCTTCCGCCGCCCGGCCGAAATGCTCCTCCTTGGCCAGTGCGATGAAGAATTCGAGCTTGTCGATCATTGGCGCAAGCTATCCGGCGCCGGGCGCCTGCGCCAGACGAGTCGGGCAACTCAGGTGTCCGTCGTTTGCAGGCAAATCTGGCCAGCTATTGCGCCACGGCTTGGTTCTGCCGGGAAACTGCATTATCTCAGGCGCAAGCTTGCATAAGGAAGACCTGATGTCCGTCACCAAGGAAATCGTCACCGAGCGTCTGAAGACGGTCAACGGACCTGACTTCACCGGCAACATCGTCGACCTCGGCATGGTTTCGGAGATTTTCATCGCCGATTCAAAAGTGTTTTTCTCGATCACCGTTCCCGCTGCCCGCGCGCAGGAGATGGAGCCGCTGCGCGCCGCTGCCGAGCGTGTTGTCAAGGCGATTCCCGGTGTCGCCGGCGCAGTCGTCGCATTGACGGCGGAAAAGAAGGGCGGCGGCATGGAGGCGCCCGTGCCGGCGCGCCCCGCACCCAGACCGGCACCACCGGCTCCAACCGCCGCGCCCCGTCCCGCACCGCACGCCCCGGCCTCGCAAAGCTCGGGCAAGCGTGGCGTGCCGGGCATCGAGGCGATCATCGCGGTGGCCTCCGGCAAGGGCGGCGTCGGCAAGTCGACCACCGCCGTCAACATCGCGCTCGGCCTCGCCGCCAATGGTCTGCGCGTCGGCGTGCTCGATGCCGACATTTACGGCCCGTCCATGCCAAGGCTGCTCAACATCCATGGTCGGCCGCAGACCGTCGACGGCAAGATCTTGAAACCGATGGAGAATTACGGCCTCAAGGTGATGTCGATGGGCTTCCTCGTCGACGAGGAGACGCCGATGATCTGGCGCGGTCCGATGGTGATGTCGGCGCTGACGCAGATGCTGCGCGAGGTCGAATGGGGTCGGCTCGACGTGCTGGTCGTCGACATGCCGCCCGGCACCGGCGACGCCCAGCTGACCATGGCCCAGCAGGTGCCGCTGGCCGGCGCCGTCATCGTCTCGACGCCGCAGGACCTGGCCCTGATCGATGCCCGCAAGGGCCTAAACATGTTCAAGAAGGTTGACGTGCCGCTGCTCGGTATCGTCGAGAATATGAGCTATTTCATCGCTCCCGATACCGGCAAGCGGTACGACATCTTTGGCCATGGCGGGGCGCGGCGCGAGGCAGAGCGCCTCGGCGTGACGTTCCTCGGCGAGGTGCCGCTGGAAATGGGCATCCGCGAGAGCTCGGATGAGGGCTCACCGGTGGTGGCGTCGAAGCCCGACAGCGCCGAGGCAAAAATCTATCGCGATATTGCCTCGAAGGTCTGGGACCGGGTCAACGAGGAGCGCGGCGCGGCCGCAGCGGCTGTGCCCAGCATCGTGTTCGAGTGAGAGGGGCCTAACCGCCCACTTTCTCGCCAAACGTCGAGAAAAACTGCCCCGCCAGTTTCTTTGACGTCGATTCGATCAGCCGGCTGCCGAGCTGGGCGATCTTGCCGCCGACATCGGCCTTGGCCGCGTATTTGAGCACCGTCGCATCCGGCCCGTCCGCCGTCAGTGTCACGTCGGCGCCGCCCTTGGCGAAGCCGGCAATGCCACCCTTGCCTTCGCCCTGAATGGTGTAGGAATGCGGTGGCTTGAGGTTCTTCAGCGTCACTTCGCCGTTGAAGGTCGCCTTGATCGGGCCGACCTTCAGCACCACGGTCGCCGCCATTTCGGTCGGCGATTTCATCTCCAGGCTCTGGCAGCCGGGAATGCTCTCCCTCAGAATGGCCGGATCGTTCAGCGCTTCCCACACTTTCTGCAGAGGTGCGGCAATGCGTTCCTCGCCTTCGATCACCAAAGCCATCAAAACCTCCCGCGCCAGACTGTTCAAAGGCCTAACGCAGGGCTCGATGCATGTCTATCGCACCAAAGTCCGGTTGCGACGGTGCGCCCTCTTGCCTGCTTCCGCTCGTTGCCATATCGATTTGTCTTACAAATACGGAGACCACGATGGCAGGCGCCCCCACCAGAAAGAAGAAGTTTCGCTCGCAGGAGTGGTTCGACAATCCCGACAATCCGGGCATGACCGCGCTCTATCTCGAGCGCTACCTGAACTACGGCCTGACGCGGGCCGAGCTGATGTCGGGCAAGCCGCTGATCGGCATCGCCCAGACCGGCTCCGACCTGTCGCCCTGCAACCGCCACCATATCGAGCTTGCCAAGCGCGTGCGCGAAGGCATCGTCTCGATGGGCGGCATTCCCTTCGAATTTCCTTGCCATCCGATCCAGGAGACCGGCAAGCGCCCGACCGCCGCACTTGACCGCAACCTCGCTTATCTGAGCCTGGTCGAGGTGCTCTACGGCTATCCGCTCGACGGCGTCGTGCTGACCATCGGCTGCGACAAGACCACGCCGGCACTGCTGATGGCGGCGGCGACCGTCAACATTCCGGCCATCGCCCTGTCGGTCGGCCCGATGCTGAATGGCTGGCACAAGGGCAAGCGCACGGGATCCGGCACCATCGTCTGGGAATCGCGCCAGCGGCTCTCGGCCGGCGAGATCGACTATGACGAGTTCATGGACATCGTCGCCTCCTCGGCGCCGTCTACCGGCTACTGCAACACCATGGGCACCGCCACCACCATGAACTCGCTAGCCGAGGCGCTCGGCATGCAATTGCCGGGTTCGGCCGCCATTCCGGCGCCCTACCGCGAGCGCGGCCAGATCTCCTATGAGACCGGCAAGCGCATCGTCGAGATGGTGCATGAGGATTTGAAGCCGTCCGACATCATGACGCGGCAGGCCTTCGAGAACGCCATCGTCGTCAATTCGGCGATCGGCGGCTCGACCAATGCGCCCATCCATCTCAATGCGATCGCTCGCCATCTCGGCGTGCCGCTCACCAATGACGACTGGCAGACAGTCGGTCTCAACGTGCCGCTGATCGTCAATCTGCAGCCGACGGGCGAATACCTCGGTGAGGACTATCATCATGCCGGCGGCGTGCCGGCCGTGGTGGCCGAACTGCTGAAGGGCGGGCTGTTGCCCTATCCCGAAGCGATGACCGTCAACGGCAAGACGATCGGCGACAACTGCAAGGGTGTTGTCAACGAGAACACCGACGTCATCCGCACCGTCGCCGAGCCGCTGAAGACCAACGCCGGTTTCATCAACCTCAGCGGCAATCTCTTCGATTCCGCGATCATGAAGATGAGCGGCATCTCGCCGGAATTCCGCGAGCGCTATCTGTCCAACCCGAAGGACCCGGAAGCCTTCGAGGGCAATGCCATGGTCTTCGATGGGCCGGAGGACTACCACACCCGCATCGACGACCCGGCGCAAGGCATCGACGAGCACACCATCCTGTTCATGCGCGGCGCCGGTCCCATCGGTTATCCCGGCGGCGCCGAGGTCGTCAACATGCAGCCGCCGGCCTATCTGATCAAGAAGGGTATCCATGCGCTGGCCTGCATCGGCGACGGCCGCCAGTCGGGCACGTCGGGCTCGCCGTCGATCCTCAACGCTTCGCCGGAAGCGGCGATAGGTGGTGGCCTTGCGCTGCTCAGGACTGGCGACCGCGTTCGCATCGACCTGAAGAAGGGTACGGCCAATATCCTCGTCAGCGACGAAGAGATCGCCACGCGGCGCGCGGCGATGCAGGGCAATGGCGGCTATCACTATCCGCAGCACCAGACGCCGTGGCAGGAGATCCAGCGCGGCATGGTTGACCAGTTCTCCGAAGGAATGGTGCTGAAGCCGGCGGTAAAATACCAGGACGTCGCCCACACCAGCGGCGTGCCAAGGGACAATCACTGAGCGCCACATGGCTCGGTGAAATCAAAGGCGGCTTGCCATTGGGCAGGCCGCCTTTTCTCTTGGCGGCGCTCTTGTATCGGTTGGGTCGGACCTACAGATACGTCATCTCGCGGCGTCCTGCACAGAGATGAGACCATCATGACGAAACGGCGCTCTTCCCTCGGTTTCCTCGGCATGTTCGGCCGCTCGGGCGACCTCAGGGAACTCGACAACGCGCTGCGCGGCGCCGATCTTCATCCGGCGCTTGTTCCCGAGGGCGTCAAGCTCACCATCGTCAATCTGATGAAGGACCATTGGCCGGACGAGCCGCCGCCGGAGGCCTACCGGTCCGTGGCGCAGCTGTTCGGCTATTGCATCGCAGGCCCACAAACGTTCGAACAGGCCAATGGCCCGGAACGGCGGCTGGAAGCGGAGCGCCGCATCGAGGCAGCTCTTGAAACCGGCGACAGCCTCGACGCGCAGATCGTGCTGATGGCGCTGCATGGCAAGCTGATCAGCGCCGAGGTTGTCGGGCGTTTTGGGCTAAGCGTGGACTGATTTCGTAAGCTGAGACTTACCCACCCATGCCACTGCGCGGCAGCTTGATCATCTCGCCGAAGCGGGCGCGCAATTTGTCGTCGAGCAGCTTCGGCACATGGCGGGGGAAGCGCTCGGCCAGGACACGTTTCTTCTCGATGATCGCCCGCTGCAAGATGTCGGGCCGGCCCTTCTCGTTCCATTCCTTGGGCGAAAAGCGGTCGCCGACGGCCGGATAAAAGTATTCGGTCTGCATCAGCCGCAGCGTCTGCTCATTGCCGAGATAGTGGCCCGGGCCATTCATGCAGACCTCGGTGATGGTGTCGATCGACAGCGCTTCGTCGGTGACCTCGATGCCGCGCACGCAACGCAGGCAGTGACCCAGCATGTCGTTGTCGATGATCAGGCTCTCCAGGCAGAAGCCGAGCAGCGAGGCATGCATGCCGGCCGATTCATAGACCAGGTTGAGGCCGGCAAGACCGGCCATCACGTCGGTGATGCCCTTTTCGTAGCCGGACTGGATGTCGGGCAGTTTCGAGTCTGTCATGCCGGCGGCCGAGCCGCCCGGCAGGTCGTAGAATTGCGCCATCTGTGCGCAGGCCGAAGTCAGCACCGCCTGCTCGGCCGAACCGCCCGACATGGCGCCAGTCCGGAGGTCGGAGACGAACGGCCAGGTGCCGAAGATCGCCGGATGCCCCGGCTTGATGGCGTTGACATAGATGAGACCGACCAGAACTTCGGCCACTGCCTGGACCACTGCGCCGGCAATCGCGGCGGGCGCGGTGGCGCCGGCCTGGCCGGCCGATAGCAGCAGGATCGGAATGCCGCCTTCGACACAGGCTTCGAGCACGCCGCAGGCGTCCTCGGCGAACTTCATCGGCGGAACGACGAAGCAGTTGGAGTTCGACACGAACGGCCGCGCGCGGAAATTCTCCTCACCGCCGGCGATCGCATAGAGCATCTCCAGCGCCGGCTGCACGTTCTCACGCACCGTGAACGAAGTGCCGACATGCTTGGACGTTCCCATCACGCAGGCGTAGAGCGTGTTGAAGTCCATTTCGAGCGGATCGGGAATGTCGCGCGGCACCATCGGCCGCTGGAAGAAATGGATGTTGTCGAGCCCTTCGACGAGGCGGGCGGCGTCATAGATGTCTTGCACCAGCGACTCGCGGTATTCGCGCTTTTCGACATCGACCAGATGCACAGCGGCACCCGCGGTGCCGTAATGCACGCGTTTGCCCTGGATCAGCATGTCATGCCTTGGATCCTGGCCGTGCAGCGTAAAATTCCGCGCTGCCTTCTTGATCGTGTCCATTACCAGGCCGCGCGGGAAGCGGATGCGGCCGTCATCGCCATAGGTAGCACCGGCTTTCGTCAGCGCCTCGATGCAGGAGGGAATGGCATTGGCGAAGCCGACGGTCTCCAGCAGCGTCAGCACCGCTTCATGGATGCGCTCCTGATCGTTTTGCTTGAGCGGGCCGTAGCTGCCGCCTTCGAGGCCGGCGCGCACCGGCCGGATGTCGTCAGCCAATGGTGCAGCCCGCATGGCGCGTCGCGCTTCGCGCCCGCCGGATCGCCGCGAACGCTGGTCGCCCAAAGCTTCCTGCTTAAGATCTGCATCCTTAAGAGCCGCATCCTGCTTCTCAAGAGCCACTGACATGGGAGGCACTCCACCTTTAGCTGCGAAACCGGACGCGGTGATTGGTCCACCGTCGGCCTGCTTCGTCCCCTTTGTCAGCCGACTATGCCGCCGGCATTGGCACAGCCTATGGGCCAGCGGGCCCCGTCGCATATGCCAGAGCGCTAAAGAACAGTGTTGGGAAGGATGCCACAGCCGAGGCCATTCAAGGCCCCGGCATAGGCAAAATTAGGCAGCTGCCGGCCTGCGTCCGGCCGCGGTCGCGAGTTCGCGAATGCCCGGCTCGATGTGCTGCAGCGCGATCGAGGAAATGCCCAAGCGCATGAAACGCGACGGCTTTTCGGTGCGGTCGAAGAAGCGGTCGCCGGGCTCGATGATGACGCTGCGCGACGCCGCGGCCTCGGCCAAACCCCGCGCATCGGTGCCGCGCGGCCCTTCCAGCCAGAGCGATGTACCGCCGGCCGAATCGGTCGAGCGCCATTCCGGCAGAAATGCGGAAATCGCATGGACCAGACGCTTGCGGCGTTCGTCGAAGGCGGAAGACAGCCGCCGCACCAGCGCCTCGTGATGGCCGAGCGACAGGAACAGCGCCACGGCGCGCTGATTGTTGGCCGGCGGGTGCCGCAGCATGAAGCGGCGCAGCGCCCTGAGCTCAGAGATTAGTCCAGCCGAAGCCACGATGTAGCCAAGCCGCAGGCCCGGAGCCAGCGTCTTCGACATCGAGCCGACGTAGATGACGCGGCCGGAACGGTCGAGGCTCTTCAGCGCCTGCTGCGGCGCCTCGTCGAGAAGCTGGCTGTCATAGCCGTCCTCGATGATGATCTGGTTGTGGCGGTTGGCGCGCGCCAGAAGGTCCTGCCGGCGCTCCGCCGACAGCGGCACCATGGTCGGGCAATGGTGGCTGGGCGTAACGAAGACAAAGCCGGAATCGTTGGGAATGGAAGAGGTTACGATGCCGGACTGGTCGACCGGAACCGGCTGGATGTCAGCGCCCGCGAGGCGGAAGATCGAGCGGGCATCGGGATAGCCCGGGTCTTCCATCGCCACCTTCGAACCCTTGGTCATCAGCAGCGTCGCCAGCATATAGAGCGCGTTCTGGGCGCCCAACGTGACGATGATCTCGTCCGGATTGGCGAAGATACCGCGCCGCGGCAGGAGCCGCGCCTGGATCTGCTCGATCAAGAGCGGATCGTCGCGATCGACCATGTCGGAGGCCCAGTTGCGGATCTCCAGCACCGCGAGCGCCATGCGGTTGCACTCGCGCCACTCGGCTGTCGGGAACAGCGCCGGGTCGAACTGGCCGTAGACGAAGGGGTAGGACGACTTGATCCAGTTGTCGTGCTTGGCTGGCGGCGGCATGTCGCTGGCGGCGATCTGCCGGCGTGCCTTCCAGTCAATCTCGTTCTGCTGGTCCGGCGCCTTCTGGTGCGGCTTGGCCGGGGTGGCCAGCACGTCCGGATTGACGAAATGGCCGCGCCGTTCGCGCGCCACCAAGAAACCTTGGTCGACCAGCTGCTGGAACGCCAGCACCACGGTGCCGCGCGCAACGCCGAGTTTTTCTGCCAGGATGCGGCAGGACGGAAGCGGCATCGAAGCGGCGATCTGCCGGTCGAGGATGGCGGCGACGATCGCCTGGCGAATCTGCGCCTGCAGGGTTTGGCCCGATTCCGCCGAAATCCGGAACAGGCCGGACCATATGGCCGTGTCGTTACGCTGTGGCATGGAAGAAGTTCCTCGATGGCCAAACTTTTTTGCTTGGCTGGACCAGCGGAAGGTAACCGTGGCACAAGGGGTTGCGCCAATCAATTTTTCTGATCGCTGGGATTTATGCCAGTGATCTATCCCCGGGTGATGCGGTGCATCATCCCCGCGCGACGCGGAGCGTCGTCGCGCCGCGTTTCACGAGCGTGACGCGCAGCGTCATCGCTTCCCGGCGCGCCCGCGACAACACTTTGTCGTGCCACGGTTTGCCCCACTGCGTCATCCCCACGCATTGAAACAGACGAGATTCGGCTCAATAACATCGGCGCGACGACACGCGCCGGAAACATCCGGTCTGATAAGATGTCGTGAAAAAGTATCAGGAGCCGGCATTGGATCATTCGTCCTTCGACAAACAGCTTGTCGCCTTGCGTGCTGCGCGCGCGGCGGCATCGGGCACGATGCGCGAGGCTTTTGCCGCCGACCCCAAGCGCTTCGAGACATTCTCGGCCAGTGACGGCGACCTTCTGCTCGACTGGTCGAAATGCGCGGTCGACCAGCGCACGATGGAACTGCTCGAAAAGCTCGCCGGCGCCGCCGACCTCGAAGGCCGCCGCGCCGCGATGTTTTCCGGTAAGAAGATCAACATCACCGAGGACCGCGCCGTGCTGCACACGGCGCTGCGCAACCTCTCTGGCAAGGGCATCACCGTCGACGGTCAGGACGTCAAGGCGGATGTGCTTTCCGTGCTCGACGCCATGGGCGCCTTTGCCGATGCCATTCGCTCCGGCAAGGCCGCCGGCGCCACCGGCAAGAAGATCACCGACATCGTAAACATCGGCATTGGCGGTTCCGATCTCGGCCCGGCCATGGCAACGCTGGCGTTGGCGCCTTATCGTGACGGCCCGCGCGCGCATTACGTCTCCAACATCGACGGCGCCCATATCCACGACACGCTGAAGGACCTGTCGGCGGAAACCACGCTGTTCATCATCGCCTCGAAGACTTTCACCACGGTCGAGACGATGACCAATGCCGAGACAGCGCGCAAATGGGTGCAAAAGGCGCTCGGCAAGGAAGCTGTCGGCAAGCATTTCGCCGCCGTCTCGACCGCGCTCGACCTTGTGGCCAAGTTCGGCATCGAAGCGGATCGCGTGTTCGGCTTCTGGGACTGGGTCGGCGGCCGCTATTCGCTGTGGGGCGCCATCGGCCTGCCGGTGATGATCGCCATCGGCCCACGCAACTTCCGCGCCTTCCTCGACGGCGCGCATGAGATGGACGAGCACTTCCGCACCGCGCCCCTGCAGAAGAACCTGCCGGCGCTGCTGGGACTGGTCGGCTGGTGGCATCGCGTGATCTGCGGCTATCCGGCCCGTGCCGTCATCCCCTATGACCAGCGCCTGTCCAGACTGCCTGCGTATCTGCAGCAGCTCGACATGGAATCGAACGGCAAGGGCGTCACCCTCGACGGCACGCCGGTGGCGACGCCGACCGGACCGTTGGTCTGGGGCGAGCCCGGCACCAATGGCCAGCACGCCTTCTTCCAACTGCTGCACCAGGGCACCGATTTCATCCCGGTCGAGTTCCTCGCCGCCGCCGTCGGCCACGAGCCTGATCTGAAACACCAGCACGATCTGCTGCTCGCCAATTGCCTGGCGCAGTCGGAAGCATTGATGAAGGGCCGCACGCTGGACGAGGCGCGTGCGCAGATGCTGGCCAAGGGCATGAAGCCGGCCGATGTCGACAAGATCGCTCCGCACCGCGTCTTCTCCGGCAATCGTCCGTCGGTGACGATCCTCTACCGCAAGCTCGACCCGCGCACCTTCGGCCGGCTGATCGCGCTCTACGAGCACCGTGTCTTTGTCGAGGGCACTCTGTTCAACATCAATTCGTTCGACCAATGGGGGGTCGAGCTCGGTAAGGAACTGGCGACCGGGCTGCTGCCTGTCGTGGAAGGCAAGGAGAGCGCCGCCAAGCGCGACGCTTCGACGGCCGGGCTGGTGGCGCGCATCCAGCAATTGCGGGGTCAGGCATGAAAAACCCGGCCGATATCAAGGGCATCTTGTTCGACAAGGACGGAACGCTCGTCGATTTTAACGCGACCTGGCTCGGCATCGCCGATTTCATGGCCATGGACGCTGCCGAGGGCGATCGCTGGAAGGCCGACAGGCTGCTTTCGGCGGCGGGGTTCGATTTTGTCGCCAAGCGCTTCAAACCGGATTCCATCTTCGCCTCGGGCACCAATATGGACGTCGTCGAGCTGTGGTTCCCGCGCCTGTCCGACGAGGACCAGATGCTGGCCGTCGCCCGCTTCAACGAGATCACCTCCGTACAGGGCTCGTCGATGGCGGTGGCGCTGCCGGGCATCGTCGGAGCGCTGACGGCGCTGCACAAACGCGCCTACCGGCTCGGCGTCGCCACCAACGATTCGACCGCCGGTGCGGAGAAGACGATGGTCACGCTCGGCGTCGCCCAGCTCTTCGACGCCGCCTATGGCTATGACGCGGTGGCCAATCCGAAACCGGCGCCGGACACCATCCTCGCCTTCTGCGACCTGACCGGGCTGAGGCCGGCCGAGATCGCCATGGTCGGCGACAACCGTCACGACCTGGAGATGGCGCGCGCCGGTGGCTGTGGCCTGGCGGTCGGCGTGCTCTCCGGCACCGGCACGCGTGAATCGCTGTCAGCGATCGCCGATGTGGTTTTGGATTCCGTTGCCGACTTGCCGGACTTTCTGTCGGCGAGGGTCAAGGAGACGGTCTGACGGGGAAGGCCTGGGGCAAAACGGCACTTTGCCGTCAACGGCCGAGGTGGGCCGCAAGCTGAACCTCCGCTTTTGGCTGTCGCGCTGCCCTTAAGCTCCGAATATACATGCCTGCCCCTGCACATGTGCAGGGGCAGTAAGAACAGCAATGCGGACGACCGAGCGTGAGGTCGACAGATTCCCGAATTCGGCTAGCCACCGTCGCGAAACGCGCTAGGCTGCTCCGATTAACGAAGCCAGGCTTGTTCTATGGAGCGCCGCCTTACCGCTATCCTTGCCGCCGACGTGGTCGGCTATTCTAGGCTGATGGGCGTCGACGAGGCCGGCACCCTGGCGGCGCTTAACGCCCATCGCAAGGAATTCGTCGACGGCAGCATTGCCGAGCATCGGGGGCGCGTCGTCAAGCTGATGGGCGACGGGATGCTTGTAGAATTCCCCAGCGTAGTCAATGCGGTGGCCTGCTCGGCAGCGATCCAACGCGGCATGGCCAGCCGCAACGAGGGCGAGCCGGGCGATCGCCGGATCGACTTCCGGATCGGGATCAACCTCGGCGACGTGATCGTCGAGGGCGACGATATCTTCGGCGATGGGGTTAACGTCGCCGCTCGGCTTGAGAGCATGGCGGAGCCCGGCGGGATCGTAGTCTCGTCTTCGGTGCGCCATGAAGTCGGTGACCGTTTGGGTCTTGCGTTCGAGGATCTCGGCGAGCGCAAATTGAAAAACATCAAGCACCCGGTACGCGTGTTTCAGGTTAGATTGGAAGGGTCAATTCGCATCGAGCCGCGGGCGCTTGCCAGCCAGCGCGACCAGGCATCGGTTGCGGTCTTGCCGTTTCAGAACATGAGCGGCGATGCGGAGCAGGAATATTTTGCAGATGGTGTCGTTGAAGACATAGTCACAGCGCTCGCTCACTTTCGCCACTTGCTGGTCATCGCCCGCAATTCGAGCTTTGCGTACAAAGGCCGCGCCGTGGACGTGAAGAAGGTAGGGCGCGAACTGGGTGTTCGTTATGTGGTTGAGGGCAGCGTGCGCCGATCTGGCGAACAGCTGCGCATTTCAGCCCAGCTCATCGATTCCTCGACAGGGGCACATTTGTGGGCCGACCGTTTCGACGGCGCGCTGGCGGAGGTGTTCGATCTGCAGGACCAGATCACATCGAGCATCGTCGGGGCAATCGCGCCGAAAATGGAGCAGGCCGAGATCGAGCGCGCCAGACGCAAGCCGACGGAGAGCCTTGAAGCCTATGACTACTATCTACGCGGGCTTGCTACCTTCGACCGGACGATCACCAAGGCCGCTGGCGAGGAGGCGCTGCGGCTTTTCAATCAAGCGATCGCCCGCGACCCAGAGTTCGCACTCGCCCACGCCAGGGCCGCGCGATGCTATTCCACTCGGAAGAGCAATGGCTGGATGGTCGATCGCACGCAGGAAGTCGAGGAGGCGCTTGGATTTGCTTCTAGAGCGATCGACCTCGGTCGCGACGATGCCATTGCGCTTTCGTTTGGTGGCTACGTGCTTGGCTATGTCGGTGGCGACATTGAAGAGGCCGCGGCCCGCCTCGACGAAGCGCTTGCGCTCAACCCAAACCTGGCTTTGGCGTGGGGCTACAGCAGCTGGGTCAAGACGTGTTTGGGCCAACCGGACAAGGGAATTGAGCACGCCGCGCGCGCAATGCGCCTCAGTCCGCTCGATCTGCGAATTTACTCTTGGCAGTTCTGCACCGCGCTGGCCCACTTCTGTGTCGGCCACTACGACGACGCGTTACTGTGGGCGGAGCGGGCGCTTCGACAGCAACCCAACTACGCAAGCGCGTTACGCGTTGCTGCCGCCAGCCACGCCCTAGCCGGGCGATCAGATCAAGCGAAGGAGACGATCGAGCGACATGCGAAGGTCGCTCCTGCGCTGCGGCTTGTAAATATTGCTGACGTGCTGCCGCCGTTCCGACGACTCGAAGACCGGAAAAAGTATGTCGAGGCTCTGAAGATGGCGGGAATGCCGCACTAGTAATTTCGTGCATTGCGCCTTTGAAGCCGAGAGCAGACGGTTCGGTTCTGGAATAACTAGCAGAAAGGCACCACTCCCTTGGTGACGCCATCTTGGCCGCAACGGCTGCCCGTTCAAACTTTTGTCCAGGAGCCTACTGTCTGGGGGGGCATCAGCGATGTCTGCTCTCGGGCACCGGCAGAGTAGTCCTCTGTGGCTGACATGAGGCGCAAAGCAGTCGTTCATGTCGGTGCCGGCGTAAAGTCAGCTTGGGTCGAGCTCGGCCATTCAGCGACTGGGCTTTGCTTTCGCCGTCAGCGCTCTTCCGCCTCAAACGAGAACACACCACTCGGCTTGGTCGCAACCCCTCTTGCGTCGCCGAAATCCGGCACCTGATACTCCGCCAGCAACCGCAGCCGGGACAGCGGCAGGTCGTTGCGACGGGGATCGCCGACCAGCACCTCGATGCCGGCCTCCAGGCAGCGGTCGAGGAATGGGATCACCCGCAAAGCAACCTCGCGGCTGTAGAACACGTCGCCGGCGAGCACGAGGTTGACCGCCGGTGGTGGACCCGTGGTGATATCCTGGTCGACGATGGTGATCTCGACGCCGTTGGCCGCGGCGTTGAGGCCGATGGCGGCAACGCCATTGCGATCGATTTCGGCGGCGATCACCGCGCCGGCGCCGGCCTTGGCCGCGGCGATGCCGACGAGGCCCGAACCGGCGCCGAGGTCGAGCACGCGGCGGCCGGCCACGCTCTGCGGATGGTTGAGTATATAGCGCGCAAGCACCGCGCCGCCCGCCCAGGCATAGGCCCAGTAGGGCGGCTGTTGCTCAAGCGTGTCGTCGTCCGGTTCGACAGTATCGTCGTCCGCGTCGGCGCCTCGGTGGGGGTCGACAAGCCGCCTCAGGCCGCTTGCCGGATGGGCCGTGTAGAGCAGGATTTCGGGAAGTGCTGGAACAGGCGCAAGGCGCATGTTCGCCTTGATGAACGTCGCCGCGTCGAAACGCGGATTGTCGTCTGCACCGCGACTACGCTCGTCGTTCAAATCTATTCCCGCAGCGCCCGGCGCAAAATCTTGCCGACCGGCGTCTTTGGCAGTTCGGTCCGGAACTCGATGTATTTCGGCCGCTTGTAGCCAGTCAGGTTCTCGCGGCAATAGGCGGTCAGCGCCTCGACGGTCAGCGCCGGATCCTTCTTGACCACGAACAGCTTCGGCACTTCGCCCGAATGCTCGTCCGGCACGCCGATTGCCGCCACTTCGAGCACACCCGGATGCTGGGCGACGACTTCCTCGAGTTCGTTCGGATAGACGTTGAAGCCGGAGACCAGGATCATGTCCTTCTTGCGGTCGACGATCTTCGTGTAGCCGCGCTCGTCCATGAAGCCCATGTCGCCGGATTTGAAGAACCCGTCCTTGGTCATCACCTTGGCGGTCTCGTCCGGCCGGTTCCAGTAGCCGGCCATCACCTGCGGCCCGCGGATGCAAATCTCGCCGACCTCGCCCAGCGGCAGATTGTTGCCGTCATCGTCGCGGATGACGATCTCGGTCGACGGCAGCGGCAGGCCGATCGTGCCGGTGAAATTGCTGTCGCTGAACCTGTTGGCGGTGGCCACCGGCGAGGTCTCCGACAACCCGTAGCCCTCGGTGATCGAGTTGCCGGTCAACGCCTTCCAGCGCTCGGCAACCCCCTTCTGAACCGCCATGCCGCCGCCCAGCGTCATGATCAGCGGTTTGAAGTCGAGCTTGCGGAAATCCTCATTGTTGAGCAGCGCGTTGAACAGCGTGTTGAGACCCGGAAAAATGTGCATCGGGTACTTCTGCAGCTCCTTGACGAAGCCGGGAATGTCGCGCGGGTTGGGGATCAGCACGTTCTGGGCGCCCTGCTGCATACCCATCAGCGCGTTCACCGTCAGCGCGAAGATATGGTAGAGCGGCAGCGCGCAGATGAAGTTGAGATGCGCCGGCTTCGGCTTGATCGCGTAGGCGTCCTGCAGCCACAGCGTGTTCTGCGCGACATTGGACAGCACATTGGAGTGCAGCAGCACAGCACCTTTGGAAATCCCCGTGGTGCCGCCGGTATATTGCAGGAAGGCGACGTCGCTGGCTTCCATCTTGGCCGGCTTGAAAGCGATGCCGGCGCCGGCCTTCACGGCCGCATTGAACTTGACATGGCCGGGCAGCGACCACGCCGGCACCATCTTCTTTACCCGCCGCACGACGAGGTTGACGATCGTGCCCTTGAGGCCGCCGAGCATGTCGCCCATTGCCGCGACCACCACATGCTTGACCGCCGTCCTGGCAATCACCACGTCCAGGGTGCTGGCGAAATTCTCGAGAATGACGATCGCCTGCGCGCCGGAATCCTTGAGCTGGTGTTCGAGCTCGCGCGGCGTGTAGAGCGGATTGATGTTCACCACGACATAGCCGGCGCGAAGCACGGCCATCATCGCCACCGGATATTGCAGCACATTCGGCATCATCAGCGCCACGCGTGCGCCCTTCTGCAGGCCCTTCGACTGCAGATAGGCGCCAAAGGCAGCCGATTGCCGCTCGAGTTCGGCGTAGGAGATCGACTTGCCCATGCACACGAAAGCTGGCTGGCCGGAAAACTGCTTGCAGGCACCGACCAGGAAGTCGCCGATCGAACTGTAGGGCAGGGTGCCGATCTCGGCCGGCACGACTTTCGAATAGCTTTTGAGCCACGGCTTTTCCGGCAGGCCTGCGGCAAGCGCCGTCAGCGTCTTGGGCAGTTTTTTGGCCGGGCCTTGCGCCGGCTTTGCCGCCGCCGTTTTCGCTGCAGCGCTGGCGGCGGGCTTTGCAACAGGTGCTGTCTTCGCGGCCGCGGCTGCGGCCGCGGGCTTGGTCGCAGGTTTCGCTGCCGGCTTGGCGCTTGCCTTCGCCGGCGCGATGGCTGCCTTTGGTTTGGCGGCGGGAGCGGTTTTGACCGAAGGCGCTTTCGGTTTGGCGGCAGCGGCGGCCGGCTTTGAAGCAGACCCTGCTTTTGCTTTCGCCGGGGCCGTTGTCCTTGTTGCTTTTGCCACCTCTAGCCTCCCTCAGTCGTTCTGTTGCCTGCTCCATGCTGCACCGCCTCTATATGGTGAGGCGTCCTCCGCTGCAGCGATGTCGCGGATTCCCGGGAAATCCGGCGTGTCATCTATCTATTGCGACTATTGGCGGCCGTGCAAGTCTTGCCCCAGCGGCAGGGACGGCAAAGATTTGCCGCCAAAATCTGTCCCGCGCTGTTGCCTTAGGCACCAGCCTGTCGCGATGGGCATGACGAGCCCAGCGCTGTGGATCATTGTTCCAGCGATATAGGTGATCAATGAAAAAATGCGGTCGTTAACAATCCCGTGATTAGCAGATTTTGCTATTTCTTTCTGAAATCGAGCAAAAGCCGAGAAATATTTTCTGCTTACGGTGGGGTAGGCAAACAGGGAGTTCCAAAGCCGGAAAAACGGTGCTTATATGCGCGCTTCGCGAGCCTGATAGAGGGGCTTGGAAGAACATCAGGGAGTGCTCAATGAAAAAGAAACTGACTTTTGCAGCCGCGTTGCTGGCTGCAAGCGTCCTCGGCGGCGTGGCCAATGCCAAGACGCTGGTCTACTGCTCGGAGGCCTCGCCGGCCAACTTCGACCCGGGTACCACGACGGGCGGCAACGACTTCGATGCCTCGTCGCGTACCGTTTATTCGCGCCTGGTCGAGTTCAAGCATGGCGGCACCGAAGTTGTGCCCGGCCTCGCCGACAAATGGGAGATTTCGGACGACGGCCTGGTCTATACTTTCCACCTGCATCCGGGCGTGAAGTTCCAGACCACGGATTTCTTCAAGCCGACGCGTGACTTCAATGCAGACGACGTCGTCTTTTCCTTCGATCGCCAGTTCAACAAGGAAAATCCCTGGAACGGCGAAAAGTACCTGCCGAACCTGACCTGGGACTACTACACCGGCATGGACATGCCGAAATACGTCGCCAAGTGGGAAAAGGTCGATGACCTGACCGTCAAGCTGACGCTGACCGAGCCGAACGCGCCGATGCTGGCCAATCTCGGCATGGACTTCGCCTCGATCGTGTCGAAGGAATATGCCGACCAGCTGGAAAAAGACGGCAAGATGGCCGACTTCTCGACCAAGCCGATCGGCACCGGCCCGTTCCAGTTCGTCGACTACCAGCTGGATTCGGTGATCCGTTATGCGGCCAACCCGGATTACTTCAAGGGCAAGGAAAAGATCGACGATCTCGTCTTCGCCATTACGCCGGACGCCACCGCCCGCATCCAGAAGGTGCTTGCCGGCGAATGCGACATCGCGCCCTATCCGAATCCTGCCGACATCGGCATGATCAAGGCCAACAACGACGTGACCCTGATGGATCAGGCCGGCCTGAACATCGGCTATATGAGCTACAACACCACCATCCCGCCGCTCGACAAGCCTGAAGTGCGCCATGCGCTCAACCAGGCGATCGATCGGGAATCGCTCATCAAGTCGCTCTTCCAGGACGCCGGCGCCACGCCGGCGGTAAACCTGATCCCGCCGACCATGTGGTCGTGGGACAAGGACGTGAAGTCCGACGCCTATGATCCGGAAGCGGCCAAGAAGGTGCTGGCCGATGCCGGGCTGAAGGAGATCCAGCTCTGGGCCTCCGATCGCGTGCGTCCCTACAACCCGAACTTCGCGCGCGCCGCTGAACTGATCCAGGCCGACTGGGCCAAGGTCGGCGTCAAGGCGGAGATCGTCAACTACGAGTGGACGAAGTACCGCGAGGAAGGCAAGAAGAAGGAACGCCCCGGCGCCTTCCAGATCGGCTGGACCGGTGACAATGGCGATCCGGACAACTTCTTCGCCACGCTGTTCGCCTGCTCGGCCATCGGCGTGTCGAACTACTCCAGCTGGTGTGACAAGGACTTCGAGGACCTGATCCAGAAGGCCAAGAAGACCAGCGACCAGGCCGAACGCACCAAGCTCTACGAAGAGGCGCAGGTTGTCTTCCAGAAGCAGGCTCCGGCCTTCCTCCTGGCACACAGCCAGGTCTACGCAGTCGTGCGCAAGAATGTCAGCGGCTTCATGATGGACCCGCTCGGCATTCATCGCTTCGACGGCGTCGACAAGGCCGAATAGAACTGTTAGGCGGGCGGCGCGCAATCAGGCGCCGCCCCCTTTTCAAGATGCTCCGATATCTCCTCAACAAAATCGTCTTGGTGCTCCCGACGCTGATCGGCATCACCATCTGTGCCTTCGCCTTCGTCAGGCTGCTGCCCGGCGATCCCATCCTTGCCATGGCCGGCGAGCATGGCGTGTCGCCCGCGCGCTACGAAGAACTGAAGGAACAGTTCGGCTACAATCTGCCGATCTGGCAGCAATATGCGCATTATGTCCGCGATGCCGCGACCGGTAATTTCGGAGTGTCGATCTCGTCCAAGCGGCCGGTCATCGAAGATTTCATGACGCTCTTCCCGGCAACCGTCGAGCTCTCTGTCTTCGCCTTGATCTTCGCCATGGTGCTGGGCATCCCGGCCGGCATCGTTGCAGCAGTCAAACGCGGCTCGTGGTTTGACCAGGGACTGATGGGCACCGCCCTTGTCGGCTATTCCATGCCGATTTTCTGGTGGGGTCTGCTGCTGATCATCTTTTTCTCCGGCTATCTCGGCTGGACCCCGGTTTCCGGCCGTATCGGCCTGCAGTTCTTCTTCAAGCCGATCACCGGCTTTATGACCGTCGACACCCTGCTCTACGGCAAATGGGATGCTTTTCGCTCGGCATTGAGCCATCTGGTGCTGCCGGCGGTGGTACTCGGCACCATCCCGCTGGCGGTCATCGCCCGCCAGACGCGCTCGGCCATGCTCGAAGTGCTGGGCGAGGACTATGTGCGGACCGCCCGCGCCAAGGGGCTGTCGTCGTCCCGCGTCATCGGCGTGCACGCGCTGCGCAATGCGCTGATCCCGGTGGTCACCACCATCGGCCTGCAGGTCGGCGCGCTGCTCGCCGGCGCCATCCTCACCGAAACCATCTTCGCCTGGCCGGGTATCGGCAAGTGGATGGTCGATTCCATCTTCAAGCGCGACTATGTCGTCGTGCAGTCAGGCTTGCTGTTGATCGCCCTTATCGTCATGGCCGTGAACCTGATCGTCGACGTGCTTTATGCCGTCATCAACCCGCGCATCAGGGCGGCGTGATGAGCCAGTCGACCGAAATCGCCCCGATGGCCGCTGGCAACCCTGACCGCCTGACCGGCTTCAGGACCTTCTGGCACTATTTCTCGGTGAACCGTGGCGCCGTCATCGGCCTGTTCGTCTTCATCCTGCTGGTGCTGGCAGCGCTCTTTGCGCCGCTGCTGGCGCCTTATGCACCCGATATCCAGGACAAGACCGCTTTCTTGCGGCCTCCCTCCTGGCAGGCAGGCGGCAGCGCCGAGTATCTGCTCGGCACCGACGCGGTCGGCCGCGACATGCTCTCGCGCCTGCTCTATGGCGCGCGCTTCTCGCTGCTCATCGGCGCCGTCGTCGTCACGCTGGCACTTACCGGCGGCATCACGCTTGGCCTGCTGGCCGGCTATTTCCGCGGCTGGGTCGACGTGGCGATCATGCGCGTCATGGATTTGATCCTGGCCTTCCCGTCGCTGCTGCTGGCGTTGGTTCTGGTCACCATCCTCGGCCCCGGCCTGTTCAATGCCATGCTGGCCATCGCGCTCGTCCTGCAGCCCCACTTTGCGCGTCTGGTGCGCGCCGCTGTCATGGCCGAAAAGGGCCGCGAATATGTGGTCGCCGCCAAGGTTGCGGGCGCCGGCCATATCCGGCTGATGCTGCGCACCATCCTGCCCAACTGCCTGGCGCCGCTGATCGTGCAAGGCACGCTGTCCTTCTCCAACGCCATCCTCGAGGCGGCCGCCCTCGGCTTCCTCGGTCTCGGCGCCCAGCCGCCGACACCGGAATGGGGAACCATGCTCGCCTCGGCGCGTGAGTTCATCCTGCGTGCCTGGTGGGTGGTGACTTTCCCTGGCCTCGCCATCCTGATCACCGTGCTTGCCATCAACCTGGTCGGCGACGGCCTGCGCGATGCGCTGGATCCGAAGCTGAGGAGGTCGTGATGGCGTTGCTCAACATCCGCAATCTCGTCGTCGAGTTCCAGACCGCATCCGGCCCGTTCCGCGCCGTCGACGGCGTCTCGCTCCATGTCAACGAACGTGAAGTGCTGGCTATTGTCGGTGAATCCGGCTCCGGCAAATCGGTGTCGATGCTGGCGGTGATGGGCCTGTTGCCGTGGACGGCGACGGTCACCGCCGACGAGATGAGCTTCAATGGCCGCGACCTCCTGAAGATGAGCCCGGCCGAGCGCCGCAAGATCGTCGGCAAGGACATGTCGATGATTTTCCAGGAGCCGATGGCCAGCCTCAATCCGTGCTTCACGGTCGGCTTCCAGATCGAGGAAGTGCTGCGCTTTCATATGGGCATGGACAAAGCCCAGCGCCGCGAGCGGGCCATCGAGCTGTTGACGCAGGTCGGCATTGCCGAGCCGGCCGAGCGGCTGAATTCGTTCCCGCACCAGATGTCGGGCGGCCAGTGCCAGCGCGTCATGATCGCCATCGCCATCGCCTGCAATCCGAAGCTTCTGATCGCCGACGAGCCGACAACCGCGCTCGATGTCACCATCCAGAAGCAGATCCTCGATCTCCTGGTCTCGCTGCAGGTCAAGTATGGCATGGGCCTGATCATGATCACCCACAATATGGGCGTCGTCGCCGAGACTGCCGACCGCGTCATCGTCCAGTACAAGGGTCGCAAGATGGAAGAGGCCGACGTGTTGTCGCTGTTCGAGAGCCCGAAGAGCAACTACACCCGCGCGCTGTTGTCGGCGCTGCCGGAAAACGCCGTCGGCGACCGCCTGCCGACCGTCTCCGACATGCTGTTCGAACCGGCCGCTGGAGTCGCCTGATGAGCATCAAGGTCGTCGAAGGCAAGAACATCAAGCGCGACTATCATGTCGGCGGCGGCCTGTTTCGCGGCGCGCGCACCGTGCATGCGGTCAAGGGCGTCTCGTTCAGCGTCGACAAGGGCAAGACGCTGGCCATCGTCGGTGAAAGCGGCTGCGGCAAGTCCACGCTGGCGCGCATCATCACGCTGATCGATCCGGCGACGTCGGGCGAGCTGTTCATCGACGGCAACAAGGTCGACATCGCCAGGAACGGCCTGACCAAGGAGATGCGCCGCAAGGTGCAGATCGTTTTCCAGAACCCTTACGGATCGCTCAATCCACGCCAGAAGATCGGCGATGTGCTGGGCGAACCGCTGCTCATCAACACCGACAAGCCGGCCGAGGAGCGGCGCGACCTCGCCATGAAGATGCTGAAGAAGGTCGGCCTCGGCACCGAGCACTACAATCGCTACCCGCATATGTTCTCGGGCGGCCAGCGCCAGCGCATCGCTATTGCCCGCGCGCTGATGCTGAACCCGAGCCTCTTGGTTCTCGACGAGCCGGTCTCCGCGCTCGATCTGTCGGTGCAGGCGCAGGTGCTCAATCTGCTCGCCGACCTGCAGGACGAATTTCAGCTGACCTACGTCTTCATCAGCCACGATCTGTCTGTCGTGCGCTACATCGCCGACGATGTGATGGTGATGTATTTCGGCGAAGCGGTCGAATACGGCGCGCGCGAGGAGGTCTTCGCCGACCCCAAGCACAGCTACACGAGGACGCTGTTCGCCGCGACGCCGCGCGCCGACGTCGCCTCGATCAAGGCGCGGCTGGCGAAGAAGAAAGCCGCCTGACCTCTCACTGGCAATTGCTTTTGCATAATCGGAAATGCGTCGCGGTGGTGGTTTGCCGGCAGGATTGATCGCAATCCGCGAGCTGCCGGGCGCAAGCCGCGTCGCAGATTCGGGTGCGCCCCATCACTCACCCGCTCCGTGCTGGTAAAGCTCGTCCATGCTGAGCTTTGCCAGCGTTGCGAAGGCGGCCTGTTTCTTCACCCGACCCCGGCTCAAGATCACCACGTCGTCGCAGAACGAGATGGTGCTGTGGTGATGGCTGATGACAATGGTGGTGCGGCGGCCGGCCCGCGACTTCAACGTCTCGACAATAGCGGCTTCCGACAACCCATCCACCGCACTGGTGGCTTCGTCGAGGATGAGGATATCGGGATCGCGCACCAGCGCCCGCGCCAGCGCGATCCTTTGCCTTTGTCCGGCTGACAGGTTGATGCCCCGGTATCCTACAAGTGTCGCGTAACCCCGCGGCAGGTGCTCGATGAATTCATGTGCCTCGGCCAGCCTTGCGGCGCGCATGGCGTCGCTGGCCGACGCCGTGTCGTGGCCGTAGATGATGTTTTCAAAAATGGTGCCGTCGACCAATTCCAGCTCCTGGCTGGCCAGGGCAATGTTCCGCCGCCACTGGCTTGGGTCGATTTCCCCGAGCGATGCCCCATCGACGAGGATCCTGCCGCTGTCGGGTTTGACGAAGCGGCACAGGAGATTGACGATCGTCGTCTTGCCGGCGCCCGAGCGGCCGATCAGCGCCGTCGAGCGGCCGCTGCGGATGTCGAACACCGCCTGATGCAACACCGCCTCGCGCGCGTCGGGGCCGGACAGGGCACCGGAATAGGCGAAGCTCACATCATCGAAGCTGATCCCTTGGCGCAAGCCGTCGAACGGCAGGCTGCCCTGCGGCGCCTCGGGCTTGTCGGAAGGATCGAGCAGCCATTGCACCTCCTCCAGCGAGCCGCTCATGCCCTGCAGCTGACTCCAAGACATCTGCAAGGCGCGCATATGAGGCTGCAGTCGGTAGAGCAGGATGAGGAAGGCGACGGTCAGCGGGAAGCTTACATTCGCCAGCCAGGTTCCGATCACCACCGCCAGGAACAGCATCGCGTGCAACACTTCGGTCAGTGGCGGCAAGACGCCTTGGCGGATTGAAAGCACGAAAGCCGCCCGCCGCACCCCGTCGGACGCTTTGGAGAAAACCGCCTTTTCGTGGTTCTCCTGCCCGAAGATGCGGATCAGGCGCCCAGCATGCACCAGATGCAGCATCTGCGACGCGAGTGCGCTGTTGCGCGAGACGACACTGCGGCTCGGCGCCTTCAGATTGGACGACAAAACCCCGTGCGCCAGCTGGACAAGCGCCAGCCCCAGCGTCACCAGCAGCGTCATCTGCCAGGACAGGAGCAGGAGGAAGGCGAGCAGGATGACGGCGGCCGAGGCACTGACGATCGCGCCGAGCAGGGCCTGGATGGCGTCGGACGCTCGCCAGGATTCGTTGGAGATGATGTTGAGCAGCCGTCCGGGGCTTTGCTGCAGGAAGAAAGGGTAGCCGACCCTGAGCAACTGCTCCGACAGTGCGCTGCGGATCGAATAACCTGCCTTGCCGTAGATGAAGCTGGTCAGCAGCGTGTTGGCGAAGGCAAAGACATTCTTCAGCACGATCGAACCGAGGATCGCGGCCGAAATGGCGATCAGCCGCTCGCGCTCGCCGAGGTCCGCTCCAACCTGCTGGAGGAGGGCGGAGAAACCGGCCATGCCTGATGTTTCGCCATGCCCCATAATGATGCCGAGCAGCGGAATGATGAGGCCGATGCCGAGGCCTTCCAGCGCGGCGCCCGCAAGCCCGAGCCCCACCACGACGGGAACGAGCCGCAACAGCCTGCCACCAAGCGCGCGGCGCAGCATTGGCAGGGTTGACGGCATCAGTGACATTATCGCGCTCTGGCCTCCGCATTGGCTTCGCTAGCTTGCCGGTCCTGGCGCGGCGGCAGCCGTTTTGGCCATCCCATCATGACGAGCAGCGCAAATCTGGCGGCACCTGCCAGATTCATGACGACAATAGGCCAGTGCGACAGATCGAGGTCGCGGTCGAAGCGAGGACGGCCCGCCAGTTCCTTGAACGCGGCCCGCGCGGACCAATAGACATGGCGAAGCAGCCAAGGGGCGTGGCGGACATGTTTCAGGCACAGCGCACCATTACCGAGGCTATAGTCGCGGTGCAGCCTGTCGATCGATTTGCGGTCTCGCCGGCCGTGATGATGCAGGACCGTCATGTCGGGCACATACTCGACCGGCATGCCGAGCAGCATCGCCCGCACGAGATAATCCGTATCCTCAGCCGAGCGTAGCGGGCCGCCAGTGCCGAAGCGTTCGTCGAACGAGCCGATGCGGGCTGCGACGTCGCGGTGCATGGTCATGTTGCAGCCGAGCACGAAGCCGCCCGGGTGGACCGCTGGGGTTAGCCGCTCGCGCGCCTCGCAGCGCTTGATGGTGAAGGGCAGGTCCCGGGCATCGCCGAGCTCGACGCGGCCGCCGCGGATCAGCCACTTCTCGCCACTCCGGTAGTGCCGCTCGAGGTCGCGGAGATAGTCGCGATCGAGCTTGCAGTCATCGTCGATGAAGACCAGCACGCGGCCTCGCGCTCGCGCCAATCCGGCATTGCGGGCAGCGGCTAGTCCGGGGCGAGTCTCCGAGACGGCTGTGACTGGGATGTCTGATGTTTCGGCGATACCGGCCAGCCGCTTTGACGTGCCGTCCCGTGAACCATTGTCGACCACCACCAACTCAGCCGCGAAGGCGGCGTGCGCCCGGCATGCAGCCTGGATCGAGGCTATGCAGGCCTCCAGCACAGCGGCGCGGTCACGCGTGCAGACGATGAAGCTGACCTCGAGCGACGGCCGCTCCGATCGGGGAGATGTCTGGACAGGCGCACTCGCAAACGAGTGATCGCGCAGGAGCGAGTGGGGCCTGTCGGTCATACCAGTCCCCGCTGATAACGCGAAAGCACCGCTTCGGCCGGCGTGGTTTTGAAGAAGTACGCCACCGCGTCCGCCCGCTTTCCGGCCGCTATCGAGACCAGGCTGAGCCAGGGCGCCCAGACGCCGGGACGCAGCGCGTATTTTTCGCGGCGGCGGATGAAGTTCCATCTCGCTGTCCGCGTAAGCAATTCATGCGTCAGCGGCGGTTCTCTTTCGTCGCTGACGAGCTGGTAGAGGAAATAGAACAGGTTCAGCGCGCCGGCCTCGAAGCTTGGCCGTGTGCCGGCCGGCAGCGCGGAAATCCGCTCTTCCAGCGCACGGATGAAATCGGCTGCGCGCGCAACTGTGTCGAGCGAGACGACCTCGCCGATGTCGCGCAGATCCGCGGTGGCTTCCACGAGCCCCTCACGCTCGAGATTTTCGGCCACGATCCGCAAATGCGTCCTGCGCATTTCCTTGGCATGCCGCATGGTCACGCTTCCTGCATGGATGCGATAGACGAGCAGGTTATCGGGCGACATGGTCGCCGGGAAACGGCCAGCAAGCCGCCGGAAGAGATCGAAATCCTCGGCGTGCCTGTATTTGGGATCGTAATAGAGATCGTCGCTCCCTATGACCTTCCTGTTGTAGACCACTGTCGGATGCATGAATATCGTAAAGAACATCGACAATATGTCGAGCCGGCCGAGCCGGAACACCGGGTCGAGCCTGCCCTTGGCGATACGGCCGTGAAGCAAGGTATCGACGCAGGCGCCGCAGAAGCCGAGCTCGGGCCGCCGCTCGAACAGTGCCACCTGGCGCGAGAGGCGCCAGGGATAGGCGACATCGTCCGCGTCCATTCGCGCAACCAGCTCGCCCTGGGCCAGTCGCAGCCCTTCATTGAGGGTGGCGACGAGGCCGCGGTTTTCACGTGAGATGACAGAAACGCGATTGTCGGCCCGGCGGTATCGCTCGAGGATCTCGAGCGAATTGTCAGTCGACCCGTCATCGATAGCGATGACCTCCAGGCGATCGTAGTCTTGCCGCAGAATGCTCCCTAGCGCAGCGGCGAGATAAGGCCCGGCATTGTAGACCGGCAGCAGGACGGAAACGAGCGGCGCGGCGGTCATCTCTGCGCATCCGTTCGCTGGAGATCGGGCGCGGCGCGGCCATCGGGGGATCCGCTGGGATAGGCGTCCGCCGCTCTGCCGAGCCAGCCGGCATCGCTGGCGCGTGCCTGGGAGCGGCGGCGCGCGACATAGGGGAAGCGGCGCTTGAGGCCGTTGAGCGGCTTTTCGAAAACCGTCCACGAGATCGAAGCGACGGCGATCGTGGCGGCGCTCGCGACCAGGAACCGCCCTGGCCCCTGCTCCGAGACATTGAGCGGAATCCACGGCTGTGATTTTACGGCGAGCGACAGAAGGATCGGATGGTAGAGATAGACGCCGTAGCTGATGCGGCCCAGTGACAGCAGCGGCGGCAGTTCCAAAACCCTGCCGAGGGTGCCGCCAAGGCCGGCTGAACAGGCGGCGACAACGGCCACCAGCGGCACCAGGGGCAGGATCTGCAGCAGCGCCCAGCGGGCCCATTCCAGCATGGGATCGGCCGGCGCCGGGACAAGCCACTCAATCGCCAGGAAGATGGCCGCAAGGGCTGGCCAGCCTAGCCGCATCCATCGCGGCAGGCCAGCGCCTCTGGTCCGCCGGCAGGCAAGCAAAGCACCCAACGCCAGCGCATCCATCGATGCCGGCGGCAGCAGGTCGCGCGCCAGCGCCGGGGTGGCGGTGATCGGCCAGTAGAAGCGGTAGGCCAGCGACAACAGGATGACGCCGATAGTGATCGCTTCCATGCGCCGGCGCGGTGCAAGAAGCACGACCAGCGGCCAGGCGATGTAGAACTGCTCCTCGATGCTCAGGCTCCAGAAATGGCAGAGTAGCCAGGGCGTCCATTCGTTGCGCAGCGCGTACCAGAAATTCGACAGGTAAAGCGCATGCCAGACGAGCGATCCGCTGGACTGCTCCAGATCGGTCAGCCAGACGAACCCGAGCACAGCGAAATAGGGCGGGAATATGCGCAGCGCGCGCCTGATGTAGAAGGATCTCAGTGCAGGGCCGGCTTCGAATTCGGCCACGGCGCGGGCTTCGAGCAGCACTCGGGTGATCAGGAAGCCACTCAGCACGAAGAACAGCCGCACGCCGATATGGCCCCAAAAGGAGGACCCGTTGGGTGCCAGGAAATGAGAATAGAGAACCATCGTGACAGCGATGGCGCGCAACGCGTCCAGCTGATTGTCGCGTGCGACCGCCATCAGCCATTTCCGCCGGTCTGATATCTCCGATGAAGCCGGCGGCCCGCCATTCCGGGCCTCAGGTCGAGGCCTGCAAGCGTTGAGAATGCGCCGACAGCATCAAACTCGTGCCTTGTGCGCGAGGCAGCCTCGAAATCGGTGGCCAGCGAAAAATTCAAGCTGGTCAACTTGGCGGAATCCTCCACAGCGCACGTCCTGGTACTGAATCCCCCCAGGAAATGGTGCAGCCGTGCAATGGTGCAGTGCAACACAAAATATCTATCGAACTGTAATGTTTATGTGAGCGAATGCTAAAAATGGATATGATTTGCAAATGCACTGCGTCGCTGACGGATTTTTCTCGCGCGCCATGCTATTAGATGAGTTGTATCGTATCGGAAAGATCAGGTTTAATTACATAGTTCGAAATCTTGAGTGTCTGATATCGTCAGAAAATTAACAAAATAGCTTGAGATTGTGGGTGTTGTATTTTATAATTTAAGTTTATATTGTAGAATAGTCGGAAAAATCGAAACCATCGATTTTGCGCAACGCAGCACAATCGATGGTCAAGCGTCTGACGACGCAATCCTTCCCGATGGCTCGGTCAATGCCGATACTGGAACCGACAACCGGAGACATCCGCACCTGTGGCGGCGGCCATATGGCGCATGTCGACCCGGCGGGCAGGAAGTACCGGCGTTTGCGTAGGGGGTGACGTGTATTGGCCTTGCACGGCCGTCGCGCGCTTGCGTGGATGGGGAACTGGTGCCGCTTAGGTGACTCGAACACCTGACCCCATCATTACGAATGATGTGCTCTACCAACTGAGCTAAAGCGGCCCGGGAAGCGCGAGGCTTCCAAGATCGGCTGGGTGATAGACTCAACCGGCCGCTAATTCAAGATGGGCAACCGCGATTTCAAGGCGGCATCCGGCAATTCGTCCCGGCATTTCGCGTTGGCGCGGAATGACTCCGCCGTGCGGTTTCGTTGTTGGGTCGCGCAAGGGTGTCTCGGCCGATTGCGCGCAAATTGCCCGGGACATCGGTGAAACAGGTTGATTTCATTGTCAAAAAGTACCGAAATGGGCTTTAGCCGGGTCGGCAAGGCAGAATGCGCCCGCTCGCCCGTTGATTGATTGGTCGCCTGCGGCTAACGATCATGGCAATGTGAGCGAACGGACAGGGGAAATTCGCTTGGACGCGATCGAAAAAGCGATCCGCAACGCCTTCGAGAAAGGCAATGCCGAGGACCGGGCGTTTCGCGAGAGGGTCTATCGATCGGCCTTCGCGGCGCTTGACCGCGTTCTCCAGGCCAATCCCGGCGTGACGGTGGAAGCCGCCATCAAGCGCCGCAAGGCGGTGCAGGAAAAGATCGCCGAAATCGAATCCGAATTCCTGCCGGCGGTCCCCGATGTCGCCGCGCAGACGCAAGACGCTGCGCAGACGCAAGATACCGTGCAGGCGCTAGGCGCCGCCGAAGCGCCCGCAATCGACGCCCCGACAAGCGTCGCGGCCGGCCCATCGCCGGCGATCGTCGTTGATGGGCCGGTGCAGCCCGAGCCATCCGACGCGCCGCGCTCACGCGTTCTGCCGGTCGTCCCCGACATCATGCCCGACGCCACGCTGCCCGGCGCCCCGGCGATCGATATGGCCGATTCCGCCCAGGCCGAAGCCGCGACGGAAGTGGCGCCTGACCGGGACGAACGGCGGATAAGGGGCCGCCGCCTGCCGCTGACGGCGATCTTCTTTACCGTGACGCTGCTCGCCGCCGTCGGCATCGGCCTCTATTTCGCCGTCCAGACTGGCGTCTTCAAGACGCCGGCGCAGCTCGACACGGCCCCGCCCGAGGCGCCGCCGACGGTCGACGATGACGATTTCACGCCGCCCGCCGATACAAACGCGCCGCAGCAGCCTGGCGCAGCCGAACAGACGCGTGACTGGATCAACGTCTTTACGCCCTCCGATCCGACGCATGTGGCGACGCCCTCCGACGCCAAGGCCGATGTCGTGCAGGACGATACCGGCTCCTTCCTGCGCATCCGCTCCGGCGCTTCCGGCTCGGCCATCGGATTCGATGTCGGGCAAGGCGTGCTGGAGAAGCTTGCCGGCAAGCATGCCGTGTTCGACATCGTTGCCCGCGCCGAGGACGGCAAGGACACGCAGATCTCCATCGACTGCAATTTCGGCGATCTCGGCGACTGCGGCCGCAAGCGCTATGCGGTCGGCCAGCAGCGCAACGAATATCTGTTCGACGTGAAGTTCCCCGACAAGCCCCCGGGCTCCGCCGGCAGCATCGCCATCAACTCCGACTTCGACAAGCAGGGCAAGGCGGTCGACATCTACGAGATCCGCGTCTCGATCGAGCCGTAATCGTTGTCTAGCGATCGAGCAGTTCCTGCAGCGTTTCGATGCGGTCGGCTTCGGCCGTCGGCTTGTCCCAGCGCAGCCGTGAGATGCGGGGAAATCGCATGGCGACGCCGGATTTATGCCGGGTCGAGCGGTTGAGACCTTCGAACGCCACCTCGAGCACCAGGCCCTGCTTGCGGTCGGCGCGCACCGAGCGCACCGGGCCGAAACGCTCGACCGTATTGTCCCTGACATATTTGTCGATCTGCTTCAGCTCCTCGTCGGTGAAACCGAAATAGGCCTTGCCGACCGGCACCAGTTCCTCCGCGCCTGCCGGCCCCGACCAGACGCCGAACGTATAGTCGGAGTAGAAGCTGGAGCGCTTGCCATGGCCGCGTTGCGCGTACATCAGCACCGCATCGACCGTGTGCGGATCGCGCTTCCATTTGAACCACGGGCCTTTCGGCCGTCCCGCGAGATAGGGCGAATCCCAGCGCTTCAGCATCACGCCTTCAATGATCGGGTGCGGCGGCACCCGGCGCAATTCTTCCAGCGACGGCCAATCGGCGAACTCGACCAGCGGTGAGAGATCGAATCGGTGCTGGTCGAGCGTCTTGATGAAGGTTTCAAGCCGCTTCCGCCGCTCGCGAAACGGCAGCGCGCGCAAATCCTCGCCGTTGATCTGCAGCACATCGTAGCAGCGCATGAAGGCCGGGTATTGCTGTTGGATCTTCGGCGTCACGCTCTTGCGATTCAGCCGCTGCTGCAGGTCCGAAAACGTGCCGGTCGCCGCGGGCTGGCCAACCAGCAATTCGCCGTCGAGCGCGGCGGAAAAATTCATGGCTTCGGCGAGATCGGGAAAGGCGCCGGACACATCGTCGCCGGTGCGCGAATAGAGCCGGCGCACGCCGCCCTCGCACACCGCCTGGACGCGGATGCCGTCCCATTTCCATTCCGCCGCATAGTCGGCCGGATCGAGCTTTTCGAGGTCGCCGTCACCGACCGGGTTCGACAGCATCACCGGGCTGAACAGCGCCAGCGCCGTCCGCTGCGGCTTCTCGGCCTTGCCTTCCAGCCAGGCCAACAGCGCGGTGTAAGGCGGCGTCAGCCCGTGCCACAATTCCTCGATATCGGCGACATCGACCTTGCCGAAATCGGCCAGCGCCTGTTTGGCCAGCCGCGCCGAAACGCCGATGCGCAGGCCGCCGGTGACCAGCTTGATGATGGCAAAGCGCGCCGAAATGCCGGCGCTATCGAGCAGCCCGGCCAGCACCTTTGGCCCGTCGGAGCGGCTCGCCGCCTGCAATTTTGCAACGACATCGCCGAGCGTCGGCTCGCGGTTCGGGATATGCCCCGGCGTCTGCGGCCAGACCAGCGAGACGGTTTCGGCGAGGTCGCCGACATAGTCGTAGGAATAGCCGAACAGCACCGGGTCCATGCGCTCGGTGACCAGCGTGCGCAGCATCGCCGGCTTGACCGCCGCGATGTTGAGGTCACCGGTGATCGCTGCCAGCGCCAGGCCGCGATCTGGGTCCTCGACAGTGCGGAAATAGTCGACGAGCAGCGTCAGCTTGCCGTTGCGCGACGGCGTCAGCACCAGGCGGTCGAGGAGTTCTGCGAAGCGGTTCACCTCAATCGCCCTCGTCCTCATAGCCGACCAGATGCAGCGGCCGTGCGGCTATGCCTTCGAGTTCACACCAGCGCACCAACGCTTCCTCGCGGCCATGCGTCACCCAGATTTCGCCCGCACCGGTTTCCTTGATGGTGGCGGTCAGTTCGTCCCAGTCGGCATGGTCGGAGATGATCAGCGGCAGTTCGACGCCGCCTTGCTTGGCGCGCTGGCGGATCCGCATCCAGCCGGAGGCAAAGCACGAGATCGGGTCGGGAAAGCGCCGCGCCCAGCGGTCGGCAAAGGCCGATGGCGGGCCGACAACGATGGCCCCAGTGAAATCCTGCTTGCCACCGCTGTCGACGGTTGCCGGCTCCAGCGTGCCGAGGTCAATGCCCTGGCTCTGGTAATATTCGCTGAGCCTGGCCAGCGCGCCGTGGATATAGATCGGCTTGTCGTAGCCGGCATCGCGCAGCAGCCGCATCACCCGCTGCGCCTTGCCTAGCGCATAGGCACCGACCAGGTGCGACCGCTCGGGAAACTGCGCCGCCGATTTGAGGAGGCGGGCGATCTCTTCCGTGTCGGGCGGATGGCGAAACACCGGCAGGCCGAAGGTCGCCTCAGTGATGAACACGTCGCATTGGACCGGCTCGAACGGTGCGCAAGTCGCATCCTTCTGACGCTTGTAGTCGCCGGAGGCGACGATGCGTTTGCCCTTGTGCTCGACCGCAATCTGCGCCGAGCCCAGCACATGGCCGGCCGGATGGAAGGTGACGCTGACGTCGTTCAGCGCCATCGCCTCGCCGAGGGTTGCCGCCTGCGTCGTCCCGGCAAAATCCTCGCCGTAGCGCAGCCCCATAATGTCGAGCGTCTGCTGCGTCGCCAGCACCGAGCGGTGGCCGGAGCGGGCATGGTCGGAATGGCCATGTGTGATCAGAGCCCGGTTGACCGGCCGCACCGGGTCGATGAAGAAATCGCCGGGCGGGCAATAAAGGCCTTCCGGCCGGGAATGGAGGAGGTCACTGGCGCGCATGCTGTCAAGATAGTTGCTAATTGCGGCGCGGGAAGCCTGTTGCAAGAGACTGCTGACTCGTCCTACAGCCAGTCACCGGCCGCATCTGCCGGCGGGCCCGTCACCATGCAACCGCTGAAAACCTCGTCCGGCGACCTGACCACCGACCGCCGTGCCGACTATGCCGAGATGCTTTACGGCTCGGGCGACCCTGTGGCTGCGGCGGAATTGCTGCTCGGCGCGCTGGAACTGGCGCCGCAATGGGCGGCAGGCTGGTTCCGCCTCGGCGAGATGCAGGAGACGACAGAGCGCCTCGGCCTGGCAGCGCAGGCCTGGGCAATGGCGCTGAAGCTCGATCCCACGGATCGCCTGGGTGCTGCGCTGAAGTTGCAACTGATCGGCAAGGCGCCTTCTGCCGCGGCGCCGCCAAGCGCCTTCGTCGAAACGCTGTTCGACCATTATGCCGAAAGCTTCGAGGGTGAGCTGGTCGACAAGCTCGGCTACCGGCTGCCGGAGTTTCTCGATCGCGTCATTCGAACAGCAAGGCCGGGCCGCTTTTCGCTGGCTCTCGACCTCGGCTGCGGCACCGGCCTGATGGGCGAAAGATTGCGGCCGATCGCCGATCGGCTGGAGGGTTACGACATCTCCGCCGCCATGTTGAAGAAGGCCCGCGCCAAGGGCGTCTACGACCTGCTCGCCAAGGCCGACCTGCAGCATTTTGCCTATGCCGGCCCGAAGGCCGATCTGGTGGTGGCGGCCGATGTGTTCATCTATGTCGGTGCGCTCGAAGGCGTGGTGAAGACCGTCGCCGGCATTCTGGCTGGCAATGGCCTGTTTGCTTTTTCCGTCGAGACGCTGGCCGGAGGTGAGGCGGCCGGCGAAGCCGGTTTTGCGCTACGGCCATCGCGCCGCTACGCCCATTCTCAAGCCTATGTCGAGCGGATGCTTACCGCCAACGGCCTGTCGGTCCTGTCCATGGACGCGACCGACATCCGCTGGGATCGCCGCCAGCCGGTCGACGGGCTGGCCGTGCTGGCGACGCTATCGTCCGCCTGATGTCTCGTCCTGTTCGAAAATGTGACTGGGATTTTTGCGGCTGGCGCGGCATCAGATAGGATATCCGCCGAGAAAAGATCCGCTTGGCTTGGCATCTAGGAGGAGCATATGCGCTGGAACATGATGGTCTTGGCATCTTGCCTGGCGGTGACCGGCTGCATGGGCAGCTCGATGTCGGAGCGGCAGGATCAGGACGTGCAGTCATCACTGCAGTATGACGGCGTGCCTTGCGACCAGTTGCTGGCGCAGCGCAACGGGCTGGCGCAGCAATACCATCTGTCGACGGACGCCAAGCCGAGCTTCTCCAATCCGGCGATGGGCTTCGGCCCATTCACGCCGGACGTGCGCTCCAAGAATAAACGCGACACCGACCTGGCAAGCGGCAAGATCGACGCCATGAACCGCTCGATAGAACGTCGCGACTGCGGCAAGCCCAACAAGCAGAAGAAGTTCGCTCTGCCGAGCTAAGCCCGGCGGGGATTCTTAGTACCCGGCCTTGCGGTCCACCAGATTGTCGAGCTTTCCGCCGCGCTCGAAGGCATCCATCTGTCGAAGCATGGCCGGCGCCAGGTGGACAGGGTCGGACGTTGCCGCCGCATGCGGCGTCACGAACACTTTCGGATGCCCCCACAGCGGACTGGTCTTCGGCAGCGGCTCGACCTCGAACACGTCGAGGCTCGCCTCCTTCAATGTGCCATCATCCAGTGCGAGCAAAATGTCGGCATCCTTCTGCAGCCGGCCGCGCCCGGCATTGATCAGCACCGAGCCGCCGAGGCCGTTGCGCTTGCGCAATTCCTTCAGTACGCCGTGGTTGATGATGCCGTGCGTGTCCGGCGTCAGCGGCAACAGCACCACCAATATGTCGGTGGCGTTGAGGAAGGGGATCAGCCCGGCCTCGCCGGCATAGGTCGAAACGCCTTTCATGGCCTTGTCGCTGCGCGACCAACCATTGACCGCAAAGCCGAGGGACAACAGCACCGACGCCGCCGCGCGGCCGAGATTGCCGAGCCCCATAATGCCGACCGAGATGTCGCCGGCCGGCCGCTGCGGCGGTTCGTACCAGGTCTTCTTCGGCTGCTGCGCGCGGTAGAGCATGCCCTGGCGATGGTGGTCGAGCACCCGCCAGACGACATATTCGGTCATGTACTGGGTGAGGTTGTCGGCAACCACTCTCACGATCGGCACGTCGGGCAGGCCCGGATCGGCGAAGATGTGGTCGACACCGGCACCGATGGAGAAGATGGCGCGCAGATTGGGCAGCGACTTCAGGAGGTTAGGCTTCTGCTTCCACACCACCGCATAGGTGATCGAAGGATCGCTGGCGCCGTCCGGCTCCAGCACCACCTCGCGCTCGGCCGACAACAGCTCGCGCCAGCGCTGCGGATGAAAGCCGGTGACGGCAAGCAGGATTTTGCCTTTTTCCATTTGCGGATTGTATTCCCTGTTATTCGCTGACGATACCAACCGGCGCCGTCTCGATCCTGAACGCGGCCGAGATCAGTGCCTTGGTATAATCGGTCTGCGGCCGCTCGAAAATCTGTTCGGAAGGACCGGCTTCGACAATCTTGCCATTGCGCATGACGATGACGTCGTTGGCAAGGGCGCGAATGACTTTCAGATCGTGGCTGATGAACAGATAGGCAAGGTCGTGCTTGGCCTGCAGGTTGCGCAACAGGTCAACCACTTGCGCCTGCACGCTCATGTCGAGCGCCGAGGTCGGCTCGTCCAGCATGACGAAGCGCGGATTGAGCACCATGGCGCGCGCAATGGCGACGCGCTGGCGCTGGCCGCCGGAGAATTCATGCGGGTAGCGGTTCCTGGTTGCGGGATCGAGCCCGACTTCTTTCAGCACCGCGACGATCCTGTCGTCCCGCTGGTCGGGCGACAGCTTAGGCTCGTGGATCTTCAACCCTTCCTCGATGATCTCCGACACCGACATGCGCGGGCTGAGCGAGCCGAACGGGTCCTGGAAGACGATCTGCAACTCGCGCCGCAGCGGCCGCATGGCGTTGAAGGTCAGCTGGTTGATGTCACTGCCGTTGAACTGGATCGTGCCGGTCGACGAGATCATCCGCGCCAGCGCCAGGCCGAGCGTCGTCTTGCCCGAACCGGACTCGCCGACGACGCCGAGCGTCTGGCCGGCGCGTACCGTAACGTCGATGCCGTCGACCGCCTTCACATTGTCGACGGTGGTGCGGAAGAAACCCTTCTTGATCGGGAACCAGACCTTGATGTCCTTGCCCGTCATCACCGGCTTGGCGGCGGCGTTGGCGGCCGGCGGCTTGCCTTTCGGCTCGGCGGCCAGCAGGTGCTTGGTGTAGGCGTGCTGCGGGTTGGCGAAGATGTCCTTCGTCGGCCCGGTCTCGACGATCTTGCCCTTGGTCATCACGCAGACGCGGTCGGCGATCTTCCGGACGATACCGAGATCGTGGGTGATGAACAGCATCGACATGCCCTTGCGGGACTTCAGCCCCGCCAGCAGTTCGAGGATCTGCGCCTGCACGGTGACGTCGAGTGCCGTCGTAGGCTCGTCGGCGATCAGCAGTTCAGGCTCGTTGGCCAGCGCCATGGCGATCATGACGCGCTGGCGCTGGCCGCCGGACAGCTGGTGCGGATAAGCATCGAGCCGCTTTTCCGGCTCGCGTATGCCGACCTCGTTGAGCAGCGCCAGCGTCCGCGCCTTGGCCTGGCGATCGCCCATGCCCTGATGCAGCGCCAGAATCTCGACGATCTGCTGCTCGATCGTATGCAGCGGATTGAGCGAGGTCATCGGCTCCTGGAAGATCATGGTGATCTTGTTGCCGCGTACGCTGCGCAACTGCTTTTCGTTCATTGCCAGCAGGTCGGCGCCCTGGAACAGTATCTTGCCCGAGGGATGGCTGGCCGTCGGATAGGGCAAGAGCTTCAACACTGACAGCGCCGAGACCGACTTGCCCGAACCGGACTCGCCGACCAGCGCCACCGTCTCGCCCTTGGCGAGATCAAAGGAAATGTGGTCGACCGCAATCGACTCGTTGCCGCCTTGCGTGAAGGCGACGCTGAGATCGCGGACGGAGAGCAGGGGTTCGCTCATCGGAACGCCTTGCGCGGATCGAAAGCGTCTCGCGTCGCTTCACCAATGAACACCAATAGCGACAGCATCAGCGAGATGACGACGAAGCCCGATATACCAAGCCAGGGGGCATTGAGGTTGCTCTGCGCCTGTTTTAGCAGTTCACCGAGTGACGCGGTGCCTGGCGGCAGGCCGAAACCGAGATAGTCGAGCGAGGTCAGCGTCGAGATTGAGGCGCTGACCAGGAAAGGCATGAAGGTCAGCGTCGCCACCATGGCGTTGGGCAGAAGATGGCGCAGCATAATGGTGCGGTTGGACACGCCAAGCGCGCGAGCCGCATTGACATATTCGAAGTTGCGGGCGCGCAGGAATTCGGCGCGCACCACGCTGACCAGCGACGTCCAGGAGAACAGCAGCATCAGCCCAAGCAGGATGAAGAAGCCCGGCGGCAGGATGGCGGCGACGATGAGCAAGAGATAGAGCAGTGGTATCGCCGACCAGATTTCGATGAAGCGCTGAAACAGGAGGTCGGTCCAGCCGCCGAAATAGCCTTGCAGCGCGCCGGCCGCGACGCCGATCACCGACGAGCCCGCGGTCAGGATCAGTCCGAACAGCACGGAAATCCTGAACCCGTAGATGATGCGCGCCAGCACGTCGCGCGCCTGGTCGTCGGTACCCAGCCAGTTCCAGTTGCCGACAATGCAGTCAGGATCGGCAGCGCCTTGCGGATACTGGCTGCATCGCTTCTGCGCGTCGTATTCCCATGACGGTTTTGCCGGAGCGGCGTCGGGGATCGCATTGTTGACGGTGCGGTAGGAATAGCGGATCGGCGGCCAGATCATCCAGCCATTGGCGTTGATCTCGTCGCGGATGACCGGGTCGCGATAGTCGGTGACGGCGTAGAAACCGCCGAATTTTTCTTCGGGGTAGGCGACCGCCACCGGGAACAGGATCTCGCCCTTGTAGTAGGCGACGATCGGCCTGTCGTTGGCGATCAGCTCGGCAAACAGCGACAGCACGAACAGAGCGAGGAATATCCACAACGACCAGTAGCCGCGCCGGTTGGCCTTGAAGTTCTGCCAGCGCCGCTTGTTGAGCGGCGACAGCCATGGCCGCGCGATCCTTGTCGGTGTCATCTCGGCTGCGGCCTGCGTCATCAGACGTCTCTCCGCTCGAAATCGATGCGCGGATCGACCCATGTGTAGATCAGGTCGGACAGCAGCGTCACGAACAGGCCAAGCAGCGAAAATATATAGAGGTTGGCGAACACGACCGGATAATCGCGCGCCAACACCGACCTGAAGCCGAGCAGCCCGAGACCGTCGAGGGAAAAGATGTTCTCGATCAAAAGCGAGCCGGTGAAGAAGGCCGAGATGAAGGCGGCGGGAAAGCCGGCAATGACGATCAGCATGGCGTTGCGGAACACATGTCCGTAAAGCACCCGCCGCTCTGACAGACCCTTGGCGCGGGCGGTCACCACATACTGTTTGCGAATCTCTTCCAGGAAGGAGTTCTTGGTCAGCAACGTCGTCGTGGCAAAGGCCGACAGCACCAGCGCCGTCAGCGGCAAGGTCATGTGCCAGAAATAATCGACGATCTTGCCCGGCCACGACAACTGGTCCCAATTGTCGGAGACGATGCCGCGCAGTGGGAACCAGTCCCAGAACGAGCCGCCCGCGAAAAGCACCATCAGCAATATGCCGAACAGGAAGGCCGGTATGGCATAGCCGATGATGATCACGCCGCTGGTCCAGACGTCGAAAGCGGAGCCGTCCTTGACCGCCTTGCGGATGCCGAGCGGGATCGAGATCAGATAGGACAAAAGCGTGATCCACAATCCGAGCGAGATCGATACCGGCATTTTCTCCAGGATCAGGTTGAGCACCGAGATGTCGCGGAAATAGCTGTCGCCGAAATCGAAGCGCGCGTAGTTCCACAACATCATGCCGAAGCGTTCGAGAGGCGGTTTGTCGAAGCCGAACTGCTTTTCCAGCTTCTTGATGAACTCGGGATCGAGGCCCTGCGCGCCGCGGTATTTCGAGCCGACATCGCCGGCCACATCGAAATTGCCGCCACCTCCTGCATCGCCGCCGCCGCTGCCGAGGCGGTCGCTGCCGCCCTGGTTGGTCAGGCTGGCGATGACCTGCTCGACCGGTCCGCCCGGTGCGAATTGAGTGACGACGAAAGCGACCGCCATGATGCCGAACAGGGTCGGGATCATCAGCAGGATGCGGCGCAGTATGTAGGCGCCCATCAGGCCGCCAATCCTGCGCGAACGGTCATGTCAGGCTTTGCCAATTTTTGCCGCCTTGCCCTTGTCGACCCACCACAGCGCTTCGACCGGAAAGTCGAAATCGGGTTTCCGCTCGGGAAAACCGAACATGTCCCAATAGGCGCTTCGGTGATTCGCCAGGAACCAACTTGGAATCCAATCGCGTCGTGCACGCAAGACCCGGTCGAGCGCGCGCATGGCAATTGTCAGGCTTTCGCGATCCTCGGCGGCGCCCGCGGCGTCGACCAGGGCGTCGATGGCCGGGCTCGATGTTCCGGGCAGGTTGCGTGTGCCGGATAGAGTAGCTGTTCGCGAGTGGAAAAAGGTTTCGAGGTCGTCACGGGTCGGTGTCGCCGGAAACCGAGCCGCAACCGAGATAAGATCGTAATCGAACAAATTCTGCCGCAGCTGATATTGCGCGGCATCCACCAGCCTGATCGAGGCATCGATGCCGACCGCCTTCATGTTTTCGACCCAGGGCGAATAAACCTGTTCGAAGACTTCGTCGTCGACAAGGATCTCCGCCGACAGCCGACCGCCCTTGTCGTTCACGACGAAATTGCCGGAGCGTTTCCAGCCGGCGTAAGCGAGAAGCTTGGCCGCCTTGCCAAGTAGCTGCCGGTCGCGGCCGGAGCCGTTCGACACGGCCTGGGTCACGGCTTCACCAAAAGCCTCGGCGGGAATCTGATCGCGCAGCGGTTCGAGAAGAGCCAATTCACCGGGCGATGGCACGCCTTCGGCGCGAAAATCGGATTGCTCGAAGCAGGATTGCGAGCGCTCATAGGAACCGTAAAAGAAATTGCGCTGCGTCCATTCGAAGTCGAAGCAGAGACCGAGCGCCTGCCGCACGCGCGGGTCGCGGAATTGCTCGCGCCGCTGGTTGACGGCGGTGGCCTGCATGGAGGGCATCGTTTCGGCCGGAAATTCGTGTTTCACCACCTTGCCGGCAATGAAAGCGGGGAAGTCGTAACCCGTCGCCCAAATGCGAGAGACGGCTTCCTCCTTGTAGAGGATCTCTCCCTTCTTGAACGCCTCGAAGGAAGCGTTGCGATCCTGGTAGAACTCGACGCGGATGCGAGCGAAATTGTTTTGGCCACGATTGACCGGCAGGTCGTTGCCCCAATAGTCGGCCACACGCTCATATTCGATCCAGGCCCCTGCCGACCAGCGGCCGACCTTGTAGGCGGCTGACCCCAGCGGCGGGTTCATCTGCGAGGAGTCGAACGGGTTGGCTGTGTAGAAAGCCTTCGACAGGATCGGGAACGCGACGACGTTGAGGATGGTGCGGCTTGTCTGCTTGCCGGAGAAGTTGAGCTGCACCGTGTGGGCGTCCACGGCGATCGCGTCATCCAGATGCGTCAACGGCAGCGAATAGTCCGGGTGTCCCTTGTCCTTGAGCAGCTTGAAGGTAAAGGCGGCGTCCTCAGCCGTCAGCGGCGTGCCGTCATGGAAACGGGCCTGCGGGCGCAGCGAGAAAGTGAAACCATTGCGATCGTCGGAAATCGTCACCCCGTCGGCGATCAGCCCGTAGACGGCGTCAGGCTCGTCGAACGCCCTCACCATCAGTGAGTCGAAGCACATTTCCATGCGCTGCGGTGAATCGCCTTTGGGAACGAACGAATTCAGCGTGTTGAAGGTCAGCGGCGTCTGGTTGGAGCCCCAGGTGCGTGGCAGGAAATTGAAGATGCCGCCTTGCGGCGCATCGACGTTGACATAGTCGAAGTGGGTGAAGTCCGGCTTGTATTTGAGGTCGCCGAAAGCGGACAATCCATGCAGTTTCTCGCCGGTCGGGCTGGCGGCGAAAGCCTTGCCGCGCAACAGGGCAGCGGCGGTCGCTGCGGCGCCGAGCGCCAGGAAATCGCGGCGAGGGAGCACCGCCATCAATTGCTGCCCTTGTACTTGGCGGCTAGCGCCTTTTCCTTGTCCGCATCGATCCACCAGGAATCGATGTCGGCGCCGCGGTAGCCGGGCTGCTTTTCCGGGATGCCGAACTTGTTCCAGTAGGCCAGCCACACCACGGCGCGGTAGTATTGCGGCACGACATAGTAATTCCACAGCAACACGCGATCGAGCGCATGGGTAGTGGCGACGAGGTCGTCGCGGTCCGTGGCAAAAATGATGCGGTCGACAAGGGCATCGACGACCGGGTTCTTGATGCCGGAATAGTTGCGCGATGCCGGTGTGTCGGCGGCCTTGGAGCTCCAGAAATCGCGCTGCTCGTTGCCGGGCGATTCCGACTGCTGAAGCTGCCCTGTGATGACGTCGTAGTCGAAATTTCTGACGCGGTTGGTGTACTGGCTCGGGTCGACGATGCGCAATGTCGCATCGACGCCGATCTTGCGCAGATTGGCGATCCAGGGACTGGAGATGACCTGGTCGGTTTCACCCGAGCCGAGGATTTCAAACTTGAATGGTTCGCCGGTCTTGGCGTTGACCATCTTGCCGCCCTTGATCACCCAGCCGGCCTGGGCGAACAGGTCGACCGCCTGCTTCAGATACTTGCGCTCGGCCTGCGGCGAATCGTAGACCGGCAGCTTGAATTCCTGCGTGAACAGCTCCGGTGGCAGCTTGTCGCGGTACTTTTCCAGGATTTCCAGTTCCTTGCCTTGCGGCAAGCCGCTTGAGGCCAGTTCCGTGCCCTGGAAATAGCTGTGGGTGCGGGTGTTGAAGCCGAAGAACAACGTGCGGTTCATCGATTCGAAATCGAAGGGGTAGGTGAGCGCGGCCCTGACCAGACGATCGGCAAACAGCTTATGTCTCTGGTTGAGCATGAAGGCCTGCATCGGCTCGGGCGAGGTGGTCTTGAACTCCTGCTTGATCACGTCGCCGGCCTTGATAGCCGCGAAATCATAAAACGTCGCCCAGCGCTTCGAGCTGTTTTCCGGCTTGATGTCGTCGAGCCCTCCCTTCTTGAACGCCTCCCAGGAGGCGTTGTCGTCGAGAATGTAGGTGAAATGCTGGGTGTCGAAATTCTCGCGGCCGATCTTCACCGCCAGCTTGGCGCCCCAATAGTCGGGCACGCGCTGCCAGACGATTTCCGAGCCGGCTTTGAAGCTGGCGATCTTGTAGGCAGCCGACCCAAGCGGCGGTTCCAGAGTCCCCTTGGTGATGTCGCGCTTCTTGCCGTTGGCGTCGGTGCCCTCCCACCAATGCTTGGGCAGCACCACAAGGTCGCCGAGAATTTTCGGCAGTTCGCGATTGCCCTTCTGGTCGAAATGAAACTCGACCTCGCGGTCCGAGATGGCGACCGCGTCGGTGACGTTTTCGAAATAGCGGCTGTACATCGGGCTGTTGGCCTTCAGCACCTGGAACGACCAAATCACGTCGTCGACGGTGATCGGTTGGCCGTCATGCCACTTCGCGCGTGGGTCAAGCCGGTAGGTGGCTGAGGAATAGTCGGTCGGGTACTTGTAGGCATCGGCGATGAGCGGGTGGCTGACGCTGCCTTCGTCAGTCGCTTGGTCCATCAGCGTGTCGTAAAGCAGGCCGCCGCCAAATGGCTGCAGGCCGGCCGCCGGCGAGCCCTGCACGATGTAGGGATTGAAGCTGTCGAATGTGCCGGAAACCACCGAATTGTAGGTGCCGCCCTTCGGCGCGTCCGGGTTCACATAATCGTAGCGCTGGAAGTTCTCGCCATATTTGGAAGGGCCGATCAGTGAAGAGGTGGTGTGCCATTCATCCGCAGCGGCCGCTTGCAACCCGGCAGCCACAATGACTGCTGCCAGCATCGACCTCAGAAGCGTTCGCCCAACCGTCATGCGTTCTCCTCTTCGCAATGCCCGGCAATCCTAGATGATTTGACGCCGGTGAAAACCGCCATGCGCCGGCTTTGTCGCCGCATATGCAGTTTTCCTAACAAAAAAGCCGGGCTGAACCCGGCTTTTCTGAGGTCATCGAGATGACAATTTGGTTATTTGGCAGGCGCTGCCGGGGCGGCTGGCGCAGCACCTTCGGCGGGCTTCGCCGGGGCGGCACCCTCGGCGGGCTTGGCCGGCGCTGTTGCGTCAGCGGCTGCACCGGGGGTCGGCAGCGGCTTCGGGCTGTCCGACAGCGTGCGCAGATAGGCGATGACGTTGGCGCGGTCCTCGTCCTTAGGCAAGCCGGCAAAGCCCATCGCCGTGCCCTTCACGAATTTCTTCGGCGAGGTGATGAAGTGGTTGAGGTTGTCATAGGTCCAGTGCTCGGCGCCGCCCTTGGAAAAGTCCTTCATGCCGGCCGAATAGCCAAAACCTTCATGCTCGGCGACGGGGCGGTCGACGATGTCCCAGAGATCCGGGCCGACCTTGTTCGGGCCGCCCTTTTCGCCGGAATGGCAGGCCTGACATTTCTTGAACACGGCGGCACCCTGCTCGACATTCGCGGTGGCCAGCAGGTCGGCAATCGGCTTGGCTTCAACGGCAGGTCCCGCACCGCCGCCTTCGGCTGGCTCGGTCGCCTCGATGGCGAAGCCTGGTTTTTCGGGCGCCGGCGAGGCGAACAGCGCGTCAGACACAAGACCGACCGAGAAAACGACGAAACAGGTTCCGAGCAATCCGGCGAGCAGCTTGTTGACTTCGTTGGAATCCATGCGCCCCTTGCTCCCTTTTCCGGCGGACCGATCGTCCACTCCGTCCGTCGGTATCCTGACCCGCCCCGTCGAGCCGGTCAAATCGGGCGGAAACTAGGTCTTTTGCTCCAGCGTTGCAACACCTATAAGGGCGCTTCCAGTGAGACCTTTTGCCACTTTTCCCATCGTCTTTTCAAACGCCAGCAGCCCCTAATGTCCACGCTCATCCTGATCCCGGCCCGCATGGCCTCGACGCGCCTGCCGGGCAAGCCGCTGGTCGACATAGCCGGCGCGCCGATGATCGTGCATGTCGCCCGCCGCGCCGCCGAGGCCGGGCTTGGCCGGGTGGTGGTGGCAACCGACACGCAAAGCGTGGCCGAGGCGGTGCGCACGCACGGTTTCGAGGCGGTGATGACGCGCATCGACCATGAATCCGGTTCCGACCGCATTTTCGAGGCGCTGAGCGCGCTCGACCCCGACCACAAGGTCGAAACCATCGTCAACGTGCAGGGCGATCTGCCGACCATCGATCCCGAAATCATCGGGGCGGCGCTGCGACCTTTCGAGGACGCCGCGGTCGACATCGCCACGCTCGGCGTCGAGATCGTCCGCGACGAGGAAAAGACAAATCCCAATGTCGTCAAGATCGTCGGTTCGCCGCTGTCGGCGACGCGGCTCAAGGCGCTCTATTTCACCCGCGCCACTGCGCCCTGGGGCGAGGGGCCGCTTTATCACCATGTCGGCCTTTACGCGTATCGGCGCGCGGCGCTCGAACGCTTCGTCGCGCTAAAACCGTCGCCGCTGGAGCGGCGCGAGCGGCTTGAGCAGTTGCGGGCGCTGGAGGCCGGCATGCGCATCGACGCCGAGATCGTGCGGTCGCTGCCGCTTGGCGTAGATACGCCGGAAGACCTCGAACGCGCCCGACAAATCCTTTCCTGAGACCATAGATCCTTTCAACCTGAGATATCGGCATGCCTGAAAAGACCAACAGAATATCCTTCCAGGGCGAGCCGGGCGCCAATTCCGACACCGCTAGCCGCAACATGTTCCCTTCGATGGAACCGTTGCCGTGCCCGACCTTCGAGGATGCCTTCAACGCGGTCGAGACCAACAAGGCGGACCTCGCCATGATCCCGATCGAAAACACCATCGCCGGCCGCGTCGCCGACATCCACCATCTGTTGCCGGAATCGAAGCTGCACATCGTCGGCGAGTATTTCCTGCCGATCCACTTCCAGCTGATGGTGCTGCCGGGCGTCAAACGTGAAGAGATCAAGACCGTGCACAGCCACATCCATGCGCTGGGGCAGTGCCGCAAATACATCCGCAAGAATGGCTGGAAACCGGTGATTGCCGGCGACACGGCGGGCTCTGCGAAGCTGGTGTCGGAGCTCAAGGACCGCACCATGGCCTCGCTCGCGCCGGCTCTCGCCGCCGAACTCTATGGGCTCGATATCATCGAGAGGAATGTCGAGGACACTGACAGCAACGTCACCCGCTTCGTCGTCCTGACCAAGGACAAGCGATTGGCCGAACGGCCCTCGGCCGACACCAAGATGATGACGACCTTCATGTTCCGCGTTCGCAACGTGCCGGCGGCGCTCTACAAGGCGATGGGCGGTTTCGCCACGAACGGCATCAACATGACCAAGCTGGAGAGCTATCAGCTCGGCGCCTTCACGGCGACGCTGTTTTACGCCGACATCGAGGGCCATCCCGACGATCCGCTGGTCAAGCTGGCGCTGGATGAGCTGCGCTTCTTCTCGCGCGAAGTGCGCATTCTGGGCGTCTATCCGGCCAGCGAGTCGCGCGAGCAGTGGAAGGTGGCGGACTAAGGTTCCCCTAAACCAAAAGTGTCAGCGGCACGTAGTCGATTTCCATGAAGGTTTCGACTTCCGGGACCCAGCGGTCGCGGACGAAGGCGACGTGGTCGGGATGCTCGTTGTACCTGGTGTAGGCCGCCTGATCGGCGAACTCCATCGAGAAGCCGAAATGATAGTCGTTCTTGGGACTGACCTGCCGCAGCGGCTCGAAATGCGTTACGCCCTTGATCGCGCTGAGGATTCGTTTGGCGTCGGAGAGAAATCGCTTTTCCTCCAGCGAGTATTGCGGGTGCTTCAGGGTGAAAACCACGGTGTGACGGATCATTTCTTGCTCCCGTTATCCCTACTTACTCGCTGTCGACCCAGGCGCGGATCAAATGATGCGCGATCGCGCCTTTCGGCGGCGTCACCAGATTGTCCTTGTGCGTTCTCTCCAGCATAGAGCGCACCTCGTCGCGGAAAAACCAGCGGCAATCCTCCAGCTCGTTAAGATCGGCCTGGATGTCTTCGTTGAGCGGTTCGCCGAAACAGCCGATCATCAGCGAATAGGGGAACGGCCAGGGCTGGCTGGCATGGTAGACGACGCGGCCGAGCCGGATGCCAGCCTCCTCCAGCGTCTCGCGGCGCACCGCCGCCTCGATCGTTTCGCCCGGCTCGATGAAGCCGGCAAGCGCCGAGTACATGCCGGGGCCGAAATGCCGGCCGCGGCCGAGCAGGCATTTTTCGCGTGTCACCGTCAGCATGATCGCCACCGGATCGGTGCGCGGAAAATGTTCGGTGCCGCAGTTCGGGCAGTGGCGCTTGTAGCCGCCGGCACGCATTTGCGATTCATGGCCGCATTTGCTGCAGAAGCGATGGCTGGCATGCCAGGCGAGCAGCGCCGCGCCCTGCGCCAACGCTCCGGCCGCGGTTTCGTCGATCAGCCCTTGCATATAGACCGAGCGATAGTCGATGGCCTTGATGGTCTCCGGCAACTGCTCCGGCTCGATGCCAACCGGCACCGCCAGCACCGGGCCTCTTTCGGAAAAACCAAGCAGCACACCCTGTGCGAGTGATGGCTGCAGCTTCTGGCTGTCGGCCACATCGAACCAAGGGTCGAAGCTGCCGTCGTTCAATTTCAGGTACAGCCGGCCACCATGCATCGGCAAAAGCCTGGCGGAAGGATCGGCCAGCGCCTTTTCGACGGAATCGTCGGCGCGGGTCTCGGATTGTCGGTCGATCGTGTTGCCGGCGAAACCGACGAACTGGCTCGGCTCGCGCAAGGGCGCGTCAAACAGGCGAAAGGTCATGGAAGCTCAAAACGCTAGAGCATGATGCCGAAAAGTGTGAAGCGGTTTTCGGACGACATCATGCTCTCTTTCTTTGATTAGAGGCGGATTCAGATTTCAGGTCGAACAGACCTGAAATCATCCGGCTCTGGGATGGACACGGTGCGCGTTATAGCGCTGCCTTTATCTGTTGCGCAAACTGGCGAAGGTCGAAGCGCTCATAGGGCTCGCGCATGCCATGCCCCCAGACCGGGCCCGGCCAGCCCGGATCGCCTTCCGAGCGGGCAATGACATGGACATGCAATTGCCGCACGACGTTGCCGAGCGCGCCGGTGTTTATCTTGGTGCAGCCTGTGGTTCTTTTCAGCGCCTGCGCCACCATATTGGTCTCGAAGGTCAGCATCGCCTGGTCGAGCGGCGTCAGGTCGTGGATTTCATCGATGCCCGGCCGCTGCGGCACCAGGATGAGCCATGGCCAGCGGCGGTCGTTCATCACGCGCAATTCGCACAGGCCGAGCCACATCAGCTGCTCGCTGTCCGCCTCCAGTCTGGAGTCGAGCGTGAATCCGGCCTTGAGGCCCGGCAGCATTGGCGTTTCCCTAGCGTTTCTTGCATTATTTCCTAAACTCATGAACGCTAGAGCGGCTGCACGGGGGCTGCAAGCGATTCATTGAGCGGCGGAGCTCAAGGCCGTCCGATTCTCATGCACCCTTGCATTTCATCGCTGAATTGCCGATATGGAACGCGGGAGGTTGGTGGTGGACGATCCACTCGCCAACCGGGTCAGGTCCGGAAGGAAGCAGCCCTAACGAGCCCGGAACGGGTCATTGTTCCAGCCTCCCACCTCATCGGCCCCTCTCGCGACATTGACGACGCATTGCAGCGCGGGCGAGACTATTAGCAGGAATCGGCCAGCCTCGGACGCGGCCTTTTTGGAGCTTTACGGGCGAATGAGCGAAGTCGGAAATTCGGGAACGGAAAAGGAAAAGGCCGCCGCCTATCGTGTGCTGGCGCGCAAGTACCGTCCGGCGAATTTCTCCGAGCTGATCGGCCAGGAGCCGATGGTCCGCACCCTGACCAACGCTTTCTCCACCGGCCGCATCGCCCAGGCCTGGATGCTGACCGGCGTGCGCGGCGTCGGCAAGACGACGACGGCGCGCATTCTGGCGCGGGCGCTCAACTACAAGACACCGACCGTCGATCAGCCATCGGTCGACCTTGCCGTTCTGGGCGAGCATTGCCAGGCGATCATGGAAGGCCGCCATGTCGACGTCATCGAGATGGACGCGGCATCACACACCGGCATCGACGACATCAGGGACATCATCGAGCGCGTGCGCTATGCCCCGGTGTCGGCGCGCTACAAGGTCTACATCATCGACGAAGTGCACATGCTCTCCACCCAGGCCTTCAACGGCCTGTTGAAGACGCTGGAAGAGCCGCCGCCGCACGTCAAATTCATCTTCGCCACCACTGAAATCCGCAAGGTGCCGATCACCGTCCTGTCGCGCTGCCAGCGCTTCGACTTGAGGCGCATCGATGCCGGCGCGCTGGTCGCGCATCTCTCGTCCATTGCCGGCAAGGAAGGCATTTCGGTCGACGACGACGCGCTGGCGATGATCGCGCGCGCCGCCGAAGGCTCGGCCCGCGATTCGCTCTCCATCCTCGACCAGGCGATCGCCCATGGCGGCGGCGCCGTCAGCGCCGAAGCGGTGCGCGCCATGTTGGGTCTGGCCGACCGCGCCCGCATCGTCGACCTGTTCGAACATGTGATGAAGGGCGATGTAGCGGCGGCTTTGGCCGAATTCCGCAACCAGTACGATACCGGCGCCGATCCGGCCGCGGTGCTGACTGATCTTGCTGAATTCAACCACCTCGTCACCCGGTTGCGCTTCGTGCCGACGGCAGCCGACGACGCCTCGCTGTCCGAGGACGAACGCCGGCGCGGCGCTGAATTCGCCAGCACGTTGTCGGTCAAGGTGCTGTCGCGGACCTGGCAGATGCTGTTGAAAGGCATTCCCGAGGTGCAGTCTTCCAACCGCCCGGTCAGCGCCGGCGAAATGGTGCTGATCCGGCTGGCGCATGCCGCCGACCTGCCGACGCTGGACGAGGCGCTGAAATCGCTGGAGAGCGGTGCCTCCGTTTCGAGCGGCGCGCCGCGTCCGAACGGAGCGCCGGCCAGTCCCGGCCCGGCAACACCCGGCAATGGCGGCGGCGCAAGCGCCGTGGCGCAGTCACGCATGCCGACGCCTGGCGGCGGCGCACAGACGATGCGGCTGGTCGAGCCCGAACCGCTGCCGGCTGACTTCGTTGCAGCACCTGAGCCGGTGGCCGAGACGCCGCCGGTGCCGGTGAAATCGTTGGCCGATATCGTCGCCCTTGCTGATCAGCAGCGCGACATGGCCTTCAAGGTGCAGGTCAAGCGCTGCGTGCGCCTGGTGCGCATCGAGCCCGGCCGCCTCGACGTCAGCCTGACCGACGATGCGCCGAAAATGCTGCTCAACGAACTGACCGCCAAGCTGCGCGCCTGGACCGGCCGCAACTGGCTGGTGTCGCTGTCGAAGGAAGAGGGCGGCCAGACGCTGGCCGAGATGGAATCGACCAAGCGCGAGACCGCTTTCTCCGATGCCAGAAGCGATCCGGCGGTGGCCGCCATCCTGGCGCGCTTTCCCGGCGCCAAGATAATCGACGTGCGCATTCCCGACGCGCCGGAAGTCGATACCGACAAGGCCGAAGTGCCGGTCGAGCCACTGGGCGACGACGACGAAAACTGACCACAGCACGAATCCGCAAAGGACCCGACCATGAAAGATCTTCTCGGCCTGATGGGCAAGGCGAAGGAAATGCAGGCCAAGTTCCAGGCCATGCAGGACGAGATCGCCACGCTTGAAGCAAGCGGGCAGGCCGGCGGCGGCCTGGTCAACGTCACGCTGACCGGCAAGTTCGAAATGAAGTCGCTGAAGATCGATCCGTCGCTGTTCAAGGAGGACGACGTCGAGATCCTCGAAGACCTGCTTCTGGCCGCCCACAATGACGCCAAAAATAAGGTCGAGCAGATTATGCAGGAGAAGACCAAGGCGCTGACGGCAGGCTTGCCGATCCCGCCTGGAATGAAATTGCCGTTCTGAGCCGGCTCCCACCAGTTAATTGATTATGAACGGAAATCGGCTGCCGGGGCTATTGTTAACACTTTCCCCGGCTTTGCTCACGGGGACATATCTGCGCATTTATAAAGTTTTACCTATGCTGCACGAATGCTAATCCTTTAGCCATCTTTTTGCCTTTAAGAGTCTCATTCTTGCCACATCTCGGGACGGGTGGCATCTGGAAAATGAGGCACTTTTGTTGATCGCTACGCGATGGAAGACGCCGCTGTTGCTCGGCATCATCTTCTCCCCGCTGTTCCTGGCGGGTTGCAGCCAGACCACTTCTTCGCACGGCATGTCGGTCGCCAGCCTGACCGACGCCATCACGCCGAGTTTCCTGAGCCGGCCCTTCAGCCACACGCCGAAGGACAGGGAGTGCCTGGAGCGGGCGATGTTCTTCGAATCCAACCGCTCGAGCCGCGACGGCATGATCGCCGTCGGCACGGTGGTGATGAACCGGCTGCGTTCCGGCAACCATGGCAGCACCATTTGCGAGGTGGTGGGTGAACCGGGCCAGTTCGCGCCCGGCGTGATGACGCGGCCGATGAATTCGAAAGCCATGCCCGATGTCGAGGAAGCCGCCGACGCGGTGCTCAAGGGCGAGCGTAAGGCCAAGCTGAAGAATACGATGTACTTCCACACCGCCGGCTTGCGGTTCCCGTACAAGAACATGCACTACACCATGGTTGCCGGCGGTAATGCCTTCTATGAGAAGCGCGGCCGCAACTGGCAGCCGCTGCCGGACGAACCCACGACCATGGTGGCTTCGGCAACGCCGCGCGCGCCAGTGGCTGAAGCGCCGGTACAGGTGGCTTACGCCGAGCCCGTGGTCAAGACGATCGTCCGTCCCGATCCTGCCAAGCAGGCCGCGGCAGTTCGCGCGGCCAAGGCAAGCCGCGCCTCGGCCGAGCAGACCCCAGTCGAGCAAACCTATGTGACCGCTGCCGTGGCCCCTGCGAAGGGCGGCCGCGTCGCGGCCAAGCAGACGGAGGTGGCGATGCAGGAACCGATGGCCGAGCCCGATGCCTCGCGCTTTGGCGGCGTCCTCAACGCCCGCTACATCACGTCGGTGCCGAACGGGACGCAGGAAGCGTCGATGGGCTTCCAGTCGACGCCTGAGAACACCGACGCCATCGGCGCGATGATCGCGGACCAGACCCGGCCGGCTTCGGCCTACTAAGACCTACAGCATTTTCAGAGCCCGCCATGGCAGCATGGCGGGCTCTGTGTGTATGCGGCATGTTTCAAAGCGCGCGGAAAAATCCTAGATCAGTGCGATGTCGAAGCGAATCGCCGGTCCCGAGATCGAACGCCTGATCCAGCTGCTGGCCAAGGTGCCGGGGCTAGGGCCGCGTTCGGCGCGGCGCGCGGCACTGCATCTGATCAAAAAGAAGGAGCAGCTTTTGTCGCCGCTTGCCGCCGCCATGGGCGAAGCCGCCGACAAGGTGCGCATCTGCACGACCTGTGGCAATGTCGATACTGCGGATCCCTGCATGATCTGCACCGATCCGCGCCGCGATGCCAGTACGCTGATCGTCGTAGAGGATGTCTCGGATCTCTGGGCGCTGGAGCGGGCAGCGGCCATGAATGTACGCTACCACGTGCTCGGCGGCACGCTGTCGCCTCTCGACGGCATCGGCCCCGAACAGCTCAACATCCGCTCGTTGGTCGATCGCGTCGCCGGCGGTGAGGTCAAGGAGGTGATCCTCGCCGTGAATGCCACGGTCGAGGGCCAGACGACGGCGCACTACCTGACGGACCAACTCTCGGGCTTCGAAGTCAAGGTAACCAGGCTCGCGCATGGCGTGCCGGTCGGCGGCGAGCTTGATTATCTCGATGAGGGAACGCTCGCCGCCGCGCTGCGCTCGCGGACGGCGTTTTGACGCAATTGGCGGGGAGGGTGCCTTCTGAGATGACAGCACTCCGTCCCACCCCCCTCTGTCCTGCCGGACATCTCCCCCGCAAGGGGGGAGATCAGATGTCGCGACGGGTTTCGCAAATGGCCAACGGCGCAGGATTATCGGCAAGGCCGAAGCTGCCAATCTCCCCCCGTGCGGGGGAGATGTCCGGCAGGACAGAGGGGGGTGGGACGGAACGAAAATCTCTAAAATTGGCTCTGCTTTCCTTGCTTGTGGCAGTCACGTTCCTCCTCATCTTCCCCGCCTCCGCCGCAAAAATCGACGACCAGTTCCGCGTCTGGCTGCAGACCGATCTCTGGCCCGAAGCCCAGACCAAAGGCATCTCCAAATCCACCTTCGACGCCGCGTTCAATGGCGTGAAGCTCAACCTCAAATTGCCCGACCTCGTCCTACCTGGCGAAAAGCCCAAAACCCCGCAAAAGCAGCATCAGGCCGAGTTCGGCTCGCCCGGCGCCTATTTCGCCGAAAAAACGGTGCGCGCCGTCACATCAGGCGGGCGCACGCGCGAGGCGGCCAACGCCAGGACACTGGCCGCCATCGAAAAACGCTACGGCGTGCCGGGCGAGGTGCTGTTGGCGATCTGGGGTCGCGAGACCGGCTTCGGCGCTGCGAAAATGCCCTACGATGCCTTCGAGGTGCTCGGCACCAAGGCGTTCATGTCGACCAAGAAGGATTTCTTCCGCACCGAAGTGCTGGCGGCGCTCGAGATCGTCGAGCGCGGACTGGCGCCGGTCGGCGCCATGAAATCGTCCTGGGCCGGCGCGCTCGGCCAGCCGCAATTCATGCCGACATCGTTCCTCAAGCATGCCGTCGATTTCGACGGCGACGGCCGGCCCGATATCTGGAACTCGACGCCGGACGTACTGGCCTCGATCGCCAACTATCTCGTCCACTATGGCTGGGTGAAGGGGCGTGGCTGGGGTTTCGAGGTGACGGTGCCGAAAAGCGTGTCTTGCTCGCTCGAAGGCCCCGACCAGGGCAAAAAGATCTCAGCCTGGGCGGCGATGGGCATCGGCCGCGTCGGCGGCAAAACGTTTCCGGCCAGCGAACTGAAGGCCGAAGGTTTTCTCTTGATGCCGGCCGGGCGCAGCGGCCCGGCCTTCATCGCGACGCCGAATTTCTACGTGCTGAAGGAATACAACACCAGCGACCTCTACGCCCTGTTCATTGGCCATGGCGCCGACCGTATCGCCCAGGGTGATGCCGACTTCGCCGGCAAATGGGGGCCGGTCGGCGGGCTGCACCGCTCCGACATCGCCGCCTTGCAGCGGGCGCTGGAGGCCAAGGGCTACGATGTCGGCAGCGCCGACGGCCTGCCCGGCTTCAAGACCCGCCGCTCGATCGGCAGTTGGCAGGCCAAAAACGGCCGCGCCGCCACCTGCTTCCCCGACGCCGATCTGGTCGCCGCGATCAAGTAGCATCGACAAGAGCAGATTCTTCCCCGTCGGCGGCTGCAATTGGCCGGCCATGCTTCGACGGCCGTCGCTCATTCCGCTCCAATATGCCGGCTCATAAATGCCCGTTGCCGGTTGGAGGGCTGCCGGATAGGGTGTTGACCAACTGGACAAAAACCAACACGTTAAGGGGTCGAACGGCCGTCCTACGGCCGCGAAAAAGAACGCTGTAGCCCTGAGCCGGGAACTCGGGGTCAACAATCAACAAAACAGGGAACAATCACCATGATGATGGAAAAGTTTGCTCTACGCTCGCGCGCATTGCTCGCAGGAGCAGCGCTGTCCGCGCTGCTTGTGGCGCCGGCCTTTGCCGTGACGCCCGCCGACACGCTGGTCGAAGGTTTTGCCATCGACGACATCATCTCCATGGATCCGGGCGAGGCGTTCGAACTGTCGACCGCCGAGGTCACCGGCAACACCTATGATCTTCTCGTGCGCCTCGATCTAAGCGACACCTCCAAGGTCAAGGGCGACCTCGCCGAGAGCTGGACCGTCTCGGACGACGGCCTGGTCTACACATTCAAGCTCAAGCCCGGCCTGAAATTCGCCTCCGGCAATCCGATCACGGCGGCCGACGTCGCCTATTCGTTCGAGCGTGCCGTCAAGCTGGACAAGAGCCCGGCCTTCATCATCGGCCAGTTCGGCATCAGCGGTGACAACGTCACCGACAAGGCCAAGGCTGTCGACGACACCACCTTCCAGTTCACCGTCGACAAGGCCTATGCGCCGAGCTTCGTCTTGAACTGCCTGTCGGCAACGGTCGCCTCGGTCGTCGACGCCAAGCTGGTCAAGGAACATGTCGCCGCGGTCACGCCGAGCGCCGACTACAAATACGACAACGACTTCGGCAACGCCTTCCTGAAGACCGGCTATGCCGGCTCCGGCGTCTACAAGCTGCGTGAATGGCGGGCCAACGAGGTCGTCGTTATGGAGCGCAACGACAATTACTTTGGCGAGAAAGCCAAGCTTGCCCGCGTCATCTACCGCAACATGAAGGAAAGCTCGGGCCAGCGCCTGGCGCTCGAGGCCGGCGACATCGACGTTGCCCGCAATCTCGAGCCAAACGACCTCGACGCCATCGCCAAGAACGCCGACCTCACGACCACCAGCGCGCCGAAGGGCACGGTTTTTTACATCAGCCTCAACCAGAAGAACCCGAATCTGGCCAAGCCCGAAGTTCGGCAGGCGTTCAAATATCTGGTCGACTATGACGCCTTGGGCTCCACCATCCTCAAGGGCATCGGCGAGATTCACCAGAGCTTCCTGCCCGATGGCGTGCTCGGCGAGCTGGACGAGAACCCCTTCAAGCTCGACGTCGCCAAGGCCAAGGAATTGCTGGGCAAGGCCGGCCTCGCCGACGGCTTCAGCGTAACCATGGACGTGCGCACCGGTCAGCCCATCACGGGCATGGCGGAATCGATCCAGCAGACGCTGGGACAAGCCGGCATCAAGCTGGAGATCATCCCCGGCGACGGCAAGCAGACGCTGACCAAGTACCGCGCCCGCAACCACGACATCTATATCGGCCAATGGGGCCAGGATTATTTCGATCCCAACTCCAATGCCCAGACCTTCGCCTCGAACCCGGACAATTCGGATGCCGGCAAATCCCATACGCTTGCCTGGCGCAACTCGTGGGATATTCCGGACCTGACCAAGGAGACGGAAGCAGCGCTCCTGGAGAAGGATGCCGGCAAGCGCGCCGATATGTACAAGGATCTCGAGAAGAAGGTCCTCGACACCAGCCCCTTCGTCATCATTCACCAGCAACTGGAAGTGGTTGGCCTGCGCAAGAACCTCAAGGGCCTGGTGCTCGGCCCGAGCTTCGATACCAACTTCGTCGGCTCGGTCTCCAAGGAATAGTGCCGGCGGACGCGCCGCATGAGCGCGGTTGAAAACGAAGTGGCGGCGGGGCGCGGCGGCGCCCGCGCCGTTGCTGCCGCATTATTCATCGGCCGTTTCCTTGTCATCGCGATAACGACCTATCTCGGTCTGCTCGCGGTGACCTTCTTCATCGGCCGGGTCATCCCGATCGACCCGGTGTTGGCGGTGCTGGGTGACAGGGCGCCTCTCAATGTAGTCGAGCGCACGCGCCGCGAGATGGGTCTCGATCTGCCGTTGATCGAACAGTTCTACCTCTATGTGAAAGCTGCGCTGAACGGCGATTTCGGGACGTCGGTGCTGACCACCAATCCGGTCATGACCGATATCCGTCGAGCTTTTCCGGCAACCATCGAACTGGCGACGCTGGGAACATTGATCGGTTCCGTGATCGGTGTGCCACTTGGCGTGCTGGCAGCGGTAAAACGCGGCAGTCTCATCGACCAGATCGTACGCATTGTCGGCCTGATCGGCTATTCCGTGCCGATCTTCTGGATCGGGCTTTTGGGGCTCGTCCTGTTCTACGCCAAGCTGCAATGGGTGGCTTTTCCCGGCCGCCTCGACATCGTCTACGAGTACACCTTCACACCGATCACCGGCTTTTATCTTCTTGATGCGCTGTGGCAGCGCCAGTGGGATGTCTTCTATGATGCATTCCGACACATCATCCTGCCGGCAGGGCTGCTCGGCTACTTTTCGCTGGCTTACATCAGCCGCATGACGCGCTCCTTCATGCTGAACGAGCTGTCGCAGGAATACATCGTTGCCGCGCGCGCCAAGGGCCTGTCGGAAACGCGCATCATCTGGGGCCATGCGCTGCGCAACGCGGCCGTGCCGATGGTCACCGTTATCGCGCTCTCCTATGCCGGGCTGCTCGAAGGTTCGGTCCTGACCGAGACCGTGTTCTCCTGGCCCGGCATCGGCCTCTACATCACCAATTCGCTGCAGAACGCCGACATGAACGCCGTGCTCGGCGGCACCATCGTCATCGGCTCGGTGTTCATCGGCATCAATCTTCTGTCCGACGTGCTCTACAAGCTGCTTGATCCGAGGACGAAGACAGGATGAGCGCCGAGGCAATCCAGACCCGACGCGACTGGCTGCTCAGCGAGCGGCCGGCTTCGCGCATGCAGGCCAGGCTCGGCCGCGCCTATGTCGCCTGGCGGCGCTTTTCCGCCAACCGGCTGGCGTTCCTCGGCCTGCTCATCATCATCGCGCTGCTGGTGGTGGCCGCCTTCGCCGATGTGCTGGCGCCCTATTCGCCGACCATCGGCGATCTGAAAAATGCGCGGCTGCTGGCGCCTAGTAGCGCGCACTGGTTCGGCACCGACGATCTCGGCCGCGACATCTATTCGCGCATTCTCTTTGGCTCGCGCTGGACGCTCTATGTCGTCATCCTTGTCGCCATCATCGCAGCACCCATCGGCCTTTTGGTCGGCACCGTCGCCGGCTATGCCGGCGGCTGGACCGATGCCATCCTGATGCGCATCACCGACATCTTCCTCGCCTTCCCCAAGCTGATCCTGGCGCTGGCCTTTGTCGCAGCACTTGGCCCAGGCATCGAGAACGCGGTGCTCGCCATCGCCATCACCTCCTGGCCGCCTTACGCCCGAATTGCCCGCGCCGAGACGATGACCGTGCGCAATTCCGATTACATCAAGGCGGTGCAATTGATGGGCGCCTCGCCGTTCCGCATCGTGCTGCGCCACATCATGCCGCTCTGCATCTCCTCGCTGATCATCCGGGTGACGCTCGACATGGCCGGCATCATCCTCACCGCTGCCGGTCTTGGCTTCCTCGGCCTTGGCGCGCAGCCGCCGCTGCCGGAATGGGGGACGATGATCGCGTCGGGCCGCCGTTTCGTGCTCGACCAGTGGTGGGTCGCCGGCGCGCCGGGCTTTGCCATCCTCATCGTCAGCCTCGGCTTCAACCTGCTTGGCGACGGCCTGCGTGACGCGCTCGATCCCCGGAGTGGCGACCAATGAGTGGTAACCAATGAGCGGCACGCTTCTCGACGTCGACGATCTGCGCGTCGACTTCCCGACCCGCACGGGGCTGATCCAGGCGGTGCGCGGCGTCACCTTCTCGCTCGGCCGCGAGCGGCTCGGCATTGTCGGCGAGAGCGGTTCCGGCAAGTCGCAGACCGGCCGCGCCATCATGGGGCTGACGCCGCCGCAGGCCCGTGTGTCGGCGAAGAAGCTCGCCCTCGACGGCATCGATCTTCTGGCCATGCCGGCCCGTCAACGCCGGGCGCTACGCGGCAAACGCATCGCCATGATCCTGCAGGATCCGAAATATTCGCTCGACCCGGTCATGAGCATCGGCCGGCAGATCGTTGAGACGCTGCGCACCCATGAAAAGGTCTCCAAGGTCGAAGCGCGTGAGCGGGCGCTGGCCATGCTGGAAGCGGTGCAAATCCGCGATCCCTCGCGTGTCTTCGACCTGCATCCGCACGAGGTCTCCGGCGGCATGGGCCAGCGCGCCATGATCGCCATGATGTTGATCGCCGGTCCGGAACTGATGATCGCCGACGAGCCGACCTCGGCGCTCGACGTCACCGTGCAGCTCGACGTGCTCGGCATTCTCGACCGGCTGGTCAGCGAGCGCGGCATGGGCCTGATCTTCATCTCGCACGATCTGCGGCTGGTTGCCTCCTTCTGCGACCGCGTCATCGTCATGTATGCCGGTAAGGTGGTCGAACAGCTCAAGGCCTCGGAACTGCGCGACGCCCAGCATCCCTACACACGCGGCCTGCTCAACTGCATGCCCAGGATCGGCTACGAACGCCATCCGCTGCCGGTGCTCGACCGCAAGCCGGAGTGGGCGGCATGACCCCAGCCATTTCCATCGACGGGCTGGAGGTGGTGTTCGACCGTTTTCGCGCGCTGAAGGGTGTCAGCCTCGAGGTGAAGTCTGGTGAGTCCTTCGGGCTGGTCGGCGAGAGCGGCTCCGGCAAATCGACGCTGCTGAAAGCCATCGCCGGTCTGGTGCCCGCCAAATCCGGCACAATCACCGTCAATGGCAAGACGCTCGGCGCGCACCGTGACAAAGCATTCTATCGCGAAGTGCAGATGGTCTTTCAGGACCCCTACGGTTCGCTGCATCCGCGCCAGACCGTCGACCGTCTGCTGCAGGAGCCGCTCGCCATCCACGGCTTTGCCGACGGCGAACAGCGTATCCAGCGCGCGCTGGACGAGGTCGGTCTCGGCAACGGCTTCCGCTTCCGCTACGCGCACCAATTGTCGGGCGGCCAGCGCCAGCGTGTCGCGATCGCCCGCGCGCTGATCCTCGAACCGTCGATCCTGCTGCTCGACGAACCGACCTCGGCCCTCGATGCCTCGGTGCAGGCCGAAGTGCTCAATCTGCTCGAAGAGGTTCGCCGGCGGCGCAAGCTGACCTTCCTGATGGTCAGCCACGACCTCGCCATCATCACCCATATGTGCGAACGGCTGATGGTGATGCAGAACGGCGAGGCGGTGGAAAATCTGACGGCCGGCCAGCTGATCGGGCACCGGGTAGAGAAGGATTACACGCGCAACCTGTTGAGGGCGAGCGAGGGGTTTGTGAGGGGGTAGGGTAGCCTGCGCAGCGTTCTTGCGCGCCCCCCTCTGTCCTGCCGGACATCTCCCCCACAGGTGGGGAGATTAGCTGTCATCACGGTTTTCGCTAATCACCGGCGTTGCAGAATGGCGCGGCGTCAAAACCGCTAATCTCCCCCCTCGTGGGGGAGATGTCCGGCAGGACAGAGGGGGGCGCGAAGGAACGCGACCTTGCCTTACGTCTCCGCAACAGCAGCGCTGCCTACTACAGCGTTGTCCTGCTCCTCCCTAGGCTCCTTGATCCTGAACCACGTCACATACAGCGCCGGCAGGAACAGCAGCGTGATCGCGGTACCGGCAATGATGCCGCCCATCATGGCGTAGGCCATAGGTCCCCAGAACACTTCGCGCGCGATCGGGATCAGCGCCAGGCTGGCGGCGGCCGCCGTCAGCGCGATCGGCCGCATGCGGTGCTCGGTCGCTTCGATGACGGCCGCCCAACGGTCCTTGCCTTCCCGCACCAGATCCTCGATCTGCACGATTAGGATGACCGAGTTGCGGATCAGGATGCCGATCAGCGCCAGCACACCGAGAATGGCGACGAAGCCGAGCGGCGCGCCGCTGGGCACCAGTGCCGCGACGACGCCGATCAGGCCGAGCGGCGCCACCGCCACCACCAGGAACAACCGCTGGAAGCTCTGCAGTTGGATCATCAGGATGGTCGCCATGACGAACAGCATCAGCGGCACCACTGCGGCGATCGGTCCCTGGCTTTTGGCGCTTTCCTCGACCGAGCCGGCGGTGGCGACCGAATAGCCCGGCGGCAGCTTGGCGATGAAGGCGTCGACCGACGGCTTAAGCTCGTTGACGACGGTGGCCGGCAGCACGTCGCCGACCAGCCCGGCGCGCACGGTGATCGTCGGAATGCGGTTGCGGCGCCACACCGTCGGCTGTTCGAGGTCGTAGCGGAAGTTGGCCACCGCCGCGAGCGGGATCGCTTCGCCGTTCCCGGTCGGCAGCTGCATGTTCTGCAGCGTGTCGATCGAGCCGCGTTCGGCCTCGCGTGAGCGGGCGATGACGTTGATCAGATAGGTGGCGTCGCGCACCTGGGTGATGGTGGCACCGCCGACCGTGCTGTTCAGCGCGCTGGCAATGTCGGAGGAGGTGATGCCGAGCTGCCGCGCCTTGTCCTGCAGCACATCGACCCTCAGCACGCGTTGCGGCTCATTCCAGTCGAAGGTCGGCGCCGCCAGCTTCGTGTTGACCGAGATCAGGCCAGAGAATTGCTGCGCGAGGTCGCGCACCTTTTGGATGTCGGGTCCGCCGACGCGGTACTGCACCGGGCGCCCGACCGGCGGCCCGAGTTCGAGCGGCTTGACGAAGGCATCGGTGCCAACGAATTCCTCGCGCAGCAGCTTCTCCAGTTGCGGCTTGAGGCGGTTGCGTGCCTCGATGCTCTTGGTGACGATGACGGTCTGGCCAAAATATGGATTGGCCGGCTGCACGTCGAAGGCAAGCAGGAAGCGCACCGCGCCCTGGCCGATATAGGACGAGAAATGATCGACGTCGGTGTTGCCGGCCAGCGCGCGGCCCTCGAAACGCTCGATCTGGTCGCGTGTTTCGGTCACCGACGAGTTCTGCGGCAGGTTCCAGTCGACGATCAGCTCCGGCCGGTCCGAAGGCGGAAAGAACTGCTGCTGGACGAGGCCGAAGCCGGCTATCGAGCCGGCAAACAACAAGACCGTGACGAAGATGGTCAGCCAGTGATGGCGCACGGAGCCTACGAGCACGCGCCGGAACAGGCTGGTGAAGCGTCCCGGTTGCTCGTGCTTTTGCTTCATCGTCGCCGGCAGGATGGTGACGCCGAGCAGCGGCGCAAACAGCACCGCCACGATCCATGATACCAGGAGCGAGACCGCGATGACGACGAACAGCGTAAACGTGTATTCGCCGGCGGCGCTGTTGTTGAGACCGATCGGGATGAAGCCGGCGACCGTCACCAGCGTGCCGGTCAGCATCGGGAAGGCCGTCGAGGTGTAGACGTAGGTGGCCGCCTTGCGCAGATTGTCGCCGACCTCCAGCCGCGCCACCATCATCTCGACCGCAATCATCGCATCGTCGACCAAAAGGCCGAGCGCGATAATCAGCGCGCCCAGCGAAATGCGCTGCAGCGAGATGCCGAGATAGGCCATGACCGTGAAGGTGATGGCCAGCACCAGCGGGATCGACAGCGCCACGACGAAGCCGGCGCGCATGCCGAGGCTGATGAAGGACACGGCAAGCACGATGGCGACCGCCTCGGCCAATGCGCGGGTGAAGCCCGAAACTGCTTCCTCCACGATCACCGGCTGGTCGGCGACCAGATGCACGCCGACACCGACCGGCAGATCGGCCAGCACCTCGTCCATTTTCTTCTCCAGTGCGGCGCCGAATTCGAGCAGATTGGCGTTGGGCTTCATGCCGATGGCCAGTCCAATGGCGTCCTGACCGTTGAAGCGGAACAGCGCCGTCGGCGGGTCGGCATAGCCACGCCGGATCGTCGCCACATCGCTCAGCCGGAAGAAGCGGTCGTTCACGCGCAGATTGATGCCGCGCAGGCTCTCCTCGGAGGTGAACTGGCCGCCGACGCGCACGCTTACGCGCTCGGGCCCGGATTCGACGACGCCCGACGGGGTGATGGCGTTCTGCGCCTGCAGGCTGGCCACGATCGCCTGCTGGTTGAGGCCGAGCGCTGCGATCTGGCGGGTCGAGAACTCGAGATAGATGGCTTCGTCCTGCGCGCCGACCAGATCGACCTTGCCGGCATTCGGCACAGCCAGGATCGCGGTCCTGACGTCCTCGACATAGTCGCGCAGCTGGCGCGGCGTCAGCCCGTCCGAGGTGAAGGCGTAGATATTGCCGTAGACGTCGCCGAAGCGGTCGTTGAAGAAGGGCCCCTGCACGCCTTGCGGAAACTGCGGCGCGATGTCGTTGACCATGTTGCGCACCTGGGTCCAGTTCGACACGACATCGCGCGCCTTGGTGGTGTCCTTCAGGTTGACGAAGATGACGGTCTTGCCCGCCGTGGTGACCGAGCGGGTGAAGTCGAGACTGTCCAGTTCCTGCAGCTTCTTTTCGATGCGATCGGTAACCTGCCGCACGGTCTCGTTGACCGAGGCGCCGGGCCAGTTGGCCTGGACGATCATGGTCTTGATGGTGAAGTTCGGATCTTCCTCGCGGCCGAGATTGAGGTAGGCGAAGATGCCGGCAACGACGAAGACCAGCATGAAGTACCAGACCAGCGAGCGGTGGTTGAGCGCCCAGTCGGAGAGGTTGAACCCCTTCATGACGCCCCTCCTTGCGGGATCTTGACCTTCTGGCCCTCCACCAGGCTGTGGACGCCGGCGGTGACGACGCGCATCCCCGCTTCGAGCCCTTCGGCGACGATGAAGCTGGCGCCGTTCTTCGAAGCGATCTTGATGCCGCGCGTCGAGACGCTGGACGTCTGCTCGTCGACGATCCAGACCTTGTCGCCACCATTCTTCTGCAGCAGCGCCGACAGCGGCAGCTCGATCGTCGGCGCCACTTTCGCCACCCGTGTCGCCGTCACCGTCGAGCCGAGCCGAAAGGCTTGAGGCGGATCGGTGAGCGTCAGCCGGACGCGGCGGCTGCGCGTCGAGGCGTCGGCCTGCGGCGCGATCTCGCGCAGCGTCGCCTGTGTCTGGATGGACGGCAGCGATTGCAGGATGACGTCGAACGAGGTGCCGATAGCCAGATCGCCGGTCAGCTGGTCGGGAATGTCGACGACCGCTTCACGTAGATCCGAGCGCGCCACGGTGACGATGGTCTGGCCGGCCGAGACCGTCTGGCCGACTTCGGCGCCGGTGGCGGTGACGACGCCGTCGAAGTCAGAAAACAGTCGGGCGTAACCCAGCTGCTCCTGCGATTTGGCAAGGGCTGCCTTGGCCCGTTCGACGCCGGCTTCGGCTGCTTGCCTCGCCTGCTGCGCCGCGTCGAAGACGGCCTGCGAAGTGTTGGCGGCGGCAAGCAGTTGGCGCTGGCGGTCCTCGCTGGCGGCGGCGTTGGTGAATTGCGCCTCGGCATTGGAAAGTTCGGCCTTGGCCGCCTGCACCGCAAGTTCCAGCGCCGTCGGATCGAGCGTGGCGATCGTCGTGCCCTTGCTGACGATATCGCCGACCTTGACGTCGCGCGAGACGACGCGGCCGAGCAGGCGGAAGGCAAGGTCGGCGCTCACCTGCGGCTCGATGGAACCGGCAAAGCCGAAGGTCTGCGTCGTCTGCGGCTCGATCACCATCGACAGCACCGGCCGGACGATCTCAAGCGGTTTTTCCTCTGATTTCGAGCAGGCAGCGAGCGCGGTCAGCGCAAACAGGGCAGGCACGAGAAGCAGGGTGCGCAGCCGCCTCATTGTCCGGCTCCTGAGATATCGACAGTCTGTCCGGGGCTGAGCAGCTGGCCGCCGGCGGTGACGACGCTTTGGCCGGCCTCCAGTCCCTTGTCGACGACGACCACACCGGAATCGAAGGCCAGCACATTGACCAGGGCTGTCGCCACCGCCTTGGTCGAGGGATCGACCACCCAGACAGCCGGCTTGCCCTCGATCGAGGTCAGCGCCTGCCAGGGCAGGATGACCGCTTTCGCCGGTATGGCGTTGACCGAGCCGATGACGGTGGCGCCGAGCGGCATGCCGGCTGGTGTGTCGGCAATGCCGACCTTGACCCGGACCGACCCCGAAGCCGGATCGACCGCCGGCGAAACTTCGCGCACCTTGCCTATCGCCTTCACCTGCGGGTTAGCCAACAGCGTGATCGTTACCGACGGCGATGGCGCCGTCTTGGCGACCAGCGTTTCCTGGACATTGAACACCGCGTCGCGGTCGCCGTCCTCGGCGACGGTAAAGACGGTCTGTGCTGCCTGCACCACTTGCCCGGCTTCGACCTGGCGGGCGGTGATGACGCCGGCAGCGCCCGCCTTGAGCTCGGTGAAGGACAGGTTCTCCCTCGCATTGGAGAGTGCGCTCTGCGCCTGGTCGACACTGCCTTGCGCCACCTTCCGCGCCTGGTCGGCCGTATCATAGTCGCGCCTGGTGGTGAAACCCTGGGCAAGCAGCGTCTTTTGCCGTTCGAAGGCGGCGGCGGCCTGGGTCAGCTGCGCCTGCGCGGCATCGAGATCGGCCTGCGCCGAGCGCAAATCGGATTCCTGTTCCTGCGGATCGATGCGGGCAAGCACGGCATCCTTGTCGACATGCTGGCCGACATCGACAAGCCGTTCGGCGACGCGGCCGCCGACGCGGAACGACAGATTGTTCAGCGTGCGCGCCGCGATCACGCCGGTCAGCGAGGTCCTCGGCGCATAGTCGGCCACCGCCACGGTCTCGGTGCGCACCATGATCGGCAGTTTCTTGGCCGCCGCCTCCTGCTTCTGACAGCCGGCCAGAACGAGCGGCGCCATCGCACAGACGATGATGATGGGAGAAAACGAGAGAAGGCCTGGGGCCGGGGGCTGCGGGGCGGACGATGTCGCGTTCCTGCTCATGGGGTCCCTCACCGATCCGGGACGCTCATGACGGGGCGAGCTGTCACAGACGTCAGGAGGATAATCGATCGCAAGGAAAAGGAAACCTGTCTCGTACGTGTATCGGCTGGCTGTTAAGGCCGGCCTGTCGAAGTGCCGCGCACCGACCGCAGGCCCAATCGCCTGATGACGGTGCCGACTTGAGGAAAACGTGAAATAAGGCCAGAAGAGGCCTTGGCATTCATCAAACGAGAACGGGCGTCGGCCCGATGAGGGACGAAATGAAGAACGCAGCCATTTCCGAACGCAAGAACCAGTCGATCTCACGCGGCGTCGGCATGACGACGCAGATCTACGCCGACCGCGCGGAAAATTCGGAGATCTGGGACGTCGAGGGTCGCCGCTATATCGATTTCTCCTCAGGCATCGCCGTCGTCAACACCGGCCATCGCCACCCCAAGGTGATCGAGGCGGTCAAGGCGCAGCTCGACCGCTTCACCCACACCTGCCACCAGGTCGTGCCCTATGAGAGCTATGTCCGGTTGGCCGAACGGCTGAACGCCATGCTGCCCGGCAAGTTCGAGAAGAAGACGATTTTCGTCACCACTGGCGCCGAGGCGGTCGAGAACGCCATCAAGATCGCCCGCAATGCCACCGGCCGCCAGGCCGTCATCGCCTTTGCCGGCGGTTTCCACGGCCGCACCTTCATGGGCATGGCGCTGACCGGCAAGGTCGTGCCCTACAAGGTCGGCTTCGGCGCCATGCCGGGCGACGTCTACCATGCGCCGTTCCCGGTGCCGCTGCATGGCGTCTCCGTCGCGGATTCGCTTGCCGCACTCGACAGACTGTTCAAGGCCGATGTCGATCCGGCCCGTGTCGCTGCCATCATCATCGAGCCGGTGCAGGGCGAGGGCGGTTTCTACGACGCGCCGCGCGAATTCCTGACGGCGCTGCGCAAGCTCTGCGACCAGCACGGCATGCTGTTGATCGCCGATGAGGTGCAGACCGGCTTTGCCCGCACCGGCAAGATGTTTGCCATGGATCACCACGAGGTGGCTGCCGACATCACCACCATGGCCAAGAGCCTGGCCGGCGGCTTCCCGCTGGCGGCAGTAACCGGCCGCGCCGAGATCATGGACGCGCCCGGCCCCGGCGGGCTCGGCGGCACCTATGGCGGCAGCCCGATCGGTGTCGCCGCAGCACACGCCGTGCTCGACGTCATCGAGGACGAGAAGCTGTGCGACCGTGCCAACACCCTAGGTGCCCGGCTGAAGCAGCGCCTGCAGTCGATCCGTGACGACGTGCCCGAGATCGTCGACATCAGGGGCCTCGGCTTCATGAACGCGGTCGAGTTCAACGACGTCAAGAAAGGCCTGCCGTCGGCCGAGATCGCCAACGCGATCAGGCTGAAGGCGCTCGACAAGGGGCTGATCCTGCTGACCTGCGGCGTCTACGGCAACGTCATCCGCTTCCTCGCGCCGATCACTATCCAGGACAACGTCATGAACGAGGCGCTCGACATTCTGGAAAGTTCGATCCGCGAAGTCTGCGCCGCCTGAAAGGGCGCTTGCCTTCTCCCCGTCACTATACAGGGAGAAGGTGCCGGCAGGCGGATGAGGGGCGGCACCGACGCTTCCAAATTTACACGTGCATGAGATTGCCGATCGGTGCGAGTTAGCCCGTCGCTCTGGCAGGCTCCTGGAACGCGGCAAGCGCCGCTTTCAGGCCTTCGGGACCAGCCGCAACCGTCTGCGGCGTCGGCGAAAACCCGGCGCCGAGCATCTTGCGGCCGAGCATGTGGTCGCCCGGCCGGTTGACCGATTCGATGCCGAGCAGCCGGCTTCCGGCATAGTGGTAGATCGAGAACTTGTTCTCAGCCAGATCGCCCAGCACGACATGGCTGTCGCCACCCGACGTCAGCCCGACCATCTGCAGTTTCATGTCGCCAATGTCCGACCAGAACCAGGGAACCGCCGCAAAGGCGTCGGCATGGCCGGTGATCGTGCGCGCGGCAAGCCGCGCCTGGTCGGTGGCGTTCTGCACCGATTCCAGCCGCACGTCGCCGCCGGTCGACCAGTGGCGGTAGGAGGCGGCGTCGCCGATGGCGAGGATGTCGGGCATTGATGTGCGCATCTGCTGATCGACGCGGATGCCGTTGGCGACGGTCAGCCCCGCAGCTTGCGCCAGTTCGACATTCGGCACCGCGCCGATGCCGACAATGACCATGCGCGCCGGCAGCCTTTCGCCGGTGGAAGTGACGGCAACCGAGACGTGGCCGTTTTCGCTCTCCAGTCTCGCAATGGTGATGCCGGTGAGGATGCGCACGCCAATCGTTTCTAGCCGCTGGCGGACATGGCTCGCCACCACCGGCGCTACGGCGCGGCCGAGCAGCCGATCGACCGCTTCCACGACCGTCACCGTGCGGCCGGCTGCCCGCAGCGTCGCCGCAATCTCCAGCCCGATGAAACCACCACCGAGGATGACGACGTCGTCGCTCTGCGCGCCGAGCTCGCGGATCAGCCGCGCATCGGCGATCGAGCGTAGCGACAATACGCCTGAGAGGTCGGCGCCCGGAAGCGGCAGAAACCGCGGCCGCGAACCGGTCGCGAGGATCAGGCTATCGAAGGCAAGCGCGCCGCCGCCTGCTATGCCCAGCCGGCGGCCTGCCGTATCGATACTGTCGATTCGGATGCCCGGCCTGAAGTCGATGGCGCTGCCGGTATAAAAGGCCTCGCCGCGCAAAGGCTGCGGCTTGGCCTCGGCATCCTTGATGAAGGTCTTCGACAGCGGCGGCTTGTGGTAAGGCAACTCGTTTTCGTCGCCAATCAGGATGACCGGCCCGTCATGGCCTTCCTCGCGCAGGCTGGCGGCCGCTTGCACGCCCGCATGACCCGCACCGACAATGACGACACCGTTCTTCATCGCAACCCGAATTCCTGTTTCAAATCTGAAGCATGATGCCGAAAAGTGTGAAGCGTTTTTCTCGGACAAACGGACTCCGTTTGTCCAGGCATCATGCTTTGATTGTGAGCCGTTCCGCCAGATGGCGATTGTCTGCCGCCGCCGCAAGAGCCCCGGTCCGGGTCGCACCCGGAATGGTCGTCTGTCAATCGCCCCGTCTCGCGACGGTCGCCTAGCGGTGCGATTTAAAGTTGATAGTCCTAGTTTAGAATAATTCTAAACTGTTGTTTCAATTGAATTTTCTGGGATTCACCAGTTGACTTCCGGCCTCGCCATCGTTTTATGGAGGCTCGCGCGTCAGCGCATTCCTTTGATGTTTGGGCCTTGAACCCGTTCGATTGGAGGCATTTGGTGTCTTTCTTCCGTGAGCCGCGCAGCGGCGCGGCATCTGTTGTGTCCTATGGCATGCCTATGTCCTGGCACAGCTTGGCACGCGCGCCTTTTACCGAATTCCCTTTGAACTGGAGAATGATGATGACAGCACGATATGGCGGCAGGCTGGCTGCGATCGGTGCCACGGCTATGTTGACGGCGGCGGTTTTCATACTGCCGGCCAAGGCGGCGGGGACCGATGCCAAGGCGGTCATCAAGACCTATTCCGACATCGCGCTGGCCAACTATGAGGATTCATTGACCACCGCTCAGGCGCTCGACAAGGCTGTCGACGCGCTGCTCGCCAATCCATCGGCAGACACGCTCAACGCCGCCCGCGATGCCTGGAAGGCGTCGCGCGTGCCCTACCAGCAGACCGAGGTGTATCGCTTCGGCAACAAGATCGTCGACGACTGGGAAGGCAAGGTGAACTCCTGGCCGCTGGACGAAGGCCTAATCGACTATGTCGCCAAGAGCTATGGCACCGAGTCCGATGCCAACGCGCTCTACACCGCCAATGTCATCGCCAACAAGGAAATCGAAATCAACGGCAAGAAGGTCGACGCCTCGAAGCTGTCGCCGGAATTCCTTTCCGGCACGCTGCAGGAGGCCGGCGGCATCGAAGCCAATGTCGCCACCGGCTATCACGCCATCGAGTTCCTGCTCTGGGGCCAGGATCTGCACGGGACCGGCCCGGGCGCCGGCGAGCGTCCCTACACCGACTATGACCTCAAGAACTGCACCGGCGGCAATTGCGACCGCCGTGCGCAGTATCTGAAGTCGGCCAGCGATCTGCTGGTCTCCGACCTGCAGGAGATGGTCGGCAACTGGAAGGAAGACGGCGCCGCCCGCAAGAACCTCGTCGACGGCCAGCCGAACACCGCCATCTCGGTGATCTTCACCGGCATGGGCTCGCTGTCCTACGGCGAACTGGCCGGCGAGCGCATGAAGCTCGGCCTGCTGCTGCACGATCCGGAGGAAGAGCACGACTGCTTCTCCGACAACACCTTCAACTCGCATCGCTATGACGCGATCGGCATCCGCGCTGCCTATCTCGCCACCTACACCCGCCTCGACGGCACCGTCGTTTCGGGCCCGTCGGTGCACGATATGGTCAAGGCGGCCGATCCGGCGATCGACAAGGAACTGTCCGACAAGCTCGATGTCACAGTCGCCAAGATGGAAGCGATCAAGGCGCGGGCCTTGGCCGGCGAGGCGTATGACCAGCAGATCGCCGAGGGCAACACTGAAGGCAACGCCACCGTGCAGGCGGCAATCGATGCGCTGGTCGACCAGACCAAGTCGGTCGAACGCGCCGTCGGCGCGCTGAAGCTCAGCAACATCGCCTTCGAGGGGTCCGACAGCCTCGACGCACCGGACAAGGTGTTCAAGTAGCACCCCAACCAACCACCAGCCAAACGGCGCGGAGGAGGCGCCGTCAGCCAGAGCCAATCCATGCTGATCTGCCATTGCAACATCATCACTGAAAGGGAGATTGAGCAGACGATCGTCGATCTGCTGGATCAGGATCCCTGGCAGCTCATCGTGCCGGCGAAGGTCTATCACACGATGCAAAAGCGCGGTCGCTGTTGCGGCTGCTTCCCAAATGTGGTCGAAACGATCATCCGGGTCACCGAAAATTACCACGCCCGCTCGGAGGCGAACGGCGTGGACATCGTTTCACATCTGGATCGCGTCAGAGGCCTGCGCGTCCAATACGGGAGCAGAACCCATGAAAGGCGAAAAGCAGATCATCGAGCGGCTTAACGAGGCTCTTTTTCTGGAGCTCGGCGCCGTCAATCAGTACTGGGTGCATTTCCGTCTGCTCGAGGACTGGGGATACGCCAAGCTGGCAAAGAAGGAGCGCGCCGAATCGATCGAGGAGATGCACCATGCCGACCGGCTGGTGGCCCGTATCATCTTCCTCGAAGGCCATCCCAACCTCCAGTCCGTGGCGCCTCTGCGCATTGGCCAGAACGTCAAGGAAGTGCTCGAATCCGATCTTGCCGGCGAATATGACGCGCGCACCGCTTACAAGCGTTCGCGTGAGATCTGTGAAGAAGCAGGCGACTACGTGACGATGAAGCTGTTCGAGGAATTGCTGGCCGACGAGGAAGGTCACATCGACTTCCTCGAGACGCAGCTCGACCTGCTGGCTTCGATCGGCGAGGAAAAGTACGGCCAGCTCAACGCCGCATCGGCGGACGAGGCGGAATAGGACCATGCAGGAATGCGGCGCTCCCTAGATATTCTGCGCCGCTTGCGGCGGGCCGCCGGCCCGCTGCCCCTCAAAAACCCGCGATGCCAGGCGTTTCGTGGGTTTGCGCTCGTAATCCTCGCGATAATTTCTGCCCCTTCCATGGCCGGCTCGCCGGAACCCGTAGGCGTCGCAACGAGCCGCACCGATTTGACCCCGAAGGACCAGGCGCGCGTCTTTGCCGTAACCCGGCCGACCACGGATTTCTCGAAGCCCGAATCCTTCGAAACGATGCAAGGTGGCGCCGGCACGTCGAGGAAGGACGTCAACCGCGACGCCTTCTCGCAGCCCGCTGAAAACATCACTTTCGAGGAAGAGGGCAGCTTCAAGCTCGGCAATGCGCTGTTCCGCAAGAACTGGGTGTCGTCGCCGTCCTCGACCCAGGCCTCGGATGGTCTCGGGCCGCTGTTCAACGAGCGCGCCTGCCAGAATTGCCATCTGAAAGACGGTCGCGGTCGCCCGCCGACAGCCGACAGCCGCACCACGTCGATGTTCCTGCGGCTGGCGCGCGATGCGAGCACCGCGGAGGAGAAGGCCGAGATCGCCGAGCACAAGGTGCTGAACCTCCCCGATCCCGTCTATGGCACGCAATTGCAGGAACTGGCGGTGCCCGGCCTCAAGGGCGAAGGCCGCATGCATGTCGACTACAGCGACGAAAAGGTCACGCTTGGCGACGGCAGCACTGTTTCGCTGCGCAAGCCAAGCTATTCGGTCGATGGCCTTGGCTACGGGCCGCTCGACCCGCGCATCACACTGTCGCCGCGCCTGACGCCGCCGATGATCGGGCTTGGCCTGGTCGAACAGATCGCGCCGGCCGATATCCTTGCCCATGCCGATCCCGATGATCGCGATGGCGACGGCATTTCCGGCAGACCCAACATCGTGCGCGACGGCACGAGCAGCGAACTGACACTCGGCCGCTTCGGCTGGAAGGCGCAGACCGCCTCGATCCGCCAGCAGGCGGCGGATGCCTTTGACGGCGATATCGGCATTTCGACGCCGGAAGAACCCAACCATTGGGGCGATTGCACCGCAGCCGAAAAGGCCTGCCTTGCCATGCCGAACGGTGTGCAGAAGCGGCTGGGTGCCGTCGAAGCGCCGCCGCCGGTGATGGACCTTGTTACCTTCTATTCGCAGAACCTTGCCGTGCCGGCGCGGCGCGGCGTCGGCAATCCCGATGTGCTCGCCGGTAAAAAACTGTTCTATGAGATGGGCTGCATCTCCTGCCACACACCGAAATTCGTCACCATGCGCGGCACCCCCAACAAAGCGCAGGCCTTTCAGCTGATCTGGCCCTATTCCGACTTTCTGCTGCATGACATGGGGCCCGGCCTCGCCGACGGCCAGGCCGTCGGCGAGGCGACGGGCAGCGAATGGCGCACCCCGCCGCTATGGGGCATCGGCCTGACCAAGACGGTCAACGGCAATACATTTTTCCTGCATGACGGGCGTGCGCGCACGCTTACCGAAGCGATCCTGTGGCATGGCGGCGAGGGGCAGAAGGCGCGCGACCGCTTTGCCGCCGCCAATGCCGACAACCGCGATGCTCTCATCAAATTCCTGGAGTCACTCTGATGCTCAAGCGTTTCTTGCCTGCCTTCGCTCTTGCGCTGGCTGTGTGCTCCCCGGCATCGGCCTCGGTGAAGGCGTCCGACGTGATCCAGCGGGCGATCGACGGCTTTGTCCGCCCCGCCTATGCCAACTTGCATGACCATGCCGACACCTTGGCCAAGGCCATGGACACGCTTTGCCGGGCGCCCTCGCAGGGCAATCTCGATGCCGCTCATGCCGAATTCTCGGCCACGGTTGCAGCCTGGTCGTCAGCCGAGATCATCGGCTTCGGGCCGATCAAGGAGAACAACCGGTTGGAGCGCATGCTCTACTGGCCGGACCGCAAGAGCATCGGCCTGAAGCAGGTGCAGGCGGCGCTCGCCGGCAAGGACCCGACCGCCACCGATCCGGCGCAACTCGCCGGCAAGAGCGTCGCCATGCAGGGGTTAGGGGCGCTGGAGTTCATGCTCTACGGCGACGGCGCCGAGGCGCTGGCCGGCAAGGATGATCCCTACCGCTGCGCCTATGGCGCGGCAGTCGCCAAAAACATCGAGACGATGGCCGCCGATGTCGACGCGGCCTGGAAAAAGCCGGACGGCTTTGCGGCCCTGTGGGCCAATCCGGGACCCGACAACGCGCTCTACCGCGACGGCACCGAGGCGGTGACCGAACTGGTCGGCGTCTTCATCAACGAGCTGGAGATGGTCCGCGACGTGCGCCTCAAAGGCTTCCTCGGCGCCAAGCCGGATGCCGACAAGCCAAGGCAGGCGATCTACTGGCGCTCGCAAAACACCGCTGCGTCGCTGGCTGGAAATCTCTCGGGCATCGATACGCTGTTCCAGGCCTCGAAGCTCGGCGATGCGCTGCCCGAGGATGCGCGCTGGATGGCGGAATCGATCCATATCCAGCTCACCAACGGCGTCGCCACCGCCAGGTCGGTCCAAGGCCCGATCGACAAGGCGCTCGCCGATCCGGTTGAGCGCGAAAAGCTCGACCATTTCGCGCTGATCACATCCAGCCTGTCGGGCCTGATCGGCACCCGGCTGACCGCCGAATTCGGCCTGACCGCCGGCTTCTCCTCGCTCGACGGAGACTGATCATGAGGACGCCGCTGATCGACCGCCGCGACTTTCTGAGGGCTGCCGGCGCCGGCTTCGTCGCCGCTATGGCGCCTCGGGCCTGGGCGGACACGCTTGCCGCGGATGCGGTCTTTGCCACCGCCTTCGTCAAACGCGACGGTAGTTTTGGCGCGGCTGTGCTGTCGGAAGCCGGCAAAGTACTGCATGCGATCGACCTGCCCGACCGGGGCCACGATGTCACCTTCGATCCGGTATCGAAGCGCTCGGTGGTCTTCGCCAGGCAGCCCGGCACTTTCGCTGTGGTCTTTGACCACACCGGCCGCGAAGCGCCGCAGACCATCGCCAGCATCACCGGCCGGCATTTCTTCGGTCATGGCGTATTCTCCATCGACGGCTCGCTGCTCTACGCCACCGAGAATGATTTCGACAATGCCGCCGGCGTCGTTGGTGTCTATGACGCGCGCGCCAAATTCAGCCGCATCGGCGAGTTCCCGACCTATGGCATGGGGCCGCACGAGCTTCTGTTGCTCGGCGACGGCAGGACGATCGCCATCGCCAATGGCGGCATCGAGACCCATCCCGACTATGGCCGCGCCGAACTCAACATCGCGACGATGAAGCCGTCCTATGTGCTGGTCGACCGCGTGACCGGCGACCTGATCGAAAAACACGAACTGCCGGCGACCCTGCACCAACTGTCGATCCGCCACATGGATGCTGACCCCACAGGCACCATCTGGTTCGGCTGCCAGTATCGCGGACCGGGCACCGACCGTCCGCTGCTGGTCGGCCGCGCCGCGCGCGGCAAGGAATTGCAGCTGCTCGACATGCCGCAGGACGTGCTGTCCGGCTTCAGGAACTATATCGGCTCGGTCGCGGCAAACCCCACTGCCGGCACGGTCGCGGTGTCGTCGCCGGAAGGCAATTCACTGGCTATCATTGATGCCGCCAGCGGCAAGGTCGTCGCCACCAAGGCGCTGGTCGAGGTCTGCGGCCTGGCGCCCGATGGTCCAGGCTTCATGGCAACCACGGGTGCGGGCGAGATCATCGAAGGCAGCGGCACGACGTGCTTCGAGCCCGACTATGTCTGGGACAACCACATGCTGCGTATTGAGCAAGTGGCATAAGGTTCGAAGCGAAGCCGCTTAACAATTTACGCGCTGGCTCTTGCGGCGGCGCGCCATGGCGGGCAGAGGGAGACTGTTTTTCGAACCGGTCGCCCATGAAACTGCTCGCCATCGACTGTGCCGCCAATCTCTGCGCCGCCTGCGTCTACGATGCAGTGGCTGGCAAGGAACTTGGCCGCTCCGTGCGCGATCTCGGCAAAGGCCATGCCGAGCATCTGATGGCCGTCATCGACGAAGCGCTGAAGGCGGGCGGAGCCGACTATGCCGGCCTTGGCGCTGTCGCGGTCTCGGTCGGCCCTGGCTCGTTCACGGGCCTGCGCGTCGGCGTATCGTCGGCGCGCGGCCTGGCGCTGGCGCTGAAGATCCCGGCAATCGGGGTGACGACGCTGGAAGCGCTCGCCGCCGAGGCGAGGGCGGCATTTCCCAGCCGCCCGGTCCTGGCCGCACTCGACGCCGGCCGCGAGGAGATCCATGCCGCGCTTTACGACGCGGAAGCGATTTTGCGCTATGGTCCGGCGGTGACCACACTTGCGCAAGTCGCGGGAATGGCGGCTGACAATCTTCCGGTGCTTGCCGGCACGGCGGCTGAGCAGATCGCCGCGGCGGTCGGACGCACCTTCGATATCGGCCCGACATCGGCCACGGCGGACATTGCCGTCTACGCCCGGCTGGCTACGGCAAAAGGCGAGGGCGAAAAGCCGAAACCGCTTTATCTGCGCGGCGCTGACGCCAAACCGCAGGCGGGTTTCATTCTTTCACGGCAGGAAAAGTAATGCGCATTCCTTTCCTTCAGCCGCGCCGCAGGGACTATGCGCTCGAACCGCTGACCATCGCCGACAGCCCGGCGGTGTCGGCGCTGCATCGCGAGGATTTCGTCCGGCCGTGGACCGATGGCGAATTCGCCTCGCTGCTCGAGCAGGACACGGTGTTCGGCTATGCCGCGCGTGAGATCGGCCAGGGCGCCAAGCCGCCGGTCGGCTTCGTGCTGGCCAGGCTTGCAGCAGGCGAGGGCGAGATCCTGACCGTGGCGGTGGCGCGCTCGCATCGCCGCCAGGGGCTCGGCTGGCAGTTGATGGACGCGGTGCTGCGCGAATTGCATGCGCAGCGCGCCGAGGCGCTGTTCCTCGAGGTCGACGAGACCAATGTCGCTGCGATCGCCCTTTACCGGCGGCTCGGCTTCCGCCAGGTCGGCCACCGCGCCAATTATTACCGCTCGACCGAACATGGCCCGACCGGCGCGCTTGTCATGCGCCGCGATCTTCGCTAGCCAAAGTTTTGAGGCAGGGCCAAGCCGCATGATCGGAAAAATCAGGATTTTCCTGGCGCTGAGCCTCGTTGTCGTCGGCTCCCTGGTCTTTGTGCCGTTGCAGCTCCTGTCGATGAAGACCGGCATCTGGCGCGAGACGGTCATTCTGAAGGTCTGGCACAGGCTCATCGTGCGGACGCTCGGACTGCGCATTCATGTCAAAGGCGCGCTGTCCAGCCAGCGCCCGCTGCTGGTCGCCTCGAACCACATCTCCTGGACCGACATTATGGTGCTCGGCTCTTTTGCCGATGTGACGTTCATCGCCAGGGCAGACATGGAGGGCTGGCCGCTGATCGGCTGGCTTTCGAAACTGCAGCGCACGGTCTTTATCGAGCGCGAGCGCAAGCGCACCGCAGGCGACCAGGCCAGCGAGATCGCCAGCCGCATGGCCAAGGGCGACGCCATGGTGCTGTTTGCCGAGGGCTCGACCGGCGATGGCAACACCATCCTGCCGTTCAAGAGCACTTTGTTCGGCGCCGCCTCGATGGCGATTGCGGAAGGTGCGGCCGAGCAGGTCTTCATCCAGCCGCTGGCGATCGCCTACACACGGGTGCATGGCGTGCCGCTCGGCCGCCGGCACCGGCCGCTTGCTGCGTGGATCGGCGATCAGGACCTGATGCCGCATCTCAAGGTGCTGCTGGCCGAGGGCGCGCTCGACGTCGAAGTGCATTTCGGCGAGCCAATCGCCTTCTCCAGGGGCTCGAACCGCAAGGAAACGTCGAAGCTGATGGAAAGCCAGGTCCGCGCGATGATGCAGGCCGCGCTCGCCAACCCTCGCCCGAGCCGATAGCGCAACCAGAATCGTCTGTTTTTTGTCACGGAAAGGCGTTAGAAGCCGCCGGATGGATTTGAACACGATAGAGCGGAACGACGCCGACAGTGCCGCGCAAAGCGTTGGCGCGGCGTCCGCCCCGGCCAAAAAGGTCTTCGTCAAGACCTATGGCTGCCAGATGAATGTCTATGACTCCCAGCGTATGACCGATGCGCTGGCCGCCGACGGCTATACCGCGACCGACGCCATCGCCGAGGCCGACCTGGTTCTGCTCAACACCTGCCACATCAGGGAGAAGGCGGCGGAAAAGGTCTATTCCGAGCTTGGCCGCATCCGCGATATGAAGGCCGAACGCGCCGCAGCCGGGCGGGAAATGCTGATCGGCGTTGCCGGTTGCGTTGCGCAGGCTGAAGGCGCGGAGATCATCCGCCGTTCGCCCGCCGTCGACCTTGTCATCGGTCCGCAGACCTATCACCGTCTCCCGGACGTGCTGGCGCGGGTGCGCGGCGGCGAGAAGATCGTCGAGACCGAATACGCCATCGAGGACAAGTTCGAACACCTGCCGCAGCCGAAGCGCGCCGAGGTGATCAAGCGCGGTGTCACCGCCTTCCTCACCGTCCAGGAAGGCTGCGACAAGTTCTGCACCTTCTGTGTCGTGCCCTATACCAGGGGATCGGAAGTGTCGCGGCCGGTGGCGCAGATCGTCGCTGAAGCCGAGCGGCTGGCCGATGCCGGCGTGCGCGAGGTCACTCTGCTTGGCCAGAACGTCAATGCCTGGCATGGCAAGGGCGAAGATGGCACGGAATGGGGCCTTGGCCGGCTGCTGTTCCGGCTGGCCGAAATCCCCGGCCTGGCGCGGTTGCGCTACACCACCAGCCATCCGCGCGACATGGACGACGAATTGATATCTGCCCATCGCGACCTGCCGGCTTTGATGCCTTATCTGCACCTTCCGGTGCAGTCCGGCTCCGACCGCATCCTCAAGGCGATGAACCGCAGGCACACCGCTAAGGATTATCTGGCGCTGCTCGAGCGCATCCGCGCTGCCCGCGGCGACATCGCGCTGTCCGGCGACTTCATCGTCGGCTTCCCCGGCGAGACCGAAGAGGATTTCGAGGCGACGATGGATCTGGTGCGCCAGGTGAACTACGCCTCGGCCTTCTCGTTCAAATATTCGCCGCGCCCCGGCACGCCAGGCGCCGACATGCCCGATCATGTGCCGGAAGCGGTCAAGGACGAGCGTCTGCAGCGGCTGCAGGCACTGCTACTCAAACAGCAGCAGGATTTCGGCCTGAGCCTGGTCGGAACCATCATCGATACGCTGATCGAGAAGCCCGGCCGTCAGGCCGGCCAGAAGGTCGGCCGCTCGCCTTGGCTGCAGCCGGTTATTGTTGATGAAAAGGCCGGCGAAATCGGTGACATTATCCGGGTGCGAATCACGAAGACGGGCTACAATAGCCTGTTCGCCGAGTTGGCCTGATGCATGTCGCTCAAAAGTGGTCCCGGTTTTGGGGCGACGACATGCATAGCAACAGACCTCGGCAGATGAGGAGAGACGGTTGAGCGCTGCTGAAGTGAAGACTCTGCCCCAGAACCAGACATCCGGGGCCTCTGACATGGCGCACATCGTACTGACTTTCGACAACAACAAGCTTGCCAGCGCCCTGTACGGCCAATTCGACGAGAACTTGGCCCGGCTCGAGCAGAAGCTCAGCGTCGACATCCGCTCGCGCGGCAACCAACTGACCATCAAGGGCTCGGCCTCCGCGGCCGAGCAGGCGCGCCGTGCGCTCGACAATCTCTATGGCATTCTCCAGAAAGGCACCGATATCGGCCAGTCCGACGTCGACGGCGCCGTGCGCATGGCGATTGCGGCCGACGACCAGCTGACGCTGCCGACGCTGGAGCGCAAGGGCAAGGTCTCGGCCGCCCAGATATCCACCCGCAAGAAGACCATCTATGCCCGTTCGCTCAACCAGGACGCCTATATGCGGGCGCTGGAGCGCTCGGAACTGGTGTTCGGCATCGGTCCCGCCGGTACCGGCAAGACCTATCTGGCGGTGGCGCATGCGGCGATGCTGCTCGAACGCGGCATGGTCGAGCGCATCATCCTGTCGCGCCCGGCGGTCGAGGCGGGCGAGCGGCTGGGCTTCCTGCCCGGCGACATGAAGGAGAAGGTCGATCCGTATCTGCGGCCGCTCTACGATGCGCTCTACGACATGATGCCGGCCGACAAGGTCGAGCGTGCCATTGCCGCCGAAGTCATCGAAATCGCGCCGCTCGCCTTCATGCGCGGCCGCACGCTGGCCCATGCCGCCGTCATCCTCGACGAGGCGCAGAACACCACGCCGATGCAGATGAAGATGTTCCTGACCCGCCTCGGCGAGAATTCGCGCATGATCGTCACCGGCGATCCGACGCAGATCGATCTGCCTCCAAGCACCAAATCGGGCCTGGTCGAAGCCTTGCGCGTCCTTGACGGTGTGGCCGGCGCGGTAACCGTGCGCTTCAATGATGTTGACGTCGTGCGCCATCCGCTGGTGGCGGAAATCGTCCGGGCCTATGACCGCGACGCCAAGCTGGCGCGCGGCCTCGGCGCCGAGAATTGATGTGACGATGCGGGCTCATGCCTGAAGATATAAGAGCTGACGGCGGGGATGGTTCGATCCCCGTCGAGATCGATATGTCGGTCGAGGCCGGCGATTGGCCCGACGAGGCGGCGCTGACGCTTCTTGTCGACCGCGCCGTGTCGGCCGCCTTTGCCGAAACCGCCGCCGTCGGTCATTCCGAGCTCAGCATCGTCTTTTCCGACGATGCCCATATCCGCACCCTCAATGCCGGCTGGCGTGGCAAGGACAAGGCGACCAACGTCTTGTCTTTCCCAGCTTTTCCGTTCCCCAAAGGTGGCAAATTGCCGCCGATGCTCGGCGATATCGTGCTCGCGTCTGAGACGGTGACGCGCGAAGCGGCCCTGGAAGAGAAGCCGGTGGAGAACCATATCACCCATCTCGTCATCCACGGCCTGCTGCATTTGTTGGGCTACGATCACGAGACCGATGCAGAGGCCGAGGAGATGGAAGCCATCGAGCGCGCAGCGCTTGCAAGGCTTGCCATTCCCGATCCCTACACGTAATGACAAAAGACCAATTGACCGGACGACGATGAACGACAAACCAGAAACTGCCGCCCGCCCCGAGGCTGGCAGTGCGACCAAGCCTTCCGATACGACGGAAGAGGGATCGAGTCCGAGTACCATCTCCGGCAGCGTAGCCAGCGAGCCATCGCCTGCCGGTCCGTCCCTGTTCGACCGCGTTTTGGGGCTGTTCCGGCAGCGCAACGGCACCAGCCTGCGGGAAGAGATCGCCGGCGCGCTTGCCGAAACGACAAGCGATGCCGAGTCATTTTCGCCCGGCGAACGCGCCATGCTCAACAACATATTGCGCCTGCGCGAGGTGCGCGTCGAGGACGTCATGGTGCCGCGCGCCGACATCGAGGCGGTCGAGATCACCACGACGTTGGGCGATCTGCTCGGCCTGTTCGAGCAGTCCGGCCATTCCCGTATGCCGGTCTATTCCGAGACGCTCGACGATCCGCGCGGCATGGTCCACATCCGCGACGTGCTGGCCCACATCACCAAAGTCGCTCGCGTCAAGAAGGGCAGGACATCGAGGAAGGCGCCGGCAACGACGCTTCTCGATCTCGCCCAGGTCGATCTCAGACGCACCATTGGCGACCTCAATCTGATCCGCCCGGTGCTCTTCGTGCCGCCCTCCATGCTTGCCTCCGACCTGATGGGCCGCATGCAGACGACGCGCACCCAGATGGCGCTGGTCATCGACGAATATGGCGGCACCGATGGCCTGGCTTCGCTGGAAGACATCGTCGAGATGGTCGTCGGTGACATCGAGGACGAACATGACGAGGACGAACCGCTGATCACCCAGACCGGCGAGGGCGTCTTCGTCGTCGACGGCAAGGCCGAGATCGACGAGGTCGCCAAGATGATCGGCGAGGATTTTACCGCCGGCGAGCATGGCGAATATGTCGACACCATCGGCGGCATGATCTTCAACACGCTGGGCCGCGTGCCGGCGCGTGGCGAAGTGGTGCAGGCCATACCCGGCTTCGAGTTCCACGTGCTCGACGCCGATCCGCGCCGCGTCAAGCGGGTGCGCATCGTCCAGAACCAGAAGGGCGAGCGCCGCCGCCGCGCAACCGCGCGCACCGAGCAGGCCTGATTTCGCGCGGCATGACGGTCGACGACCCGTTCAAGCACGCCACTTTCGGTTCCGGGGTTTTCTATCGGGATTCAAGGGCGGCATTGATCTGGCTTGAAGCGGCCTTCGGTTTCGAACCAAGCATGGTGGTCAGCGACGCCGACGGACGGCTGGTCCATGCCGAAATGCGTTTCGGCGACGGCTACATCATCGTCGATTCCGAATGGGCCGATCACGTCGCCAGCCCGGCAACCGTCGGCGGCAAGAACACCCAGTCGGTCTGTGTGCGGCTGAAAGACGGCCTGGACGCGCATTGCGAACAGGCGAGGGCGGCCGGAGCGGAGATTGTCGAGGAACCCGCCGACCAGTTTTACGGTGAGCGGCAATATCGCGCCCGCGATCCCGAAGGTCACGTCTGGACCTTCACCCAGACCTTGCGCGCCGTTCCGCGCGAGGAGGCCGAGCAACTGAGCGGCCTCAGCATCGAGGGCTGGCACCGGTAACATCAGATTGCGCTTATCGATGTTTGGAGCACGGCGCGCGGCCTGATAAATCTTGGCTCCTGATTCGCACGACTTGGGAAGTCTGCATGGAGCGCCTGGCCGGCCGGATAATTCTGCTTTGGGGCTGGCGGCGTGCGCTGGTGGCGTTTCTCGCCGGCGCGCTGGCGGTGCTCGCCCAGGCGCCTTATGATTTTTTCGCCGTCTGTTTCGTCTCGTTTCCGCTGCTGGTCTGGCTGCTCGACGGCGCCACCGGCGAGGCCTCGGACAGCTGGCTGCGGCGCCTGCGGCCGGCTTTTGCCATCGGCTGGTGGTTCGGCTTCGGTTATTTCCTCGCCGGCCTGTGGTGGATCGGCGAGGCGCTTCTGGTCGAAGCCGACAGTTTCGCCTGGGCCTTGCCCTTCGCGGTCGTCGGCATTCCTTTGGCGCTGGCGTTTTTCTACGGCTTCGCCACGGTCGTCGCCCGGCTGTTATGGACCAATGACATTGGCCGCATCGCCGCCCTTGCCTTTGCTTTCGGCCTGACGGAATGGCTGCGCGGATTCCTGTTCACCGGCTTTCCCTGGAATGCCGTCGGCTATGCGGCAATGCCCGTGCCGCTGTTGATGCAGAGCGTATCGGTGACCGGCATGATCGGCATGAACGCACTGGCGGTGTTTGTCTTTGCCATGCCGGCCCTCCTTGCGGCGCGCCGGCATCTGCGGCTCGGGCTGGCATTGCTTGCCGTTCTCGTCATCGCTCATGCCGGCTTCGGCTATTTCAGGCTCGCGACCCCCGACAAGCCGGCAACGCAAAATCTCGATGTCCGCATCGTGCAGCCGGATGTCGATCTCAGCGAGAAATGGGACGCTTCGGTGCGCGACCGCATCTTTGCCACCATGATGGGCCTGTCGGCCGCAGCGCCGGATCCCAGTCATAACAAACCGCAGCTGATCCTGTGGCCGGAGACCTCAGTGCCGTTCCTGTTCACCGAGCGCCCGGACGCGCTGACCGCACTCGGCGACATGCTGCAGCCCGGGCAGATGCTGATTGCCGGCGTCGTGCGCGAGGAAGGCGGATCGGGGGCCGATGCCGGCAGCCGCTACTACAATTCCGTGGTGGCGATCGACGACAAGGGCGAGATTGCCGACGCCGTCGACAAGGTCCATCTGGTGCCGTTCGGCGAGTATCTGCCGTTTTCCGGCCTGCTCAGCCGCTTCGGCATCGAACAGCTGGTCGCCGGGCCGATGAACTTCGCCGCCGGCAATGAACGCCACCCGATCGCCTTGCCCGGCGGCATCAGCGCTTTGCCGTTTATTTGCTACGAGGTGATCTTTCCCGATCTGGTTGCAGTTGACGCTACGTCATCCCAGCTTATTGTGAATGTCACAAACGACGCATGGTTCGGCGACACGCCTGGGCCGTACCAGCATTTCAGGCAGGCACAGATTCGCGCGGTGGAAAATGGATTGCCCCTGTTGCGCGCCGCCAACAACGGCATCTCGGCCGTTGTCGATACGCGCGGACGCATCGTCGACGCGCTCGCGGTCGATGCGCGCGGCGCCATCGACGTGCGGGTGCCCATCTCCGGCCAGGCCTTCATCTCCGCCGCTCAACGGCGCATTAACGGAATGCTGATCATGTTCCTGTTTGCCGCGATCGCCCTCGGCTTGAACGTAAGGCAACGGCTACGGGTGAATTGACAGTCGACACATTAGAAACTCATACTGTTATCGCCTAATTTTCTCGAAGTCGGTTGGTGTTTCTGTTGGGGCAGGTGGCTCCGGCTTCGTTTGGGCGAGAAAAATAGAAAAGGCCGGAAAAATTCGGCGAGGAAAAAATGACAGAAGAAAACAAGAAGAAACCGAATCCGATCGACATCCATGTCGGAAGTCGCGTCCGGCTTCGGCGTAATATGCTTGGAATGAGCCAGGAAAAGCTGGGTGAAAATCTCGGTATTACGTTTCAGCAGATCCAAAAATATGAAAAGGGAACGAATCGCGTCGGCGCCAGCCGTCTGCAGGCAATAGCCTCGATACTCAGCGTGCCTGTCGCCTTCTTTTTCGAGGATGCGCCAGGGCAGGAGCCGGTGGGTAACAGAGGATTTGCCGAGGACGCTTCGATGGCTTTCGCCGTCGAATTCTGCGGCAGTCCGGAGGGACTTCAGCTCAACCGCGCCTTCGTCAAGATCGCGGACGTAAAGGTGCGCCGCCGAATCATCGATCTGGTGAAATCCCTTTCTGCCGAAGGTGCGGAGTGATCCGCTGGGTCGATTGACCCATTGGCCCGAGTAGCCCCAGAGGCTCGACCGCCGGCGGCGCCAAAGCCGCCGGTGGTACAAGATATATTGCTGCGACATTCATGCCAGAACCGCGGCACCGCTTGACGAGCGGCGCCCGGCACCGTTAACACGTGGCGCGCCAAAATCGGCAGCCCTGCCGATCGTTTTTTCAAGAGGGGACACCCGTGACGCGGCAGAACTACTTCTTCACCTCGGAATCCGTTGCCGAGGGCCATCCCGACAAGGTTTGTGACCGTATCTCCGACGAGATCGTCGATCTGGTCTATCGCGAGGCCAAGAAGACCGGCATGGACCCGTGGAAAGTCCGCGTCGCCTGCGAGACGCTCGCAACCACCAATCGCGTTGTCATTGCCGGCGAGGTACGGGTTCCCGAGACACTGCTGAAGAAAGACAAGGCCGGCAAGATCCTGATGGATGCCGCCGGTCATCCGGTCGTCAATCCGGCCAAGTTCAAGTCGGTCGCCCGCAAGGCGATCCGTGAAATCGGCTACGAGCAGGCCGGCTTCCACTGGAAGACGGCAAAGATCGAGGTTCTCCTGCACGGCCAGTCGCCCGACATCGGCCAGGGCGTCGACAACGCCGCCGATCGCCAGGGCGAGGAAGGTGCCGGCGACCAGGGCATCATGTTCGGGTACGCTTGCCGCGAGACGCCGGACCTGATGCCGGCGCCGATCTACTACAGCCACAAGATCCTCGAACTGCTGGCCGCTGCCCGTCACGAAAACAACGGCGAGGCTGGCAAGCTCGGGCCCGACGCCAAGAGCCAGGTCACAGTCCGCTACATCGACGGCAAGGCGGCCGAAGCGACGCAGATCGTGCTGTCGACCCAGCATCTCGATGCGAGCTGGGACTCCAAGAAGGTCCGCAAGGTCGTCGAACCCTACATTCGCGAGGCGCTCGGCGATCTCAAGATCGCCGACGACTGCATGTGGTACATCAACCCGACCGGCAAGTTCGTCATCGGCGGCCCGGACGGCGACGCCGGCCTTACCGGCCGCAAGATCATCGTCGACACCTATGGCGGCGCGGCCCCGCATGGCGGCGGCGCCTTCTCCGGCAAGGACACCACCAAGGTCGACCGCTCCGCCGCCTATGCGGCGCGCTACCTCGCCAAGAATGTGGTGGCGGCCAAGCTTGCCGACCGCTGCACCATCCAGCTTTCCTATGCCATCGGCGTCGCTCAACCGCTGTCGGTCTATGTCGACCTGCACGGCACCGGCAAGGTCGACGAGGCCAAGCTCGAGGATGCGCTGCGAACCGTGATGGACCTTTCGCCGTCCGGCATTCGCCGTCATCTCGACCTTAACAAGCCGATCTATGCCAAGACCTCGTCCTACGGCCATTTCGGCCGCAAGGCCGGTCGCGACGGGTCCTTCTCCTGGGAGAAGACCGATCTGGCCAAGGCGCTCAAGGACGCGGTCGCCTAAGGGCGGCGCGCGACCAGCCATGGATCCAAAAGGTAGGCCGAGCCGCGCGACCGAAGGGTTTTTCGGCCGCCGGCACGGCAAGACCATTCGCCCGCAGCAGGCGGCGGCGCTGGAAAGCGGTCTTGGGGCCTATGGCCTCGACCTCTCCAATGAGGCGCCGGCAGAATTGCGCACCCTGTTCAGCGCGGATGTTTCAACGGTTCGGCTGGAAATCGGCTTCGGCGGCGGTGAGCATCTGCTGCATCGGGCCACGGAGGCCCCGGCGGCCGGCTTCATCGGCGTAGAACCGTTCGTCAACGGCATGGCCAAGCTGATGATGGCGGTGCGGGAAAAGCCGCTCGCCAATCTTCGCGTTCACAATGACGACGCCACGCGGCTGCTTGATTGGTTGCCGCAGGCCTCGCTCGACGGCATCGACCTGCTCTATCCCGATCCCTGGCCGAAGAAAAAGCACTGGAAGCGGCGCTTTGTCAGCCCGCTCAACCTCGATCGCTTCGCGCGGGTGCTAAAGCCGGGTGGAAAATTCCGCTTCGCTTCCGACATCGACACCTATGTGAACTGGACCTTGTTGCACTGCCGGGCGCATGGCGCATTCCTATGGCAGGCGCAAGATGCGGCCGACTGGCATCGGCCCTATGAAGGCTGGCCGGGCACGCGCTACGAGGCAAAAGCCATTCGCGAGGGCCGGCGGCCGGCCTATCTTACCTTCATCAGAAAATGACCGGGCACGGGACCAGGAGGTCCCGCATCATCAGTTTGTTCGGCTTTAGAAACGGCCGATCCTGTTGAAGATGGCTGGATCCATGCCGAGCCGGCGCAAATCGTTGGCGCGCGGCTTGCGGCCGGCTTCGACGGCTCGCGAGGCGGCAACGGCGCTGCCGAACAGGGCAAAAGCGTCGCCTATGGCGGAAAACACGGTACGGCTGCTCATTGTCTTGACCTTTCGCGCGCCACCGCGCGCTATCTCTGTTTGTGCGGTGCAACATAGATAGGGATGCGATGTCCGAGATCACAGGGCCGTTGCCGCATAGGCGGCATGCGCTCCACGCAATGCAAACTGTCCATTGACGAACCGGATTGGTTCTATCACATTCGACATGAACCAGATTGGTTTCAACCTGACCAGAATGGAGGCATTCGATGGCTGCTTTTACGGTACGACTCTCCGACGAGACCGCAGCCAAGCTTGACCACTTGGCCGGTAAAGTTGACCGTTCCCGCTCCTACGTCGCGGCTCAGGCGATCGAAGACTACGTTGCCAGGGAAGAATGGCAACTTGCAGAGATCGAGGCTGGGTTGGGCGAGGCCGACCGCGGTGAATTTGCAAGCGAAAAAGAGTTGGCCGACGTGGTGGCGAAATACGTCAAGCCGTCTCTCGGCCGATGAGCCGGGTCCGCTGGACGGTCCGCGCACTGGGACGGTTCGATCAGATTGGCGCCTTTATAGAAAAGGATAACCCCAACGCCGCCGCACGGGTCGTTGCCCGCATCGTTTCCGCGGCGGACAACCTTGCCCAACAACCGGCAATGGGACGCATCGGGCGAATAAGAGGCACGCGAGAGCTTGTGCTGACCGATATCCCGTACCTCATTCCGTATCGGGTGGTCGGTCGCGAGATCGAGATCATCACAGTCATGCATGCATCCCAGAAATGGCCGCGGCAGCTATAAGCAGCGGCCGTCACGATCGGCGCTGGCATCGAGACTTGAAACACCGGCCGGGATCGTCTATATCAGCGTCAAATTCTTGGTCGGTATGACGAAGAGTGGGTCCACCCGGTCCCGCTCTTTTTTATTACCTGCCGGTCAGCCATCTGAGCATGATCCCGAAAAGTGGGAACCGGTTTTCGGAAAAGATCATGCTCCAGCAAGATAGATCAGAATGACGATCGAACGTCATCCTGATCTGTAGAACGACAAGGAACCGCATGACTGCAACGGCAAGCGAAGCCGACGACCGCATCATCCGCGAAAGCGGCATCGATGCGCGCATCGCGCGGATCGTTCAGCCGGTGTTGCGCGGCATCGGCTTCCGCCTCGTGCGGGTGCATCTGTCGGGCCAGAACGGGCTGACGCTGCAGATCATGGCCGAGCGCGAGGACGGCACCATGACCGTCGAGGACTGCGAAGAGGTCAGCCGCGCCGTGTCGCCGGCGCTCGACGTCGATGATCCGATCGAGAAGGCCTATCATCTCGAAGTGTCGTCGCCCGGCATCGACCGGCCGCTGGTGCGCAAGTCGGATTTCGTCACCTGGACCGGCCATCTGGTTAAGATGGAAACCTCGGTGCAGGTCGCCGACCGCAAGCGCTTCAAGGGCAAGATCGCCGAAGCCGGTGAAGACGATATTCTGCTCGAGCGCGACAAGGCCGCCTATGGCGAAGAGCCGACGGTCCGCATTCCTTATGACGCGATCGCCGATGTGCGGCTGATCCTCACCGACGACCTCATCCGCGACGCCCTGTCGAAGGACAATAGGGAACGCAAGGAAGCCAAGAAGCGCCGCGGCGAGCCGGAAGACGATGTTTCGCAAGACGCCACGGAAGAACACGAACAGGAATAACGATTGAGCTGCCGGGCCAAAGCTCCGGCACCCAGTTCGGGAGATAAAGACATGGTTGTAAGCGCCAACAGACTTGAACTGCTGCAGATCGCCGACGCGGTCGCGCGTGAAAAGTCGATCGACAAGTCGATCGTCATCGCCGCCATGGCCGATGCGATCCAGAAGGCCGCGCGCTCGCGCTACGGTCAGGAAACCAACATCCGCGCCGACATCAATGCCACCACCGGCGAGATGAAGCTGCAGCGGCTGATGGAAGTGGTCGAGAAGGTCGACGACTACGCCACCCAGATCGCCATTTCCTCGGCCCGCGAGCGCAATCCCGACGCCCAGCTCGGCGACTTCATCGCCGAACAGCTGCCGCCGATGGATTTCGGCCGCATCGCCGCCCAGTCGGCCAAGCAGGTCATCGTGCAGAAGGTGCGCGAGGCCGAGCGCGACCGTCAGTATGACGAATACAAGGACCGCATCGGCGAGATCGTCAACGGCACGGTCAAGCGCGTCGAATATGGCAACGTCATCGTCGATCTCGGTCGTGGCGAAGCGATTATCCGCCGCGACGAGCTGATCCCGCGCGAAAACTACAAATACGGTGACCGCGTCCGCGCCTATGTCTACGACGTGCGCCGCGAACAGCGCGGCCCGCAGATCTTCCTGTCGCGCACCCATCCGCAGTTCATGGCCAAGCTCTTCACCATGGAAGTGCCGGAAATCTATGACGGCATCATCGAGATCAAGTCGGTTGCCCGCGATCCGGGCTCGCGCGCCAAGATCGCCGTCATCTCGCGTGACTCGTCCATCGATCCGGTCGGCGCCTGCGTCGGTATGCGCGGCAGCCGCGTTCAGGCAGTGGTCGGCGAATTGCAGGGCGAAAAGATCGACATCATTCCGTGGTCGCCTTCGGCCGCCTCCTTCATCGTCAATGCGCTGCAGCCAGCGGAAGTCGCCAAGGTCGTGCTCGACGAGGATGCCGAGCGCATCGAGGTGGTGGTTCCCGACGACCAGCTGTCGCTGGCCATCGGCCGCCGCGGCCAGAACGTGCGTCTTGCCTCGCAGCTCACCGGCTGGGACATCGACATCCTGACCGAGGCCGAGGAATCCGAGCGCCGCCAAAAGGAATTCGTCGAGCGTTCGTCGCTGTTCATGGAAGCGCTCGATGTCGACGAAATGGTCGGCCAGGTGCTGGCCTCCGAAGGCTTCACCAGCGTCGAGGAAGTTGCCTATGTCGATTCGGGCGAGATCGCCTCGATCGACGGCTTCGACGAAGACACCGCTTCGGAAATCCAGACCCGCGCCCGCGAATATCTGGAGAAGATCGAAGCCGAGCATGACGACAAGCGCAAGGCGCTGGGCGTCGCCGACGAACTGCGCGAGATCCCCGGTGTTACCACCGCCATGATGGTGACGCTCGGCGAGGACGGCGTGAAGACGATCGAGGACTTCGCCGGCTATGCCGCCGACGATCTCACCGGCTGGAAGGAACGCAAGGACGGCGAGACCAAGGTCTATCCGGGTGTGCTCGCCAATCAGGGCGTGTCGCGCACTGACGCCGAGCAGATGGTTCTGGCCGCCCGCCTCAAGGCCGGCTGGATCACCGAAGACGAGCTTGCAGCCGAACAAGTCCCGGCTGACGAAGCCGTTGGTGCGTGAGGTGAAACCGCATCGCACACAACCCGCCCCAGGACGAGATGAACGATCGCACCTGCATCGTCACCCGCAAGCAAGCCGAGCCGGATGAGCTGATCCGTTTCGTCGTCGGCCCGGATTCGGCCGTCGTTCCTGACATCAAGAGAAACCTGCCCGGCCGTGGTTGTTGGGTGAGCGCCGACCGCCTACATATTGAGAAGGCGGCGGCGAAGAACCTGTTCGCCCGCGCCTTCAAGGCGCAAGTGACCGTGCCGCCCGATCTTGGCGGCATGGTCGACGGACTGCTTTCACGATCCGCTTTGGGCATGCTCGGCCTTGCCCGCAAGGCCGGCGCGATCGCTCTCGGCGCCACCAAGGTCGAGAGCGCGGTGCGCAGTGGACTGGCGCTTTTCGTGCTCCACGCGACCGAAGCGTCCGACGATGGCGTGCGCAAGATCAGCCAGGCGCGGCGGGCAACTGTCCACCTCGGCGGGCCTTCAGTCCTTGCCTACAAACTTCTCTCCGAGGCCGAGTTGAGCTTGGCATTGGGGGGCACAAATGTGATACATGCTGCCGTTCTCGCGGGAGACGCGGGCAAGGCGGTTGAGAAGCGCATGGTTGCGCTCGACCGATATCGGGGCGGAACCCCCGACGATCTGGCAATGCTTGCGGCCGTTGCTGACGAAGATGATGCTGCAGAGGATATGGAATGAGCGATACGAAATCGGGCGACGACAAGACGTTGAGTGTTACACCGAAGAAGACCTTGACGCTGAAGCGCCCCGGTACCGAGCAGAGCGTCGTGCGCCAGAATTTCTCGCATGGCCGCACCAAGCAGGTCCAGGTCGAGATCAAGAAGCGCAAATTCTCCATGCCCGGCGACAAGCCGGAGCCGGTGGCTGCACCCGTTTTGACGCCCAAGCCCGCGGTTGTGGCAGCCCCCCCAGTCGTGCAGGAAGCGCCCAAGGCGCCGCCTCCCCCGCCGCCGGTTGAACGCAGCGGCATGGTGCTGAACGAATTGTCGCGTGGCGAAATGGAAGCCCGGCGCAGGGCGCTCGAAGGCTCCAAGGTTCGCGAAGTCGAGGATCGCCAGCGCGCCGCCGAAGACGCCAAGCGCCGCGCCGAGGATGAGGAACGCCGCAAGCGCGAGCGTGAGGACTCCGCGCGCCGTCAGGCCGAGGAAGAAGCCCGTCTGCAGACCGAGGCCGAGTCCCGCCGCCGTGCCGAGGAAGAGGCGCGCCGTCGCGCGCCGCTGGCCGCCGAACTGGCGACGGTCGACGACGAGGAAGAGGCCAAGCCGAAGCGCCCCGGCGCCGGCGCCCCGGTTCGCCGTCCGGTCACGCCTGAGGTGGCGCGTCCGGCCAAGCCGACCAAGGCCGAGGAAGACCGTCGTCGCGGCAAGCTGACCCTCAATACGGCGCTTTCCGACGAGGATGCGCGCGCCCGCTCGCTGTCGTCGATGCGTCGCCGCCAGGAAAAATTCAAGCGCGCGATGCACAATGAGCCGCGCGAGAAGGTTATGCGCGAAGTGATCCTGCCCGAAACCATCACCATCCAGGAACTGGCGCAGCGCATGTCCGAGCGCGCCGTCGATGTGGTCAAGTACTTCATGAAGCAGGGCCAGATCCTGAAGCCGGGCGACATCATCGACGCCGACACGGCCGAGCTGGTCGCCACCGAATTCGGCCACACGGTCCGCCGCGTCGCCGAGTCCGACATCGAGGAAGGCCTGTTCAACATCGCCGACAATGCCGAGGACCTGGTGTCGCGGCCGCCGGTCGTGACCATCATGGGCCATGTCGACCACGGCAAGACCTCGCTGCTCGACGCCATCCGCAATGCCAATGTCGTCTCCGGCGAGGCCGGCGGCATCACCCAGCATATCGGCGCCTACCAGGTCGAGAAGAACGGTCAGAAGATCACCTTCATCGACACGCCCGGCCACGCCGCCTTCACGGCGATGCGCGCCCGCGGCGCCCAGGCCACCGACATCGCCATCCTGGTGGTGGCGGCCGACGACAGCGTCATGCCGCAGACGATCGAATCGATCAGCCATGCCAAGGCAGCCGGCGTTCCGATCATCGTGGCGATCAATAAGATCGACAAGCACGATGCCGATCCGCAGAAGGTGCGCTCGGAACTGCTGCGCCATGAGGTGTTCGTCGAATCGATGGGCGGTGAAGTGCTGGACGTCGAAGTGTCGGCGACCAAGGGCACCAATCTCGACAAGCTGCTCGAAGCGATCCTGCTGCAGGCCGAAATCCTCGACCTCAAGGCCAATCCGGACCGCACCGCCGAGGGCGTCGTCATCGAAGCTCAACTCGACAAGGGCCGCGGCCCCGTCGCCACCGTGCTGGTGCAGACCGGCACGCTGATGCCGGGCGACATTCTCGTCGCCGGCAATGAGTGGGGCCGGGTTCGCGCGCTGGTCAACGACCGTGGCGAACAGGTCAAGGAAGCCCCGCCGGCAATGCCGGTCGAGGTGCTTGGTCTGCAAGGCACGCCTCAGGCGGGTGACCGCTTCGCCGTCGTCAACAACGAGGCCCGCGCCCGCGAGATCACCGAATACCGTCAGCGTCTGGCGCGCGAGAAGGCGGTGGCCAAGCATGCCGGCCAGCGCGGCTCGCTCGAACAGATGATGTCGCAGTTGCAGACGAGCGGGTTGAAGGAATTCCCGCTGGTCATCAAGGGCGACGTGCAGGGTTCGATCGAGGCGATCAACGCAGCGCTCGACAAGCTCGGCACCGACGAGGTGCGTGCGCGCATCGTTCATGCCGGCGCCGGCGCCATCACCGAAAGCGACGTGTCGCTGGCGGAGACCTCGGGCGCCGCCATCATCGGCTTCAATGTCCGCGCCAATGCGCAGGCACGTGCCGCCGCTGTCGCTGCCGGTATCGAGATACGCTACTACTCGATCATCTACAACCTCGTCGATGACGTGAAGGCGGCACTCTCCGGCCTGCTGTCGCCGGAACGTCGCGAGACCTTCATCGGCAATGCCGAGATCCTCGAGATCTTCGATATCACCAAGGTCGGCAAGATCGCCGGCTGCCGTGTCACCGAAGGCAAGGTCGAGCGTGGCGCGGGCGTGCGCCTGATCCGCGACAACGTCGTCATCCACGAAGGCACGCTGAAGACGCTCAAGCGCTTCAAGGACGAGGTTGCGGAAGTCCCGGGCGGCCAGGAATGCGGCATGGCCTTCCAGAATTACGAGGACATGCGCGTCGGCGACATCATCGAATGCTTCCGCGTCGAGATGGTGACCAGGACGCTCTGAGTTCGTATACTGTCGGTACGACCGGGCGGTGGTCGAAAGACCGCCGCCCAAATTTAATGCCTGTCGCCCAAAAGTGCGTAGCGGTTTTGGGATAAACGACATGCATAGAACAAGTATGAGACGTGCGGCACGGTCCCATCCCGCGCCTCACGCTTTCAGGATTGAGAAAAATGCCCCGTCCAACCGTCTCCAGCCCATCCCAGCGCATGCTGCGCGTCGCCGAGCAGGTGCGTCACGCACTGTCAGAAACCTTGCAGCGTGGTGAGATCATCGATCCGCTGATCGAGAATACCGTGGTGTCGGTCTCCGAAGTGCGCATGTCGCCTGACCTGAGGGTTGCCACCGCTTTCGTGTCGCCGCTCGGCGCCAAGGATACCGGCGCGGTGATCGATGCGTTGAACAAGCATGCGAAGTTCGTGCGCGGCCGCGTCTCCGGGGCGCTGCGGCAGATGAAGTTCATGCCGGAGTTCCGCTTCAAGCTCGACACCTCCTTCGACAATTTCGCCAGGATCAACGATTTGCTGAAATCGCCCGAAGTCGCGCGAGACTTGGGTGCCGATGGCGAAGACAACGACAAGGACGAGAAATAGTGGGGCGCCGCGGCAAGAAGAAGGGCCGGCCGATTTCCGGCTGGGTGGTGTTGGACAAGCCGGTCGGCATGGGCTCGACCGAAGCCGTCTCCAAGATCAAATGGCTGTTCCAGGCCGAAAAGGCCGGCCATGCCGGCACGCTCGACCCGCTGGCCTCCGGCATGCTGCCGATCGCGCTCGGCGAAGCCACCAAGACCGTGCCTTACGTTCAGGACGGCGCCAAGATCTACCTTTTTACCGTCGCGTGGGGCGAGGAGCGCTCGACCGACGACCTCGAAGGCCCGGTGACGCAGAATTCCGACCAACGTCCGGCGGAGGCCGATGTCAGGGCGCTCCTGCCGAACTACACCGGCGTCATCATGCAGACGCCGCCGCAATTCTCGGCCATCAAGATCGCTGGCGAGCGCGCCTACGACCTTGCCCGCGATGGTGCGACTGTCGACATCCCCGCGCGCGAAATCGAGATCGGCCGTTTGGATGTGATCGAGCACAATGGCGACCGCACCCTTTTCGAGGTCGAATGCGGCAAGGGCACCTACGTGCGCTCGCTCGCCCGCGACATGGGCCGTGACCTCGGCTGCTTCGGCCACATCGCCGAATTGCGCCGGGTCGAGGTCGAGCCGTTCACCCCGGAGGATTTTGTCACGGTCGCTGAACTGGAGGCCGCCCGCTTCGGCGAACAGCGCGAAGCTGACGGCGATGGCGACGCCGATGTTGTCGATGCGCCGATCGACTTCGGCGCCATCGATGCGCTGCTTGTCGACACGGCAGCCGCGCTCGATTGCCTGCCGCAGATCGCCATCAGCGACGATGCGGCGACCAAGATCCGCCTTGGCAATCCTGTCATCATCCGCGGCCGCGACGCGCCGGTGGAAGCCGAGGAAGCCTGCGCCACCGCCCGCGGCAAGCTGGTCGCCATCGGCGCCATCGAGCAAGGCATGTTCAAGCCGAAGCGGGTCTTTGCCGGCTGATTCCTGTCGACTAATCTCAATCGGACGTTACACCCGAGGGGCACATGGCAAAGGCTGACACGGTGAAGAAGCGGACGCCGGTGAAAACGCGGCGGTCGCCGGTCGGCTCTTCGCCGGGCACGCTGATCGCCGACCCTTCGGCGCGCCGGTCCGAACTGCGGCTGACGCTGCTCTCACCCGAAAAGTTCAAGACCATCGAAAACGCCAGCATCGATGATCTCAACACCCATTGCGACAAATGGCCGGTGATATGGCTCGACTGTACCGGTCTCGCCAATATCCCGCTGATCGAGGAGATCGGCCGCATTTTCAGCCTGCATCCGCTGGCGCTGGAAGATGTCGTCAACACCGGCCAGCGGCCGAAGGTGGACTTCTTCGAGGATCATGCCTTCGTCGCTGTCACCATGATCGACGACGCCGCATCACATCGCTACGAGCAGATCGCCGTCTTCTTCGGCAGGAATTTTGTCGTCACCTTCCAGGAGCGCGAAGGTGATCCGTTCGACCCGGTGCGCAAGCGCATCGAAAGCTCGATGCCCAATCGGCTGCGTGAGCGCGGCGCCGATTACCTCGCCTATGCCTTGATAGACGCCATCGTCGACAGCTATTTCCCCCCTATCGATGCGGCCAGCGAACTGGTCGACCACATTGAGGACGAAATGCTGCGCAGCCCGCAGAAGCATCAGATGCAGCAGCTTCACCAATTGCGGCGCGGTACCAACGTGCTGAAAAACGTGCTGTGGCCGCTACGCGACGCGCTGGCGACACTGATCCGCAGCGACGTTTCCTATGTGAAGGCCGAGACCAAGGTGTTCCTGAATGATACGCTCGACCATTCGATCGGGCTGATCGAACTGGTCGAAACGCAGCGGGATACGATGACTGGCCTGATCGAGATGCATCTGTCGCTAAGCCAGGCGCGCACGAACGAGATCATCAGCGTCCTGACGATCGTTTCAGCGATTTTCATTCCGCTCACCTTTATCGTCGGCGTGTGGGGCATGAACTTCGATCCCGAAACCTCGCCATGGAATATGCCGGAACTGCGGGCCTATTACGGCTACCCATCGGCACTGGCCTTCATGGTCCTGGTTGCGGTTTCACTCGTCGCCTTCTTCAAATGGAAGAAGTGGCTTTAGCCAAAGGGAAAATCTCGAGTTTTGCTGCAAAAACCTGCGACAAGCCGGCTTTATGAATTGGGCTGGTGTTTTCCGGGGAATTGCCCTATATGCGCCGCAGCATCGCGCCGTGTCGCGTTGCTTGCACCGGCCCCTGCTGGACGACATCCCGGCTGAGGGCGACCCGTTTCCTCAAACAGATAAGGAAAAACACGATGTCGATTACTGCCGAGCGCAAACAGGAATTGATGGGTGAATTCGCAACCGCCAAGGGCGATACCGGGTCTCCGGAAGTCCAGGTGGCCATCCTTTCCGAGCGCATCAAGAACCTGACCGACCACTTCAAGGACCACAAGAAGGATAACCATTCCCGCCGTGGTCTGCTCGCTCTCGTCTCCCAGCGCCGCAGCCTGCTTGATTATCTCAAGCGCAAGGATGACGCGCGCTATCAGACGTTGATCGAGAAGCTCGGTCTGCGCCGTTGACGAATTGACCGGCGGGCTTTCGAAGGAGAGCCCGCCGGTCGCGCATTCTGCCAGTCGCATCGATTGGCCAGACCCGGTTTCGAGCGCGCAGAGGGCCACTCGAAACCGCCCATGGACGGTCATGGGGCAGGATTGCAGGACGCTCGTGCGCTCGCCAGCGCCGAAATTTACCCGAGCTTCCCGTTGTCTTGCCCGTGGCTGCCCGAGAAAGGAAGCCAGGGAAAGGGCATCCGCGCACCGTGAAACGGCGCGGCCCTTTCCGCTTATTAAGGACAAGTCATGTTCAACTACCACAAAGTGGAAATCGAATGGGGCGGCCGTCCGCTCATCCTGGAAACCGGCAAGATCGCACGTCAGGCTGACGGCGCGGTGCTCGCGACCTACGGCGAAACCAAGGTTCTCGCCACCGTCGTTTCGATGAAGGAGCCGAAGCCAGGTCTCGATTTCTTCCCGCTGACCGTCAACTACCAGGAAAAGACCTATGCCGCCGGCAAGATCCCGGGCGGCTACTTCAAGCGCGAAGGCCGTCCGAGCGAAAAGGAAACGCTGGTTTCCCGCCTGATCGACCGCCCGATCCGCCCGCTCTTCGCCGACGGCTACAAGAACGACACCCAGATCGTCGTCACCGTCGTCCAGCATGACCTCGAAAACGATCCGGACATCCTGTCGATCGTCGCCACCTCGGCCGCTCTGACGCTCTCCGGTGTTCCCTTCATGGGCCCGGTCGGCGGCGCTCGCGTCGGTTACATCAATGGCGAATATGTGCTCAATCCGCATGTCGACGAGATGCAGGAATCCAAGCTCGACCTCGTTGTCGCCGGCACCGCCGACGCCGTGCTGATGGTCGAGTCCGAAGCCAAGGAACTGGGCGAAGAGCTGATGCTCGGCGCAGTCATGTTCGGCCACAAAGGCTTCCAGCCGGTCATCGACGCCATCATCAAGCTGGCCGAAGTTGCCGCCAAGGAGCCGCGCGATTTCACGGCGCCGGATTACTCCGCGCTTGAAGCCGAGATGCTGAAGATCGTCGGCGACGAACTCAGCAATGCCTACAAGAATGTCGACAAGCAGAAGCGCTACGCCGCCGTCGACGCCGTCAAGGCGAAGGTCAAGGCAGCGTTTGCCCCGGCCGAAGGCGAAGACACCAAGTACACCTCCGAGCAGATCGGTTCGGTGTTCAAGGAACTGCAGGCCAAGGTCGTGCGCTGGAACATCCTCGACACCGGCTCGCGCATCGATGGCCGCGACCTCAAGACCGTCCGCAAGATCGTCTCCGAAGTCGGCGTTTTGCCGCGCACCCACGGTTCGGCGCTGTTCACCCGCGGCGAGACCCAGGCGCTGGTCGTTGCCACGCTCGGCACCGGCGAGGACGAGCAGTATGTCGATTCGCTGACCGGCATGTACAAGGAGAAGTTCCTCCTTCACTACAACTTCCCTCCCTACTCCGTCGGTGAGACCGGCCGCATGGGTTCGCCGGGCCGCCGCGAAATCGGCCATGGCAAGCTCGCCTGGCGCGCTATCCGTCCGATGCTGCCGAGCGCTGACCAGTTCCCCTACACGCTGCGCGTCGTCTCGGAGATCACCGAGTCCAACGGCTCGTCGTCGATGGCGACCGTCTGCGGCACCTCGCTGGCGCTGATGGATGCCGGCGTTCCGCTGGCAAAGCCCGTCGCCGGTATCGCCATGGGCCTGATCAAGGAAGGCGAGCGCTTCGCGGTTCTGTCCGACATCCTGGGTGACGAAGATCACCTCGGCGACATGGACTTCAAGGTCGCCGGCACCGCCAACGGCATCACCTCGCTGCAGATGGACATCAAGATCGAGGGCATCACCGAGGAGATCATGAAGATCGCGCTGGACCAGGCCAAGGATGGCCGCCAGTATATCCTCGGCGAAATGGCGCATGCTCTGACCGGCGCCCGCCCCGAACTCGGTGAGTTCGCACCGCGCATCGAGGTCATGCACATCCCGACCGACAAGATCCGCGACGTCATCGGCTCCGGCGGCAAGGTCATCCGCGAGATCGTCGAGAAGACCGGCGCCAAGATCAACATCGAGGACGACGGCACGGTCAAGATCGCTTCGTCGAACGCCAAGGAAATCGAGGCGGCCAAGAAGTGGATCCACACCATCGTCGCCGAGCCGGAGGTCGGTGAGATCTACGAAGGCACGGTCGTCAAGACCGCCGACTTCGGCGCTTTCGTCAATTTCTTCGGTCCGCGTGACGGCCTCGTCCACATCTCGCAGCTTGCCAACGACCGGGTCGCCAAGACCTCGGACGTCGTCAAGGAAGGCGACAAGGTCTGGGTCAAGCTGATGGGCTTCGACGAGCGCGGCAAGGTCCGCCTGTCGATGAAGGTTGTCGACCAGGCCACCGGCAAGGAAATCGCCCGCGACAAGAAGGCCGAAGGCGAAGAAAACGCCGCCTGAGCGGTCTGACAGTGACATTGAAACGGGCGCGGCACATGTCGCGCCCGTTTTCGTTTGAGACCCGGTTTTGTTTCAGGGCGTGAGATCGAAGAATGGCCGCTGAGCCGCTAAAGACATTGTTCCATCCGTTCGAGGCCGAGGCGCTCCCCCTCCCGCAAAAGGGCGAACGTGTGCTGTTCCTGGGTGCGGAACCCGGTTTCCGCTTGCCTGAAGGTTTCGAGGCGGCGCTCCATCTCGTGCAGGGTTTCCGGCCGCATTTCCGCGTGCTGGAGCGTGCCGGCCACACGGTGACCCCGCGTCCGGAAGGCGATGCATTCGATGCGGCCCTCGTCCTCGTCGGCCGCCATCGCGGCCAGAACGAGATGCGCATAGTCGAGGCGATCGAACGCGTTGCACCTGGGGGTCTGATCGTTGTCGCCGGTGGAAAAGAGGACGGCATCGACAGCTTGCGCAAGCGCATCGACGAGCTTGTGCCGCTCGAAGGGCATCTGCCGAAACATCACGGCATTGCCTTCTGGCTTCGCCGTCCTGTCGATCTGGCCGCTGCGGAAAAACTCCGGACCGCCAATCCTGTCGCGCTGATCGAAGGTCGCTTCCGCACCGCGCCCGGCATGTTTTCCTTCGACCGCATCGACGCCGGCTCAAAACTTCTGGTCGATAACCTGCCCAAAGATTTGCGCGGCAACATCGCCGATTTCTGCGCCGGCTGGGGTTATGTTGCGGCCGAGGTCGCAGTCCGCTCACCTGGTCTGACGGGGCTCGACCTCTACGAGGCGGATTTCGACGCGCTGGAGGCGGCCAAGGGCAATATCGGCCAGACGGACTTCGAGCCGGGCTTCTTCTGGATCGATCTGCTGAGCGAGCCGGTCGAGCGCCGCTATGACGCCATCGTCATGAACCCGCCCTTCCATCGCAGCCGGGCGGCCGAGCCGGAAATCGGCGCCGGCATGATCCAGGCGGCGGGCAAGGCGCTGAAGCCGGGCGGGCGCTTGTTCATGGTGGCGAACCGCCAGCTGCCCTACGAGCCGGTTCTGAAGGCTGTCTTTTCCAGCCATGCCGAGATCGCCCGCGACGGCATGTTCAAGGTCTTTTCCGCTCGCCGCTAGAACATGGTCCCAAGAAGATCATGCGCGGGACAGAACCGCCTCAATGCATGCTGACGATGCGCGCCGGCTCGTGCACGGGAATGGTCGCTCTGATCTCGCCGGGCTTGATCTTGAGCGGCGCCGGCCTACCGAACAGATAGCCCTGCACCATCTCGCAGCCGGCCGCCCTCAAGAGCGTCGCCTGGTTCTCGGTCTCGACGCCTTCGGCGATAATGCCGACGCCAAGCGCCCGTGACAGGCCGACGATGGTGGAGACGACGGCACCCGAATTGGAATCGGTGTCCATTCGGCTGATGAAGGAGCGGTCGATCTTCAGCTTGCCGAAGGCAAAGTCGATCAGATAGCTCAGATTAGAATAGCCGGTGCCGAAATCGTCGACGGCCACCGAAATGCCCATGTCGGCAAGCTGCTGCAGGATGATGGCGGCGCGGTCGCGGTCCTGCATCATCGCCGTCTCGGTCAGTTCCAGCTCCAGTCGTGACGGCTTGATGCCGGTACTGGCCATGGTGTCACGCACGATGCCGACGAAATCCTTGGTCATGAACTGGACCGGCGAGATGTTGACGGCCACGAAGCAGTCCTCGGGCAAATGGCGGGCGTCGCTGCAGGCCTTGTGCAGCACCCAATTGCCGATCGGGTGGATCATGCCGGTCTCTTCGGCGATCGGAATGAACTCCATCGGCGGGATCATGCCGCGTTCAGGATGCTTCCAGCGGATCAGCGCCTCGTAGCCGACGATGCGGCCGCTCCGCAGGTCGAGCTGCGGCTGGTAGTGGAGGTCGAAATCACCGCGGTCGAAAGCAATGTGCAGTTCGGATTCGATCCAGTGGCGGTAGTCGGCGACCTGGCCCATGTCGGAATGGAAGACCGACCAGTTGCCCACCCCACCAGCGCGGGCATTCTGCAGCGCCAGGTTGGAGCGGCGCAGGACGAGGACCGGATCGACGCCGTCCTTCGGCATCGCCACGATGCCCACCGACAGGCCGACCGTTTGTAGGTGGGAATCGAGCTGATAGGGCTTCAGCATCTCCTCGATCAGGGTTTCGACAGTGGCTTCCATCGATCCCTCGATCTCATGTTCCGAGACGAGAACGGCGAATTCGCCGGCGCCGATGCGCCCCATCACCGTGCCCTCGGGCATGCAGGCCCTCAGCCGCTTGGTAAAGACGCGGATCAGTTCGTCGCCATGGCTGTAGCCGATAGCGTCGTTTATCTGCTTGAAGCGGTCGATGTCGATATCGATGAGGAACACCGGCTCGCCGGTCTTGATCGTCGCCGACGCCGCGTCGGCAATCTTGCCAACCATGGCCGGCCGCGCCAAAAGCCCGGTCAGCTTGTCGAAATGGGTTTCGTTGAAGACGTAGTCCACCGATTCATCAACGCCGGCGAAGAAGGACAAGGCCGCAACGGCGGCGGCCAGCGCGCACAAAGCCGACGCGATGCCGACCATGGTTCCCGCCTGCATGCCGGCAAAGCCATCACCGAAACCGAACTGGAGACCCCACAGCCCGAGAATGAAACTGCCGAGCCCCGAGGCGGCGACGGTGAGCAGCCGGAACACAGGTGTTCGCTTCGGGTTGCTGACAGCAGGCATTACTCAGTCCCTGTTGCATGATCCCAAAAATCAACTCGACTTTCCGGAAAGATCACACGCAAATTCATAAATCCTAAAGCATCCTTTGCGCGCAGAAAGAACGCGCAGTGCCCTAGCCATACGACTTATAACGGATATCTCCTTAAAATGAGTTTCCGCCAATGCATCTAATTTTACTGGAAGAACTGGAGCACAATTCCGAAAAGAGGTGCCAGGTTTTCTCGGACAAACGGAAACCGTTTGTCCAGAGATCATGCTTAACCCGAAGAGATAGACCCCCATCCCGGTTCCATCGCGATGGAACAGGCTCTAATCGCGTCCGCTGTCGGTCTGCTTCAACTCGTCCAGTGTTGGCATGGACACGATGTGATAGCCGGAATCGACATAATGGATCTCGCCGGTGACCCCTGACGAGAGGTCCGACAAAAGATAGAGCGCCGAGCCGCCGACCTCGTCGATGGTCACTGTGCGGCGCAGCGGCGAGTTGCGCTGCTGGTAGGAATACATGTGCCGCGCATCCGAAATCCCGGCGCCGGCCAGCGTGCGCACCGGCCCCGCCGATATGCCGTTCACCCTGATGCCGCGCGGGCCGTAATCATTGGCAAGATAGCGCACGCTGGCTTCCAGCCCGGCCTTGGCGACGCCCATGACGTTGTAGTTCGGCATGACGCGGACAGAGCCGGCATAGGTCAGCGTGATCATCGCGCCGCCGTCGCTCATCAGCGGGGCGGCATGCCGGGCGATCTCGGTGAAGGAATAGCAGGAGATCACCATGGTGCGGACGAAGTTGTCGCGGCTGGTGTCGGCGTAGAGCCCCTTGAGCTCGTTCTTGTCGGAAAAGCCGATGGCGTGGACGACGAAGTCGAGCCCGCCCCATTCCTTGCCGAGTGTCTCGAAGGTGGCCGCGACCGAGGCGCTGTCCTCGACGTCGCATGGCACGACCAGCGACGCTCCGAGCTTCTCGGCGAGCGGCCTGACGCGGCGCCCGAAGGCATCGCCCTGATAGGTGAAGGCGAGGTCTGCCCCATGCTCGGACAATTTCTTGGCGATGCCCCAGGCGATCGAATGATCGTTGGCGACGCCCATGACAAGCCCACGCTTGCCCTTCATCAGTCCGTCCATGGCTGGCAAATCCTTATGCGGAATAGCGCTGGAAAATCAGCGTTGCGTTGGTGCCACCGAAACCGAACGAATTGGACAAAACCGTGTCGATCCTGGCGTCGTCGATACGCTTGCGCACGATCGGCATGCCCTCGAATTCCGGATCTAGGTTTTCGATATGAGCGCTCTCGCCGATGAAGCCGCCTTGCATCATCAGGATCGAGTAGATCGATTCCTGTACGCCGGCCGCGCCCAGCGAATGGCCGGTCAACGACTTGGTCGAGGTGATGAACGGCATCTTGTCGCCGAACACCTCGCGGATGGCGCCCATTTCCTTGGAATCGCCGACCGGCGTCGAGGTGCCGTGGGTGTTGATGTAGTCGACCGGCGTGGACACCGTCGCCAGCGCCTGGCGCATGCAGCGCACCGCGCCTTCGCCCGACGGCGCCACCATGTCGTAGCCGTCCGACGTCGCGCCATAGCCGACGATCTCGGCATAGATCTTGGCGCCACGCGCCTTGGCGTGTTCGAGTTCCTCCAGGATGAGGACGCCCGCGCCGCCGGCGATGACGAAGCCATCGCGATTGGCGTCATAGGCGCGCGAAGCGGTCGACGCCTTGTCGTTATACTTTGACGACATGGCGCCCATGGCGTCGAACAGGTCCGACATCGTCCAGTCGAGGTCTTCATGGCCGCCGGCAAACATCACATCCTGCTTACCCCACTGGATCAGTTCGTAGGCATTGCCGATGCAATGCGCCGAGGTCGAGCAGGCCGACGAGATCGAATAATTGACGCCGTGGATCTTGAACCAGGTGGCGAGCGTCGCCGAAGCGGTCGATGACATCGCCTTCGGCACCGCGAACGGACCGATGCGCTTGGGGCTGTTGTTCTTGAGCGTGATCTCGGCCGCCTCGACGATGGTGCGGGTCGAGGGGCCGCCCGAGCCCATGACGATGCCGGTGCGCTCATTGGTGATGTCGCTTTCGCCAAGCCCTGCGTCGGCGATCGCCTGGTCCATTGCGACATGATTCCAGGCAGCGCCCTGGCTCAGGAAGCGCATGGCGCGGCGGTCGATCATGGCCGACGGGTCGAGCGTCGGTGCGCCCCAGACCTGACAGCGGAAGCCGTGTTCGGCGAACGAATTGGAGAAGCTGATGCCGGATTTGGCATCGTAGAGCGAGGATTGCACCTCGTTGGCATTGTTGCCGATCGACGATACGATGCCGAGGCCTGTGACGACGACCCTTCTCATTCGCAACTCCTTCCAGCGGATGATCCCGAAACCGTAGTCGGTTTTCGCCGGCGATCATACGCAAAATCAAAGTGCTGCAGCGTCATTGCGCGTCTCAGAAGAAACGCCCTGCTGCAGTGGCCGCCGGTCAGGCGGCCGATTGCTTGGACAGCCCCACCTTGAGGTCTGTCGCCGCGTATATGGGTTCGCCGTCGGCCTTAAGCCAGCCATCGGCGATGCCGAGCACCAGGCGCCCGCGCATGACGCGCTTGAAATCGATGCCGTACTCCACCTTCTTGACGGATGGCGTCACCATCCCCTTGAACTTCACTTCGCCGGTCGACAGCGCCATGCCCTTGCCAGGCTCGCCGAGCCAGCCAAGGTAGAACCCCGTCAACTGCCACATGGCGTCGAGGCCCAGGCACCCCGGCATAATCGGATTGCCGATGAAATGGCAGGCGAAGAACCACAGGTCCGGCTTGATGTCGAATTCGGCGCGGATGAAGCCCTTGTCGTGGGCGCCGCCGGTCTCGCTGATTTCGGTGATGCGGTCGAACATCAGCATCGGCGGGTAGGGCAACTGGGCATTGCCAGGCCCGAACAGCTCGCCGCGGGCGCAGGCAAGCAATTCCTCATAACCGTAGCTGGATTTAGAACCCGCCATATGTCTCGTCCCCATAATCGTCCCGGGCGGTGGGGCGCCCTTGTCGTTGGTTTCCTAACACAATCCCTTTCGGGCCGGAAACCGGCGTTTGCGCTTAACCCGCCAGTCTGCCCGGGTCAATGCGCGCTATTGATCGCATTCGGCCAACAGAATATATGTCGAGAGGTATCCAGTTTCGGTCGAAGCCGTTTTTTCGCCACTCTGGGCGTGTCTTGAGGCAGAACTGTGGGCTTGGACGGATAGATGGATCTGGGCTGCCGGAAGGAAAATGTCGCTGTGGACAAGCGGGTTCGCGAAGCCGGCCTAAGGCCGACACGCCAGCGCATCGCGCTGGCCGATCTGCTGTTTGCCAAGGGCGACCGCCACCTTTCGGCCGAGGAACTGCATGAGGAGGCGGTCACCGCCGGCGTGCCGGTCTCGCTCGCCACCGTCTACAACGCGCTTCACCAGTTCACCCAGGCCGGCATGCTGCGCATCCTGGCGGTCGAAGGGTCGAAGACCTATTTCGACACCAACACCTCCGACCACCATCATTTCTACATCGAAGGCGAAAACAGGATCTTCGACATCGAAAGCGGTCCGGTGACCGTCTCCAACCTGCCGGAGCCACCCGCAGGCATGGAGATCGCCAATGTCGACATCGTGGTGCGGTTGCGCCCCAAACGCGACGCTTGAGCAGCAATTCAATGAAACCTGTGGATCTGGTGGTCCGGCTCGAATGGGCCGCTGTGGTCTTGGTGGCTATCGTCCTTTACACGCAGTCGAGCGTTTCCTGGTGGCTGTTTGCCCTGCTCATCCTGGCACCTGACCTGTCGATGCTGGGTTATCTCGCCGGGCCGCGCGTCGGTGCCGTCGCTTACAACGCGTTGCACATATTGATCGTCCCGCTGCTGCTGGCGCTCGGTGGATATGTGCTTGGCAAGTCGATGGCGACCGCGATCGCGCTGATCTGGATTATCCACATCGCCATCGACCGCGCTCTCGGTTATGGCCTTAAATTGTCGAGCGGTTTTCAGGATACGCATCTCGGCCGTATCGGCCGTTAGGCCATGATCCCGGAGGTGGGCCTCAGGATCAGTTCTTGACGTGCTCGCCGGGATAGGCGCCCCAGACCTGCGACTGGGCGATCCAGCCGGTGTGGCCATCGAAGGTCATCTCGCACCACTGGCCGTCGCAGGTTTTGATCGTGCCCGTCACGCCCGGCTCGATGATGGCGATGACGCTCGCATCCTTGTCCGCATCGTCGAGCAGATTGATTCGGCCCCCTTTGGTGCGCTGCCAGGGCGCGACGATCGCGGTGCGGCGTCCCGACAGCAGCGACTGGTTGATCCAGCCCTCCGAGCCATCGGCATCGCGCACGCGCCGCCAGGTGTCGAATTCCTGGATGATTTCCATCGGCAGGCCGGCCTTTGTGTACATCCAGTCGACGGAATAGTTGGCGCCAGGTCCGACGCGCGAGTTGACGCGGGCCGATTTCAGGCTGACGAAGCGCGGCAGCGGCAGGCCGCTGGGCCCAAGCGTCACCGTCTGCACAGGTGCGGCGGCACCTTGCGCCGCGGCGTGCGGAGAATGCAGGAGAGCGCCGAGAAGCGCTGCGCTGAGGATCAGGCGAAGCGACGCGAAACCAGACACTTTCATTCCTTTCGGCGCGTGCCCTTTGGCCCGGGCGCCCCTTTTTCTTTGTCTTCGGCGGCACCGCTTGTTACAGGAGTGGCAGGCACCGCGACCGGCTTTCAGTTTCGCCTGTCTTGGTTAAAGAGGTCTCAACGAGATCGGGTTCGAGGAAACAATGGCAGGCAAAAAACGGCCTCTCGTCGTCATCACGCGCAAGCTCCCCGATCCGGTCGAGACCCGAATGCGCGAACTCTTCGATGCCAGGCTGAATGTCGAGGACCGGCCGATGACGCAGCCGGAGCTGGTCGCGGCGATCAAGGAAGCCGACGTGCTGGTGCCGACCATCACCGACCAGATCGACGCCGCGCTGATTGCCCAGGCCGGCGACAATCTCAAGCTGATCGCCAATTTCGGCAATGGTGTCGACAAGATCGACGTGGCGGCGGCGGCCAAGAAAGGCATCACCGTCACCAACACGCCGAACGTACTGACCGAAGACACCGCCGACATGACCATGGCGCTGATGCTGGCGGTGCCGCGCCGTCTGGCGGAAGGCGCAAATGTGCTGACCGGCGACAAGAAATGGGCCGGCTGGTCGCCGACCTGGATGCTCGGCCGGCGCATCTGGGGCAAGCGCCTCGGCATCGTCGGCATGGGCCGAATCGGCACCGCGGTTGCGAGACGCGCCAAGGCCTTCGGCCTGTCGATCCACTATCACAACCGCCATCGCGTGCTGCCGGAAGTCGAGGAAGGGCTGGAGGCGACCTATTGGGAAAGCCTCGACCAGATGCTTGCCCGCATGGACATCATCTCGGTCAATTGCCCGTCGACACCGGCCACCTTTCATTTGCTGTCAGCGCGGCGGCTGGCGCTGCTGCAGCCCACAGCTTACATCGTCAACACCGCGCGCGGCGATATCATCGACGAGGAGTCTCTGGTCAAGCTGATCCAGGACGGCAAGATCGCCGGCGCCGGGCTCGACGTCTACGAGCACGAGCCGGCGCTGAACTCGAAGCTTTTGAAACTCGCCGCCAAGAACAAGGTGGTGCTGTTGCCGCATATGGGCTCGGCGACGCTCGAAGGCCGCATCGACATGGGCGAGAAGGTGATCATCAACATCCGCGCCTTCTTTGACGGCCACCGCCCGCCGGATCGCGTACTGCCGCTCAGGACTTGAAGCGGGCTGCGTTCAGGCGATCTCTGTAAGGGCGCCGTTGTCGGCGACACTCACGCGCTTGCCGCGATAAGCTTCGAACGCGTCACCACCAAGCCGCAAAGCCAGCGGCGTCTGCCAGCCCATTTCCCTGGCCACGATCAGCCCCAGCAGCAGGATCGCGTCCGGCTCGTGCAGCACGAGGGCAGCCGGCGCATGGCCATTGTGGACGAGCTCCAGCAGCACGGCCGACGCCGAGGACGAGCCGATCGTGCCCGGCAGGAACAGCACACGCCCGGCAATGCTCTCGCCATGCTGCGGGTGGCGGACATCGGCGATGCGGCCGTTCTTCGGATCGACACCGCCCCAGAAGCTGATCGGGGCGGTCAGCACCAGGGCGGCGCCTCCGCCACCGCTGCCCGGCACCAGGATTTCCGCGACGGCGCTCATGCGGCGATATCCGTAAAGCGTGGCTTACCGATGACGGCGCTTTCGACGCAGTCGGCCAGCGAGCCGTAAAGCACGGCGTAGCCGGTATTGCCCGGCGCGTATTGCGCGAACTTTCCCGAATTGGTCATCAGCACGCCGTTGCTGAGCTCCGGCAGGATCGGCGTCACCACCACGCAAGTGTCGGCGACGATGACGACGCCGCTTGCCTCGAGCGTCTTGCGGCGGCCGCTCTGTTCGAGCGTCGTGAGCACATGGCGGCCGGTGCAAGCGTAGATCGGTACACTAAGCCGCCGCCCGCCGATCAACTGCTCCAGCGCTTCGAATTCGGCCGAAGACAGGTGCGGACTGCCGATCGCCACCGCATCGATGGCGGTTTGCGTAGCCGCGGTGGAAAGTCCGGCGCGGGCCTTCATGGCCATCTCCGGCGTGACGCGGATCACCGTTTCTGGCCTGCCGCCGGCCAGGATGGTCTCGGTGTCGGGCGCTTCGGGCGTCACGCCGGCAATGTGGAACATGCCGACGGCGCCCGACGATGCCGCCGCCGCGCCGAAGGCTTTCAGCGCGTCTTCGCCGGGATGGCTGGATATTCCGGTGACGACGCCAACCGCGTTGCCAACCTCTCGGCCATAGAGGCTGCCGAGCACCGGCCAGGCGATCTCCGAGCCAAGGAAGGAGGCGGAAAGGCCGGAGACGTCGAACACCAGCCGCGCCCGCCGGTTCTCGGCGCGATGCAGGCCGTAATCCGGCGCGCGGCCCGATATGGCGCAGGCGATGTCGAGGAAGTCGCCATAGCGGTTGGTGCGCGCGCCGAGCACCGAATTGCAGAACACCACCGCGTTCGATTCGCCCCATGCGACATCGCTGCCCTGGGCTGGCCTGTGGCCGGCCTGATAGGGCGCGCAGGTCCAGCTCTGCTCGCAGCCCAGTTTGCGGTAGGCTTCCATCATCCGCCGCGCCATGCCGCGCGCCGGCTCCTCGAGGCGCACGCGCGAACAGCCCATCAAATCGAGCGCGCCGACATTCAGCGTCGAGCGTACCGCAACGCGCGCGCCGCCCTCGATCAGCCTTTCAGCAAACAACGTGCCGGAATCGCCGTGATAAAGCGCCCCGTCAATATGCGCCGAGGCGATCGGTATCAGCCGCGGCGCGCCGAGCAGCGCCGCGCTTTCGGCAACGATGCGCATCGCCATCGCCGCCCCGTCATGGCCGGAGGCGACTGCCTTCTCCTGCGCGCTGAGGGCAAGGCTCACTTGAACTCCTTGCGCATGGTGATCGAGGTCGGCCGGTCATAGCCCTCATGTGCGGTGCGTTCGGTTTCGCGAAAGCCGAGGCGGGCAAAGGTCGCGTGATTTGCCGTGAGTTCGATCCGCGTCTGCAGTTCGATGGCGGGTCTGTTGCGGCGGCGGGCAAAATCCTCGACAGCCTGCATCAACTGTCGGCCGATGCCTTGCCCTTGTAGTTCTGGCTGGATGGCGAGCTTGCCGACATAGACATCATCGGTCCGCTCCAAGGCGAAAATGCAGCCGGCGATCCGGCCGTCCTGCAGCGCCAGGAACACCGTTTGCCGGCCAGCCTTGTCCCTGAGGTTTTCGACATTCAGCAGATGCGCCGAGGAGGGCGGGTCGATGACGCCGTCCATCGGCGCGAAGGCGCGCATGATTAGGGTGAGCAGCTCGTCCCAACGTTCAAAGCCGGGGGCAAGTTGCGTTATGAAAATTCCGGCGGGCTGATCCATGCGCTCAGCTTCTCTTGTAGCGGATCGTATCGAAGCGCGCCGAAAGCGCATCGTAGAGCAGCAGCCGGCCGACCAGCGGTTCGCCGATGCCGGTGATCAGCTTGATCGCTTCCATCGCTTGCAGCGTGCCGACGACGCCGGTCAGCGCGCCGACAACGCCGGCGACAGCGCAGGATGGCACCAGCCCTTCCGGCGGCGCCTCGGGGAACAGATCGCGATAGCCTGGGTTCGGTTTGCCGTCGGCACCGGTCTCGAACGGTGTCAGCACCGTCACCGAGCCGTCGAAGCGGCCGACCGCGGCATGCACCAGCGGCCGCTTTTCCGCCGCACAAGCGTCAGCCACGACATAGCGCGTCTCGAAATTGTCGGAGCCGTCGACAACGATATCGTAGCGCGCGATGAGCTCAGCGGCATTGTCGGCCGTCAGCCTGAAATCGTGCAGTTCCACCGCCACATTGGGATTGATCCGGGCGATCGCCGCCTTGGCGCTCTTGGTCTTCGCCGTGCCGATCGTATCGGTGGCGTGGATTACTTGCCGTTGCAGATTGGAGAGCGAGACGGTGTCGTCATCGACGATGCCGAGCGTGCCGACGCCGGCGGCGGCGAGATATTCCAGCACCGGCGCGCCGAGCCCGCCGGCGCCGATGACCAGCACCCGCGCCCGCTTCAGCCTCTGCTGGCCGGCGCCGCCGATCTCGGGCAGCACGATGTGGCGCGCATAGCGCTCAAGCTCTTCGTCGGTGAAGGCGGCAGGGGTCATTGCCGGACCATATAGCGGGTAAAAAACCTTGTCAGGTCTCTTCGGTTGGCCCAACCGTGCCGTGGTCGACCGTGAGGAACTGCGCACGCCCTCTGAGGCTGGAAAACAGCGCCGCATCGGTTCCGGTCATGAAGGCCTGGCAATTCAGCTCTTCCAGGATCGAAAACAGCGCGGCGCGCCGGCCGGCGTCGAGATGCGCGGCGATTTCGTCGAGCAGCAGGATCGGCGTCATCCCCGACATCTCGCCGGTCAGCCGCGCATGCGACAGCACGATGCCGACCAGCAGCGCCTTCTGTTCGCCGGTCGAGCAGAGTTCGGCCGGCATCGCCTTGGGGCGGTGGCGCACGAGAAGATCCGAACGGTGCGGGCCGTCCAGCGTGCGTCCGGCGGCGCGGTCGCGCTCGCGACCATCGGCAAGCGCGGCGCGGTAGCGTTCCTCGACATCCACCGCTGGCGCATTGGCGACTTGTTCTTCCAGATCGCCGGAAAGACGGATGTCGGCCTGCGGAAACGGCCCGCTGCTGGGCAGCCTGTCGATCATGGCCGCGAGCAGACGCACCAGTTCGGCACGCGCCGCGGCGATCGCCACGCCGGTCTCGGCCATCTGCGTCTCGATGGCCTCGAACCAGGCGCCGTCGCGCGAGCCTTCCGTAAGCAACCGGTTACGTCCGCGCATCGCCTTCTCATAATCGAGGGCGCGCTGGCCGTGGCCGGGATCGATCGCCAGCACCAGCCGGTCGAGAAAGCGCCGCCGGTCGGCGGCAGGTCCCGGAAACAGGCCGTCCATGGCCGGCGTCAGCCAGACGACGCGTAGCCACTCCAGCATGGCGTCGGCCGAGCGCGCCGGCGCACCATTGATCCGCACCTTGCGGCCGCCCTCGCCGGCGGCTTCGCCACCGGTGATGCCGGTGCCGATCTCGACCTGTCCCTCAGCCCCGTCTAGCCTTGCATGCAGCGCAAAACCGCCATCTCCGCCTTCGCGGGCTACGTCGGCATAGGGCGCGCGGCGCAGACCGCGGCCCGGCGTCAGCAGGGAAATGGCTTCCAGCAGATTGGTCTTGCCAGCGCCATTGTCGCCGGAAAACACCACGGCGCCCGGAGAAAGGTCGATCGCCAGGGACGCATAGTTGCGGAAATTGGTAAGTGTTAGCTTACTTATATGGCTTTGTTGGGGCAACCGCTATCCGCCTGTAGAAGTCGCCGCAATCGTCACGCAGAAGGTGCGCCGCAGTGCGGCTACACCCGCATCGGCATCAGCACGTAGAGTGCAGTTTCGTCGGCCATGTCGTGGATCAGCGTCGGCGAACCGGCATCGGCCAGCATGAACTTCGCTTCCGTGCCGGTCAGCTGCGCGGCGACGTCGAGCAGATACTTCGCATTGAAGCCGATCTCGATCGGGTCGGACGAGTAGTCCGCGGCCAGTTCTTCGGTAGCGCTACCCGAATCCGGATTGTTTACCGCAAGCGTGACCTGTCCCTCGGTGATTGAAAGCTTCACCGCACGGCCGCGTTCGGAGGAGATGGTCGAGACGCGGTCGACGGCGGCGGCGAAACTCTGGCGGTCGATGATCAGTTTCTTGTCGTTGCCGGTCGGGATGACGCGCTGATAGTCCGGGAAAGTGCCGTCGATCAGCTTCGAGGTCAAAACCACGCTGCCGATGGTGAAGCGGATCTTGGTGTCGGACAATTCGGTGGTGACAGCGACATCCGGGTCGTCGACCAGCTTCTGCAACTCGCTGACCGTCTTGCGCGGAATGATGATGCCCGGCATGCCTTCGGAACCCGCCGGCGCGTCGATCTCGGCGCGCGCCAGGCGGTGGCCGTCGGTTGCCACCGAACGCAGCTTCAGCTTGCCGCCGGTCTCATGCGTGTGCAGGTAAATGCCGTTCAGATAATAGCGCGTCTCCTCGGTGGAGATGGCGAACTGCGTCTTCTCGATCAGGCCTCTCAAGGCGACGGAATCGAGCCGGAAGATATGCGAGAAGGATCCGGCCGAAAGCTCGGGGAAATCGGACTGCGGCAGGCATTGCAGGCGAAAGCTCGAGCGACCCGACGTCACCGTCATGGCGTTGCCGTCTTCGTCGGTCTTCAGCATTACCTCGGCGCCGTCGGCGAGCTTCCGCACGATGTCGTAGAGCAGGTGGGCCGGAACCGTCGTCGCCCCGCCGCGCTCGACCTTTGCGGGTGTCGCTTCGGTCACTTCGAGGTCGAGGTCGGTGGCTTTCATTTCAAGGCTTGCGCCCTCGGCGCTGAGCAGCACGTTCGACAGGATCGGTATAGTGTTGCGCCGTTCGACCACGCGATGAACGTGGTTGAGCGACTTCAGGAGATTTGACCGTTCCAGGATAACACGCATGACGAAACAGGCTCGCTTGAATGAATGAACGGGTCACCAATAGGCGGCGCCCCGCGAAAGGTCTGAACAGGCTCAGAATCTATGCAAACTGACAGGAAAAAGCCGTTAAACGCAAGCCCGCGCCACCGGTTCGAGCCGGTTACGCGGGCTTTCTGGGGATAAAGCAGGCAATGGCCGCCAACCGATGCATGTCGCCCAAAAGTGCGCAGCGGTTTTGGGACAACGACATGCATCAAAACAAGAAATTTAAAGCGCGCCGACCGAATACTCTAAACCCGGCGCGCTCTGTTTGCCTCGCCGCTCAGGCCTGGTCGTTGATCAGCCTGCGCAACAGTTCCAGCTCCTGCGCCAGCGTATTGTCGACACCCGAAAGGTCCTCGATCTTGCGCACGGCGTGCAGCACCGTTGTGTGATCGCGACCGCCGAAACGCCGGCCGATCTCCGGCAGCGAACGCGGCGTCATCACCTTCGACAGGTACATGGCGACCTGCCTGGGCTTGACGATGGTGCGCGTGCGCCGGTTGGACAGGAGCTCTGTCTTCGACACATTGTAATGGCGCGCCACGATGCGCTGGATGTCCTCGATGCGCACCCGCTTCGGCTCGCCCGAGCGATAGATATGGCCGAGGATTTCGTCGATGCGGTCGATGGTGATCGCCGGCTCGAACGACTGACGGAACAGAAGCTGGTTGAACGCGCCTTCCAGTTCACGGCCGCTGCCGGTCACCGTGCGGGCGACATGGTTGAGGATCTCCTCCGAAATGTTGAGCGACGCATCGTCGACCTTGGCGGTGGCCAGACGCAGCTTCAGCATGCCGATGCGCATGGCGAAATCCGGTGCCGACATTTCCAGCGCGACACCGCCATTGAGGCGCGAGCGAACGCGCGGCTCCAGCGATTCCAGCTCCGACGGCGGCCGGTCGGCGGCAACCACCACTTGCTTGGCGCTGTCGAGCAGCATGTTGATCAGATGGCAGAATTCATGCTGGATCGACTTGCCTTGCAGGAACTGCATGTCGTCGATGATCAACAAATCGATGTCGCGCAACTGTTCTTTCAGCGTCAGCGCGTTGTTGTCGCGGATCGCGGTGGCAAAGCGCCACATGAAATATTCAGCCGTCAGATAGACGACGCGCGACTTCGGGTTCTGCTTCAGGGATTCGGCCGCGATCGCCTGCAAAAGGTGGGTCTTGCCGAGCCCGACGGTCGCATGGAGGAACAGGGGGTTGAAGCGCACCGCGCTCGACTGCGATTCCGCCACGGCTTTGGCGGCAGCGAAGGCCACCCGGTTCGACGGGCCTTCGATGAAGGAGCCGAACGTGTAGCGCGGATCGAGCGGCGACCCCAGCACATTGTGCCGGAACTCGGCCTCGATCGGCGTGCCGGGGCGAGGGGCGGGCGCCCGCTCCACCCGGCCTGGACCCGCCGTGCCGGCCGCCAGTGCGGTCTGCGTCTGCTTGGTCATCTTGCGCGCGGGCACGGCTTCGGGCTCGACGCCATTGCGGGCCGGACGGGTCGCGGTGCGCACGACGATCTCGATCTTCAGGATCTCTGGATCCTCGTGCTTCCACAGATCGGCGATGAGATCGAGATAGTGACCATTGATCCACGAGCGCAGGAAGGCCGTGGGCACAGAGATGCGTACAATGCCCCGGGAAGCCTCCGCCACCTTCATCCGCCCGAACCAGCTCGAATAGACCTCGGTTCCCAGACGCGCCTTCAACTGGGCCTTGACCCGGTCGAACTTCTGTTCCGCGTCGCTGGAAGCCGCCATGTCGTGCGCTCCGACCAATGTTCCAGGAAATGGCAGGTCGCCCGTAAGCTCCCGCTCGATGCCGCTCTGCATGATTGTGCGTCCCTTGCTCTTTTGTACCTTTTTTCCGCCGGGAGTGCGCCTCCTGCACCCATGTTTCCGGCGACCGTATCTTCGCTACAACACCACCGCCGCCGCCGGCGGATGACGTTGCCTCGTCAGCAAGGGATCGGTCCCGGCTGCTTAAAGCCAGTCCGTCTGACATGTTCGGGCAAAGCAACACCACCCGGCGAAAACGCCGGTGCGCCATCAACCTGCCATGTACAATTACGCCAGTCCCCTACCGCACGGAAAAGACAAACCATACCCGTTCGCGGAATTGATCCACGTCATGAATTCTGCCATTGTGAGCTGGCCGATTCAGGCTGGGTTATGGGCTAATGGCCCGTCCCTTTCGATGGACAGACATTACCGAAATCGCTGTGGATAGGGCAAGGCCACCTCTAACGGATTTTTAAGGAATCTGGTTACTGATGAAGGGTTCGGGTCCCGTCTTGGAACCGCAGATTTTGACAAAGCCATTGTGATTCAAACCCTTTTGCCGCGAATATGAAAATGGCTGTGCGGTTTGAAATTTTCTGAAATAATTCGCTTGACACCAACTTGTCGCCTGTCGCCCACAGGCGATGTGAACAAGCTGTGGATCACCGGCCACAAGTCATTGAAAAATATCAGTAATTTGTGACAGCCAAATTTATTGGCATGGGCCATTTCGGTGGATTGGAATATCAGCGGGAGTGTATGTGCCGGCAAAGCATTCCGAACTCTGGAATGCGGGCCGGGCGCGCTTTGCGGGCGTTCTTTTTAAGTGCTTGCCGGCAAACGAAAAAACCCGGCGCGATCGGCCGGGTTTGAAAGAACGACAGTTCGGGAGCGGTCGATCAGGCCGACAGCACCTTGAGGCGGTGAGCCAGACGCGACACCTTGCGCGATGCCGTATTCTTGTGGATCACGCCCTTGGTCGCGGCGCGCATCAATTCCGGCTCTGCGGTCTTGAAGGCTTCCAGCGCGGCTGCCTTGTCGCCGGCAGCCAGTGCCTCTTCGACCTGGCGGACATAGGTACGCACGCGCGAGCGGCGGTTCTTGTTGATCGCTGCGCGGCGGGCGATCTTGCGCGTTGCCTTTTTGGCCGAGGAGGTATTGGCCATGGTGCCTCTCTTCTGATCTGGTGAGCGCATGCGGGATGCCGCAGGGCGCAAAAAACAAACGGGCAGCCAACGGCCGCCTCGGTTGGAGCGGCTTATAGTTCAGCTTTCCCGGCGCGTCAACGCCGCTTTGGCTTCTTTTTGGCCTCTGCCGCCGGAGCATGATGCCGAAAAGTGCGAAGCGGTTTTTCGGAGGGCATCATGCTCTAACGCGTTGACGCTAGCGGTCGGTGAAATTCGGCTTCCGCTTCTCAGCAAAGGCCGCCATGCCTTCCTTCTGGTCGTCGAGCGCAAACAGCGAGTGGAACAGCCGGCGCTCGAAGCGCAGTCCCTCGGCCAGCGTCGTCTCGTAGGCGCGGTTGATGGCCTCCTTGGCCATCATCACCGAGGGCAGCGAAAATTCTGATATCCGGGCTGCGGCCTTCAGCGCCTCCTCGACCAGCTCGGCGGCCGGCACGACGCGCGACACCAGGCCGCTCCGCTCGGCCTCTGCGGCATCCATCATCCGTCCGGTCAGGCACATGTCCATCGCCTTCGACTTGCCGACAAAGCGGGTCAGCCGTTGCGATCCGCCCATGCCGGGAATGACGCCGAGCGTGATTTCGGGCTGGCCGAATTTTGCCGTGTCGGCGGCAATGATGAAATCGCACATCATCGCCAGCTCGCAGCCGCCGCCCAGCGCATAGCCGGCGACAGCCGCGATCATCGGCTTGCGCGTGCGTGTGAAGTCCTCCCAGCCGACGAAAAGATCCCGCACATAGGCGTCGGCGTAGGCGATGGTCTGCATTTCCTTGATGTCGGCGCCCGCCGCAAAAGCCTTCTCGGAACCGGTGATGACCATGGCGCCGATGCGCGGATCGGCATCGAACCCCTTTGCCGCCACCAATATGTCCGCCAGCACCTGGGCATTCAGCGCGTTGAGCGCCTTGGGCCGGTTCAGCGCGATCAGGCCGACCTTGCCGCGCGTCTCAACGATGATGGTTTCATAGCTCATGGGCTGGCCTCCTCGTTCCGGCAATGAAGAGACCGGTCTAGCTCACCGCTGACAGGTCCGGCAATAGAAGGTCGAGCGGCCGCTTTGCACGACGCGCTCGATGTGGCCGCGGCAGCCGGGCGTCGGGCAGGGCTCGCCCTCGCGATCGTAGACCGCGAAGGAATGCTGGAAATAGCCCAGCGACCCGTCTGTGTGCACATAGTCGCGCAGCGACGACCCGCCGGCGGCGATCGCGTCGGCAATCACTGAACGGATTGCCTCGGCCAGTCGTTCGCTCTGTTCCTTGGCCTTCTTGCCGGTCCCGGCGATGGTGCCTGCCTCGCGCAATGGCGACAGGCCGGCGCGCCACAGCGCCTCCGACACATAAATGTTGCCGAGTCCGGCAATCAGCTTCTGGTCGAGCAGCGCCGCCTTCAACGGCGATCTGCGGCCCTTCAGCAGCGAGGCGAGCAGGGGGCCGTCGAGAGCGTTGCCGGTCGGCTCGACGCCCAGTCCCGCCAGCATCGGATGCGCGTCTGCCAGCCCTTCGGCAAACAGCATGAAGCCGAAGCGGCGCGGGTCGTTGAAAACCACGCGAGACTGGACGCCGGCTGGCGACACGACGTGGAACACGACATGGTCGTGCTTGGCATCCTTCGAGCGCTCGTGATGGAATGCGCCCGGCGTCTCGCTGTCATCAACGGTTTCGATGCGGAACGAGCCCGACATGCCGAGATGGCAGATCAGCACCGGGCCGCCGTCCAGATGCATGGTCAGATATTTGGCGCGGCGGCCAAGCGCGGTGATGGTCTTGCCGGTCAGCCGCTGCGCAAATTTCGCCGGAAACGGAAATCTGAGATCGGGCCGGCGTGCCTCGACGCGCACGATGCGCGCGCCTTCCAGAACCGGCTGAAGGCCACGCCGGACCGTCTCGACCTCTGGCAGCTCAGGCATGGCCGCCTATCGTCGCATGAAAGGAAGTACCGTGTCGGCCTTGCGCCAGCGCGAGGTGTTCGGCCACGGTTTCACCGATGTCGGCGAAGGTGGCCCTCAGCCCGATGTCGCCGCCCGTAAAGCCCGGTGCGGTGCCGATCACCGGAATGCGTTCGCGCGTGTGGTCGGTGCCGCGCCATGTCGGATCGTTGCCATGGTCGGCGGTGAGGATGAGCAGATCGCCCGGCTTCAGTTTCGCCAGCGCCTCCGGCAGCCGCCGGTCGAAGGCTTCGAGCGCCGCCGCATAGCCGGCGACGTCGCGGCGATGGCCGAACTCGGTGTCGAAGTCGACGAAATTGGCGAACACCAGGTCGCCGTCGCCGGCCTCGTCCATCGCGCCCAGCGCCTTGTCGAACATCGCCATGTTGCCGGGCGCCTTGCGCACTTCCGAGATTCCGCGATGGGCAAAGATGTCGCCGATCTTGCCGACCGCGATCACCCGGCTGCCGCGCGCTGTCAGCCGGTCGAGCAGCGTCGGTTCCGGCGGCGGCACGGCGTAGTCATGGCGGTTGTAGGTGCGCTCGAAGGTGGCTGATGTTTCGCCAAGGAAGGGCCGTGCGATCACCCGTCCGATTTTGAGCGGGTCGACCAGCCGGCGCACCGTCTTGCAGAACTCGTAAAGCCGCTCGAGGCCGAAATGGACCTCGTGCGCTGCTATCTGCAGGACGGAATCGACCGAGGTGTAGCAGATCGGCTTGCCGGTACGGATATGCTCCTCGCCGAAGCGCTCTATGATCTCAGTGCCCGGCGCATGGCAGTTGCCGAGAATGCCCGGCACCTTGCCCTCGCTGATCATCGCTTCGGTCAGTTCGGCAGGGAAGGCAGGCACCGTATCGGGGAAATAGCCCCAGTCGAAGCGCACCGGCAGGCCGGCGATTTCCCAGTGACCCGACGGCGTATCCTTGCCGCTCGAAATCTCCTGCGCAGCGCCGTGGAAGGCGGAGGCCGAAACAGCGCCGGCCTTACTGTCGAATCGAAACCCGGTCGCAGTGTGCGCGGCGCGGCCTAGACCGAGTGAAACCATGTTGGGCACCAGAAGCGGTCCCTTGCGCAGGCCTTCGCGATCGGCGCGGCCTTCCGCGCAGGTCTGGGCGATATGTCCGAATGTGTTCGAGCCGGCGTCGCCATAGCGTTCGGCATCGGCCGCGCCGCCAATGCCGAAGGAGTCGAGAACGAAGAGGAAAGCGCGCGCCATCGGTGCCGTCATTGCCAGTCTGGGTGACCAGACATAAGGTCCCGTCGCGGCATTGGCAAATCGGAAACCAGGCAGCAACGGCCGGGCGTGTTAGTCGCGATGGCAGGCAGGCGCGCTGCACGGATTCTTGCGAGATGCGACGCGCTTCGAGGAACGGCGGTACGAGGCATGAAACGATGAGACGGGCGGATCTCGCCATAGGGCCGGCCATAGGGTCGGCTTGGAAGGCATTGGCGACCACCGTGGCGTTGCTGGCCTTGCCGCACACCGCGCACGCCGACTGGCGCGACCAGATCGGGACGTTTCGGATCGGCATCGTTGCCGAGCCGGGAGCCGGCAACACGGTTCCGGGTCTGGCCCTGCTGACAGACGCCTACGGCAAGGCGCTCGGCATGAAGGTGGAATTCGTCGTCGCGCATGACTATGCAGCGCTGATCGAGGCACAGGCCAATGCCCGGATTCAGTATGCGGTCTATTCGGCAACCGCCTACGCCACCGCCTCGGAGCGCTGCGGCTGCGTCGAAGCTCTGGTGGCGCCGGTCGATGCCGACGGTGCCACCGGCATCCGCTCCGTGCTTTTGACGCGTGACAGCAAGCTTCCCGATCTCGCAGCCATGCAAACACACCGCATCGCCATGGCGCCTTCCGACAATGTCGGCGGTTCTCTTCTGCCGCTCGCCGGGTTGGCGGCCGATGGCATCAAGATCAGCCAGGATGCGCCATTCCTCACTCATGCCGGCTCGGCTGCCGCTGCCGAGGCGATGCTTGTCGATGGCCAGGCCGATGCCGTGTTCGGCTGGGAGCGGGCCGCGGTGGAAAACCGGACGGCGATTGCTGGCGATCAGCCGGCCGATCCGGACGGCACGGCTGAGCGACTGGAGGCGGCAGGAATTCCGAAAGCCGCGCTCCAGACCATCTGGACCTCCGCTGTGCTGAGATATGGTCCCCACGCCGTCCGCAGCGATCTCGACCCCGAAGCCAAACGCCGGCTGACCGTCTTCCTCACCAATCTCCGATCGCAGTCGCCGGAAGTGTACGATCTCGTGGAATCGAAACATTCCGGCGGCTTCATATCAGCCGCCGCTGGCGACTACGCGATGGCAACAGCCATCGTGCGCCTGCTGTCGGACAGCAGCGGTCAATAGATCCGGCGCTTCAGCAGTTGCCGCAGGGGATCGTCGTGCTCCGGCGCGGCCTGAGGTAGTAGGTCTCGCCCATCGTTATCGAGTCGAAGGCAGAGGTCAGCCCAAGTCGCTTTTCGCTGTCGGCAGACCAGGTGACGATGGGCTTATAGGCCAGCTGGCTTTCGACGCGGATGAGGAAAGTGTCAGCGATCCTGAGCGTTGCGGGGACTGTTGTGATGGTGTCCTTGGCGGCGTCGACGATATAGGAGCCCTCGACCAGCTTGCGCGACCACACGACCTTTACCTTCGGCGGCGTCTCGGTCGTTACCTGTATCGCCGTGACGATGATCGTCGGCGTTGAGCGGTTGTAGGGCTGCAGGGTCGAGGTGCCGATCTTCATGATCGCATCGATGTCGGCGGCCACGACTGTCTGCTGCTGTGTGATCAGATCCGCAACCATGGAGCCGATGCGGCTGACCTTCTTGCTGGTCTCGATGGCCTGCGAGGCCTCCATAGTTACGAAATACATGATCAGGAGCACAGGCACGATGAAGGCGAACTCGATGGCCGCGATGCCGCGGCGATCCGAGCAGAACCGCGTCGCTCTTGCCCAGATACCCGAAAATCCCTGATGTGCCCCCGCACGATACATGCCTGTTTCCCTTTAAGCCAAAATAACGCTGAGTTCTCAGTCGTCGAACGGTTCGTTCTGCCAGGTCACCGATGCGAAATGCAACGTGTTGCCGTCTTTCAGATTGGCCATCGATTTGGCCATGAAATCGGTCATGACCGGCCATTTGTAGAAGACCCTCAGCATGTTCTTCGTTTCCGCCAGTCCCGGCGTCACGGCGAAGCTCATCGAACTCGTGCCTTGCGTCAGCACGATCTCGCCATCGACGATCTTGAAGCCAGCCGTGGCGGCATCGGCAAAGGTCGGATATTCGCGCAGATCCACCAGCAAGCCCGGGCAGGTCTTGGCGACCATGATCTCCAGCCGGGTGCAAATGATGTCCCTGAGCTTGGTCCCGGTCAGGTCGGTCGGCTTCAATTGGCCGGTGCGCACCTGGCGTGCGACGTCATCGGTGATGTTGGCCATCACCTCCTGTCCGGCAAATGAAATGCAGCTCTCGAGGATGGCGAAGACGAGAAGCGCAAACGGGATCGCCAGCATGGCGAATTCTATCGCCGTGCTGCCGCGACGATCGCCAAGGAAGCGGCGGCCGAGCTTCGCCGGTGCTGCACTTGCCTTGCCGATTTCGGGTGTTGAATCCTCGCCCATGTTCCGTCCCTGCCGATCCTGATGCGATGCCAGCGGCCACATTTAGCGAGAACCCATTGAGGCCCGGTTTGGATGACTGCTAAATTCGGCGGGAAGGCATTAACCCGCCGCTAACCGAAGCGACATTTCGGGGAAACAGCGAGCACCCCAGGCGCTTACTGACCGGCGCTCATTTCGGCTTCGGAGGTCTTCTCCGACTCGCTTTTGAACGAGCTCTCGCAATAGGGCGTGCAGGACATGGTCTGTACCGAAGCGCGCCTGTAGATACGCACCGACGATGCGTCCTGGCGTACCACGGTTACCTGCTCGTCGACGATTGGGCTACCATCCTGATCGAGCACAACCAGATTGGTGACGCCGAACCCCTTGCCCGTCAGCACGATGGTCGATGCATCCTGGACGGAGGCGTCGGCAATCGCCGGATTGCCGATGACGATGGTGTCAGCTGGGCGTGTCAATTTGACGATCTTGGCCTGGTTCATCGTCACTTCGATGCCGGCTCCGGCCTTGGCCGGCAGCACAAAAGCCGGGACGGCGAGGAGCGCGGCAAGCAGGAATGACGATTTCATGGCGGTCATCGAGGCGCTCCACGGCAAACTTGTTCAACGGAACATGAACGAGATTGGTGAACCAACGGTTAAGCCGATGACCGGGCCTGGGATATCCCCACGCATTTTGCCGCTAGCTAATATAAAGAGCGTCCTGCCGATTGCCGCGAAGCTCCAGCTTTCGCGGCCTTTTCACGGGCAGGCAAGCCGCTGTCCGGCGTTTAGTTTACGGTTAACCACGCACGCTGTTCGAAGCGCGAAAGGAATCGGTAAGGCTGTTTATTAAGCCGATTGAAAGAGCTTCTCCCTAGATTGGCAGCATCCGATCAACCACCACAGAAGTTGACGGAAGTGCTGTAACACGTGGAGTAGGAGCTCTCGAATGTCTAATCTCATCGCACGTTTCGTGAAGGACGAGTCCGGCGCGACCGCTATCGAATACGGTCTGATCGCCGCTCTCATCGCGCTTGCAATCATGGTCGGTGCTGGTTCGCTCGGCAACGCCCTGGGCGTCAAGTTCAATGACATCGCCACTGCCGTCTCGACCGGCAACGCTCCGTAATACTTACGGGTCGACGATTGTTTGGGAACAAGGGCCGCTCTTTGCGGCCCTTGTTTCATTTGTGCGATGCGCAGGATCTGAATCCGCAATTCGCAGGCGACACCAGAAAATTTGAGATCGCTGCCTCATCAATCGTTAATCGAACCTGTCTAGGCTGAAGTCCGATACAATTTGACCAAGGCGCCGCGCCGATGCTTGAAGCCCTGATCTTTGTCGTCTTTCCCTTCTGCATGCTCTTTGCCGCGATCTCCGACATGCTGTCGATGACGATCGCCAACCGCGTACCGGTGTTGCTGCTGGCGGTGTTTGCCCTGGTTGCGCCGCTGACGGGCATGGACTGGGCAACCTATGGCTGGCATTTCGCTGCCGGCGCCCTGGTGCTGGCCGTGACGTTCGGTCTGTTTGCGCTTGGCGGCATGGGGGGCGGAGACGCCAAGCTGCTCGCCGGCACCGCCGTCTGGATGGGGTTCAACCCTCACCTCGTCGAGTATCTGGTGATCTCGACATTCATCGGTGGCCTGCTGACGCTCGCCATCCTTGTCTATCGGAAATCGCCGCTGGCGACTTACACCAGCCACAATCCGTTCCTGCGCCATTTCGCCGACGACACGACCGGCGTTCCCTACGGCATTGCACTCGGCATTGGCGGGCTGCTGACCTATCCGGATTCACCTTTGATGGTATGGGCACTGGCAAGGCTGGCGGCCTGATACAGCGAGCCTCTTTGCCGCTCCGGGATCGATGAAAAGAGGCGGCTTGGCCGCCTTTTTGTTTGTCGCAGCGTTGGATGCGTCTAATTTATGTAAACCTTAAATTAATCACGATCGTAAGCATTACATTAACCTTGTTTTGACGATTGCCGCTGCAAAGTCCGGCCTGGCTAGGTGTATTGCCTAAAGGCGAGGGTTCGGACAGATGCCAGCATCCCGACTGATCATTCTGGGCGTGGCGGTGGCTGCGGCGGGTGGTGCAGGTTACGTTGCGAAGAACATGGTGGCGGTCTCGCCGCCCCAGCAGGTCGTTGCCGACGCGCCTCAGGCGCCTGCAATCGCCTTGCAGGATGTGCTCGTGCTTTCCGGCGACGTCGCCATGGGCAGTCCGCTTGAGAACAACATCAGTTGGGAGTCCTGGCCGGCTGAAGGGATCAACGCGAATTTCATCACCCGTACCGTCGAACCCGACGCGCTGGACAAGCTGAAAGGCTCCGTCGCCCGCGTTGCGATGTACACCGGTGAGCCGCTGCGGCGCTCCAAGCTGATCGGCGAGGGGCAGAGCTTCATGTCGTCGATCCTGCCCACCGGCAAGCGGGCCGTCGCCACCGCGATCTCGGCCGATACGTCGGCAGGTGGCTTTATCCTGCCCAACGATTTTGTCGACGTCATCATGACCCGCAGATCCGACACCGGCAACGCCGGCAGCGGATTCACCACAGAAACCATCCTCAAGAACATCCGCGTCCTGGCGATCGACCAGACCATCCAGGAGGACGAGGAAGGCAAGAAGACCAGGGTCGGACAGACGGCGACGCTGGAGCTGACGCCGCAGCAGGCCGAGATCATCACTGTCGCCCAGCAGATGGCCGACCGCCTGACGCTGGCACTGCGCTCGATCACCGACAACAAGGAAAAAGGCACCGATGAAGCCGACTACCTCGTTTCCGGCAATGGGCGGCGCGGAACGGTGCGGTTGATCAAATCGGGCGAAGTTTCCGAAGTAGGGGCAAGGAAATGAGGTTAATCGCTAAACTGCCGGTCACTATGGCTGCGGCAATCGGCCTGCTTTTCCTCGGCGCCCATGCAAGTGGCCTCCTCGAGGCCAAGGCCGCCGGCAAGAGCGCCGGTGTCACGGCTTCAACGGCCACGCAACGCGTCAAGCTCGGCCTCAACAAATCGGTGGTCATCGACCTGCCAAGCGACGCCTACGACATCCTTGTCGCCAACCCCGCGGTCGCCGATGCGGTGACGCGCACGGCAAGGCGCATCTATCTGTTTGGCAAGGCAGTGGGCGAAACCAACATCTTCGTCTTCGGTCCCAATGGCGAGCAGATCGTCAGCCTCGATCTGGCCGTCGAACGCGACGTCGCCGGGTTGGACGACTATCTCAAGCGCTTTCTGCCGACGGCCGACATCAAGGTCGAGTTGCTGAACGACAACGTCGTCCTGACCGGCACCGTGGATACGCCGCTAGATGCCAAACGCGCCGTCGATCTGGCAACCATCTTCGTGTCCGGCGGTGAAGCGACAACCGGCCAGTATTCGCAGACCGCGGCCGGTGGCAATGCCAATGGCGGCGTCGACATCAACAATCCGGATGCCGAGCGCCGGGTCTCGAAGATCGTCAACCTGCTGCAGATCATCGGCGACGACCAGGTGACGCTGAAGGTGACCGTGGCCGAAGTCAGCCGCTCGGTGATGAAGCAGCTCGGCGTCAATATGGTCGGCAACGGCAGCATCGACGGCATTTCCTACGGTGCGCTGAGTTCGCCCAACTACGGGCTGGGCAAACCGATTTCGCAGTATTCGGCGCTGAATCTGCTGGGTGACGGGAAAGGCAATGGCCTTCAAGCCTACATCAACGCCATGGAGCAAAGCGGCGTCATGAAGACGCTTGCCGAACCGACCCTCACGGCGGTTTCGGGCGAGAAGGCAACGTTCAGGGCCGGCGGCGAATTCAATCTTATCACCGCACGTACGAACAACGTTTCGACCGACAACCAGACCGGCCAGGTAACCTACACCAACGAAAAGCTCGAATACGGCATCGGCCTCGAGTTCCAGCCCGTTGTGCTGTCGGCGGGCCGGATCAGCCTCAAGGTCAGGACCTCCGTGTCGGAGCCGACCATGGAAGGTGCGGCCACCCTGGAAGGCGCCGCCAACTTGCCCGGCACGACGCTCCTGTCGATCCGCAAGAGGCTTGCCGACACCACCGTCGAATTGCCGTCAGGCGGCTCGATGATGATCGCCGGCCTGGTTCGCGACGACGTCCGCCAGGCCGTATCGGGATTGCCCGGCCTGGCCAAGATACCGGTGCTCGGCACGCTCTTCCGCAGCCGCGATTTCATCCGCAACGAAAGCGAGCTGGTGATCATCATCACCCCCTATCTGGCGCGGCCGGTGGCGCGCAACGACCTGGCCAAGCCGGACGACAATTTCAACGCCGCCGGCGATGGCCCGGCCATGTTCCTTGGCCGCGTCAACCGCGTCTACGGCACCATGCAGACCGACAAGCCCAACGGCCGTTACCACGGCGTTGTCGGCTTCATCTACAAGTAAGCGGGGAGCGGACATGTCTCAGTCAGCATCGAAGGCAATGGCGGTCGCCGCAACAGTGCGGTCCGGTGGTGCCCGGATCCGCCGATCGGCAATACCGATCCTGGCGATCGCGATCGCGGCCTCGCTCGCCGGTTGCGCCAAGCGCGACAGCATCACGGTTGGGGCAATCCCTGATGACTATCGCACCACGCATCCGATCGTGATTGCCGAGAAGAACCAGAAGATCGACCTTCCGGTCGGCGCCGGTGATCGCGGCATGACCGGCTCGCAGCGCGACACGCTTCTGGGCTTCCTCGACGGCTACGACAAGAGCGCCGCCCCCGCGCTGACGATCGCAACCCCGATCGGCTCGGCCAACGAGGTGGCAGCGACCGCTGCGGCGCGCGATTTCGCCAGGCTGGCGATTGCCAGCGGCATCAAGCGAAACCGGATCGTCGTTACCTCCTATCAGTCGGTTTCCCCGGAAGCCTCGGCGCCTATCCGCGTCTCCTATATTTCGGTGAGAGCCCAGACCGACAAATGCGGACGCTGGCCCGAGGACCTGTTCGAGTCCTCGGAAAACAAACACTACGCCGATTACGGCTGCTCGTCTCAGAACAACCTCGCCGCGCAGCTCGCCAATCCGGCCGATCTGCTCGGGCCAAGAAAGTCGACCGATATCGACGCCGAAAACCGCGGCGCGGTGATCGACGTCTATCGCGGCAGAGGTATTTCGGACGAGTTCCTCGGCAATTCGGAAGTGACGTACTAGGAGCGCCAGCCCGCGTAGAGACTGGAAAGAGAAGTCACGGAAAGAGCATGACGATGAGCAATCTTGCCTACGACGCGCCCGTAGACGGCGGCGACAGCTCGCAATCGGATATTGCCGCGATGCAGGCGCTGCGGCCGGTCCCGCGTATTTCGATACAGGCATTTTGCGAGACCGAAGGTGTCGCGCATCCGGTGGAGCGGGCCGGTGAGGATCGCCGCATGGCGAAGGCGCATCTGAAAGTGCATATGGGCGGCGTCGCCACGGCGATCGAATTCTACCAGTCGGCGCCGACGCCGAACCTGATCCTGCTGGAATCGCGCAGCGAACCCAAGCAGTTGCTGGAGCAGCTTGCCCAACTTTCCGAATATTGCGATCCCTCCTCGAAAGTCGTGGTGATCGGCCACTACAACGATGTCGGGCTTTACCGCGAACTCATCCGCTTCGGAATTTCCGAATATGTCATCGCGCCGGTGTCGATGGCCGATGTCGTCTCCGTGGTGTCGTCGATCTTCGTCGATCCGGAAGCCGAGCCGATCGGCCGCTCGCTCGCCTTCATCGGCGCCAAGGGCGGCGTCGGCTCCTCGACCATCGCCCACAATGTGGCGTGGGCGATGTCATCGCTGTTCAAGTCGGAAGTGGTCGTCGCCGATCTCGACCTGGCTTTCGGGACGGCCAACATAAATTTCGACCAAGACCCGGCGCAAGGCATCGCCGAGGCCGTGTTTTCGCCCGAACGCGTCGACGAGGTCTATCTCGACCGGCTGCTTGCCCAGTGTGCCGAGCATCTGTCCTTGCTTGCCGCGCCCTCCACTCTCGAACGGGTCTATGACTTTGATCCCGAAGCCTTCACGCAACTCATCGACACTGCGCAGCGCAGCGTGCCGCTGCTGGTGCTCGACGTCCCCCATGTCTGGACCGGCTGGACCAAGAACACACTGATCAAGGCCGACGAGATCGTCATCACGGCGACACCGGAACTGGCCAATCTGCGCAACACCAAGAACCTGGTCGATATGCTGAGCCGGCTTCGCCCGAACGATCCACCGCCGAAACTCATCATCAACCAGGCCGGCGTGCCGAAACGCCCCGAGATATCCGCTTCCGACTTCGCCGAGCCGCTCGGCATCACGCCGATGTCGGTTATCGCTTTCGATCCGTTGCTGTTTGGAAACGCCGCCAACAACGGCCGCATGCTGGGCGAGATGGATGCCAAGAGCCCGGTGGTCGGCATGATCAATGAAATCGCGCATGTGCTGACCGGTCGCAGCGAAATCAAGGCCAAGAAGAAGGCAGGCCTTGGCGGCCTGCTCGGCAAGCTCTCGCGTAACAAGAAATGACGCTTCTCAAGCGGAATTGGTAGTCGATCATGTTTGGTAAAAGAGGCTCCGACGACGGCGGCCGGTCCACCCCGGAATTCCGTCAGCCAGCACCGCCGCCCGCGGCGCCGGCGGCTGCAAAGCCTGCGGACACGGCAGTGCTTGCTCGGCCAGCCGCAGCGCCCCCGTCTGCTGCGCCGGCAATGCCGCCCGCTCGCCGTGCTGTTGAGGCGCCGCCGATGGCGCCGGAGCCGACAAGAAAGATCCAGCGCGAACGCAGCGAGACCTACTACGACACCAAGAGCCAGGTCTTCTCCGCGCTTATCGATACCATCGACCTGTCGCAGCTCGCCAAGCTCGATCCCGAGAGCGCGCGCGAAGAAATCCGCGATATCGTCAACGACATCATCGCCATCAAAAATTTCGCAATGTCGATTGCCGAGCAGGAAGAGCTGCTCGAAGACATCTGCAACGATGTGCTTGGTTACGGCCCGCTGGAGCCGTTGCTCGCCCGCGACGATATCGCCGACATCATGGTCAACGGCTCCAAGAACGTCTACATCGAAGTCAACGGCAAGGTCGAACAGACCGGCATCCGCTTCCGCGACAATCAGCAGTTGCTCAATATCTGCCAGCGCATCGTCAGCCAGGTTGGCCGCCGCGTCGACGAATCGAGCCCGATCTGCGACGCCCGCCTGCCCGACGGCTCCCGCGTCAACGTCATCGCCCCGCCGCTGTCCATCGACGGCACCGCGCTCACCATCCGCAAGTTCAAGAAGGACAAGCTGACGCTCGATCAGCTGGTCAAGTTCGGCGCCATCTCGCCGCAGGGCGCCGAGATACTCAAGATCATCGGCCGCGTCCGCTGCAACATCGTCATCTCCGGCGGTACCGGCTCCGGCAAGACGACGCTGCTCAACTGCCTGACCAACTATATCGACCGCGAGGAACGCGTCATCACCTGCGAGGACTCGGCCGAGCTGCAACTGCAGCAGCCGCATGTGGTGCGTCTCGAAACCCGCCCGCCCAATCTCGAGGGCGAAGGCGAGGTGACAATGCGCGACCTGGTCAAGAACTGCCTGCGCATGCGGCCCGAACGCATCATCGTCGGCGAAGTGCGCGGACCGGAGGTTTTCGACCTGCTGCAGGCGATGAACACCGGCCATGACGGTTCGATGGGAACGATCCACTCCAACAGCCCGCGCGAATGCCTGAACCGTATCGAATCGATGATCGCCATGGGCGGCTTTTCACTGCCGCAAAAGACCGTGCGAGAAATCGTCGTCGGCTCCATTGATGTCATCATCCAGGCAGCACGCCTTCGTGACGGGTCGCGCCGCATCACCCACATCACCGAGGTGATCGGCATGGAAGGCGACGTCATCATCACGCAGGATATCGTGCTCTACAACATCAAGGGCGAGGACTCGAACGGAAGGCTGCTTGGCGAGCATGTGTCGACCGGCATCGGCCGCCCGCATTTCTGGGATCGCGCCCGCTACTATGGCGAGGAACAGCGCCTCGCCAATGCGCTGGAATCGATGGAGAAACGCGCTGACTGACGCATCTGGAGGCGTGGGGACCAAGGTTGATGTTCGGAATTGACACCACCGTACTGGCGTTCATCGTGCTCGCCGGCTTCAGCGCCGGCGCGGTCGCCTATGCATTCTTGTTCACCCAGATGAGCAACGAGAAGCAGGCCGGCAAGCGGCTCGAGACGATCAAGGCCGCCGAGACCGATCGTTCGGTCGTCAAGGCGTCACGCGACCGTGTCGCGGAGGCGGTCAAGCGGCGCAAATCCGTTCAGGATTCGCTGAAACAGCTCGATGAAAAGCAGAAGACCAACGAACGCGTTGTCAAGAAGCCACCGCTGAAGGCACAGATTCGTCAGGCCGGCATGCAGGTCTCGATGGAGCGTTTCTATCTCTACTCCGCCTTTTGCGGCATCGCGCTGACCGCATTTGCCTATTTCGCCGGGGCACCGATGCTGGTCCTGCCAGGTGCGCTGCTGGCCGGCGCGCTCGGCCTGCCGCGCTGGTTCGTCTCGTTTCGCCGTACGCGCCGGGTCAAGGCGTTCCTCAACGAATTTCCCAACGCCCTCGACATCATCGTACGCGCTGTCAAATCCGGCCTGCCGCTCAACGATGCCATTCGCCTGATCGCCAATGAATCGCCGGAGCCGGTCAAGATGGAGTTCCGCCGCATCGTCGATTCACAGCAGGTTGGCATGTCCATCCCCGATGCCGCCTTGCGCATGGCGGAAACCATGCCATGCAGCGAGGCAAGCTTTTTTGGCATCGTCATCCAGATCCAGTCGCAGGCCGGCGGCAATCTCTCCGAGGCGCTGGGCAACCTTTCGCGCGTGCTTCGCGATCGCAAGAAGATGAAGGCCAAGGTCCAGGCGCTGTCGATGGAAGCAAAGGCGTCGGCCGTCATCATCGGCGCGCTGCCTTTTGTCGTCGCCCTTCTCGTCTACCTGTCGAGCCCGAATTACATCATGCCGTTGTTCACCACCAGCACCGGCAATCTGATCCTGGGCTGTTCCGGTGTCTGGATGTCGATCGGCATTCTGGTGATGCGCAAGATGATGAACTTTGAGGTTTAGGCCCGACTTCGGAAAGCTCGAACGAAAAGACTGAAAACGAATGACCGACCAAGTCGTCAAATCGCTGACCGATCCTGCTTTCCTGATCGCATTGCTGGTCGGCATCGCGGTGTTCGCGACCGTCTTCACGCTGCTGCCGGCCCTGGGTGGCAACCAGCTCAAGGCACGCATGAAATCGGTGGCGCTGGAGCGTGACGAACTGCGCGCCAAGCAGCGTGCGCGCCTGGCCAACGAAGCCGATCGCCGCCGCAAGGGCCTGCGCGAGGAACAGTCGGTCGGCATGCGCAACATCGTCGACAGGCTGGACCTGCGGCGTGCGCTGGCCGATGAAGGCACGCTGCAGAAGCTCAAAGTGGCGGGCTTTCGTGGCCAGAACCCGCTGACGCGCTTCCTGTTTTTCCGCCTGGTCCTGCCCTTTGTCGGTTTCGCGCTGGCCGCGATCTATCTGTTCGTGCTCGGCGGGCTGCCGGACCGGCCGGCTTTCGTGAAAGTGTTCGTCTGCATCCTTGTCGCCTATGCCGGCTTCTACGCGCCGATCCTTTACGTCAACAACCGTGCCGCCAAGCGCAAGCAGTCGATCCAGCGGGCGTGGCCGGATGCGCTCGACCTGATGCTGATCTGCGTTGAGTCGGGCATGTCGGTAGAGGCTGCAATGCGCAGGGTCGCCGATGAGATCGGCTCGCAGTCGGTGGCGTTAGCGGAGGAGTTCGTGCTGACCAATGCCGAACTCTCTTATCTGCAGGAGCGCAAACAGGCTTATGAAAACCTCGCGGCTCGTACCGGCTTGGAATCGGTGAAGTCAGTGTCCCAGGCGCTGGTCCAGGCCGAGCGCTACGGCACCCCCGTGGCGCACGCATTGCGCGTTCTGGCCTCGGAAAGTCGCGACATGCGCATGAATGCCGCCGAGAAGAAGGCCGCCGCCCTGCCGCCGAAGCTCACCGTGCCGATGATCCTGTTTTTCCTGCCGGTCTTGTTCGCCATCATTCTTGGACCGGCCGGCATGCAGGTCAGCCAGCGCGGCATCTTCGGCGACCAGCACAATTCCTCAAGCCAGTAGGCTTTGTTGCAGCCATACGAAAGAGCCGCGTTGCTGATGCAATGCGGCTCTCGGTATTTCAGCTTTGATGTGGATGGATTTTGCGCTGCGCGGAGGTGTATTCGGCGCTCAGTTGGTCGCCGGCTTGCCCTTGTCCTGATCCTTGAGCTGGCTCCAGGCGTTCTGCTGGGCAAGCATCTGGCGAAGGTAGGCCACATTGGCTTGCGCCTGTTCGGGCGAAAGCTCCTGCGAGGCGATCTTCTCGGCCTCGTCGAAACGGCCCTGAAGTCCCACGACCAGCGCCAGGTTCTGGCGCACCCGGCTGTCGGCGTTCGGTTGCTGGGCGGCCGAGCGCATATAGGTCTCGGCTGTGCGCAGATCGCCTTCCAGCACATAGGACATGCCGAGATTGGAAAGAATCGAGGGTTCGTTCGGCTTTAGGTCCAGCGCCTTGCGATAGTTCTGGCGCGCTTCATCTTTCTGGCCGATCTGGTCGAGAATGGCGGCCTCCGCCGACATCAGCCGCCAGTCCGGATATTCCGGCGTCTGCGCCCGGCGCACCGCGTCGAGCGCGGACTCGAACTGGCCGTTGGCGGCGAGTGCCTTGCCATAGGCGGCGAGCACGTCGCGATCCTTGGGGTAGGCGATCGCCAGCTTGCGCATCACGGCAAGCGACTGGTCGGCATCGCCGTCCATCTGCAACGCCGCCGCAAAATTTGTCGCCAGCCGCTTGTCGTTGGGATTCTTTGCATAGGATTCGCCGAGCCGCGTGGTCGCGCTGTGCAACTCGCTGGCCGACATGGTTTCCAGCGGTTTGCCGCTGGTGCGCCCGATCGAGCCGGTCGTGAGCTTGCTGGTTCCGCACCCGGCAACACCGGCCGCGAGCGCCATCAGCAACGCCGTCGTGACCAACCGTTTGCCCGTGACGTTCATCCTGCGGTTGGTCGGCATCGGCACGGGGCTCTCCATTCCTGCGCGCGGCCATTGCGTGGCCATCTTCATTCCCCCAGAAATATTCTGTTAACCCTAACGGATAGTTAAAAGGCGGCCCGTTGATATCGGTACGCGGCCCGCCGGAAGCCATTGGCTTGGCATTTTCCTATGCCTGGCCTCTGTGCATAGATGTTGAAATCATTCGACGTCCCTGTCAGGTGACTGGGGATGACTTGCAAGCCTGCGCCGGAGACCATCGAATGCCCGTCGAACTCGTCGAGACACTAAACAAGGCCTTGCCGGTCCATCTGGTCGCGAGGGATGGCCTGGAGGCTTTGGGGCTTTCGCCCTCAACGATCGCATGGGCGGCCGCCAACGGCTTTTCCGGCGAAGCCGGCAGGACGCTCGCCGTGCCGGGCGAAAACGGCGCGCTCGCCGGTGCTCTGTTCGGCATCGGCGAAGGCGAGGGCGCGCTGGCTATCGGTGCGCTGGCGAAAACCCTGCCGGAAGGCGACTGGCAGTTTGCCTCGGCGCACGCAGAGCCGGAGCTCGCGGCTATAGCCCTGGTTCTCGGCGGCTATGTCTTCACCCGATACGGCAAGAAATCCGGCAAGGCGCTGCGCTTTGCGCTGCCGCCCGGCGTCGATCCAGGACATGTCCGCCGCATCGCTGACGGCGTCTTCCTGGCGCGCGATCTGGTCAACACGCCAACCAGCGACATGGGGCCGGACGAGCTGGAGAAGGCCGCGCGGACGCTGGCGGCCACTCACAAGGCCGAACTGTCGGTGATCAAGGGCGATGATCTCCTGAAGCAGAACTTTCCGATGATCCATGCGGTCGGCCGCGCCTCGGTCGGCGCGCCGCGCCTGATCGACATGATTTGGGGACCGGAAGGCGCACCGAAGGTGACGCTGGTCGGCAAGGGCGTCTGTTTCGATACTGGCGGTCTCGACATCAAGCCGTCGTCGGGCATGCTGCTGATGAAGAAGGACATGGGCGGCGCTGCCAATGTGCTGGGCCTTGCCTCGATGATCATGGCTGCCGGGCTGAAGGTCCGGCTGCGCGTCCTGATCCCGGCGGTCGAGAATTCGATTGCCGGCAATGCTTTCCGCCCTGGCGATGTGCTGACCAGCCGCAAGGGCATCACCGTCGAGATCGGCAACACCGACGCCGAAGGACGGCTGGTGTTGGCGGATGCACTAGCGCTGGCCGACGACGAGGAGCCTGACCTTTTGATCGACATGGCGACGCTGACCGGGGCCGCGCGTGTCGCGCTCGGGCCAGACCTGCCGCCTTTCTACACCGGCGACGAAGCGCTGGCGTCCGAACTGGCGGCTGCCTCGGTGGCCGTAGAGGATCCGCTGTGGCGCATGCCGCTGTGGCGGCCCTATGACGCCAGGCTGGCGTCGAAGATCGCCGACATCAACAACGTCACCACGGACGGTTTTGCCGGCTCGGTCACCGCGGCGCTGTTCCTCAAGCGCTTTGTCGAACGAACAGCGGGTTGGGCGCATTTCGACATCTTCGCCTGGAACCCGTCCGACCGCCCCTACGGGCCCGCTGGCGGCGAGGCGCAAGGCATCCGTGCGCTGGAGCGGATCATTTCGAGGCGTTATGCCTGAGGTCGTAAGGCCTGGCGTACGGCCTCCAAACTGAAACGGAACCGAAACAATTTGCCGTCATGCTCGGGCGATGTCGATTTCGATGCGTCCGAGCCAGGCGATGCGACTGTGGCAGCAGGTGATGCTGTCACAGGTGCGCGACGATGTCCCTGACCTCACCATGCGCCAGACGGCGATCCTGTTCACCATCTACCTCGACCCGCCGCCGCATACGGTGCGCGGGCTGGCAGCGCGCCTCAATGTGACCAAGCCGGTCATCACCCGCGCGCTCGATACGATGGGCGCGCTGAAGCTGGTGTCGCGCCATCGCGACGAGCTCGACAAGCGCAATGTGCTGATCCGGCGCACGGTCGAAGGCGCGCTCTTTGTCGAGCGCTTCGGCGATGGTATTGTTGCCCGGGCTCACGAACTGCCCATCTGACCATTACCCAATAGCTGGATTGCTGATTTGACCGCCAGGGATGCACGCCTTCACGCCTTCCGTTCCGACCTCGCCGACGCCAGGCTGAAAGGCGAGGTTTCGGCCGATCGCTTCGTCCCCGGCCGTCCGGCGCGCATCACAGCCTCCGTGGCCGATATCCGCAAGGCGCCACGCCCGGATGCCGGCGTCAACACGCAGGTTCTGTTCGGCGACGATGTGCTTGTCTTCGAGGAAGCCGAGGGCTGGGCCTGGGTCCAGGCCGAACGCGACGGCTATGTCGGCTACGTCGGCGCCACCATGCTGGGCGCACGCGAGCATGCGCCAACCCATATTGTCGCGGCGCCGCGCACTTTCCTCTATCCCGGCCCGGATCTGCGCTTCCCGATCAGCGGGCAATTGTCGATGGGCTCGACAGTGACGGTGACGGGTGCTGCCGAAACGCGCGGCACGCACTATGCGCTGCTGCCCTCCGGCGAAGCGCTGATCGCCGGCCATCTGCAGCCGCTCGGTGACGTGGCTGCCGACTACGTCGCGGTGGCTGAGATGTTTCTCGGCACGCCCTATCTCTGGGGCGGCACCTCCGGCTTCGGCATCGACTGTTCGGGCCTGGTGCAGCTGGCCATGCGCATGGCTGGCCAAAATGTGCTGCGCGATTCCGACATGCAGGCGGCAGGCCTCGGCGAGCCGCTCGATCCCGGCCCGGATTTTGCCGGGTTGAAACGCGGCGACCTGGTGTTCTGGAAGGGCCATGTCGCTGTGATGACCGACGCCCACGATATGATCCACGCCAACGGTCACACCATGCTGGTCTCGCGCGAAGGGCTGAAGGACGCGATCGACCGCATCGGGTATCTCTATGGCGGACCGACTGGATTCAGGAGGCCGTAGCGTCTCTTCCTTCGCCCCGTTCACGGGGAGAAGGTGCCCGAAGGGCGGATGAGGGGCGGCGCTAACTTTCGAATGGTCGGCGCTGCCCCTCACCTGCCTGCCGGCATCCTCTCCCCGTGAACGGGGCGAGGAACGCTCCCCTGCGATCACCTTTTGTTCCGATTTTCCTTGGCGTTCGCGCGCGCTCGCGCTACCTCTTTCGCGTGACCGAGCAGCCGCGCCTTGCCGAACACAATGCCAGCGTCGCCCTACCCGAACCATTCGTAAGATGGTTCGGCGAGAAAGGCTGGTCGCCGCGCGCCCATCAGATCGAGCTTTTGGTGAGAGCTCAGGCTGGGCAGTCGGTGCTGCTGATCGCGCCGACCGGGGCCGGCAAGACGCTGGCCGGCTTCATGCCGTCTCTGACCGAACTGGCCAACCGTCCGAGGCGCAAACCTGGCCAGGCGCATCGCGGCATCCATACGCTCTACATCTCGCCGCTCAAGGCGCTGGCTGTCGACATCGAGCGCAATCTCGGCAAGCCGGTGGAAGAGATCGGCCTTCCCGTCACCATCGAAACGCGCACCGGCGACACCCCTTCCCACAAGCGTCAACGCCAGAAGCTGGTGCCGCCCGACATCCTGCTGACGACGCCCGAGCAACTGGCGCTGCTGATTGCTGCGCCCGATGCCAGGCGCTTCTTCGAAGACCTGCGCTATGTCGTGCTCGACGAATTGCACTCGCTGGTAATTTCGAAACGCGGCCACCTGCTGGCGCTCGGCTTGGCGCGGCTGCGCACTTACGTGCCCGAACTGCAGACGATCGGCCTGTCGGCAACGGTGGCTGAGCCCGATGAATTGCGGCGCTGGTTGGTCGGGCAGAATCCACCCGGCGAAATGGCTGGGCTGATCACCGTCTCCGGTGGCGCCAAACCCGACATCTCCATCCTCGACTCGCGCGAACGCGTGCCGTGGTCGGGCCATTCGGCCCGCTATGCCACTCCCGAGATCTACGAGGCGATCCAGAAGCACCGCATGACGCTGCTGTTCGTCAACACCCGCAGCCAGGCCGAAATGCTGTTCCAGGAACTGTGGCGGGCGAACGAGGACTCGCTGCCGATCGCGCTGCATCATGGGTCGCTCGATGTCGGCCAGCGCCGCCGCGTCGAGAAGGCGATGGCGGATAACGCGCTGCGTGCCATCGTCGCCACCTCGACGCTCGACCTCGGCATCGACTGGGGCGATGTCGATCTGGTCGTCCATGTCGGCGCGCCCAAGGGCGCCAGCCGGCTGGCGCAGCGTATCGGCCGCGCCAATCACCGCATGGACGAACCGTCAAAGGCGATCCTCATTCCGGCCAACCGCTTCGAGGTGCTGGAATGCCGGGCAGCGCTCGACGCCAATTATCTCGGCGCGCAGGACACGCCGCCATTGATCAATGGCGCGCTCGACGTGCTGTCGCAGCATGTGCTGGGCGTCGCTTGCGGCGCGCCTTTCGACGCTGACCGACTGTTCGAGGAGGTGCGCAGCGCCGCGCCCTATGCGGGGCTGGAGCGCCAGACCTTCGACCGTGTCGTCGATTTCGTTGCCACTGGCGGCTACGCGCTGAAGAACTATGAGCGTTACGCCCGCATTCGCCAGACCAAGGATGGGCTGTGGCGCGTCTCCAACCCTCGCATCGCTCAACAATATCGCCTGAATGTCGGCACCATCGTCGAAATGCCGGAGCTCAACGTCCGCTATGTCCGCCAGGGACGCGGCATGGCCGGACGCGGCGGGCCGGTGCTCGGCAAGATCGAGGAGTATTTCGCCGAGACGCTGCGGCCCGGCGACAACTTCCTGTTTGCCGGCAAGGTACTGCGCTTCGAGGGCATTCGCGAGAACGAGTGCGTGGTCTCCAACGGCGCCGGCGCCAACATCATCGTGCCGTCCTATGCCGGCGGCAAGTTTCCGCTGTCGACCTATCTCGCCGACCAGGTGCGCGGCATGCTGGCCGATCCCCACAAATGGCAGGCATTGCCCGAGCAGGTCGCCGACTGGCTGCGGCTGCAAAAGGAAAAGTCGGTGCTGCCGAAACGCGGCGACCTGCTGGTCGAGACCTTTCCACGCGGCAATCGCCACTACATGGTCGCCTATCCGTTCGAGGGCAGGCTGGCGCACCAGACGCTCGGCATGCTGCTGACACGACGGCTGGAGCGGGCCAATGCGAGGCCGCTGGGCTTTGTCGCCACCGACTATTCGCTGGCGGTGTGGGCGCTCGACGATATGGCGGCCCTGTTCAAAGCCAAGAAGCCGTCGCTGGCCGCTTTGTTCGACGAGGACATGCTGGGCGACGATCTCGAAGCCTGGCTAAACGACAGCTGGATGCTGAAGCGCACCTTCCGCACCTGCGCCGTCATTGCCGGGCTGATCGAGAAGCGCTTTCCCGGGCAGGAGAAGAGCGGCCGCCAGGTGACCGTCTCGGCCGACCTGATCTACGACGTGTTGCGCAGCCACGAGCCCGACCATATCCTGCTGCAGGCGACGCGTACCGATGCCTCGGCCGGATTGCTCGATGTCAGCAGACTTGCCGAGATGCTCTCGCGTGTGCGCGGTCGAATCATGCATAAGCATCTCGACCAGATTTCGCCGCTGGCTCTGCCGGTGATGCTGGAGATCGGCAAGGAATCGGTCAATGGCGGCGCCAACGAGTCCCTGCTCATGGAAGCCGCCGATCTGGTCGAAGAGGCCATGGGGCCAAGGGCGAAACCGGACCAAGAGGGTCTGACTTGAAATGAATTTTTCGCTGGCGCGCGCAACACTGATCGCCGAGGCCGACATGGTCGGCATCGCCGGCGAGCGCGCGGTCTGCGATCCGCGCGGCGTGCTCTATTTTCCCGATCTACGACTGCTTGCGGTCTCCGACCTGCATCTGGAAAAAGGCTCGTCCTTTGCCAGGCGCGGCGCCCTGATCCCTCCCTACGACACCGGCGCCACCTTGCTGCGGCTGCAGGCGGTGATCGCGGACTATCAGCCTTCGATCGTCATCAGTCTGGGCGATTCCTTTCACGATGGCGGCGGCGCCGAGCGCATGCATCAATCCTTCCGTGAGCGGCTGGAAGCGCTGATGGCCGGCCGTGACTGGTTCTGGGTCGCCGGCAACCATGATCCGGAAGCGCCGGCCGACCTGCCCGGAGAGACGGTGCGCGAACTCGCCATCGGCTCGTTGCTGTTCCGTCACGAACCGTCGAAGGTGAGAACCGAAGGCGAAGTCGCGGGCCATCTTCACCCTTGCGCGCGCATCGTCCAGCGCGGCCGCTCGGTGCGGCGGCGCTGCTTTGCCGGCGATGGCGGCCGCATGATCATGCCGGCCTTCGGCGCCTATACCGGTTCGCTCAACGTGCTCGACCGCGCCTATGCCGGCCTGTTCCGCCGCGAGACGCTGATGGCCTACATGCTGGGCGCCGAGCGCATTTTCGCGATTTCCCACGCCATGCTGCGGCCTGGCTGAGTTCTACGGCAACAACACTGTTGCACCGGTCGTCTGCCGCGCTTCGAGCCGGCGGTGCGCCTCGGCCACCTCTGCGAGCGGCATGCGGGTGTGCACCGGGATTTTCACCGCACCGCTGAGCACGACGCTGAAGAGCTCTTCGCTCATGGCCACAACGTTCTCGCGTTTGGCGAGATGATGGAACAGCAACTGCCAGGTGGCGAACAGCGAGCCTTTCTGCATCAGCAGCATGATGTCGAATGGCGGGATCGAACCCGACGCCGTACCGAAGCTGGCGAACGTGCCGAAGGGCCGCAGGCTATCGAGCGAGGCCGGGAAGGTGGCCTTACCGACACCGTCATAAACGACGTGGCAGCCCTCGCCGTTGGTGATCTCCTTCACCCGCGCGGCAAAGTCCTCCCTCGAGTAGTCGATGACGTGGTCGCAACCATTCGCCAGAGCGAGCTCGGCCTTTTCGGGCGAGCCGACCCTGCCGATGACGATGGCGCCGAGATGCTTGGCCCACTGCGTCAGGATGAGGCCAACCCCGCCCGCCGCGGCATGCACCAGGATGGTGTGGCCGGCCTCGACGCGAAACGTGCGGCGCAGCAGATATTGCGCCGTCAGCCCTTTCAGCATCATCGCCGCGCCGGTCTCGAAATCGATGGCATCGGGCAGATGCACGACGAAATGCGCCGGCACGATGCGCTCCTGCGCATAGGCGCCGAGCGTCTCGACATAGGCGACGCGATCGCCAGGCGCGAAGTCGCTCACCCCTTCGCCGACAGCGACGATTTCGCCGGCGCCTTCATTGCCGGGGATGAATGGCAAAGCGGGTGGCGCATATTCGCCGGTGCGGAAATAGATGTCGACGAAGTTGAGCCCGACCGCCCGGTTGCGGACGCGCACTTCGCCGGGGCCGGGCTGGCCGATGTCGACATCCTCATAGGCAAGCACGTCTGGCCCGCCATGGTGGTGAACACGGATCGCTTTCATGGTTTTCTTCCCTGCGCTGTTCTCTTTGACGGGAGATAGCGCGCGGCGCGATATCATTGTAGGCTGATATCGATGACATCAGAGTTCAAACAAAATGATATCTGAACAGATCGGCCTCGACCTTCTTCGCACCTATGTGGCGGTCTGCCGGCAAGGCAGCCTGAGCAGGGTCGCCGCGCAGACCGGCAGAACCCAATCGTCGCTGAGCATGCAGATGCGCCGCCTCGAAGGTCTGCTTCAACGGCACCTGTTCCAGCGCACCGGCCGCGGCGTCGTGCCGACCGCGGAGGGAGAGCTGTTTCTGGGATATGCGACGCGCATCTTGGCTCTCGGCGATGAAGCGGTGGCGCGCCTGCAGCAGGCCGCCATCGGTGGCGGCGTGCGCATCGGCCTCGCCGAGGAGGTCACCACCGCTGCGCTCTCGGCCGCACTCGGGCGGCTTCATCGCACCTATCCCGACATCAGCCTCGATGCGGTGGTTGAGCACAGCGTCGCGCTGGGGCGGCTCTGGAGCGAGGATGCGCTGGATGTCATGATCGCTCCGACATCTGTCGTAACAGCCGATGCCCTGACGACATGGAATGTCGAACTGCAATGGGTCTGTGCCCAGGACTATGTTCTGGATCAGGAGCGGCCGCTCGATCTTGTCGCTTTCGGCGCAACCTGCCCTTGGCGCAGGCGTATGATCGAGGCGCTGGTTGCCGCCGGCCGGCAGCACAGGATCGCTTTGTCGTGCCAGAGCGTCACCGGCCTGCAGGCGGCAATCGAGAACGGACTGGGCGTTGGACTGCTTCCACCCGAATCCGTGCGCACCGGCTCAATGCGGGTGCTGAAGACATCCGCCGGCCTGCCCGAGCCGCTCATCGTCCAGTACGGCCTTTACGCGCATGACAGGAGGACTGCCGTCGTCGACGCCGCAATTGAAATCCTGCTGAAAGATCTGCCGGCGGCGCCACGGGCACGGGCCGCATGACAGCGAGGTCGCGCTATCGGCCGTAATAGAGAGTGACGGTGTGCTTGGCCTCGGCGAAGAACAGCCAGCGCTCGACCAGCATGCCGGCGAACTGGACGATTGCGGCAAGCACCGACAGGATCGCCGTGAACGGCCAGGGCAAGGCGAACGCGCCAGCAAACAGCAGAGCAGGCAAGGCGAAAGCCAGCGCTTGCGTGATCCCACGCAGCTTGGCGGCGTGCTTGCGGGCGATGCGAAAGCCCATTTCCTTGAGCAGGTAATTTTCCTCGGTGTGCGGCCATTCCAGCGACCGCACCGTCCCTCCGGCGAGCCCCGTCGCCGTGTTGGCGGTGGTCGCGATCTCCAGCACGTCATTGTATCGCCACGTCGCCAGCTTCCAGCCCCAGCCGAGCAGGGTGAGCAGCAGGGCGACGACGGCAATGGTGGTTGAGCCGATGGCGAAAGCCTGCAGCAGCGCGTTCAACAGAACGGTGCCGGTCATCGCCGAAAAGATGAGATAGCCGGGTAGCGTATAGCGACTGTGCCACTGCGCGATCGGCTTCAGCGAGGCATAGATCATGCCGGTGGTGCAGACGGTGACGATCGCGCCGATGGCCGCCAGGAACCCGGCGATGGCTACCCAGCCCCCGGTGCTGTCAAAAAACACCCAGCCGATGCCGAACAGCCCGGCCGGAATGAAGGTCGCGACGGACGAAACGCCTTCACGCGACAGCCAGGAGCTGCGCCATTGCGAAAAGGCGCGCCAGGCGCGTTCGGGGCGGCCGAGATGGGCAGTCGAGGACAATAGGCCGGCGGCGATCAGGCCGAGCGCCAGCCCCATGCCGATGAGGCCGAGCCAGAAATCGGTGGGGATGGACCCCAGTCCGCCAAGCACGCCAAGCAGCGCCAGCAGGCCGTAGCCGGCGCCGGTGGCGGTGGTGAAGAAAACGACCGAGGCGGCAGGATGCATGGATGTCAGTTCGAAAGCATGCGGTCGACCCAGCCGAGGAAACCGCCTTCGGCCTTGACCGGCTCGAGCCTTGGCGCCGGCACCGATGCGGCACGCTGGGCGCGTGGCGGCAGATATTTGTTGGTCGGTTTGTAGCCCATCTCCGGCATCAGGTCGACGCCGCCACGGCTGGCCACCAGTTGCGACACCGCCGAGGTGGGATCGCCGAGATCGCCAAAGTGCCGGGCGCTGGTCGGGCAGGCGGCAACGCAGGCCGGCACGCGGTCTTCCTCGGCCAGATTGTCATTGTAGATGCGGTCGACGCAGAGCGTGCATTTCTTCATCACGCCGACATCGGTGTCGAATTCGCGCGCACCGTAGGGGCAGGCCCAGCTGCACAATTTGCAGCCGATGCATTTGCTTTCGTCGATCAGCACGATGCCGTCCGAGGCACGCTTGTAGGAAGCGCCGGTCGGGCAAACGGTGACACAGGCCGGCGTCTCACAATGCAGGCAGGAGCGCGGGAAGTTGACGGTGCGCCCGCCCGCCTCCGTCGTGTGCTCGTAGCTGTGCACGCGGTTGAACCAGACGCCGTCGACATCGCCGCCATAGGGGTCGATGTCGGTCAGCGGCGCCATGTGGCCGCCGGTGTTCCATTCCTTGCAAGCGGTGACGCAGGCCTGGCAGCCGACGCAGGTGTCGAGGTCGATGACCAGACCCAGCTTTTTGTCGGTATGAGCGGGGAGGCAGGTCATTCCACGGCCTCCCTGTTCACGCGGAATTCGGCGCCGAAGCGAAGGATGTCGGGCGATGGCTCGAAATGCGGCGGCTGGCTGAAACGCTCGAATTGCGGCTCGGTGAAGCCGGCTTCTTCCACCGAGCACTTGACGATGCGCACCCTCAGGTCGAACCACGCCGCCTGTCCGGTCACCGGATCCGAATTCGAATAGCGTTTGCCGTTGGCGTCGGCCGAGGTCTGGTCGCCGATAATGTGGTTGAGCAGGAAGCCGCGATTGCTCTCGGCAGCATTGTCCCTCAGCCCCCAGCTGCCGCGCCTTTTGCCGATGGCGTTCCAGGTCCACACCGTATCCGCATTGACGCCGTCGATCAGCTTGATCTGCCCCTTCACCCGGCCGCTGATGCTTTCGATCCACACCCAGTCGTCATCGACAAGGCCGAGGTCTGCCGCGGTCTTGTGGTGCACGAACAGGCGGTTCTGGCTGGTGATCTGCCGGAGCCACGCATTCTGCGAACCCCAGGAATGATACATGTGCATCGGCCGCTGCGTCAGCGCATGCAGCGGGTATTTTTCGAGATCGACGGCGGCCTCTTCGAACGGCGTAAACCAGAACGGCAGCGGGTCCATATAGGTCTCGATACGGTGGCGTTCGCTGTCGGGCGGCTGGACGCGACCATGGCCGCGCGCGGCGAGGCGAAAGCGCTGGATCGGTTCGCAATAGAGCTGGAACACGATTGGCTCGGCCTTGGGGATGAACCCCATCTGCTCTGCGAAGTCGAGATAGGAGCGGTTGGCCATCTTGTAGTAGCGCTGGTCGGCGGCAAAATCCTGGTGCCAGAAGCCGCCATTGTCGATGTAGCACTGCAGCTGGTCGGGATTGACTTCGCCCTTGCCGACGGAAGTGCCGTCCTTGCCGCGCCAGCCGGCAAGCGGGCCGATGCCGGGCGTGCGCTCATGATTGACGATGTAGTCGGCATAGTCGCGATATTTCGCGGACCCGTCATCTCTGGTGAAGCAGGGCAGGCCGAGCCGCGCGCCGAGTTCGATCAGCACCGACTGGAACGGCCGGACATCGCGGTCCGGCTCGACCACGGGATGGCGGATGGCGTCGCCCGGTCCGTCGGCATGGCTGATCGGCCGGTCGAGCAGGCTGATGCAGTCGTGCCGCTCGAGATAGGTGGTGTCCGGCAGCACCAAGTCCGCGAACGGCACTGTCTCGGAGTAATAGGCGTCGGAATAGATGATGAAGGGGATCTTGTAGTTGCCGGCCTCGTCATGGTCGGTCAACATCGCAATGGTCTCGACGGTGTTCATCGAGGAATTCCACGCCATGTTCGACATGTACATCATCAGCGTGTCGATCGGGTACGGGTCACCGGCCCAGGCATTGCGGATTACCGTGTGCATCAACCCGTGCGCGGCCAGCGGCGCATCCCAGGAATAGGCCTTGTCGATGCGCAAAGGCGTGCCGGCCTCATCGACCAGCAGATCGTCCGGCCCGCAGACGAAGCCGAGCGGCACGCCGTCCAGTGGCGTCATCGGCTTGACGGTCTTGCCGGCCGGCTTCGGTCCCGGCGGCGCCGAGCGGGGGTAGGGTGGTTTGAAACGAAAACCGCCGGGAACATCCACCGTGCCAAGCAGCACCTGCAGCAGGTGGATGGCGCGGCAAGAGTGAAAACCGTTCGAGTGGGCAGAGATGCCGCGCATGGCGTGCATCGAAACAGGTCGCCCCTTGATCGTTTCGTGCCGCCGGCCGGCCCAGTCGGTCCACGCCACCGGCAGTTCGATCGTCTGCTCAAAGGCGACGTGGGCGAGTTCGGCAGCGATCCGCCGGATTGTGTCGGCCGGGATGCCGCATTGTGCCGCGACCGCATCGGGTGCGTAGCTGGCGTCCATGTAGCGGTCGGCGATGAGCTGGAACACTGGCACGCAGCGGCGGCCGGCGACGGTGTAGCTGCCGGTCAGCGCCGGCTTTGCATCTGGATCGGCTGCGTCGACGGAGGTCTTCGCCACTCGGTCCCAGGCCAGTGGATTGCAGGCATCGTCGCGCAGGAATAGCCCGTCTTCGGCAGCACCCGGTTCCTGGATGACCAGCACATGCGCATTGGTGTAGCGGAGCAAATAATCGAGATCGACGCGACCCGCCTTGAGCAGTTCATGGATGAGGGCGAAGACAAACAGGCCGTCGGTGCCGGGCCTGATGCCGATCCAGTCGTCTGCAATCGCATTGTAGCCGGTGCGGCAGGGGTTGATCGACACCACCTTGGCGCCGCGCGCCTTGAGCTTGCCGAGGCCGATCTTGATCGGGTTGGAATCATGGTCCTCGGCGACGCCGAACAGCATGAAGTACTTCGTGTTGTCCCAGTCGGGTTCGCCGAACTCCCAGAACGAGCCGCCGATCGTATAGAGGCCTCCGGCCGCCATGTTGACCGAGCAGAAGCCGCCATGGGCGGCGAAGTTCGGCGTGCCGAACTGGCTCGCCCACCAGCCTGTCAGCGACTGCGACTGGTCGCGCCCGGTGAAAAAGGCCAGCTTCTTCGGATCGGTGCGACGGATATTCGATAGCCGCTCGGTCGCAATCGAAAAGGCTTCCTCCCACTCGATCTCGCGGAATTCGCCGGAGCCGCGCGGCCCGCTGCGCAACAGCGGCTTCTTAAGCCGCGCCGGGCTGTAGTGCTGCATGATGCCGGAGCTGCCCTTGCCGCAGATCACGCCGCGATTGACCGGATGGTCCTTGTTGCCGTTGATGTAACGGACCTTGCCATCCTTGATGTGCACGTCGATGCCGCAGCGACAGGCGCACATATAGCAGGTGGTCTTGGCGATGCTGTCGGAGACATCGGGCGAGGTGTCGACGCCGTCGCCTTCGTCCGGCGCGCGTGTATCGGCAAGCGGCCGTTGCGACGGTGCGGAATTGGCCCCGCGCGGCGCTCCGTGGTTCATAGGCCCGGCGTGCTTTTGCGGTCCGCGAATTTGGCCCGCGTCTTCGGTCCGGGGCCGCGCATATAATGCTCTTCAGGGTGATAGCGGTCGCCGGCCAGCCGCCGCCTGAGGCCACGGGTCCAATGCGCAAGCAGGGATCTGAACCGCCCGATCATCTTGTTGCCTGCGATCTGTTGGCGAATTTTTTCTAACTTCGGCTGAAAAAGTAGAATAAAGCTATCGATCTGTCTAATCAGTTGTTCTTGTAAATTCGATCGAAATTGGTTCTTAATGGCCGCATGACCCTGGACCAGTTGCGCATTTTCGTCGCCGTCGCCGAGCGTGGCCATATGACCAAGGCGGCCGAGCTTCTGGGCATTTCCCAGTCGGCCGCATCGGCGGCCATCCGCGCGCTCGAAGAGCAGCACGGCGTTCATCTTTTCAACCGGGTCGGCCGCAACATCGAGCTGGCGCAGACCGGCCACCGCTTCCTGCCGGAAGCCAAGGCGGTGCTCGAGCGCGCCGCCGCCGCTCGCAACGTGCTGGAGCATGTCTCGCAGACGGTGGCCGGCAGCCTCTCGATTGCCGCCAGCCTGACCATCGCCAGCTATTGGCTGCCGCGCCGGCTGGCCTCCTTCCATGAGGCCTACCCGGCGGTCAGGTTGAGCGTCACCATCGGCAACACCAGGCAGGTGGAAGCCAACGTTCTGGACGGCACCGCCGATCTCGGCCTGGTCGAGGGACGCACCGAGTCCGACATCCTTCGCCGCACCAAGGTCGACGTCGACAGATTGATGCTGGTTGTCGCCGCCTCGCATCCCGAAATCGTCGAAATCGCTCCGGGCCGCCCCGACATCAGGGGGCTGCGCTGGATCATCCGCGAGGGCGGTTCCGGTACGCGCGAGGTGCTGGAGGACCTGGCCCGCCGCGAAGGGATATCGCTCGCCGACCTGCAGATATTTTTGGTGCTGCCGAGCAATGAAGCGGTTCGCCAGGCGGTCGAGGCCGGCGCCGGCGCCACCATCATCTCGGACCTCGTCGTCGGACGCGCCGTGGCCGAGGGCAGTCTCCGGTCGGTGCCGCTCGAACTGCCTAAGCGCGACTTCGCCATGATCACCCATCGCGATCGCCAGGCAAGCCTGGCGCAGATGGCGCTCAAGGCACATCTTGGCGCTTCTGCAGATCACGGTTGAGGGATTAGCTGAACTTCCGCTGCGCATCGAGCGCCAGGCCAAGGCCGACCGAGCCGAACATATCGCCCTCGATGACAGCTGCCTGCGGCACCAGCGACAGGATTTCTCGGCGCGCCAGCGGAATGGCGGTCGAACCGCCGGTGAGGAACACGGCGGTGATGTCGGACGCTTTCACGCCGGCGTCAGTGATAGTCTGCCGCACCGTCGCGGACACCCGCTCGATGTCGGCGGCGATAGTCTCCTCCAGGCCGACGCGCGTGATCTCGGCTGCGAAATGCGCGCCGGGCAGCGCCACCGTCACATCAGCCGAAGCCTGCTCCGTCAGCGCGATCTTGGCCCGTTCGACCAGGCCAGCCAGCGCATGGCCGTAGCGATGCTCGACAATGTGGATGAAGCGCTCGACCAGATCGGCGCGCTTGGCCTCGAAGCGGATCTGCCTCAGATGCGTCATCGCCTTGGCGGTGTAGACAAGGTTGATGCGCTGCCACGTCGCCAGATCGATGAAATAGCTCGCCGGCAGGTTGCGCTTGCCGTCCTTTGTCGGCGTCAGATAGCCGAGCTTGGGCATGACATGGGCGATGCTGAGCAGCCGGTCGAAATCGGTGCCGCCAATATGGATGCCGCGGTTGGCGAGGATGTCGTCCTTGCGGTCACTTGAGCGCGCGCGCTGGGGCGAAACCCTCACGATCGAAAAGTCGGACGTGCCGCCGCCCATGTCGACGATCAGCGCCAGCTCTTCGCGCGCCACACCCTGTTCGTAATCGAGCGCCGCCGCGATCGGTTCGAACTGGAAGGCGATGTGCTTGAAGCCTTGCGCGCGCGCCGCCTTTTCAAGCTCGCCCTGCGCCTTCGTATCGGCCTCCGCATCGTCGTCGACAAACTGCACCGGGCGACCGAGCACGACGTTCTCCACCGGAGCGCCGGCATCTTCTTCAAGCCGCTTCTTCAGATGGCCGACAAACATGCCGACAATGTCGATGAAGCCGATCTGACGCGCCTTGATGCGCGTCTTCTCATGCGCCAGCGAACTGCCGAGCACGCTCTTCAGCGACCGCATCAGCCGGCCTTCGATGGCGTCGGTATAGTCGGCAATCGCGCGGCGGCCGAAATAGGTGTGGCCGTCCTCGAAGTTGAAGAACACCGCACTTGGCAATGTCGGCTGTTCACCTTCCAGCGCCACCAGTCGTGCCTGGCCATTGCGGATCACGCCCACCGTGGAATTGGACGTACCGAAATCGATGCCGCCAAATGCCTGGTGCATTGCAGCCTCCTGTCATGGGGTCGTCGCGGTGGCAGGCGTCGCAAGGCGCGCGCCGTCCAGAGGCCTGACCGTTCTGCCGAATGATTGTGCGTGTTACCCGAGGGTTGGGAGGCGGCGGTCTATCGCAAGATTGCGGAAAGGGGAACCCTTTTTTCCCGGAAAATGGGTCCCGTGGCGTCAGTCCTTGCGGAAGATCAGCCTGCCCAGCCAGCCGGTGATCATGGCCAGCGACACGGCGAAGACGCCGTAGAGAAAGGAATAATCGTGCGCGACGCGGAAGATCGACTGTTCGAAACCCGACTTGCGGATTTCGAGCTGGGCCGAGCTTTCCTTGAGGAACAGGCCGCTCTTGAACAGGAACGCGCGGGCTTTATGCGTTCCAACTGGTACGTTGGGCGCCAGCCGCACCGTGGCGCGGAACAGGTTCTGCGACAGGAACTGCACGCCGCCGACATTCTCGCTGTAGAGGCCGGTCGCCGCCTTGCGCTCGCGCAAAGCCACGGTGAACTCCTCGATCGTCGCCGGGCTGTCGGTGGCGTCGGCCGGCTGCATGTAAAGGTTGGAGGCGCCGAGCGACAGCTGCTTGTAGCTGTTGGGTTCGGTGATGTCCTGCAGCGAGCGCGTCGTGGCGACGGAATAGGACACCGGCACGTTCTCGAAAGTCTCGGATTCCAGATTGACCCAGACGCCGAGCACGCGGTCCTTGCGGCGCACCACCACCGGCCGCGGCGGCCCTTCGAGCACGACGATGACGTCATAGCGCCCCTGCCGCGCGACCAGCGGATCGGCGTTTTCCAGCGAACCGAAAATGGTCAGGTCGGCGCCGGAAAAACCGGCGGTGATCGACACGGCGTCGGTGGAAAGACCGATCTGGATACCTTCCGGCAGCGGGTTCGGCGACTGTGCTGCCGCCGGCAGAGTAAGGGCGAAAAGCAAAGCGGCGGTCGCGAACGTGCTCCAACCCCGCATCAGTTCAGGCCTGCGGCGGTCAGCGAATAGAGATTGGGCGGCGTGACGAAGAGATCGATGGCAAGCCGGATGGCAACCGCCAGCACCAGCAGCGCCAGCAGCGCCCTGAGCTGCTCGCCGCGCAGTTTCTGGCCCGCCTTGGCGCCATATTGCGCGCCGGCGACGCCGCCCGCCATCAACAGGAAGGCAAGCATGACGTCGACCGTCTGGTTGGTAGTGGCGTGCACCAGCGTGGTGTAGGCCGAAGTGAAAATGATCTGGAACAGCGAGGTGCCGATAACGACGTTGGTCGGCACTTTCAGCAGATAGATCAGCGCCGGCACCATGATAAAGCCGCCGCCGACACCCATGATCGACGACAGGAAGCCGATGCCGGCGCCCAGCCCCAGCACCGGAATGACGCTGACGAACAGTTTCGAGGCCCTGAAGCGCATCTTCAGCGGCAGCCGGTGGATCCAGTTGTGTTGACCGGACTTCTTCAACACCGGGGCCGCGCCGCTGCGCGTGGCGCGCAACGCATTGACGCTCTCGACCAGCATCAGCCCGCCGACGGTGCCGAGCAGCACGACGTAGAGCAGCGAGATGAACAGATCGAGCTGGCCGAGCCGGCGCAGGAAGGCAAAGACGAAGATACCGCCGGTCGAGCCGACAATGCCGCCGGCCAAAAGCACCCCGCCGAGCTTGAAGTCGAGCGTGCCGCGCTTCATGTGCGACAGCGCGCCGGAGAACGAGGAGGCGATGACCTGGTTGGCGCCGGTGGCGACCGCGATCGCCGGCGGGATGTTGTAGAAGATCAGGAGCGGCGTGATCAGGAAGCCGCCGCCGACCCCGAACATGCCCGACAGGAAACCCACCGCCGCGCCCATCGCCAGCAGGACGAAGACGTTGACGGAAATTTCCGCGATCGGGAGATAGATGCCCACCCGTCAGTCTCGATCAGTTTGCCTGTCGGCGATTACAGCCATTCGCGGGCATTGTCGCACCGAAAAGCCAATTTTTTCTTGCGTCCCCAGAGCGGTGGGGTCAAACCCCGCCGCGCTGCCGAAACAAAAAACATCTCAATCAGTTAACAGGCAAATGTGTGGCAGGGGCGTCGCGTTAGCGACGCATCTGCCGTTATTTGTGCGCCAGCAGCGCCTTCACCAGCTTTTCGTCGATTTCGCCGGTCGCCTGCATCTTGTTGTCGGTCTGGAAAGCCATGATCGCGGTCTTGGTCTTGCCGCCCATCACGCCATCGGCGCCGCCGGCATCGTAGCCGTTCTTGTTGAGGATGAGCTGGATGTTCTTGACCGCCTTCTTCATGTCGACGCTGGCGGTCGTCTGCGGCGTGCCTTCCTGCCAGGATTCAGGGATGTCGGCCGAGTTGGAAGCCGGGTCGAGTGGCTTCGGCTTCCACAGTTCGGTGGCGGCGCGCGCCCGCTCGAGCTGTTCGGGCCGCAGCGCAGTGGCGACCTCGTCGCGCTTGGCCGCCGCATCCTTGTCGCCGGTCTTGGCGACAAGCGCGAACCATTTGTAGGATTCCTCCAGGCTCTGCTTCATGCCGACGCCCTTGGCCGCCAGGATGCCGAGATTGAACTGGCTGTCCTTGACGCCGACATCGGCCGCCGCCTGGAACCAGTGCGCGGCCGATTCATTGTCGGTCACGCCATCCGCGGCCATGGCGAAGAGCACGGCCAGATTGTGCATGGCGCTGGCGTTACCTTGCGCGGCGGCGAGCTGGTAGAAGGTCTTTGCCTTCTTGATGTCGCGCGTGACGCCGATGCCCTTTTCGTAGAAATTGCCGATGCGGTATTCGGCCGGCGCGAAGCCGAGTTCGGCCGACTTTTCGTACCATTTGGCCGCTGCCGCCATGTCTTCTTTCACACCGCGCGATTCGGCATAGCGCGAACCGAGCTCGAACAGCGCCTTGGCGTCGCCGCCAGCGGCCGCGTCGCGCAAGGCCTGCGGGCCGGCATCGGCCGGAACGTCGATCTTGGCGACGACAGGTGTTGCCGCAGCATCAGTGGGCGGGAGCGCGCCGGTCGTATCCGTGGCCGAGGGCGCCATGACAGCGGCCGCAGGCTGCGCGTCGGCCGCCGCCGGTTCCGCAGTGGCGGTCGTCGGCAGTGTTGCGTTTGGCACCGGGGCCGGATCGGCCAAAGCCATCGGTGCTGGCGCGGGTTCGACGGTCGGCACTTCGGGAGCGGCGACCGAGGCCGCATTCATTGGCGTATCGTTGCCAGCTGCCGGCTCCGAGGGCTCCGCCTGCCTGACGATCCGGGCCGGCTCGTCCTGCACGGCCACCTGCGCGTCTGCCTTGGGTTGGCTGGCAGCGTTGACCGAGGCGGTCTCAACCGGCTGCGAAGCGACAATCGGCGCTGTATCGTTGCTTGCGACCTCGACCGGGTCGGCGACGAAGGCCTTGCCCAGCTGCAGGCCGGCAAGTGCCAGCATGATCGCGACCGCCCCCATCAGGATCGGCTTGCGCCGCGCCTTGAGCAGGTCGCCGATCCGCAGCGCTTTCACCGGGCCCTTCATGGTGGACTGGCGTTTCAGAGCATCGGCCTCGGCGGCCGCTGCCTGCGCCGCGCGCCGGGCGGCGGCGATGAAGTCGGATTTCGACGCATCGCCGCTGCTTTGGCGCGCCGGCGGGCCGCGCTCATCGCGCACACGCTTCATGATGGCGTTGAGGTCGGGTGCCCCGGAGCCTGGCTCCAGCGGCCGGTTGGCGAGCTTCGGATCGAGCGGCTCGTCGAGATCGACGCTCGGCATGTCGACATTGGGCCCCGAGCCGGCAAGCGGCGGCATGTCGGCCTGCTTCTTGCCCCGGAAGGCGCGCGCCAATCCGCCGAACAGCGACTTCTTGGCCGCGCCTTCGCCCTTCTCGGCAATCGTGCCGGAACCGAGCGCCGCCTGGGCAGCGGCCGCGGCGGCCTCGGCCGGCGAGCGCCGCACCGGCTCGCTGCGCATGTCTGGTTCGGCGCGCATATCGGGCTCGTTGCGCATGATGGCGGCGGCGCGGCCGTCGAGGTCGGCCATGTCTCCGGTCAGCGGCAGCGGCTGGTCGATGTCCATCGACGGCGCGTCCTGCACTGCGATCTTGGAGGCGCGGGCAGCGCGGGCCCGCCGCGCCGGCTCGGCCGGCGTGTCCAGGAGTTCGCTCACCGCCTCGACCGGTTCGCTGGTCTCCAGCGAGCCGAGGCGATCGACGATCTTGAGCAGCGTGTCGTGAATGGCTTCGAATGTCCGCGAGTTGCGCTCGTCCGAACGACGCGTCAACGCTTCCAGCGTCTTCAGATCCTGGGCAAGGCCGGTGACGGCCGCGGTGTTGGCGCTGGAACCGGCCAGCGAGCGCACGGCGCTCTCGGCCGCTTCGCGCGCCGCACCCATGATGGAATCGCGGGTTCCGGCCAGCGACTTCTCGATTTCGTTGAGGCGCGGGCTGATGTCCTCGAATTCCGGCAGCGGCGTGCCGGGTTTCGACAGATGCGCCGACAGGCCGGAGACCTGAGCCTCGAGGCTGCGGATCAGCGCCGGATCGATGCCGGCGACCTGCGCGGCCGACGATTCCAGTCGGTTTGAAATGTCTTCGAGCCGGCTTTCCAGGCCGCGGATCGCCGCCTCGTTGGCAGGATCGGGAACACGCGTCTCCATGCGCTTGGCAAGCGCGGTGAAGCGGGCGTCGATGGCGTCCATGATGCCGGCGCTGTCAGCCTGTGGCTGGCGCTGGTCCAGCCGGTCGGCAACCTCGTCCAGCCGCCGCTCGAGATCGCGAAACAGCATATTGCCCTGTTCGATGGCGTCGCCCTGCCGGCGTTCCATCATGCCCGACAGCACGTCGAAGCGCTGTTCCAGGCCCTGGAAGATATAGTCGGCATCGGGCATGGCCGGCGCGCGGTCGATCTTGTCGGCAATCATCGCGATCTGCTTGCCGAGGCGCTCCATCGCCTGCTCCGGCAGATTGGCGCGGCCGGCGAGGTCGTCGACCCGGTTCGACAGCATGCTGAGACGGTCGAGAACCTCGCCGCTCGGACGAGCCTGCACGACTTCCTCGATCTGCTGCGCCAGCGAAGCGATCCGCTTCTCGATGCGCTCGAAGGGTTCGGGGTCGAAGGAATTGGCCTGTGCGGCGACGGTCGAGGCGACAATGGCGCGCGAAATCTCGTCCAGCCGTTCGTCGATCAGGCCGAGCGTGTCGCCGCCGCGGTTGTTCTGTTGGCTGACGAAGTGATCGACGGCGCCGGCAAGCGTGCGGACCTTTTCCTCCATCGAGCGCAGCGACAGCGATTCCGGCAGATTGTGGACGGCATTGCTGATCTGTTCCAGCCGGTCGGTCAGGGCCGAAAATCCGGGGCCGTCCGCGCGGTTGCGCTGGTCGGCGTCGACGCGGTCCTCGAACGCGCTCCAGCGGCGGTCGAAATCGTCCCAGCGGCGGTCGACCTTGAGCACGCTCTCCTCGCGCGCCAGCGTGTCGAGTGCGGTTTTCACCTGCTCGAGCTCGAGCCGCAGCATGTTGACGCTTCTGTCGTCGCTCTTCTCGGCCAGCGTCTGGATGGCACCGGAAAGCCGCTCGAATTCGAGGCCGAGTTCGGCGCTGCCCTTGCCGGGCAAGCCACCGGATTGGCCACCTGATTGGTTGCTCGCCTGGAACGCCCGTTCGATGTCCTTGCGCAGCGCGGCGAATTCGCGCTGCAGGCCGGCAGTCATCTGATGGCGCAATTCCTCGCGCAGGCCGCGCAATTCGCCGGCGATCTTCCCGACCACGGCGACGCTGTCTTCCTGGCCGCGTACGCGGTCGATGTCGCGCGCAATCGCCTGATAGTTCTGGTCGAAGCCGGCCGTTACAGGGCTTTTCGGCCGCGGCGCGGGCTGCGGGTCCTCATACCAGCGCGGCGCGGCGTAGGGCTGGGCGCTAGCGTAACGCGGCTCGACCGGTGGCCGGCGCGGATCGAAGCGCTCTCCCGCGTCGTCGCGCTTGCGTTCCAGCCGCTGCTCCAGCGTCTCCAGCGAGCGGTTCAATTCATCAAGCGTGGTGTTCGGCCTGCGCGGCCTGCCGGCGTTGACTGTATCGAGATAGGACCGCTTGCTGTTCATCGATGCGTCCGTTTTTCAGAATGGCCGGCTTGCTGCCAGTTTTCCCCAAAGTCCCTATCGGGAACGAAGGCGGCCGCGCGGCTATGCTGCGGCGGAAGACGAGCTTCCCGGGCCAGGCCCGCTCTCCGAAAACCGTGAAAAATTCGCTACAGGATAAACACGGGTGACCGACATGCGCACATTTCACCCATCGTGGTAAACAAGGCGTTAACCAAGCTTAAGAAGTTGCGGCATTGCTGAATTACAAGCAGTGCCATCTCGGGCCGGATACCGAGGGTGCGGCATAAGGTTTCGCAATCCCAGAACGCCCTTGCGTCATGAGGCGGCTATCGATATAGAATTGACGTAAACGTAAGAGGGGCGCAATTCGTGCCTTTTGCGATGAATTAGTTGAAACCCACGATTGGAAGCATGCCCCCGCTTCCACTCAGGCGTTGCTAGGTCCGAGACCGCGACGCCACTACAGGGGAAAGCCAGTGACCATGAAACTTTATTCGCCCGGCGAAGCCGCGGCCAACACCAACAATATGTCTGTCGAAGCCGGCGAGGAGCTCGTGCGCATCGGCGAGATGGCCAAGAAATACGGCGTGACCCTGCGCACGCTGCGTTTCTATGAAGATAAGGGCCTGCTCAATCCGCAGCGCGATGGGGCAACGCGCCTCTACACGCGCCGTGACAAGGCGCGGCTGAAGCTGATCCTGCTCGGCCGCAAGGTCGGGTTCTCGCTGCGCGACGTCAAGCAGATGATGGATCTCTACGATCCGACGGGATCCAACACCAAGCAGCTGCGGCTGGCTCTCGACAAGTCGGAGAAGCAGCTTGCCCGGCTGCAGAAGCAGCGCGCGCTGATCGACGACGCCATTAACGAGCTGAGCGGCTCGATGTCGGCCGTGCGCCAGATGCTGTCCGAGCGTTTAGCCCCGGCCAGCGCCGCGAGCTGATCTCGCTCCGCCAGTTAAGTCTGTAATTTGAAAAGAGCCGCGCGGCCTGCCCGCGCGGTTCTTTTCGTTTGCCGCCATCTTCGCCTGCTCAACCGATGGACCGCTGGTGTCCGTCACCTCGTGCCGATAGGCTGGCACAAGGAAATTTTGTCGCGGCGATAAAATTGACGTTTACGCAAACGTCAATTTTTGCTATCCCGCTTTCAACATTGGCCCGCACGCTGCCCCGACCTCATTTTCGGGGCCTGATCTCGCGGCCAAGACCCGCATGGTGGAGGAAACACATGCCGATCTACAGGGCGCCGGTCCAGGACACGCTGTTCGTGCTCAATGACGTGCTGGGCTACCAGCGCTATTCCAATCTCCCCGGATTTGCCGACGCGACGCCCGATGTGGTCGAGGCGATCCTCGCTGAAGGCGCCAAGCTCGCCGAAAACGTCATGCATCCTCTAAACCGCGTCGGCGACATGGAAGGCTGCGTGCGCCATGAGGACGGCTCGGTGACGACGCCGAAAGGCTTCAAGGAGGCCTACGACCAGTATCGCGAAGGCGGCTGGATGGGGCTGGCCGCACCGGTAGAATTCGGCGGCCAGGGCCTGCCCTATGCCGTGCACACGGCGGTTGCCGAATATATGGTCTCTGCCAACATGGCGCTGATGATGTATCCCGGTCTGACGCAAGGCGCGATCGCGGCGCTCATCACCCACGGCACCGACGAGCAGAAGGCGACGTGGCTGCCGAAGCTGGTTGAGGGTTCCTGGACCGGAACCATGAACCTGACCGAGCCGCATTGCGGCACCGATCTCGGCCTGCTGCGCACCAAGGCGGTGCCGAACGGCAATGGCACCTACAAGATTTCCGGCCAGAAGATCTTCATCTCGGCCGGTGAGCACGACATGTCGGAAAACATCGTCCATCTCGTGCTGGCCCGCATCGAAGGCGCGCCGGCAGGCGTGAAGGGTATCTCGCTGTTCATCGTGCCGAAGCTCAATCTCGATGCCTCGGGCAATCCGGGCGAGAAGAACACGCTCTCCTGCGGCTCGATCGAGGAGAAGATGGGCATCCACGGCAACTCGACCTGCGTCATGAACTATGACGAGGCCGAAGGCACGCTGCTCGGCGAGGAGAATGGTGGCCTGAAGGCGATGTTCACGATGATGAATGAAGCCCGCCTCGGCGTCGGCCTGCAGGGACTGTCGTTGTCGGAAATTGCCTACCAGAACGCCGTGTCTTACGCCAAGGACCGGCTGCAGGGCCGTTCGCTGTCGGGCGCCAAGGCGCCGGACAAGAAGGCCGACCCGATCATCGTCCATCCCGACATCCGCCGCTCGCTGATGACCATGAAGGCCTTCAACGAGGCCGGCCGCGCGCTGGCGTTGTGGACGGCGATCAAGTCCGACATCGCCCACCGCTCCGCCGACGACAAGGACCGCCAGGCCGCCGACGACTATACCGGCCTGCTGACACCGGTGGTCAAGGGCGTGCTGACCGACAAGGGTTTCGACCACGCCGTGATGGCGCAGCAGGTGTTCGGTGGCCACGGCTATATTGAAGAACACGGCATGAGCCAGTTCGTGCGCGATGCCCGCATCGCCATGATTTATGAAGGCGCCAACGGCATCCAGGCGCTCGACCTCGTCGGCCGTAAGCTTGGCCTCAATGGCGGTCGCGCCGTGCAGGCCTTCTTCAAGGACGTCGGCGAGTTCTGCGAGGAGAACCGTGCCGACGAGAAGCTGGCGCCCTTCACCAAGGCGCTGAAGAAGGGCCTCAACGATTTGCAGGCGGCGACTATGTGGCTGCTGCAGAACGGCATGGCCAAGCCCGACAATGCCGGTGCCGCCTCGACCGACTACATGCATCTCTTCGGTCTCGTGGCGCTGGGCTACATGTGGGCGCAGATGGCCAAGGCGGCTCAGGCCAAGACCGGCGCCAACGGCTCGCAGTCGTTCTATGACAACAAGGTGGTGACGGCGCGCTTCTTCATGGAGCGGATAATGCCCGAGACGTCGGCACATCTCGCCCGCATTTCCAGTGGTGCGGACACGCTAATGGCGCTGCCTGCGGAAGCGTTCTAGGTTTGTCGGGCCGGCACCGCCGGCCCACATTGTCGGAACGCGGAGGAAATCGTGGCGACAAATCCAGCCGAAGTGCTCTCTTTGCCGAAGCCTGCCTGGGCGGCGGACGAGGTCGGCATGCTCTACGACATGGCGCATCGCTTCATGTCGGAAGAGATCGCACCGCGCTACGACGAGTTCGAGAAGAACGAGATGGTCGACCGTGAGAGCTGGCGCAAGGCCGGTGCTGCGGGCCTGCTCTGCGCCTCGATGCCGGAGGAATATGGCGGCTCCGGCGGCACCTTCGCGCATGAGAGCGCCATCATCGAGGCGATCGGCCATGTCGGCGTCGACGGTTTCGGCATCGGCCTGCACAATGCGATCGTCGCCCCTTACATTCTGCATTACGGCTCCGAAGAGCAGAAGAAGAAGTGGCTGCCGAAGCTGGCGACCGGCGAACTGATCGGCGCCATCGCCATGACCGAGCCGGGTGCGGGCTCCGACCTGCAGGGCGTCAAGACGCGGGCCGAGAAGGACGGCAACCAGTACAAGATCAACGGTTCCAAGACCTTCATCACCAACGGCCAGCTGGCAAATTTCATCATTGTCGTCACCAAGACCGATCCGGCCAAGGGCGCCAAGGGGACCTCGCTGATCGTCGTCGAGACCGACGAGGTCGATGGCTTCGAGCGCGGCCGCAACCTCGACAAGATCGGGCTCAAGGCCAACGACACGTCGGAATTGTTCTTCAACGACATGCGCGTGCCGACCTCGAACCTGCTTGGCCACGAGGAAGGGCAGGGCTTCATCCAGTTGATGCAGCAATTGCCGCAGGAACGGCTACAGATCGGCACCGGCGCCATCGCCATGATCGAGCGGGCGCTGGCGCTGACCATCGACTACGTCAAGGATCGCAAGGCCTTCGGCAAGGCGATCATCGAGTTCCAGAACACCCAGTTCAAGCTCGCCGAACTCAAGACCGAGGCCACCATCGGCCGTGTCTTCTACAATGATTGCGTCACCCGCCACGTCAATGGCGGCCTCGATCCGGTGACGGCCTCGATGGCGAAATACTGGCTCTCGGATCTGCAGGGAAAAGTCGTCGACGAATGCCTTCAATTGCATGGCGGCTATGGCTACATGAATGAATATCCGATCGCCCGCATGTTCCGCGACGCCCGCGTCCAGCGCATCTACGGCGGCACCAACGAGATCATGAAATTGCTGATTGGCCGCTCTCTCTGAGAGCCACGACCGGCAAACCAAGGAGCAAGAAAATGGCCGAAGCTTATGTCTATGACGCCGTGCGCACGCCGCGCGGCAAGGGCAAGAAGGATGGCTCGCTGCACGAAGTGCCGGCGGTGCGGCTCGCCGCCAGGACGCTCGAGGCGCTGCGCGACCGCAACGGGCTCGACACCGGCAATGTCGACGACATCATCTTCGGCTGCGTCGATCCGGTCGGCGAAGCCGGCTCGGTCATTCCGCGCGCCGCCGCCTTCGAGGCCGGCTATGACAACAAGGCGCCGGGCATGCAGATCTCGCGCTTCTGCGCTTCGGGTCTCGACGCCATCAATTTCGGCGCCGCCAAGATTGCGCAGGGCGCCGACGAGATCGTCATTGCCGGCGGCGTCGAATCGATGTCGCGCGTCGGCATGGGCGCCTCCGGCGGCGCCTGGTTCATGGACCCGTCCGTCGGCCTGCCCGGCTGGTTCGTGCCGCAGGGCATCTCGGCCGACCTGATCGCCACCAAATATGGTTTTTCGCGCGACGACGTCGACGCCTATGCGGTCGAGAGCCAGAAGCGCGCCGGCAAGGCCTGGGCCGACGGGCGTTTCAAGAACTCGGTCATCCCGATCAAGGACCAGAACGGCCTGACCATCCTCGACCATGACGAGCACATGCGGCCGTCGACAGACATGCAGTCGCTGGCTTCGCTCAACCCGTCGTTCGTCATGCCTGGCGAAATGGGCGGCTTCGACGCGGTTGCCGTGCAGAAGCACCCGGAAGTCGAAGAGGTCAATCACGTCCACCATGCCGGCAATTCGTCCGGCATCGTCGATGGCGCAGCCGCCGTGCTGTTAGGCTCGAAGAAGGCCGGCAAGACGATGGGCCTCAAGCCACGCGCGCGTATCCGCGCCTTCGCCAATATCGGCTCCGAGCCGGTGCTGATGCTGACCGGTCCGGTCGACGTCACCGAGAAGCTCCTGAAGCGCGCCAAGATGAAGCTGTCGGATATCGACCTGTTCGAGCTCAACGAGGCCTTCGCCTCGGTGGTGCTGCGCTACATGCAGGCCTTCGACATTCCGCACGACAAGATCAACGTCAATGGCGGCGCCATTGCCATGGGCCATCCGCTCGGTGCCACCGGCGCGATGATTTTGGGCACGGTGCTGGACGAACTGGAGCGCCGCGACCTGAACACCGCTCTGGTGACGCTCTGCATCGGCGCCGGCATGGGTACCGCAACGATCATCGAACGCGTCTGATTTCGGCCGGAAGGAGAGAGACATGACTTACACAAACTTCGCGGTCGACACCGACGCCGACGGCATTGCGCTGGTCACCTGGAACATGCCGGACCGCTCGATGAACGTCTTCACCGAAGAGGTGATGAACGAGCTCGACAAGATCATCGACCAGGTCGTGGCCGACGCCGGCATCAAGGGCGCGGTGATCACCTCCGGCAAGCACAGCTTCTCCGGCGGCGCCGACTTGACCATGCTGCAGAAGATGCTGGCGGTCTTTGCCAAGGAAAAAGGCAAGGACCCGGAGAAGGCGGCAAAGCTGCTGTTCGACAATGCCGGCCGCATGGGCGCCCTGTGGCGCAAGCTCGAAACATCGGGCAAGCCATGGGTTTCGGCCATCAACGGCACCTGCATGGGCGGCGCCTTCGAACTGTCGCTGGCCTGCCACGGCCGTGTTGCCGCTGACTCCGACAAGGTCAAGATGGCCCTGCCGGAAGTCAAGGTTGGCATCTTTCCCGGCGCCGGCGGCACCCAGCGCGTGCCGCGGCTGACCGACCAGCAGCAGGCGCTGCAGATGCTGACCACAGGCCAGAACCTGTCGGCGCAGAAGGCCAAGGCGATGGGCCTGATCCACGAGGTCGCCGAACCGGGCAAGCTGATCGAGACCGCCAAGGCGATGATCAAAAACGGCCTGAAAGCCGTGCAGCCTTGGGACGAGAAGGGCTTCAAGCTGCCCGGTGGCCAGATCTATTCGCCCGCCGGTTTCAATCTGTGGCCGCCGGCCATCGCCATCCTGCGCCGCGAGACCTACGGCAATTATCCTGCCGCCGCAGCTATCCTGAAATGCGTCTATGAGGGCCTGCTGGTGCCGTTCGACACCGGTCTGCGGATCGAACAGCGCTATTTCACCGAAATCATGCAGTCCAAGGAAGCAGCAGCGATGATCCGCTCGCTGTTCGTCTCGCTGCAGGAGCTCAATAAGGGCGCCCGCCGCCCGGCCGGTGTGCCGGAAACCAAGTTCAAGAAGATCGGCATTCTCGGCGCCGGCTTCATGGGCGCCGGCATCGCCTTTGTCACCGCCAAGGCCGGCATCCCGGTCGTGCTGCTCGACCGCGACATGGCGTCGGCCGAGAAGGGCAAGGCGCATTCCGACAGCCTGATCTCGGATCAGGTCAAGAAGGGCCGCGCCAAGCCCGAGGAGAAGGACAGGCTGCTGTCGCTGATCACGCCGACGGCCGACTATGCCGACCTCGCCGGCTGCGATCTGGTGGTCGAGGCGGTGTTCGAGGATTCGGCTGTCAAGAAGGCTGCCACCGAACAGGCGGAAGCGGTGCTGAAATCGTCGGCGATCTTTGCCTCCAACACCTCCACCATCCCGATCACCGCACTGGCCAAGAATTCGGCGCGGCCGAAGAATTTCGTCGGCATCCACTTCTTCTCGCCGGTCGACAAGATGATGCTGGTCGAGATCATCCTGGGCAAGAAGACCGGCGACAAGGCGTTGGCCACCGCGATCGACTTCGTGCGCGCCATCAAGAAGACGCCGATCGTCGTCAACGACACGCGCGGCTTCTACGTCAACCGCTGTGTGCTGCGCTATATGTCGGAAGCCTACAAGATGCTGATCGAGGGCGTTCCGGCGCCGATGATCGAGAATGCCGCCAAGGCCGCCGGCATGCCGGTAGGCCCGCTGGCGCTGACCGACGAGACGGCGATCGACCTTGCGCAGAAGATCATGAAGCAGACCATCAGGGACCTCGGCGACAAGGCCGTCGACCCCAGGCAGATGGCGCTGATCAACACGCTGGTCGACACCCATGGCCGCTTCGGCCGCAAGAACGGCAAGGGTTTCTATGATTATCCGGCCAAGCCCGCCAAGAAGAAGCTGTGGCCCGGCCTCAAGGACCTCTATCCGCAGCTGAAGGCCGAGAAGGTCGACTATGAGGAGCTGCAGCAGCGCCTGCTGGTCACCATTGCGCTAGAAGCGGCGCGGGTGATGGAAGAGGGGATCGTCACCGATCCGCGCGAGGCCGATGTCGGCTCGATCCTCGCCTTCGGCTTCGCGCCGTTCACCGGCGGCGCGCTGTCCTATATCGACGGCATCGGCGCCAAGGAGTTCGTCAAGATCGCCAAGGGTCTGCAGAAGAAATACGGCGCCGAGTTCAAGGCGCCCAAGCTGCTGCTCGACCTGGCGGAGAAGGGCGAGACCTTCTACCAGCGCTTCGACCCCTATGCGAAGGGCGAGGTGAAGAAAGCCGCTTGATCTAGCGCCCCATGTACGTCTGGGGGCGCCTTGCGCGCATGATGGTCACGGCGTCGCGCCGCGGCCCCTACACGGTCGGCAGCGAAAGCCGGCTGGCTTTCCGCTGTCTGCCGACGGACATCGACTTCAACCTCCATCTCAACAATGCCCGCTACATGATGCTGGCCGATCTCGGCCGCATCGACATTTTTCTGCGCGTCGGTCTCATCGCGCTGGCTAGGAAGAACGGCTGGGCGCCCATGATCGGCGGTCTGGAGTCGGTCTATGTGCGCGAGATCAGGCTGTGGCGTCGCTTTGAGGTGGTGTCCTCGATCGAGACCTGGGAAGGCACACAGGTCATCGGCAGGCACCGGTTTGTCCTCGACAATGGCGAGACGGCCGCTTTGATCATGACGACGGGCGGTGTCTACGACCGCCCCGGCCGTCGCTTTGTCGATATCGACGAGGTTGTGGCGGCACTTGGCCGTTCCGTTCAGCCGCGGCCGCCGACAGAGGCCGAGCGGACTTTCATGACCTCCCACCAGGGATTGCGCAGCCTGGCCAAGCAGACTGCCTGACGAGTTCGCCTTGTCGACTTCGCCTCACACAGCTTTGTAGGCGATCGGCCTGCGCGTCGGTGGACAATCGGGTGGCCGCGCGCTAGAAGGAAAAGGTATTTTTTCCTGTTTTCGAGGAGAGCGATTTGCTCTCGCATGACCGTGTCTGGGCTGCCATTGATGCTCTTGCCGAGCGTTATTCGCTGTCGGCCTCGGGCCTGGCCCGGCGTGCCGGTCTTGATTCGACCGCGTTCAACAAGTCGAAGCGACTGTCCTCGGACGGGCGACCGCGCTGGCCCTCGACCGAATCGCTGGCCAAGATCATCGAGGCGACGGGCGCCTCGCTTGATGAATTTACCGGGCTGGTCGAAGGCCGCGCCAAGGTTGCTTCGGGCTCGGCGGCCGCGCAGCGTTCAGCGGTGCCGTTGCTCGGCTTTGCCCAGGCCGGCGCCGGCGGCTTTTTCGACGATGCCGGCTATCCCTCCGGCCAGGGCTGGGATCTCGTGGAGCTTCCGGCGCGGGCGACGGAAACCTCCTATGCGCTGAAGGTGCAGGGCGATTCCATGCTGCCGCTCTACCGCAATGGCGATGTTCTGATCGTCGAGCCGGGCGCCGTCACCCGCAAGGGCGACCGCGTCGTCGTCAAGACCAATGCTGGCGAGGTCATGGCCAAGGTGCTCGACCGCCAGACGACGAAATCGATCGTGCTGATCTCGCTCAACCCCGACCACCCGGACCGTGACATCGCGATGCGCGATGTCGAATGGGTGGCGCGGATCGTCTGGGCAAGCCAGTAGGTCCGGCCGGTGCGTCTGCTTCAAGCCTTCCTGGCCATCCTGGCGATTCCGGTGATGGTCGCCATTGTCGTCGTTGGCGGTCGCGCGCTGCATCACGACGAGCCCGCCGTCACCATCGACCAGATCGACCCGGGCGCTGACACCGTGCCCGAGGAGCCGGCGACCTCGGCCATTCCCCAGATACAGCCCGCCAAGCCTGCGGTGCCTTTGCCTCCGGTGCATTCGAGAGCGATCGATCCCGAGGCCATCGCGCCGCCGCCACTCCCGGCAGAGGAGCTCGAACGGGTCGAACCGCGCGCACCGCTGAGCGACCTGGCGCTGGCCGGACCGCCCAAGCCGCGCAGGCCGAGAGCAGTCGACGACTGGGGCGGGACAAAACTGTTCCAGCCGGTCGCATCCGCCGCCGGCCTGATCGAAGCCAATGGTTATTCCGTGGCGGTCTCCGGCATCGACATCGTCAAGGAGGACGAGACCTGTGCAGAGGACGGCAAGTCCTGGGCTTGCGGCGCTCGTGCGCGCACCGCGTTCCGGTCTTTCCTGCGCGGCCGGGCCGTGGCGTGCAAGGTGCCGCCGGAGGCCGACCACGACCTGATTGCAGCCGAATGCCGCATCGGCAAGCAGGATGTCGGCCAGTGGCTGGTCGAAAACGGCTGGGCCCGCGCGGTCGCAGGCAGCCCCTATGTCGAAGCAGGCGACAAGGCGCGCATTGCCAAGAAGGGCATCTTCGGCGCCGCGCCCGATCTTGGCGGCTTGCCACCGGCGCCAACGCCGGTTGCGGCACCGACGGCGTCGCAACCGATCCTCGCTGCCCCGGCGACAGACACGCCGCCGGTTGGGGCGGATGCTACGCCGCCAGCTGACCAGCCAGCGCCCGCTCAATGAGGGCGCGCGTCTCTGCGATGCCGTAAAGCGCCGCGAATGAGCCGAAGCGCGGGCCGCGTTCCTGGCCGATCAGCACCTGGTAGATCATCTGGAAGAAGGCGCCGGAAACGCCGGGGCCGCCATCCGGGCTCTGCTTGGAATGGTCCTGATAGCGTTCGATCTTGCGCGCGACGTTGAGCGAAGCGTTCTGGATCGCTTCGCCGTCAGCGCCGGCCGGCAGGCCACCAAGCGCGTTACTGAGAGCTTCGAGCGCTGTGCGCTCGACGTCGTCGGCCGGCCGGAACATCTTCGTCGGCTTTACGAAATCGTCGAAATAGCGGATCGCGAAGCCAACCAGCTGGTCGAGTTCGGGATGCGTTCCTGGCGTCACGCCTGACGCATGGCGCGAGATGAAGCCCCACAGCACATCCTTGTTTTGCGCGTTGGAGGCGCTGACCAGATTGAGCAGCAGCGAGAACGGCACCGGCAGGTCGATCGCCGGCGGCTTGCCGTCATGCATGTGCCAGACCGGATTGCCCAGCCGTTCCTTCCAGTCCTGGCGCGGATAGGCGCCAAGGAAGGTGTAGTATTCGTCGACGGCGCGCGGGATGACGTCGAAATAGAGCTTTTTCGCCTGCCTTGGCCGCTGGTACATGTAAAGGCCGAGGCTCTCGGTCGGCGCATAGCGCAGCCATTCGTCGATGGTCAGCCCATTGCCCTTCGACTTCGAGATCTTCTGGCCGTTCTCGTCGAGGAACAATTCGTAGACGAAATGCTCCGGCGCGCGCCCGCCCAGGATGTTGCAGATGCGGTCGTAGACCACAGCATTGGTCTGGTGGTCCTTGCCGAACATCTCGAAATCGACGCCGAGCGCGGCCCAGCGCATGCCGAAATCCGGCTTCCACTGCAGCTTGACCTTGCCACCCGTCACCGAAAGCGTGGTCTCGGTGCCGTCATCGTCGAAGGTGATGGTGCCCGCCTTGGCGTCGACATGCTTCATCGGCACGTAGAGCACCCGGCCACTCTTCGGCGAAATCGGCAGGAACGGGCTGTAGGTCGCCTGGCGCTCCGGCCCGAGCGTCGGCAGCATCACCGCCATGATCTGGTCGTAGCGCTCGGCCGCGCGCAGCAGCATCGCGTCAAAGCGGCCGGCCTTGTAGTACTGCGTCGCGCTGGCGAATTCGTAGTCGAAGCCGAACGTATCGAGGAAGCGGCACAGCATCGCATTGTTGTGGTCGGCAAAGCTCGCATAGTCTCCGCCGAACGGATTTGGCACCGACGACAGCGGCATATGCAGATACGGCTCGAGCGCTGCGCGGTCCGGCACATTGTCGGGGATCTTGCGCATGCCATCCATGTCGTCGGAGAAGCATAGGAGCTTGGTCTTGATCTTGTTTCCGGTCAGCACATGGAAGGCATGGCGCACCATCGAGGTGCGCGCCACCTCGCCGAACGTGCCGATATGCGGCAGGCCCGACGGACCGTAGCCGGTCTCGAACAGGACGGTCTCGGGAAAGTCGGCACCCTTGTAGCGCTCGATGATCTTTTTGGCTTCCTCGAACGGCCAGGCCTTGCTCTCGGCCGCTGCCGAAAGCATTTCGGGGTTGAGATCGATCGTGTTTGATCCCGTCATGTCAAAGTTCCAGTCATGGGCCGGCTTCGCGGCTGGTAAGGTTTTTCAACCGGGTCTCTAGGCGCGACAGGCCGGAGCGTCAACGATATCAGGCGGTTTTCCTTGCGGCGCCTTCGTGGCGTCCCTACGTTCCAGCCTCACTATCAAGGAGTTTTGAATGCCGTTGCCGTCCACCCATGAAGCCCTGATCTACCTGATGGTCATCACGTCGGCTTCCGATCGCGACATGACCGATGTCGAACTGGCGCGCATCGGCGACGTCGTCCGCAGCTGGCCGGTGTTCGAGGATTTCAAGCAGGACAGGCTGATTGCCATTGCGCAGGACTGCCAGAAGATGCTGCATGAAAAGGATGGGTTGGAAGGCGTTCTCGGGCGTGTTGGTGAGGCTTTGCCCGAGCGGCTGCATGACACCGCCTATGCCGCAGCCTTCGAGGTTGCCGCCGTCGATCTCGAAATGCGTATGGAGGAGGTTCGGGTGCTGCAGCTCATCCGCCGCCAGCTCGATCTCGACACCCTGACCGTCGCGGCCATCGCGCGCGGCGCGAAGGCCCGCCTGCGCACGCTCACCTGATATCAGCAGGCCTCAGAAGAAGCTGACCGGGGCCGGATCAGAAGAAACTGACTGGGAAATAGCGCAAATAGAACTCGGCGAAGGTGCCCTTCACCGAAATCTCCTGCAGCGCGTAGTCCATCGCTGCGGCGAGTGCCGGATCGCCGGCCCGGGTGGCAATCGTCATGCCGGATCCTAGATATTCCGGTGCCAGATAAGGGCCGCCGGCGAAGCGGCAGCAGCCGGCCGCGTCCGTGCCGCCCAGCCAGAAGGAAAAGCGCATCCCGTCGCCGAAGGCGGCGTCGATCTTGCTGCTTTTCAAATCGCTGTAGAGGTCTTCAGGGCTGTTGAAGGGGACGATCTGCACCGTGCCGAAATAATCGCGCAGCATCTTTTCATGCGCCGAACCGGCCAGCACACCGACCCGCTTGCTGCGCAATTTGTCGAGGATCGGCTCGGCGAAGGCCTTGGCTTTCGGCATGATGAAGCGCGCCGGAAACTGCAGATAGGAACGCGAAAAACTGTATTTCGCCCGCGTTTCCGGCGTCGCGGCTATGCCGGCGATGATCGCCTCGCCTTCGCCCTTCTGCAGCGCGTCGTCGAGTTCGGCCCAGGGCAGCGCCTGGATCTGGCATTTGTCGGCGATGTCGAGTTCGGCGCAAATCGCCCGCGCCAGGTCGATGTGGAAGCCGGACAGCCGGCCAGCGCCGTCGAGAAAGTTGAAGGGCGGGAAATCGGTCGTGGTAAGGAATCTGAGCCTCGGCAGTGCCGAAAGGTCCGGTTTCGGCAGCCGCTCCTTGGCATCCCAAAGCACCGGCACCTGCGGTTCCGTCGCCCGCGCTGCGCCGGCAAACGGCTGCACTCCAACCAGCATCGAGAGCAAGGCGATGGCAATCCAGCGAGATATCACGAAAAAACTCCGCCCGTTCTGCCGTTGGCTTTTGATACGAAAACGACGCGCGTACAATTGTTTTTGATTTCAAAGGGCCAATTTCGGGTTATGCTTTAGTGAGGTTGCAAATAGCCGCGCAGAGTCGGTCCGAGGGCAAGCGGTCGCTGCGCTAAAAAAACCAAGTATGCGGCTTGCAATCCGGGGTTGATGGCGAAGTGCGGATTAGGCACGTAACATCGGTCTCAAGAGCGGTAGGCAACATGGGGTAGATGTTGCGATGGGTTATTTTGACCGGACACTTGAATATATTGACCGGGTGCAGCGTGCCGGCACGTCGGCTGCGGTATGCGAGCAGCTACTTAGTGTCACCTCGAATTTCGGATTGACGGCCCTGATAGCCGCAACGGTGCCGCAGCCCGGTACACCAAGCAGCCAGACGAAGGACCATGTGCTGCTCTGCGATTGGCCTAGCGAATGGCTGGAGCGCTACTTATCGCGCAACTACGTCGACCACGATCCGGTCGTCAGCCATTTGAAGCAGTTTCGGGCGCCATTCCAATGGCGCGAAGCCGTTCAAAGCATGCCCGCCGACAAGAGCAGCGACGAGGTGATGCGCGACGCCCGCCAGTTCAAGCTGCGTGACGGCCTCGCCTTCCCGCTGATCACGCTCGAAGGCCAGATCGCGCTGGTTTCGCTGGGCGGTGAGGCGGTCGAATTGTCCGACGCTGAATTCGCAATGGTCTCACTGGCCTCCACCTATGCCATCGGCCGCGCCATGCAGCTTCAAACGACGGCCGGTAAAACGATCGATCACATTGAATTGACGCCGCGCGAGCGCGAATGCCTGCAATGGGCGGCGGTCGGCAAATCCGAGTGGGAGATTTCGCAGATCCTCGGCATCTCGGAGCATACCTCTGAGAAACACCTTCTCAACGCCAAGACCAAACTGGGCGCCGTCAACCGCGTGCAGGCAGTCGCCGAGGCAATCAGGCACGGCTATATCAGCTGACGAATGCATGTCGTTGCCTCAAAACCGGGGCCACTTTTGAGCGACATGCATTAATATCTTCAGGGAAGACCGATCCTATCGTCGTCTCAAGACGACCAACGCATGTCGTTGTCGCAAAACCAAGACCGCTTTTGCGCGACATAAAATAATACTTTCTTAACGCCAAAAGCAGACTCGGCGCCAACAGCAGGGCGCAAGCCGTCGCGGAGGCGATTAGGCGCGGCTATATTAGCCATGTCGGCTAGGCAGCCTAGAAATCCTTGCCAACACCTTCGCGCAATTTTTTCGGGAAAGCCCGGCCGTATCTTCCTCTTAAGCCAAGGAGACGGCTAGTGCTATTTACCCTTACCACTCAACAACTGATGGAGCGACCCGACCTGTGGGAGGCGGTCCATCGCCTGCGTTACAAAGTCTTCGTCGATGAGATGCAGTGGACCGATCTCGCCCGCCCGAACGGCCTCGAAATCGATCAATTCGACCATGATGAGGCCGAGCATCACCTCATCATCCGCAATGGCGAGCTTGCCGGCTATCTGCGCATGCTGCCGACCACGCGGCCGCATCTCCTGAGCGATGTGATGCCGGAACTCTGCGAGGGAAACCGCCCTTCGGGACCGAATGTCTGGGAGCTCACCCGCTACGCGGTGGCGCCAGGCTTTCGCGATGGCAAGCGCGGCGTGTCTACGGTCGGAACCGAGCTGATCGCCGGCTTCGTCGAATGGGGCCTTGCACGCAATATCAATCAGGTCATTATCGAGGTCGAGCCGGTGTGGGTGCTGCGGACGCTGCAGTTGCACTTCCTGGCGACGCCGCTCGGTTATCAGCGCAGCTATGGCACCCAGCAGATCGTCGCCACCTTGCTGACCTTCAACGAACACACGCTCGATGTCGTGCGCTCGCGCCGCAACCATCACGCCCCGGTGCTGGCCAGAGGAACGCCCGACATGCTCGGCATGCGGCAGGCGTCGTGAGATCGGAGAAGGCAAAGCGAGGCCGCTGGCCAAAAGCTGGGTGCCGCACTTTTGCAGAAGCGCTCAAAGGGCGATACGGACGTTTTGTGCGACCGCATCGATGATGAGATCACGCTGTTCCAGCAGGCGCTGCGGGACGACACCACGCTGAGGCAGCGGATCGCCCGCCTGGCGTCCTAGACAGGCAACAGAGCCCGCCCCGACATCGGGGTGGGCTCTGTAATTTCAGCCTCTGCCTATCGAGGCCAGTCTCTATTTCTCCAGGAATGACGGCCCTTCGCCGATGATCTTCTTGTCTTCCTTGCCGATGGCGTCGAGATCGCGCCCATCATAGGGCAACGACAACAGGATGCGCCGCATGACGGCCAGCCGCGAGCGTCGTTTGTCGTTGGCCCGCACGATGATCCATGGCGCGAACTGCTTGTGCGTGCGCTCGACCATCTGGTCGCGGGCCTTGGTGTAATCGTCCCATTTGGTGATGCCTGCAATGTCGATCGGCGAGAACTTCCAGTTCTTCAGCGGAGACCAGCGGCGGTCGTGAAATCGTTCGAGCTGGGTTTCGCGGCCGATGTTCAGCCAGAATTTGAAGAAATAGATGCCTTCATTGGAGATCATCCGCTCGAAATGCGGCGTCTCGTCGAGGAATTTCTCATGCTGTTCCGGCGTGCAGAAGCCCATCACCGGCTCGACGCCGCCGCGATTGTACCAGGAGCGGTCGAATGTGACGAATTCGCCTGATGTCGGGAAATGGTCGACATAGCGTTGGAAGTACCACTGCCCGACTTCGGTCAGCGTCGGCTTGGTCAACGCCACATTGCGCGCGGTTCGAGGGTTGAGATACTGGCGCAGCACGAAGATGGTGCCGCCCTTGCCGGCGGCATCTCGCCCTTCGAACAGCGACATCACCCGCTTGCCGGTCGCCTGCAGCCAGGCCTGCGCCTTGACCAGCTCGATCTGCAGCCGCTCCAGTGTCTCGTCGTATTCCTCGCCCTTCATCTTCTTGTCGTAGGGGTAGTCGCCGGCAGTCAGTTTGTTGTCCTCGATCCAGTCCGGAAGCTCGGGATTCTCGATATCAAACTCCCGCTCCTTGCCGTCGATCCTGATCTTCAGCGGACCCTTTGCCGGCTCCGCGGCGGGACTTTCCTTGGTTTTTTTCATCGAGACGAACCTTTCCAGCTTGCGGACTCATGCTATGGGGAGGCACTACAGCGCCGCGCGTCCCGTTTGGACGCGCAAAGGACGCTGTAGCACTTTGATTTTGCGCATGATCCTTTCCGAAAATCGATTCCGATTTTCGGGGTCATGCGGCAACCCGGTCCAGCGGAAGTTTCGGCCGGCCGGCGCAAGGGCTCGGGACGCGCGAATGGCCGACATTGGCACAGAGCGGAAAACGACAGTGCAAGCCGTAGCCGCCCGGCTGTGGAACGGCCGCTGGCTGCTCGCCGCCGGCATCGTCGCGGTCGCGGTCGTCTATGGTTTCGCCGGCATGTCCGTTTATGTCGTTCTGCTCGCCTGTGCGGTGCTGCTTGCTGCCGCGATGCTGCCGACCGGTGGCGCCAGCCAGTCCATCCAGAGCGATGCTGCGATCGAGGCGAGCGGGTTGCAGCGGCTTTCCGGCGAATATCTTGCGGCCGCCGTCGCCGATCCGCTCATCATCTTCGACCGCACCGCCACCATCGTCCACGCCAACGCCGCCGCTTTCGCCGCCTTTGGCGGGATCGCGCCCGGCCTGTCGCTGTCGCTGAAATTCCGCGCTCCCGAAATGCAGGCCTTGCTGGACGGCGTGCTGTCGGGAAGCGTCGCCTCGGATGCGGTCGACTACACCGAGAAGCTGCCGGTCGAACGCGCCTACCGGGTCAGTGCGTCCTCGGTCGGCCACGCCACCGATCTCTTTGTGCTGGTGTTCAAGGACCAGAGCGAGACGCGCCGCATCGACCGCATGCGCGCCGACTTCATCGCCAATGCCAGCCATGAGCTGCGCACCCCGCTGGCCTCGATTTCCGGCTTCATCGAGACGTTGCGCGGCCCGGCCCGCAACGATCCGGCGGCCCGCGAGCAGTTCCTGCAGATCATGCAGAACCAGACCGGCCGTATGGCGCGCCTGATCGACGACCTTCTTTCGCTGTCGCGGCTGGAAATGAAGCCCTATCTGAGACCGGGAACCGAGGTCGATCTGCGCCAGACCATCGACAGCGTCATCGACTCGCTCGGCCCGCTCGCCAGGGAGAACGGCGTCGTCATCGAGCGCGACTATGCCGAGGGGCCGCTCGACGTGCCCGGAGACCGGGACGAGCTGTTCCAGGTGTTCGAGAACCTGTTGGAAAACGCCTGCAAATACGGCCAGCCGGGTGGGCGCGTCACGGTGTCGATCGCCGGGGGCGAGGCCGGTCCCGAACCGGGCATCGACGTCACCATCAGGGACTATGGCCCTGGCATTCCCGAAGAGCACATTCCGCGCATCACCGAGCGCTTCTACCGCGTCGATGTCGAGAGCAGCCGCACCCAGAAAGGCACCGGCCTTGGCCTATCCATCGTCAAGCACATACTGACGCGTCACAACGCCAGACTTTCGATCAAGTCGGAAGTTGGCAAGGGCGCGGCGTTCACGGTCCATTTGCCGGCGCGCTGAGGCAGTACTATTTGCTAACTGCCTGTTTCTTCTTTCTGTCATCCGGCTAGCGTATCAGCACAGGATTCGAGGAAACGACTCAAAAGGCCAAGGATTCCAGGCCAAGGATTCAGGAAGGCATTTCGTCCATGCAGTCCGTACACATCGTCAGCGCCTATGACGAAGAGCTGAAATACCTGTCGAAACGCATCGCTGCGATGGGCGGGCACGCCGAGCGTATGGTCGAACAGGCGATCCAGGCACTGGTCAATGCCGACCCGGGCCTCGCCCAGAAGGTCATCCGCGATGACATTGTCCTCGACGAGGGCCAGCGCGAAATCGATGACAAGGCCATTGTCATTATCGCCAAGCGCCAGCCGATGGCGACGGATTTGCGCGAGATTGTCGGCGCCATCCGTATTTCCGCCGATCTCGAGCGCGTCGGCGACCTCGGCAAGAATGTCGCCAAGCGAGTGGTGAGCGTCATCGACGGCCGCCAGCCGACCAGCCTGTTTCGCGGCCTCGAGGCGCTGGCCGATCTGGCACTGACCCAGCTAAAGGAGGTGCTCGATGTCTACGCCTCGCGCTCAGTCGACAGGATAGGCTTCGTGCGCGACCGCGACGACCAGATCGACGCCATGTACACCTCGCTGTTTCGCGAGCTCCTGACCTACATGATGGAAGATCCGCGCAACATCACGCCGTGCACGCACCTGCTGTTCTGCGCCAAGAACATCGAGCGCATCGGCGACCACGCCACCAACATCGCCGAGACCATCTATTACATCGTCACCGGCGACCAGATGCCGGCCGAGCGTCCCAAAAGCGACAAGACCGACAAGGTGGCGCTTCCGGCGGCGCTGCCGGTGAAGTGATCGCGCCCCCCTCGAACGCTTAATCATATTGCGCTAAACTATCGCAGCGTTAAGCTTCTCAGGCCTATTGAAGGTTCTGCGTTCGGAGGCTGCGATGGAATATGTCCGAGAGTTCAAGCCGGCGCCGGCATCGTCCGGCATCATCGCGTCGAGCGTCTACACCGCCGGCAAGCGCATAGCCGACATCCCGATCGAAGAGGCCGGCGAATGGGCGAAGAAATCGGGCCATGTCGTCTGGATCGGCCTGCTCGAACCCGACCGCGAGCTGTTGCTGCGCGTCAAGGCGCAGTTCCATCTGCATGAGCTGGCTATTGAGGACGCCGAGCATCCGCACCAGCGGCCCAAGATCGAGCAATATGGCGATGCCCTGTTCATCGTCGCCCGCACCGCCCAGCTGATCGACGGCCGCGTTACCTTCGGCGAAACCCACCTGTTCGTCGGCTCAGGCTATATCGTCAGCGTCAGGCATGGTCCCTCGACCTCCTATGCCGCCGTCCGTCAGCACTGGGAAAGCTGCCCGCATTCGCTGGCCAAGGGCGAGGATTTCGTCCTCTATGCCATTCTCGACTTCATCGTCGACAATTACATGCCGGTGCTCGAGCAGATCGAGGACGAGGTCGAGGCGATCGAGGACAGGGTCCTGCTGAAGCCGATGACCGGTCCGGACATCGAGCGGCTCTACATGCTGCGCCGCGATCTGTTGCGTCTGCGCAATGCGGCACTGCCGCTGGTCGAGGTCTGCCGCCGGCTGACCAGCGCCGACCTGCCGCAGATCCATAGCGCCATGCATCCGTTGTTTCGCGATGTCACCGACCATATCCGTACCGTGCAGGAAAAGATCGACAGCCTGCGCGAGGTTCTGGCCTTCGCCTTCGAGGCCAGTCTGCTGGTTGGCCAGAGCCAGGAAACGGCGAATACCAAGAAGTTGGCGTCATGGGCCGCCATACTGGCGGTGCCGACGGCGCTCGCCGGCATTTACGGCATGAATTTCGATGACATGCCGGAACTGAAGATGGAATACGGCTACCCGGTGGTTCTGACCGCGATCGCCTTGATCTGCTCGTTCCTGTACTGGCGGTTTCGCAAGAACGGATGGCTGTGAGGGTAGGCAGTAGGCAGTAGGCTTAATAAGATAGCGCCTCACGAGCGCTCTCCCTCCCTACTGCCTATTCCCCAATCCCTATTCCCTAACTACCGGCTCCGCCGCCGCTCCGAAGCCGGCTGGAACGCCACCCTTGCGTGGTACTTGCAGTAAGGTCCGGTTTCGGCGGCCTCGTTGCCGCAGAAGTTGAAGTCTTCCGACAGCGGATCGCCATTCGGCCATTTGCAGGTGCGCTCGGTCAGGTCGGTGAGCTGCAGGTGCCTGGAGATCGGCACGACGACGTTTTCGACCGGGCGGATGTAGTGGCGAGCCACCGGCTCGGCGTCGAACTGTGTCTGCAGCGCGGTGGCCCCGATCGACGTCGTGACGTGGCGCTGCGTGGTTGCGGCGCGCGAGACCGACTTCTGGATCGAAGATCCCTGCGCCGTCTTCTTCTGGCGCGCCGGCGTTGCGGTCGAGCGTCCGCGGCCCGATAGCTTCAGCCTGTGCACCTTGCCGATGACGGCGTTGCGGCTGACCCCGCCAAGTTGGGCGGCGATCTGGCTTGCGCTCAAGCCCTCCGACCACAGTTTTCTGAGAAGTTCGACCCGCTCGTCAGTCCAGTTCATGAGACCGCGCTCCTGCTAAGCGTGCGGCAGCCGGAATCCATTCCCGACCCGGCAACCTTTGCCGGGGCAGACACCACATATATTAGGTGATTAGGTCCGCCGCACGAAATCTAGTTATTTCCCGACTACAATTACCTCATGTGTTGACTCGGTGACAAGAGTCCCAGGTGCAACACGAATCGGTTTTTTCGGTTTTCCCCAACTTGCCCGGTCGCTTATGAGCCGGCGTCTCGTCGGGAGCTTGCCGCGCGCCTCTGCACGACGTTTTCGTTGACTTCATGGCCGAAAAACACGATAAGCCGCACAAGGCCGCCGCTTTGGCGGCTTTTTTGATTTTCCGGTACCGGAGACGCATATAATGAGCGGTTCGGCGCTTTACGAGACCTTTGCTCGCGCACCCTTGGCCTTCGACCACGGTGAAGGCACCTGGCTGGTTACCGACAAGGGCGAGCGATATCTCGATTTTGCTGGCGGCATCGCGGTCAATTCGTTGGGCCACAGCCATCCGCATCTGGTCTCGGCGCTGACCGAGCAGGCGGCCAAGCTCTGGCACGTCTCCAATCTCTACGAGATCCCTGGGCAGACCCGGTTGGGCGAGCGGCTGGTCGAGGCCACTTTCGCCGACAAGGTGTTCTTCACCAATTCCGGCGCCGAGGCGCTGGAATGCGCGATCAAGACGGCGCGGCGCTGCCAGTTCGTCAAGGGCCATCCCGAGCGCTTCCGCGTCATCACCTTTGAAGGCGCCTTCCATGGCCGTACGCTGGCGACCATCGCCGCCGGCGGCCAGTACAAATATCTCGAAGGCTTCGGCCCCAAGGTCGAGGGTTTCGACCAGGTCGGCTTCGACGACATCGATGCCGCCGAGAAGGCCATTACGCCCGAAACCGCTGCGATCCTGATCGAGCCGGTGCAGGGCGAGGGCGGTATTCGCCCGGTGCCGACGCAATCCCTGAAGCGGCTGCGGCAGCTCTGCGACCAGCACGGCCTGTTGTTGATCTTTGACGAGGTCCAGTGCGGCATCGGCCGCACCGGCAAGCTGTTCGCGCATGAATGGACCGGCGTGACGCCCGACATCATGGCGATCGCCAAGGGCATAGGCGGCGGCTTCCCGATGGGCGCGTGCCTCGCCACCGACGATGCCGTCGTCGGCATGACGGCAGGCGTGCACGGCACCACTTTCGGCGGCAATCCGCTGGCGATGGCGGTCGGCAATGCGGTGCTCGACGTGGTGCTGGAAGACGGCTTCCTCGAAGACGTCCAGCGCAAGGCGTTGCTGATGAAGCAAGGGCTGGCAGGCGTCGCCGACGAGTTTCCCGATGTCATCGAAGGCATCAGGGGCCTAGGCCTGATGCTCGGCCTGAAATGCGCCATGCCCAACACCAAGGTCAACATGGCGCTGCGCGACCAGCGTCTGCTGGCGGTGCCGGCCGGCGATAACGTCATTCGCCTGCTGCCGCCGCTCACTGTCACCGACGCCGAGATCGGCGAGGCGCTAGATCGTATCCGCGCCGGCGCCAAGGGCCTGGCCGACGCCATCACCGCGGCCGCCGCGAAGTAACCCCGGAACCATTCCTGATGTCACTTCGCCATTTCACCGATCTTTCCGCCGTTTCCGAAGGCGATCTGCGGTTCATGCTGGACGACGCGGTGGTGCGCAAGGCGCGCCTCAAGGCCGGCGAGCGCACCAAACCGCTCGAAGGCAAGGTGCTGGCCATGATCTTCGACAAGCCGTCAACGCGCACGCGCGTTTCTTTCGATGTCGGCATGCGTCAGCTCGGCGGCGAGACCATCATGCTGACCGGCACAGAAATGCAGCTCGGCCGCTCCGAGACCATCGCCGACACCGCCAAGGTGCTGTCGCGTTATGTCGACGCCATCATGATCCGCACCACGTCGCATGAGCGGCTGCTCGAGCTGACCGAGAACGCCACCATTCCGGTCATCAACGGGCTGACCGACGATACCCACCCCTGCCAGCTGATGGCCGACATCATGACCTTCGAGGAGCATCGTGGTCCGGTTGCCGGCAAGACCATCGCCTGGACCGGCGACGGCAACAATGTGCTGCATTCGCTGCTCGAAGCCTCGGCGCGGTTCCGCTTCAACCTCAATGTCGCCGTGCCGGAAGGCAGCGAGCCGGCGCAGAAGCACATCGACTGGTCGAAGACCAATGGCGGCAAGCTGCATTTCACCCGCTCGCCCGAGGAAGCCGTCGACCAGGTCGATTGCATCGTCACCGACTGCTGGGTGTCGATGGGCCAGGAACACCGCGCCCGCGGCCACAACGTCTTCTCGCCCTATCAGGTCAATGCGGCACTGATGGCGAGAGCCAAGCCCGACGCCCTGTTCATGCACTGCTTGCCGGCGCATCGCGGCGAGGAGGTGACCGACGAGGTCATCGACGGGCCGCATTCGGTGGTCTTCGATGAGGCCGAGAACCGGCTCCACGCCCAGAAGGCGGTTTTGGCCTGGTGCTTGGGCGCGTGAAGTGTCTGGGCGCTTGATCTGCGGGGGCGCGATGCCTATTTGCGCCGCATCACGCAAATCAAGCGCGTTTTGGACGCATGTGCCCCTCCGGGCCACATGGCCGCGCCCTGGAGCTTTGTCATGTTGGAAACGTATCAAGTGACTGAACATCACCCCAAACTCGGCGAGTTCGGCTATGCCGGCGACGATCACGTCGTGCCCTTCGAGGTCGGCCCGCTCGACGTGCGTGGCCGCACCGTGCAGCTCGGGCCGATGCTCGACGCCATCCTCAGCCGCCACGACTATCCCGAGCCGGTTGCCCGCCTGCTGGCGGAAGCCTGTGTGCTGACGGTGCTGCTCGGCACCTCGCTCAAATTCGAGGGCAAGTTCATCCTGCAGACCCGCACCGACGGGCCGGTCGACATGCTGGTCGCGGATTTTTCCACGCCCTCGGCATTGCGCGCCTATGCGCGCTTCGATGCCGACCGGTTGGAAGCTTTGGTGGCCGCCGGCGAGACCTCGCAGCAGACGCTGCTGGGCAGCGGCGTGCTGGCGCTGACCATCGACCAGGGTGCCCACACGCAGCGCTACCAGGGCATCGTCCAGCTTGACGGCGAGACGCTGGAAGACGCCGCGCGCACCTATTTCCGCCAGTCGGAGCAGATCCCGACCGATCTCAGGCTTTCGGTGGCCAAGCTTCTGACGCCAGGCCCCGGCGGCGCGCGCGAACAGTGGCGCGCCGGCGGCATCCTGGCGCAGTTCCTGCCGCAGTCGCCGGAGCGCATGCGCGTGCCAGATATTTCGGGCGGCGACGGCGATCCGCGCGATGTCACGCATGAACCGGCCGACAATTCATGGCGTGAGCTGGTGGCGCTGCTCGGCACCATCGAGCCGACCGAACTGATCGACCCGACCATCGGCGCCGAACGGCTGCTCTACCGGCTGTTCCACGAACATGGCGTGCGCGTCTTCGGCGGCGTCCCGGTCGCCGACCAGTGCTCCTGCTCGCGCGACAAGATCCGCGGCATCCTCGAAGGCTTCTCCGCCGAAGAGATCAAGGAGAGCACTCAGGATGGCGGCATCCACGTCGCCTGCGAGTTCTGCTCGACGCAGTACGACTTCGATCCAGCGGAATTCGCGGCTCAGTAAGCTCTCTTCCTTCTCCCCGTTCTACGGGGAGAAGGTGCCCGAAGGGCGGATGAGGGGCAGCGCTGACTTCGGCGAATGGCTGTGGGCACCGTTGTATCCAGGGAAGATAGTCTCACCAGTCCGGCGCCGCCATTTGCCCTGCCGGGCGTTCGTCACTCGAAAGCCAAGCAATTGGCTTTTCGTCCGCTTCGCGGACCATTCCTCAACTCCCCGTGAACGGGGAGAAAGAGGCTAATTCACTGTCCGCCTTGTCCCCGGCAAATCCAGCGAAAACGCCGGAATAGCGATGTCGAACGTCTCGCCCCTTTTGTTGCGCATGGTGTAGTGCCCGACCATGAAGCCCGACGGTGTCGAGAGCGGGCAGCCGGACGTGTATTGATAGCTGTCACCGGGATTGAGTTCGGGCTGGTCGCCGACCACGCCGGCGCCGCGCACCTCCTCGACCCGGCCGCTGCCGTCGGTGATGTGCCAGTAGCGCGACATCAGCTGCACGAACTCGTCCGACTGGTTGTCGATTGTCACCTGGTAGCCCCAGACATAACGGTTCTCCTGGGGATCGGAGCGATCCTCCAGGTAGAACGGTCTGACCTGCACTTCGATGTTGCGCGTGACGGCGCGGTACATGGGCTGCTCCAAACGACACCAACGGATCTGTCGGCGCTCTTGCCGTACTCCCGGATTAGGGCCTCACGCGCAGGTGCCGAACAACAATGTCATTTAAGTGACACATGACAATGATGGTGTGCGCAAACCGTGTCGGGCGACTCAGCGCTCTGTCGAACTGTTGAAAACGGCCCTTCCTGGCCGCTTTTTTCCGGAGTGACCAGATCTCGATGGAACTGACAGTCATAGCAGCGCTGCTTTCGGTACTCCTGCTTCTTTCCAATCTCGCCAGCATTGTGCTCGCTTCGCTCAGCCTGAAGCGGCCGCGCCCGATTGCTCCGCCGGCCGGGAAGGCACCTTCGGTGTCGATCGTGGTGCCGTCGCGCGGCGTCGAGCCGTTTACCGAGGAGACGCTTGCTCGCGCCTTCTCACTGAACTGGCCGCGCTACGAGCTGATCTTCTGCGTCGCCCACGCCGACGATCCGGTGGTCAAACTGATAAACAGGGCGATTGCCCGGTTTCCCAAAGTACCTGCCCGGCTTTTGGTCGGCGACGACCGCATCAGCAGCAATCCAAAACTCAACAATTGCGTCAAGGGCTGGGAAGCGGCGCGGCATCACTGGGTCATTCTTGCCGATTCCAACGTGCTGATGCCGACGGACTACGTCCAGCACCTGATGGCGGCCTGGCGGGATGATACCGGCCTTGTCTGCTCGACGCCGATCGGCTCGCGGCCGGACGGCTTCTGGGCCGAGGTCGAATGCGCCTTCCTCAACACGCTGCAGGCACGCTGGCAGTATGCCGGCGAGGCGCTCGGCCTCGGCTTTGCCCAGGGCAAGAGCATGCTGTGGAACAAGCCAATGCTCGACGCCAATGGCGGCATCCGCGCGCTGGCCGCCGAGATCGCCGAGGACGCGGCAGCGACCAAGCTGGTCAACGGGTTGAACCTGCACGTCAATCTCGTCGCCTCGCCTTTCGAGCAGCCGTTGGGGCAGCGCCGGCTTGGTGATATCTGGTCGCGCCAGGCCCGCTGGGCGCGCCTGCGCCGCGTCACCTTCCCGCTGTTCTTCGCGCCCGAAATCCTGACTGGCGTCGCCGTGCCGCTGGTGCTGGCGCTGACAGCGGCGGCCAGTGTCGGCGTCAGCCTGCCGGCAACCGCGCTGGCCGTTCTGGCGGCCGCCTATATTCCCGAGTGCACGCTGGCCGCGGCCAAGGGCTGGCACATGTCCCTGCGAATGATCCCGGCAATGATGGCGCGGGACATCATGCTTCCCGCGATCTGGGCGCGCGGCTGGCTGAGCGGCGCCATCGACTGGCGCGGCAACACCATGACCATCGGCACCAAGGCAGCCGAGCTGGAAGAGGCTTCGTCGGGCGCCTGAGCGCCCGCGCCGTGCTTCGGGTAAAGCCTACTTGGCCGCCTTCAGCGCCTGCTCGATATCCTCAAGCAGATCGTCGGTATCCTCAAGACCAACCGACAGCCTCAGCGTTCCCGGCCCGATGCCGAGCTCGGCGCGCGCCTCGTCGCTGAGGTTCTTGTGCGTCGTCGTCGCCGGATGGGTGATCAGGCTCTTGGCGTCGCCGAGATTGTTGGAGATCAGCACGATGTCGAGCGCGTTCTGCAGGGCGAAGGCCGCCTGCTTGCCGCCCTTGACGTCGAGGCAGATCAGCGTCGAGCCGCCGGTCATCTGCTTCTTGACGATATCGGCCTGCGGATGGTCGGCGCGGCCCGGATAGATGACGCGCGCGATCTCCGGCCGTCCGGCCAGGAAATCGGCGATCTTGGCCGCACTTTCCGTCTGCTGGCGCACACGCACCGGCAGTGTCTCCAGGCCCTTGAGCAGCGTCCAGGCGTTGAACGGCGACAGGCTCGGGCCGGTATGCCGGAAATAGTCGTGCAAATTCTCGTCGATCCACTTCTTGTCCGACAGGATGATGCCGCCAAGACAGCGCCCCTGGCCGTCAATATGCTTGGTCGCGGAGTAGACAACGATGTGGGCGCCGAGCAGCAAGGGCTTCTGCTGCAAGGGCGTGGCAAAGACGTTGTCGACGATCAACCGGGCGCCGATCGAGGTGGCCAGCGATGCCACGGCGGCGATGTCGACCACTTCCAGTGTCGGGTTGGTCGGGCTTTCCAGGAAGAACAGCTTGGTGTTCGGCCTGACTGCCTTTTCCCAATTGGCGATGTCGGTGCCGTCGACCAGCGTCGCCTCGATGCCGTATTTCGGCGCCAGCGTCTCGACCACCCAGCGGCAGGAGCCGAACAGCGCGCGCGCCGCAACGATGTGATCGCCGGCCTTGGCGCTGCACAGGAGCGCTGCCGTCACCGCCGCCATGCCCGATGCCGTAGCGCGGGCATCTTCGGCGCCTTCCAGCGCGCACATGCGCTTTTCGAACATGTCGACGGTCGGGTTGGCATAGCGCGAATAGATGAAACCCGGCTCCTCCCCCTTGAAACGGGCTTCGGCGGCCTGCGCCGTCTCGTAGACATAGCCCTGGGTCAGGTACATCGCTTCCGACGTCTCGCCGAATTGGGAACGCAGGGTTCCCCCGTGCACGAGGGCGGTCTGAGGCTTCCAGTTACGCTTCTTGGTGCTCATCGCTTTTGTTCCAGACACAAAAAAACCGGCCGCGAAAGTCGCAACCGGTCCATACGGCCTTGCGGCCCGACGGTCCTTTAGCGACTTGTTTAACGTGGCTGCAAGCCGACCGGCCAAATCACCACGGGATAACGACCCTTTAGACCTCAGCCATGCTTGCGTCAATTGCCGGCTTCATTAAGAGGTTTGTACCAGGCAGGTTCCGCAAAAGTGTCCAGCGGTTTTGCGGCAAGAACCTGCCACAAAGAGACCGGCCTTGGAGCGGAGCCAGCCATTGCGGCAGACAGGCATTCTTCCCGATCAGGATATTTCCGCGCTGTTCCAGTCCGGCGCGTTGAAGTCGCCGCGCGCACTCGATTCCGATCAGGTGCAGCCGGCGAGCCTCGATCTCAGGCTCGGCGACAACGCTTTTCGCGTCCGCGCCTCCTTTCTGCCCGGCCCCAACCACAAGGTGTCGGAGAAGCTCGAGCGGTTGAAGCTGCACGAGATCAGCCTGACCGAAGGCGCGGTGCTGGAAACCGGCTGCGTCTATATCGTGCCGCTGCTCGAGAGCCTCGCTCTGCCGGACAACATTTCGGCTTCGGCCAACCCCAAGAGCTCGACCGGACGGCTCGACATCTTCACCCGCGTGATGACCGATCGCGGCCACGAGTTCGACAAGATCGCCGCCGGCTATCACGGTCCGCTCTATCTCGAGGTCAGCCCGCGCACCTTCCCGATCGTCGTGCGTGCCGGTTCGCGGCTGTCGCAGATCAGGTTCCGCACCGGCAATGCTTTGCTGTCGGAAGCCGAGCTGAGCGAGTTGCATCGCGCCGAAATGCTGGTGGCGACCGAGCCGCCCAACATTTCCGGCGGCGGCATCGCGCTGTCGATCGATCTCGACGGCGATCAGAACGGCCTGGTCGGTTATCGCGGCAAGCATCACACCGGCCTGGTCGATGTCGACAAGCGCGCTGCCCAGGATGCCGTCGATTTCTGGGAGCCGCTCTACAAGAGCGGCGCCGGCGAACTGGTGCTTGATCCCGACGAGTTCTACATCCTTGTCAGCCGCGAAGCGGTGCACGTGCCGCCGCTCTACGCCGCCGAGATGACCCCCTTCGATCCGCTGGTCGGCGAGTTTCGCGTCCACTATGCCGGCTTCTTCGATCCGGGCTTCGGCCATTCGGCCTCCGGCGGCACCGGCAGCCGGGCGGTGCTGGAAGTGCGCAGCCACGAAGTGCCGTTCATCCTCGACCACGGCCAGATCGTCGGGCGGCTGGTGTACGAGCACATGCTGAAGCGGCCGCAGGCGCTCTACGGCACCGATCTCGGCTCGAATTACCAGGCTCAGGGCCTGAAGCTTTCCAAGCATTTCCGCACCGCCGGCTGAACCCTCAATCACCGTCGGGCAAAATACTTGCCTGTGCCGGCTCGTCATGCTTGGCTATCCTTGCTGCCGGAAAACAACGGCCTAGGGGAACAAAAATGCAAATATCGAAATGGATCATATCGGCAGCCGGCGCTGCCGTACTGGTGTTAGTAGCCGGCTCGCTGGCTGAGGCGCAGGAGAAATTGAAGATCGGCACCGAGGGAGCCTATCCGCCCTTCAACACCATCACCGCTGACGGCAAGGTCGAAGGCTTCGACATCGACATCACCAACGCGCTGTGCGCGCAGATGAAGGTCGAGTGCGAGATCGTCACCCAGGACTGGGACGGCATCATTCCGGCGCTGCAGGCGAAAAAGTTCGACGCCATCATCGCCTCGATGAGCATCACCGAGGAGCGCAAGAAGCAGGTTGCCTTCACCAACAAATATTACACCACGCCGCTGGCGCTGGTGGCGCCGAAGGACAGCGACCTCACCTCCACCGAACCGGCCGCTCTTGCCGGCAAGACGGTCGGCGCGCAGGCCTCGACCACCCAGGCCGACTATGCGCAGAACGCCTACGGCAAGGCGGGTGCGGAGGCGAAGCTTTACCCAACCCAGGAAGAGGCGATCACCGACCTGCAGAACGGCCGTCTCGACGCCGTCATCTCGGACAAGTTCGTGCTGATGGACTGGCTGAAGAAGGCGAGCGACGGCTGCTGCAAGCTGGTCGGCGACGTCAAGGGCACCGAGACGCAAGCCGGCATCGCCGTGCGCCTGGAAGACACCGCCCTTCGCGACAAGCTCAACGCTGCGATCGACGCGATTGTTGCCGACGGCACCTACAAGAAGATCCAGGCTAAGTATTTCGATTTTGATATTTATTGAAGCTGCCAATCTCCCCCCTCGTGGGGGAGATGCCCGGCAGGGCAGAGGGGGGCGCGAAGGATCGCGACCTCTCGCTAAGACCAGTCTGAAGGCAGAGTTTGTTTTCAATTGAGATGCTGGAGGGACAGCGCCCCCCTCTGGCCTGCCGGCCATCTCGCCCACGAGGGGGGAGATCACCCAGTTTACAACGCCTTCACCGCCACCTTCACCGGCTGCTCGATCTCCAGCGGGTTGCGCAGCGGCAGGCCGAAATCTCCAGCTTCGATCTCGAAGACGTCGCCGGCCTGCGTTCTGATGCCATCGGCAAACGACAGCGTCGCCGTGCCGAACATGTGCACATGCACGTCGCCCGGCTGGCGGAAGGCCGAGTATTTGAAATGGTGGTGCTCGAGATTGGCGATGGTGTGCGACATATTCGCTTCGCCCGACAGGAACGGCTTTTCCCACAAAAGATTGCTGTCGCGATAGATTCGCGATGAGCCCCTGATGTCGGCCGGCAGGTCGCCGATCAGGATCTCCGGACCGAACGAGGCGTTGCGCAGCTTGGAATGCGCCAGGAACAGATAGTTCACCCGCTCGGTGACGTGGTCGGAAAACTCGTTCGATAGCGTGAAGCCGACCCGGAACGGCGCGCCGTCGTCGCCGATGACATAGATGCCGGCGATCTCCGGCTCCTCGCCGGCGTCCTGCGCGAAGGCAGGCGACATCAGTGCCGCACCCGGCGCCACCGCCATGGTGCCGTTGCCCTTGTAGAACCATTCCGGCTGCACGCCGGTCTGGCCCTTGGCCGGCTTGCCGCCCTCGAGCCCCATGCGGAACATCTTCATGGAATCGGTGAGTTGTTCCTCGCCGCCGTCGCTGAGCTTCTTGTGCATGGAATCGCGCGTCGCCGCCGAGCCGAGATGGGTCAGGCCGGTGCCGGTGAGATGCAGATGCGCGGGATCGGGATGGTTGATCGGGGACACCAGCCGGCCCTTCTTGTAGACGGCGTCGAGGTCGACGGCTTCACCGTATCCCTTGCGCTCGATCAGCGCGGCGAGCCCGGTGCCGGTGCGCGCGGCTTCCATGGCCAGCGAATAGACGCTGCGGGCGCCGTTGATGACCCTGGTCTTGCCGCCGCCATTGCGGGCGACGACGCGGATCGTCTCGGCGTCGTCGAGAATCTGGGAGATCAGCATGATGAAACCCTCTCTCATGTGCCTTGGCCCGGTTGCCTCTTGGCAAACCTTGACCTGCGCGGCTCGGACCACGCCGCGCCACGGGTTGAACTCTTCGTCCGGATTGCGCTCGCGGGCTCCGTCCCTCAGGGGACTTGCTGATGCCGGCAGGTTGCCGGCAACATCGCGATCTTGACCCGTATGCCTTCTTCGTTGCCTCGCCTAAAGCCTGTCAGGCCTTGTTCTTGTTGTAGACGTCGAAGATCACGGCGCCGAGCAGCACTAGGCCTTTGACTACCTGCTGCCAGTCGACATTGACGCCCATGATCGACATGCCGTTGTTCATCACGCCCATGATGAAACCGCCGACGACCGCCCCGATGACCTGGCCGACGCCGCCCATGGCAGAAGCGCCGCCGATGAACACGGCGGCGATGACGTCGAGCTCGGAGCCCAGACCCGCCGCCGGCACAGCCTGGCCGAGGCGCGCCGCAATGATCAGGCCGCCGAGCGCCGACAGCACGCCCATGTTGATGAACACCATCAGCGTCAGCCGTTCGGTGTTGATGCCCGACAGCTGCGCCGCCTTGGGGTTGCCGCCCATGGCATAGATGCGGCGGCCGATGGTCATGCGCTTGGTGACGAAGACGAACAGCGTGATCAGCACGCCCATGACCAGCAGCACCACCGGCAGGCCCCGGTAGCTGGCGAACTCATAGACCAGGAACAGCGCCAGCGCGCTGGCGACCAGCGTCTTGACGATGAACAGGGGGAAGGGCTCGGCCTCATAGCCATGACGCTCGCGCTTGCGCCGGGTGCGGACCCCGAAATAGGCATAGGCCAGCACGGCGATCAGGCCGAGCACGACCGTCGTCATGTGCAGGGTCACCCCGCTGCCCAGTATGGTCTTGCCGGCTGCGTTCACTACCGGCGGGACGAGCGTCAACGGGCCGATAATGTCGGGGATGAAGCCGGAGCTGAGCATTTTGAAGTCGTCCGGAAGCGGACCGACCGAGGATCCGCCGCCCAGCAGCGCCTGGCAGATGCCGCGGAAGATCAGCATGCCCGCCAGCGTCACGATGAAGCTCGGTATGCGGTGATAGGCGATCCAGTAGCCTTGCGCGGCGCCGATCAGGCCGCCGACGATCAGGCAGACGATCGAAACCACCAACGGATTGCTGAGCGGTCCGAGCTGCCAGATGACCATCATGTTGGCCGCCAGCGCGCCGATGAAACCGGCGACCGATCCGACGCTGAGGTCGATGTAGCCAGAGACGATCACCAGCAGCATGCCCAGCGCCATGACGATGATGAACGAGTTCTGCTGCACCAGATTGCTGAGGTTGACCGGCTTGAACAGCGTCCCGGACGTGGTGAACTGGAAGAACAGCATGATGACGATCAGCGCGATGATCAGGCCGTATTCGCGCAGATTCGTCGTCAGCGCCGAGACGGCGATGCGCGGGCGCTGTTCTTCGGCGACGTTGCCCTGCGGGGCCGGGGCGATTTCGGTGCTCATGCTGCTTTTCCTTCTCCCCGAACGATGGCGCGCATTATTTTTTCCTGGCTTGCTTCAGACGCCGGCATTTCGCCGACGATGCGCCCTTCGTTCATGACGTAGATGCGGTCGGTAATCCCCAACAATTCCGGCATTTCCGACGAGATGACCACGATCGACTTACCTTCCGAGGCAAGACGGGCAATGATCGTATAGATTTCATATTTGGCGCCGACATCGATGCCGCGTGTCGGCTCGTCGAGGATCAGCACGTCCGGGTCGGCGAACAGCCATTTCGACAGCACCACCTTCTGCTGGTTGCCGCCCGAAAGATTGCCGGTCATCTGATAGACGCTGGACGCGCGGATATTGGTCTTCTTGCGGTAGTCGTTGGCAACCGCGAGTTCGCGCATGTCGTCGATCACGCTGTGGCGCGAGACGCCGCCGAGATTGGCCAGCGTGATGTTGTGCTTGATATGGTCGATGAGGTTGAGACCGTAGGTCTTGCGATCCTCGGTAACGTAGGCGATGCCGTGCTGGACCGCCTTGCTCACCGTGGAGACATCGACCGGCTTGCCCTTGAGCAGCACCTCGCCGGTGATGCGGCGGCCGTAGGAGCGGCCGAACAGGCTCATGGCGAATTCGGTGCGGCCGGCGCCCATCAGCCCGGCAATGCCCACCACCTCGCCCTTGCGCACATTGATGTCGATGCCCTTGATCACCTGCCGCTCGGCATGGAGCGGGTGATAGACCGACCAGTTCTTCACCTCGAACACGACTTCGCCGATCTTCGGCTCGCGCGGCGGATAGCGGTCGTCGAGCGAACGGCCGACCATCGAGGTGATGATGCGATCCTCGCTGATGTCCTTTTTGGCCAGCGTCTCGATGGTGCGCCCGTCGCGGATGACGGTGACCTTGTCGGCGACCCGGTTGATCTCGTTGAGTTTGTGCGAGATCAGGATCGAGGTCATGCCTTGCTTCTTGAATTCGAGCAAAAGGTCGAGCAGCGCCTGGCTGTCCTTTTCGCTCAGCGACGCCGTCGGCTCGTCGAGGATCAACAGCTTGACGTCCTTGCTCAGCGCCTTGGCGATTTCGACCAATTGCTGCTTGCCGACGCCGATATTGGTGATCAGCGCATTGGGGTCCTCCTTGAGGCCCACCTTCTTCAACAGGGCGCCGGTGCGCTTCTCATTGGCGTCCCAGTCGATGACGCCGTATTTGGCGTTTTCGTTACCGAGAAAAATGTTTTCGGTGATCGACAGCATCGGCACCAGCGCAAGCTCCTGGTGGATGATGACGATGCCCTTGTGTTCGCTGTCATGGATGCCTTTGAACTGGCATTCCTGGCCCTGGAAAATGATCTGGCCGTCATAGGTGCCGGCGGGATAGACGCCGGACAGAACCTTCATCAGCGTCGATTTGCCGGCGCCGTTTTCGCCGACCACGGCATGGATTTCGCCTTCCTCGACACTGAGGTTGACGTTCGACAGCGCCTTCACGCCGGGGAACGTCTTGGTGATGTCGCGCATCTCCAAAATCGTCGAGGCCATGGGAACTACCGCTCCTTGAGAGGTCGGCAAACACTGCCGGCGAGGTCGGTAACAATACCGGGCCCGCTGGTGAACGAAAAGGGGCCCTGCGTTGCGCAGGACCCCTGATTTTACAACCGAATTTACTTCAGTTCGTCGGCCTTGATGTAGCCGGAGTCGACGACCAGCGCCTGGTAGTTCGACTTGTCGACATCATGCGGCGTCAAGAGGATCGAAGGAACGACCTTGACGTCGTTGTTGTAGGTCTTTTCATCGAGGCCGTCCGGCTTGCCGCCCGAGAGCACCTTGTCGACGAGTTCGACGGTGGCCTTGGCCAGTTCGCGGGTGTCCTTGAACACGGTCGAGTACTGCTCGCCCGAGATGATCAGCTTGACCGAGGCGGTCTCGGCATCCTGGCCGGTCACGATCGGCCAAGGCTGAGCGTCGGTGCCGTAACCAACGGCGCGCAGCGAGGCGGTGATGCCGCGCGACAGGCCGTCATAGGGCGACAGAACGCCATCGACGCGGCTGCCGTCCGAGTAGTTGGCCGACAGAAGGTTGTCCATGCGCGCCTGGGCGGTGGCGGCGAGCCAGCGCAGCGTACCGACCTTGTCCATGCCGGTCTGGCCGGACTTGATCTTGATCGAGCCGTCGTCGATCAGCGGCTGCAGGACGGAGATGGCGCCGTTGTAGAAGAAGAAGGCGTTGTTGTCGTCCGGCGAGCCGCCGAACAGTTCGACGTTCCACGGCTTGGTGTTCGGGAAGCGCTCCTTGAGGCCCTTGACCAGCGAGTTCGCCTGGATCACGCCGACGCCGAAATTGTCGAAGGTGGTGTAGTAGTCGACATTGGCGGTCTTCTTGATCAGGCGGTCATAGGCGACGACGACGACGCCGGCGTCAGCGGCCTTCTGCAGCGCATCCGACAGCGTGGTGCCGTCGATCGAGGCGATGATCAGCGCCTTCGGGCCCTTGGTGATTTCGTTTTCCAGCTGGCTGAGCTGGTTGGGGATGTCGTCCTGCGCGTACTGCAGGTCGACGGTGTAGCCGAGAGCTTCGAGCTGGGACTTGACGGCATCGCCGTCATTGATCCAGCGCTGCGAGGTCTTGGTCGGCATCAGCACGCCGACAAGACCCTTGTCGGCGGCGTGCGCCGAGTAGGTCATGGCAGCAATGCCAAGCGCCGCGACTGCGGCCAGTGTCTTGATGATTTTCACGTAAAACTCTCCCTGGTTGATGGACGCGACACCTCGGGGCTTCGCGGGCCGCGCAGTCGGGCGGATGCGCCAAAGCGCCGCCGCCGTCATATCGATCTCCGGTATCCTCCCAATCGGCCCTCAGTCGCCTGATTTCAATCGATACGATTTTGCTCGTCATCGACCGTCAAGTCTTGAGGACGCGCGAAGGGTGTGTCCCTTTGCCATAACTGTCAAATGCGATCTTCGGTGGTTGCTATACCGAAACCGGTATATGACAGAGCTGGGTCGGAGCAGTAGCTGGAGTGGGAGACATCATGGCGGCGTTGGGCAATCCTCGCGGAATTTCAGACAGTTACGATGAACTGCCGGGCGCTGGCGAAACACTTCTGCGCAGCGGCCTGAGCCTGCGCCACATGCGCATGATAGCGGCGCTGGACGATCACGGTCGGGTGAGCGCGGCGGCGCAGGTGATGAACATCTCGCAGCCGGCGGCCTCGCGCATGATTTCCGAGATGGAAGCGGTGCTCGAAGTGAAGCTCTGCGAAAGGCTACCGCGCGGCATCACGCTCACACCTTACGGCAAGGCGTTGGCAAGGCGCGCGCGTTCGATCCTGCTCGAAATGCGCGAAGCCGACCGCGAAATATCGGAGCTCAAGGCCGGCAAGGGCGGATCGGTGTTCCTTGGCGCGGTCACCGCGCCGGCGATCGAACTCGCGGTGCCGGCGATCCGCGAAATCCGCCGCCTCTACCCGCGCATCGAGATCACCATGCAGGTCGAGACGTCGAATGTGCTGGCGCGCGAACTGATCGCCACGCGCCATGATTTCATCATCGCCCGCATCCCCGACGACCTCAATCCGCGGCTGTTCGAATCGCGCGTCATCGGCGTCGAGAAGGCCTGCCTGATCGTGCGCCGCGGTCATCCGCTGAGCAATGGCCATCCTCTTGGCACTGGGAAGGCAGTGCGGCTGGAGGACACGGCCGCCTACGACTGGGTCTTCCAGTCGGGCGGCTCGCCGCTGCGCCAGGCGATGGAAAGCAATTTCCTGAACCGCAACATCGCGCTGCCAGACCGCATCCTCAACACCAGCTCGCTGCTGCTCACTTTGGTCATGGTCGCCCAGTCCGACGCCATCGCCCCGGTGTCGATCCAGGTGGCAAAATTCATCCAGAACCCCGACGGTCTCGCCGGCGCCATCGACGTCGTCCAGACCGAGTTCGACATCGAGGTCAGGCCCTACAGCCTGATCACGGTGAAGAACCGCGCGCTGTCGCCGGCCGCCAAGATGCTGCACGATTTCATTTTGCGGGAAGTAGGATGATGGCGGCGTAGTGGAGCAGGCCTCCCCATCGCCGGCATCACCACCACCATCATCGCAGGCACGGCTGGAGAAGGGTCTGCCACCGCTATTGGCGCCACGGCCGGCGTCACGTCCGCTGCTGGCGCAGACGCGAGTGGTCACGCGTCTGGCTCTGAGAAACCGGCAACTGGTGCGCCGGCCCTCACAGCTATGCGGCCGATGGGTACCTCTCGAAGCGAGCTTCACCAATTCCTGGGCCGTTGCCGCCGAAAACAGCTTTCTTCACGTGCTCAAATGTCGCGATTGCGTCGGTTGAAGAGGCCGCTCTCGATCTATATTAGCGCTGGCTACAATTCAAAGGCAGCCTGTTGTTAACCATCTTGATGGTAGCGTGGATGTCATGTGACGAGCGCGAGGTTAACAGCAATGCCCACCAATCTGCCGCCTGCATGGGTTGGATGGACGGTGGCCATGGCGATTGGGTTCTTCACCGTCCTGATGATGCTGCCCGCGAAGGCGGAGACGGTGAGCGGCAATCCCGGTGGCCAGATCGTGACCTTCGCTTTGCACGTCGCCAAACTGCGCGCCGCCGACGAGCCAGTGCACTTTGACGGGGCGTGCGACAGCGCCTGCACGCTCTACCTGTCCCTGCCCGTCGAGCAGCTTTGCGTTACCCCGCGTGCATCCTTCGGCTTCCATCTGCCGTACGGCATCGGCGCCCGTGAGAACGCGGTCGCTGCCAACTACCTGCTCTCGCAATACCCCGATTGGGTGCGGCAGTGGATCGACGAGCACGGCGGCCTGTCGCATACCCTGATGCGGATGGAAGCCGATGAGGTGGCAATGCACCTTCCCATATGCGCCGAGGTACTGGCATGAACAGGGTCGCAATGCGCAGGCGTGCGGCAGGGCGGTCGCCGGCCAACTCCGTCTAAATCATCGATTTTTGCTGGAGCGGGTAGAGGGAATCGAACCCTCGCGTTCAGCTTGGGAAGCTGACAAGCTACCATTACATCATACCCGCGTCGGCCTCTCGATATCATGATGGGCCTGCTTCGGGCAATCGCCCTTGGACAGCTCTTCGGAAACGGCTGTTGGAAACCCCGCCGGCGGGAACATCACTGCCGCACGGGCAGTTCCATGCGTACCCGCGCCATGAACCGTTCAGAATCCGGATCGTCCCGTCATGCAGGCCGGCAATCTGGTGGGCGAGGTTGAGGCCGAGGCCGGCGCGCCGCCGACCGAAAGGCCTGTTGCCGGAATGTAACGCTGCCTTCGACAACCGTGTCCCCTGGCAGACAAGCCAGCCGCGCTTCCCCCGCGCGGGGGATGCGCGGCGCATCCGGCGCCTCTACAGCGGAAACCGAGATCCGATTCGACAGGTCCGTTGGGGACGTTTGCGGCGGCGCTCGACCCTGCCGTTGGCAACGCCAACGCAGAGTTCAAACTAGGCATCGACGACGATGCCATCATCGAGGGGACTTCATGCTTCGTCTGCCCATTCTTGCTGCTTCGCTGTTCGCAACCTCTGCCGCTTTCGCCGCTGATGCGGTGCTGCCGATCGCCGTGGAACCGGCGGCGCCACACATTTCCGGTTATGGCGAGATTTATCTCGGTGGCCTGCAGCTTTCTACTTTCGGGGAAGACACCGACGTCCACGCCGGCGGCGGTGCGGGGCGCGTGAATATTCCGTTCGCCGAGAAGTGGAATGTCCAGCTTGACGGCACCTACGACCGGATCTGGAAGGATGGCGACTTTATCGATGGGCTCGGCGGCGCTGTCCATGCCTACTACCGCGATCCGCAACGTTTCGCAGTTGGTCTGTTGGCGACCTACAAACGCTACGGAACCGGCTTTGCGGATGCAAACGACTACACAGTCGGGCCTGAGGCACAGGTCTATTTCGGCAATCTGACGCTCTATGGCCAAGCCTACTATGGCAAGACCGATGTGGATTTCGACAATCCGACGGAGTGGGGCGTTCGCGGTGTTGCGCGCTATTTCGTGCAGCCGAACCTGAGGTTCGACGGCGAAGTTGCCTTCAACAGGGTCGGCTTCGATTTTGCCGATTTCGATACGGTCAGTCTTGCGGCCCAGGCCACGTATAGGTTCGAAGGCACGCCATGGTCGCTGTTCGGCCGCTACCAATACGAGCGAATCTCGGCCGAATCCGAAACTTTCAACACCTCCAACAAGTACACGATCGGTCTGCGCGCCAGCTTTGGCAGCAGGACGCTGTTCGACGAAGATCGCAATGGCACGACGATGGACACCTATAGGTCCAATTTCATCTTGCCCTTCGGCGGCGCGAGCTAGGGTGGCATTTGGAGAAGGTCTAACCCCAACGGCTGACCTCACAGCCCTGTCCGCAATATGTCGGAGGGATACCCCGCTGCACGGTGCTCGGGCGACTGCGAAGCCGCCCCGGCTTGATGCCGGGCGGCCAAGTGCGTATTCGTGGGCCTGTACCCCGAATCTGGGCACACGAATCTGGAGGCAGGCCTTTGTCCGCATTGACGCGCTTTCTCGGCGACTCGCCCGTCAGGGTGATCGTCAAGCTCCTGGTCGTGTCGTTCCTCGTCGGCCTGGTGATGAATGCGTTCGGCTGGACGCCGATGGACGTCTTCTACGGCGTCCAAAAGTTCTTCATCGATCTGTGGAATCTCGGCTTCCACGCCATCGACCGCTTCCTCGGCTATATCCTGCTCGGGGCCGCGATTGTCGTGCCGGTCTTCATCTTCTTGAGGATTGCCAACTACCGGAAGTAACTTTCGTTCCTCGGGTGAAGGTCGCCGCCACCTCGAACAGGATGGCGTGGCGCGCCGCCAGTGCCGCCACATCGGTCGAGTAGCCGCCGCCGATGACGCCGCAGACCGGAATGCCCAGCGCGCGGAAATGGCCGATCACCATCGCGTCGCGCGCGCGCAAGCCGTCATCGCTGAGCGACAGCCGGCCAAGCCGGTCCTCGACATGGACGTCGACGCCGGCATTGTAGAAGACGATGTCCCAGCGCGCCTTGGCCGAGAGCTCCGGCAGGAGGACGCCCAGCCGTTCGAGATAGGCGGCATCGCCGGTGCCGTCCGGCAGCGCGACGTCGAGATCGGAGGCGATCTTGCGCACGGGATAATTCCGCTCGCCATGCATGGAGAAGGTGAACGCGCGTGGTTCGTCTTTAAGAATGTTCGCGGTGCCGTCACCCTGATGCACGTCGAGATCGACCACCAGGATGTTTTGGGCAGCACCTTCGGCGAGCAGCACCAGCGAAGCGACGGCGACATCGTTGAAGGTGCAGAAGCCCGCACCTTGTTCGCGTCGCGCATGGTGGCTGCCGCCGGCGGTGTTGCAGGCAATGCCATCGATAAGCGCCAGTCTCGCCGCCAGCACCGTGCCGCCGGCGGCGAGTTGCGCCCTGAGCGAAACACGTGAGCCTACGGGAAAGCCGATCTCGCGTTCGATCTTTTCCGGCACCGAGCAAGTGATGACCTGATCGACATAATCAGCCGCATGGGCGAGCTTAAGCCAGGAGGCCGGCGTCGGCTCGGGCATCGACAGCGCCTCGGCGTGGATCAGACCCCTGATGTGCAAGGCCTGCATCAGCAGCGGATATTTGCTCATCGGAAAGCGATGATTGACGGCGAAGCCGGCATCGTAGTCGGGGTGGTGAACGATCTGCAGGGGCATGGGCTGGATCCGGCGAACTTGCCAGACCGAAGATTTGGTTGGCCGTCACGGCAAGGGTGATTGCGCGGTGGCCGGAAAATGGGGCACATCGGCTGTTCGATCAAGCCGCAATCAGCAAGGCAGCAATCCCCTGGACACGGGTGCAACCCCAGCCGACGCGAAGCCCTTCGCCGTCACCAACCGTTCGGTGCTTGCCATCGCCGTGCCGATGACGCTCGCCTATCTGACGACGCCGCTGCTCGGCATCGTCGACACGGCGGTGGTTGGGCAGTTCGGCGATGCGGCCCTGCTCGGCGGCCTTGCAGCCGGCGCGCTGGTCTTCGACGTCGTCTTCAACACTTTCAATTTCCTGCGCTCCGGCACCACAGGTCTCGTCGCCCAGGCATTCGGGCGCGGCGACGAAACCGAGGAGCAGGCGGTGTTCTGGCGCGCCGTGCTGATCGCTGTCGCCGCCGGCATCGTGCTTGTCGCCCTTGCGCCGCTGATCGCCATAGCGGGCCAGAAATTCATCGGCGCCGAACCGCGCGTCAGCGATGCCATGGGCGTCTACATCCGCATCAGGATGCTCGCCGCCCCCTTCGCGCTGATCAACTACGCCATCCTCGGCTATGTGCTGGGGCGCGGCGAGGGCGGGCTTGGGCTGATGCTGCAGGCGGTGCTCAATGGCATCAACATCGTACTCTGCATCCTGCTCGGCCTGAAGCTCGGTTGGGGCGTTGCCGGCGTCGCCTGGGCGACCGTCACCGGCGAATTGCTGGCCATGCTGCTGGGGCTCGCCATCATTGTCTGGCGGTTCCGGGCCGCACCCCGCCTGCCGCGGCATCGCCTGCTCGACATGGCCGCCTTCCTGCGCATGCTGTCGCTCAACCGCGACATCATGATCCGCTCCTTCTCGCTGCTTACCGCCTTCGCGCTGTTTACCCGCCAGGGCGCGCAGTTCGGCACGCTGACGCTGGCCGCCAATGCCGTGCTGATGAACTTCTTCCTCATCGCCGGCTATTTCCTCGACGGTTTCGCCACTGCGGCCGAACAGTTGGCGGGACGCGCCATTGGCGCGCGCGCCGAAACTTCGTTCCGCCGGGCGGTGCGCCTGACCCTGTTCTGGGGGTTCGGCCTCGCAGGCACCGCGACACTGATCTTCTGGCTCGGCGGCACCGGCCTGGTCTCTTTGATCACCACGTCGCAGGACGTCCGCGCTGTTGCCGACATCTATCTGCCATGGGCGGCGCTGACGCCGCTCAGTGGCGTGCTGGCCTTCCAGATGGACGGCGTCTTCATCGGCGCAACCTGGTCGCGCGATATGCGCAACATGATGCTGGTGTCTTTCCTGGCCTTCAGCGCCGCATTGTTCACCTTGGCGCCGTCCCTCGGCAATCACGGCCTGTGGGCGGCGCTGCACGTCTTCCTGCTGGTGCGCGGCTTCAGCCTGCTAGCGATCCTGCGGCTCAGGCTGCCCACGGCTTTTTAGCGCGAGTCCCGGGTCAACGTCGACGCGCTTGCACTCCCAGCCGATTGCCCTACGTCTTGCGGACACACCAATTGTTCGGGAGAAGCTTGTGCGAGGTTACTTGCCATATATTTTGGGTGCGGCGCTGGGGCTGGTCGCGGCGTTCATTCTCGCGGCAATTTTCGGCATCGGCGGAACTCCGCAGTTGCTTCTTTTCGGGGTGTTGCCTGCCCTCGGCGGCGCCATCTGTGAACGGACCGCCAATCGCAGTTGACGATGAACCGAGACGCTTCACAGCGATTCAGAGTTGCTTCGACGCCCAGAAGTCGTGTCGGCTCCCCCGCAGATCGCGAATGGATTTGAGCCGCTCCCGTTCGACGAAGTGGACCATGCCTTCGAGGATGCGGCCCGGCAGCGCCGGCCCGGCATAGATCATGCCGGTGTAGAGCTGAACGAGATCCGCGCCGGCGCGGATCTTTTCCAGCGCTGTCTCGGCAGAATCGACGCCGCCGACGCCGATAATGGCGCGCTCGGGACCAAGCAGCTTGCGCATCTTGGCCAGCACGATGGTAGAGCGCTCGAACAGCGGTTTTCCCGACAGACCGCCGGTCTCGCCGGTCGTACTGTGCAATCCGGTCCGCGCCAGCGTCGTGTTGGAGACGATGACGCCGTCGATCTGCTTCTCGGTCACCTCGGCAGCGATGTCCTCCAGCTCTGCCTCGACCAGGTCAGGCGCAATCTTGAGGAAGATCGGCGGTTTTGCCGAAGCTGCCGCACGCGCAGCAATAACGCGCGCCAAAAGTTCGGCGAGCTGTTCGCGCGCCTGCATGGTGCGCAGGCCGGGCGTGTTCGGCGACGAGATATTGACCGTGAGATAGCTGGCATATTTCGCAAAGCGCGAGACGCCCAATTCATAGTCGCCGATGCGGTCGGCGCTGTCCTTGTTGGCGCCGATGTTAACGCCGACGATGCCGCCGCGCCCCTTGCGCGCGGCCAGGCGTTTCTCAGCCGCCTCGTGGCCCTCATTGTTGAAACCCAGCCGGTTGATCACCGCATCGTCCGCCGTCAGCCGGAAGATGCGCGGCTTCGGATTGCCGGCCTGCGGCAGCGGCGTCACGGTACCGATTTCGGCGAAGCCGAAGCCGAGGCCAAGCAGCGCATCCGGCACCTCGGCATTCTTGTCATAGCCGGCGGCCATGCCGAGCGGGTTGGGAAAATCGAGTCCGTAGAGGCTGAGCTTCAGCCTGTCGTCGCGTACTGCCCGCGCTCCGACCGGCAGGCCGCATCGCAGTGCGGCGATCGACATGCCATGCGCCGTTTCCGGATCGAAGCTGAACAGCAGTTTCTGGCCAATCCGGTCGAGCACGCTCATTCGGCCTCCAGCGCCGGGAATTGATGTGCGCCATCGACGCCGAGCGGCAATGGCCGCACCCACAGCACGGCGTTCATGTCGAGCACGCCATAGAGATGCGGAAACAGCGCGCCACCGCGCGAGACCTCGTATTTCAGCGCTTCGCCCAGCCGGGCTCCGTCGATGGCGACCAGCACCAGATCCGTCTGGCCGGCGAAATGCTTTGCCGCCGTTTCCCTAGCCTGTTCTGCGGTGGAGAAATGGATGAAGCCATCGGCGATGTCGATCGGAGCGCCGGTGAAGCGGCCGGTTTTCTCGGCCTCGCGCCAAAGCGCTTCGGGCGCGATCTTGTAGATAATCTGAGACATTGTTGCGCTATAATCCGGATGGCTCATGCGGGGAAGGGCAACTCGTCCGCATTTACGGCGCAAAGCTGTGATAGGTTGCGTACACTGGCTCGTGGAGGATGGAACATGCGTCTGCAGCACATACTGATCCCCGCCGCACTGGTCTCGCTGGTCGCGGCATCGGCCTGGTCGGAGGAGACCGATCACTACCGGCTGGAAAAATCGGCCAATGGCTATGTCCGCATGGACACCCAGACCGGCGCCATGTCGATCTGTGAGGAACGTTCCGGCCAGCTCGTCTGCAAGATGGCGGCTGACGAACGCGCCGCCTTCCAGGATGAAGTCGACCGTTTGCAGGCCTCGATGAAGGCCATGGACGAACGCGTCACCAAGCTGGAGAATTCGCTGTCCGCCCGCCTCGAATCGAAATTGCCGAGCGAGGAGGATTTCGACAAGACGATGAACTACATGGAGCGGTTCATGCGTGGCTTCATGGGCATCGTCAAGGAGATGGACAAGGATAATGGCGACGGCGCCAAGCTCAATTCGCAAAAGACCTGAGCCGCATCCGGCCATTGCCGCTTGAAAACAGAACGCTTCGCCGCATAATCGTCCGGTCCCGCAAAAGCCGCTAATCAACAACGGGATTTGGGGAGGAACATTTGCCGTCGGGCTACACCTTCGTCATCGCCGACGACCATCCGCTTTTTCGCGGTGCGCTGAAAGAGGCGCTTGCCGGCGTTGGCGACGTCGCCGCCATTCACGAGGCCGGCGATTTCGAAAGCGCCAAGGCGCTGGTTGTGGCCAACGAGGATGTCGACCTAGTGTTGCTCGACCTGTCAATGCCAGGCGCCAGCGGCCTGTCCGGCCTGATTTCGCTGCGCGGCATCCACCCGGCGGTGCCGCTGGTGGTGGTGTCGGCGCATGATGACCCGGTGACGATAAGGCGCGCGCTCGATCTCGGCGCCTCCGGCTTCATCTCCAAATCGGCCAGCATGGAGGAGATCCGCAGCGCTGTGCAGACGGTGCTGGCCGGCGACATCGCAGCACCCGTCGGCATCGATCTCGGCGTCGAGCGCGACCCCGAAATATCTGACCTGATCAAACGGCTGCAGGCGCTGACGCCGCAGCAGACCCGCGTGCTCGGCATGCTCGCCGAAGGCCTGCTCAACAAGCAGATCGCCTACGAGCTCAGCGTCTCCGAAGCGACGATCAAGGCGCATGTCTCGGCCATCCTGCAGAAACTCGGCGTCGACAGTCGCACCCAGGCGGTGATCCAGCTGTCCAAGATCGGCAGCGATCCGCTGCAGCCGGTGAGCTGAGGCCGGAGGCACTCAGCTCTGCTCGGTTGCCGCCAACCAATCCGCCGGTAGCTTTAGCCCAGCCGCACCGACAGTTCGACGTCATCGCCGAAAGGCGTCGACATGTAGCCCGATGCCGGGGAGCGCACGCGCTCCAGATATTCGGGGCTGAAATCTGCATTGTCGGCAATCACCAGCGCGCCGGGCCTGAGCCGGCTTTCGACCAGGCTCAATATCTCCGGGTAGATCGCCTTGGCGCCGTCGAGCAGCAGGAGATCGATCGTCTCGGGAAGATCGGTGCTCAGCGTCTGCAACGCATCGCCCTCGCGGACTTCCACCAGATCGATGAGGCCACCTTCGGTCAGATTGGCCTTGGCCCGCATCACCTTGGACGGTTCGAACTCGGTGGTGATCAGACGGCCGCCGCCATTGTCCCTGAGTGCGGCGGCGAGATAGAGCGCCGAGATGCCGAACGAGGTGCCGAATTCGATGATGACGCGGGCGCCGCTGCTGCGCGCCAGCATGTAGAGCAGCGTGCCGGTCTCCGGCGAAACCGCGAGCCACAGGTCCTTCAGCCGTCCGTAGAAATCGACATATTCGGTCTTGCTGCTGAGCAGGCGTTCCCGCTCGTCGCGCGAGAAGCTTGCGGGGCTCGTCGCTGCTTCCGCCTCCTTGAACAGGCGGGCGAGCAGTGGTGCGAGTGGTGCGCTGGTGAGGGTAGTCATGAAAAGTCTCCTGCCGAAAATGGCTGCGTTCTTGTGTCGTGCTGAAAATACGAATAATCCTTCAGGTTTCCAATTCGCATTGCCGGGCAGCACCATGACCGAACGTCCAAGCCATTCTATTTCCTCGCGAAAACAGCCCAATCAGGCTCGCGCGGTCGAGCTTATTTCGGCGATTTTGGAGGCTGCTGTTCAGGTTCTGGCGAGCGAAGGCGCGCAGCGTTTCACCACCACGCGCGTGGCTGAAAGGGCCGGCGTCAGCGTTGGCTCGCTGTACCAGTATTTTCCCAACAAGGCCGCACTTCTGTTCCGGCTGCAGAGCGATGAGTGGCAACAGACGGGCGGCCTGCTGCGCACCATTCTCGAAGACGACCAGCGGCCACCGCTCGAGCGGCTGCGCAGACTGGTGCACGCCTTCATCCGCTCGGAGTGCGAGGAAGCTGCCGTGCGCGGGGCGCTCAATGACGCCGCCCCGCTCTGCCGCGACGCGCCCGAGGCGCATGAGGCCAGGGACGCTGGCGAGCGCACGATTCAGAGCTTCTTGCGTGAAGCCTTGCCTGAGGTCCCGGAAGCCGTCCGTGCACTGGCCGGTGGCCTCATCGGCGCGACGCTGAGCGCGGTGGGCAAGGATTTTTCAGGCAGTCCTCGTACCGACGCGGAGATCGAGGTCTACGCCGATGCCATGGCCGATATGTTCTGCGCCTACCTCACAAGCCTCGGCCACCGCTGAAGCAGCGTTACTCGGCCGCCGATGCCAGCGGCCTGACCCTGGCCATCATCGAGCGCAACACCGCCGGCTTCAGCGGCTTGTTGATCACCGGCACGTCGATGGCGGCGGCAGCGGCGCGGACCTCGGTGGAGCGATCGGCGGTGACCAGCACCGCGGACAGGTCCCGGCCATGGATCTCACGCAGCCGCGCAATCACATCGAGGCCGCTCCTGCCGTCGAGATGAAAGTCGGCAAGCACGATGTCGGGACGATCGGCCCTGGCGAAATCCTCTGAGCCGGAAAACGTGCCGACGCTGCAGCCCCAGCCTTCGAGCAAAAGCCGCATGCCGTCGAGGATGCGGGCGTCATTGTCGATGCACATGACACGCAAGTCGGCCAGCGAGTTCGCGGTGCGAGAAGGCGCCTTCGGCTCGACCTCGCGCCGCGGCGCTTCAACCGCCGCAACCGGCAGGATGACGGAAAAGCGCGTGCCTTTGCCGGGGTTGGAAAAGATCCGGATTTCGAGCCGCAGGACGCGGGCGATGCGGTCGACGATGGAGAGGCCGAGGCCGAGGCCTTCGGCCTCGCGCACGCCTTCATCAAGCCGGGTGAACTCGTTGAAGACCGTGTTCAGCTTGTCGCCGGCAATACCGATGCCGGTGTCGATCACCTGGACTTCGGCGAGCTCCCCGCGCCGCCGCACGCCGACGAGGATGCGGCCATGGCGCGTGTATTTGATGGCGTTGGAGACCAGGTTCTGGATCAGCCGGCGCAGCAGATTGCGGTCCGTCATCACGCTGAGCGACGAGGCCATGATCGTCAGCTCGAGCTTCTTTTCGGCGGCGAGCGGCTGAAAATCGTTGCCGATCTGGCGCAGCAGCCCGTCCAGCCGGAAGGCGCTGTCGTCGGGCTTCATGGCGCCGGCATCGAGACGCGAAATGTCGAGCACGGCGCCCAGGATCGTCTCGACCGATTCCAACGAGGATTCGATGTTGACGGCGGCCTTGCCAGCCGGGCCCTTGCCGACCTTTTCGATCAGTGACGAGCAGTAGAGTCGGGCGGCGTTGAGCGGCTGCAGGATGTCGTGGCCGGCGGCGGCGAGGAAGCGCGTCTTGCCGAGATTGGCCTCCTCGGCCAGCATCTGCGCCTGCGCCAGCTCCTCATTGACGCGCGTCAGTTCGATGGTGCGCGTCTTGACCCGCTGCTCCAGCGATTCATTGGCCCGCTTCAGCGCCAGATCCTGTTCGACGCGTCCCGAAATGTCGGCATAGGTGGCGACGATGCCGCCGTCCGGCATCGGGTTGGAGCGCAACTCAAGGATACGGCCGCTTGTCTTCAATTCCATCTGCCATGGGCTGACGAAGCTGGTCAGCCGGTTGAGCATCGCGACGCGCTGGTCGGCCGGAATATCGCCGCGCTCGGCGAGGTGACGCAGGATGCGGTCGAGGGAGACGCCGACCTGACCCATCTCGTCGGGCAGGTCGAACAGCGCGCGATATTGCCTGTTCCAGCAGATCAGGCGGAAATCCCGGTCGAAAACGGTGATGCCCTGTTCCATCTGGTCGAGCGCGATCTGCAACAGGTCACGATTGTGCTGCAGCGCCTCGGTGGCATCGTCGAGCAGGCGGAAGGCATCCTTGGATTCGCGGTCGTTGCGGCGAAACAAGAGTGACAGGATCAACCGGGCCGAGGACGAACCGACCGCGCTCGCCAGCAGCTGCTCGGAAAAGCGGATGACGTCCATGCTGGCCTGCTCATTGCCGTGCAGCGAGACGCCGGTGCTTTTCTCGAAGGATTGGAAGGAGCGCTCGGTACGCTCGACGCCGAGATAGCGCGAAATGGTGTCCTTCAGCACGTTGACGGTGATGGCGGTGCGGAAGCGGCGCAGGCTGGGCATCGGGCTGGCCTCGCGCGGCACGAAGATCGAGGCCTGGATGCGCTCCAGTGGTACCGACGCGCGCGACAGTGAGCCGAGGACAAAAAACAGCGTGTTGACCGACAGGCTCCACAGCACGCCGTGGTTCAACGGCTCGGCGACAGTGCCGAACAAAGCCTGCGGCCGCAGCGCCTCGAAGCTGAACAGGCCCTGCACCACGATGGCGGCATCGGGCGCGGATAGCGACGGCAAAAGCAGCGTGTAGCCCCAGACGAGGATGCCGGCGACCATGCCAAGTGCTGCACCCCTGCCATTGGCGCCGCGCCAGATCAGCCCGCCGATCAGTGCCGGCGCAAACTGGGCGATGGCCGCGAACGACATCAGGCCGATCGACGATAGCCGCACCGCGTTGGTGCTTTCGCGGTAGTAGAGGAAGGCGATGAACAAGAGGATGAAGATCGCGCCGCGCCGCACATTGAGGATCAGCGTCGACCAGTCCTCATTTTCCGAGGTCGTGGTCTTGAGCAGGCGGCGCACGAAAAGCGGGATGACGAGATCGTTCGAGATCATGATCGACAGCGCCACGCTTTCGACGATCACCATGGCGGTCGCAGCTGACAGGCCGCCGATGAAGGCTGCCATGGCAAGCACGTCATGGCCGCTGAACAGCGGCAGCGACAACACATAGAGGTCGCTGCTGGTCCTAGTGCCGACCAGCGACAGGCCGGCGAAGGCAATCGGCAGCACGAACAGGTTGATCGCCACGAGATAGAGCGGAAACACCCAGGTCGCTGTGCGCAGCTCAGCCTCGCCGCGGTTCTCGACGATGGTGACATAGAACTGGCGCGGCAGCATGATGATGGCAAAGCCGCTCAAACAGGTCAGCACCAGCCAGGTGGCGAGCGAGGTGTTGTAGCCCATGGCGTGCCGCACCTGGTTGTTCTGCGCGAGCTTGTCGATCATATCGCCCGGGCCGCCGAAGATCAGGAAGGTGACCATCAGGCCGATCGCCAGGAAGGCGGCGAGCTTGACCACGGTTTCGACCGCCACGGCCAGCACCAGTCCGTCCTGGTGCTCGGTGGCGTCGGCGTGGCGGGTGCCGAACAGCACCGCAAACAGCGCCAGAAGCATGGCCACGACCAGCGAGATGTCGCTGACAAACGGATCGAAGGACGGCGGCGATCCCGTATAGTGCTCGACCATCAGGCCGACCGAACCGGAAATCGCCTTCAACTGCAGCGCGATATACGGCACTGCGCCGATGGTGGCGATCAGCGTGGCGATCGCCGAGACGGCAAAACTCTTGCCGTAGCGCGCGCCGAGGAAGTCGGCGATCGAGGTGATCTTCTCGCTCTTGGCCAGCCGCACGATGCGGTTGAGCAGCGGAAAGCCGAACACGAACACCAGCACGGGGCCGGTATAGATACCCAAAAATTCGAGGCCGCGCTCGGACGACAGGCCGACCGAGCCAAAGAAGGTCCAGGAGGTGCAATAGATGGCGAGGCTGAGCGCGTAGATGAACGGCCGGGCACGGCCGGGGCCCGATACCGCCGAACGCCGGTCGCCGAGGCTGGCGATAGCGAACAGCAGCGTCACATAGGCGATGGCGATGATGACGATGAACCAGCCCTGCACGGCCCGAAAGTCCTCCCTGGCCGGTATTCGCCCGGCGCGCCCCAGACGCAATCACAGCTTTGGGGTCGAGTCCATCGCGGCTTTCGGCGCATGGCGGCTGCATGTCGCCCGTCGAGCCATGACCTGAGGTAAGGAGAAAGCGGTGTTTTCCCGCTTTTGCTTCTGTTGCAACCGCAGGTTCTTGTTATGGTATGCGCGGGCCGGCGCCGGAGGACGGCGGCAGCGCGGCCTGCCATGAGAAGAGGGTCGAATGCTGAAAGAGTTCCAGGAATTCATTTCCAAGGGCAATGTGATGGACTTGGCCGTCGGCGTCATCATCGGCGCTGCCTTCGGCAAGATCGTCGATTCTCTTGTCAATGACATCATCATGCCGATTGTGGGGGCGATCTTCGGCGGGCTGGACTTCAACAACTATTTCGTCGGGCTTTCCTCGGCTGTCAACGCGACCTCGCTGGTCGAAGCCAAGAAGCAGGGTGCGGTGTTCGCCTATGGCAGCTTCATCACCGTGGCGCTGAATTTCATTATCCTCGCCTTCATCATCTTCCTGATGGTCAAGGCGGTGAACAATCTGCGCAAGCGGCTTGAGGCCGAGAAGCCGGCACCGGCGGCCGCGCCGCCACCAGCCGACATTGCGCTGTTGACGCAAATTCGCGATCTCCTCGCCAAGAAATAGTCCCAAGGCAGGTCCTTGGACCAAAACCCCGGTCGTTCGCGGCCGGGGTTTTCTGTTGTCGCATCTGCTAAGAGCACTGGCTTGATATCAAAACGGACCTGTCCATGACCCTGATCGATAGCTTGCGCCCCGAGGCCGTGGCCGCACCCGAAAGCGGCATTGTCGCTGTCGTCAACTACGGCCGCACACGCGAGGGCATGATCCCGCTCTGGGCCGGTGAAGGCGATTTGCCGACGCCTGCCTTCATCTCGGAAGCCGCCACAAAGGGGCTGGCCAATGGCGAGACCTTCTACACCTGGCAGAAGGGCATTCCGGAGCTCAGGCAAGCGCTCTCCCGCTACTATGCAAGGCATTTCGGCAAGAATTTCGCCGAGGAAGAATTCATCGCCACCGGATCCGGCATGCATGCCATCCAGCTGGCGCTCGCCGCTGTCGCCGGCAGTGGCGACGAGGTCATCTATCTGTCGCCGGCCTGGCCGAATTTCGCCGCCGCCGCCGGTGTTTCTGGCGCTACTCCGGTGGCGGTCACGCTAGATCAGTCGGGCAATGGCTGGTCCTGCGATGTCGACAAGATCGCTGCCGCGGTCACGCCGCGCACCAAGGCGCTGTTCGTCAACACGCCCTCCAACCCAACCGGCTGGACCGCCGACCGGGAAACGCTTCAGGCGATCCTGAACCTCGCCCGCGAAAAGGGCCTGTGGATCATCGCCGACGAGATTTATGCGCTGTTCCATTACGGCCATGGCCGCGTGCCGTCCTTCCTCGACATCGCGACCGCGGAAGACCGCATCCTGTTCGTCAATAGTTTTTCCAAGAACTGGGCGATGACCGGCTGGCGCATCGGCTGGATCAAGACCCATCCCGAGCTGCAGCAGGTGTTCGAAAACCTGATCCAGTATTCGACCTCGGGTGTCGCCCAGTTCATGCAGCGCGGAGCCGTCGCCGCCCTCGACCACGGCGACGCCTTCATCGTCGAGCAGGTGGAGCGGGCCAGGAAGGCACGCGACCTCGTCTGCGACATAATCGGCACCACCGGCAAGGCGCGCTTCACCGTGCCGCAAGGCGCGTTCTACCTGTTCTTCACGGTAGACGGCATCACAGATCCGCGCCGGGCCGCATTCGACATCGTCGACAAGGCCAATGTCGGCCTGGCCCCCGGCACCGCCTTCGGCCCAGGCGGCGAAGCGTTTTTGCGGCTGTGCTTCCACCGCCGCCTCGATCAGCTCGAGGAAGCCGCGCACCGGCTGGCGAAGTGGATGAAGACTGTTTAGCCAAACCGCCGAAGAAGCCCGAATTGAAACTAGCTCCGGTGAGTCAGCGGGTGTGGGTTTCTAGAACCGGAGCGCAGCGGACATTTGGGTCCGTGAGCACCGGCCTACGCTGGCCGTAGCCTGAACTGCTAGCTACTCATGAGTGCTTCGGCCGGCGAAGGCCGGAAGCGCAGAAAACCGCACCAGATGGCCGCCGGAGTAGGGTTTCAAACGGGCTTCAGCCGCCCGACTTCGGCACCAGCAGTGGAACGATCCGGTCGCTCTTGGCCACGGAAGGCCGTCCGGCGGAGCCGTAGGGAATGCCGAGCGCATCCCAGGTCTCGACCAGCGCGTCCTGCAGTCCCGCAATCAACGCATCGGTATGGAACGGCGTCGGCGTGATGCGCAGCCGCTCGGTGCCGCGCGGCACGGTCGGGTAGTTGATCGGCTGGATGTAGATGCCGTGCACGCCTAGCAGGCGGTCGCTGGCCATCTTGCAAAGTTCGGGGTCACCGACCAGCACC